>CAXTXE010000015.1:9437-84712 GCA_964248165.1 uncultured Terriglobus sp.
AAGTCATGTGCGGGATGGAGAGTAGTGAGGTGTACGACGGGTGCCCGGTACATGACGAAGTCATGTGCGGGATCAGGAGTGAGGTGTACGACGGGTGCCCCGTACATGACAAAGTCATGTGCGGGATGAGAAAGGTGAGGTGTAAAGGTTCGCACTGCGCGCGAATACCCACTCATGCGCAACGAACGCGCATGAATGGGGCACCTGCAATGCCGCCCAGTACGAGCGCACTTTACTCCAAAATCTATTCACTCTACGGAAGCGAACTTCGGAGAGGCTGTCGTGTTTCCTGGAATGTTTCACGTGAAACAATGTTGCCCGATTACTCCACGTGGTAATTCGGTGCTTCGCGGGTGATGATGACGTCGTGGACGTGCGATTCGCGCAGGCCCGCGCCGCTGATGCGGACAAAGCGCGCGTTCTCCTGCAGTTCAGGTATCGTGCCGCAGCCCAGGTAGCCCATGCCGCTGCGCAGCCCGCCGACGAGCTGGTACACCATGTCGCTCAGAGGTCCACGGTAGGGCACGCGGCCTTCGATGCCCTCGGGCACAAACTTGTTCAGGCGATTGTTCTGCGTCGGCTCGGGTGAGGTGATGGACCGGACGGGATCGCTGCTGGCCGCCATCTCGTCGCGGCCCTGGAAGTAGCGCTCGCCTGATCCCTGCGCCATGGCGGAGATCGAGCCCATGCCGCGGTACGTCTTGAAGGACCGGCCTTGATACAGGATGGTCTCGCCCGGCGACTCGTCCACGCCGGCAAAGAGCGAACCAATCATGATGACGCCGGCACCGGCGGCGATGGCTTTTGTAATGTCGCCCGAATACTTGATGCCGCCATCCGCGATGACGGCGATGCCGCGCTCCCTTGCCGCCCGGTAGGCTTCGCTGATGGCCGTCACCTGGGGCATGCCCGCGCCGGTGACCATGCGCGTGGTGCAGATGGAGCCGGGACCGATGCCGACCTTTACCGCGTCCGCGCCGGCGTCGATCAGCGCGATGCAGCCGTCGTAGGTGGCGATGTTCCCGGCGAGCAGGTCCACATCCGGGAAGCGCTGCTTGACTTGGCGCACCGCATCCAGCACGCGGCTGCTGTGACCGTGCGCGCTGTCGATGGCCAGCGCATCCACGTTCTCATCGACAAGCGCGGCGGCCCGCTCCAGGAAATCGCCGGTGGCACCGATGGCGGCAGCGACGCGGAGCCGTCCCTGCGAGTCCTTGCTGGCGTGCGGGTACTTCAGCTTTTTCTGGATGTCCTTGACGGTGATCAGGCCCTTCAGTTCGTATGTGTCATTCACCACCAGCAGCTTTTCCACGCGGTGCTGGTGCAGAATGTGCTCCGCGTCTTCAAGCGTCGTGCCTACGGGAACGGTGATGAGCTGATCCTTCGTCATCACGTCGCTGATGGGGATGTCCGTCCGTGACACAAAGCGGAGGTCGCGATTGGTCAAGATACCGACAAGCTTCTTTTCCTTCGTGACGGGCACGCCGGAGATTTTGTACTTGCGCATCACGTCCAGCGCGGCGGCGATGGGCTGCTCCGGCTCAATGGTCACGGGATCGACGATCATGCCGCTTTCAGAGCGTTTGACCTTGTCGATCTCGCTTGCCTGCTGCTCGATGGACAGGTTGCGATGCACCACTCCCATGCCGCCCGCCTGTGCCATGGCAATGGCCAGACGCGACTCCGTGACAGTGTCCATGGCAGCGGAAAGCAGCGGCACATTCAGCGTGATGCGGGCGGTCAGCCGCGTGGCGGTGCTGACCTGGGCGGGAACGACTTCAGAGTAGGCGGGAACCAGAAGAACATCGTCGAAGGTCAGAGCTTCGGGAAGTGCACTCACAAGCATATAGTTCGTGAGATTGTAGGCGGCTCCAGCCGTCAGCGCAACGTTGGCAGGCTTGATTTCGCGCTTTCTTCGCGGTACAGTGATCGTGCAGGCAAAGTTCTCCGGCAGGCATTTAGGGCTGCGGATCGACTGGGTGGGCGAGAGCCCGCCTTTTCTTGCGCTTTTTTCCGGACGGGACGTCAGGCGGGAGGGACAAAAGGTGGCAGTGCAGTTGGATGACGTTCGCGCCGCGGCTGACCGCGTGGCCTCCAGTCATGGGCTGGAGGTGGTGGGTGTGGAGTTTACCGGCGTCGGCAAAGCACGTGCTCTGCGGGTCTATGTGGAGAAGGATGCCGCGGGGCGTGAGGCCCTGAAAGCGGCAGCCGCAAACCCGGACGCTTCCTCCGGTTTGCCCAGCGGTGTACCCGTTGAGGCGCTCTCCGGCGTGACGCATGAGGATTGCGCGCTGTTTGCGCAGGACTTTGGAACCCTGCTCGATGTAGAAGACCTGGTTCCAGGCAGCGCGGAGTATGTGCTGGAAGTCTCCTCACCGGGCATTGAGCGCGCGCTGCGGCGTGAGGCGGACTGGCAGCGTTTCCAGGGATTTCTGGTTACGGTGAAGCTGTTTTCGCCCGTGCACGGCTCCAGGGTGCTCACGGGCCGTATGCGATTCGCGGATGGCGTGGTGAGGCTGGACTTATCCGCTGCGAAGCACCGGGGCAAACGCAAAAAAGGCGTGGAGCCGCCTCCCGAGGTCGTCGAGATCCCGCTGCGCGACATCGAGAAAGCAAATCTGGTCGCGGAAATTTAGACAGCGAGTATGGAGTTACTGCTTGGAGACTCACAACCAGAAATTCACAACTGCGCGTTGAGTTTGGAGTTGTGAAAGCGTCTCCGGACTGCTTGAGACTCACAACCAAACTCACAAACGCAAACTGCGGAATGCATTCGGCAACTGAATAGAAGGTAGAGGAACAAGAATGGCAAGCGCACTGTACGAAGCAATTGAGACGATGAGCCGCGACAAGGGCATTGACCCGCAAATTGTAGTGGGTGCCGTGGAGGACGCCATCGCGCTGGCCACGCGCAAATACTACAAGACACAGGAAAACATGCGCGCCGAGCTGGACAAGAACACCGGCGAGATTCGCGCCTACGTCTACAAGACCGTCGTTGCTGATGACGCCGAGATCGAGGACCCCGAAAACATCCTGACGCTGACGGATGCGCGCGAGATGGCCCCCGAAGTGGAAGAGGGCGCGGAGTTGCGCTTTTACAAGGACACCTCGCCACTGGGCCGCATCGCCGCGCAGATGGCCAAGCAGGTCATCTTTCAGAAGGTACGTGAGGCGGAGCGGGACACCGTCTTCAACGAGTACAACCACCGCGTCGGTGAAATTCTAAACGCCACCGTCAAGCGCGTGGAGCCGATGGACGTCATCTTCGACCTGGGCAAGGCCGAGGCGCGCATGCCCAAGCGCGAGCAATCGCGCCTGGAGCAGTTCAGCGTGGGCGAGCGCATCCGCGTGGCTCTGCTGCGCGTGGATCGCGCTGCCAAGGGACCGCAGGTAATCGTCAGCCGGGCCGCGCCGTCGTTGGTGCAGACGCTGTTTCAGAGCGAGGTGCCTGAGATTTACGACGGCACGGTGATGATCCGCGCCATCGCGCGCGAGGCCGGTGAACGCACCAAGATCGCCGTCATCTCGCGCGACAAAGATGTGGACCCGGTGGGTGCCTGCGTGGGCATGAAGGGCATGCGCGTGCAGTCGATTATCCGCGAGCTGCGCGGAGAAAAGATCGACATCATCGAGTACTCCGAAGAGATCACCACCTTTGCGGAAAAAGCTTTGCAGCCCGCGAAAGTCGCGCGCGTGTCGATCGCCGATCTTGGCGAAAAGCAGTTGGAAGTCATCGTGGATGACACACAGCTTTCACTTGCGATTGGTAAAAAGGGACAGAACGTGCGCCTGGCCGCGAAGCTGCTTGGTTGGAAGATCGATATCAAGAGCGAAGAGGAGAAGCGCCAGGAGGTTGAGCAGGCAATGGCGGCCATGACCGGCGGACCGCAGACACCGATTGAGCAGGTGACAGAACTCGGCGATCAGGTGCTGGAGAAGCTGGTCGCGGCCGGCATCACCACGGTGGAGCATCTGGCGGATATGACGGCGGAGGAGCTCGGCGAGGTGCCGGGCATCGGCGACAAGTCAGTGGACCGCATCTCCGTGGCCGTGCGGCACTACTTCGGTCAATACGAGGAAGGCGAGGAGCGTCCCGCGCAGCCCGTAAGCGCGCTTGCCGCGTCGCTGGGCAATAACACGGCATCTGATTCTTCTGTGTCGCACGAAACGCCTACACAAGCGGACGGCAGGCCCTACGATCCAGCATCGGAAGGCAAAGGATCGGAAGCGGGTGAGACGCTTCTGCTGGCGGCGGACGCAAACGATCCGGGATCCGAAGACGGGAATTTGACAGAGGAGAGTTCCATGGGCAAAACACCGGAAGCAATCATCGCGGAGCGCGGGATAGAGGGCGAGGAGCCGCTTGAGGTGGAAGAGTCCGCCGACGAGCTGCTGGCACGCGAAGATGCGGAGAGCGAACTGGACGGCTTTGGCAGCGATGCCGATGTGCGCGAGGCTGGCATTGAGATGGACAACCAAACAGTGGACGATCTTGCCGTGCAGACGGAAGAGACCGGCAACGAGACCATCGATCCGGATGAGAACACTCGCGGCTAAAACCATGTGGGAGGGCGATGTGACTGCCGCCCTCCCGCAAACCGCTTTCGGAGTGACCTTTGAGAGCGCATTACCTGCACTTTCGCGCAATAATAGATGTACAGGATTTGATTCCTTCTGGAGTGGAGCTGCCATGAACAGCTAGCAGAGGGTTGGGAGTAACGAGGGCGGATGAGCAAAGTACGCATCAATGATCTGGCACGTGAGCTTGAGGTCAAGAGCAAGGAAATTCTTGACGCGCTTACGGCGGTCGGAGTCACCGAGAAGAAGACGCACTCGAGTTCCATCGAGGACGACGAGGCGGCAAAGGTCCGTACGCATCTACGGGGCAACGGTACCAGCCGCACGTCTTCGCGTTCCGTGAATGCCGCAGCGGAGAACAAGCCAAAGGTCGACCTATCCAGGGCGTCCAAGCCGGGCGACGTGGCGCGCGCGATTCTGGAACGGAAGCAAGCAGAACAAGCCTTTCAGGTCCGTGCCGCCCAGGTACCCGTCCCGTCCCGTCCTGCCGTGGTTGCCGTAGCTTCGCCAAAACCAGCGGAGCAGCCTGTAGCCGCAGCCACTTCCGCTCCTGTCCAGGAGTTTGCACCACCACGGCTCGGGGCGTCAGCCCCGGAACCGGTCCATCCTGCAGTCACACCGGAGCAGACCCCTGCCGTTCCGCCGCCGTCACCTGCCGTCGCGCCACCTCGTGCGCCCAACGCACGTCCCGTAATGCCGACCCTGAATCTCGCGAAGCCGAGAATCGAGGGGTCAGGCCCGGCAAGCGGAGATACGCCACGCCGCGTGATTCCGCAGCCTCGGCAAGCACCGGCAATCGTGCAGCCTGCGCCGCGACCCTCGCCAGCCATCGCGTCCCGTCCGCCTGCTGGCGTTGTGGTTCGGCCTGGTGCCCCGGCAGAGCGGCCCGCAATTGCCAGTACGCCACCTCCGGCCGGTGTCGTTGTGGCGCGACCGCCCGCAAACGCCGCTCCGGCAACGGTTGTGGCGCAGCCCACCGCTCCCGCCCTCGTTTCAGCACCTCCGCCGGTATCCGCGCCGGTTGAAGCAGTGGTGTCGCAGGCCCGGCCCGGAAGTTCATCCGCTTCACAAGCTGCGGGGCTGGGTGCGGCGCGGCGCGTCATCATGCCGCAGACTGGACCGCGCCCATCGTACTCCGCGCCGCCGCCTCCGCCCGGCCAGGCAACCCGCCGTCCTATCTTCCAGAGGCCGGGCAGCCCGTCTGCGGGCCCCGGCGGTCCTCGACCGCAGTTTGGCACTGGGCAAGGCGCAACCAGCCCTGGTGCCGTACGTCGACCGATGCACCCCACTAGGACGTTTCCAGGCGGCCCCCCGGCAGGCGGCCCTGGTGGCCCCGGAGCACGCCCAGGCTTTGGCGCACGTCCTGGCTTTGGTGCGCCGCGTCCAGGGTTCGGCGGCCCGCGCCCAGGTGCCCCGGGCCTTGTCCCGGAAGGGACGCCCGGTGCGCAGAAGCCCGGCATGCGGCCCGCTGCAAAGAAAGGTGCGGCAAACAAGAAGCGTTACGAAAAGAGCAAGGAAGGCCCGATGAAGGGCTTTGCGCCGCCGTCACGCTTTGGCGGAGCGCAGGTTGCCATGGGCGGCGATGTGCCCATCACGCGGACCATTACCGTCACCGAGGGCATCACGGTGAAAGATCTGGCTGAAAAGCTGGAACTTCGCGGCAAGGATCTGATCGCCACCCTGCTTCTGCGTGGAGTATTTGTCACCGTCAATCAGTCGCTTGACAACGACCTGGTGAAGTCCGTTGCCGCAGCATATGGCGCGGACGCCAAGATACAGACCGTCGAAGAGCAGATGGAAAATGAGGCTATTGAGGGTCTGCTGGAAGACACTACCGGCCTCACTGAGGTTGTGCGCTCGCCAGTGGTCACCGTGATGGGTCACGTCGATCACGGCAAAACCTCACTGCTCGATGCAATCCGATCCACCGAGACGGACAAAATCGACGTTGCTGGCGGCGAAGCTGGAGGCATCACGCAGCATATCGGTGCCTACAAGGTGCACGTTAAGAACCCGGATTCTCCTGCATTCGGGCGTGAGATCGTCTTCCTCGATACACCTGGCCACGAGGCGTTTACGCGCATGCGTGCCCGCGGTGCCAAAGTTACGGATATTGTTGTCATCGTCGTCGCCGCAGATGACGGCGTGATGCCGCAAACCGTGGAGGCTATTGATCACGCGCGGGCCGCAAAGGTGCCGATCATCGTGGCGGTGAACAAGATCGACAAGCCCGGCGCGAATCCTGAGAAGGTAATGCAGCAGCTAGCCGAACGTGGGCTGCAGCCTGATACTTGGGGAGGCGACACGCCCTTTGTTCAGGTTTCCGCCAAGCAGCACACCAATCTCGACGGATTGGAAGAGATGATCTGCCTTGTGGCCGATACCAATGTGCAACGGGCCATCCTGGACAGGCCGGCTGCCGGTACCGTCATTGAAGCCAAACTGGACCGCGGTCGCGGCGTTGTGGCGTCCATTCTTGTACAGAACGGCACGCTCAAGACTGGCGACAGCTATATCGTCGGGAACACCTTCGGCAAGATACGTGCCATGTTTGACGACCGTGGCCGCCCCATAGAGACTGCTGGTCCGTCCACGCCCGTTGAGATTCTTGGCCTGGAGAGCATCCCGGACGCAGGCGATACATTCATCGTGATGGCCGACCGCGCCCGTGCCAAGGAAATCGCACGTTACCGTACCCTGAAGGATCGTGAGGCACAGCTTGCTAAGTCCAGCCGCGTATCGCTGGAAGGCCTGGCGGAGCAGATTAAGCAGGCAGGCGTAAAGGATCTTAACCTGATCCTGAAGGGCGACGTGCAGGGTTCAGTGGAAGTACTGGCGGACAGCCTGCAGCGCATGACGACGGAAAAGGTACGGGTACG
Source organism: uncultured Terriglobus sp. (assembly GCA_964248165.1). Classification (GTDB taxonomy): domain Bacteria; phylum Acidobacteriota; class Terriglobia; order Terriglobales; family Acidobacteriaceae; genus Terriglobus. The sequence continues at coordinate 16,898 of CAXTXE010000015.1, forward strand.
CGTACTGCACTCCGGCGTGGGTGCCATCACGGAGTCCGATGTTCTGCTGGCAGCGGCGTCAAACGCCGTGGTCATCGGCTTCAACGTGCGTCCGGAGCGCAAGGCGCAGGAACTGGCGGATCAGGACAACGTTGAGATACGTCTGCACTCCATCATTTACGAGCTGCAGGACGAGATGATGAAGGCCATGCTCGGCCTGCTCGATCCCGTCTTCCGCGAGAACTACCTGGGCCGCGCCGAAGTGCTGAATGTCTTCAAAATCACCAAGGTCGGCCAGATTGCTGGGTGCACCGTGCGCGACGGCATCATTGCGCGCAACGCGCAGGTGCGTGTGATGCGCGATGGCACGGAGATGTGGAAGGGCAAGATCAGCAACCTGAAGCGGTTCAAGGACGATGTCAGGGAAGTCACGAATGGCATGGAATGCGGAATTGATCTGGGCAGCTTCCGCGACATCCGCGTTGGCGACATGATCGACGCGTTCTCCACGGAGAAGATGGCGGCGGAGCTCGGAGAGAACCTCGCTGACCGCCGCGCTGCTACCGCGAAGGCCGAAAAGCAGGCTGCTGCCGCCGCCGCAGCGGCTGAACCGGCTGTGGCCTAATCACCGTACAAAGCAGGAAGAGGCCGGGAGCATCCCGGCCTCTTGCTGTTTGCGTACAACTTCACCACCTATACAAGCCGGCGGCTACGACTATGTTCTAGGCGGTTCTCAGGGCAAGATTCTGGAGTATGTTCAGGCTTGGCCTTCTTGGCAGATCGCGTGAACTGGGGATCTCCCTGCGTGGCATCGTTAATCGCGGAAGCTGCTCGAACGCGGGTTTCGCGAACAGGTATCCCTGCATCAGGTGAATGCCGCACGCACGCACGGCTTCGTACTCCTCGAAGTTCTCAATGCCCTCTGCGATCACCTCCATGCCAAGACCCTGGCAAAGCGCCGCTGTGGACCGGACGATGGCACGTGACTTGGGCCGAAGATGGATGTCTCGAACCAGCTCCATGTCAAGCTTAACGAGGTCTGACGATAAGTTGGCCAAGAGGTTCATGTTGGCGAAACCAGCACCATAATCATCGATTGCCACGCGAAAGCCGTGCTTCTGGTACTCATCGGCGATCGCCTGCAGATGCGCTATGTTTTCAACTTCCTCGCCTTCCGTAATCTCGAAGATCAGGCGGTCCGTGGGGAAGTTTAACTCGCGCGCGGTCTTTAGCGTAAGTTGAATGCAGGCCGCTGGACTGTAGACGGCCTTTGGCAGAAAATTGATGGACAGAAACGCCCCGTTGTCCGCAAGTCCCAGGCGGCTGGCAAGTGTAATCGCCTGCACGCGGCAGGTCTGGTCGAAGCTGTAGCGGTTTTCTGGCGTAATCTGCGAGAGTACCGAACCGGCACCCTGACCCTCCGGCCCGCGCACCAGAGCTTCGTAGGCATACACCCGCTCCGTGTGGACATCTACGATTGGCTGAAACGCCATGCTGAAATCCATCGGCTTCCGTACGCCATCGCTGCAAGCGGCACATTTCATCGTCATAACAATTGGCTTATCGGGAGTGTGCGAAAAGACATGAGCAAGAATTTTTCCCTCAGTGTGTCATAGCGTACAAAACGTAATTCACTCCGATTTTCGTGCCCAGCGCGGAATACTTCACCGGATAGCGGGGATCGTCAAGAAACTCCCATGAGTCGCCCAGGTCCGAATTCAGCGAGAAGGCCACCATGATGCGCCCTTTGTCGTCGTAAAGGCCTTTCCAACGAGCCACATAGCCGTCCTTTTTGTGGCCAGTGTTCAGGTGCTCCGCGCCTGGAACCTGAAAGCGCTCGTCCAGGTCGAACAGCATGTGGAAGATGGGGTCACTGTCTGGTATATCCACCAGCTGCCGGTCTGGGAAGACCATCTTCATGGTTTGCTCGAAGTAGGCCTGCTCCTGTGAGCCATGACAATCATCCGCCATGAAGAACCCGCCGCGAAGAAGATAGTCGCGCAGCTTGGCGGCCTCTTTGTCCGTCAAGCCCCACTCGCCGACCTGCACTGCGTAGAGCCACGGCCAGTTATAGATTTCGTCCCCATCATCAAGGCTTACAGACTGCTCGACAGAGCGTGCATCCACGCGAGTTAGCCGGTGGACAGCGTTTGCCAGGGCACGGTCAGCGCGGGGGTAATCCTGGGTCCACAGCGACAGACCCTCCTGCCACGGCCCATCGAACCGGCCAGCGTAGCCGTCGAGCGGGCCGGGAGGATACATCAGGCGAGCAAAGGTCCACTCGCCTTGATGCTGCCAGTCTGGCGGCAGGGGGAAATGACCGCCGTATTCGACAGAAGGGTATTCGCGAAAGGCGCGTTGCGCGTATACCGCACCCATCAGAGCGCCGCCGAGCAAGCCCGCGCACGCTGCCTTCCACCACCCGCCCATCCATGCTCCGTATGCAGTTAGACGGCAGGTGGGGGTGGAAGGTCGCTGGGGTCAGGCCCCGGGGGGCGGTGCTGGCGTGCTGTTGTTCTGCGTTCCACCCGGTCCACGGCGGACAAATGCACGCTGAGGTGCCTGCTGCAGCGTGTAACCGGCTGGAACCTGGAAGAGTGCCGCATCCGGCTCCGTCTTCGTCAGCGATGAAACGGTGGTGGTCCGGGTGCCATGAAAGGGATCGACCTCGCTGCTGCCCATCTCGATCTTCAGGTCTGGCGAATACCACGTCTCGCGCGTGGAGACCAGCGGCGTGGCGTTGCCCATTTCACCTGCGGGGATCGTGTGCGTGGTGCGCTTGCCTGTGGCCACAACGCCGCTGATCGTTTTGGAGCCAAGGTCAGACTGCACTTCATTGGGGCGTACATGCGGCGTGGAAGCCGCAGCGTTTGTGCTGTCCGGTGACGATCCCCCACGGTGCGCCTGTCCCTGACCCGGCTGCGGAAGCCCATGCACCACAGCGACCTTCTCATCCGGACGCAGTTGCGTGACGGTTCGGGCGACTGGGTCCATGATGACGATCATCGTATGCGTGGTTCCGGTGTTGCCGCGCGCGGGCATGGTGATGTCCTCGCGGGTGCGGCCAAGCGAATCACGCGTCACGGTGCGCGTACCCGTATGCGTCAGAACTGTGCCGTCCTGCAGCTTTTCTGTGGAGGTGCTGGTGTAAGTGGCGGAGTAGGGAGCATTTGTGACTGCACTGCGCATTCCGAAACCGCCTGGCCCAAAGCCCATACGGCCATGTTCCATGGGGCCGGGGCCGCCCTGGGCCAACAGGGGAAGGGCAGCAAGCAAAACCGATGTGGAAAGAGCACGCTTCAACATAGAAAATACCTCGCCAGATGGCAGTTACAACGTGAGACGGACGGGCCGCGTGAAAGTAGCACACGGCGTTTGCCGGTTGTTACTGCGCTGGAAGGGTGGTGTTGATTGCACGCTCCGTGTAGCCGGCCGGCGGCTGAAAGAGCGTTGGTGAGGGTTCACCACGAGTCAGAGACTCCACCGCGAGCGTTGTTACGCCGGAACGAGGGTCGCTACGGGTTTGTTGCAGGGTTCGGCCAAGTTCCCGGGAGACGCAACGCTCTTCTGTGACCACGATGGGCCGGTCGTTGCCGAGGAAATCCACCGGATAAGTGGTAGTGGAACGGTCGGCTTTGCAGGGGAAGCCCTGCACATCGTGCATGCCCAGATCCTCGCGCTGCACCTGCGGCCGGTTGGATGCTGCTGCCGTGTCTGGCAGCAAGGGCGGGTTGCGGACGGGCTCCATCTGCACGGGAGGCGGTGCGTCCGCCATGAGGGCTGGTTTCGTGACAGTCCGTGCGAAATACTCCTTTCGCGTGGCGGAAGGATTTTCGGTCCAGGTGAGGGTTTTTCCCGCAATCGGATCGTAGACGGTCACGGTGTGGATCTGCGTATGAGCGACCGCCGGTGCGGGGAGTTCGGTTTCACTGCGCGTGCGTCCCTGCGCGTCACGGTAAAACATCTCCCGCGTCTTGCGTACGATGTGCGTGCCGTCGGCCAGCGTCTGGGTACGCGTCCGCACCTCCACCAACGACACGGGATTGTTTGTCACGGGACTACTAAACGGTAGCGCTCCCGGTGTCGTCGAAGAGGTAAGCGAGACGGTGGCCGTCTGTGCGGCGATGGCAAGTGGCATGAAGAGCAGGGCAACAAGGCGGCGCATGGAACCTCCAGCAGGTGCGGAAATTCTACCGCCAAAGCCTCCGGGTATGCACTGCTCTTCGTCGTGTTCAGTGCTGTAGCAAGACTCGTGGAGTTCAATGCTTGATGAGCCACATGCCCCAGCTGACCGCGAAGGTGGCAAGGACGAACAGCCCGAAGCAGTAGGCACCAAAGCGGATCATCATCCTCGGCTCAGCCCGTTGCGTGATGCCAAAGACGACCGAGGCGAAGAGCGCATAGATGAGGACGGCTGAAAAGTGCGACATCACAGACCCGCCTTGCGGCCATTCGCCAGCGACTGCGCGTCAACTGCGGCCATCACGTTCAGCAGACCTGCCACCACGATAAACTTCGTGCCATAGTCAGAAAGCGTGTCCGTCAACTGCGTAGCACCCGCGCCCAGCAGATGTGCCACACCGTACAGGCCCACGGCACCGATCTCACCGGCAAATCCGAGGATGTCCAGAGGGTCGCCGGTCGTAGGGTTGTAGATCTTGCCATGCAGCTGCAGGCCGATGACGAACATCGCCACAATCGAAACAAAGAGCAGCGCCGCGCGGATGGGCTTCTTGAGCAGGAGATGCCCCAGGCCGGGCACGATCCATCCCGCAATCAGCACCAGCGTAGGAGAAAGCGTGCTGCGCCGCACCGGCACTACCGTTGTTTGTGTCGCTGCCATTCAGTGACGATGATACCAGCCGAACTGGACGTGCGCTCAGACGCAGCTAATCATGCCTCTACCCATTCTTCGAGTGCCTTGTCCGCCTCAGTTGCGGTCCATTCGACCTCGAACCATGGACTGTCTGCGGTTAGGGTTTGCTCAAGGTGCTAGGGCGCTTCTGAATGTTTCGCAAATACCAAGTGGCTTTCTTCTGCGGCTTGTAGATAACGGTCTCTAGCCGCTCGACGTGACACAGACGGCACCGGATCGTTCGGAACTCATCATCAAGGGATTGCGCAAGGACGAGCCCATACACCGTAGCTTCTTGTCGAAAGTACGTGCGCATGCCGAAGGAAAAGGATGGTCTCCGCCTTAACTCCCGCAGGGCCTTCCTAAATTTGGTTTCCCATCCACTCTGGATGTCTTCTCTAATCGTCATCAGATCCTCACAAGTTCACGTTGAACCTTGCCGGTCACGACCGCGCTGCCTAGATGCGTAATCATGTCGATTTCGCTGCGGATGCCGAAGCACTCCGGGCCCGACGGCAGGTAGATACCAGGTTCGACGGAGAAGCAGGTCATGGGTAGAATGCGGCGTTCGTCGTGCGTTTCAAAGTTGTCGAGGTGCGCTCCCGCGCCATGCAGTTCCGTGGCAATGTTGTGGCCGGTGCGGTGCGTGAACCACTCGCCAAAGCCTGCATTGACGATGACTTCGCGTGCCGCAGCGTCCGGCTCCCATCCGGCGATGGGTTGGTTTGCGGCGAAGCGCTCCTGCACCAAGCTGATAGCGGCATCGCGCGCATTGCAAACGGCAGCAAAGACGCCACCTTCCAGTTCCGTTGGGCTGCGGTCAACGACTCCGGTCCATGTGATGTCATACCAGACTGCCTGCGGATCGTTGGCGAGCTTGCCCCAGATGTCGATCAGCACGAAGCTGCCGCGTTCAATCCGTGCTGCTCGTCCAGCGACGGGTTCATAGTGCGAGTCGGCTGCGTTGGCACCCACGCTGACGTTGGGGCCATGCTCCCAGACCAGACCTTCGCGGGCGAGTTCATGCTGCAGCCACTCCACGGCGGCGAACTCGTCGAGGTGCGTGGACGGATCTGCACCGCGCACACGCGCTCCGATCTCGCGCCATGCGTCCTCCAGGATGCGGTCGATCTTGCGTTGCGCGATGTAGTGCGTCTCGATCTGATGCTCGGTGAGAACCGCTTCGAACTGACTGACCAGGTCGGCGGAGGAGACGATCTCCTTGCCCATGCCGCGAAGCAATTCCACCGTGCCCGCATCGACCATGGAAACGTACATGACGGCATTGCGCGGAGAGTACTGCATCGCCACCGTCGTCGTGCCTTGCAACATCGCTTCCAGCGAGGACTGCATCTCCTGCCAGGTGCTGTAGAGCGTGCGCTCGCCGGGCAGGGTATTCAACTTCGCGGCTTCGATGCGGTGGTTCAGCTTACGCGGCTCACCCTGCGCTGGGATGAAGTAAAACCAGCGCCGGGTGACGTGCATGTGCGGATCGAGACCGAGGATGCGGTAGGCGAGCGGGTCGCGGACGTGGTGGTCGTAGAACAGCCAACCGTCGAGTTTTGCGTCTCGCAACGCGGATTGAATGCGGACCAGATCCATTAAGCTTTTCCTCAGAGCAGTTCCGGCACATTGCCATCGGCAGCAATCCGTATCGATCCGCATTCGCGTCGCGCACCTCGTGCGGGCCGCCTCGGCCAGAAATGCAGATCCCTTCGCTTCGCTGCGGGATGACAACCGTAACGGTGACAACGAGAACGAATTAGACAGCTTACATTGCTGCGATGGGAACCCAGACGTCGGTGGTCTCCCACTTGATGTGCAGCTGAGTCTTTTTGCCTGCGGTCTTCTCAAAGGTAAGGGACATCTGATCCTGCGGCGCAGGCAGCGTGGCTTTGGTCATCGGTACCTTGCCCAGGTCGTCGGCTTCAAAGCGGTCCGTGCCCCACTGGCCTGTGTGCTTGCAAATGACGAGTTGCCACTGCGTAGCTGAGGGAAGTGTGACCAGCGTGTACTTGCCGGCGGGAACGCGCAGGCCGCCGATGGTGATATTGCCGGTGGTTTCAAAGCTGGTGGCCTCGTTGGCACCCGTGCGCCACCACGTGTCGTAGGGCACGATCTCGCCCATGATCTTGCGGCCCTTGGCACTGGGCGCGCCGTAGTCGACAGTGATCCTGGCCGCGCCGAGCGTCACGTCCGCTTTACGGCCGGGACTGGGCAGATCTGCTCCACGCCCTGGTTGAGCGAAGGCGTGGTTGGTGCCCTGCGTAACTGCCAAAAACATAAACGCCAGGGCAACAGCCCTGAATAAGCTTTTCATTTAATTTCCTTTGCGCTGATATGAGGGTGCCCTCTGAGGCTAGCACCTCAATGTGACAGAGAGTGATCCTGAAACTGCTGCAGTAACTCCGTAACGACAGACGGCCACGGACGGTCCTGCTGCCCGCTGTACGTTTCCACCCAGATGAGGGCGCGGCGACCTGTGCCTTTAGCCGGGTCATAGATGCTCAGCGTTGCCAGGGGCACCGCCGCAGGTCCAAAATCGATGCGGCCGCTGCGGTCTACCGGCGCCAGATCAAAGATGAGGTCGGGCTTTTGCTCGTCGGCGACGACTGTCAGTCCCAAACTTGGCGACAACCTGCGCATCTCACCGGCCGCGAACAGGTCCAGGCGGTCCGTATCAATGCGAACCGTTCGTGCGTGTTGGAGACGTTGCTGGAACGCTATGCGGTTGCACTTGTACTCGGCGTCACGCACAAGGGTACAGTGCGTTTCACCGGACGGCTGAGCAGCCTGGGGCTGAGCCGAAATCCATGCAACGCACAGAGGGACTGCGCACAAGAGGTGAGTGCACGACTTTGGAAGAGGAGCCAACGAAGTCATGCTACACCGTGACTTCAAGCTGCGGACAAACAAAAGCCCTCGCCGGCTCGCGAGGGCTCTCGTGGAAGGTGATTACTTTTGCTTTCCTGCGAGTTCCGGAGCGGCCTCGGCTTCGTCCTGCTCGCTCTCTTTTTCGCTCTTCTTTTCCTTGGCCGATTTCGGCTTCTTCTCGTCTTCGCTCTCGGTGGCGTTGCCGTCACTTACGGCCTGCTTCAGCAGTGGCTTTGCCGCAGCTTGCAGAGCCTTTGCCGCAGCAACTTCTTCCTGCAGAGTCTCAGTAAGCAGGTTGGCGACTTCGGTCTGCTTTAGTGCTTTGGCCAACGCAATCGCGGTGGTGTAGCCGGCGACCTCGTAGTGCTCCACGCGCAGCGAAGCGCCCACGATGCAGAGGTCTTTATTCGCGCCCTCTTCATCCTTCTCAAGAGCCTCCTGGCCCTCTTCCACCACACCTTCCATGCCGTTGCAGTGCTGGCCGGTGGGTTTCTTGCCAAGAACGCCGAACGCATCGCGAAGACGCTGCACCTGATTCTTGGTCTCCTCCAGATGGTTCTTGACCAGCGCTTTCAGGCTTGCATCTTCAACACCCTTCGCGATCTTTGGCAGCGCCTTGACCAGCTGATTTTCCGCGCTGTACAGGTCGCGCATTTCATCGAGCAACACATCCATCAACGCCATCATGTCTCCTTTATGTGCTCTGCGCATACGTTCCGCGTGAGTCATTGCATAGGAGACGGAAAGCATCGCAGTAGTTGCCGCGGTGCTTTGCATGATGTGTGCTGCCCTTGTCTCATGCAAGAAAAGGGTAACCACTTTAGGGCCATCGCGCAGACCTACCGCAATACCCGCAGACTCCTGTTCCAGCGCAGACGGCCGCGGGGGCTGCCGTTGCCGCGATCGACGGAAAAGTAGACCAGCAGCGGCTCGCCAACAATGTTGTTGCGCGGAACAAAGCCCCAGAAGCGCGAGTCCTGACTGTTGTTGCGGTTGTCGCCCATGGCGAAGTAGCGGCCTTCTGGAATGGGCAACTCGCCTGCGCGAACGCTGTGGCGAAGTTCGATCCACCAGGAGGCTTCGGCTGCGGGATCGGCGAGCTCCAATGTCGGAAAGTCGTCGCGGTAAGGGGAAGGCTCGCCAGGGGTGTCGGCGGCGAATGGCTCCTCAACGGCATGGCCGTTCAAGATGACCGCGCCGCGATGGAGATGCAGACGGTCGCCCGGAATGGCGATGACACGCTTGACCAAGAGTTCGCCGGGATCGACCGGATAGTGGAACACGATCAGGTCGTTTCGGTGTGGTTCGCGATAGGGCAGGAGCCAGCGCCAACGGGCCGCCGGAGCGAAGACCTGCTTGTTGACCAGAACGAAGTCGCCGACCAGCATGGCGGGTTCCATGGAGCCGGACGGTATCTGCGATGGCTGCAGGAGAAAGGTGATGGCAAAAAGCGCGACCACGGTAAGTCTTGCCAACGATGCAAAGACCTGGCCGGCAGCGTCTGTAAACAGGGAACCAGCGCGCGGCGTCATGTCTGATTTGCCGGATCTGCCGCGTCTCTTTGCGGGGAGATGGCTGGTTCCTGCGGAGCGATGCGGTCATAGGCTCCATGCGCCGCAGCCTGTTGCGCGGCTTTCTTGCTGGTGCCCTCGCCTTCAGCCATCACAACATCGCCCAGCAGCACTTCCACACGGAAACGTTTATTGTGGTCGGCACCAGTCTCTTCCAGCGTGCGGTAGCTGGGCTGACCGGCGGCGCGCGATTGCAGCAGCTCCTGCAATGCCGATTTCCAGTCACCAATGACGCCGCCAAAGCGCACACCCTGCTTTGCAGCAGCCTGCAGTTCCGGGAGCCGCGGCTTGAAAACTTCGCGCTCCACAAAAGCGCGGGCGGCACGCAGGCCGGCGCCTGGCGCTTTGCCGTTGCGTCCGGCATCCAGGTAGATGGCGGCGACCAGCGCTTCAACGGCGTCTGCCAGCAACGCGCTCTTGGTGCGTCCGCCGCTGCTCTCCTCGCCACGGCCCAGGTGCAGAGCTTCGCCCAGCCGGATGCGCACAGCAGCCTCTGACAGGCCCTTACCGCTGACCAGCATGGCACGCATGCGGGTCAGGTCGCCTTCACGGCGGTCGGGAAAGTGGCGGCACAGAAGTTCTGTGATGATGAGGCCGGCGACGGCATCACCCAAGAACTCAAGTTGCTCGTTATCTTCGTCGGTGCGGTTCGGTTTGCCGGTTCCGGCGGCCTCGCCCTGCTCGAAGGCGAGCGAACTGTGCGTCAGCGCCCACAGGAGCAGTGCAGGGTCCAGAAAGCGGTAACTGATTCGCTCCTGCAGCGCCTCCATGGCACTTGGTGGTTCCACGCGCAGGGCGCTGCTTTCACGCTTCGCCATTGGTTCTGATGATAACGAATGCTCGCTCTAATAATTTGCGGCACAATCTTTTCAATGTGGTGCGCTTGCCCGGCGGATGTGCGAAACCCTCAGTTCTGGTGCAATCAGATATGGGCCCCTGTCAAACTACTCTCAAGGAGTCAAACTCTCGGCCACAAAGGAATGTGCAGATGCGATGTGTGCAGCGGTATAGTAATTGCCATGAGGATATTGCAATGAACATGATGACCATCCGCAAATTCGTCGCGCATCGCGCCGCAGTGGCTGTGTGTAGTGCCGCCCTGTGCGCAACTCCCATGCTTGCTCAAGGCCGCGGCATGACCACCGACCAGCGCATGGATGCGATTGACAAGGCCGTAACCCTCACCGCCGACGAGAAGCCCCAGGTCCGGGCTATTCTTGAGGCGGACATGAAGAAGATGCAGGATCTTCGCGCCGCCCAGGACCCGGACATGCGCAGCAAGATGATGGATATGCGCAAGGATGAGAACGCAAAAATCCGGGCGCTTCTGACGGACGACCAGAAGCCCAAGTTCGACGAATACGTTGCTTCCCAACCGGCGGGCGGGGGACGTCCAGGTGGTGGTGCACCTCCGCAGCAGTAGAAAAAGCGCGAGCAAACATCCCTGCACCGAGTAGTGGACGCGCGGCTCAGCTGTTTCATGAAACGCGCACCTGGGTTCAAGTTGAACCCAGGTTGCCGAATGCCGGCTTCCGGACGGCGAGGAGATTGCCCGCGCTGGACGCCCGTAAGTGCGGACGTGTACGGTCAGAACGATGGCACGGATCGCAGTGGATATGGACGAGGTGATGGCCGATACGGTCACGGAGCACCTGCGCCGCTATAACCAGGACTTTGGCACGTCATTGAACAAGACCGACCTCCACGGCAAGTGGCTGTGGCAGGCGATTCCGGCGGAGCACCATGAGCAACTGGTGGCGTATTTGTCGGAGCCGGACTTCTTTGCGCACTTGCCGCTGATGGCGGATGCGCAGCGCGTCATGCAGCGTTTGGCGCGCGATCATGAAGTCTTTGTGGCATCAGCTGCCATGGAGGTCCCCACCAGTTTTGCCGCGAAGTTCAGATGGATGCGCGAGAACTTCTCCTTCATCGAGCCGTCGCACATCGTCTTTTGTGGAGAAAAATCCATTCTGCGGACGGACTACCTGATCGACGATAATCCACGGCAGCTGCGGGCGTTTCGCGGCGAAGGTTTGCTGTTTTCCGCTCAGCACAACCATAAGGAAACTGCGTGGCGGCGCATGAGGAACTGGCTTGACGTCGAACGGTTCTTCTACGATAACCGCTAGGAATAGGGCTGCGTTCCAAGCAGAGTTCATGGAAGCCTTCTACGCTACCAAGGCGCGCGCGTTCAGTACACACAGAAGAGGAGCACAGTCGCCATGCAGCTGCACCCAGGATTTGTCACCACCGCGTTGGATCTGCCGGGTTACCGCATCGTTCGCAACCTCGGGATTGTGCGCGGTATCGTGGTCCGTTCGCGATCAGTCTTTGGCACCATCGGTGCCAGCTTGCAAACGTTGGTGGGCGGCGATATCACGCTCTATACCGATCTGTGCGAGAAGACCCGCCAGGACGCGTTTATGCGGATGGCACAGCATGCAGAGGAGCATGGCGCAAATGCCGTCATCTCCTTCCGCTACGACGCTAACGAGATCATGCAAGGTGTCACGGAGGTGCTGGCCTACGGTACCGCGGTAGTGGTGGAAGCGTTGCCGCAGGAGGTGCGTTGATGGCAAGAGTTACTGGCATCGGTGGTGTCTTTCTTCGCGCGCGCGACCCAAAGGCGCTGACCGCGTGGTACGTGGAACATCTCGGCTTCCAACCCGGCGCGCATGGCGTCATCAGCTTTCAATGGAGCGACGAAGTTCCGCCTGGAACCGGCCAGACCGCATGGAATGCATTTCCGCACAACACCGGCTACTTTGGCGAAGGCAGCACGCAGGCGGTAATGATTAACTACCGCGTTGATGACCTTGATGCTCTGCTCAAAAAGTTGACCGAGGCGGATGCGACATTGAAGCCGAAGCGCGAAGATGCCAGCTACGGTAAGTTCGCCTGGATCATCGATCCTGAAGGCAATCGCCTGGAGTTATGGCAGCCCCTTGCTAAGCCAGCCTAGGAACACGTAAAGTTCATCAACAATGAGCTCCTCTATGATGACGCGACGAGTGTTGCTGAGTACCTTTGCTTTCTGTGGAACACTGCTTGCGCAGCAATCTATCCCGCCCACGCAAACCCTGGACAATGCCTTTCTACAGGCGCAGGCGGCGGAATTACTCACGCAGGCCAGGACCGCACAGTTTGGCATCGCCTCTAAGGTCTACATCACCCGGCCGGAGAGCACGGTGCAGATGGCCGTCCGCGTAAAAAGCGGGCAAGGCGAGTGGCACCACGACGATGCGGACATCCTCATCGGCGTGGAAGGCTCAGCACAGATCATCCTTGGCGGAGAGATTGTCAACGGCAAAGAGACCGCTCCAGGCGAAATCCGCGGCGATGGTGTGCGCGGCGGGACCACACAGGCATTCAAGGCAGGCGACGTGATCCGCATTGAGCCGCAGGTCGCGCACCAAGTGCTGCTGGCACCGGGCACCACCTTCCGTTATCTCGCCGTGAAGGTGAAAGCAACAAAGCAGTAAAGCTATCTCCGTGTTGGGTGCCCCACCTTCGCGAAGCTAAGCTGGGTTGCTTTACGATAGCCGAATGCAGCAAGCCGCGCACACCCCGGGCGTTTTGGAAGTCATAACCGGGCCGATGTTCTCCGGCAAAAGCGAAGAGCTGATTCGCCGCCTGAAGCGTGCACGCATCGCCCGTCAGCGTGTTGCCTGCTTTAAGCCAGACATCGATCTTCGCTACCATCGCACCGCCATCGCCTCCCATTCCGAGCAGACGATGGATGCCGCCGTCATCACGCCCACTGCCGCGCACCTGCGTGAAGAGCTGTTTCTCAGCAGATTCGTGGACGAAGTTGAGGTCGTCGGCATTGATGAGGTGCAATGGTTTGACGAAGCAATCCTCTCAGTCGCAATGGAACTGGTCGCGCTCGGCAAGCGTGTCATCCTGGCCGGCCTGGACACCACCTTTGCCAATGAGCCGTTCGGTCCGGTGCCCGCGCTGATGGCGCTTGCGGACCGTGTCACAAAACTGAACGCCGTGTGCATGGTATGCGGCCAGCCCGCGATCCATACGCAACGGCTGGGCCACTCGCAAGAACTGGTGATGGTGGGTGCGACCGGGCTTTACGAAGCGCGCTGCCGCGCCCACTTTCAGCCGTATGTGGAGGAACCCGCCGCCGAGCAGATGGAACTCCCCGCGACCGTGACCGGCTAGTAACCCATAGCCATCAGCGAGGCTTCGGTGATCGCTTCCGGCACGGCGCGGGCGCGCTGCTCGGCATACTTTGCGAGTACATCCACTTCCAGATTGACTGGATCACGGGGCTGCAGTGTGTGCAGATTGGTGACCGCATAGGTGTGCGGGATGATGGCGACGGTGACATCCGCCGTGCCGTTTCCACCGGCTTCTACCGCAGCGACGGTGAGTGAAATACCGTTGATCGCGATGGATCCCTTCTCCACGATGTAGCGCGCCAGCGATGCCGGTGCGGAGACGCGCAGCAACCAATCCGTGTGTTCGGGTGGGCCGTCCGTCACGGCGGTCAGGGACGTTAACTGCCCCACGCCATCGACATGCCCTTGCACGACGTGGCCTCCCAGCGGCGTCCCTGCGGGTGTGGGCAGTTCCAGGTTCACGCTGCTGCCGGGAGCGAGCTCGCCCAGCGACGTGCGGCGAAGCGTCTCATCCAGCAGGTCTGCTTCAAAGCCGTCGCCGGTGATAGCCAGCGCCGTCAGGCAGACGCCGGAGACAGCGATGGAATCGCCTGTGTGCAGCGCCCGCGCCAGCGTGGGCACTGCCACGCACAACCGCGCCGCGCCGCTTGTCTTTTCAAACGAAGTAATGATGCCCGTTTCAGCAATAAGTCCAGTAAACATGCTAAGCAGCAGATGCCGGGGTAAGCGCAAACGTTTCGGCCCAGGAATCGTGCAACGTGCCGCGCACACAAGCGTCCAGGTGGCGTGATCCGTTGTTCAACTCACTCATGAAGTCGCAGCGGTCTACATGAGACAGCTGCTCGATCAGTGCAGAAGCGGAGTGTGCCGTGTCGGCAAAGGGGATCGCATCCTCGCCAAGCTCTGTCTCCGAGAAAAAGAGCACGGCTTTATCTACCAAGTCTGCGCTGAGGAAAGCACCGTTGAGGCCGGGGCCGCTTTCCAGCAGCACGGAGAGCATCTCCATCTCGCCCAGCCGCTTCAGCACGGCGCGCAGATCGAGTTCGGGCTTTGCGCCATCTATGCCGCGCTCGGCGGGAGTCAGGACCGGCAACGCCTCCACCTGCACGCCACGCTGCCGCAGAGCGCGTTGGCGCTCGTTGGGGGCTGTGCGCGCGCAGAAGATCAAGAGGTCATCATTGACACTTTCGACCAGTCGCGATGACAGCGGCGTGCGGCAGTGCGTATCCAGCACGACGCGCAGCAGGCGGCGGCGGCGCTGGAGATTGCTGCGGTCGGTGAATAACGGGTCGTCGGCCAGCACGGTGCCGATGCCGGTCAGGATGGCATCGTTGGCGTGGCGAAAGCGGTGCACCTCCTCGCGTGCGGCAGTGCCGGTCAGCCAGAATGGAGCGCCTGGCGCGCGCTGGATGGGCAGCGGCGCGAGTTTGCCATCCACTGACAAGGCCGATTTAAGCGTGACCAAAGGCAGGCCAGTGAGGATGTAGCGCGCAAATGCGTCGTTGAGGGCGCGGGCTTCGGCTTGCAGCAGGCCGTCTTCGGCCAGGACGCCTCCTCGTTCAAGCAGGGCCATGCCGCTGCCCGCCACCAGGGGATTGGGGTCAAGCGTGGCCGCGACGACGCGGGCAACACCAGCCTCCAGCAGCGCGTTGGCGCACGGACCGGTGCGGCCATGGTACGAGCATGGCTCCAGCGTGACGTAGGCGGTCGCTCCTCGCGCCTGCTCCCCGGCCTGCTTCAGCGCCGCGATCTCAGCGTGGTCGCGCAGGTCGTAACGGTGCGCTCCCTCGCCCACAATGAGGTTATCATGCGCGATGATGCATCCCACCTGCGGGTTGGGCGACGCCAGCCCCAGCGTAGCGCGGGCAAGCTCCAGCGCACGCTGCATGTGGGCCGTATCAGTTGGCGAAAAAGGCATTGTTGGTGTGATGGCGCGTGGATACGAAAGGATTGCGGCATTTCACTGTACGTACAATGTAGTATTCTGCGGTACATGAGCGGTAAGTCAACCCGCCGCACAGTATTGCGTTGACTTAAGACTTAGTTAACGCCAACGCTAACTGCACACGTAACAGATCCCAATCACGAAGGAGCATTCATGGAAAGCACTGCAAGTCATGTTCGATTCGCCGATAACAGAAGAAACAAATCATGCCAGGTTTCGACTGGGATTCCGCCGACATCAACCACATCGCGCGTCATGATCTCACCCCTGAGCAGGTCGAGCAGGTCATCCAGAACGATCCAGTTGATGTAGCCCGTTACTTCAGAAACGGAGAAGAACGTCTGCACCAGGTGGGCAAGACCGATGATGGCCTAGTTCTGGTAGTCGTAACAACTGCCCGTAGAGAGTTGATCCGTGTCGTGACTGCTCACAGCGCAGACAAAACCATGCGCGGGTTCTACGCGCGCGAAAGAGAGGCACAACGTGCCAAAGATGATCGAAGCTCCTGAGTTCAAGAGTGAGGAAGAGGAAGCGAACTGGTGGGACTCCTCAGAGGGCAGGGCTGAAATCCTGAAAGGCTTCGAGCAAGCCAAGCAGGAAGGAACGCTTGGCAGAGGGACGCTGAAGAAGCGCGGTCTCACGCCTCCCATTACGATCCGCCTTGACCCGAAGGATGTGGAGCTGGCGAGACTGCAAGCGGAAGAGCGCGGCCTGAGATACCAGACCTACTTGCGAATGGTCATCCATCAGGCGCTGCAAAGGGAAGCCAACAAGTAGATTCCGGCCTTGGCAGTTCAAAGAGGAAGCGTAAACGCCGGATTTATCCGGCCCGCTTGTCCCTTTCGGGAGAGCCGTATCGTTGATCGTCAGCCTTGCGGGGCACCGTTCATGTCCTGTGTCGCACCGGTCTCAGCCTGCGCCAGTGGATTGTCGAAGTGGAAGCCAAAAAGGCGCGGGTTCTCGCCGATGACGGCGGCGGCGACGATGCGAAAGACGTAATCGTAGGTCTCGGACGGGACTTCCTTGCGGTGTTTCTGCAGCAGCATCCAGAAATTGCGGTCTCGCGGGTTGGGCGGCATGCTGCGGACCAGGCGCAGCACCTGCGGCTGGCCCCAGTTGTAGCAGGCCATGACCAGCAGGCCGGATGCCTCCGCGTCGCTGCCGTAGAGGTCCTTCAGGTACTTGCTGGCCGCGACCGTCTCCTTGTCAAAGTGGTGCCGGTCGTCCATCACGTCCGGGCGCTGCTCATCCACTAGCGGACCCAGGCGCATGCCGTAGTGCACCGCCGTCTGCGGCATAAACTGCCACATGCCCTTCGGAATGCCGACACCAGTGTGCGGACCGCTGACCAGTGGGTTGAAGTCGCTCTCCTGCATGGCCAGATAGAAGAACTGCGGAGGCAGATCCTGCTTCATCAGCTCGCGGGCGATCTTGGGAGTGTAGCCATTAGCGTTGGCGACCTTAATGTCGTTAATCAATCGCTGATTGGACTGCCAATACTTGATGTAGCGCATCACCTCGGACCGGAAATCCTTTGGCATGTCCACTTCGCACTCGCCAAAGATGCGGGCCACGCGCAGGATGAGCCGGTCCTGCTCGTTCATGTTGGACTCATAGATGTGCATGCTGGCCAGGAACTTGTTGTAACTGTCCTCCATCTGCGTGCGTTGATTCTCAATGCTGCGCAGCTGCTGTTTCTCCTGCTGATTATTGGAGAGCAGCACGGCCTCCTGCAGGTTGGCGATCTCGACGTCGAGACCTTTGATGGAGTAGAACATCTGCTCCGCGATGAGGCGCTGCTGGTGTGCCCGGCGATACTGCCGAATGCCAAATCCCGCGAGAGCAATCGCGCAGATCACCAGCGCCGCGATAACACCGCCGTACTTGCGCTTCTGCTTCTGCTGCACCTGCGCAAAGGCGGAGCGGATGAACATGGTGTGTTCGCCCGCCGTTTCGCCTTCTTTCAGTTTGCCAAAGTAGTGCGCGGCGTAGTCTTCAGCAGGCTTCTTGGCGACGGGCGTTGCAACCGGAGGTGTTGCTGCCACTTTGACGGGAATAGGTTCTGGCACCGGCAGCGATTGAATGACCGGCGGAGTGGCTGGCTTGGGAGCGTCCTGCACCGCAAATGTTACATCCAAACCGCGCACACCAAGCCGCACCGTGATGCCGTTGGTCAGCAGGACCTTGGGCACACGTTCGCCGTTCACGATCAGGCCGTTGGCGCTGTTCAGGTCGTAGAGCCACCAGCCGCCGTCTTCATACGCCGTGCGGGCGTGGACGCGGCTGACGTGTTCGTCCTTGATGCAGACATCGCACTCTTCCGTACGGCCAATGCGGAACGGCGTGGTGAAACGGTAATCCTTCTGCTGCGGACCACCGAGAGCCACGCGTAAAAGCAACGTGGGCACGGCGGGTAACGCATCCTGAGTGGAAGAGGTTGGCACGTGTGCTCCTTGTGTGAGAGCAGCATACCGCTAGTGCATGGCCCGCGCGAAGACTTATCGCACCAGCAGACCCATCGCAGCAAACAGGAGACCGGCAGCGCCAATGATCAGGCCCAGGAACCAATAGATCTGCTGCCGCGTAAGCAGTGTGACTGAGGCCAGAACGACAGCGATCTGCAGCAGAGCCTCGCCCGAGTCGTAACGGCTGGCGCGATGTTCGGCCTTTACAACGTCCTTCTCCAGATCGCGCGCCTTCTCCTCGCTCTCTTTCAGGTCGTCGTCCCACTTGGCGGTGCGCTTGTGGTAGTCATCCAGTTTCGCAGCGGCGGCTGGGCTGCCCGGTGCCAGCACCTGGAACAGATCGCTGGTGGTCGCTATCGTGTTTTGCCGGATACGCTTCGCCTGGTACAGATTCCACTCGTCCGTGGCGCGTGCCTCTTGCAGCACGGCTTCAGTGTGTGCGCGGTGCGACAGCACCGTGGCCAGGGCGACCATGACCGCAAGCACGCTGATGGAAAACGAGACGGCATACTGGCGCGCCTCACCACCCTTCTCCACGCTTTCGACAAACTCGTGAACTTCGCTGGCTTCCATGCGCTCGGGACCTGGCCGCTGGTTCCAGCATAGCCTACCGGCTGGCGATCGCTGTTCCCAACTCGTCGGCGGTCATGCGCAGGTACTTGTGCGGGTTCACAGGGACATCGCGCAGCCGCACTTCATAGTGCACATGCGGCCCGGTGCTGCGGCCTGTTGTGCCCACGTATCCAATGATCTGTCCTCGGACGACCTGATCGCCCGCTGTGCAATGAAACCCAGACATGTGGCCGTAGACGGTATGCACGCCGCCTCCATGATCCAGCACCACCTCACGGCCGTAGCCGTTGCCCATTGCGGCTGTCAGGACAACGCCGCTGGCGGTTGCCCGGATGGGTGTCCCGGACGGCGCTGCAATATCGACGCCTTTGTGGAACTCGCCTTCACCCGCGCCCAGGATAGGATCTTCACGACCGCCAAAGGGCGAAGTGATGGGACCGGTGACCGGCCACAGCGAAGGCAGATTGCCGGTGGCAAGCCCGCTCTCGAAGTCCGGAACGAGTGCAGACGTCCCCAGGCCGCCTGTAATGGCACGGGTTGCCGATCCGTCCAGCGCCCTGCCGCGCAGCGCGTAGAAGTCAGAAAGCGACTTGTAGTACGTCGCGTTGGAGAAACCGTTGTCCGTTGAGGTGTCAGCAAGCTGCGCGGACGGTTGCACGCCAGCGGATGCTCCATGATGCAGACTGCGGCCTATGAACTGCACGCCGCCCTGTGCACCGCGCGCCGTGAATCCGTATAGAGCAGAGACTTCGCTGGCAAGCGCACCGAGTGAGGCGGCCTGCACTTCTTTTTCGTGCTCACGCTTTTCCAGGCGGGCATAGTCGCCACGCAGCGTGTCGTGTTCACGGCGCAACTGGTTGAAGCGCTCTGTCTTAAGCAGCATCCTCGAGTATGACCCTGCAAGCCCCGCGACGGTAAACAGGCCGACCAGAGCAGCGGCTCCCAACGCATAGGCAAACTGCAAGGGAACTGGGCGGCGGTGCAGCGTGCCGTCTTCACCGCGCGAGATCAGAACAAGGTAGGTCTTTTTCGCCAAGACGTTCTCGATGTATGTGGGATTGATTGCAATCGGTCCGCGGAATGAGCTTTCGTGAATGCCATTCGCCTGAGGACAACTTTAGTGTACGCCTAAATGTTACCGCTGGAAAAGCCTAAAGCGCTGATGCCCGATGAGGGGGTTATGCTCAGATTGTGAGCGGGACGGGAGAACTTGCGTTCATCCAGCAGCTTCGCGACCGTGCCGGGCGCGCGCATGGTGTTGTCCGGCTCGGGATCGGCGATGATTGCGCAGTTCTGCGTCCCCCTGCCGGCCATGAGTTGCTGGTGACAACGGACTTCTCTTTGGAGGGCAGACATTTCCGGAGGGACTGGCATCCGGCACTCTCGGCAGGACATCGCTGCCTGGCGCGGGGGCTAAGTGATATTGCGGCGATGGGAGGAAGGCCGCTGGCCTGCTTTCTGTCGCTCGCTCTGCCGCAGAGGTTCAGCCAGACAGCAGCGGGAAAGCGCTGGATCACCGGATTCTTCGACGGCCTGCTCGCCCTGGCACGGCAGACAGGCACGCCGCTCGCAGGAGGAGACACCGCGGCGTCGCCTGGCGATTCAATCCTCGCCGACATTGTGTTGCTGGGCAGCGCGCCAACGGGGACGGCGATGCGCCGCAGTGGCGCACGGGCCGGTGACGCACTCTACGTCACGGGAGCGCTGGGCGGGGCTGCCGCGGAGTTGCACTTGCTGGAAGCAGGTCCGCGACCCTTCACACCGGCAACCGCTGATGGCGCGCACCCACACCTCTTTCCGGTGCCCCGTCTTCCACAGGGTAAGCGGCTGCGTACATTAAAGCTGGCCAGCGCCGCCATCGACCTTAGCGACGGCCTTTCCAGCGATCTGACGCATCTGTGCGCGGAATCCCGCACGGGTGCCGTGGTGTACGCAGACGCTTTGCCGTTACATTCGCTGCTGCGCGATCGTTCGCCCGAGCAAGCTCTTCAACTGGCAATGCATGGCGGTGAGGACTACGAACTGCTGTTTACCAGCCGCGCGGATAAGGTGCTGCCAAAGCGGATGGGAGAAGTGCCGTTGACTCGCATCGGTGAGATTACCCGACGCAAAGAGATTTTGTTGGACGTCGGAGGCCGTAAGCGCCGCATGGCGGCAAAAGGTTGGGAGCACGCAATTTGATGGCAGAGGCCAAGGCGGACAGCTTCCCCCGAAGGTGGCAGGCACGGGTTCTGCAAGGTCCGCCGCTTATCATGCCTGCCCGGCACATCACGCTGCCACATGCCGTAGCGGGCGAGGAAGATGCGATGGCTCGCGGTGCGCTTTGGGTGGAGGTCAAACCGGACCAGGGTGCTGCTTTTGTGGCGCAGTGCGCGCTGGGCTTCGCTGGGAACGGTGTGGCCACCGGTTTGTGGCCCACGCCCGAAGCAGACTCACTGCTGGCCGTCGCGGGGGGGTACGCGTATCTGATCGCCGTAAACGCTCCAGAGCAGTCCATCTTGCTGCCGGTGCGCCCCGTTGTACAGGTGCATGCGGCGGCAGAGACAAACGCATTGTTGCTGGCCGGATTCCATACCATCTACGTCCTCCGCGATGGTGAAATGTGGGAAAGCCCGCGGCTGAGCTGGGAGGGCGTCACGGTAGAACGCATCGAATGCGATGATGTGTACGGGACGGGCTGGCACATGCGCACGGACCGCGAACTGACGTTTAAGCTGAACCTGCGCACCCGTGAACTGTCTGGCGGCGCTTTTCTGCCGTAATTTCCTCGCTAAACAGAGAGCCCGCAGACCATCTCTTCGTCTATGCTATGAAGACACAGTGATCTGGCTCGCCCAAACGAGCATGTACAACCATTCGGTTAGCTAACTTCAGTACAGGCGGGAGCGGGCTCTGGTGAAGGAATGCTCACATACACTTCGCGGCTGGGCCGGCACGGTATGCGTATGGGCGGGTGCGTTGCTGCTTGCCGTGTGGCTGCTGCCGGCCGCTTATGGCACCCTGGCCGCGCGCATGGAAATCTCGCGCTTCCAGGCAGATCATGCCGAAACCAATTCGTGGGCACCGGGGCGGGTCAATGCGTATCGTACGGCGCTGCGCGTGGCCATGCCGGCTCCTGAGGCGGTGCTGCGCATTCCCAGTGCAATGCTGGAAGTGCCCGTGATGGAGGGTACGTCGGCGCTGGTGATGAACCGCGCTGCCGGCCACATCACCGGAACCTCGGCGCCTGGAGGGGGCGGCAACGTCGTCCTCGCGGGTCATCGCGACGGGTTCTTCAGGAGGCTGAAGAATGTCTCAGTTGGAGACGAGATTGAGGTGGTGCGTCCCGGCGGCATCGATACCTACCGCGTGGATCAAATGCAGGTTGTGGAGCGGACGGACACATCCGCCCTGCAGCCCAGCCATACACCCGTGCTCACGCTCGTTACGTGCTATCCCTTCTTCTATCTTGGTGCCGCACCGCAGCGTTACATTGTGCGCGCGTCGTTAGTTAGCCATAGTAACCAACGCACCTTGTAGCAGAAATCACCCTTACCAAGGAGATCCATATGCGTCGCATTTCAGTCCTCTCAACGTGCCGTTTCGTGGTGGCCGCCAGCCTGTTGCCATTGTTTAGCGCTGTTACCATGCATGCCGCGGCGGCTGCTGGCAGCAGCACCGTGGTGTATGTCGCGGGAGACAACCTGATCGTGAACCGTGGCAGCGACGGTCTGACCTACAGCTACAAAGTGCAGCCCTCCACCGCGGTGACCACCGAGGGCGGCAGCGTTCCTGTCTCAAGCCTGAAGCCTGGCACGGTGTTGACGGGACCCATCGCCGGTTCAGGCAAGGCAGTGGATGACGCCAGCGTGGTCAGCGGCAAGGTGGTCAGCGTGTCGCCGCCAAACACGCTGCTGGTCAGCGTCGCCGGCGAGAACAAGCAGTTGCTGATCCCGTCGGGCAGCGTCAGCGATGGCGGCAAGGATGTTCCTGTCTCCTCAGTGAAGGCGGGCGATGAGGTGCAACTGACGATGGTCGCGGTTCGTGCCGACGGCGATAACCGGCCCCTCAGCTCCGTGAAGACGCCACCCCAGCAGGGCACGCTCGCCCTCTTCATGGAACCGAATATGGAAATGCCGGATAGCGGCACCAACCTGCCGATCTACGGCGCGGCCGGTGCCGTGCTGCTTGCATTGGGTTTCGGACTGAAGTCTCGCCGCCGCGCGTAGCTTTCACCTGCCGCCGTAATGCTCAGGCGCTCGTTATTCCACATGGAGTTCGCAGATTGGCCTCTCTTATGCAAGGGAGGCCAATCACGTTAGGCAGATTTCGCGTCGCGTAACGCGAGATGAATCAGCCTGACCATGTACGCCTTGTACGTCATGCCGCTGGCGGCAGCTTTTTCTTTCCCGAGGCGCGCGTCTTCCTTGTTAATTATCAGATCCAGAAACTCTTGGCCTTGCTGTTCAAGAAATTCAGCGGCGATGACGTCCTGATTCTGGAACCACCAGTCGGCTTCTTCACGTTCTGTCTGAAAGTCAGGCATTACTAATTTAGCCATCGTTGTGTTCTGCCTTTCTTCGTCCAGTATGTTTCTCGAAACAGCTTGTTCGCCCCAAACGCGGTCACGACGCGCATCCTGCTGCCTCTCGAGACAATGACGATGAACAGAATACGCCCATTGAACGCCTCACCGACTTGCGAAGTCCGTTCTTCCCGGTTTCGAAGCTCATTTCTGATGGAGACGGGCCCGGCCAAAAGAGCCGTCTCCACTTCTTCGCGCGTGACGCCGTGCATGGCAATGTGAAACAGGTTGTGTTCGTCCCAGTCGAACTCCACACGCTATTGACCCGCGAATTCACTGCGCTTGCGGCTATAGAAGAAGTAAACAAACAGCCCAACGACAAGCCAGATGAAGAAGCGTTCCCATGTGCGGATGGGCAGGCCGCTCATCAGCAGCACGCAGAAGATGACTGAGAGCACCGGAATCACCGGTCCGCCTGGGACGCGGAAGCCGCGGTGCCGGTCTGGCTGATTGCGGCGCAGCACAAGCACACCGATGGAGACCAGCACAAAGGCGAAGAGCGTGCCGATGTTGGACAGTTCGGCCAGCGTGCCTACGTCAAACAGGCCCGCAGGAACCGCAACCAGGATTCCGGCAACCCATGTGGCAAACGCAGGCGTGCGGTAGCGGGGATGCACCCGCGAAAAGATGTCCGGCAAGAGGCGGTCACGTGACATGGCAAACCACACCCGCGCCTGGCCCAGTTGGAACACAAGGATCGACGAAATCATGCCGACCAGAGCGCCGATCAGCACGATCAGACGCACGACATGAAGTTCCGTGGAGTGTGTCTGCAGCGACAGCCGCTTCAGCGCATTCACCACGGGCGCGGCGTCACCTGCAACGGAATTCCACGGCACGATGCCGGTCAGCACCAGCGCAACCCCAATGTAAAGAATCGTGCAGACAATCAACGTCGCGATGATGCCGATGGGTACGTCTCGCTGCGGTGTGCGGCACTCCTCGCTTGCGGTCGATACGGAATCGAAGCCGATGTAGGTAAAGAAGATGATCGATCCGCCAGCGAGAACGCCGGGCCATCCATTTGGTGAAAAGGGATGATAGTTGCCGGGATGGATGAACGAAGCGCCCGCGACGATAAACACCAGGATGGCAGCGATCTTTACCAGCACCATGATGTTGTTTGTCTTCGCGGACTCCCGGATGCCGCGCACCAGGATGGCGGTAAGAATAATTACGATGAGGAACGCCGGGATGTTAAAGCCCGGGTGCCATCCGGGCGTGTAGATGTCGTGCCCCGCCAGATCCTGCAATCCCAATGGCAGATACGCAGGTGAAAGCCACGTGGGGCTGAAACGCAGCCCCAGCCAATCCAGCAGATCAACAAGGTGCGCCGCGAATCCGACGCTTACGCTCATGTTGGAAAAGGCGTACTCCAGGATCAGGTCCCACCCGATGATCCACGCCACCAGCTCGCCCAAGGTTGCGTAGGTGTAGGTGTAGGCAGAGCCGGCAATGGGGATCATGCTGCTCAGTTCGGCGTAGCACAGGCCGGTAAAGGCGCAGACGATCGCAACCAGGATCATGGAGATCGCCAGCGCTGGACCAGCACCAGGTCGGCCCGCAACCGCGCCATGGTGCAGGGCAAAGTCGATGACGGGGGAGTCCCAGAAAGTGGCGGTCGTCGCGGGATTACCCGCAATGGCCGTGCCGATGACGGTGAAGATGCCCGATCCGATGACCGCGCCGATGCCCAGCGCCGTCAAGGACACCGGGCCGAGTGTCTTGCGGAGCGCCGTGTCCGGCCGCTCCGACTCCGCGATGAGTTTGTCAATGGACTTGGTGGCGAAGATCTGTCTGGGCAGGTCAGTGGCCTCGTGGGCGTGGCGGTGGAGTTGTGAAATGGATCGCGAGTAGTTTAGCGTGTTCCAGACCGAGAAACGGCAGTATGTTGCGAGGCTTAATGATGCATAGACACCGGTACAAGACGTTGTTGCCACGCTTGACCGTGGCGGGGACATGCCTCCTGGCGTCTGCGGCTCTCCGGACGCAGACCGCAGAGCGTGCGACGCAGACGTACTTTGGTCCATGGACCCGGGCATCCGGTGTTCCGGTCATCACGCCGCGCAGGGAGTCAACGTTTCGCGATCCCGTACGCGTCGAAATCGTGCACTGGGAGGCTCTGCATACGTTCAACCCGGCGGCTGTCGTACGCGATGGCAAGGTCTACGTGCTGTACCGCGCGGAGGACGATTCAGGCGAGGAGATCATTGGCGGCCATACCTCACGCCTGGGGCTTGCGGTCAGCGATGATGGAGTGCACTTTACCCGTGAACCGCAGCCCGTGTTTTACCCGGCGAAAGATGCGCAAGAGGAGCGCGAGTCGCCCGGCGGCGTCGAGGATCCGCGCATTGTGGAGAACCCGGCGGGCGGATATGTGCTGACCTACACGCAATGGTCACGCACACGCGGCGTCTACTCAGCCGGCATCGCGACGTCGCCGGACCTGCGGCACTGGCAGAAACAGGGACCGGCATTCGCCGGTGCTGGAGATGGCCGCTACGACAACTACAAGTACAAATCAGCCGCCATCGTGACGGAGTTGCGCAACGGACGGCCGGTAGCGGCGCGCATCCGCGGCAAATTCTGGATGTACTGGGGCGATTCCGGCATACGGCTTGCGTCGTCGGACGACCTGATCCATTGGAAACCGCTGGAGGATGCGTCCGGCCAGCCGAGCGTCATCCTGGAGGCGCGCCCCGGCTTGCCAGACAGCGACTTCCCTGAGGCGGGACCGCCGCCGTTGCTGACGAAGCAGGGTATCGTGATGCTCTACAACGCCAAAAACAAAGACGGCAGCGGAACCGACACCAAGCTGAAACCGGGCACTTATTCAGTAGAAGAGGCGGTCTTCGCTCCAGATGACCCGGCGGCCCTGCGCAGCCGCACAGATACTCCAGTATTCAAGCCGGAGCTGCCATTTGAGCGGACCGGCCAATACGCGGCGGGAACCACGTTCGCCGAGGGCCTGGTGCGGTTCAAAGGCAAGTGGTGGATGTACTACGGTTGCGCGGATTCGTTCGTCGGCGTGGCGACCTCGCCCGCTCACGAATCAGCCTTACAGCGTTGAGGGTGGGTCCGTTGGCGGCACATAGGCGGGCGAAGCATGCTGTGACGCCACATAGCCGGGCTGCGTGGGATAGGTTGCTGGCGGATATGCGGTAGACGGGTACGGCGCGGCGTAGTCCGGCGCGGGCACAACCTTCCACCGCGAGAACGCCAGAACATACACCATGATGATGTTGACCAGCGGAATAATCATGAGCAGCGACAACGCTCCGCCCATGCCCGCCTTCTTGAATATCTGCCAGAACGGAATGATGATGATCGCCCATCCAAAGATCACTGCAATGCCGATGAAGGGCAACATGCCTAACATCATGTGCTGAATCTGCGCTGGATCGGGTTGCTGATACATAGCTGAACGGCCTCCGGGTATGGAAGCACTGTACAGCACGCAGTGTATTTCGGAATAGCATTTGTTTGCGGTTACGTCAGGTCGTCCGTGTCGAAAGCCGGTTTCCGGCCCAGGCGGCGCGTGCTGTACGGCTCTTCGCCGCCCACCAGCGTGCGGACGACCACGTTCACCTCTTCTGGATCTTCAATCTCGGCAAGCAGGGTGCGCGGCTCTTCGGGCTCCGGCAGGCTTTCCAGAAGGACCGTGACATGCGCCACGGCGGTGCCATCCTGGTTCAGGCCCTCTGGTGTCTTGGCCTTGATGCTGACATCCCGTTCTGAGATGTGCAGCAGATCGGCGACACGCGCACGCATCTCCCCGGCAATCGGCACCATCTTCGGCCGGATCAGGATCAGCACGCAGTCCATGTTCACGATGCGATATCCGGCGGTGGCAACCTCCTCCAACGCTGTTTCAAGAAAGATGGTTGAATCGGCGTCCTTCCACCGCATGTCGCTGGGCGGGAAGAAGGTGCCGATGTCTCCCGCGCTTACCGCGCCCAGCAGCGCGTCGGTAATGGCATGGAGCAGCAGGTCGCCGTCCGAGTGGCCGGCAAGGCCTTCGCTGTGCTCAATCTTCATGCCGCCAATCACCAGTGGCACTCCGGGCTTAAACACGTGCGAGTCGAAACCATAGCCGATCCTCATGCCCAATGCGCGCCTGCTCCTGCCGCTCTTATTACGCGGCTGCCGTGTTGTTTCAGCATAAATGCGCAAGAGCCGTTGCTTTCGTTCTCTAAAGCCGTTTCTCGTTTCTCGAACCGTTTCTCCCGTTGTTCTACTCGCCCGCTGTCCAACGAAAGCAACCGGGTGACGGCACTCTGAGCAAGGCCACGGTTCGGTAGACGAGCAGCTGCTCCACGCTACCCGCTATACTTTTCAGTCGATGGTGGTTCACGCAATCCTTCCAGCCGCTGGGCTGGGTACGCGCATGGCGATGCCTGGTGTCAGCGCCAAGCAGTTTCTGTCGCTCGGCGGTGTGCCCATCCTGATTCACAGTGTCCGCGCTTTCGTGGAGAAGTCCGGTGTGCGCTCCGTCACGCTGGCTGTGCGCGATACCGAGCGGCATCACGTGGACGAGCAACTTGCTCAGTTCCGGCTCTCTGACAAAGTTCACGTCGTCATCGGCGGCGAGACGCGGCAGGAGTCCGTTGCTGCGGCTCTGCGCTCACTGGACGCCGTGCCGGAGGACATTGTGCTGGTGCATGACGCGGTGCGTCCGCTGATCGATGCCGCGACCATCGAGCGCGTGATTGAGGCGGTCGCGAGGCATGGCGCCGCCATCGCGGGCATTCCGGCCATCGATACCATCAAGCAGGTGGACCGCACCGCCGATGGAGCGATCATCACGTCAACCATTCCGCGCGAGCGCATTGTGCAGGCCCAGACGCCGCAAGGCGCGCGCTATGCGGACATGCGCCGCGCCCTTGATGAGGCGGAGGCAGACGGCTTTGCCGCAACCGACGAGGCTAGCCTGCTGGAGCGAGCCGGACTCCCGGTCGCTGTGGTGATGGGCTCGCCGGCGAACTTGAAGATCACGCAACCGGGTGACCTGGAACTGGCGGAGTTCTACCTGCGCGGGCGGACGTAGTGCGCTTTCGAAGACATGAAATGCAGAACGCGAAGTACGCAAAGGCGTTTGCAAAGGGCGCAAAGAAGCTGCCGCGTTGAGGTAAGAAGCTGGTGCACAATGGAGGTCTTCGCGGCGGTTGCGCAAACCTTCGCGTCCTTCGCGTTCTCGCTCCTACTTCGTGCTTCCGCCAAGGGTCAGCATCATCTCGTTTGTCTGGGTGAATCCGAAGTTTTCATAGATTGGTCTTCCAAACTTTGACGCGTGCAGGACCACGACTTTGCTTCCGCGTGCGCGGCACTCGTCAATACAGGCGTTCACGAGCTGTTTTGCGTAACCACGCCCACGTGCTTCCGGTGCCGTCCAGAAGTTGAGCAGGTACGCGCGGCCGGGTTCGGCATGCAGGTAGTGCGGCGGAAAGTCGCCGAAGAAGATACCCGCACTGGCAAGAACCGCGCCATCCTCTTCCAGCAGAAGCCCGGTGTAGCGGCCATCCGCGAGCCGTTCGCGCACCCACGGCAGGAAGTTCACGTCCATGGCGTCCAGCGCCGCTTCCGGCGCGAAGTGATTATCAGTGAACATACGGTGCCGGTGCTGCGTAATGAGCGCGGCATCATCTACGGTGGCGCGGCGAAGTTGAGACATTGCACTACGGTAAAGCTGCTAGCGGTTCCGGGCAACGGTAAGAAGCGTGGATCACTTATTCTTAATGTATGACTTCCTTGCGGCTCGTCTCTTTACTGCTGATCTCTCTTGGACATTCGAAATATTTGTGTGGGCAAGCTGTTGTACCTCCAGCCTATGCGCAGCCAAACCCCATGCCAGCAGACAGGGCCGATGATTCTTACGCGATCTATTCACAACTGCTAAAGAGTGGCCCCATCGAATGGCGAGATGTCAGCAGGAAGCAATGGCTGTTGGAAGATACCACGAACGCGATGCCGCTCGATGTAAGTTGTGGACCGGTTGCGGACCATCCAGGAATGAACCGGTTGACAGGAGGAATCGAACCGCATACAGCGGTACAGGCTCCACCAGACCGGCAGTCTGAGTGGAACGAGGTACTTGCCGACTACGATCAGCACTGTCACGATGTAATTCAACTCGATCTGCACAGCTTTAAAACAGACCTGCCAATCCGTTTGTTAAATGCCGGGGAGAAGCAGGAGTATAGGAAAAACCCGCGCACACCGTCTGCTGAGTTCGCGGACGGTGCTGGGCTGCACCGGTTCACCGAGGTATTCTTCAACCGAAACCATACGCTGGCACTCCTGGAGCAAGGGATGTGGTGCGGCGGCTTGTGCGGAAATTGGGCATGGGTAGTGCTGGAGAAGAGAGACGGCCAATGGAAGACGCTGCCCTGGGTCCATACGTTTATGGTTTCGTAGATGATCCATATGCCCTGCCCTACGCTTACCAACTGCCTGCTAAGTACGTCAGCGGGCATGGCTAACAGCGAATTCATTTCGTAGCATATTCAGTTGATCTGGTCGTTGTTTGCGGAAGCCATGCACTGCCGAACTGAAGTTCCGGCAGGAACCCCGTTTACTGGATACCATACGATAAGTGCCAACCCTCATTGCATTAGCACTGAACCGCTCACTCCTCCGGCCGGGCGAGCGGGTCTGCGTGGCTGTGTCTGGTGGAGCGGATTCGACCGCACTGCTGCTGGCTTTGCATGACCTGCGGGCGGTGCTTGGCATCGGCGTCTCCGCCGCGCACCTGCATCATGGCATCCGCGGCGCGGAAGCGGATGAAGATGTGAAATTTCTAACGGAACTCTGCGCGAAGCTCGACCTGCCACTGCATGTGGAGCAGGCCGACGTGCCCCATTTTGCTGCAGCGCAAGGTGAAACGCTGGAGGAAGCTGCACGCAACGCCCGGCTTGCCTTCTTTGACCGGCTGCTGCTTGCCGGAAAAGCGACCAGCATCGCGACAGCGCACACCGATGACGATCAGGCGGAGACTGTCATAATGAAGCTCCTGCGTGGAGCGTGGACCGAGGGGTTGGGCGGCATCTCGCCGGTGCTGGAGCGTGAGCGCGGCCGGGTGATTCGTCCGCTGCTTGGCGCGTCGCGGCAGCAGGTCATCGCCTTTCTCGCCGCACGCGGTCAGACCTGGCGCGAGGACAGCACCAACACATCGCCTGCGCACACGCGCAACCGCATCCGGGCCAAGCTGATGCCGCTCTTGCGTGAATTTAACCCCGCCATCAGCAGTACGCTGGCGAGTACCGCCCGGCTGGCGCGGGAGGAAGAGGAGCGCTGGCAGCCGGAAATCGCACGCTTGCTGAACCAGTTGGCGCTGCCTGGCAAGCCGGTCCGTGGCGGCGGACGGGCGGTCGCAACTGCGCCGGGCGAGCAGGTGATGGCGTTTGAGTTGGAGCGCCTGCGCGCGCTTGATCTCCCCACGCGCCGCCGCCTTCGGGGTGCGGCCGCGGCTCGTCTGGGAGCGCGGCTGAATTCCTCTGAAACCGCCCGCATTCTACTGCTTGCGGGGGCCGCGCCTCCAGACGCGGCGGCCGATCCCACCGTACCGTCCAAGCCGAACAGCCGGATCGATCTCCCCGCCGGGTTGCGTGCGGAGCGATCCCTGCGCGAGTTGCGCCTCCTTCGCATTCCCGCCGAGGCACGCATGTTGCAGCACAATGCGACAAAATAGAAGCATTGGCCTCTCCGTTGCTCAACCGGGAGTATGATCGTTCCGATGACGCAACAGACGCTGCGTGTGCGCACATGCGCCACTGCACCGTACTGCCTCTGCCGAACGTCTAATCAGTGAGGCTGCAAAGGTTTGTAAGTCCGGTCGCGACAGGAGTCTTTCCGCGCGGCGTGGCCGAGAGAGAAGGGGTACCTGACGTTGAATTCAACAGTAAAAACCATCCTGATCTGGGTGCTGATGATAGCCTGCCTGATCTCTGTCTGGCAGTTTGTCATGCGCAGCGCCGGCGGCGGGCATGACACGGCCATCAGCCTGTCGCAGATGCAGGACTACGCCGACAAGGGCAAGATTTCCGACGTGACCGTGAACGGCACCGACGTGACAGGCCACTTCCGCGACAGCAAAGAGTCCTTCCACACCACCATTCCGGCCAACTACCCGGATCTGTACAAGACGTTGCACGATAAAGGCGTCAACATCACCATCAAGGATCAGAGCAATAACTACTGGCTTGCTGCTCTGATGAACTTCCTGCCCATGCTCTTGATCCTGGGCGTGTTCCTGTTCTTCCTGCGGCAGATGCAGTCCGGCGGCAACAAGGCGTTGAGCTTTGGCAAGAGCCGTGCCCGTCTCCTTAGCCTCCAGCAGAAGAAAGTCACGTTCAAGGACGTGGCTGGCGTTGACGAGGCAAAGGAAGAGCTGAAGGAGATCATCGAGTTCCTTCGCGAGGCGCAGAAGTTCCAGAAGCTTGGCGGACGCATTCCAAAGGGCGTACTGCTCGTCGGGCCTCCGGGAACCGGCAAGACCCTGCTGGCGCGCGCCGTCGCCGGTGAGGCGAACGTGCCGTTCTTCTCCATCTCCGGCTCCGACTTTGTGGAGATGTTCGTTGGCGTGGGCGCAAGCCGCGTGCGGGACCTGTTTGAGCAAGGCAAGAAGAACGCACCGTGCATTATCTTCATCGATGAAATCGACGCCGTTGGACGCCACCGCGGTGCTGGCCTGGGCGGCGGACACGACGAACGGGAGCAGACACTGAACCAGTTGCTGGTTGAGATGGACGGCTTCGAGTCAAACGAAGGCGTGATCTTGATTGCCGCTACCAATCGCCCTGACGTTCTGGATCCGGCGTTGCTGCGTCCCGGCCGGTTTGACCGGCGTGTCGTTGTCGACCGCCCGGACATCCGCGGCCGCGAGGAGGTCCTGAAGGTCCATGCGAAGAAGGTCCCCATGGCCGAGGACGTGAACTTGAACATCCTTGCCCGCGGCACACCTGGCTTCAGCGGTGCCGACCTGGCCAACATGGTGAATGAGGCAGCGTTGACTGCTGCGCGCTTCAATCGCAAGGCCGTACACATGTACGACTTTGAGATTGCCAAGGACAAGGTTCTTATGGGTGCCGAGCGTAAGAGCATGTTGCTCTCCGACGAGGAGAAGAAGGTGACCGCGTATCACGAGGCGGGCCACGTTCTTGTGGCGGCAATGCGCGACCACTCCGACCCGCTGCACAAGGTCACTATCATTCCGCGCGGAATGGCGCTTGGCGTAACCATGCACCTTCCGCAGGAAGACAAGCACACCGTGACCCGCGATTATCTCGAGTCACAGCTGGCCATCTTTATGGGAGGGCGTTGTGCCGAGGAAATCTTCCTGAAGCAGATGACCACCGGCGCGGGCAACGACATCGAGCGCGCAACCGAACTTGCTCGCCGCATGGTCTGCGAGTACGGCATGAGCAAGATGGGTCCCATGACCTACGGCAAGAAAGAGGGTGGCGAAATCTTCCTGGGCCGCGAGATTCAGCAGCATCGCGACTTCTCCGATTCCACCGCAGAGGCGATCGATGCGGAAGTGAAGAAGTTCGTCCACGACGGATACACCTCTGCTTACTCAATACTCGACAGCCATCACGACATCATGCACCGCATGAGCCAGCTTCTGTTGGAGCGTGAAACGCTGGATGCCGAGGAGATCAAGCTGATCATTGAAGGCAAAGACCTGCCGCCTGTGCGATCTTCGCTGGCACATGCTGAATCCGGACCTTCGGATACGCAAAAGGTGCTGAAGCCTGATTCCGGACGCGCTCCTGGATTTGGCGAGGGGCAGCCCTCACCGGCATAACGCCACCTTAACCATCATGTACGAGGGGCAGCCACATGGCTGCCTCTTTTCTTTCTGTGCACAGTCCTTACTCCGACAGGAGCAGCCGCAAATCGCGCAGGTTATTCCCGGTTGGGCCACACGCGATGATGTCTTCAACGGCGCGCAGAAGCGGCGCAGAGTTGAAACCGGCAAGCGCGGCTTCGACATCCAACCCCATGCTTGCGGCGCGCCCCACGGTAGATTCGTCGCAGACGGCGCCGGCAGCGCTGCTGTGGCCATCCACACCATCCGAACCCGCGCTGAGAACCGTGGCACGCTGCCCGCTCCGGGCGAGTTCCGCAGCGCACCACAGCGCAAAGTGCTGATTCCTCCCTCCCTCGCCTGCGTCCACCGGAACATTCACTGCGACTTCGCCCACGGAAACCACACAGCTGCGGCCATGGCTCTCGGCCAGTGCCCGGCTCCGATCCAACAGGTAGCGGGCCGCGTCACGGTACTCCCAATCGTCGCAGCGGTTGTCGATGATCGTGTGAAAGCCGAGCAATGCAGCAGCCTCCGCTGCGGCCTGTGCAAAGTGGTCCGCTGAAAGGATGACCTGAAAGCTTGCGCGTGCGAACGCCGCATCGCCTGCCTTCGGCGTCTCGGGAAGGTCTGGTGAGGACAACCATCTCAGGATACTGGCTGGTACCGCCTGGGATTGTTGCAGCTTCAGCAGGCATCGCCCCGTGTCTTCCACGGTGGTGCTGTCGGGCAGGGAAGGACCGGAGGCAATCGCGTCGGGCGCGGACGTGGGGACATCGGAGATCAACAGCGTGCACTGCATTGCCGCCCGGGATGCTGCCCGGGCTAGCCTGCCGCCTTTCACGGCGGACAGGTGCTTGCGCAACGTATTCATCTCCATGATGTTCAGACCAGAGCCGACCAGCGCCCGCGAGAACACGGCAAGGTCCTCCAGCGGGATCGTCGGATCCAATGGCCGTTCCATCATGGCGGACGCACCACCACTGACGAGAAAAAGCACGACGGTGCGCCCGGTCACGCGACGGAGAAGATCGAGCACGGCATTCGCCGCGTTCAGTGACTCGACCGATGGAGTGGGATGAGCACCCGGCAAATACCGTACATGGGCAGAGAAGCCGCTTGCGAAGGTCTCTGGTGGGGCAACCACAAGACCGTTCCAGGAGAGACCATGCAGCGATGCGGCAGCCGCTTCCATCATGGGAACAGCGGCCTTCCCCATCGCAACGACGATCACCTTATCGATTGCCTCTAACGCCGTGGACTGTCCCGCAACGTGAAGCATGCCGTCACGCACAGCGATGCTTCTCGTCACCGCGCCTCGAACATCGACGGGCTGCATGGCAGCGGCAAAGACCGTACGCGCGGTTTCGCGCAGGCTTGCGCTCATGCGGCGTGGCGGCCTGGATATTCCCTGAACGTGGCTGCTGCCAGCACCGCTCCAAGAAAGATGGTTACAGCCGACGCAATCAGCCCGGCGGCATAGCTGTGGGTACGGTCCAGCAGCCATCCCGTGGCATATGGCCCCACGAATCCGCCCAGATTACCCACAGAATTAATCGCCGCAATCCCAAGCGCCGCGCCCGCAATGGGGAGCCGCTGACTGCATGCGGCCCAGAACACTGGCAACGTGGCAAACACACCAAAGGCGGCCAGCGACAGCGCTAGAACAAGCGGCACGGTCGACGATGTGAACGCCGCCAGCAGGAAACCGCCGCCCGCCATGCACCAGGAGGCAAACAATGTCCAGCGCCGCTCGCCCCGGCGGTCAGAGAGGCGCGTCCACAGCAGCATACCGAGGCCGCCTACGGCGTATGGAACGGCAGTCAGCCATCCCAGCGTGCGCAGAGAAACGCCATGGCTTGCCAATAGCCGGGGTGTCCAGAACCCCAGCTGATACAAGCCAACGCTCATGGTGCAGTACGCAATCGCCGGTCCAGCCAACACCCTGAGTGGAGGCATCCGTGCCTCTGAACTCGATGCCTGACGCTCCGACGCCATGACACTCATCAGCGCAGTCCGTTCGCGTGCGTCCAGCCATGCCGCCGACTCCACTCCAGGCGACATGATCCACGGCACAGCCAGCCCCAGCAGGATGGCGGGCAGAGCCTCCAGCAGAAAGAGCCACTGCCAACCCGCAAGCCCGTGCCAGCCGTTCATTCGTAGCAGCGCGGCAGAGATAGGTGAACCCACCACGTTCGAGAGCGGCACCGCGAAGTAAAACAGGCCGAGGATGCCCGCCCGCGCCGAACCCGGCAACCAGCGTGTCAGATAGTAGACGATACCGGGGAAAAAGCCCGATTCGGCCGCACCCAGCAAAAAGCGCAGCGTCACATAGCTTCCCGCGCCATGCACGAACGCCATGGCACCGGAGACGATGCCCCACGACACCATCAGAACGCCAATCCAGCGCAGCGCACCCACCCGCACCAGCACCAGATTGCTGGGAACTGCCAGCAGGAGGTATCCCACAAAGAAGATGCCCGCCGCCAGGCCGTACGTCTGGTCGCTGATGCCAATTGCCCGGTTCATCGTCAGCGACGCGAAGCCGATGTTGACGCGATCCAGAAACGCGACGAAGTAAAGCAAGATGAGCGGAGGAGCGACGCGCAGGGACACGCGGCGGTAGATGCGTTCCAGCGCGGCCTTTTCCTGGAAGGTGGACACGCTAGAACTCTACTGCACGCACGCCGCACCTTGCTCTATCACACTGAAGTCAAGCGAAAGAAGACATGTGAGCCTTAGACTGCTAATACGAATCGATTACCATCTAGACAGGATGCCTCTCCTGCTGCTTGCCTTGCCGATCATCTCCACGCTGACTGGCGGCCTGCTGGCAATCCATCTCCGACGGCACATGGCAATCCTTACCGCGTGCGGGGCTGGCCTGCTGCTGGGCGCGTCATTTCTGGACCTGTTGCCGGAAGCGATGCTAATTGGAGCCGGCGCGGGCATCGCCAAGGGTTATGTGATGGCGCTTACGCTGCTTTCATTTCTTCTCTTCCACGCGGTGGAACGTGCGCTGGATGGGCTGGGACAACGGATCCAGAACGCAGATGGCGGCAGAGATACCCTGCGGCGGTCGGGGGCTGCGCTGCTGATCTTTCATAGCTTTCGCGACGGCATGGCCATCGGTGCTGCTTTCGCTGCGTCACATGGGGCAGGGTACGCGGTTACGTTTGGTATTGCGGCACATGATCTCGGCGACGGGATGAACACCGTCGTTCTGACGACGGACGGCAGAGCCGCCACGCGCTCGGATTACGGGTTCCTTCTGGCGGATGCAGCTGCGCCGTTCCTTGGTGGTGTTCTCACCCTGTGGTGGGGAATCTCGCAGGTGCACTCTGTGCTTCTGCTGGTGCTGGCCGCCGGATTCTTTCTGCAGATCGTCACGGGTGAGTTTATCCCGGATCTCCGGCGAACTCAAACCTCGCGGCAAGTCCTTGTGGCTGCGTTTCTCTCGGGTGCGGCGTTCATCTACGTCGCGAACCTTCTCATTGCAGGTTACCGGTGAAAGCTTACTTTGCGGTGAAGGGCTGCTCGACCTGGAGCGTCTTTGGTGGGTAGCAGGCGGCCTGGTCGCAGGCCTGGTAGTGCAGGGCGGCTTTCAAGGTGTATGCGCCAGGCCTGGCCTGGACGTGAGCGGTTAGCGTGACGTCGCCCGTGTACACGTCCAGCTTGGTCGTGGGTTCAAAGGCGAAACTGTAGGGCGTTCCAGGCGGAAAGGTTACATCTCTGACCTCCGCACCGTTCAGGTCTTCGACGATGAGCCTGGTGGGGATCAGCATGTCGCTCTTGGGTGTGTGCGAATTGATGTGGAAGCCCGGATCGACCCGGAAATGCAGCGCTACGGTGGACGGCCGGTTCGCCGTGATGCTTTGCCCGTCGGCGATGAAGGTGACGTGCCCTTTGGCCTTGCCGGACGAGCCATCATTGATGGTCTGCGCGTGTGCGTCTTCAGGATCTGACGAGTTCCGCTGTCTGCCGGTCAGGTGCCGGGCTCCGCTGATGACAGCAACCAGGCCGAAACCCAGAACAAGCGACGAAAGAAAGACCGAGAGTCGGCGCATTGCATCAGCTCCCTGCGACAATTTTCTTAACGTTTCCCTCGGCCTCGTCCTTGCTGGCTAAGCCGATGGCTTGCGCAACGATCTTGCCGTTCCGGTCGATGTAGAACGTTGCCGGAAGAACGTCCAAGCCCCCATATGCGTCGCTGACCTTCTTGTCGGTCATCAGGATGGTGTAGTCCACGCCGGTGCGTTCCAGCGTCTTTTTGATCTGATCTTTTACTTCAGCCGATTGCGCGTCGTCGTCTTCGTTGATACCGACCACCTGCAGGCCCTGCGCGGCGTACTTCTTCTGAAACTCCTCAAACCAGGGCATCTCGACCTTGCAGGGGGTGCACCATGTGGCCCAAAAATTAAGCAGGACGGGCTTGCCCTTCAGATCGGTCAGCGAAACCCGCTTGCCGTCGTTGCTGGTCAAGGTAAAGATTGCGGCGGGCTTGCCGCGTAGGTCGGTACCCATGTAACCGCCGCCGGCCATGGCTGCGGCACCGGGCTTGTCCACGCCGATGGTCATCTGCTGCGTACGGGCCTGCGCCTCTGCCGCGCGGCGCGCCTGCAGGTTGTGCACGCCGCTCCAAACCAGCAAGGCGACCACCAGAACTATGATTCCGCCCACGACGGCATTTCGCATGGTTTGCAAGACTCCTGACAGAGAAGATGAGCGCGAGCAACGGACGGTTGCGCGATCTTGTTGTGCTGCACTCGTTTATCAGTAATCTTGGACGCGCCTTGCGGCATTAACGTGAACCTTGCACGCCATTCAGCCACCAGGTGAATGCGTAGAATGAGGAACAACGCTGGCCGGGTCAAGGCAGCGCGGGAAAGCACACACGAACTGACATGCATCGCTGGTCCAAACTCTTCATCCCCACCCTGCGCGAGGCACCCGCTGACGCGGAGGTCGCAAGCCACCAGATTCTGCTGCGCGCGGGCTATATCCGTCAGCTTGGCGCGGGCATCTACAGTTACCTGCCGCTGGGTTTCCGGTCGCTGAATAAGATCATCAGCATCGTGCGCGAGGAGATGGATACCATCGGCCAGGAGTTTTTTTTGCCCGCCATCCACCCGAAAGAGGTGTGGGAGGAGAGCGGCCGCTGGACTGGCATGGGCGGCAACATGTTTCGGGTGCAGGACCGTAAGGGAGCGTGGTTGGCGCTTGGCATGACGCATGAGGAGGTGATGACCTCCATCGCGCGCAACGAGGTGCGGAGCTACAAGCAACTGCCGCAGATCTGGTACCAGATTCAAACCAAGTTCCGCGATGAACCGCGTCCAAAGAGCGGCCTCTTGCGCGTGCGCCAGTTCACCATGAAGGATTCATACAGCTTTGACATCGACCAGGCCGGTTTAGACGAGAGCTACGACAAGCACGACGCCGTCTACCGCCGCATCTTCACGCGCTGCGGGCTGGACTTCGTCGCCGTCGAGGCGGATTCCGGCGCGATGGGCGGATCGCAGTCGCAGGAGTTCATGGTCTACACCGAGGCGGGCGAGGATGTGATCGCGTCGGCCCGTGATGAAAACGGCAAAGTTGTCTACGCCGCGAATATAGAGAAGGCGACAAGCACCCTGGAGCCGGTGGTAGACCTTGACCCGACAGGCGATGGAACGCGAGAGCTAGTGCATACACCGGGTAAGGCGGCCATTGCGGATGTTACGGAGTTCTTCGGGATACAGCCTTCGCAAGACATTAAGTGCGTGGCATACATGGGCACTCCCGCTCCACCGCCGCTTGTAGAAGGTCTTTCCAAGTTGGTTGAAGCGCAGCCACTTCGTCCAGTAGTGGCCTTCTTGCGAGGCGATCATCAGGTTAACGAAACGAAACTAAATGCGGTTGCTGCTACATCTGATCTTCGACCAATGGTAGCGGAGGAACTGAGCATACATGTTGGCGGACCTGCGGGCTATCTTGGCCCTGTCGGTATATCGCAAGTGATGAGTGCTGACGCACTTGCGGATTTGAAGTTAACCTTCACGGTACATACCCTCGGGAACGTCTTACGTGACACTTGGGAAGAAGGTCTACGAACAATCGTTGTGGCGGATTCAGGTCTGCTAGGCCGCAAGAATCTCGTCTGTGGAGCAAACCAGCTCAACTATCATTACCGCAATGTCACGCCGGGCGACGATTTCCAATGGACCGTCGCTGCCGACATTCGCGATGTTAACGAGGGCGAAGCCGATCCTGTTACTGGACGACCTTTGATTAAAGGCAAGGCCGTGGAGATCGGCCACATTTTCAAGCTGGGCTACAAGTATTCCGTGAGCATGGGTGCGCGCGTGCTGGACCGCAACGGTAAGGAGCAGCCGCCGATCATGGGATCGTACGGTATCGGCATTGAGCGCATCCTGACCGCCGCCATTGAGCAGTCCGCCGCGAAAGCAGGGAAGAATGACCGTGGCGAGTGGAGTTATGCGCTGCCTGCGTCTATCGCGCCATATGAGGTTGTAGTTACCGTCACCAAGCAGAGCGACACCACACTGGCCGATGCAGGCGAGCGCATCGCCGCCGACCTCGAACGCGCCGGATTGGACGTTCTGCTGGATGACCGCGACAGCAGTGCTGGCGTCAAGTTCAAAGACGCGGACCTGATCGGTGTGCCGTATCGCGTAACCGTTGGTAAGCGGCTGAGGGATGGCTTCGTCGAACTGGTAGACCGTCTGCAAGGCACGACACGGGAACTGGCGGTGAGCGAAGTGATCGATGCGTTGAACGCTCTCCGCAACGGAAGCTCGTCAACGTCCAACTGAGGAGCATGCCGCCGTCATCGCGCTAGGCGCAGCTTATCGCCGTCATCCCGACTGGAGCGCAGCCTATCGCCGTCATCCCGACCGGAGCCCAGCGGAGTGGAGGGATCTGCTTTCTTTCCCAGCGTCTCGGTTGCTCCAGGGAAATCAGGTCCTTCGACTCGACTGCGCTGCGCTCCGTCTCGCTCAGGATGACGGACCATAAGCTGCACTCTCTTTCGCAAAAAATGACGGAGAATAAACTAAGTGCTATGTCTGCAGGAGGACAATGGCAGTCAAGGTAAAGCTCGGGAGTGACCGGCGATACACAGTGGTAAGGGGCCGCCCACTCTGGCAGCGAGTCCTGCTCTTCTTCGTGGTAATTGGCCTCGCCGCGCTGCTGTTGGGTGCCCTTGTCTTTGGCTACTACTACAACCAGTACCAGCATGTGGTAGATGAGCGGCTGAGCAGTGGCCCGCTGTTCGCCAGCACCGCGCAGATTTACGCGGCTCCGCGCGAGGTCCGGCCGGGGCAGGCGCTGACCGCCGACGCGATCGCACGCGACCTGCGCCGCGCCGGGTACAACACCAACTCCCAGCTTGGCACGTACACCCTTAATGGCGACATCATCTCCATTAAGCCGGGGCCGGGCTCATATCACTCCACCGATGGGGCCACGATTGACACGACCGGCGGACAGGTTCAGAGCATCAGCGCGGACAACGGTGCACCGCTGCGTGCGTATGAGCTGGAGCCGCAGGTGATCACCAGCCTGAGCGAGGACAAGAACCGCACCAAACGCCGTCTTGTCACCTACGACCAGATTCCCAAGAACCTGGTCAACGCCGTAACCGCCATTGAGGATCGGCGCTTTTTTGAACACAATGGCCTCAATTTCGTCCGGCTGGCAAAGTGCGGCGTGCAGGATGTCCTGAGCCATCATGCCGTCTGTGGCGGATCGACGCTGACGCAGCAACTCGCACGCGGCTTCTTTCTCTCGCCCGAAAAGCACCTGAAGCGCAAGTTGATTGAGATCATCATTACGCTCCAGCTTGAATCGCGCTTCACCAAGCAGCAAATCTTTGAGATGTACGCCAACCAGATCAACCTCGGCCAGCGCGGATCATTTGCCATCAACGGCTTTGGCGAGGCCGCGCAGGCATACTTCGGCAAGGACCTGAAGCAACTGGACGTGAGCCAGTGCGCTCTGCTGGCCGGCATCATTCAACGGCCGAATTACTTTAATCCGTTCCGCCATCCTGAGCGCGCATTGGAGCGCCGCAACCTGGTGCTGCGCTCCATGGTGGAAACAGGCGCGCTGACGCCGCAGGCGAGTGAACGTGCCCAGGCGGAGCCGCTTAAGCTTGCCCCGCAGAACGTGGACGCCAGCGAGGCACCGTACTTTGTCGACCTGGTGCATGATCAGTTGCAGCAGCGGCTGGGCGACCAGGTGACCTCCGGCACGCTCCGTATCTACACATCGCTTGACCCGGAGTTGCAGCGTGCCGCGGCCGAGGCGGTAAACGTGGGGATGCAGCACGCCGACGAGGAGATTCGCCGCGCGCACAAGGGCGCGGGGCCGGTCACAATGCCGCAGGTCGCGCTTGTCGCGTTGAACCCGCACACCGGGCAGGTGCTGGCTCTGGTTGGAGGCCGCAACTACGGCCAGTCTCAGTTGGACCACGCCACCAGCAAGCGTCCAACCGGCTCCATCTTTAAGCCGTTTGTCTACGCCACGGCGGAGATGGGCGCGGTACGAGGTGAGCAACTCGGTCAAAGCACGGACGAAGAAGGAAACGTCACCGGCGGCGGCACGTTCACCGCCGTCACGCAGCTTTCGGATGTGCCCACGACCTTTACCTTCGACGACGGACGCGGGACGTACAATCCCCGCAACTTCATGGGCCACTACCATGGTCAGGTGAGCGCGGCGGTAGCGCTGGCGCAGTCGCTGAATAATGCGACGATCTCGCTGGGTGAAAAGGTCGGATTCGAGAATGTCGCCGCGCTCGCTCGTGCCTCCGGCATCACCGCGGCAAAGGGAACGCCATCGGTTTCACTAGGAGCGTACGATGCCACGCCGCTGGACATGGCGGGAGCATACACGGTATTCGCCAACGGAGGCGTGCATCTTGCGCCGTGGCTGCTGGCCAGCGTGCGCAACGATCGTGGCGATATTGTCGCGGACTTCACGCCGGAAGCCAAGCAGGTCATGGATCCCAAAGCCGCCTTCCTCACCTCGAACCTGCTGGAAGGTGTGATGAACTTCGGTTATGGGTACGTGGTGCGTCAGCGTGGATTCACCGCGCCCGCAGCCGGGAAGACCGGCACCAGCCATGACGCGTGGTTTGCCGCGTACAGCAGCAATCTGATCTGTGTGGTGTGGGTCGGCAATGATGATTATTCCAACATCAACCTGACGGGTGCCGTGCTTGCAGCCCCCATCTGGGCGGAGTTCATGAATCGCGCCATTAAGCTGCCGCAGTACAGCGATATGAAGGCCTTCACGCCACCTTCTGGCATCACGGAATACCGGATTGATAAAGCAAGCGATCTTCTAGCGGACGATACCTGCCCGGCAGCGTACACGCTCGCCTTCCTGGATGGCACACAGCCACAGAGCACGTGCAGCCACATGGGCGACAGCGGACGCAGTCTGATGGACCGCCTCTTCGGACGCGACAGCAGCACCGCCGGAACCGACTTTACCGGGGGCGGGCAGTCCACCGAGCCGCGGCCAGGCGAAGGCGGCACGACCAATCAGCAACCCAAGGAACACCGCAACATCTTTCAGAAGATGTTGGGATTAGGCGGCCGCAAGCAGTATCCACCACCGTCAGAGCCGCCCGGTTCAACGCAGTAGTCAGCACTAAGGGACCGGCACTTCGCAGATGCTGACGGACGCGTTGCGGTATGGGCAGTGGAATGCCGTCTTCGCGCTTTGCTCTAGAACAATCCAGTGAACGTTTTCGCGTGCGAGCCGCAGGCTGCGTTGCGCATCAGTCGCTTCGTCCAGACCGTGCTGCAACGGTTCTCCGGCCAGCCATTCCGCTGTCAGCTGCGGTTTGATCGCGGCAATGCCGCCGTCTTTCGAGAAATCGGGTGGTGTGCTTCGTTCGGAGATGGCGCGGAAGTTCTGCGCATCCTCGCCGGAAGCCGAAATGTACTTGGAATCGAGCGCGACGACGGCATTCGCGGGTGTGTGATCGCGCAACCACAAGAATCCCTGCGCCCAGCCGTTCGCGGGCTGAATCCACGGAACTTCAAGGTGACCGGAGTGTGCGTAGATCGATCGCTCCGTGGCAAACAGCGCAAGCGACACGACACTGCAGATAGCAGCGCCTGCAAACACGCTTTTCCGCCGCAGCGCGCCAATCGAGGCTCCAAGAAACAGCACCATCAGCAGATAAACCACTTGGAAGATGCGAAGTGGTTGCAGCCGCGCCACACAGTACGAAATGCCGTGCAGATGCACAAACAGCAACGCGATCAGCAATCCAGTGAGACCTGCGACTGCGGCAGCCCTCGCCAGCACCTGGGAAGCCGTGTTCCGTGATCGCAAGCCAAACCATGCCAGTATGCCCAATGGAAAGATCAAACCCAGCCACTCATACCACGCCCACTCGGAGAGGAACCAGTACGTTCTGGTCTGCGCAATGGTGGGGTATCCCGCCGGTTCCACCGGCCCCAGCTGATTAAGACAAGCTGCTGTTCCCACGGCTGCTATAGCAAAAAGAACAATCGCAGCCGCCCGCACGGTGGGCTGCCGCATGGTGAAGATGCCAAACAGCAGAACGATGATGATGCCATAGCCAGCCATCAGCGGATGCAACAACAGCGCGACCACGCAGGCGGAGGCACACCGTAAGAGATTGCCGCGGCTGCGAACGCCGATCTCGCGATCGTGAAACGCCGCGAGTGCGAACGAGAGCGCAAAGAGCATGCAAGGCGTAACCAGACTGCGCGCGGAGACATACGGGTCCACCAACATCAACGATGTTCCGGCTACAGGCAAGGTCAGCGCGGAAGCGAGCATAACGACGGCCCACCTGCGTCCCGCCGGCGAAAACAATTGGCTGGTCACGCTCCACGCGCCCATCAGGGTCAGCAGGATGGAAACCGCATACAGGCCGAACATGACCGTCATCACGTCCAGCGCGGTGAGCCGGACCAGCCCTTCCGCAATCCGCGCAAAGCAGGAGAACGTGAGATGGGATGTCACAAATCCGGTCGCGTAAGGATACAGATTGCGGTTGAGCAGATACTTAATGCCGGTGAGATAGATCCCCCCATCCTCGGCATATGGGTGGTAGCCGTGTACCAGGACTGCAGCGCAGGTAAGCGCAACGCACAGTAAGGTCCCGTGCTCCCGCCTCGCGCCGGAGTGTTCTGCCCGGTGTGACGCAATGGGCGCGGGTTGAATTGAAACAGTTGCCAACTCAGCATCCTGACTGCAAATGCGCTGCGCAGTAAAAACCTGCGAGGTTCGTGGTCGATTAGGGAACGGGAGCGGCACTAACCGTTTGCGCTGGCTTCACACCGCGCGAAGCATCGATCCACTGCTGCAGTCCGCCGCTTTGCCGTAGATAGAAAATCTGTGTCTTGCGGAGTTGCAGTTGCGCGTCCAGAAACTCCGCATACCGCTGCCGCTCCAGCATGCGCGAGCGCTCCACATCCTTTGGCGTCATCACAGGAGCATCGGTGCCACCCCTAATCGCTTCCGTCTCCATGATGCGAAGCTGATCGGCCGCAATTCCCGCGTCCAATTCCGCGATCTCGACCCGCGCTGCCGCTTCTGACAATGAGTGCTGCAAGGTACGGCGTTCGGTGTCTTGGCGAAGGTGGAGCGATTCCATCTCATGCACTACGTGAGATGCGTCGGCATTTGCCTCGCGCTGCCGGGCCCTTGCTGCCGCGTCAAGAAACGGCAGGTGGATGGAAACGCCGGCAAAGAACACGTTGTACTCGCCATGCAGGTTGTAATAATCGCTTACGCTGTTGATGGGGCTGACACGCCCGTATTGCGCGTTGAAATTTACCTGCGGCTTCCATAAGCTGCGCGCGTCGCCCAAGGCTCGTTCCTCTCTTGCCCGGGCGTTTTGTTCGGCGGTCACCGTGCCCAGTAAATCCGGTAGCTTTGACGCGTCGGCCATCGATCGCGGTGACGGCACATCCGCGACGCTTTCCGCCACGGTTCGCAGTTGAACCGCAGGCAATCCCG
This sequence comes from uncultured Terriglobus sp., assembly GCA_964248165.1. Lineage (GTDB taxonomy): Bacteria > Acidobacteriota > Terriglobia > Terriglobales > Acidobacteriaceae > Terriglobus. Next base: position 61,677 of record CAXTXE010000015.1, read on the forward strand.
TAAGTTGCCCCAGGTGTTCTTGCAGGTCGTTCTCCTGATCCTCCATTTGCAACGTCTGCAAGCGAATCCCACCTGCGGTTCTGCGTGCCTGCTTCCATTCCATTTGGCTCTCGATGCCGGCATCGATCCGCTTCTCCACAATGGCGATCAGCGCCGTCGCGTGCGCAAACTCCTGCTGCAGCACGGCCTGCGAGCGCTGCACGTAATCCAGCGTGGTATAGGTGATCGCCACGTCTTCTTCCACCTGCTCGCGCGCGTTAATCAGGGACGTTCGCGAAGCCTCCAATGCGAAGCGGGATGATCGCAGATAGTGCCTCTGGGATGAGCTGTACAACAGCGATTGAGCATCCAGCGTGAAGATCGTGGGAACCGTCAGGGTGATGCCGTGGGAATACCCCGCGCCACCGTTTGCGGCGGCAATGGGGATGTAGACGTCCTTCATCTCCTGCGCGTACGCCACGGAGCGCCTCAGTTCATCCTGCGCCAGCTTGACGCGAGGATCGTTCCTGAGGGCAAGATCCACCGCCGAGCTGAATGAGATCTGCCCATGGGAGCACATCCATGAGCTGCCCAGCAACAGCGCGCATACGTGTCGCAGCCATTCGCTGCTCGGTCGGGCCTTCACGATGTGCCGGAAGAAGCGCAAGAGTTATCGAAGGGTCTCCACGCTCATGTTGGGGATCAAATTCTGATTGTCAGCAGCGTGCAGAACCACCGGATCGCCCGGCGACAAACCGCGGACAATCTCCGCTTTGTCCAGCGTCACCAATCCTGTTTCCACAGGAACGCGGGAGAGGCGTCCGTCCTCTACGCGGAAGACGAACCGCTCCGGACCCTCGATGTGCAGCGCCTCGCGCGGAACCGTCAGCACGCCGTGCCTCTGATCCACCAGAACCGCTACCGACACGTTGCTGTTGGGCGGCAGGTCTCCCTTGGCGTCATCGACGGAGATGATGCTTTCTCCCACAGTGCGTATGCCGTTGCGGGTTGCTGCCATGGGCGCGTGCTCCACATGACCATGCCAAACGCGCTCCGGCTTGCCGTCCCACTGGATGCGCACTTGCTCGCCCTCATGCAGTTTGCCCATGTCGGTCTCGTCAAAATCGGCACGCACCTCCAATCGTGTAAGGTCCGCCACATGCAGCAACTCCGCGCCGGGATTCACAAAGTCGAAGGGGCGCGCGGGGATCAGGTAGGCTGTTCCCGCAACTGGAGAGACGATTCGCACATTGCCAAGATTCTCCCGTTCTGCCTTTAGAAGCTGTTGCGATTCGGCCAATCTTGCCTTCCAGCTTGCAAGATCTTTTGAGCTGTACCGCCGTGTGCTGCGCTCCTGAACGGTCTGGAGCGTCGCATTTACCGCGTCCAGGCGCTGCTTTGCGGAGCGCACCTCCGCCGGTGAAGCGCCACCCGTCTTCTCCAGCGCCTGCACCTTTGCCAGATACTCTTCCGCCGCTGCTTTGTCGATTTCCGCGTGGCGGCGGTCACTTGCCATGAAGATGCGATCCTCCTGCGATCCACCCAGCGCATTGTTCTCAGCATTCATTTGGGTGATCTGCAGACCGGCCGTCGCACTCGCCACGCGTGATTGGGCGTATGGGTCTTTCAGCACCACCAACAGCTGTCCTGCTTGTACATGATCTCCAAGGTGCACCAGGATTTGCTGCACGGTCCCGGAGGTATTCGCACGTGCCAGAAAGTCATCCACGGGCACCGCCGTTCCTGTCGTGTACACGAAGCTGTCGATATCTTGCCTGGCGGGTGAAGTCACGGCGACAGATACACGCGGCGAGGACCGCAGGTACACGACGGCGGACGCAGCGGCTGCCAGGACCGCAACTGCTACAACTGCGATCGCCAACGGGAATCCGCGATGTACCACTCGTATCTTCTTCACCGTCTACTCAAGAATTCTTTGCGGCCAGGGACGGATCATAGCACTTACGTGTACGGGATTATGGACGTGTGTCGGGGAGGTTAGCCGATACTTCGAACGGTACGGGCAGAAACTCGGGAGCCAGTGGCCCGCTGCCTACCGTGTCCCCATGCGAAACGTAGTACGCCGGAACGCCACGGCACAGAGGTGTAAATCCACCGATTGCTCCTGCACGGGGATTAATGGGAAGACGGCGGGCGTCATAGTGGTGCGCGTCAAGATCCGAAAGCAACCAGTTACCATCTCCAGCGATGATGAGATAATCGCCAGCCCCTCTCTGGAAATCGGCCATCGTCACGATGGGCACGGTGTAGAGTGTGCCGCGTCCTGCCCATAGATTCTGCTCTGGAGAGTCATCATGCCGGTACTGCCGGATGGCAGGAAAGTCGACCGGAAACACCAGCCTGCGCCGAAGTGGAGGCTGAGCGTAGTGCTCCAACGTGAGCGCCAGTAAAGGATCGGGAATAAGTACCGCCGATCCGGGCGGAGTCTCAAGCTCAGCCTCTGGCAGGTGGTCGATCACTTTATACAGGCACTGCTTCTGCTCTTCGTACCAGTAACCGACATAGGATTCACGGGCGCAGAACCATGCCAGGCAGAAACCAAGTAAAAGCACTCCCGCACGCGTAAATTGGCCAAAGATGCGGTATGCAGCGGCTATGCCCGCGATGGCAAATCCGAAGCATACCGGAATGACAAAACGGGGAGATAACATCCCTCCCCGGAAAGTGGCCACAACATACCCCAACAAGGGATACGCCATTAATCCAAGTACACCCGCTCGCTCGTAGATCGGAAATACCGCAGGCTTGCTGCTGATGGCACTCGCGAAGCCTTCAAGACGAACCATTGCCGTGGGCCGGGCGCGGAACGAAACATACCGCGCCAACAGGTATAGTAAGCCGTACATTGCGAACAGCGCGAGCAAGGGCCACAATGTGATCTCGACCATTTGCGTATAGGAATCTTCAACCTGCTGCAGCGAGACGCGATTCCATGCATAAGGTGCGAACTGCGCAATGGAATGCGCGATAAGAGGCCGAAACAGGAGGAGCGGTATGCCAGCTAATAGCATGGCCACCCACACTGCCGGTTCGAACCCCGCAGCTTTATCTGCGGTTTCCCACTTACGTCTCCATATGTGGAACGTTGCCCGTGCTGCTTCACCGATTGCAATGGGAAGAAAGGCAAGCACGGCGAAGTAGTTCGTGCAAATACCCAGGGCAAGCGCGCCTCCCATGCCGCAAAGCGCTGTCCAGCGTTTGCCTGCGTTCAACGACGAGTCCACTGCTAAACTCCAGCACAAGAACGCCAGCATGGCGAGACCGTAGAAAATGCCATAGGAGCGGCTCTCGAAGCTATAGTCAAATGCCGCCATGGTCATCGACAACACTGCCCCACATAAGGCCCACTCCGCCGGTAACCTTCTCTTTAGAAACCAAGATAGCGATGCAAGCCCAACCCAGTAACCAAGTGCCGCTGGAGCACGTAAGGCAAGTTCATGCTCGCCAAACAGTGCCCGGAAGAAGCTGACGGCGAGATGTGTCAGCGGTGGATTCGGGTCCGCGCCCATCTTCAGCGCCGCCCATATGGCGTGCGGGCTGCCCAGCCGGGCGATATGCAGCGTAATCAGTTCGTCCAACCACAGCAATTTCATGGACGAGAGGACCGCGACCACCACTGCATAAAACATCGTCAGCAGCAGAAAGGCGCCAACCGGAGCTTCCTCAATCCTTTGTCTGACCCAGTCCCCTGACGCATGTATTCCGCGCAGCACCATGACAATGCTGGCGTGGCGCTCTGGCAATGTATCCACCCCGCTCATGCGGCGGCTTCAGCCTCGGCCGTTGCCGGTGCCACGCGGGTTACCGGTGATTGTTTTGATTTACTTTCGTGATACTCCTGCTCTGTGTTGATGTCCCATAGGTTCTCTTTACTCGTAGTTCCAGCAAGGATGTTATCCACGGACACCATCGCGGTCAGCATGGAGTGATCCTGATTGTTGTACTTGTGCATGCCGTTACGGCCGATCAGGAACAGATTTTCATATCGTTCCATGTAGCGGATGATCTCCGGAAAGCGGTCATGCGTGCCAAAGTATGCTGGATAGGTTTTTGGCACACGGAAGACACAGGAGTCGCGCACTTCGGCCGCGTTCAGGATGCCGATGCGGCTGATCTCCTCGATGGCAAACGCCATGATGTCCGCGTCCGTTTTACGCCACAGGTCGTCGGTATCGTTGCAGAAGTATTCCAAGCCGAGCCATACCTTGGTGGGATCCGCTACAAGATACGGGCTCCAGTTATTAAAAATCTGCAAGCGTCCCAGTAAGACATCCGGCTCCTGGACATAAATCCACGTGTCTTTGATAGGCGATCCGTCTGGCTCCGTGATTGTGAGCCGGTCCACTAATAAGCCGACCGTGATAAAATCCCTGTACACCAAACCATCCGAGATCGCCTTGATCCCGGGTGGAACGGGAGACCTCAACACTGACAATAACTCTCGCACCGGCATCGTGGAGAAGACAAAATCTCCCTGCACCGTCTCCCTGTGACCATCAGGTGCAATAGCCTCAATGGAACCAATCTTGTCGTTGCCATCCGGCCCCGGAGTCACATTCAGGCCAGTTACCTTCCACCCGGTCCGGACCTCGCCGCCCTCGTGGTTCACCAGGCCGGCCACATGCTCCCACATCTGCCCGGGTCCAAATTTGGGGTACAGAAAGCGTTCGATCAACGAGGTTTCTGCGCTCTTTTGCCTTACATCGCCATCCGCAGCCGGTGTACGCGTGAAGCTTTTTCTCAGGAAATGCGTTAACGCGGTCCGCAATGACAAACCCTTGATGCGTTGCGCGCCCCACGCCGCCGATATCTGCTCACAGGAAACGCCCCAGACCTTTTCCGTGTAGCTCTTAAAGAAAGTGCGGTACAGCCGCGAGCCAAAACGGTTGATAAAGAAGTCTTCCAGCGAACTCTCCGGCTTGCGGGGAAACAGGCGCGCCTTCACGTAGCTAAATCCGATGCGTGCTACCTGCAGCGGGCCCAGCTGGCGCAGCGTCGCTGGCGACAGTGAGAGCGGGTAGTCGAAGAAGGAACGCTGAAAATAGATGCGGCTCTTCCGTGGACGCACCAGCATTACCAGGTCGTCTTCCGCTTCACTCACCGGACCGCGTACATGTGCGGATGCGATCTGACGAGCGCTGCGCTGGTACTGTATGGTTTGCCCGCCCGCATCGCTCGAGGCAACCGGCATTAGCGACGTCCACCAGTCCATCACGCGATCCGACTTGGAAAAGAATCGATGACCGCCAATGTCAATGCGGTTGCCGTGATAGCGAATTGTGCACGAGATTCCACCAATGCGGTCGCTCGCCTCGAAAACAATTGGCTTGATCTCCGAGCGCCGGCAAAACTCAAGCGCGGCGGTCAGCCCGGCGGGTCCGGCCCCGATGATCAAGGCCGTTTTTGTGTGCTTCATTGCCTTCCTTGCCCGGTGATCTCCTTCATCGTTAACGTGCTGAATCTGGCGATCCGCTTCCTGAGAGTGTCTTCCTGAAAGGTGCTGCTGCGTTCGGTGGCTGACTGATCTCGACGTCTCGTTGTCAGATAAAAATCGAAGCCGATCTTCTTCCCATCTCTTTGACGGGCCTGATTGCAATGATTGCACACGACATTTACGTCTATCCGGTACCGGGCACAAACGCATCATTGTTGGATTGCGGTTCCGGGCGTGCGGCGCGCAGGTAGGCGCGCGAGTTTAACAAGGGGCGCTCCAGCGAGCGCGAGTATTCGGTCACCTCGTCCGCCTGCTTTCCGCTCTCAAGTGCTTTTGCGAACTCCGCCCGCATGTTCTGCATCTTTGCTTCCAGGTCATCAATTGCGCTGAAGACCAGTGCCTCCGGAGTCATAGGTAGTTTGGGCGAACCAAATTCCAAGCGCCCATGATGCGACAGAATCAAGTGCTCCACCAGCACGCGCAGCCGGTCTGGGAAGCCGGGGAGAGCCGCCGTCCGTTCCCGCAGCATACCGATTGCGATGGTGATGTGACCGAGCAACTGCCCTTCAGTCGTGTAGGCGAAATTTGACCCCCACGCCAGTTCGCGCACCTTACCAATGTCGTGAAGGATCGCAGCCGTCATCAGAAGATCAGGGTCCACCTCGTCCGCGTACTGCGGTGCAACGCGCGCGCAGAGCCTCAGCAGGAAGACTACGTGTTCCAGCAAACCGCCAAGCCACGCGTGGTGCAGCATCTTCGCCGCCGGTGCCCGGCGAAAGGCGGGGCCGATCTCCGGGTCATAGAGAAAGCCGCGGACAAGTTGCTGCAGGTGAGGATTGGTGAAGCCATCCACGAAGCCTAGTAATTCCGCCCACATGGCATCCACGTCATACTGCGTCGCGGGCTGAAAGTCGGTCACATCGACCTCGTGCCCGCCTGCCGCTCGCATTTGCAACACGCTGATCTGGAAGCGCCCGTTGTAGCGCTCAATCCGTCCCTGCGCCTTGACATAACAGCCCTGGGTGCAGGCGGAGAGCGCCTTCGCGAACTCCTCCCACATGCGCGCCTCCAGGGTGCCCGTTTTATCGGCCAGCGTCAGGGCCAGGTACTGCCCGCCGCCGCCTTTCTTCTCACGCGCAGAAATCTGCGACAGCAGAAAGAAGGAGGTCACCACCTCATTTTCGAAGCGCGCGGCATCCGCGACAAAGAAATCCTTCATACGTTCAGAATACTTCCAGCGCAAGAAAGGGCGCAGCCGAAAGCCGCGCCCTCTTCACTTGCTACCTACTGGGGTGAGTTGGGCGTTTGCGGTACTGGCTGGTTGCTTGCCGGTGCCGCCGCTCCGTTGCTGGGCGGCGTCTGGCTGGGCAGTGGGCTGCCCGGAACCGGCTGCGTCACAGGAGCTAGCGTCGTAGCGTCGCTGCTGCCCGGCTTGGTGGACGTCCCCTGAGCAGCACGCACTGCCGCATCATCCGGCTTTTCTGGAGCATTCAATTGGTGCAGGCGGTCCGGTAGGCCGTTATCCTGCAACGGAGCTTTCGCTTCCACCGGCTTTTCCTGCAAACGATCCTTGGGATCGCCTTTCTTGCGCTTCACCTTCTGCTTCTTGGCGTCACTTCCGTTCAGGCCAAGCGCCTGTGCTTGCGTGGCCTTTGTCTGCTTCTCATCGGAGGTGGCGGCGACCGGCGTGGCGCTCACCTTGTCCGCTATTTTGGCCTGTTGCGTTGCAACCTTCTTTGCCTTCACCTCCGGCTCGCGAGAGGAGTAGCGTGTTTTTGCACGGGGAGCCGCCGCAGGCGTCAGGGGATTCTCATCCGCCGCGGTGTTTGCCGCGATTGTGTTGCTGGTCTCCACCGGGCTGATAACTGTTCCCGGAGCAGCTGCGGAGGTCACGGTCGCCGCAGTCGATGTGGGTGCTGTTGATCCCGTAACTGCCTGACCTGTTGCGTCAGCGCCGGCTGTTTCAGGTGCCTCTGGCAGCGCGGTACGCGGCGCCTGCCCAAAGCGCACCTTCTCGCGCTTCACCTTCTTTGGCTTGCCATTCTTGTCCAGCACCTGCGTTGCAGGCGTAGCGGTTACCGTCCCGCTTCCACGGGTTTGCGCCAGGCGGCCATTGACCAGGGCAGCATCCAGACGTTGTTTCTGCACCTGTTTTTTCTTTGGAGCGGGCGGCACATACGCCGCAAACACGGGCTTGGTCTCCTTCGCACTGGCACCGCTGTCCACAAAGCCGGGACGCAGATCGATGTACGCGTCTTCGCGCAGACGCGTTAAATAGGCGCGGAGAGCAGGTTGAATCGCATCCTGATACATCGCGTTCTGCACCTCACCCTGCACCTGCTCAAAGGGTGGAGTGCCGGCGGGCTGGTGCTCCGTTGCTTTTAGAATGACGAAGCCCTGCCGCGTGCGTACCGGTTCCGTGTAGCCGCCAACCGGCAGCCCAAAGGTTTTTTCCTCAAGCACGGGTGCCAACGTGCCGCGCTTGAACAGGCCCAGGTCGCCGCCCTGAGCAGCCGTGGGTCCGCCAGACGAAGTCTTGGCCGTTGCTGCAAAATCCGCGCCCTTTTGCAGCTTGGCGTAGATGTTCTGGGCGGTCCGCTGCGCGTCGGCAAGCTGCGCATCCGTCACATCCGCTGCGGTGGGCACCAGAATCTCAGAGAGCCGCACCTGCTCCGGCTGCGCGAAGTCCGCCTTGTGCTCCTCGTAATACTTTTGCTGCTCCGGCGTGGTCATGCGGATGGTCCGGCCCACCTCATCGCGCACCACATTTCCGGTGATGATGCTGTTGCGGATGTTTGCCTTGAAATCCTCAAAGGACACACCTTGCGAGCGCGCCGCCTTTTCCAGATCCTCCATGGAGGCAAAGTTGTTCTGCTTGCGGATGTCGTCCAGCCGGCGCACTACTTCAGCATCCGGGTTGATCCCCAGCTCCTTGCCCTTTGACAGCAGAAGTTGCTGGTCGATCAGATCACGCAGCAAATTTTTTTCGCGGTCTGCGGCATCGCCACCCTGGCTGCGGTTCTGCGCCAGTTCCTGCTGCAGCTGTTCTTGCGCGCGCTCCAGGTCGGACCGCGAGATGATGTTATCGTTCACTCGCACGATGACGTCTTCCACCACCGTGGCATTTGGGGTGATCGCCGGTGTCTGCGGCAGCTTGAACTGCGGCGTGGGCTCCTGAATGGGAGCGATCCCGGGACTCTGGTAGCGAGGGACGGGAAGAGCTTGCGGCTTGCCCGCCTGGGCGTGGAGCGCCGGATGCAGCGCCATGGCCGCACTTACAACGGCATTGGCAAGGACTCCGGCGCGACTCTGCTTCAGATCTGTCATGCGTACCTGCATCTTCTTCTTGGGCAAACGGCGTTGCACGCCTCCCGGGTTGGACGTGTGGAACGCCAGCCCGGCTCAAGCCTTTCCGATTCTACGCGCGAAGTGTGCTTCTGAACTGGTGGCCGTGCAATGCGCGGCGGGTGACATCCCCGGTGTATACTCCGTCTTACCCTGGAGCATCCTGCACGCTCCTGCCGCAGCGCTGACGCACCACCCTGAGGTAAACAGGTCCCGCATGCCGACACGCACCCGCCGCGCCATCGTTTCGCTTTCGCTTTTCTTCGGCACCTGCGCGCTTGCGGGGTCGCTTGTCAACAGCCGGGTCAACGCACAGGCGGTCTCTGATGAGACCACCGTTCGCGACAGCCTGCACCAGTTTACCGATGTGTATGCCGTCGTGGAAGCGAACTATGCGGACAAGCTGAACACGGAAAAGATCGATAAAGTCATTTACGACGGTGCCATTCCCAGCATGTTGCACGTCTTGGATCCTCACTCAAATTTTTACGATCCGAAGGCTTACGCGCAGATGCGCGAAGACCAGCACGGGCGCTACTACGGTGTGGGCATGCACATCCAGCCGCAACTGGGCAAGGATGGCGTGCAGCGCGTGGTCGTCATCGACACGTTTGAGGGATCTCCAGCGCACAAGGCCGGTATACGTCCCGGCGATGCCATCCTGACCATCGACGGCAAGAGCGCCGATGGCATGGATTCACTCGGTGTAAGCAATCTGCTGAAAGGCGCGAAAGGCACCAGCGTCGCTGTGACCATGCAGCGCGAAGGCCAGGACAAGCCGCTCACCTTTAACCTGGTGCGCGACGAGATTCCACGTCCCTCTGTCGATCTGGCGTACTTTATCAAGCCCGGTATCGGCTACATCCACGTAACCCAGTTTCAGGAGACCACCTCCCATGAGGTGGGCGAAGCGTTGGCGAAATTTGGCCCACAGTTAACGGGCCTGCTCATCGATCTGCGCGGCAACCCGGGCGGCCTTCTGAATGAGGCCGTTGCGATGAGCGACAAGTTCCTATCCCGTGGTGACGTTGTTGTGTCGCAAAAGGGGCGCTCCTTTCAGGATGTGATTTACAAAGCAAATCATGGCGAGCAGGGCAAGAAATATCCCATTGTCGTCCTCGTCAATCGCAACACGGCGTCGGCGGCGGAAATCGTCAGTGGCGCGCTGCAGGATCATGACCGCGCTCTGATCGTTGGCGAGACCACCTTTGGCAAGGGCCTGGTGCAGACCGTATTCCAGATTGCTGAAAACACCGGTCTGGCGCTGACGACATATCACTACTACACGCCCAGCGGTCGGCTCATCCAGCGCGACTATAACGGCGTCTCGCTCTACGACTATTACTACGTGCGCAACGATGCTAAGCCGGCAGACAAGACCAATCTTGAAGTCAAGCAGACCGACAGCGGCCGCACTGTCTATGGCGGCGGCGGCATCACGCCGGACGAGAAGATCGACTCACCGAAGGCGAATGTCTTTGAAAGCAACCTGGCGGGTCACGGGGCATTCTTCAACTTCACCAAGCACTATCTTGCACACCGCACCATTGATAAAGATTTCACCGTGGACGATGCTGTGCTGGCCGACTTCAAAAGCTTCTTAAAGTCCGAAAAGATCGACTACACCGATGCGGATTTTACCGCCAACCTGCAATGGATTAAGTCGAATATCAAAGGGGACCTGTTCACGTCGCAGTTTGGTGCCAACGAGGGTTTCCGCGCCCGTACCGACGAAGATCCGCAGGTTGCCAAAGCTCTGACCTACATGCCGGAAGCCCTGGCGCTGGAAGAGCGAAGCGATAAGAGCAAGGAGACCAAGACTGCCAGCATCCAGTAACTCGAATGTAAATGTAAAAGGCGGACCAGATATTCTGGTCCGCCTTTTTACATGGAGCGAATTGCAAACTCACGCGTGTGCTGATCATCCGTTGCGTTGTGCAACAACGGCAAGCGTGGAGCGGGAGACCGGGATCGAACCGGCGACATTCAGCTTGGGAAGCTGACGTTCTGCCACTGAACTACTCCCGCTTGATGGCGATTATAGCCGCCGCGACGGCTGCATTGTAAGTTGGTGGACCTGAGCGGGATCGAACCGCTGACCTCCTCGTTGCGAACGAGGCGCTCTCCCAGCTGAGCTACAGGCCCTTGTCGCGCTTCACTGGCATGAAGCCGGTCTCATCTTGACATAGACGCAACTGGATGAGTGTAACAGGATGAGCCGGTCCCGCTCAATGGTGGCGGCGCACACTAATCTCATGGAGATCAGGTTCAATGGTGGACGACGCCCTGTACCTCCGTGCCTTCCTGCAACGGCTTATGCGTCGTATGCCAGATCTCACCTGTAGCGTCCCGCTCGACGTGGAGAACGTCCACTGCCAGCGTCTTTCCAGAGCGGGCGGTTGCGATCAGCACGCCCGTGCCGCTCCGGTCCGGATCGAACAAGGTGCGGGTCAGCGCGATCTGCCAAACCTGCCTGCCGTGAACACGTGCAACTTCGCGGATAGCCGTGACTACCGCGGTAAACTCCACCGGCGGAGAAGCGTCGAACGCAGCACGATTGGCGGCTTGAATGCCGGCCTGGGCGGAATCGGTCACGCTACTCCCTTGGTGTGATTGTGATCAGGCCGCCGATCGCTGACACCTCAGACTGGCTGCCGATGATCAGCGGTGTGCGCATATGCGGCTCCGTCGGCACAATCTCCAGGATGCGGTAACGTCCATTGCTGGCCGCGCCCCCTGCCTGTTCCGCAATGTAGCTGAGCGGATTGGCCTCGTATAACAGACGCAGCTTGCCGTTTGGGGCTTTTTTTGTCGGCGGGTATAGGAAGACGCCGCCCTTCAGCAGCGTTCGGTGGAAGTCCGCAATAAACGACCCCACGTAGCGCGAACTGTACTTGCGCCCCACCAGCGAGCCGTCCCGGAAGCGGGCAATCGCTTTGCCGTACACCGGCTGTGACTCGCCAATGTTGCCCTCGTTCATGGAGTAGTACGGTCCCTGCTCTGGCATGTGCATGTCTTCGGCGGTCATCAAAAACTCGCCGCCGGCCAGGGTAAAGCTGTGCACCCCTTTGCCTGCCGTGTACACCAGCACTGTGGATGGACCGTAGTTGATGTAGAGCGCTGCAACCTGCTCCGTACCCGGCTGCAACATGCAGACACGTGGGTCGCTGCCCGGCTTCATGCCCTGGATGGACACGATGGTTCCGACGTTGACATTCACGTCGATGTTGGAAGAGCCGTCCAGAGGATCGAAGATAGCGATGTACTTGGCGTCGGGACGGTCGCTGAAGATGAGTGGCTCCTCATCTTCTTCGCTGACCAGGGCTGCAACGCTGGGAAGTGCGCGCATCACGTCCGTTATGGTGGTGTTGGCGAACACATCCAGCTTTTGCTGCTGTTCGCCCTGCACATTCTCTTCCCCAGCTTCGCCCAGAACGCCATTCAGACCGGCGGTGCGGATTTTGGCCTCGATTGCAGTGCCACCATCGGCGATGGCGGTGATCAGTGCTGCCAGTTCAGCGTTGTGGCGCTGCCGGACGTGCTGAAATAGAGTCGTCGCCATGCGCATAAGGGTAGCATCCGGCAGTTGCCATGCGCTCCTCTGCACCCGGACGTATCGGCGGTTCAGGCGCGGATGGCGGCGGCTGGAAACATTGTGACATTCGTTCCGGCAGGCGCTTGCGGAGCGCAACAGACGCGATTGCGCCCATCGCGCTTGGCGCGGTACAACGCGGCATCCGCATCCGCGATCAAGCGGCCCGGGTCCAGCGCGGTGCCTGGCCGGGCTGTTGCCACGCCGCAGCTGACGGTGGTCCACACATCATGCGGAGTGGGAGGCATCTCGCGCTGCACCGCAGGTGAGCCCGCCACCTGCACCAGTGTCCGCATACGCTCGGCCACTTTCAGCGCAGCATCCGGCTCGGCGTTGGGTAGAAGAACGACAAACTCTTCGCCTCCAAAGCGGGCAACAAAGTCGTCCTCTTCACGCAGCGCCTGCTGCAACAGCGATGCGACCCGTTGCAGAACGCGGTCACCAAATGGATGACCGTGCGCGTCATTCAATTTTTTGAAGTGGTCCACATCGATCATCACCACGCTTAAGGGCTCGCGGCGTTCCATCGCCATCTGCCACAGTTGCATCAGCCGGTCATCATAGGCGCGCCGGTTGGGCAGATTGGTCAGGCGGTCCGTGGTGGACAATGCGAGCAGCTCCGCGTTTGCCCCGGCAAGCAAGCCGCGCTGCAGCCGGCCCCGCAGGTGCAGCAGATAGGAATAGCGGCGCTCGTGCGTCAGTGTGTAGTTCGCCGTGAGGGTCAGCACGGTGATCCACGCCAGCATGCCGCCGGAGACCATCTTTTGCGAGAACAGCAGTTGCTGATCGAACCATAGTGAAAGTGCGCCAAGCGCAACAATGGCAGCGGACGTGCCGATGGCAAAAGGTATCTCCAGGCGCAGCATACAATTCGCGATCAGCAGGACCATGATGAGCCCGGTCTGAGCGATGGAACTTACAATGGCGTCGACACCCATGTGCATGTACAGGATGCTTGCTGCCGCCATGACGCAGAGCAGAGACGCAGCCGCCTCCCGCAACTGAGCTGTGCTGCGCCACCGCAGAAGCAGGCACACCACAAGCACGGTGGGTGTGACCACGCCGAAGCGCATGATGGCGGCACGAAGGATATGCGTCGGCGTCACAAAATAATCGGCGAAGATGAAGCAGTCGTAGGCAAGCAGGGCAATGGCACCCTGCACCAGCAGCATGCGGCTGCGAGACTTTGCAGTCTCCCGGCGGTAGCGCAGTTCCAGTGCTGGTGCAAAGGCTACCTTGCCTCCACGGTCGGTTTCAAAGCGCCGGATTTCATCTTCCAACTGGGGTAACGATTGCCTATCTTGTATGTCGCTCATCTCGCCTGCATCGGAAATAGAAGGAAGGAGTTCACGGGTCTTCTGCGTACGCTCGGCTTAGTGTTCGTTCATTGCATCATGCGCCGGCACCGAATACAGCGCAGAATGCATTCATTTGCGTTTCTCCCGAATCGTGTTCCCGGATCGGAACGGCTGCTCTTCCATCTCTTCGGACCCGGCTCAGTTTATCTTTAATGAAAGGGACACGATGCTTCGTTTTTCTACAGCCGGGGAGAGCCACGGCGAGGCGCTGGTCGCCCTCCTGAGCGGTCTGCCGGCGGGTGTACCGGTGGACCAGGCGTTCTTGTCGCGTGAACTGTGGCGCCGTCAGCAGGGCTTTGGCCGCGGCGGACGTATGCGCATCGAGACGGATGCCGCGCATATTCTGTCTGGTGTGCGCCATGGCAAGACGATTGGCTCGCCCGTTGCCATGACCATCGCAAACCGCGACTGGAAAAACTGGGAAGAGATCCTGCCGGTAGATAAAGGTGACACCGCCAAGCACAAGGCGGTGGCGTCACCCCGTCCCGGCCATGCCGATCTCGCCGGTTCGCTAAAGTACAACTTTCCTGATGCGCGCTACATCCTGGAGCGTGCTTCCGCGCGAGAGTCTTCCGCTCGTGTTGCCGCCGGTGCGCTGGCAAAGATGCTGCTGCGCTCCGTTGGGATCGAAGTTCTTTCCCACGTCGTGCGTGTCGGTTGTGTTTCGCTGGAGAGGCCTTACGCCTGGGACGAGATCGTCAGCAGCAATGATCGGGAGACGGTTCTGCTGAATTGCATCGACCCGGAGACTGAAGCGCGCATGAAAGGCGAAGTAGACCGCGCTCTGCGCACCGGCGACACCGTGGGCGGCGTCTTTGAGGTGGTGGCGCATGGCGTTCCGCCAGGCATCGGCACGCACACCAACTGGGACGAGCGGCTGGACGGTCTGCTGGCACAAGCCGTCATGAGCCTGCAGGCCGTGAAGGCTGTCGAAATTGGCCGGGGCGTCACGTCCGCGGAGGCCATGGGATCAGCCGTGCACGATGCCATCGCCTACGCTGAAGAAGGAAGTGACGCTCCCACGCGGTGGACCCGGGAAGGCAACAATGCGGGTGGCATGGAAGGCGGCATCTCAAATGGCGAGGACGTCACCGTCCGGGGGTACTTGAAGCCAATCTCCACCCTGCGCAGGCCGCTTGCATCAGTAAGCTATGCCACGCGCGAGCCGGTAAAAGCAGCCTATGAACGCAGCGATGTTTGCGTTGTGCCGGCAGCCGGCGTTGCCGCCGAGGCCATGGTGGCGCTTACGCTGGCGCGGCTTACCCTGGAAAAATTTGGCGGCGACAGCCTTGCGGAGACGCAGCGCAACATCCATGGCTACCGCGAGCAGATTCGAACGTTTTAGGAAGCATAACGACGCAATGATTCATACCATCGTAAAGTTCCCCGACCCGGTGCTGGCAAGAAAGGCCGAGCCGGTGACGGCATTTGATGCCGGTCTGCAGACGCTCGCGGACGACATGTTCGAGAGCATGTACGCGGCAGAGGGTATTGGCCTGGCCGCGCCTCAGATCGGAGTGTCGAAGCGTGTGTTCATCGTGGATACGTCGCTGGGCAAGGATCCCGCGCAGAAACTCGTGCTCATCAATCCGGAGATCGTCGACAAAGAAGGCAAGCAACTGGAAGAAGAGGGCTGCCTGTCTCTGCCGGAAATACGCGACAAGGTGAACCGCGCCTTTCACGTGAGAGTGCGGGCGCAGGATACAGGCGGTGCGTGGTTTGAGGTGGAAGGCGACGATCTGCTGGCGCGCGCCTTCCAACATGAGAACGACCACCTGGATGGTGTCATGTTTATCGATCGTCTCTCGCGCCTCAAGCGTGACCTGATTCTCCGAAGGATACGCAAGCTGCAGAAGAACGGCGAGTGGTAATGCTTCGTGCAGACCAGCCATGCGCTTAGTCTTCTGCGGAACGCCGCAGTTTGCTGTGCCCACGCTGCAGGCGCTTGCTGCAGCCGGACATGATATCGCCTCCGTGATCTCGCAGCCGGACAAGCCTGCCGGACGCGCCGGTGACGTGTATCCCACGCCAGTCAAGCAGGCTGCGCAGGCGCTCGGCATCGCGGTCACTCAGCCGGAGAAGCTGAAGCACAATGAGCAGCTTCGCGCGCAGCTAACGTCGCTCAACCCTGACGCGATCATCGTGGTTGCCTATGGCCGCATTCTGCCGCAATGGATGCTGGACCTGCCGCGTTTTGGCTGCCTGAATGGTCATGCATCGCTCTTGCCGCGGTGGCGTGGCGCGGCTCCCATTCAGTGGGCGATCGCCAGCGGCGACACAGAAACCGGCGTGACCACGATGCGCCTTGACGCCGGCCTGGACACAGGGCCGATGTTGCTGAAGCGCTCTGTTCCCATCACCCCCACCACAACCGCGCCGCAGCTTTTTGTCTCTCTTGCAGAGCTTGGTGCCGGTCTGATGGTCGAAACCCTGGCAGGCCTGCGAGAGGGAGCCATTACCCCCAAACCGCAGGACGAAGCGCACGCAACGCTTGCTCCCATCCTGACGCGCGACGATGCATGCATGGACTTTACCCGCACTGCCGCGGAGATCGATCAGCGTTTTCGCGGCTTCCAGCCCTGGCCGGGTGCCTTTACTACTCTTCGCGGCAAGAAGCTGATCGTGCACGCGATGCATGTCAGCGACGAGCCAGTTGCAGGGCCACCGGGAACGCTATCCGTTAGCGATCGCGCGATGACGGTCATCTGCGGCGACGGCACCGCGCTCCGTCCGGATGAAGTTCAGCTTGAGGGCAAGAAGCGCATGTCCGCACTGGAGTTCCTGCGCGGCTTTCAGATCAAAGGCGGAGAGCGCCTGGGCGCGTCATGAAGATAAAGCGCCCGCCATCACCGCAGGGACAGCAATCGCCTCTTGTTTCGCAGATTGCGCCGGCGCGCGCTGCGGCGTTTCACATCCTGAGCCGCATTGCCGCGAGCGCGTCGCACTCTGACGATCTGCTGCATTCGGCAGCGGTGAACGCGCTTTCCCCTGAGGATAGGAACCTGACCACAGCTCTGGTGCTGGGCACGCTTCGCTGGCAGCTGCAACTGGATGCGGTGCTGCGTCCCCTGCTGCAGCGGCCCGGTGCGGACTTGCATCCGGCTGCCTTGCTGGCGCTGCGGTTGGGCCTGTTCCAACTGCTGCATCTCGACCGTATCCCGGCGCACGCCGCGCTTAATGAAAGCGTGGAGCTGGCGCGCGCCAATGGAGCGCCGCACGCCGCAGGCATGGTTAACGCTGTTCTGCGCCGCGCGGTCCGAGAGAAGATCAGCAACCCGGAGCAGACGCGCAAGCCGCTCGCCTTAGCCCTGACCGAAGCCGAGCAGGCCCATCCTGATTGGCTGCTGGCTCGCTGGCGAAAGTACTTCGGCGCTGCCGCTGCAAGGCGCATCGCTGAGTACGATCAGGAGGAGCCGCCACGGCACGGACTGTTCGACCCCGATCCGGCGCTGCCGGAGATCGATGACGGCTCCCATCTGGTTGCGGAACTCGCCGCTGCCGCAGTCACCGCGCCGCGCCGCATTTTGGACTGCTGCGCAGCGCCGGGCGGCAAGACAGCAGTGCTGGCCATGCGTCATCCTCAAGCAGAGGTCGTCGCTGCAGACGTGAGTGAAAAGCGTCTCTCCGCAATGCGCCGCCGTATCGAGGAGACTCCCGCGAAGGCTCGTATTCGCACCGTTCTCGCGGACATGACGGCAACGCCGCACGATTCGCTCCTCACCGGCGGCTTTGACCTGATCCTGTGCGATGTACCCTGCTCCGGCACCGGAACCCTGGCGCGCAATCCAGAGATCCGGCATCGCTTGCGGGAGAGCGATCTCTCGCGGCAGGCGGAGCGGCAACGAGCCATTCTGGTCAACGCGCTCCATCTGCTTGCGCCTGGCGGCCGTCTTGTCTACTCCACCTGCTCTCTGGAGCCGGAGGAAAATGAAGCCGTCATCCATGCGGCGCGCGCCTCAGTGCTGAACGCCGGCCTTGTCGTTACCACCCCGATTCTCGCGAGGATCGCAAATCTGCGAGACCCATCGCCTGCAGTGCTTACGCCTCCGGATGCTACATGGTTGAGAACGCTGCCGGGAACGCACCCCTGTGACGGCTTTTTCGCGGCTGTCCTTGAGCGCTAGCAGCGGCTATCAAGGGAACGGCAGCGCGCTCAGGGAGCAGAAGAAGCGGAAGAAGCCGAAGCACCCGCGCTCATCTTGACGTGTGGATTGTCACCAGGGGTGACGCGCATTCCTGCCGCTGGCACCTGTGATAGCACCACGCCCGCAGGCACCAGCAGGGAAGCTGGCGCGGGTGCCGTGCCCGGTGGTGCATTTGGGTCTACCGGAGTTGCGGCAGGTTGCGGCACGATTGCCCATACGTGCAGGTCCATCTCCCGCATGCGCGCGTTTGCGGCGGAGAAGCTCAGCCCTACCAGGTTCGGCATCACCCACGCCGTTGGCGCGGCTGTTTCCGGCTGGCTCAACAGGAGGCTGACCTCCGGCTTGTCCACGCCCTCCGCGTTCGCCGGCGGCGTCTGCGCCAGCACGGTATCCGCCGGTCCGGGTGAGGGAATGTGGGCCAGCACTCCAAGATCCAACGATGCGCGCCGGATTGCCATCCCCGCCTCATGCTCATTCATACCTACGGTTTCCGGAATGGGCACGCGCTGGGGTCCCATGCTTTCTGTCACGCGCATGTGCCAGCCTTTGCGAACGGTGGAACCCGCGCCGGGAGACTGCGACAGCACCCGTCCAGCAGGTACCGTGGTTGAGTAGAAACGATTCTCAATGGTGAGATTGAGCCGCGCGCTGGCCGTCTTGTCCGCAGCCTCTTCCAGCGTCAAGCCGCTCAGGTTGGGCACCTCCACCTCGCTGGTATGGATCGCAAGCCGCATCGTGATCAAGGCGGAGAGCAGCGCCACGGTGCTCACCGCCAGCAGCGTCATGCCGATGCGGAACCAACGGACGGTCCCTTCTTTCACCTCTTCCGGATTGTGCCGGTAACGGACGCGAATCTGCACTGCGTCTATTTTATCCGGCGTAGGATTTCAGGGCGGCTACCGCTCATTGTCCGTCACCGGCTCAGGATGGATCACCAGCCGTTCCACCTCCGGGCGCTCCCGCAGGAACGATGCCTCCATCTGCGAGATGATGCGATGCACAGCTCCCATGGGAAGGTCGTCGGCCATGCTGCAGTGGCAGCTCATCTGCACATGGTCGCCGGTACGCAGAGCCACGACGTTGTGCACATCTTCAATCTCGGGAAATCCCTCTGCGGCCTCTCGGACCTCCTGCTTCAGCGCATCATCGTTGGCGACGCGTTCAGCGGACTCAATGGTGCTCTCCTCCGATTCCAGGTGCGTGACCACAGTTTGGATCGCGGGCACCTCGCGGCGCATCTCCGCTTCGATCTCCGTGGCGGTTTCGTGGGCTTCGCGCAAGGACATGAGCGCGGGCAATTCCAGATGGAGTTCCACTGCCAGGCCGCCCTCCACCTCCTGCACGCTCACATCGTGGATGGCGTGGTTCGACCGTTGCGCTACAGCCCGGATGCGGTCAAAGACATTTTCTTCCACCCGCGCCACCGGAACCGTGCGGACCACCACGTCCGTTCCGGGCATAACCCCTTGCACGGCCTCGGTCGCTGCCAGCACGATCTGTTCGGAGCGCTGAAAGGTGGTGTTGCGGTTCATCCCGATGGATAGATCGGCAAAATAATGCGCACCTGCGCGGCGCATGCGCAGGTCGTCCACAAACAAGACGCCCTCTACCCGGCGGATGGCGTTGACGATCTCCCGGCGCATCGCGGGCGGCGTTGCATCCAGAAGGGCATCCACAGTTTCGCGCGCGAGCCGGTAGGTGACCAGCAGGATGATGCACGAAACCAGCAACGCTGCCGCGGGATCGGCGAGCTGCAGCCAGCGCACGCCCGTCCGTTCCCCAAAAAACGTTGCGGATAAGCCCACCAGGACGGCGAGGCTGGACCAGATGTCCGTGCCAAAATGAAGCGCATCCGCCTGCAGCGCCTGCGAGTGCGCCTCCCGCGCCACCTTTGCCAGCTGCCGGGAACGGGTCCAGTCGACCGCGATAGAGAGCAGCAGCACGGCAATCGGCCACGGCGAAGCATGAAGATCAAGCCGCTGCCCGTGAACGAAGCGGAGGACGCGGCGCACTGCCTCCACGATGATCCACACCGACGAACCCAGCATGAACCCCGTCTCGACAAACGCTGAAAGGCTTTCCACGCGGCCATGCCCGTAGGTATGGTCATCGTCCGCCGGACGGTCAGAGACATGCACGCTGAACAGCGTGATGGCCGACGCCATCAGGTCCAGCGCGGAATGCGCCGCCTCACTCAGCATGCCCAACGATCCGGTTGTCAGCCCGGTGATGACCTTCAAAAAGGTAATAGCTGTGGCCGCAACAACGCTCTTCAGCGCGGCACTGCGCTTCGCCGCCGCAGCCTCAGCCGCATTTAAGGGAGGCACTCCATTGTGCGCGGACATGGTTTGCCCTGTGATCTTCATATGTGCGGGAGTTCCAGCCTACACCGGCGCGCACCGTCCCGCAGCCGTTTCTTCACTTCCTGTCAACCTTCGCGAGAATCGTAACGAACGCCTCGTCATCCTATGCTCCATGAGAACGGTCGCGCTCGAAGAACACTTCATGACGGAAGGCTTTTTGAAGGCTACAGGGGCTTACGCCGGTCAGGCACCGGAGTGGATGCAGGCACTGCAAGGGCAGTTGCTGGACCTCGGCGAACACCGGCTAGCATCGATGCACGAGAGCGGCATCGATTTCCAGGTGCTGTCACTTGCGGCCCTCGGCATGGAAAAGCTGAACGCAGCGGACTCCACGACCGTTCTGCGCGATGTCAATGACGAAGTTGCCGCTGCGGTTAGGTCCCACCCAGACCACTTTGCTGCTTTCGCAACGTTGCCTCTGTTAGAGCCGGAAGCGGCAGCGCAGGAACTGCAACGGTGTGTCAAAGATCTGGGTTTTGCCGGTGCCATGCTCAACGGCACGGTAGACGGCGCATTCCTCGACGACCCGCGGTTTACTCCCGTGTGGGAGGCCGCTCAGGAACTGGGCTGCCCCATCTACCTGCATCCCGCATCGCCGCCGCAGGCCGTGAAGGAGGCGTATTACTCCGGCCTGCCCGCCGAAACGGGCTTTATGCTCTCCATTGCTGGCTGGGGATGGCACGCGGAAACGGCGTTGCACAGCCTGCGTCTGATCGTCAGCGGCCTCTTCGACCGGATGCCGGGCTTGCAGGTCATCATCGGCCACATGGGTGAAGGCCTGCCGTACGCTCTGGCCCGCAGCAGCGCCGCTCTGAGCGGTGCCGCCAAGCTTCAGCGTTCCGTCAGCGACACGTTTCTGCAGCACTTTCACATCACCACCAGCGGCTACTTTACCCGGCCTCCGTTTGAATGCGCGGAAGAGGTCGTGGGCATCGATCGCATGATGTTCTCTGTCGATTACCCGTTCAGCCCCAACGCCAAGGGACGCGCGTTCCTTGATAGCCTGAACCCGATCAGCAACGACCGCCGCGCCAAGCTCGTCCATGGCAACGCAGAGCGCGTGCTGAAGCTGCCATCTGCTGAGGTGTAGCCGAGCCCGTGTCTCGATGTGTCCTGTCGCGGAGAACAATGTTCATGCAATGATGTTCCGGTCACTGAACCTGGAGGACATATGCTCTGCACTCGCCGCCACTTCACCGCCGGTCTCTCCGCAGCCGTGGCCTTCCCGGCGCTTGCCGCACGCGCCATGGAGGTCCGTGGCGTGCAGCTTGGCTTGCAGACGTATACCTTCCACAACGTGCGCGCCGGCGGTCTCGCAGCCGTAGACAGCATGATTGCGGATATGCGCACACTGAACGTTGACCTGTGCGAACTGTGGGCACCGCAAATCGAACCGTTTCCGCTGCCTTATGGCTACTGGGGCCGTTACGTGACAGGCAGCACACCTCCGCCAACACTCACCCCAGACGAAGTGAAGCAGCAGCGCGAGGCCCGCCGGGCATGGCGGCTGAACCCGCCCGCTGGGCAAATGGAGGCGATCCGCGCAAAATTCAAGAACGCAGGCATCCGCGTCTTCGCCTACAACTACAGCTTCGAACCAACGATGACTGACGATGAACTGAACGCAGGCTTCGTTCATGCAAAGTTGTTGGGCGTGGACCTGATTACTGCATCCAGCAAACAATCCGTGGCGCGCCGCGTTGTTCCATTCGCGGCGAAGCACAACATGCGCGTCGCCTTCCACGGTCACGCCAGCAAGAACCCCGACGAGGTCTCAAATCCTGACAGCTTTGCCGCTGTTCTGGCGATGAGTCCCCTTTACCGCATCAACCTGGACGTGGCGCATTTCTCCTCCGCTGGGTACGACGCTGTGGCATACATAAAAGAGAATCACGACAAGATAACTAACCTGCACCTGCATGACCGGCTGCTGAACGACGGTGCCAGCGTCCCGTTTGGTCAAGGTGTAGCACCTTCGCGTGACATCCTTCTGCTGGTGCGTGATAAAGGATGGAAGATACCGGTCTTCTACGAACTGGAGTATGTGGGGGCTGACGGACGCGATGTGGTGGCGGAAACCGCAAGGGAGCTGGCGTACGAACGCCGCATCCTGGCGTCATGAAACCCGGATAGTTGTTATCCCGTAACGAAGTGAAGGGATCTGCATCTCTAAGGCTGTATATGAAAGCCGAGATGCAGATCCCCGATGCGCCGCGAGATGATAACGGAGAAGCGCTACTGCCGCTGAGAGGCGCTACTGCACGGCAGGCAGCGTCGCCAGATCGATAACAAAGCGGTAGCGCACGTCGCTCTTCAACATGCGCTCGTACGCCTCGTTCACCTTGTCGATGGGCGTGATCTCAATGTCGCTGACGATGTTGTGTTCGCCGCAGAAATCAAGCATCTCCTGCGTCTCGGCAATCGACCCGATCATGGAACCGGCGATCGACTTGCGGCCAACGATGACACCAAAAGCATTGAAGTGCGAGTTATCCTCCGGCGCGCCCACCAGTACCAGGCTCGCATCCTTTTTCAGCATGCCCAGCAGCGGGCCGAAGTCCATTGCTACGCCCACCGTGCTGATGATCAGGTCAAAGGTCCCGCCGAGGTTCTTGAGCGAATCAGGATCGCTCATCGCGTAGAACTCGTCCGCACCCAGCCGCATAGCATCCTCGCACTTCTTCATGCTTTGGCTGAACGCAGTGACGGTCGCGCCCATGGCATGGGCCAGCTTCACGCCCATATGCCCGAGCCCACCCAGGCCCACGATGCCAACCTTCTTGCCCGGGCCCGCACCCC
>CAXTXE010000016.1:0-78261 GCA_964248165.1 uncultured Terriglobus sp.
GCGTATGTACGGGGCACCCGCACCGGCACCCGCACTTGGATCCCGCACATCCGCTGCGCGTATGTACGGGGCACCCGGGGAGGTTTCCGTTGAGCTTCGATCCCACCTTAACGCTTCGCGTGAAGATGGGGCACCCGGCTTTGCACCCGTTTTCGTTGGGGGGCGGAGGAGGTCCAGGACTTCGCGGGCGTGGTGGGGCTGGTCGTTGACGCCGCCGAGGAGGACGTATTCGAAGGTCACCCAGTCGCGCTTGGTCATGGGGACGGTGCGAACGGCGTCAAGGAGCGCGGCGATTTTCCACTTGCGGGTGATGGGCATGATGGCTTCGCGAACGGTGTCGTTGGAAGCGTTCAGGGAAAGTGCGAGGTTGGGGCGGAGCGGCTCGGCGGCAAAGCGGCGGATGGCGGGTTCGATGCCGGAGGTGGAGACGGTCATGCGCGACGCGGGAATGCCAATGCCGTCGGCGAGCAGGCGGACGGAGGCCATGAGGTTGTCGTAGTTCAGGAACGGCTCGCCCATGCCCATGAAGACGAGGTTGATGCGGTCGCGGCCGATGGCGATGCGGTGGCGGTTGAGGACGGCGGCAACCTGGCCGGCGATCTCTCCTGCGGTAAGATCGCGGCGGATGCCGAGCCTGGCGGTGAGACAGAACTGGCAGTTGACCGCGCATCCGACCTGGCTGCTGATGCAGATCGTGGCGCGCCGGTAGCCCTGTTCGGCGAGCGCGCCCTGGTTGCGGCCGTCCCGAGTCTTATCCCGCGCATCCGCTTTGCCCTTCGACAAACTCAGGGCAGGCTGTATGTACGGGGCACGCTCGCTTGATGTTGTCTGAGAAGTGTGAACCCACCTTAACGCTTCGCGTGAAGGTGGGGCACCCGGGTTGGTGCTGGCGCGAAAGGAAAGCAGGTCCTTCGACTCCGCTCCGCTGCGCTCAGGATGACGAATTGCCGCGCTTCGCTCAGGATGACGCTCGGTAAGTTCGGGTTCGGCGTCGTCGGGGAGGTCGCCGTCTGGCATCCAGACGGTTTCCACGGTTTCGCCGTCGGCCATGCGCATGAGGTAGCGCTCGGTGCCGTCGACGGAGGTGGCGGTCTGGACGATCTCTGGCAGGCCGAGGGTGTGTTCGGCGGCGAGCCTCGCACGGAGTTCGGCGGGGAACGTCGTGATGCTGTCGAGGGTGGTGACGCGCTGCCGGTAGAGTGCGTCCCAAAGCTGGCGGGCGCGGTACGGCTTCTGGCCGAGGTTGGAGGTCAACTCAGTGAGTTCCGGAAGCGATTTGCCGAAGAGGGCTCGCACACTTCTAGGATATCGTTGTTATGCGAACAGAGCGGAACGATGGCCGAAATCAACCTCATCCAGAAAGAAGCGGACGCACTGATGGCCATGGAAAAGCGGGCTGCTGACCACAAGGAATGGATGTTTCCGAATCCCGGTGAGCGTATCGCTATCCCCCTGACATCCGTGGACCGGCGTGAAAACTCCTTGCTTGACGTGAACCGCTCTCAAATTAAGTTAACCAAAATCGTGTACCAGAACCGGGCGCGCGCGACTGTCATTTTGTATCGGCTGGATATTGATGGCGCGCCACACAGAAATCCTGATGGCGAAGAGATTTCCTGCCCTCATTTGCACATCTACCGCGAGGATTTCGGCGATAAGTGGGCAATCCCCGCACCTCCTGATACAATCCCAGGCACATCGGATCTGTTCCAAACCCTCGACAACTTCTTGAAGCATTGCAGGGTTACGGAACCGCCCATGGTTCACAGGGGCCTGTTCGCATGACGACTGTTCAGGAAATAGAACGCCTTCTGATCGACTACCGAACATGGCTCAAGGACAAAACCAGCCTGCGGGAACTAGACGGCTCGTGGGTGGAAATCACAACGCCCTACCTTGACCGGCATAACGATGCGAACAAGATTTACGCCCGTTCGGAGAACGGTCGCTACGTTCTAACAGACGACAGCTATACCGTGCGGGACCTCGAAGCATCGGGCTGCAATCTTAACAGCGAGAAACGTAAGGACCTCCTGAACATGACCCTCAATGGTTTTGGTGTGCGTATGAACGCCGAAGCCCTCGAGGTGCATGCGTCCGCTGAAAATTTCCCCTGGCGAAAGCACAATCTGATTCAGGCGATGCTTGCCGTCAACGACCTGTTTTACCTGGCAAGCCCTTTCGTGCACAGTCTTCTCTTTGAAGACGTGGTTGCCTGGCTCGATACAAGCGAAGTGCGCTACACCCCTAAGGTGAAATTCACCGGCACCAGCGGCTTTGACCATTTGTTTAATTTCGTCATTCCAAAATCACCTCGCAGACAACCGGAGCGTATTGTTCAAGCGATTAGTAAACCGACGCGAGACTTTGCCGAAGCGTTCATCTACGCGTGGAGCGACACCCGCGAAGTGCGTCCTTCCGACTCCAAGGCATACGCGGTCTTGAATGATGGCGAGCAGCCGGTTTCATCTGGCGTGCTGGACGCCTTCCGGAACTACAAGATTGAGCCCGTTGTTTTTAGCCAACGATTCAACGTGACGGGGGAACTGGCGGCTTAGGAACAAGCATGTGACTGCATGACTTGACCTGGCATGAGCAGCACCAGTGACGAGGGCAGAGGCGGTAGAGTCTAAAGGTGTGCGAGGGAATGGCTTGAGACTGCGTTGGGTTCTGTCTTGTTCTGCGGGGATTGTGTTGGCGGTGGGTGCGTGCGTGCCGTTGCCGCAGGCTGTGGCGCAGCGCGCGGCTGCGGCTGAGGTGACGCGGGCGACGCTGCCCAATGGGCTGCGGGTGGTGCTGGTGCACAACACGCTGGCTCCGGTGGTCACGGTGGAGATGAATGTTCTGGCCGGAGGCGACGAGACGCCCGCCGGATTCCCGGGGACGGCGCATGCTCTGGAGCATATGGCCTTCCGCGGCTGCACGGGAATGACGGCCGACCAGACGGCGGCCATCTACGCGCGGCTGGGCGGCGACAACAACGCGGATACGCAGCAAAACATCACGCAGTTTTACGCGACGGTTCCGGCCACCGATGTGGATGTGGCGTTGCGGGCGCAGGCTGCCTGCATGCAGGGCATCGACAACAGCGACAAGGAATGGGATCAGGAGCGCGGCGCGATCACGCAGGAGGTGCAGCGCGACCTCTCCAGCCCGACGTACAAGATGATTACGCGCCTGCAGGAAGACATGTTTGCCGGCACGCCGTATGCGCATGACGCGCTGGGCACGAAGGAGTCGTTTGAGAAGACAACCGGCGCGACGTTGCGGAAGTATTACGACGAGTGGTACTCGCCGTCGAACTGCATCCTGGTGATTGTGGGTGATGTCGATCCGGCGGCGACGATGACCCGGGTGCGGGAGATGTTCGCGTCCATCCCCAAGCGCGCGGTGCCGCAGCGGCCCGCGGTGAACCTGGGTCCGGTCAAGAGCGATACATTTACCATCCCCAGCAATCTGCCGTACACGCTTGCCGTGATTGGATACCGGCTCCCAGGCACCGACTCAAAGGACTATGCCGCGGCGCAGGTGCTGGCCGATGTGTTGAGCAGCCAGCGTGGCGACTTGTATGCGATGGTTCCGGCGGGTAAGGCGCTGGGCACGCAGTTTGGCGTGGCGGCGGAGAACGAGAAGGCCAGTCTTGGCTTTGGGCTGGTGGCGGTGCCGTCGGAGGCGGATGCGTCCGGGGCTGTCGCGGAGATGCGTAGCATTCTTAACCATTACGCGCAGAACGGTGTACCCGCCGATCTGGTGGAAGCCTCGAAGCGCAGCGAGGTGACGGAGGCGCAGTTCCGCAAGACATCGATCCCGGGACTGGCCAGCGTGTGGTCTGAGGCGCTGGCGGCGCGCGGGCGCACCTCACCCGATGAAGAGGTGGACGCGATTGAGAAGGTCACGGTGGCCGATGTAGACCGCGTGGCCAAGCAGTACCTCTTGAACGTGAACACAATCACGGCGACGCTGAAGCCGGTGCCAAGCGGAGAGGCCGTCGCGGCGGAAGGCTTTGGCGGCGGCGAGAAGCTGACCGCTGCTCCCACGAAGGAAGTCGCGCTGCCGGAATGGGCGGCCAAGCCGTTGGCGGAGCTTCGCCTGCCTCCGCCGGTGGCGCTGCCCAGCGATGAGACGCTGCCGAACGGGCTGCGGCTGATCGTCAAGACTGACCGCACCAGCCCCACCATCACGCTGACCGGCAGCGTGCAGCACAACGAAGATTTGGACACGCCGAAGGGGCAGGAGGGCGTGGCTGATGTGATGGAGCAGCTCTTCGGTTACGGAACGACGAGCCTGGACCGCATCGCGTTCCAAAAGGCACTCGATGACATCGGCGCGACGGAGAACGGTGGCATGACGTTCTCGCTCAAGCTGCTGAAGGAGAACTTTGCGCGCGGCGTGCAGTTGCTGGCCGATAACGAACTGCATCCGGCCCTGCCTGCCCAGGCATTTTCTGTTGTCCAAAAGCAGACGGCGCAGTTGACCGCCGGACAGATGAAGAGTCCTGGATATAAGACGCACCGGGCGTTGGAAGAGGGCCTGCTGCCGAAGGACGATCCGTCGCTGCGCGACCAGACGCCCGCGACGATTAACAAACTTAACCTTCAGGATGTCAAGAGCTACATGGCGGCGTCGATGCGGCCTGATCTGACGACGATCGTCATCGTCGGCGACATCACACCGGCGGAGGCGCGCGCGCAGATTGAAAAGGCGTTTGCTGAATGGAAGGCGAGCGGACCCAAGCCTGCGGTCGATCTGCCGCCGGTGCCGCCGAACAAGGCGTCCGCGCGCAACGTGGCCGATCCGCAGCAGGTGCAGGATTCGGTGACGCTGGCGGAAGAGGTTCCGCTTAACCGCTTCAGCCCGGATTATTACGCGATGCAGCTTGGAACGAATGTGCTGGGTGGCGGGTTTTATGCGTCGCGGCTGTATCACGATCTGCGGCAGGTGGCTGGGCTGGTCTACACCGTGGATGTGAGTCTGCGCGCGACAAAGACGCGGGCGACGTATGTGGTGGATTACGGCTCCGACCCGGACAAGGTGTCGAAGGCGCGTGCGCTCGTGGAGCGGGATCTCGATGCCATGCGGACGACGCCGGTCTCACCGGGCGAGCTGCAGTTGGCGAAGTCGCTGGTCCTGCGGTCCTTGCAGTTGAGCGAATCGAGCGAGAGCAGCGTGGCCGGTGTCTTGCTGGCGCGGGCGCAGCTTGGCTTGCCCCTGAACGAGCAGGACAACGCCGCGAAGAAGTACATGGGCTTAACGGCGGATGAGGTGAAGGATGCGTTTGCGCGCAATCTGCGGGTAGGCGACCTGGTGCAGGTGGTTCGCGGGCCGGCTCCTAAATGAGCATTCGTATCGCCGCACGTGGACTACGGCAGGGGATGCTGCTGCTTGTGACCGGTGCCCTGCTGGCGCAGAAAGTGGATGCGGCGGACGTTCAGTATAAGGGCACCATGGGCGAGCAGCACGTCACCGTTTCACTGGAGATACGAGGCGAATCGCTGCATGGTGGCCACTACCGGTACGACACTCAGGCAAGCGAGATTCGCTTTACCGAGGTGCGCTTCTTCGGCACCACGGCCGTGCTGCAGGATGAAGATGGAAACACGCTCCACCTTCATCTCCGCAGGGCGTCTGGTGAGGGTGCTCCGGACTGGGCTGAGGCTGCGGCGCTGGACGGAACGATGGTGCGCGGCGATCTTGATCTGCCGGTAAAGCTGACCCGCGCTGCTCCTGGTGAAGAAACCCCACCTTAACCGCTGCGCGGTGAAAGTGGGGCACCCGCGTGGTATTGGTTCCTCGTGAGGTTATATAGGGGAGCCTCGATGCTCGTCTGGCGTACTATTCAGTAAATCAACTTCAAGGCGAACTGCACGATCCGGGGCTGGAAGGTAGAGCTGATGATGCCGTTTGCCGTGGGCGAGGCTCCCTGCGTGCCCGTCGGACTGTTCGGCAGGTAGAGGTTTGTGTGATTGAACAGGTTGTAGAGCTCCGACCGGAACTCTACCTTTAGGCTTTCAATCGGCGTGGAGAAACGCTTGTTGAGGTCGAGATCGGTTTCATTGAATGCCGGTGTCCGGCCCGGGTTGCGCGACAGGTTGCCGAACGGCGATTGCAGCACTCCTGCAGCGTTGTTGATTGCGGGCAGTGAGATCGCGTTGTAGTTGATGTACTGCACGTAGCCGGTATTTGCCTGGCGGATGCTGCGGCCCAGCGTAAGCGGCTGCCCTGGCACGCGGTTTGGCCGGTAAAGGTTTACGCCGCGGTAGTTCGCGGTGATCTGGGTGGACGCAAGCTGCGCCGAGTTGGGTGCGTACGTGATATTGAACGGCGTACCGGCCTGCGTGGTGTTGATACCGCTCACCTGCCAGCCACCCGCCAAGGCATCCAGCAGTGGATGGATGTTGCCGCCGAACCGGCGTCTGCGGCCAAACGGCAGGTCGTACACAAAGCTGGTGACGTTGATGATTGGCAGGTTGTAATCCGACTGCGCGTAGTCTGCTGAGATGTTGTTGGCGTTTTGGGGAGATGGCGTATTGCCTTCAAGTGATGCCGACGCGTTGTCCAGCGAGTGCTCCCACGTAAAGCTGTTCAGCAGCGTGAGGCCGCCTGTGACGCGCTGCTCATAGCGCGCTTGCAGCGAGTTGTAATTGGAACTGAACTGGTTCAGAGCTTCGGTAATATCCGAGGGCCAGTTCCCAAACGGACGCGAGTAAGTACCTGTGCTACTGATGTTGCGCTGGTTGCCGTTGAGGAAGCCTTGCAGCTTGAGGCCGTGATTGCCCACGTACGCGATGTCTACGAGGGCGTTCTTGAACACCTGCTTCTGCAGGCTGAGGAAGTAGCTTTCCACATAGCTGTCGCGAGTGTTCTTCGGGATCCAGGTAATGTTGTCGGTCGCTGGATTAAACGACGTCACCAGACCGGCCGGGAAGCCCTGGTCTGCCGTGACATAGCAGCTTTCGGTTGTTGTATTAACCGCGATGATCTGCGCTGGCGGGGGCGATGGGCAGTGATTCCCGGCTGTCGGCGTGATCTGCGTTACCGAAGCGAACTGGGCCTGCGGTGCGTTGATGGTCAGGATATCGCCCGAGCCCGCACGCGTGTAGTGTACGTAGCTTGTACCAAAGCCGCCACGCAATGACAGGCTTGCCGTGGGGGCGTAGGCAAAGCCGATACGCGGTGCAAGGTCATTCAGGTCAGGATTCACCAGCGTGGAGCCATACACGCCGCCGCCGGTGACGGGCGTGATACCGTTCCCCGCGACCGCCCCCGGGGAAAGCGTCAGGACTGTCTGGCTAACCGGGTCGAAGTTCGATATGTAATTGTTCTTTTCGGAGTAGGGCGAGCCGTACTCCCAGCGCAGGCCAAGGTTGAGGGTAAGGTTGGGCGTAACGCGCCAGTCATCCTGCGCGTAGGTGCTTTGCAGGGTTTGGCGCAGGTGCGCCTCAAAGTAATTTGCCAGTGCATAGCTGCTGGAGAGCCCGAAGAGGAAATCCGCGAAGTATGAATCGGCAACCTTCGTTCCGTTCAGATAGGTTGGCGTTCCCGCCGCCGTTGAACATGTGCCGCCCGGCTGCGAGCCGGATGCAGGCACAACCGTTCCGGAAGGGCAGGCGCTGTAGCCGGAACCAAACGCAAACTGGCCATACAGCGGGTTGTTATCCAGCACGCCCATCCAGACCTTCTCGTACTCATAACCGAACTTGAGGGAGTGATTGCCGCGAACGTAGGTGAAGTTCACCTTTGGATCCAGCAGCGCGGGATTCTGGAACTGCGGGTTTGTGGTTTGCCGGCCAAAGGCGGTAAAGCCGCCGCTGATGCCGATGGCTGGAAGGCCGCCCGCGACCGACGGTGCCGTGGGAAGTCCCGGAATATTGAACGGTGCCGTACCCGCGCTCAACGGTGTTTTGCCGGCCTTGGTACGCGACAAGCCCAGGCGCAGATCAAGGATGCGGTTGGAGCCAAAGAGCTGCGTCATGCCCAAGGCAATCTGCTGGTCAAGAATGCGCTGCGGACCGGCAGTCTGCCCTTCCAATGGCAACGGAATCGTTGGAAAGTTGGTGCCCGTTTCCTTGCGTTCGCTGACCCGGAGGAAGTAGTGCGTGTTGGCACTTTGCACGAAGTCAAGCCGGAGGTCGCCCTTATCGCCCTTGTCGGTGAAGGGCACCTGCACAGAGCGGTCGGCTGTGTTGATGCCGGTTGCGGCCGCGCCGCTGACCGGAAGTCCGGAAACATTTTTGAACGCGTTCACAATCTGCAGCGAAAGCGGATTGAACGCGCCTGACGGGATCGGCGTGTTGGCTGGATACACCACGCCTGTAAGGGGGTTGCGTACGGGTTCCACAAAGTTGCCGTTCAGCTCATTCTGCGTCGGCAGCGTCAGCACAAAGAGGGGGCTTGTCTTGGAGCGCAGGCCTTCGTAGTCCAGGAAGAAGAATACGCGGTCCCTGAAGATGGGGCCGCCAATATTCATGCCGAATTGGTTGCGGTTCAAGGCGGGCTTGCGGAACGGGACG
Source organism: uncultured Terriglobus sp. (assembly GCA_964248165.1). GTDB lineage: Bacteria > Acidobacteriota > Terriglobia > Terriglobales > Acidobacteriaceae > Terriglobus. The sequence continues at coordinate 8,511 of CAXTXE010000016.1, forward strand.
GGCCCGTTTGTGCCGATGGTCAGCGGTTTGAAAAAGCCGGGAGCGTTCAACGCCGTGTTGCGAAAGAAGTCGTACAGGGTGGCGTGGAACGTGTTTCCGCCCGACTGCGTGGCTACGTTGATGGTTGCGCCGGACGAACGGCCATACTCCGCGCTTTCGTTGTTGGTTACCACGCCCAACTGCGACACCGAATCCGGCGGCACTGCGATGATCTGGTTGTCAAACCCCTGGTTCGATTCGCCGTAGGAGTTGTTGTCCATGCCATCCAGCAGAAAGTTGTTAAACACTGAGCGCTGGCCGTTGACGTTATAGGCACCCTGCCGGATCAGGCTGTTGCCGTTGCTTGTGGTACTGGCAGCGGTGGGTGCCTGGCGCACACCGGTCACAAGTCCAAGCAGGTCGGAGTAGTTCCGGTTCAGGATGGGCAGACCTTCAGTCTGGACGTTGGTCAGCACCTGGTCGCGTTGACTGGACTCACTTTCCACCTGGAGTGCTACGTCGCTGACCTCGACGGTTTGCGTCTCGCCGGCCTGCACCTGAAGGTCGATGCGCTGGCGATTGCCGACAGAAACCGTTACGTTCCGCGCAACCGCGTCCGCAAAGCCGGCCGCGGACACCTTTACTGTGTACAGACCGGTACGCAATTGCGGCACGTCGTACTCGCCCTGCCCGTTGCTCTTCACTTGCGTTTGCGCCGCGGTCGCGGTGTTCGTCACCGTCACCTGCGCATTCGGGACGGCGGCACCAGACGCATCGTGCACCGTGCCCACGATACTGCCGTTTTCGTACTGCGCCGGCGCGGCACCCGCCGCGAAGAACAGGATGACGAACAGGGCGGCACGGAACCACCTGAAAGAGCGCAACATGAAACTCTGCATTATGTAAGGGTACCCGCTGTTTATGAACAGATGTTGACAACGCCGGTGAATCTAATTCACCGCTGAGGCGAAGGCCTCGAACACAGCGGCGCACCCTGAATAATCCTTAGAGTCCAATGGCACCCTGAAGCGAACAACCAGGGACGGAACAGGAACGGACACGGTAGCGCGGGACACGCGAAACTTCTGGGTGATGGAAGGGTATAGGTGTGACATGTGCCGCTCGCTTGTACTTTCTCTCGTCTTGCTTACCCTGACCGTTACGGCTCAAAGTACCGCCACGCCTGACACCACGCTGCCCACCTGGCGTCCTGGGCCACGCGGTGATCTCGCGTTTGAGACCAGCCCGTTTCTGGCGCAGACGGCATACCGCAAGCCGGAGAGCACGCTGGAGCAGATGAACCCCGATGGCGCGCATGGCCCGTTGAATCAGGGCTGGGACAACACACACCAGGGCATCTGGCTGATCGAGGAACAGCGTTACGGCTCGGATTCAGTGATCGCGGGTCTCATCACGCACAGGCAGGACCTGATCGACCATGGCCTGAAGATCTTCGACTGGGGATTCAGGATGGAGAACCCCGATGGAGGTTTCTCCTGCCCCGACCGCTTCCACTCGGCGTCGTTTTTTGTTGAGGCGGTGGCGCACTCCGCGCTGCTGATCGAGGCGAGTCCTATGGCAGCGCAAAACCAGGCATGGATTGAGGGGATGCTGCCCAGGCTGCACCGCGCGGCAGAGTGGATGGCGGATCCCAGGAACTCCGTTGCCGGGCAGCAGCACGATGCTCCGTATACGCACAGGTTTTACCTGGATGCGGACGCCCTGGGTGAGACAGGCGTCTTGACCCACGACGACGCTCTGGTCAAGCTCTCCCGCCAGTACATTCGCAACGGCATTGCACACCAGTTAGCCGATGGTGCCAACCCAGAGAAGGGTGGAACGGACACAAGTTATCACGCCGTCGGTCTGCTGTTCGCCCTGAACTACTACACGCTGGTAGCCAATGATGAGACACGCGCCGCCCTGAACCCGGTGATTGCGCACGGGCTCGATTGGCTGAAGGCGCGCATCGGACCCGACGGTGTGGTCAATCAGGCCGGCAACACACGCACCGGCAATGGACAGGAACGAGGCCCGCAAGGCAATCTGAAGATGATGAGTTACGGGTCGGCCTATCGTGCATGTTTCTACTGGGCCATGATCACGGGTGACCCGGAGTGGGCGCGGGTGGCGGCACAACTCTTCCACGGGCAACATGTCGAGCAGGACGAACGCAAGGCAGGCACGTTCCACGCGGGGTTTTAACTATCCTGGTATTGTCTCGATCCGAGTTAGCTGGCCTTTGCCAGATAGGCCTCCAGGGCTTCGTTGACTACCGTGTTGAGCTTCTTCTTGTTGCGGTCGGCGAAGGTGGCAATGCGGCTGTGCAGGTCCGGTGTGACGCGCACGTTAAAGGTTCCCTTGAAGGGAATATTCGGTTCTCTGCCCTGCTCTTTGCAAAAGGCCACGTAGCCGTCCACCGCGTCGCGAAAGTTGCGCCGCAGCGTCTTTACATCTTTGCCGTCATACGAGACGGTGTCGCGGATGCCGAGAAGCTTACCGTAGAGCAGATCGTCTTCCGCGCTGAAGAGGACCGAGCCATAATAATCCTTGTAATGCAACCACTCACTCATAGGTGTCCCTCCTTTTGCAGGTGCACGATGGTCAAAGACACCTGATAGCGCTTGAGAATGCTTCCGGGATGCGGTTCATGCAGGTAGAAAGCATCATGCCCTTCCTGCTGAAAGCTGCGTCTGGACCCTGTCCCTGAACTTAGCCGGTAGCCGTAGCTTGTCATTACTGTCACGAGTTCCTGCCAAGTGAAGTCTGCGGGCCTGGACAGAAGGCGTTGCCGCAGCTTCTCGATGCGAGACATCTGTCACTAAATATAGTGACACATGCTATGTCAAGCAAATTGTGTGCAGGGAAGCTAGAGCTTTTGCCGTTCCGTTTGGACGTAGGTGTAGCGGATGCGGTGAATTACCGTTACGGTCGAGAGGAAGGCGAGTACCCAGAGCGCGGGGGCCATCACGCCCCACCGGTCAAACAGCGCTCCCAGGATCACGAGGACGATGCGTTCCGGGCGCTCCATGAAGCCGACCTTGCAGGAGCCGATGAGCGCTTCGGCGCGGGCGCGGGTGTAGCTGACCATCAGCGACGCCGTCATGGCGAAGGCGACCAGCACCACATACACGAAGCGGTTGCCGCGCGCGTAGTAGACCAGCAAGCCGAAGAAAATCGCCACATCGGAGTAGCGGTCAATGACGGAATCAAAGAACGCTCCAAAGACCGAAACCTGGTTGGTGGCACGGGCGACTCGGCCATCCACCATGTCAAAGAGACCCGCGCCAATGAGAATGAGGCCGGCGTACAGGAACATGCGATGCGCGTTGGCATTGCGCGCGTAGCCGAAGAAGATGGCAGCCGCGATGTTGATGATGAGGCCGATGAAGGTGAGCGTGTTGGGCGAAATTCGCGACAGCGCAAGGCCGTTCACGATCTTCTGCAGCAGCCATCCGCTGCCCTTGCCAAAGGCGCTTGTCCAGGTGAAACGCGAACTCATCTTCGTACTTGCCCTGCCCAGACGCCCACAACGCCATGCACAGTGTACCTGCCCTGCATGGAATTGTGCGTACCACCACAACACGCGACGCGCACGCCCTGACTGCAACGCGTGTGCGCAGGATTGCTCTGCTACACTCTGCGCCATGCGCATCGATCTTGACGAGCAGAAGGAGGGCGAGTCCTGGCAAAGTGACTACTGCATCATCGGAGCCGGGATTGCCGGTCTGATCCTTGCCAAGAGACTGGCCGCCTCTGGTGCGACCGTGCACCTGCTTGAGGCAGGCGGCTTCGATCTGGAAGAACGCAGCCAGGCATTGTTCCAGGCAGAGATGCGTGAAGGAACCCACACAGGAACAACGGAGGGACGCTTCCGCAGCTTTGGCGGGTCGTCGATCCGCTGGGGCGGGCAGTTGCTGCCGTATACCGCGGATGTGTTTCAGCCGCCGCCGAGCAGTGGCGGAACGGCATGGCCTATCGGCGAGGAGGCTCTCACACCTTATTACCATGCCGTGCAGGAGCTGATGCACGCGGGCAACCTGCCGTTCACGGATCAATTGCTGGCTGAACTTGGACAGGCGGCAAGCCCGCTGGGCACCGACCTGAGGCTGCGGTACTCCAAGTGGGCACCGTTTGCGCGGCGCAATCTGGGAAAGACAATCGGTGAAGAGTGCTTGGCGGACCCTAGCATTACCGTCTTCTTCCATGCCAACGTCGCGGAGTTGCAGGGCGAGGGCGGCGGCACCATTGCAACAGCACTGGCGCTGAATTACAACGGAGCGTCCTTTCGGTTTAAGGCAAAGTGCTTCGTGGTGGCCGCAGGTACGGTGGAGAGTTGCCGTCTTCTTCTGCTGTCACCGGCGGTGCCAGATGTCAACGGGCAAGTGGGCCGCTACTTTCATGACCATGTGGCGTTTCACGCGGCGGTAATTCCGGTGACTGCGCGTAAGGCAATCTTTCAGCGGTTTGGGCCGTTTTTTGTGAATGGCGTCCTGCTGACACCCAAGCTGGAGGCAACGCCGGAACTGTGCCTTCGCGAACATCTGCTCAACACGATGGCGCACTTCGTGATTCAGGAGCCGGAAGGCTCCGGACTGGATGCCGTGCGCAGCGTCTTGACGGCGGTGCAACGGCGAAGGCCGGTTCCGCCAGGCGCTGTGGCGGGACTGCTGCGCGGCATGGGCGATGTCCTCCGGTTTGCGTGGGCGCTGAAGGTACGTAAGCGGCGCGCGCTTACTCGGCGGGCACAGGTGTGGCTGAACATCGATATGGAGCAGCCACCATCGGCTGACTCGCGGGTCTCTCTTTCAGAGGCGGTGGACAGCCTGGGCATCCGCAAAGCGGTGGTGCATTGGCGTGTGGGGCCGCAGGAGGTGGACACGGCGGTTCGCTTCGCCCGCATCCTGCACCAGGCGTTTACGGATGCGGGGCTGGGGCCGCTTCAGTGGAACGAAGGCCTGCTGAATGGCACGCATCCTGAGATGGCGGACACGTATCACGCGATGGGCGGGCTGCGCATGGGATCTGATCCGGCGGCAAGTGTGGTGGACCGCGACCTTCGCGCGCATGGCACTGCGAACCTGTATGTGGCCAGTTGCGCGGTGTACCCCTCGGGTGGCAGCTCCAACCCGACGTTTACGCTGATGGCGCTCAGTATGCGCCTGGCGGATCACTTAATAAAGGTGCAGGCTGCTGTATCGCGCTGAACTGCCGAACACATTCAGAAGCGTACAACAGCGGCTGAAGCCGCGGTTGTAGCAGTGCGTTTACGGCATGGCTGAAGCCATGCCCTTCCGTAAAACAACTCTAAAACAAAGATGGGTCAATACGTCAGTGCGCAAGCCGTTCGCGCAGCAGTGTGAGTTGTTCAGGTGTGAAGCGGCAATTCTGAAGCGCGGCAACATTGCTGCGCAGATTTTCCGGACGCATCATGGAAGGAACAATGGCAGAGATGCCCGTGCCGGTCAGGATGCAGCCGAAGATCACCTCTGGCAGCACCTGCGGGTCGTTGGGCGAGAGCATCTCCCGCAAGCCTGCGGGCAGGGTTTCGTCATCCCTCAAAGCCTCTATGCGCGCGGCCAGCCGCTTCACTTTATCTGGTCCGCCAAAGGGATGGTTGGCGACCAGGAACATGCGTTGCGAGCCGGTGCGCTCTGTGACAGCGGCAAACGCAAAGTTCTCCGGGTCCATGGCGAACTGCGCGGTCGTCAGAACGGGCGGTCCATGCTCAAACGCCTGTTCGATGACATCGTGCGTTCCGGAGATACCCGCCATGCGTATCTTGCCTTCGGCGATCAGGCGTTCGAGCGCTTCGTAGAGATCGGTTTGCCGCAGGGCCTCCATGGGTGCTGCGTGAAGAAGCAGGATGTCCACGTAGTCCGTCCCGAGTTCGCGCAGGCTGGTTTCAAGCGAGCCGCGGAGCAGGTCCACGCTGAAGGGCGTCGCCACGAAGGCTGCGGCTGCCTGCGACCGCGCATAGCCGCGAAGGCTTGGGACGGCCTTAATGACCGCCTGTGCAACGGGCTTCAGCCCCCGCTTCCAACCGGAGCCGGCCGCCGGCTGAATCCCAAACTTCGTGCAGAGGATGGCCTCGCCGCGCCGGCCCTTGAGGAACTGCCCCACCACGCGCTCGCTCTCGCCATACCCGTAGGAGCGCGCCGTATCGAAGAAGTTGATCCCCGCATCCCACGCTGCCGCCATGGCGCGCAACGAATCGCTCCGTCCCACACGGCCCATCACGGCAGAGCAGCCAAATCCAAGCACGGAAATATTTGCCGCGGCAGCCTTGCCGTTGTTGGCGGGGAATGCAACAGACCGCATTGGCTCCAGCATAGCGCACCGGCCGCCACTCACATGGCAGTGCCTGCGGAGCCGGCGGACACTTCAGCAGCAGCGTTCAAGTTCGCTTGACCCGGCGGCATCCGGCGCGAAATGCAGTATCTAATCGCCCTGATTTGTGATATTCAGTTGGTGTTCACGATTTATACATGTTTGCTGGAGCGGCTCTTTACGGGGAGCGGTTCCTGTGCCGCGTTTTTATGCGCCGGTGTGAGCATGGGCGTCTCTCGTGACTCATGGTTTGGGGTTGGGAATGGTGTTGAAGTCCTCACTGGTTGTGCTTGCGTTGTGTCTGGGCGGTGCCGCTGCCCTGTGTCAGCAAAGTGCGCCGGTCATTGTGCAGCCCGGAGCGCCTGGCCAGCCCAGCAAGACGCTGACAGAGGTCACCGCCGCGCCGCCCGCGAAACCGCCTTCAGAGGCGGATATCCGCTTTATGCAGGACATGATTATGCACCACGGCCAGGCCATTGAGATGACGGAGCTGGCGAAGACACGGGCAAAGGACCCGGAGGTGCTGGACATGGCGCGCAAGATTGATGTCTCGCAGGGTGATGAAATCCGCTGGATGAAGCAGTGGCTGACCGATCGCGGCATCGCCGTGGAGACGATGGACTCCATGCCGGGGATGGCCGGTCATGCGCATGGCTCAGGCCATGATGCGATGGCCGGGATGGATCATGACATGGCTGGCATGGACCATGACATGTCCGGGATGGACCACGGTGCAGCGCCCGGCAAGGCTGATCCCATGGATGTGGCGATGATGCCCGGCATGTTGACGCCGCGCCAGATGCAGACGCTGCGCGCTTCCACTGGACCCGCGTTCGATCATCTATTTTTGACCGGCATGATGCAGCATCACAGCGGCGCGCTGCTGATGGTGAAGCAGCTGTTTGCCAATCCTGGCGCCGGGCAGGACCCGCAACTTTTCGACTTTGCCAGCGACGTGGACAATACGCAGCTTGCGGAGATCAACATTATGAACGGCATACTCCGAAAGGAACACCCATGACCGCACGCCGCATCTCCTGTTTGCTTGCCACCGCCGCCGTCACCTGCTCGCCGATGCTGGCACAGGACACGCACGACCACGACACAAAGGCCGCGACGCCAACGTCGACGGTATATGTCAACCCGCGCGCCGATGCGAGCGATCCGCGAGTAGGCTTGAAGGCCGGTTTATACGATGCGGGCGAGGCCGCCATGGGCCTGCAGAAGCTGGATGCGGTGCCCAAGCCGGCCGGATTTGCGCCGGAGCCCGACAAGATTCCCGCATGGGAGGCGCAGCCCACGCCTGCCTTTACTCCGGGACAGCGGCCGGTGATGCCGGCGGGCTATATCCAGGCACCGTATGGCACGACGAACTCCGACCTGGCGTTCAGCGGCCGCTACGTGTTTGTGGGCAACTACTATGGCGTGAATACCTACGACATCAGCAATCCCGCGCAGGCAAAGCTGGTGACCAGCATGGTGTGTCCCGGCGGCCAGGGTGATGTGTCGGTTTACGGCCACCTGCTGTTCATGTCCGTCGAAGCTGCGAACGGACGCATCGATTGCGGCACGCAGGGCTTTGCCTCCGCCAATGTGGCGAACTCCGTTCCAGCCGGTCCCGCTTCGCCCACACCAGTTGGCCCGGGAGCTTCGACCACCGCACCGGCGGCGGGCGCGCCTCCCGCCGGACGCCAGCGCCGCCCGCCTGAGCCGGCGGAGAAGGACCGCGTGCGCGGCATCCGCATCTTCGACATCAGCGATGTGACCCATCCTCGCCAGATCACGGATGTGCAGACCTGCCGCGGATCGCACACCCACACCCTGCTGGTCGATCCGAAGGATAAGGACAACATCTACGTCTACATCTCCGGCTCCGCAGGTGCGCGCGATTCAAAGGAACTGCCAGGCTGCTCCGATCTTGCGCCGGATCAGGACCCCAACACCTCGCTGTTCACAATCGCCGTCATTAAGGTGCCGCTGGCGCATCCTGAGCTGGCCAAGATTGTCAGCACGCCGCGCATCTTTACCGACCCCACCAGCGGCGACGTGAACGGCCTGTGGAAGGGCGGCAATCACGGCGAGGGCACGCAGACCACCTCTGCCACGCGCGGCTGCCACGACATCACGATGTATTCGGCAATCGGACTGGCAGCGGGTGCGTGCTCCGGCAACGGCATCCTGCTGGATATCTTTGATCCAGTGAATCCCAAGCGGCTCGACGCCGTAAGCGACCCTAACTATGCCTTCTGGCACTCGGCGAACTTCTCCAATGACGGCAAGACCGTGCTCTTCACCGACGAGTGGGGCGGCGGTGGACAGCCGCGCTGCCGTGCCAGCGACCCTATGAACTGGGGCGCGGATGCGATCTTTAAGCTCGAGAACCGCAAGCTGGTGCTGCAAAGCTACTACAAGATGCCCGCGCCGCAGACGGACTTCGAGAACTGCGTTGCGCACAACGGGTCCATGATCCCCGTGCCGGGGCGCAATATTGAGGTGCAGTCGTGGTACCAGGGCGGCGTCTCCGTCATGGATTACACCGACGCGTCACATCCGTTTGAGATTGGCTACTTTGACCGCGGTCCGGTGAACGGCAACAAGCACGCCATGGGCGGCCAGTGGTCCACCTACTGGTACAACGGCGCGATCTATGGGTCGGAGATTGCGCGCGGCCTGGACGTCTTCAAGCTGACGCCAACCAAGTACATGACGCAGAACGAGATCGACGCAGCCAACCAGGTGCACTTCGATTACCTCAATGTGCAGGATCAGCCAAAGGTGGTGTGGCCCGCGACGTTCATTACGGCAAAGGCGTACCTGGACCAGCTGGAGCGCGGCAACAGCCTGCCTGCCGGCAAGATTGCCGAACTTCGCGCCGGGATTGACAAGGCTGGCAGCAGCAAGAAAGAAGCAGGCAAGCTGAAGTCGATGGCACCGGAGCTGGATAGCGCAGCAGCGTCAGCCAAGACACCGGCGGACGCCAAGCGCCTCCACGGCCTGGCCGAGATCATGCGCAAGAGCGGCGATGCCGTTCCGCTCTCCATCGCCAGCCTGGACTAACTAACACGATCAGTAAGCAACACAAAGGGGCCGCAACCTTCGGGTACGGCCCTTTGTGTTGCCTCGTGTCTTGCATGAAGGCATCGAACCCGTTTACATACCCAATCTTGCCTGGGCTGACGAGCGCGCCGGGGTTAATCGTAGACCTACCGGTTCGTGCGAGGTCTCTCATGAAGTACGGCGAACAAAATGTCGTGCTTGTTTTACGATCCGCGCGTTTGTGCCGAGATGCAACCGGTTGCCGCAGCGTGAGCGTTCATTGAACTGGAAACTCTACCGATAACTTCCTTGAGGCAGGGCGGAGCCTGCTTCAGTGGAGAGCGGGGGAATGCCGGCAGGGGTTCAAACGGAGCGGGTTGAACGCACGCAGGGTGGGCCGGTGCGCGCGTCGGAGGTGATCTCCGCGCTGTCGTATGCGCTGGACCTGACGGAGGGCCAGCCGGTGGGTCACGCTCTGCAGACCTGCATGATTGGCATGCGGCTGGCACAGGCCATCGGCATGCCCGTCGCACAACGGGCCGGTCTGTACTACGCGCTTCTGCTGAAGGATGCGGGATGCAGCAGCAATGCGTCAAAGCTCTTCCACATCCTGCAGACGGACGAGATCAAGGCCAAGGGAGATTTGAAGGACAAGGACTGGACCCGGAAGGGATGGGACAGCCTGCGGTACGCGATCGACCACGTGGCCACGGGCAAGCCGTTAATCGAGCGGGTGCGCACCTTGCTCCGGGTGGCGGCCACCCAACAGGCCGACTCGCGCCGCCTGGTGAGCATCCGGTGTGAGCGTGGTGCGTCCATTGCGCGGCGCATCGGCTTTTCCATGACCGTGGCTGAGGGCATCGCGGGCCTGGACGAGCACTGGAACGGTGGCGGGTACCCCATGGGGGCCGCGGGCGAGGAGATTTCGCTGCTCTCGCGCATCATGAACCTGGCTCAGACGCTGGCGGTTTTCTGGACAGTGGGCGGCGCAAGAGCGGCGTCGGCGGTGATGGAGCGGCGGAGCGGCCGCTGGTTCGATCCGGCACTGGTGCGTGCCGCGCGTGGTCCCGCCCGGGATGGATCGCTGTTCGACGGACTCCGCAGCGAGACTCTGTTGGCCGACGTGGCCGGGATGGAACCCGAAGAGATGGAGTTACACCTCGGAGAAGACGGCCTGGACAGCATCTGTTACGCGTTTGCGGAGGTGATCGATGCCAAGTCTCCGTTTACGTTCATGCATTCGCGCGGGGTGGCGCAGGCAGCGGTGGCGGTGGGGCGGCAGATGGGCCTGCCGGAGACCGAGATCGTTGATCTTCGCCGGGCGGCGCTGCTGCACGACATCGGCAAGCTGTCCGTGCCTAATACGATCCTGGAAAAGCCCGCCAAGCTGGACGCCGCGGAGTGGGCCGTGGTGCGCAAGCATCCGTTCTACACGCTGGAGATACTGAAGCGCGTTCCCTGCTTTGCGGGCATCTGCGAAACCGCCGCCGCGCACCACGAAAAGCTGGATGGCTCCGGCTACTTTCGCAACTGGGGTGCCCGGGAGATGGACACCCATGCGCGCGTGCTGGCGGTTGCCGATATCTACGATGCGCTGGCCGCCGCCCGGCCTTACCGGGGACCCATGCCGCGCGAGAAAGTCTTCGAAATCATGGCGAAGGACGCGCCGCACGCGTTGGACGCTGACTGCCTGCACGCACTGATGACGGCCCGGGAGGCAGACTTGATGCTGCCTGCGGAAATCGCGCCTTTACCACTCACCGCGCCAGAGCCTGCGATGCTGCCGGCGCTTGCACCCCAATTTGCGTAACAGGATGACCGAATGATGAAGCTTGTTAACTATTTGCCAGTGGCGGCGCTCGTTCTTCTGCCGTGTTTCGCTATCGTAGATGCGCGTGCGCAAAGTGTGTACTGGAACGCCGCCGGCGCGCGGTCCGCTGGCCTGGGAGGCATCGCGTTGCCATCGTCAGACGATGTGCTTGGTGCAATGGCGGGCAATCCCGCGGGTCTGACGTATCTGCAGCACCCGGTGGCCGGCGTTGGCGGCCTGGCAGCCTTCTCGCGCGGCAGCTTCAGCAATGTTGCAAACACAAACACACCCATGAGCGCGACACCTTCAGCGGGAGCCTTTGGTGCCTTCGCGACCCCGCTGCGTGGCCGCCGTATCTTTCTGGGCGTGGCGGAAACACCGCTGGTCACGGCGAAGTCCGACTGGACCTACATGGACGCGCGGGGAACGGCGGGGGCAAGCTACGGTGTGCAGCGTAACCGGTCTGAGATTCTGGTGGAGCGATCCACCGCCGCGCTCGCCATCAGTGTGAACCGGCGTGTGTCGCTGGGTCTGACCGCCGGAGCAGACTACAACCGCAATCTGCTGCATGGGGTATACGTCTTCCAAACGCAGCCGGTGGTGAAAGGCTTGAAGACGCTTCTGGACCTCCACACGAGCGGCGTGGGCGTCAATGGCGGTGCGGGGATGGTGGTGGAGGCGACATCGCGCCTGAGCGTGGGCGTGGCGTGGAAGTCGAAGTCGGAGATCCAAAGCCACGGCACCGCAACCGGCAACCTGGGCGCACAGCTGGCTGCGGCCGGTCTGGCCGCGCGTCCCGACTTTGCCTACAACGCGGCAGTGCACAACACGGTTCCGCAATCCATGCTGCTGACGCTGCATGAGCGGGTGGGCAACCGGTGGTCGCTTGCCGCAGAGGGTGAGTGGATCGCGTGGAAGTCGGCATTTCGCACCCTGAACGTGGCGCTGACAAACGGCAACAATGCGGACGTGAATGGCCTGCTGGGAAGCTCGTCCCTGAACGACAGCGTGCCGCTGTTCTGGAAGAACCAGTTTCCCGTGCGATTGGGCGTGGAGCGCACCCTGTCAGAGACGGTGACAGCGCGCGCCGCGTTTGCGCACACCAATGACAGCGTGCCCAACAGCACCGTGATGCCGCTGACCGCGGCCATCTTCAAGGACGAGATCACGGCGGGTGCGGGCTGGCATAAAGGGCGGGCAGTCATCGACGGCGCGTACGGCTTTGTGCCCTCGCATACGGCGGCCGTGGGCACAAGCCTGCTGCAGGCAGGCGAGTACAGCAACAGCCGTATCCGCGCCGGCCTGCAGACCGTCACACTCTCTGCAGGGTATGTGTTTTAAGTAAACCTCGACAGTGTGCAAGGCAGCCGGACGCCGGTCTCGTGAGTGCGCTCTTTGTCGCCGCGTTGCTGAAGCGTCATTCGCCGGCAAAGACTGCAATGCCTCTGCACGATGAGGTAACTTCGCCATCATTCCAGGTGCTGCCGCAGGCCTGCGTTTACCGGTTTAGGTTACCCATGCGAACTCCCTATGAGGTGTAACACTCCAGCACCCCGACCGGTGGAAGGATCCTGCCTTTAACCGCTGCGCGGTGAAGGTGGGGGCACCCGGCTCTGCACGATCAGGTAACTTCTCCATCATCCAAGTGGTTGCCGCAGGCCTGCGTTTCACCGGTTTGAGTTACCCGATGTGAACTCCGTGTGAGCTCTAACACTCCAGCGATCCGATTCGGCTAGGCGTGCTCACAATGCAACTTACGCCAATTTACGCCAGATACAGTCGGGGGCAACCGGTAGTCGTTCGTGACCCCTCTATAGTCCCGGGTGCAGGGGCTGCAGGTATTGATCCGAAGGCAACTCTCCCTTCCCGTTTGTGAAGTTCCCATAACGCTGTATGCGGGGCTTCATCTTCATCAGTTCAGTGTAGGAAAGGTATGTCAATGCCAGACACGACAACACTCGTGTGCCTGTTTCACCACACCAGCCAGGCGCAGGCTGCAGTGGACGATCTTTATCAAGCCGGTATTCCTCAGGGCAGCGTTTCTATGATCGGCGGCGAAGGCGCCACCGTCGATGCATTGGATAAGTCAGAACTCGCGTCTCTGGGGATGCCCGACCGCGACTACGATCACCTGAAGAGCGGCATCCGTGAGGGTGGCGTGGTGGTGTCGGTATCACCCACACCAAATCACGTCGGCACGGTGGAATCGATCTTTGCCAAGCACCAGGCCAAAAAGATCGACGATGTGGAGAGTAACCGCAACGAAGGCCTATTGGCTGCTGCCCCCCTCGCTGCTGCTCCCGTAGCCGAAACGGGTGCGGACACGATCCCCGTGATTGCTGAAGACCTTGTGGTTGGCAAGCGCACCGTTGACCAGGGTGGCGTGCGGTTGTATCGCCGCGTCGTCGAGGTTCCCGTAGAAGAAGCCGTGCAGTTGCGCGAAGAGCATGTCACCGTGGATCGCGTTGCAGTGGATCGTCCGGTGACCAATGCGGATCTTGCCTTCCAGCCGCGGACCGTTGAGTTGACTGAGACTGCGGAAGAAGCCGTCGTGATGAAGGACGCCCGTGTCGTCGAGGAAGTCCTCGTCGGCAAGGAAGCGGTCGAGCGGACCGAGACCATTCGTGACACGGTTCGCCACACCGAAGTCGTGGTTGAGGAGCTGCCCGCAACCGGCGGCACCACCGACCGTGCCTCTGGCCGCACGTTCTAACCAGGGCGCATCTGCCCCACTACACGACTTATCTCCAAAGGAGTTCTCATGGCTGACCGCGTAAAGGTCTACGAAGAAACGAATAAAAAGGGGCTCCCCATATGGGCTTGGCTCCTTCCACTGCTTCTGCTGCTGGGGCTGTTAGCGCTCCTGCTTCTACGGCATCATCCTGATCAGGCACCAGCGCAGACTGCGGCACCGGCGCAGGCGGCACCCGTTGCAGGGGCTTTGCCAACGTTAGGAACCGTACACTTTGAGACGGACAAGGCGACACTGACCCCCGAGGACCAGGCTACATTGGACCGCGCGGCAGAGGCGATGAAGGCTAACCCCAACGTGCACATGCGCGTGGAAGGCTTCACGGACAGCACCGGGACTGACACGCACAATCTCACACTCTCTCAGCAGCGGGCAAATGCGGTTGGAGAGTACCTGAAAAGCAAGGGCATTGAAGGTAGCCGCTTGACGGGCGAGGGATTTGGCAAGGAAGCCCCGGCCGACACGAATGCAACAGCAGCGGGCAAGGCAGATAACCGCCGCGTCGAGCTGTTCTCGCAGCAATAACACTGATTCATTCAACCGAACCGAAGGAGTTTCCTCATGGCAAAGACAGTAGTAGGGCTTTTCAGCAGCACCTCTGAAGCAGAGCGCGTCAAGCAGCTGATCGTTTCCGCCGGCAATGTAAGCGCCAGCGATGCAAAGATCGTGGCGCAGGACGGTGGCGACTACGCAGGCACGGGTACCGCAGGCGCTGGCATCGGCGAGAAGGTGAGTCACTTCTTTAAGTCGCTGACGGGCGGCGATGATGACGCGAATTACTACACGAAGGGTGTCAGCTCCGGCGGTGCTCTGCTCACGGTCAAGACCGATGATCAGGAAGCCCAAGGCGTTGCCGTTCTGATGCGTACGAACGGTGCACGCGACATACACGGCTCCGGCGACACCGATCGTGGCTACGACGATATCTCTGCGGGCGTCCCGGGAACAGTTAGCGGTCTAGCGGCAGGCGGCGCGGGATACAAGGCAGGTTACGATCAGACGGCACTTGGCACCACGACTGGCGAGACCTCCATTCCGATCGTGGAAGAGAGCCTGGTTGTTGGCAAGCGTGAGGTGGATCGTGGCGGTGTGCGCGTGTACTCCCACGTTGTCGAGGAGCCGGTAAGCGCCGACGTGAACCTCCGCGAAGAGCGCGTCCTGGTCGAGCGCCGTCCCGTGGACCGTGCAGCAACCGCTGCAGACTTTGCACCAGGCGACCGCAGCATCGAATTGCGCGCCACCGGTGAAGAGGCTGTTGTAGGCAAGGCATCGCGCGTTGTCGAAGAGGTTCTGGTTGGTAAGGACAGCTCAGAGCGCACAGAGACAGTTCGCGACAGCGTTCGCCACACCGAAGTAGACGTAGAAGAGATCCCGGGCACCGAAAAGACGTCGGGCAGCTTCTCTCCATCTGGTACTGGCACCAAATTCTAACCAGCGGCGCGGGCTGGCCTCCTTGGTCCGCCCGCGCCTCTGCGCTTCACCAAAGTTTGGAGCCTTGATGTCTTCCCCCTCTACAACGCAGAATGTTCTTGTTACAGCGGGCACGCTGGATGCGACAGTAGTCACCACTGAAATCCGGCTTGCCGATGGCCGCGTGGTCTACCTGCCCACCGCATCTCTGCTTGGGGTTGAGCCTGAGGCTCAGTTCGAAGGCGGACGCCGTCGCGTGGACGATGCGCCGGAAACCGATGTCATCTCGCTTGTGGAAGAGCGTCTGATCACCGGCAAACGGGTGGTCGAAACAGGCAAATTGCGGCTGCACAAGAAGGTACAGGAGTACGAGACCGCGCTAGACGAAACTCTGGCCTTTCGCACCTACGACATCGAACGCGTGCAGATCAACAAGCCCGTGGACGCCGCGCCCGCTATCCGCGAAGAAAACGGCGTCACCGTCTACCCGGTTGTTGAAGAGCAGTTGGTCGTAACGCGGCAGCTTGTTCTCCGCGAAGAGATTCGTGTCACCCGCCGCGACGACGAGCGCCGCGACACCCGCCCGGTAACGCTCCGCAGGGAATTCATCGAAGTCGAGCGCGAACAGCTTGACCCCGTAGGCCAGGACGTACGTAGCTGAGTTCTCGCCTGACAGTTCCCTCACCGTTGAGCGACGCCTCCGAGGTAGCGAGAAGTGAATCAAACGGGCTACTTGATACGAGCAGATAGCTCGTTCATGCGCCCTTCGAGTCCCTTGTCCGTACCGTGGAACATGCGAAGATCTTCGTCAATGCGTTCGAGCTTGTTCTCCATCTTATCCAACCGCTTATCAACGCCGTCAAATCTACGGTCCACCTCTCCTCTGAACTCAGTGAGCCGAACATTCTGGTGCATCCAGCCAAGGATGATCAGGAGGCTGGGAATCGCAATGCCGATATAGAACTGCGTATTGGTCATGCGCGACTCCAGTTCGTCTAGAATAACAGGGCCGTCAGCTAGCCTTGATGGCGAGTGGTCGGCAACACCTCGCAGAAATGCGGGATTTCGATGTCCCGAGTAGGTATTTGTGACATCTTGACGCAACAAAGGCCCTCTCCGTGACCACGCTGATCTGATGGCGCGACGCCTACCGGCGCGATATCTCCTCGACGCGACCTTCCAACTTGATGAAGCGCTTCAACTCAGCATCCACGCCATCAAGCCACCTGTTGACTTGGTCGAACCGTTCATTTAGCTCGGTGAAGCGCCGGTTCATGTCAGCTTTCAAATCAGCGATCTGACGAGTAGTGTCTGCCTTCAGGTCTGCAAAGTCGCGGCGATTGAGCCAGATGCCAGCTAGTATCCCAAGGAAGAGCAGGACGACCGGTCCGGTATTCGTGCATGGGTGACGCCTCAAGTGCTGCCTAGTATAGCAAGGTCGTTCAGCGTGATTGACTACAGAAGCTCTTTATGCATAGCTGTTCAACTGCTGCTGAGTTGTAGTGCAGGAACGCGTGCCTCACCCGCAGAGCCAGTCAAACGCTCGTCCCAGGTACCCCTTCAACTCTTTGCGTGGCGTGATGGCATCCAGGAAGCCGTGCTGTAGAAGAAACTCCGAGCGCTGAAATCCTTCAGGGAGTTTTTGCCGGATGGTTTGTTCGATGACCCGGGGTCCGGCGAATCCGATCAGGGCACCGGGTTCGGCGATGTTGAGGTCGCCCAGCATCGCAAAGCTTGCCGTGACGCCGCCGGTGGTCGGGTCAGTCATCAGGCTGATGTAGGGCACCTTCGCGTCAGAGAGGCGGCCAAGCGCGGCGGAAACCTTTGCCAGCTGCATCAGGCTGGCGATGCCCTCCATCATGCGCGCTCCGCCGCTGGCCGAGATGATGAGCAGCGGATGCCGCGTGCGGTGCGCCAGGTCCACGGCGCGGGCGATGGTCTCTCCCACCACCGCGCCCATGGAGCCGCCGATGAAACTGTATTCCATAGCGGAGATGACAATGTCGCGCATGCCAAGCTTGCCGGTGGCGTTGACAATGGCGTCGTTGAGGCCGGTCTTGGCCTGCGCCTCACTCAGGCGGCGTTTGTAGGCCTTCAGATCGCAGAAATCCAGCGGGTCGGTCGAGCGGAGGTCGAGATCGACCAGATGGTAGCCAGGCTCCAACAGGTTGGCAATGCGGGTGCGGGCATCCATCTTGAAGTGGTAACCGCAGTGCGGGCAGACCTGCAGGTTGGCTTCCAGTTCGGCGCGAAAGATGGCCTTGCTGCAGTCCGGGCATTTGGCCCACAGCCCTTCGGTGCGCACGGTCCGTTCCGCGTCACTCACGATCTCATTGTCTTCCCGCTTGAACCAGGCCACGGCTAGTAGTGTATCGCCTCGGATTCCGAACGGCGGCGGGCTTGTGGGCGGATGCCCGGATAGAAGTTATGGCCTGATCGCTCCGGTAGATCCGTGCGGGACCGCAGTTGGAGTTTGCTGACACAAACCTGAAGTGGGAGCGCGGATGCAGCCGATATCTGGAAAGAGAGCAGGCAGGCAGCAGGATCTGCGATTGGTGCCACGGATTTCCCGATTCGGAACATCTCGAACGTTCCTACCAGGCGAGAAACACCGGACGCTCCTTCAGTTTGCCTTTAATGGACACAGTTGAGCCGTGGAGGATGTTTTGACTCAAAATCAGCAGAACGACGGGATGACCTGTTTGGACGAAAGCAGAGCCGGACGTAAACCATGGAAAAAGCCTTCGGTGCAGACCCAACGGCTTTCAGAGGCGCAGAACGGAAACATAACTCCATCCGCAGATGGAATGAACAGCTTCTCCTAAGCGCTTTGACCCGCTCTAGAACGAGGCGGTAATGCAGCAGCAGCGTGAGGGAGCTTGGATCTCCGGACAGGTGTGTTCGACGATCGAAGGCCCGGGACGTCCCAGTGGTGGCGGTCCAGCAGCATTGGCCTGTCTCCATTGGGTGTCCGGTCACTTCAGCCTTCACGGTTCTGGAGCCGTGTTCCACGAGGCTGGCTGCGGCGCACTGCTGACCGGGTCCATCCTGAACACGACCGATCTGGCGCGTGAGCTGGGCATTGCTTACGGAGATTGCATCAATCATGCCGGCGTAGCGCTCCGGGCGTTCAGACGTTGGAATGACCGGTTTGCGGAGCATCTGCACGGCGAGTTTGCGTGCGTGCTGTGGGATAGTGCCGCCGCACGCGTACTGCTTGCGCGCGATCTTTCCGGCTTCTATCCCCTCTACTACCGGAAGAGTGGTGCTGGTCTCCAGTTTGCGAGCGATCTGCGTGAACTTCTCCAGCACAGCCCGCCGCAGATCAACGAGCAGCATGTAGCCCGCTGGCTTGCCCTGGGACCTGCGGCCCCAGGCGATACCTTCTTCCAGGAGGCCTACGCGGTGCCTCCCGGGTCGGTGATGGCCTATGAGGCAGGCAACTTGCGCCAGGTTGCGCGCTGGCAGCCTGAGCAGATTGAACCGCTCCACCTGCGCGACACGCGGGAGTACGCGGCGAGACTCACCGCTGTGCTGGAGACCGCAGTCAGCGAACGCAGCGCAGCCATGCCGGCCAGTGGCACCCTGCTGAGCGGTGGTCTGGACAGCTCCGCCATCACGGCGCTGGCCGCGAGAGCCATGCAAGGGGCACCGCTGACAGCCTTCACGGCGGTTCCTTCCGTGGCGGCGGGTGAAGCCATGGGCCGCTTTTCTGACGAGCGCTCACGAGCCGCTGCCGTGGCCGGGATGTACCCCAACGTGCAGCATGTCCTTGTACCCCATGGCAGGCACGGCACCTTCGCCATGATCGACCAGTTCAGTTCGGCGGAGCTGCAACCCATTTTCAATCCCGCAAACTACGACTGGCTGTATGAGACAAGCCTGCAAGCGGCCGCCTGCGGGCTGACGCATCTCCACATGGCGCTCGCTGGGAACCTGACAGTCAGCTACAACGGAGGACGCGCGCTCGGCAGCCTGATACGGAGCGGGTATCTGATGCGGACGTCACGGCTTGCCCTGCAACTGCGCCGCCGGGGCGGGTACCGCTGGCGTGGGCTCCTGTTCCACTTTCTGCGTCCGGTGCTGCCCAGCTATGCTTGCCGCTGGATGGACGCGGCACGCGGCGCGCCGTCTGACGTGCACGCGTACTCGTTGATCAATCGCCGGTTCTCGCAGGCTGGCGGCTTCACGTCATCACCCCGCGAAGTTCACGGAGGAGACAGCATCACGGCGCGAATCGCTGACCTGCGAAGAATCGATCCCGGCGCGGCGATCGAGGGTTTGCGGACGCAAACCGGCATCTCCGCCACGGACGCCACGATGGACCGGCGCGTGGTGGAGTTCTGTTTGTCCGTACCCGAGGAAGTTTTCTGCCTCCATGGTGTTCCGCGCGCATTGATTCGAACGGCGATGCAGGGCATGTTGCCAGAGGCCGTACGCTGTGAACATCGCCGCGGCCTGCAAGCTGCCGACTTTGGGCTCCACTTCCAAGGGGAGGTGCACGAGGCGCTCGCCGAAGTCGAACGCCTGCGGTCCGTTCCGATGGCGGCGCGGATGCTGGATCTTCCGGCCATGCAGGTCATGCTCCATGATGCACACCGGCAGAGAGGGGCGCAGAGTCAAATGCTTTTTTGGCCAAAGTTGATGCGCGCGCTGTCGCTGGGCCGGTTTCTGCGGAGGGTGGAAGACGGCACCATCCTGACCTGCGACGCCTCAGGCACGTCGCGGATGCATGGTCCGTTCTGATACTGTCTGTGCCATGAAGAATGGCGTGGTGAGGCGTTGCGGGTTCCTGTTTGCGTTGTTGTGCTCACTCTTTTGCCTCAAGGCACAGACAAGCGCGCCGGTGGTGCCGGATTGGGCCCTGCCTGGGTCTGCAACACACAAGCAGGTACCGCCGCCCGCTGGCTTTCACCGGCCCGCACGCACGGTCGATGCGCCGCTGGGCATCTTTGACGGGCAGACCGACGTGGGTGGGGCGCTGGTCGAGGGCAGTTCGGCCTACGATGCGGCCTCAGGGCAGTACACCATCCGGTCGGCCGGATACAACATCTGGTACAACCGCGACGAGTTCCGCTTCCTATGGAAGAAGATGCACGGCGATGTGTCCGTGGCGGCCGATGTCTCGTTCCCCGGAGCGGGCGAGGTGGGCGATCGCAAGGTAGTGCTCGTGATCCGGCAAAGCCTGGACGACGACGCCAAAGAAGCTGTGGTGGCCGAACATGGCACCGGCATGGTGCACCTGGCCGAGCGCGATGAACGCGACGCCAACATGCATGACATGCAGTTCCGCTTTGGCGGATCGCTGGCGAAGACGCTGCCCCGGCGGATCGGCATTGAGAAGCGGGGTGACGCGATCACGCTCTACGCCAGCCTGGAGGGCGAACCCATGCATCCGCTGGGACCGCCCATCCATCTGCACTTCGATGCGCCATTCTATGTGGGCATCGGCTTCTGCCCGCACCTGGCCACGACACTGGATAGCGGCGTGTTTTCCAACGTGTTGCTGGAAGACTCCGCCGGCAAGATGCGGTGACGCGACCGGCAAAACTTCTAAGTCTTATTTCTCCCGCGCGAGCCTCGCAATAGCCGCGGCGAATTTATCAAGTATCTGGTTCCAACCCTCTACTTGTCCGCTATTCTTTGCGCTCTCCATGGGTTCATTTCCAATAAAGGTGAGTTTCGTCTGGCCGTTTCCAATGTCCTCAAAGAGAGTTATGTCGTATGCATTTTCTACCGCCTCATGTTCTATTCCATAGTGGGCAGCCTCGACCTTGTTTCCCTCACTGTCGGAAAAGTACATGGAGGAAACGATTTTCTCGTGGGGAACAATCTCGTGGTACTCACCGCCATTCCAGAACTCCTGCCCGTCAGGCGATCTCATGCAGCATAGAAGTTTTCCTCCGACGCGAAAATCCATCGTGCAAAAAGGTGCGGTAAAACCCTTTGGCCCCCACCACTGCATCACGTAGTGCGGGTCTGTCCACGCCTTCCAAACCAGTTCGCGCGGGGCGTCGAAAACCCTTGTAATAGTCATCCGCTCTGTCTCGTCAACCGTGTTGTTTACCATTTCTTGCCTCCGTGTTTTTTAGTTCGTTCACCACAACATCCAGCTTGTCGAACCTCTCTTCCCAGAACCGGCGATAGTTTTTGGCCCAGTCGCTGACTGTCTTTATCGCCTCTGGCCGAAGCGTGCACACACTCTCTCGTCCACGCTTTTTCTTAAAAACAATGCGCGCACGCACAAGGCAGGCAATATGTTTTGAAATCATCTGCTGCGAGAGCGCAAACGGTTCTGTCAATCCATGCACAGAGGCCGGCCCATGTGAGAGCCGCTCGATCATCGCCCGCCGGGTGGGGTCGGACAGAGCCGCGAATGTTGTACCCAATTTATCCACAACCATACGGTAGTGGATAGGCGGCGGCTAAGTCAAGTATGTAAATAAGAAAAGTGTGGGAAGCCATGAAGCCGGCTCCCCAAACTCTCTGGAAATCACTTTCGGGATTCCCGCATTTTCATGGTCTGGAGGACCTAACGGATGTCAGGTCCACAACGTAACGGATGTCGCGGTACATTCAGAAGCGCCGCCGGCACACAAACTACCAGTGGTTGCCCGGCGTGTTCAGCCATGTAAACAGGTCATTGACCTCCTGCGTGAAGTACGGCCCGTACTCAAACTGATCGCCGTCCGTCACGTGGAAGCTTTGCAGACCGTTTGCATGCGCACCCGGAGCCGCCTCGTTGCCCCACACCGTGATCCACGGGCCGCCGCTGCTGCCGTGCTCCATGTTGTCGCCATTCAGCCCGATCACACCGCCGCTGTTGGACTTCATGGTGCCGGAGGCCTCTTCCATGGTGTTGCCGTTAAAGGGCGGATTCGGCGTTGCGGGATATCCGACGGCAGTCCATGTGCGCCCGTTGGTGGGCGCGTTCCACAACAGGCCCAGCCATCCGATCGTGTTTCCTGGCGTGGTTGGCATCCACACCATGCCATAGTCATGAGGACGGTCGGCATTGTTGATCCACGACTGCCTGCATGAAAGCCTGCCGCAAGCCACATGGTTCATGGGGTCCGTTGCTGCCCGGCTGCCAGACGATGGATAGAAAACCATGTTAGTTGACCATTGCTTGCTGCCGTACACGCAGTGCCCGGCCGTTAGCAGAACGTTGGGCGAAACCATGGCTGCCGACCCTGAATAACTGCCGCCCGCCTGGTTAAAGTAGATCTTGCCAACTGTACGAAAGGGATACGCCAGCGGATTTGGCACGCCAAACGCCGCTTCTGCCTTCTTGCCAGGTGCCGGATGCGGCTCCGATCCCTGCCCGTGGGGTGTGCTTGCCGCCTTTCCTTCAGGTGCCTCCGCCGCCTGCGAGGTCTGCTTTGGTGGTTTGTCCGTGGGCAGCGGATACGGCTTTGCCGCGGCGCGCCGCTCCTCAGTCCAGTACTCTGCGAGTGCCTTTAACTCCTGGGTGTGATGCTCCTTTGGAGAGCCAGCCGTTCCGTTCGGTGTTTCTTGTGCCATTGTGTAACTCCCTTAGTGCGAATTGGGGCCAGATTCAGAGCCGTGCCTGGGCGTCTTCTCGACCGCGCACGACGTTACGCCCAACCGGAAACTTTCGCAACATAAAAAGTTGTTGAAGACACGCTGCACGGGACACCATGAAGATATGCACCGGGGGCTGTGCTGCGTGCCGCCGGCAACTGCTCCAACGCACGCATGATCGGCCCAGCCTGGAACCGGCATCAAGCGCCCGGCGTATGGTACTGGCAGGGAGTACGCGCACCATGCAATCACGCATCCACGGAACCACCATGCCGGCGATCGAGTTTCTACTTCAGCCCGGCGAAACCGTCATCTCCGAGGCCGGCGAACTGAGCTGGATGTCCGCCTCCATCGCCATGCACACGCATACCCAGGCCGCGGGCGGCGGCGGTTTCATGGGCATCGTCAAGCGCGTCGCCGGTGGCGGCACCCTGTTCATGACGGAGTACACCGCGCAGGGCTACCCCGGGGAAATCGCCTTCGCCACAAAGGTGCCCGGCCACATCGTGCCGCTGGAGCTGCATGGCACGGAGCAGTACATGGTGCACCGCCACGGGTTCCTGTGCGCTACTCCGAACGTGGCGCTCGGGGTTGGCTTCCAGCAATCGCTTGGCGCGGGAATCTTCGGCGGAGACGGCTTTCTGCTGCAAAAACTCTACGGGCAAGGCACCGCATGGCTCGAACTCTCGGGCGAAGTCGTCGTCCGCGACCTGGCTCCCGGTGAAACGCTGCGCGTCCATCCTGGGCATGTTGGGGCCTTCGCCGGATCAGTCAGCTTCCAGATCACACGCGTCCCCGGCATTCGCAACCTCTTCTTCGGTGGCGATGGCATCTTTCTTGCCGCGCTTACCGGCCCCGGACGCATCTGGCTGCAAACACTGCCCATCAGCAACCTGGCCCACAAGCTGCAGGAATACCTGCCCGGCCCCGACCGCGAAACCCGCGCAGGGCTGGGTGCGGGCCTGGTGGGCGGTGCCATCGCGTCCATGTTCGACAACGGATAACCGCTCTTCGGAGGCAATCCGGCACAAGCAACGTCAGCGTCCTTAGCGTTTAACCCTTCAGCGTCCTTAGCATTTAACCTTCGCGTCCTTAGCGTTCCATTATTCTTCAGCGGCAGAGACCATCAAAAGACGGCACAGACCAGTCGAAACACGCGATACTGAACATCCATGCGCATCGCCTACTTTGGCGGCACCTTTGACCCGCCGCATCGCGCCCACCTCCACGCGGCCCAGGCGGCAGCGGACGCCTTCGCGCTTGATCGCGTTCTTCTGACGCCAACCGGCGTTCAGCCGCTCAAGTCCGCCGCTCCTCAGGCAAGCTACGCGGACCGCCTGGCCATGGTGCGGCTGCTATGCGCCGGAGACCCGCGCCTGCAGGCATCTGAGATTGATCCGCCGCGCGCGGACGGCACGCCCAATTACGCGGTGGATGCACTCACCAAGCTGCGCACGGAATATGCGGATGCCGATCTTTTCGCACTCGCCGGGGCGGACAGCTTCCTCTCGCTGCCGCGCTGGCGCGAGCCCGGCAAGCTGCTCGACCTGGCGGAGTGGATCGTTGTCTCGCGCCCTGGCTTTTCGCTTGACGACCTTTCCCCGCTTTACCTGACGCCACAGCAGCAGAGCCGCGTCCACTTCCTGACCAGCCTCCACGAGCATGTCTCCGCGACCGGAATTCGCGAACGCCTCCGCATCGGCGTCTCCTGCGGAGACATGCTTCCGCCCGCGGTCGCGCTCTATATCGCCCGGATGCACCTCTACCATGCCCGCTGACGGTTTGCGGGCTGTAGGCCCGCGATATAACAGCCTGGGGCGAAGCCCCAGGTAGCAGGGGAGTGAACGTTTGCGGGCTGAAGGCCCGCGCTAAGATGCTCAACTCCCGCAAAACCATGCGGTCACACCCGGTACACTAAAACGCAGGAGACGCATGCCCTCACTGGAAACGATGCAACTGCTCAGCGTGGCGGCGGACGCCTGCGACAGCCGCAAGGCCGAAGACATCCGCATCCTTGCCCTCGACCCCGCAGAAAGCGCCCTCACCGATTACTTCCTCATCTGCAACGGCACCAACGAGCGGCAGAACGTCGCCATCTCCGACGAGATCGAACACCGCCTGAAGCAGGAGTTCAATACCTACCCCAACTCCGTGGAGGGACGCCGCGGGGGCGAGTGGGTCCTGATGGATTACGTGGACTTCGTTGTCCACATCTTTATGCCGGAAAAGCGCGCCTATTACGGCCTGGAACGCCTCCGCAAATCCGCCAAAACGCTGTCGCTGGACGATCTCGCCCAGGAACTCAAAGACGCCATCACCGCCGCTCGCACCAAACCGCCAGCAGATGCAGCCACTCCGGCAAAGCAGTCCGCAAAGAAGGCAGCAAAGAAAGCAACAAACCGAGCCGCGCCCAAGACAACAACCGTGAAGAAAGCTCCGGCAAAGAAACCCGCCGCAAAGAAAGCAGCACGAAAGACAGCAGCGAAGAAGAAATTGTGAGAACGCCGCCAGTTATGCCGTGAAAGTAAGAAGCGGAGAGCTATGCTCTCCGCTTTTGTTGTGCATCACTTAAATGGAATTAGAAGTTCAGCTTCAACTGAAACTCTGTTGTACGCGGAGCGCCCTGCGCAAAGGTACCGGAACCGCGCTGTGTGCGGAATGAATTTTGAACCGCGAAGGTATTCGGCGCGTTAACGTTAGAGGACAAGCTCGTTCCGTACAAGCTTCCAGCGGTGTTAACGTTCGCAAGAACACCAGAGGCACGCCCAAAGTTGGCCAGGTTTGCCACGTTGTACATAGCGATCGCGGGCTCAAGGCTCAGACCCTCATGGAAACGGGCCAACGGAATGGGATAAGAGACGTTGGCATCAAAGGTGCGGAACGCAGGATTCGCGATGGCGGTATTAGTAGGAAGCGCCGCAATCCGTTGGATAACTGCGTTCGCAGCAACCAGCTGAGAGGGCGTAAACAAACCAGCGTTGACCAGCGCCTGTCCAGCGGGCGTGAACTTCCCTGCATAAGCGGCGTTGAAGTTATTGATGTAGCTGCCCAGGCTGTTTGGTTTCACACGATGCATGTAATCGCCAGGAACCGTGCCTGGAGCAAGGTCGCCGGTTTGGCCGTCTCCATCCAGGTCTGTGCGGAAGATTTCTCCCGGAGCTCCGGATCCCGCATCTAGCGTCAACGAAGTAGGTCCTGCTGAAAAGAAGTGTCCAATGATGCCGATCTGAGGACCATACTTCACCAGGAACGAACCACCAAAACTCAGCTCGTGCTTATGATCCAGGCTCGATCTGCCCATATTGAGGTTCGGGTTGTCGTAGTCAAAAGGCTTCGAATTGAAAAACTGGTCCGCGCTGCCCGCTGCCCCGGTGTTGTTTGACGCCGTGACGATGCGTGACAGAGAATACGAAACCTGGATATTCGCGCTCCTGATACCGGGAGCAGGATGGCTCTTGACCTGTTTTGCGACTACTTGCAGTGCGTCATAACCGGAGCGCCCGATCGGTAGGATGAAGTTACCGTTACCGACAGCGGGGTTTAACCCCGGGAATGCTGCTCCGGTGCTTGGAGTCAATCCAACGACAGCTGCCGGGGTCCCGTTGGTAAGTTGGTTCAGCGAATCCAGTCCGTTGCCTGCAAAGTCAGTGATCTGAGCGCCTTGGCTGATGGCGCATGCCACTTGCGCCTGTGGTGTAGTCGCGGCGGCGCACCCTGGATACGACGCCGCAGTTGCAGCAATCGCGTTTTGAGCAGCAGCAAGGTTTAAGGTTCTAGCCGCGCCTACGTGATTCGCATCGATTACAAGTGGAAGCTTGATCGTGCTGTTATGGACATAGTCGCCACTCAAAATTAGACCTTTGGCGACTTCCTGCTGGATGCCGAAGTTGTACTGAATTGAATATGGGGTCCGATAAGGGGCCCCGTAGATCCCACCACCCGGAGTGGTTGTAAGTCCACCGCCCCCGCCAATAAACCCGGGATTTGACGAGGTGTTGTTCGCCTGGGTTGCAGCTTGGTACTGATGCAGCAGAACCTGAATCTGTGGTGCTGACTGGCCGATTGGCTCTGCGCAGATTGTCGAAAGCTGTACGCCATTCACCGCGGTGACGGTCGTACCATTCGGCAAGAAGACCTTGTTTGCGCCGCCGCATACTTGAGTCAAGTTGAAGAATGGGCCGCTCGCCGTCACCACGGCGCTACGCGCGTTCGAGGTGTTGTTGAAGATGTCACTTTCAAAGAAGGTGCCAACACCGCCTCGTAGAGACGTCTTACCGTTGGGGCTGTATACAAATCCAAGCTGAGGCGAAACATTCCCGTAAGGTTGGTGTACCTGAACACCATAATTGAAGCCCGGCGAAAACTGGTTGAGCAGCGGAGCGCTTCCCGTGCAGGGCGCGAACGCCGCAGATGCTGCCGAGCACGGAATCGTCGGCAGATCTTGATTGGCCCGGTCGGTGTCGATGCTGTAGCGAACGCCCGCTACAAGCGTGAAGCTTGGGCGTATTTTCCAGGTGTCCGCGAAGTACACGGACGTGCGCCAGTCTTCCACGCCGCCACCTGGCAAATTAAACCCAGGCTTTTCTGTAAAGATGCCGTTCCCGTTGCCGAGAAGGTAATAGGACGCCGCATAATCTGTAAGTGGATTCGACCCCGGCGTTCCTGATATCTGTGAACTGCTGCTGAAGTCGGTAAAGAGCGAAGCGCCATAAAACTCTGCAAATCCACCACCTAGAAGCCGGTTTATACCTGCGCCGTACTTGATTGAATGAGCACCACGCGTCCAGGTACCGTCATAGCGGAATTGTTTGTCGGATTGGAATGTGCCCTGGGGCGCTAGATAGTTGGGTCCCGCATAAAATCCTTCAACACCATCGTAGAGCGTAACATTCGGCAGACCCTTATAGATTGAGGTCGTACCAGACGTTCCATCACCAAGAAGGTTATGGAACTTTTCGTAGCCACCCCGGAAACTGTGCGTAAAGCGTCCGGTTGCAAAATCAGCACCGCCGACGAGTCCTGGAACGTTATCCCGGTTTGCGTAAATGGAGTAGAGCAGACCGAAGTTAGAGTTATCGTAGTTCGGCTCGTAAAATCCGCGCACAAAGTAATGTCCGCCGAGGGGTCCGTTGTAATCCAAACGGACCGTTGAGTACGTGTCACGAAAGGCGGCGGGAATGGTAGGGAAAGCTGCCTGGATGGCACCGAACGTCGTAGACGTAGTCGCCGACGTGCGGGAGTCCTGCTTAATGCGTTCCGCGTCAGCGAAGAAGAACAGCTTGTCTTTGATGATTGGACCACCAACACTGCCACCGAACTGGTTTCTCTGGAAAGGTGCGTCGAAACCGTTCGTGGTACGCGCGAACAGAGCGCGGTGATCCTGGAATTGATAGAAAAGCTGGCCGTGAAGTCCGTTTGTGCCGGATTGAGTTGAAACCAGGACCTGTCCGGTCGAAGTTACTTCGCCAGAAACATCCTGCGTGGAGCGGTTCAGTTGAAACTCGTTGATCGCGCCGGTGGGGACGTTCACGATCGTGGTGCCCACGGTCTCATCCGTGATGTCCTGACCGTCCAGCAGAATACGTGTTGTACGGCCTGAGACGCCGCCCACTGAAATTGCGGAGTACCCAGCCTTTGTTGGATCGAATGTCTCGCCGGACTGCAGGATGACGCCCGGCTGAACCTGCGCCACATCAAGGAAGTTACGGCCGTTGATCGGCAGCGTGGCAATCTGCTCGCGGGTGATCACATCCTGCACACCCGCCTGATCCGTGTTGATCTGTAGCGCGCCCGCCTGAACGTTAATCTCTGTTGAGGAGGCACCGACGGTTAGCTTGAAGCTGCCCGGTGTCGCCGTGCCGGTGCGAATCACCGTCTGAACCGTCAACGTCTGGAACCCAGGGGCCGTTACAGACACCGCGTAGTTGCCCGGATTCAATGGACCGACGGAGTAGAAGCCGGACTTGTCTGTCGTCAGATCGCGCTTAAAGCCAGTATCAGGGCTGCTGATGGTGACCGCAGCACCGCTGACGGCAGCACCGGAAAGATCGGTAATCGTGCCTTGGATCGATCCGCCGTTCACTGAGATGGCCTGAGCAAACATGTGCGGGGAGGTAACCGCCAGGGGCGCAGAGAGCGCAACAGCGGCGAGCGCCAGACGGCTAAACTTCTTCTTCATTCAGAGATCCCTTGAGTTGTGGTCAAATTGGCATGCAGCACCGCTACAGCCACCGCTCATACTGCAATGCGATGGCCAAACGTGACGAAAGCGGCCAGTTCTTACAAAATAATCACTTAGCGTTCACTGAAGTGCATTGCGCGCCGGTTACGTCTGAGTTGCCATAACGCATCTATGGATTTGCGTAGATACCGGCGGCTTAGCAGGGATTTGCGTAGATGTGCGCACCGGCGTTTGTCATAGATGGTCGGCCTCAGAACGACGCTACACTCCAACCTGTGGCCCTCCAGGTAACCCTCGCCGCAGTCCGCCGCCCCGCTCCGCGCGACCCTGTCGAGCAGAGGATCACCACCTATCTGACCCAGTGCGGCCGCGCCCTGCCGTCGGTGTCGCGCACCTTCCGCTCGGAGGACCTGTTGCTTCAGTTCGCGGTAAAGGAGTCTGCCACGGGTGCAACCACCTTCTGGATGGCGGACCTCCGCGGTGAGAGCCTCACGACGGATCAGTTTTCCGCCCGTATCCGCAGCCTCCGTGACAACGGCACGCGGCACCTCATCCTGGGCATTGGACCGGCGGACGGCTGGTCGGCGCAGGCACGCGCTGCCGCACAATGCCGCCTTTCGCTCAGCGCCATGACGCTGCCGCATGAACTCGCCGCACTCATTCTGGCGGAGCAGATCTACCGCGTAAGCACCATCCTGCAGGGCCACCCGTATCATCTGGGCCACTGAAGTATGGGCATCCGGGTGCCCCACCTTCGCCGCGCAGCGGTTAAGGTGGGTTTACGTGCCAGGCACGAAGTCCCGCATGGCTCCTGTGTGCATCTTCATACCCATGGACTTCTCTGAGACCCCGCCCACCCAGCGGCGCGGCTTGCTGCTGATCAACACCGGCCCGGGCAAGGGCAAGACAACGGCGGCGCTTGGCGTGGCATTGCGCGCGGTGGGCAGCGGGATGCGCGTGCTCGTGCTGCAATTCATCAAGGGGTCGTGGGATTACGGCGAACTGCACGTCGCGGACAAGTTCGCGGGCGATCTCGTCATTCGGCAGATGGGCCGGGGATTCGTTAAAGTCGGCGGGGCGGAGACGGATCCCGAGGACCTCCGCCTGGTGCGGGAGGCCTGGGCTGAGTCCGTCCGCGCCATGCACTCCGGCGAGTGGGACCTGATCGTGCTGGATGAGATCAATTACGCGATCTCGTACGGCATGTTAGACCCTGCGGCGGTCGCGGAAGCCCTGCAAGCCCGCCCGGAGATGCTCCACATCATCCTGACCGGCCGAAACGCGCACCCTGCCCTCATCGATCTCGCTGACACCGTGACCGAGATGCGGGACGTGAAACATGCTTACACCAAGGGCATTCTCGCCCAGCGCGGCATAGAGTTCTAGCGTCCGGCGCATCTTATCTCTTCGGCGGGGCTGCACAGTCGGCGTCCGGCGGAAAGCGCATAAGGTCCTGGAAGACATGGAAAGGCAACACCATATGCCTTTGGGCACTGAACTGACCCCGGAGGGCGTATGTTTCCGCCTGTACGCTCCAGCCGCGCCGGAGGTCAAACTCGCGCTTGAAGGCGAGCCCGAACCGCTCGCCATGCAGAACCAGGATGGATGGCACCAGGTGGTTGCGGCGAACGCACACGCCGGTTCGCGCTACCGCTATCTTCTGCCGGATGGCACCCACGTCCCCGATCCCGCGTCACGCTTCCAGCCGGAGGACGTCGCCGGACCCAGTGAGGTCATCGATCCCTGCGCGTTCACCTGGACGGATGCGGAGTGGCTTGGCCGCCCCTGGTCTGAGGCAGTGCTGTATGAGTTGCACATCGGCACCTTTACCGCGGAAGGGACGTTCCGCGCCGCCGCGGAGAAGCTCGACTACCTGGCGGGGCTGGGCGTCACCGCCATCGAACTGATGACCATCACCGACTTTGCGGGAACGCGTGGCTGGGGCTACGACGGCGTCCTTCCCTTCGCGCCTGATTCAGCCTACGGCCGGCCGGAAGACCTGAAAGCCTTCATTGATGCCGCCCACGCGCGCGGCCTGCAAGTCATCTTCGATGTCGTCTATAACCACTTCGGCCCCGAGGGCAATTACATGCCGAAGTATTTTCCACGACTCTGCAGCCAGGACCACGATACGGCCTGGGGCAAGGCCATGAACTTCGACGGCGAAGGCAGTGCGGAGGTACGCGCCTTCTTTCTGCACAACGCGCTGTTCTGGGTGGAGGAGTACCACGCGGACGGCCTGCGCATCGACGCCTCGCACATGATGATCGATCACAGCCCCAAGCACATCCTGGACGAAATTGCGGAACAGGTGCACGTCTGCGCCCACGGGCGGCACATCCACCTGATTCTTGAGGATGAGGAGAACGTTGCCCCGCGCCTGGCCCGCGCAGCGGATGGCGGAACGCCGCTCTACACCGCGCAGTGGAATCATGACATGACCCACCTGCTGAGCGCGGCGTTCGGAAATCTGTGCCTGGAGCGCGACGGCAACGGCGACGAGACCGCCAGCACCGCCACCATGCTGGCCGAAGGCTACATCCTGACGCCCACGGCCAAAGAGCACCCTGACGACGTCCGCTGCAAGGTTCCGCCGTCGGCGTTTATTGCCTTTTTGCAGACGCACGATCTCGTCGGCAACCGCATCGCCGCCGAGCGCCTCGACAAACTCGTCCCGCCCGCCGCCCTGCGCGCCGCCACCGCGATCCTTCTTCTGCTGCCGCAAACGCCCATGCTCTTCATGGGGCAGGAGTGGTCCGCCTCCCAGCCCTTCCCATTCTTCTGCGACTACCACGGCGATCTGGCCAAGAAGGTGCGCGACGGGCGCTGCGACTTCCTCCGCAAACTGCATGACACGGACGACCTCAGCGCCGCCCCTGATCCCGGCGCTGAAAGCACCTTCCGCTCCGCCCAGCTGCAGTGGAGCGAACTCGATCAGGAGCCGCATAAGACTGAGCTGGACTGGTTCGGCCGCATCCTCGCCGTGCGCCAGGAGCGTCTGGCACCGCTGCTTGCGGAGGTAAAAGACCGCTGCGGCAAACCTGAAAAGCTCGCTCCCGCCGCCTTCACCATCACGTGGCATCTTGGCGAAACCCACCAGCTAACCCTGCAGGCTAACCTCTGCGGAGAACCCCACGACGGCTTTCGTACTCCCGAAGGCCAAACCCTCTGGCTCGAAGGCACCCAACCCACCCCGAATGAATTAGGTCCGTGGACTACCCTTTGGACGTTATCTTAGAGGCGCTATCAAGACGGTACCAGTTCCTACTTGCCCTCACTGCATCAAGGGTGTCCTACACCTCATGGATGTGGGTTCAGGACTTCCCTCTCCATACGAACTCATGGGACGGCGCGGAGGTCTGCCCGCCAGTACCAATCCAGCAACTGAATTGCTCAAAATCCGACATCTCTGCGTGATGTGGGGCTCCCACGTCATCTCTGGTACGGTAGAAGCGGGAAGCGGGCCACCCTTACACTTATTTGGCTGAGGCAGCCGCTCCGTTTAGCAGACTCTCCCGAGCTGCCTTCTGTACCGTCGCGTCAGCACTACTTGACAAGTTGATCAAAGCCACCTCTGCTTGCATAGCGAGAGCACGGTCGCGATTTCGCAGTTGATTGCTCAGCACTTGCACAGACAAGGTTGACTGGATCTTACCTAACGCAGGTATCAACATTGAATCAATCCCAAAGCCTCTGCCCAGCAAGCCACGTATGCTGTCCACTGCTACAGGATTATGAACGCTTGCTAGTTCTCCAGCAGCTTGGATTCTAGTTGCCGCCAAGGGTGATGACTCAATCTCTTTTGCACGTGCTTCACAAAAGGCCTCCAATAAACCGCGATCCTCCGGTTCATAATGTAACGTAATTTCATTCGAGTTGACCGTACTGCCGTGATCCCTGTCTATGAATCTGGTCCGAAGAATATATTCTCCAGGAACTGTTGGCGAAAAAATCGTCGACAGGTTTACTTTCTCTTCGTAAGCCTGGTTTGCTGCCAAGTCTAAACGTCCTGAGCTTGTAAACTCTGGTACAAACAGCTTGCTCGTCACCTGCGCACCTGATGGAAAACGTAATGTAAACTCCAGATTGGCCACTCCGCCTCCGCCTAAATCTATCTGTACCGGGGTCTGAGAAACGACTTGCAACGTCACGGTCATTGGCTCTCCAACGGATAACTTACTATCCTTCGCCCTCAAGTTGATCCGCAATGCAGGGATGGTCTGTCCAGAAAGGCTGCAGTTGCAACAACACGCGAAGAGCAGCCCAAATCTCCACAATCTACCGTAGAGGATTGACGGTAGCGCCCGGAGTTGTTGTAAGACTAGCATCTGACTTCGGGATGACGTACTTCCAAGTGTTGTTTGCATTTTGACTCATCTTTCGGGTGCTGCGTAGCAACGATCTTCGCAGTGGCGGGGATGATTTGCGGAGAGGGTGGGTGCGACGCTCTGGCCGAATGCGGCAGATGCGTGGCGAGCCCGCAGCGCGATCTAGTTGCTGCCAAGGATGTTGATCGAGAAAGCAATGACGCCGATGTTGAAGACAAACGCGCCAAGGGTATGGAACATAACCGTGCGCCGGTAAGTCCCTGAAGTAATATCCACATCGGAAGTCTGAAACGTCATCGCTAGGCACGACGAGAAGTACGCGAAATCCCAGTAGTCCGGCTCCTCCGTCTTCGGAAAGCAAAGCCCACCGGCATCCTGGCCCTGTGAAGTACGGACGTAGAACATGTGCGCGTAATGCAACGCATAGACGGCGGTGCTAAAAATCCAGATGAAACATAGCGTGGCGATCACAAGCAGCAGGTCGAAGGGTTGGCGGCGGCCTTTATGAGCAAGTTCGCTTCCCACCGCGACCATGATGACCGCACTGACCGCGCCGGCAATCAGCAGCAAAAAGCCGCGATTCGCGTCGTTTCTCTGTGCGGATTCCCGCATCGCCCATGGTTCATGCCGGAACAACGGCACGCACGAGATGAGGAAAGCGATAGCTGCGGCGTCGAATGCGACCATCACACCGCGTGCCGCGCCAAGAAGGGGCAGCGCAACCGCACCGCCTGCAAGTGCGATCCCACCGAAAATCAGAAACGGCCACGGTGCCAGAACATGACCGATGTAAAATCCGCGACTTGCCGTCAAGAGAACTCCCTTAAAGAGACCAGATTTGTTGTCACCGCCGGCTATGTTGCGATGAAGAGTTACCGTGTATCCCTTCCCGGACAGCAACCCGGCCGTCGCCCAATACTTGCGGAATGACGGTAAGCCCGAAACGCACTGATGATAGAACCCACCAAAGGCATAAGTATCTGGTGGCGTGTTAGATTGCGAGTTATTCCCGCCGAATACTTCAGCGTACAGGCGCGTGTGTTCCTGAAGATGATGCGCATTGGGAAGGATGGGCGAATGGCTTTACCGTAGCCGCCGTAATCTCTCGCAGGCCTCATCCAGCTCCGCGTCGCGCTTGGCAAAGCAGAACCGCAGCAGCTTGTCTCCGCCGCCGTTCGTGAAGAACGCAGATCCCGCCACCGCCGCCACGCCGGTCTTCTCCAACAGCTTGCGCGCCTTCTCCTGGGCCGAGTTGCCCTCCAGCCGCGACGCATCCGCCAGGATGTAGTACGCGCCGTCCGGCACATGCGGCTTGAGGCCTGCATCCGTCAGCGCAGCCAGTGCCCGTTCGCGCTTACTCTCGTGCTCCGTTGCCAGGCCGGCGTAGAACGATTCCGGCAGCTGCTCCAGCCCCGCCGCGCACCCATGCTGAAACGGCGCGGGCGCGCAGACATACATCATGTCGTGAAAATGCCCGATGGACGGCGTCCACCGCGCATCCGCGATCAGATAGCCGACACGCCAGCCCGTCACGCTGAACGTCTTTGAGAATCCAGAGATGGTTATTGTGCGCTCCGCCATGCCCGGCAGCGTAGCCATGCTGACATGCTGGTGCTCCCGATACACGAAATGTTCATAAATCTCGTCGGAGATTACAAACAGATTCTGCTCGATTGCGATCGCCGCCAGCGCCTCCAGCTCTGCGCGGGTATATACCTTGCCGGATGGGTTCGACGGTGTATTGATGACAATTGCCCGTGTCCGTTCCGTTAGCGCGGCGCGGACCGCGTCCACGTCCAGCACCCATCGCCCGCTCTTCGCATCATCACTGGAACGGAGCGGCACAATCACCGGCTTGATGTGAAAGGTACGCAGCGTCGTGGCGTGGTACCCGTACAGCGGCTCAAACAGGATCACCTCATCGCCCGGGTCCAGCAGAGCCATCACCGTCGCGTCATACGCGCCCGTCGCGCCGGACGTCACCAGCACCTCCCGGTCAGGATCGGGCGTCCTTCCGCTGCGGCGTCCCCAGTCGGCGGCAATCGCGTTCCTCAAGCGGGGGATCCCATCCAGGCGCGTGTAGATGTTGTCGCCCGCATCGATGGCCGACTTCGCCGCCTCGCGCACCACCAACGGCACCTCGGTATCGCAGATGCCCTGCGCCATGTTTATCGCGCCCGCCCGCTCCGCCAGGACGCTCATCGCACGAATCTCACTCTGCACCGACCCCGGTGCCAACGCACTCAACCGCAACTCTGCCATGCGCACCATCCTACATCTGCTCGCGCGCTGTTTCCGAAGGCCTGAGGCGACTCCTCAGACCCTCGACCGCAGTGACGATACTCTCGACAACAGCATGGAGCCGCGCTCCGTGCAAATCGTAGGGGTCTTCGGTTCAATCTGGCCGTCCTTTGCAAACAGACGAAGAAACGTCACCTTGCCCGATGCCTGCGGGAATCGTTGAAC
Source organism: uncultured Terriglobus sp. (assembly GCA_964248165.1). Classification (GTDB taxonomy): domain Bacteria; phylum Acidobacteriota; class Terriglobia; order Terriglobales; family Acidobacteriaceae; genus Terriglobus. Next base: position 44,348 of record CAXTXE010000016.1, read on the forward strand.
AAGCTGGTTGTAGTTCTTCCAATCCATCACCAGCACCAGGTCAGCGGCGTCATCATCAAGGCGACGAGGATTTTCTTGCCATGAGACGAAGGCAGGTCTCCTGCATCGTGCCCGAGCAGGTGACGAACTTGACGCGCACCGCGTGTCTCTGGCCGATGCGCCAGGATCGCCGGCTCGCCTGCCTCAGCGTGTGTAGCGAAAAACCGGTCTCATAGAAGTACAGAATCGGGAAGGCCAGGAGATCGGTCTCCACCAGCTTCGGATGGCAGATGACCACCTCAACGCTGGCGTAAAGAGAGTCTTGCCGGAGAGTCGCCGGCTTTCGCGACATCAGCGCAGAGGTGCTGGGGACGGCTCCGAGAGCGATCCGTTGATCGCGATCACGGGACGGCGTTGAAGGGGCGGCCACAGCCGAGCTTCTGCTCAGGCATACGCTTCGTACAGAACATGACGTTTACGTCAACCATTGGTTACGGGTCAAGGCGGTCAATGGCCGAACGGATTGGATGGATCGGACTTGGCGAGTTGGGCTATCCCATGGCCGTCAATCTGCTGGAGAGCGGCTACCAGTTGTCGGTTTATAACCGGACGCTGAAGAACATGTCACGCCTCCTGAGCAGGAGCGGCACTCCCAGATGTGTCGACAGCCGACACAGCAAGCAGCGTCCGTGATCTTCCGGATCGCCTCTTCGAAGCGTGCCGGCGGTTCGACTGGTTCACCGGCACGACTGTAGAAGGTCGGAGCAAGTTCGCCACGCACAGCTCTGTGTTCCTCCTTCCAGAGATCGAGAGGGAGAACGCCGTCCTGACCGCGGAACAGCAGTTCAGGGGAGATCTCCGGACGCGTTTGCCCCGGTGGAACAGATATGGCGTGTTGCGTGATTACCTCATAGGTCCTCACGATCCGCAGCATCTCAATCCGCACCAGACCTTCAGCAATGTAGATCGCATGACGTCCGTTCACCGCGATGGAGTCGATCGACTGCAGCCAAGGCAGCGGGTATCCGTCCGGCGACAGGTATGCGCGGGCACGGCCCATGTCAGCGACCGCGCCACCGGACTCGAGTACCAAAGGAGGAGATCGAGCGGCTCTCGGTCGACCCATTCGCAAAGGCTTAATGATTTAGGACACGCATATGGCCACGAAATCGAAGATACAGAATCGTCTTCCGTGTCTCGACACTACGTCCCGATAACGCCACCCACATTGCAGGAACGGCAACCGTAGACGCGACGGCACCGAAACCGGTCCGTGGTGTGATTTTGGAATTTGGGACAAGGATGCGACAAAGTCGCGGAAAGGACGTGACGCTAAGTGATTGAATTTAAATTGGTGGACCTGATCGGGATCGAACCGATGACCTCTTCCATGCCATGGAAGCGCGCTCCCAGCTGCGCCACAGGCCCACTTCAAGTAAGCATACCCGGTTTCGTCCGGGTGGTAAATGTCCGGGCCAGGCCGGTACTGCGTCGGCGGACGCTTATGGTAAACGCGACCGAACCGCCGGTGCTGCAGACCATCGCGCAGTCCGTCTGCCATGCACGGAAAATGCGGCGCGTGCAGATGTGAGCCGTCACGGGAACAAACCGGGCTGCCTGCGGTGTCTAAGTCAGTAGAGTGAGCGAGAGCACTCGCATCCGCCGGCGGATGAAACACCATTTGCAAGCAGACCTGTCTGGGACGTAACGTGAAGAGGTTGAGATGGGCGGAGTTGCAGTGATCGACCCAATGGCAGGCGCAATCGGCGGCTTTGGCGAGGTGGACGCCCTTGAGGCCCGGCGCGCGGAACCGCGTGCCGACGAGGCAGCAATGGTTGCGGCGCTTCAGGCCGGGTCAGAGGACGCGTTTCGCCAGTTGATCGCACAATACAGCGGCCCGCTCTACTCGCTTCTTTTGCGCTCCCTTGCAGACCCGGCTGACGCCGCCGATGTAACGCAGGACGTCTTCATCAAAGTCTTCCGCTCGGTCGGCAGCTTCCATGGGAATAGCAGCCTCAAGACGTGGATATACCGGATTGCCATGCACGAGGCGTCAAACAGCCGCCGGTGGTGGATGCGGCACAAGCGAGCAGAGATCACCATTGACGAACCCGTGGGCGTGGACGAAGGCGACCTGAATTTCTCGCTGGCGGACACGCTGGCGGATGGCCGGGAATCTCCTTTCGAGAGCGCGCGCCAGGCGCAACTCCGCGCCACGGTTGAAGCTGCCCTGCGCGAAGTTCCGGAGAGCTTCCGCACGGTTGTCATTCTGCGAGAGGTAGAGGGGATGGCATATGACGAGATCGCTGAGATTCTTGACATCAACATCGGCACGGTGAAGAGCCGGTTGATGCGCGGGCGTGCGGCGCTGCGCGGTCTGCTGGGGGCACGCCTGCCGGAGTTCGCCTTTGATGCTCTTCCCGAATCCGCACGGCTCGCACACAAGCGTCCCAGCCAGGCAGAGACACGGTCCGCGTCTCCCGCATATAAGGAGGCACGATGAAGTTTACAAACCGCCACCTGAGGGCATTGCTGGAGCATGCAGGCCTGCCGTCAACCCATAGCGAACCAGAAGAACTGAGCTTTGAACGCAAAGCGCTGGACAGTGCGCTGAGTACCCTGGCACCCGCGCAGGCACCCGCTGACCTGCCCCTTCGCATCCGTCTGGCGCTCTCGCATGAACGTGTGCGCGCGGAGCGCCGTCTGCCTGGCCGCCTGCGCCATCGCTGGGAGACCTTCCAGGAAAATGCGCTTCGACCCGTGGCGTTGCAGGTTGGTGTCGCCGCTGCGGCGCTGGTGGCCGTTGCCGGTGGAGCTCTCATGCTGAGCGCGGTCACGCCGCAACAGGCTGTTCAGGCGAATGATGTCCCACTGGCGGGGTTTTCCGCGCCGCGGTACATGTACAGCATCGCGGGTGAGCAGCCGGTTGGCGGAACCAACGATCAACCACTGATGGTGGAGGCGTACGTCAACAGTACGGGCCACGTGTACGACTATCGCGTCCTTTCCGGCAATCTGGATACGCGGTCTGACGCGTCCCTGCGGCAGCGTATGCTTACCGGAGTCTTCCAGCCGGCGGAGGTCTTTGGTGAACCCGCGCGCGGCCGGGTTGTGCTTACCTTCGCGGACGTCGTCGTCCATGGCTGATGCCCGCCCGCTGGAAGGCGCAAGGCCCAGCCCGGACCCGAGACGATTGACCATGCCTGTTCTCACCGCCTAGACTCAGCGATTGGTACACCTTTCGCTGAGGTCCGTCGAACTCCTGTGCATCTTTTTCCCCGGTCCGTCTCCCTCCCGCTGCTGTTGCTGGTCGCGTTCCCCCTGCTGGCCCAGCGTAGTTCGTCGTCCACAGACACCCCTGCGACGGAGCAGCAGCAGACTTCTTCATCCGCCGGGCCGCGCCGGGGTGTGGAGGCGAGCGGCTCCGCTGTGTCGCTTGAAACCAGTGAAAGCCTCTTCCAGATTGCTGCCGCGCTGAACGCCTGCGGGTATGACAATGGGCTTGAAAGTTCGCTCCCCGTTCGCGCTGCCGTGCGCTCGGACATGATGAACGCGATTGCTGGATCGGCAGCTGCCGGCACCAGCCAGCAGGCACTCTGCGGGTACATCCAAAGCCACACCCTGGGAAGTGCGCAGAACCTGGCGCAGTATGTTTCGCTGGCGCTTTTTCTAGGGCCGCCGCCAGAGCTCCAGATCTCCGTTCCTGAAAGCGAAATGCCGCCCGACTCGCTGCAGGTGGTGAATGTCTTGCCGCTCCTGCGCGACTTCGCCGCAAAGGTCGACCTGCACGGCATCTATGTTCGCCACCGAGCCGCCCATGAGGCTGCGGTGGAGCAGGTGCACGACAGCGTGACCCGTATGTTGCTGGAGACCAACCTGTATCTCCACCAGCCTGTTTCAAGTTACGACGGACGCCGCTTTCTCGTCCTTCTGGAGCCGCTCTTGAGTCCGCAGGCAGTGAATGCGCGCATTTACGGCAGCGACTACTACGTGGTCACCTCGCCCTCGGTGATCGATCCTGCCGCACCGCCGCGTGTCTCGCCGGGATCAAGAATGAGCGTGGGCGCACATGCGGGCGGTCTGCAAATGGATCAGGTCCGCCATGTGTATCTGCTCTACAACATCGACCCGATTATCTATGCGCGTGCTGGCGCGACGAACCGCCTCTTGCCGCTGCTAAAAACGGTTTCCGATGCGCCCATCGATTTCCTGTACAAGAGCGACATTGTCGCGCTGACCACGGAATGTCTGATCAAGGCGATCGAAGCACGCACCATGGACGTTGGTATTGCGAAACCCAGCAAGCCCACCAACGTGCGTCAGCGTACCGAGATCGACAACTACAACCAGGCGATCATCGACTACGACAAGCGAGCGGAAGCCGTACGCCGCAGACGAGTGGTCTTGGATATGGAGTCAGGCTGGGTTCTTACCGAGTCGTTTTATGACAAGCTGGCGCTGGTTGACCGGGAGGGCGTCAGCCTGAAGGAAAGCATCGGCGAGTTGGTGTATGGGATGGATGTACCGCACGAGGTTGACCGCGCGAAGAAGATTCCGTTCTTCCAGCCGGGCAGCCCGGAACTTGTCGGTGGCGGTGGCGTCAGCCGTGCACGCGCTCCACGGGCCGCGTTGACAGCGATGGACCAGGCAGAACTCAAGCTGCAAAAGGGTGACAAGGCTGGCGCGGAGGAGATGGCTGAAAGGGAGCTGCAAGGAAATCCTGCATCCGGTGAGGCGTTGTACGTGCTGGCGCGCGTCAAGCTGATGGAGGGTGATCCTCAGGCCGCCTATAACCGCTTCACGCAGGTGCTGGCCGCCAGCAAGGACCCGCGCACGGTCGCCTGGTCGCATATCTACCTGGGCCGCCTGTACGATACGCAGACCCAGAACAGCCGCGCGAAAGCCGTGGCGGAGTACCATGCCGCGCTTGCCACGCCGGGCATTCAGCCGGACATCCGGGCCGCCGCTGAAGCGGGTATCCGCCAGCCCTTTGCCGCGCCCAAACGCACGGTGCGGGACAGCGACCAGCAACAGCCTGACGATGAAGTCCTGGACCCCACCGGCAAGAAGCAGAAAGAAAGCTACAGTCCCAGCGAAGAGGTTTCACCGTCCGGGCACTCCAGGTAATGCGGCGCTGCTCAAGGGATGGTGACACGAGGTCTACCGGAGCCGCTATACACTATGCGGAACACTGAACACGCACAATCGTGAGGGTTACATCATGCCTGACCTCCTCCCTGAATTTGCCATGAACCCTGACCCGCGCTGCGCATGTGTGCTGCTGCTGGATACGTCTGGATCAATGGCAGGCGCGCCGATTGACGAGCTGAACGCAGGCCTGCGTGTCTTCCAGACCGATGTTCAGGACGATTACCTGGCAAGGCGCAGGCTTGAGATTGCAGTTGTCACGTTTGGCGGAACTGTGACTACAGTGCTGGATTGGGTTTCAGCCGGACAGTACGAGGCACCGTTGCTGACGCCCGCGGGTGGAACACCCATGGGTGAAGCGGTTTCCCGTGGCCTTGCTATGGTGAACGCCCGCAAGCAGGAGTACAAGCAGGCGGGCATCAGCTACTACCGGCCCTGGATCTTTCTCATCACAGACGGCGCACCCAGCGACGAGTGGCACAAAGTTGCCGAAACCGTCCGGCAGGAGAGTGCCCGCAAAGCCCTGAACTTTTTCGCGGTTGGTGTCAACAACGCCGACATGAACACCTTGGAGGCCTTCACGGACCGGACGCTGAAGCTGAACGGTCTCAGCTTTCGTGAACTGTTCCTGTGGCTTTCACAGAGTTCAAAGTCGATCTCGCGCAGCAGGACGGACGAGCAGGCTGCGCTGCCGGCTGTCACGTTTGGTTCGCCGGTATAGCCATGCTGTTGCGGAGTTCTGGCGAGACAAGGCAGGACTGCCCAGCATGGATCGCGTTAGGGACCTCGGTTGCAGGGACCAGCCATCTCGCCCGGCAGATTCCGTGCCAGGACGCCCATGCCGGTGTACTGCTGGACGACGGCACCCTGCTGCTTGCCGTCGCGGATGGCGCAGGCTCCGCCAGGTGCTCCGGGGAGGGCGCATCCGCAGCTGCCGTAAGCGCGGTTGCTTCGCTGGCCAACTCGTTGGCTAAGGGAGCGGCAAAGGACGCAGACGCGTGGCACATTGTGTTGAAGGCGGCGCTTGCAAAGGCGCAGCAATCCATTGAGGATCTCGCGGACGGCGCGGACGCCGCGCCCAGTGATTTTGCTACAACACTTCTGCTTGCAGCCGTTACGCCCCGGCACGTCGCATCGCTTCAGGTTGGGGACGGTGCCATCGTGATCCGCTCCGATGGCTTGCTGCACGTCCTGCCCTCCGCACCAGGCGGTGAGTACATCAACGAGACGACGTTCATCACCTCCAGCGGTGCCATGGAAAGCGCTTCCGTATTTGTTGGCGTCAGCACGAACGTTGATGGAGTCGCCATGTTCAGCGACGGCGTGCAGTTCCTTGCCATCGAGTACAGCACCGGGACGGCACATGCGCCGTTTTTCGACCCTATCTTCGCGTTTGCCCGAGAGGAAGACGCAATCCCGAACGAACTGGAAGCCATGCTGTCTTCAGATCGTGTGAACCAGCTGACCGACGATGACAAGACGCTGGTCGTGGCCGTGCGCATGGACACGGCCGCATGAAGTTTTTCGATGTCCACGGAAAGGAAGTGCTGCTTGGACGGGTACTGGGCAGGGGCGGTGAAGCCGCCGTGCACAGCATCGAACGGGAGCCGCAATCCGTGGCAAAAATCTACCACGCGCATTCCGCCGAACGCGCCGCGAAATTGAAGGCAATGGTGGATCACCCGCCTAAGGATCATGCGCGGCAAGGCGGCCATGTCTCCATCTGCTGGCCTGAGCGGTTGCTCTTTGATGAGCGCCGGCAGTGTGCCGGATTCACTATGCCCAAGCTGGACCGCACCGCCTATGGCGAGATGCTGCGGTTCTACAACCCGGCGGATCGCAGGGAGTATGCGCCCAGCTTCACCTGGGGTTACCTCTTGCGGGCGGCCATGAACGTCAGCATCGTCGTGGAAGCTATCCATGCGCGCGGCTACGTCATTGGCGACGTGAACGAGAGCAACTTCTTTATCTCCGATCAGGCACTGGTCACCATTGTCGATTGTGACTCCATGCAGGTGCGGACGCCGGGGCGTGTCTTTCGCTGCACGGTGGCCAAACCGGAGTATCTCCCGCCGGAACTGCATGGATTGGACCTGTCTCGGACTGACCGGACGCCTGAGCAGGACAACTTCTCACTGGCCATTCTGCTGTTCCTTTTGTTGATGGAAGGCGTGCACCCCTTCAGCGGAACGTGGCAGGGCGCGGGTGATCCTCCATCCGTTGAAGAGCGGATCAGGTTGGGTGAGTCGCCGTATGCGGGCGGGAAGCACGTCCGGCCCATGCCTGCAGCACCGCCGTTTGATCTGCTGCCGCCGGAGATTCGTGCGCTCTTTGTCCGTGTCTTTGGAGCAGGGCACTCCGACCCGTCGGCCCGTCCTTCCGCGCGCGAGTGGGGACAGGCGTTGCAGGCCGTCAAGCTGACGGAATGCAAGGCGAACTCCCAGCATTGCTACTCCGAGCATCTCCGGTCCTGCCCGTGGTGCGCGCGCAAGGCGCTCCTAAGAGGCTTCGACCCGTACCCAGATCCGTCTACCATTGCGGCGGCAGTCCCCAAGCAGCAGCCACTGCCTGCACGCCCGTTCCGGCGCCCGGCTGCACCAGCACAGGCAGTGCCACCAGCGGCATCGGTGCCGTACACATCGCGGCCAGCGGCACCTCCATGGCGGCGCATCTGGCTAAATACCGCAATCCCTGCGCTGGAGTGGTTCGTTCCGTTGCTTGCGGCTCTGGGCAGCTTGCTGCTGTACGCACGGGCTTCGCTCACCCAGCAGGTGCCTTACTTTCTTTCAGTCTGGCTGTTCGCTGCACTGGCAGGTTTTTTCTATGCGAAGCAAGCGCGCCGCGGATTGTTACGCCTGGTATGCGTGGTGATTGCCGCTGGAACGCTGTATGCGCTCGGCACCGGTGTTTCTGCACCTTTGCTGGCGAGGACACCGCCGCTGTATCTCGCTGTAGGGACGTTCTTCGGTGTGCGGTTGGTGCTGCTGGGGCGGCGGCCCGGCATCCATGTTGCCGCGTACCAGGGCAGGCTGCTTCGCGCGGTCCTGGTGCATTCACTTCTTGCGCTGGCCGCGCCGCTCGCCATTACGGCCATGTTTTTGTTGGGCCGGCTTGGGATAGCACCGGTCCAGGCTCTCCTCGCGCGCACTGGACTCGGCTCAGCAGCGCTTCCGGCAGACACGCGCCTGCAGGTCTGTGGACGTGTCACGGGAAGCTGCTCCTGTCAGATCAGGGCCTCCTTTCACCGTGGCGACGCGGTCACCCTGCTGCTCACCACTTCAGGGATGCCGGACGTGTTCGTAAGTGCGACCTGGCCGAACAACATGACGGAGAGTGTTGCTTTGCCATCACGCTGGACCGGGCAAGCTGGGCAGAACTGCAAGGCAGCCCAGTTGCTAGTGCCTAAGTCCGTGGAGGCAGGTTACGCTCGCGTGCACGTCAGCACGGGCTTGAGTGGCTCCAAAGGTATTGAAAGTGGCTTCTCGATCAGCCGTTAGCGCCGCTGCTTGCATGACAAAGGGCATGACCGGAGCCATGCCCTTCAAGTCGAGTGATGTGCGCTTAGAACTCGTACTTAAGAGCGAACTGAAACTGCCGTGAATAGGTGTTGTTGATCGCTCGCTGCGCGGATGAACGTGCGAAGTTAGTGGGCGAATTCATTGTGTTGCTGAACACACCAAAGTTGGCGTGATTCAGCACGTTGAAGCCATCCACGCTAAAGCGCATGTTGCTCTCGCGGTAGACATGGAAGTTCTTGAACAATTCCATGTCCCAGTTGAAGATGCCCGGCTCCCGCAGCTGGCCGCGATGCATGCGCTGCGCGGGATCGATCAGGCCGATGCCTTGATTGAGGACGATGACACCGTTACCGTCACCGCAGGTTCGCGTGCGTGACACCGGGTCCAGTTGGCCCGTGACCGGGTCGCATGGGAAGCGGCTCACACTTTGCGTAAAACCATTCTTTGCGTTGGTGTAGATGGGGCTGTTCTTTACCAGCGGAGGATTGTGGCCCGTGCCATAGTTCAGCAGAACGGCGCGGTCGTTCGTGTTTCCGTCGCGGTTTGAGTCCACGCCGGCCAGCACGATGAACGGCGTGCCGGTCTGCGCATCTACCGTGCTGGACAGGTTAAAGCCGCCGATGATCTCGTTCACGACCCCGTTGACGTTGCCCGCCAGCGCCTTGCCGCGGCCAAACGGCAGCGCGTAGACCGTGTTCACGGCCACACGCTGGCGCACATCGAACGACGAATCACCGTAGTTCGAGCCGATGGGACGGAAGACAGTGTAGCTCTGCGCAAACTGCACCGCCGCCTGCTGCGTGGTCAGTGTGGTGTTACGCGTAGCACACTGCACCGCCGCGGTATAGACAGGGTCGCTGGAGATGGTAGCGGCGGTAGTCTGGTTGGTCACCGTAGTCGATGTGCATGGCGTGCCTGGCGCAAGATACGGTGCAAGCAGGTTGTCATAGGCGTTCTGCGGCGAAGCCGAGTCCGTATTGCCCGCAATCTCATCCGAGATCGAATCCATGCTGTGTGCGAATGTGTACGCCAGCTGCCCTGTAAAGCCGTGCGAGGTGCGCCGCCGCAGAGACACTTCAAGGGAATGGAAGTTGGAATTGCCGTTGGACTGCACGTTGGTGATGGTGCTGAACGGTCCCCGGATGATGCCCGCGTTGATGTCCGATTGCAGCCGCGTCAGATTGCCTTGGTTGGTCGGCCGGAATGAAGCCGGGAACGTACTGCCGTAGTTCGGGTACCCCGTGGTCAGCAGCTTGGTGCCGATGCTGCCGACGTAGGCCACTGTCAGCGACGTATTCGGGTCCAGCTCTTGCCCAACGGACAGATTGAAGTGCTGTGTGTACGGCTGGCGGATATTGGGGTCAACCGTCGTCGCACTGTACACACCAGTGGTGGAGATGGTCGCCTGCGCGCCAACCGCCTGCGTGCCGTCATACACCGCCGGTGTAGTCACCGTCGCCACGGTAAAGGGTGCGTTGAAGCGCGAGTTGCCGTACACATTGTCGAAGATGCGGTCGTAGAAGTAACCCCATGCGCCGCGAAACACCGTTCTGCCGCTGCCCGTGACGTCGTAGGAGAAACCCAGCCGCGGCGCGACGTTGTTGTAATCCGTGCAGAACGCCTTCATGCCGAACTGCTTTGCGTTGAGCAACGCCACCTGAGTCATGTTGGCGTTGTAGGGCAAGGACGTGCAGGCTTCCGGCTGCCCGTTTGACCCGATGACGAACATGTTGGCGATCAGGTTCTTCGACTCACCAAAGGCCGGGTACAGGTCATAGCGGATGCCAGCTTCAATCGTCAGCCGGTCGGTCGCGCGCCAGGTGTCCTCCGCGAAGTAGCCCTGCTCAAACTGGCGGAAGCCGCGTTCCGAACTCCCGTTGATATAGAAGCGTTGAGCGATGTTGCTGACCGCGCCCGATTGGAAGTTTCCGAAGGTCGTATCATTCAGCGTGACGGAAGGCCGCACCGTGGCGGAGAAGTAGCCGTTCTCCTGAATGCGGCGGACCTCCGCGCCGATCTTGAGTTCGTGCTTACCGCGCACCCAGCTCACAACATCCGTCGCGACGATGGTGTTTTCCGCGCGTCCTTGCGGGAAATTTGCGGACACACCCGTAGTGTTGTACAGGCCGGAAAGGCTGGCAAGGTTCGGCACGCCGTTTGCCACCGCGATGGATGCAGAGTACGGCGTTCCTGCAAACGGCCCAGCCGTGCGTGCCGTACCTGAGGCCAGCAGCCCAGCGCTCGGCGGCTCAGCGGGGAACGAAAGCGACTGGCGCTGCACACCGATGCGGAACGAGTTCAGCACATGCGGCGAAAACGTGAAGTTGTCTCCCAACACAAAGTGATACGGGCGTTGCGTCTGCCCGTAGCCTGCAAATGGAACCGCCTGCGTTTGCGCCGCACTCTGCACGATATTGGCGATGCTGCCGGTCAGAAACGCCTGGTTGCGGTCAGAGAAGACCTGATCGAACCGCACAAAGCCGGTATCGCCGTCCAGCGGATTGAGTGTCTTCACGTTGATCGTGGCGGAAGCGATACCGTTGCCGCTAAAGTTGGCAGCGGTGACAGGCGTACCGCCATTGGAGACTGCCGGAAAGGTCGCTCGCAACAAGGCCTGCACGGCTGGCTGCGTTATGGCGTTGATGGCCTCCGTCGTGGGCAGTGTCAGGGTCGAGGTCGCACTCTGCCGCTGGCGATAGCCCTCATAGGCACCCGCCATGAAGGTCTTGTCCTTGCGGATGGGGAAGCCGAAGCGGCCACCGAAATCATTCTGCTTCAGAGCCGACTTGAAGTTCAGCGGATCGAACCAGAGCCGTGTGTTGAACTTGGGATTACGCACAAACTCGAACAGTGCCGTGAATCTGGTTGGTGCCGCTCTTTGTCACGACGTTGACCACCGCGCCCGACGATCGCCCAAACTCCGCCGATCCGTTCGTGCTGATCACGGTAAATTCACTGATTTCGTCAATCGGCACCGCCCCGATCTGTCCGCTGCTGCCGCCCGCCGCGCCAGACGGAACGACCGGGGCTGTTGTTGTCCACGCCGTCCACCAGGTAGTTGTTGTTGGTGGGCCGTGTTCCCGCTGCTACCACACCGGATCCCTGGCCGGTGCCACTGGCGGCGCGCGTCACGCCGGGCGACAGGTACACCAGGTTCTGGTAATCGCGCCCGTTCAGCGGCAGGTTCGCAATCTCTCTTGCCGTGAATAACCCCGTGACGCTGGTCTCCTCCGTCACGATCTTTTCACTCTCGGTCGTAACATCCACCGTTGTGGCGCTGCCACCCACCGCCAGTTTTACCGGCAGGCTCTTCGTCTGATTCAGATCGATGATCACATTGTCAAACTTCGCGCTGGTAAATCCCGCGCTGCTGACCACCAGGGTGTACCGGCCGGGTGTGATGTTGGAAAAGCTGTACTCGCCGGCAGAGTTCACCGGAGCATTAAAGACAACGCCGGTTTCGTTGCTGGTCAGCGTCGCGGAACTGTTCGGAACCACCGCGCCCGACGCATCCGTGATGTTGCCGCGCAGAGTGCCGCCAATGCTGGCCTGACCAAGCAACGATGACGTTGGAACCGCGGCAAGAACCGCGGCGCAGGCAATGCTTATGTGACTGAAGCGCATGACTCTCCTCCGAGAACAGCAGTGATGGGAAACCGCCGGGCCTGAAAATGCAAGCGCCGGTCGCAGCAGATTGTGTGAACTGAATATGAAAAAGTTACCACAGAGTGGCGTGGTGTCTTCTTGCCATGAAGCGACACTGACATTGCAAATGACTCATTGCTGTCCGGTGAAGCATTGAGGAACATACGTTCAGTCAGAGCCATGAACATGCCGGGGTTCCTCCGGCTGCATCTTTGTTGGAACGGGCGTATTGTTCACTCTTGAACATCGCGTTCACACGGATGAACTTAGCCAACCTGCTTACGGAAGCCCGCAACCCCTCGTCAGAGAACATCGACGCGGTCTCCACCGAGTTGATGCTGCACATCATCAACGATGAGGACTACACCATCGCCGACCGCGTGCGTGAGCAGATACCGAACATTGCCAAAGCCATTGATGCCACGTATGAGCGCGTCCTGAAGGGCGGCCGCCTGTACTACGCCGGCGCGGGTACCAGCGGCCGGCTGGGCGTGCTGGATGCCAGCGAATGCCCTCCTACCTTTGGCGTACCGCGCGATCTGGTTCAGGGATTCATCGCCGGTGGAGATCCGGCGCTGCGCGTCTCCGCCGAGGGCGCGGAGGACAGCCGCGAACAGGGCGGCATAGACCTGCTCGCCAATGGATTCAATCAGTCGCCGGGCCTTGATGTGCTCGTGGGCATCGCCGCCAGCGGCCGCACACCGTATGTTTTAGGAGCCATGGAGCAGGCGCGCCAGCACGGATGCCTGGTGATTGGGCTCTCGTGCGTGCCCGGCTCGCCGGTGGGAGCCGCCGCGGACATCGCCATTACACCTGCTACCGGGCCTGAGGTCATCACGGGCTCCACGCGCATGAAGGCTGGCACGGCAACCAAGATGGTTCTGAATATGCTCTCCACCGGCCTGATGATCCGGCTGGGGCATGTCCACGGCAACCTGATGACGAACGTGCAGACGACGAACGAGAAGCTGCTGGACCGCGCCGGGCGCATTGTCGCGGCTGCCACGGGAGCCTCACCGCAGCGCGCCACGGAGCTGCTGCAGCGGGCAGGCTCGGTGCGGACGGCCATCGTCATGCAGAAGCAGGGCCTGGCCCGCGAACAGGCCGAAGCGGCACTTGCAGCCGCCGGTGGGAACCTGCGCAAAGCCCTGAATGCCTAAACCGAACACAAGTGCAGGCAAAGAATGTCAGACATCCGCAACCCACTTCCCGCGCTCTAAGGAACTGCTGCGCGCGTGCGTTCGGCACGGGAGAGATGCTTATGGTTCGCTTGGCACACAGACTTCAGGCCGCCGGTTTGGCTGCGGCAATGCTTCTATCCGTCGCTGTCATGCCAGCCGTCGCGCAGGGCCAGCAGACGAACGGCAGCACGTCTGCGGACAAGGCAAAGCCCAAGCGCAGGAGCAAGAAGACGGCATCGGGCAGCGCCGCAGGCACAACGAACTCAGGTGCGGCGGCAACTGGCGCGACCGCCAACCGTCCCGCCAACGCGACGCCTGATCCGATCAATCCGAGCGGCAGCCCAGAGCCGCCCACGCCCACCACGCAAGGTCCGCCGCTGCCCGCGACCACGCCGACCAACGACATCCCCAAGCCAGCACCGCAGCAGTAGTGCCTCGAACAAGCTGCTCTCTTGCGAGACGCCCACGCGACCCGGTGACTTCCAGAAACGTTTTTACAGGGCCTTCACAATCGCATCTGTCAAGGTTTCCGTCGTGCCCCGGCCGCCCATGTCCGGCGTGAGCGTCTCCGGTCTGTTCTCCAGCACGGACTCGAAGGCGCGAATCACGTGCGACGCAGCTTCATGCGCGCCGAGGTGATCCAGCATCATCGCTGCTGACCAGATCTGCCCGATGGGGTTGGCGATGCCTTTGCCCGCGATGTCCGGCGCGGAGCCATGCACCGGCTCAAACATCGACGGGAAAACGCGCTCTGGATTGATGTTCCCCGATGGAGCGATACCGATTGTTCCCGTCACACCCGGCCCCAGGTCCGACAGGATATCGCCGAAAAGGTTGCTGCCCACCACAACGCTAAAGCGCTCCGGCGTCATGACAAACCGGGCAGCAAGAATATCGATGTGGTACTGATCCGCAAGGACGTCCGGGTACTCCTGCTGAATGACCGCGAAGCGCTCATCCCAGAACGGCATGGAATGAAAGATGCCATTCGACTTGGTCGCGGAAGTCACATGCTTGCGCGGGAGATTGCGCGCAAACTTGAACGCATAGCGCAGAATCCGGTCAGTCCCGCGACGCGTAAAGATTGCCTCCTGCGTGACCATCTCATGCTCGGTACCGGCAAAGATGCGGCCTCCAATCTGCGAGTATTCACCCTCCGTGTTTTCGCGCACCACCCAGAAATCAATGTCTCCCGGTTTCGCACGTACAGGAGCCTTCACGCCAGGGAGCAACCGTACCGGCCGCAGATTCACATACTGGTCTAACTCGCGCCGGATGGGAATCAGCAGACCCCAAAGCGAGATATGGTCGGGCACACCCGGATAGCCCACCGCGCCAAAGAAGATGGCGTCGTGGTCGCGCAGCCGGGCGATGCCATCCTCCGGCATCATGCGCCCAGTCTTGTGATAGGTCTCGCAACTCCAGTCAAAGTGCCGGAAGCCGTACTCTATCCCATGGAGCGACCCCACCCGCTCCAGCACGCGCAGCCCGGCAGGCACGACTTCATTGCCGATGCCATCACCCGGAATCACCGCTATCTCAAACTTCATAAAAGCCGATCATAGTGGCTGCTCTTACGCGGGTCTAGCCGGCGTGTGGCGGGGCTGCGAGTTGCGAATCACTTTTGTGTATGCACCTGGCGGAGACACGCGTATAGTCGGAGCGGATCTGACCTGAGGTGCATCCATGACAGCAAACGCGCTTCCGCAGGATCTTGCTGCAAGAGCCGAATGGATCGTTAATTCGTTGCAACAAACGGACTACCAACATACGGAATTTATCGATGCGGATGCCGGCATCTACGACTGTGATTGCAGCGGCTTTGTAGGATACGTCCTGCAGCAACTTGCTCCGGCCCACTACCGGGAACTGCCGAAAGAAAGCACTCAGCCTCGCCCCAGGGCATTCGAGTATTACAACTTCTTTTCCTCGCTGGGCACCTCTCCGAATGAGGGATGGCAGCGAGTCGAAAAGATGATGGACGCTCGCAGAGGCGATATCGTCACGTGGAGGTTTCCGGAGATTGAAGCGGGACACGACACTGGACACGTGTTGTTTCTTGCTGAAACTCCCGTCCTGAACGTCTCAGGTGTCGCGATTGTGCGTGTGTACGACGCGGCGAACACGGCACACTTTGAGGACACCCGCGGACCGCGTGACGATCAGTTTCCCAACGGCGTCGGATCGGGCTTCATCAACTTCCGGCTGGATGCGCACGGAAAGCCGGTCGCCTTCCAGTTTGCACCGGCAGATGTGTTCGTCACACTTCCTATCGCGATTGGACGAGCGATGCCATTACATGCCCCAGCCTAGCTGAGTGCCACAACCGGACCGTGCCCGTGACATAGCAGAATGGGTTGACGCAGCGCTGCCAAACCAAACTTCAAAAGCTTGGAGGACGGCGCTTGCTGCTCCTGGAACCATGAAGTGCGTTTCTCCGCACATCTTCTAAATACACCGGCCGCCGTCCACTTCCAGGCAGACGCCCGTGATGAACTCCGCGTCGTCGCTGGCGAGGAAGGCTGCGGCGCGGGCGACGTCCAGAGGACGCGATAACCTTCCCAGCGGGATGCCGCTGATCACTCTGGCGCGCGCCTCAGGTGTGTCTTCGCCGCCAGGCAGAAAGTCGGCGAGAAGGCCCGTCTCGCCCATGACGGGATTTACCGCGCAGACGCGAATCTTCAGCGGCGCAAGCTCCACTGCCATGGATTTGGTCAGGATCACCGCCGCGCCCTTGGAGCCGTTGTACCAGGTCAGCCCTGGTCGCGGACGCACACCGGCAGTCGATGCGATGTTGATTATCACTCCGCCGCCCGCGCGCTGAAACACTGGCACCACATGCTTCGCCGAAAGGTACAGGCTCTTCACATTCACCGCATAGACGCGGTCGAAGGTGGCCTCATCGACATCCAGCATTGGCTGCGAGCGATGCGTAACACCCGCGTTGTTGACCATGATGTCGAGCCGTCCGAAGCTGTCGAGCGCCTTCCGCACCATGGCAGCGACCTGATCGTTTTGCGTGACATCGGTGATCGACACAACGGCCTGGCCGCCTCTGTCCGTAATCTCACGCGTGACCCGGTCCGCGCCTTCGGGACGAATGTCCGCCACCACGACGCGCGCACCCTCTTCCGCAAAGAGCTTGGCGATGCCTTCGCCAAAGCCGCTGCCCGCGCCGGTCACAATCGCCACGCGCCCATCAAACTTCATCTCTGTCCTCCGAATGATTTAGGAGATGTCGAAGCTCAGGTACTTCAGTTCGAGATACTCCTCAATGCCGTACTTCGATCCCTCGCGCCCCAGACCGGACTGTTTCACCCCGCCAAAGGGCGCGACCTCCGTCGAGATCAGGCCGTCGTTGATGCCCACCATGCCGTATTCCAGCGCCTCTGCCATGCGCCAGGCGCGGCCCACATCGCGTGTGTAGAAGTACGCCGCCAGCCCGGACTCCGTGTCATTGCACATCCGCAGCACCTCCTCTTCCGTGGAGAAGCGGATCAGCGGTGCCACCGGGCCGAACGTCTCTTCGCGCAGCAGCATGGAGCCGGCGGCAACCCCGGTCAGAATCGTAGGCTGAAAGTATGTGCCGCCCAGCGCGTGACCCTCCCCGCCGGTGTGAACCGTCGCGCCGCGCTCCACGGCGTCGCGGATGTGCAGTTCAACCTTCTCCACCGCGTCCTGATTGATCAGTGGACCGATGGATACGCCGTCCTCCAGACCGCAGCCCACGCGCAGGTCTCCTACTGCTGCGGACAGCCGCCGCGCGAACTCGTCATAGATGCCGTCCTGCACAAAGATGCGGTTCGCGCACACGCACGTCTGACCGGCGTTGCGGAACTTCGAGATCATCGCGCCTTCAATTGCCTTCGGCAGGTCAGCGTCATCGAAGACGATAAAGGGCGCATTGCCGCCCAGTTCCAGCGAAACCTTCTTGATCGTCCCAGCGCACTGCCGCAGAAGAATGCGGCCTACTTCAGTCGAGCCGGTAAACGACAACTTGCGCACCGTTGTGCTGCTCGTAAGCTCGCCGCCGATGGCAATCGCATCGCCCGTAATGATATTCAGCACGCCAGCAGGGATGTCCGCCCGGTCCGCGAGCTCCGCCATCGCCAGCGCGGTCAGCGGCGTCTCGGGCGCCGGCTTGATCACCATGGTGCATCCAGCGGCCAGCGCCGCTCCCGCCTTGCGCGTGATCATGGCGCATGGAAAGTTCCACGGCGTAATCGCCGCGACCACGCCGACCGGCTGCTTCAGCGTGACGATGCGGCGGTTGCGCGTGTTTGCCGGAATGGTATCACCGTAAACGCGCCGTGCCTCGCCGGCGAACCAGTGCAGAAACGACGCGCCATAGGCAATCTCGCCGCGAGCCTCGGCCAGCGGCTTGCCCTGCTCCAGCGTCAGGATGCGGGCGAGATCCTCCTTGTGCTCAAGACACAAATCAGCCCAGCGCTCGATGACTTCTCCGCGCTCCTTTGCCGTAGCCGAGCGCCAGCCGGGCAGCGCAGCCTCTGCCGCGCGAATGGCATCGCGGGCCTCGGCCGCTCCGAAGTGCGGTACATGTCCCAGCACGCTGCCATCATGCGGATTGGTTACTGCGTCCACGCCCTTGCCGGTCCACTGGCCATCCACGTAGCACTGCTGGCACAACAGCGCCGGGTCGCGCAGACCCAGCGAGCGTGTTTCTGCTTCAGCCTCCATCAGGTGGGTCAACATAGCCGGTTCTCCGCTGGCCGCCCTTCCTCGAAGGCCTGTAATCCGTCCAGCACCAGAAACCCCATCGCATTGCGCGACTCCACCGTGGCGCTCGCAATATGCGGCGTCAGGAAAACATTTCGCAACTCGCTGTAGCGCGGGTCAAGGTGCGGCTCGCCCCGGTAGACATCAAGTCCCGCCGCAAACAACCTTCCCGTGCGCAACGCCTCAATCAGCGAATCATCATCCACCACATCACCGCGTGACAGGTTCACCACAATCGCGTTTCCCGGCAGCAGCGCAATACGTTCGTGGTTTAGAAACCCGGACATCTCCGGGCTGCCTGGCGTCAAAAGCAGCAGAAAGTCGCTGACACGCAGAAGGCTTTCGGCGCTGTCGTGAAAGGCCGAGCCCGCTTCCTGCGCGGCTGGCAAACGGTGGCGATTATGGTAGTGGATCTCCACGCCAAAGCCACGGAGCCGCTCCGCTACGGCCTGCCCGATACGGCCCATGCCCAGGATGCCCACGCGCCGCCCTTTCAGACCGATGCCCACCAGCTGCGTCAACCCGTACCCCGGCCACGTGCCGGACCGAACCATCGTGTCCGCCTCATGCCCGCGCCGCGCCGCGTTCAGCAGAAGCAGCAAGGCCAGGTCCGCGCAGGCGTCTGACAAGACCCCCGGCGAGTAATACACCGCGATGCGGAGCTCCTTCGCCGCGTGGAGATCGATGTGGTTGTACCCTGCCGAGATCGTGCCGATGGCCTTCAGCGTCCCGCGCAAATGCTCCATCACGCTGCGCGAAACCGGCTGCATGGCTGAGGTCAGCAGATAGTCACATCCCTCAGCCGCCCGCGCCAGCGCCTCCGGCGCCAGCACAGAATCCTCCGGATTGGTTACGAGATCGTACCGCTGCGCTGCCCGGCGCTCCACCGCCTCCGGCAACGTGCGCGAAGAGTACACCGTGCGCCGAAGCCCAACATCTGACATAGCCGTTTCGCTCACCCGTCCATCCTACGACGGCTCAAGAAAGCAAGAGCTTCGGCGCATCAAACGATGGCACGGAGTTCGCCATCATCCGCGGTCCTCCACCTTTGGGCACGGTGGGTTCGCAGCTGCGCATAGGAAGTTCTCCTGGAAAGAATGCAGCGATCACTCCCCAAATAACTGCGGTGTCCCCTGCGGTACCGGCAGGCCAGGCTTCCCGCCGCCGCACTGCGGGCACTTTCGCCCATGCACACGTATTCCAGGTACACCGTAGCGATAGCTGCATCGCGTGCAGCGCAGGGCGTAGATAGATTGTCCCGGCAGATCGTTGGGGGCGCGCCCAGCCTTGCCCACAACCTGCTGCCCATGCTGGTTCACCGTGCCCGGCTCCAGCGTAAGTGCCCGGGCTGCCTCGCGCCATGCGGGTGCGGGCGGAATGTACCGTCGTAAACGCATGTCTCTAGGATAGAGACGATGCATGCGGCGGACACGTATGACGTAACGGTGCTCGGAGGGGGTGCGGCGGGCCTGTTCTGCGCGGCGCTGGCCGGTGTGCGCGGCAAGCGTGTCCTCCTGCTGGAGTATGGCGAGCGTGCCGGGCGCAAAATCCTGATCAGCGGCGGCGGGCGGTGCAACTTCACCAACCTGCATACAACGCCCGCCAACTACCTGAGCGAGAATCCGCACTTTGCCAAGAGCGCGCTTGCCCGCTACACGCCGCGTGATTTCATCGGCCTGGTGGAACGCTACCGCATTCCGTATCACGAGAAGGCGCTAGGGCAGATGTTTTGCGATGGCTCCGCACAGGCGATCGTCGCGATGCTGGAGAGCGAATGCCGAGCGGCGCATGTCGATATCCGCCTGCGAACACCGGTGTTGCACGTCGCTCGCGAAGACGGCGCGTTCGTCATCGCAACCCCGTCCGGCAATCTGCGCAGCCGCAATGCGGTCGTCGCGACCGGCGGTCTCTCCATACCCAAGATGGGTGCCACCGGCGCGGGATATGACATCGCGCGCAGCTTCGGCCTCTGCATCGTGGAACCGCGCCCGGCACTTGTGCCCCTGACGTTCAGTGACAAGGACCGGGAGCACTGGAGCGATCTCTCCGGCCTTTCGTGCGAAGTCATGGCGGCATCAGGCCCGCCGAAACGACCGGTTCGATTCCGCGAAAAGATGCTCATCACGCATCGCGGCCTGTCCGGCCCGGCCGTGCTGCAGGCTTCTTCCTACTGGCAGCCGGGCGAGCCGGTGCACTTCGATCTTGCGCCCGGAGCGGAGGTCTTTACGCCCATGCTCGCGGCCGCGGCCCGCCGCGAACCGTCTGTGGCAGCGGCTCTGCTGCGGCAACATCTTCCGGCGCGTTTCGCCGAGCGATGGCTCTTGGCCGACGCTCCCTCCAACTGGAAGAACGCCTCCATTCTACGGCTGGAAGAGCGCCTGCACGCATGGAGCGTCACTCCCGCAGGCACGGAAGGCTACGGCAAGGCCGAGGTCACGGCAGGCGGCGTCAGCACCGCCGAGCTCCACTCCACCACCATGCAGGCCCGCCGCGTACCCGGGCTGTATTTCATCGGCGAAGTCGTCGATGTTACCGGCCACCTGGGCGGCTATAACTTCCAGTGGGCCTGGGCCAGCGCCTTCGCCGCCGCAAACGCTATCTGATTGGGTGATGCGGATCAGCACAGGGCCGCGCCGGAACGAGTTCTCATGGGCTGGCGGGCGGTAGTATCTTGAAGCTGTGGAGGAGCTTTTATGTCTCTTGATGAGCAGATAGCGGAACTCGAGTTGGAGAAAATGAGCTGCCTGCGCCAGTACGATGAACGCATCGCGTCCCTTAAGCACCTTCGCTCCTCAACGTGGGAGCAAGAAGCGTTTGTGCCCCGTACAGGTCGCTTCCGTCCCATCCCATCGAGCGGTGAACCAGCGTCAGAAATCATTATCCGGGAACGAGGTGGGCGCTGAATCGCTATTTCTTCGATTCGAGTGCTCTCGTAAAACTCTTCCTGCACGAGCAGGGTACGGAGTCGGTCATCTCGCTCGTGGAGCGGACCGATGATCGCCTCCGGCTCATCTCGTCACTGGCTGCCATCGAAGTGCGTTCCGCGATCAACCGGAAATGTACGCGGCGCGAGATCACAGAGGGCGAAGCTGCGGACGCCGTCGCCCTGCTCAACGCGGAAGTTCGCCGTGTTATCGAGATTCCTGTCTCAGCGGCGGTCGTTGAGCGTGCTTGCGAGATTGTCGTCCCGTTGCAATTACGCGCACTCGACGCAATTCAACTCGCGTCCGCGATACAGACAACTAAAAGCGAAGTTGAGCCAAAGATTGTTTTTGTAAGTGCGGATACAGAACTGCACAGACACCGTCGCGGGATTGCCTGTTCATGCGTATCGCGACACCATTGTGATGAATGCGGGCACGGCGGACAATGACAGCCCTGTCACCTACGTGCGCGACGTCCGTTACTCGCCGGACCTGGGCTTCAATCTCCAGTCGGTGCTGCAGTCCCCAACGGTGGGCGAACAGCGCTTCCACGTAACAGAGATCACCACCACTGAGCCGGAGCCGCGCTTCTTCCAGCCGCCCGAGGGCTACCGCGTGGTGGACATGCGCGAGCAGGATGCGCAGCAAGAATCGAAGTAATCACTGCACGACCAGCGTCAAAGGGACGGTGTGGGTGACGCCTGCCGCGGTGGCGCTTGCGGTGATGTTGTAGGTGCCGCTGGGCGTGATGATGGTGGTACCGCCGCCGGTGCCCGTGCTGCCTGTCCCGGTTCCTGTTCCCTCTTCGGCGGAGGTCTTTCCCGAGCCGCAGCCGCTCAGAGCCAGCATCAGCGCGAAGCAGCAGAGCACACCCAGCAGTGCGCCATGCCTTCCCCGCCGCCGCGCGAACCACGGCACCAGGCCAAGCCACGGCAGCAATAGGTAGCCAACGGGGCTGCGCACCGCGCCGCTCTTCACCCCGGTCAGGATGGTTACGGATACCGTTTGCACGGCGGAGAGATCGCCGTATTGCGAGGTGATCTTGCACGTAGAGTTGGCAGGCGCGCCCGTGCAGGTGTACGTCACGGGATCGGAGGTCGTCACCAGCGGCCGCAGCAACAGCGGGAAGACAGCGTTGCCGCCATTCGCGGTGGTCACAGTGGTGTTGCCGTTGGGCAGCAGCTGGAAGTCGATACCCGTCCCAGTGAGCTGCGCGGTCTGCGTGGGCGCGTTGCTGGTTACGGTGACGCTGCCCGTGCGCAACCCCGCGCCAGAGGGCAGAAACGCGATACCTAGCGAACAGCTGCCGTCTACCGGCAAGGTCGCAAAGACCGCGCAGGTGCCTGTGCCAGCGACAATGCCATAGTCGCCAACGACCGTGACGCCGGTGATGCTTAACGGCGTGCCTCCGTTATTGGTCAGCGTCAGCGTCTGAGTGGCACCCGCGACGCCGACCCCGGTGGTGGCAAACGACAGGCTGGACGGCAGCAGCGTAACGCCTGGACCGGCAGTTGCCGTGCCGGTCAGCGACACGGTCTGCGCGCGTTGCACATCGGTAATTTGCAGCGTGCCAGTCTCTGTGCCGACGCTCTTTGGCACAAACGCCACCGTGATGGAGCAACTGCTGTGCGCCACCAGCGTTGGTCCGCAGCCGTTACTGGCGGTGAAGTCGCCGGTAAGGATCTGCGCGGTGATCAGCGTCAGAGCAGTGTCCCCTGTGTTGGTCAGCGTGACGGTTTGCAAGCCGCTGGCCGTGTTGACCTGCTGCGCTCCAAAGGTGAGCGAGAGAGGTGCCAGTGTGTCCGTCGCGGGTGCGGTTCCGGCTCCGGTCAGCGTTGCGGTCTGCGTCCCGGCACCGTCGTTGACGGTCAGCATTCCATTGCGTGCACCGCTTGCCGTGGGTGCGAAGGCGATGGACACGGTGCATCCGGTCTGCGGCGGCAAGGATGTTCCGCAGGTGTTTGCCGCCAGCGTGAAGTCGCCAGAGGTGCTGATACTGCCCAGCGATCCGGCAATCGATCCCGTGTTGGAGACCGTGATGTTGCGCACGGCGCTGGTGGTTCCCGTGAGCTGGTTTCCAAAATCCAGAGAGGTTGGCGTCAGAACGACGGAGAACGCGCCCGTGCCATTGCCGCTAAGACCAACCGTGGTCGAGACAGGCCCGGCGGCTGTCCCGCTCACCGTTAACGTCCCCTGCCGCGCGCCTGTCGCGGTGGGCGAGAAGGTCAGATCCAGCGTGCAGGTGTACCCCGCTGCCAGCGTCGTGCCCGCGCAGTTCCCCGTGACGTTGAAGTCACCCGCAATGGAAACACTCCCGATGGCCAGCGGGCCGTTGCCGCTATTCCTGACGGTGACCACCCGGGTGGCGCTGGTGCTGCCGAGCACAGTATCGGGAAATGCAAGCGCGGCCGGCGTGACGGCGAGCGCGCCGGTGATGCCGCTGCCGGAAAGGTTGGTTGTGTGATTACCCAGCGCATCCGGAAGCGACAGTACACCGGAGCGGTTGCCGCTGACTGTTGGCGTAAACGTGATGGAGACGGTGCAGCTTCCGCCCGGGGCAAGCGTTGTCCCGCAGGTGTTGCTTGTAATCGCGAAATCGCCAGTAATGGTGGCAGGGCTGAGCGTTGCAGTATCGGTTCCGCCGTTATTCACGGTGACCGTCTGCGCGGCGGAGGTGCTGTTCACGGCGATCTGCCCGAAGTTCAAGGCGCCGGGAGCAAGCGTCACGATCGGTGCTCCGGTTCCCGCGCCGGTCAGCGCCACCGTGTGTGTGCCGTTCGCATCCGGGACCGTCAGCGTGCCGGTGCGGGTACCGGTTGCGTGCGGTGTGAAGTCGACGGAGAGCGTGCAGCTCGCACCCGCCCCAAGCGCGCTGGCGCAACTGTCGGCGGCGATGAAGAAGTCTCCCGCCACCGTTGCGGGACTAAGTGCAATGCCGGCGGTGCCGCTGTTGGTCACCGTGATCGTCTGGGCCGCTGAGGTGCTGTTTACGGCAATCGTGCCAAACGAGAGTGAGACAGGTGCGACTGCGACGCTGGGCGTTCCATGGCCGGTACCCGTCAACAGAACGATGTGTGTTGTCGTATGCAGCGTGTCCGGCAGCGAGATGTACCCGGTGCGGGGCCCATCCACCGTGGGCGAGTAGACCACGCTAAAGCTGCAGGACGACCCTGACGGAAGCGATCCGTAACATGAGTTTGAGGGAACGGCAAAATCTGCCGAGGGCGAGAGCACGCCCCAGGTGATGGCACCATAGCCGTTGTAGGTCACGGTGACCGTCTGCGGCTGTGAAGAGCTGCCGACATTCACCGTTCCAAAGGCCAGTGACGTGGGCGAGAAGGTGACCTGCGTCGATCCACCTGTCCCGGTCAGCGAGACGGTGTGCGTCGCCACGCCGTCTGACAGCGTCATGGTTCCGTTGCGCTGACCCACGGCGGTTGGCGCGAAGAAGACATTGATCGTGCAGCTTTCTCCCGGGCCAAGCGCTGCATTGCACAGGTCCTGATACAGCGCGAAATCCCCGGTAAATACCGGCTGGGCCAGCGTGGCGGAAGCGTTTCCGCCATTGTGCACGGTGACGGATTGCACGCTGATCGTCTGGCCGACGGTGTTGTTCACCAGCACTGTACCGAAGTCGATGGAGGTTGGGGATAGCGACACGCTGATGTTGCCGGTCCCGTTGCCGCTTAACGAGGCCGTGTACATCGTGGTTCCGTCGAAGACAGACACCGTGCCAATCTCCGGCGCGTTCTGCGATGGGCTGAAGCTGACGGTGATGGTGCAGTTGCTGCCCGCGTTCAGGGTCGCGCCGCAGGTGGTTGCGGTCACGTTGAAGTCGGCGCTCCCCGCAGGCGCGCTCAGGCTGGCACTGCCCGTGCCCGTGTTGGCCAGCGTGACGGTCTGCGCGGAACTGGTGCTGCCCACCGCCGTCGCGGAGAAGACCACGTTCCCCGGCGTGAGGACCAGACTCGGCGTGCCCTGCCCCGTGCCGCTCACGGGCAGCGATGCATAGCCGCCGCTGACGTTCGCGTTCACGGTGATCGCGCCACTGGTGGTTCCTGCCGTCGTGGGAGAAAAGGTCACGGTGAGATTGCAGCTCTGATTAACGGTAAGCGATGCGCCCGCGCAGGTATCAGTCTCCGCGAATCCGGCGCTGGCCGACACCGTGGAAATCTGCAGAACGGCATTGCCGGTGTTGGTCAGCGTTGCGGTCTGCGCGGTGCTGGTGGACCCGATTGGTTCTGGCGTGAACGTCAGTGAGGTGGGAGCGAAAGCGATGGCCGGTTGCACCACCTGCCCGGCGCTGAGCAGCGGAATCTGCCAGATTCCACGGCCGAAGGTACCCGCTCGCAGGACGCCGGTGTTGCCGTTCACCGTAAGGTCTCGTGATGCAACGAGCGTCAGCACCGGCGCGTTGGGCAGCGAAGTTCCCAGCACGCCCCAACAGCTGGACGTGGTGCCTGACTGCACTGGAACGCATGTGGTTACGTCGTTCGTGACGTACACGCCCGTGTCCAGCGCAACATAGACGATCAGCGGATTGTTGGGATCGACCACCACGCTGTTGGCCGGCGCGTTGGGCAGGTTGGCGGAGATATTCAGCCAGGTGTTGCCGCCGTCCGTCGAGCGGTAGACGTGCGGAAAGCCAAATCCCATGACGGTCGCGTAGACCGTCTTGCCGGTCGCGTCGCTGGGATCGACGGCAATGCTGGAGATGTCGAATCCACCCGCGTTGAAACCGTTGGAGTCGTTGCTGACCGGGCTGGTCGCCACGTCAGTCCATGCGGTCGAGGAGGTTGCGGTAGCGCCTAGCGTGGTCGCGTACAGATGGCCGCCATAGGTGCTGCCGCCATCCGCCACTCCCGCCAGACCGGCGTAGAGGACGGGTGATCCGCTGTTTTGCGATCCGCTAGCCGTTACCGCGGTTCCGCCCGCGCCCAGTGAACGGATAAAGGCGTCGCTGCTGTTGCAGGCCGGACCGGAAGGTTCTGCAAGGAAGCGGCTGATCGCGTTCGATACCGACCACGAGCTTCCGCCGCCGGCGGGTCCGCGAAAGACCCGGCAGGTGCCCACGATCGCGTTTGTATTCAGCCCCGGGTCGAGCAGCGCAGGTGGGTCGACCAGTGATTCATCCCCCTGCACCTGCGCGCTTCCGATGGCTGCCGGACCGGTGAAGTCAGCCGCCGTGCAGGCTGAGCCGCGCGTGCAGGCGTGCAGCGCCACTCCCGCCCCGGATTGCAGCACCCACGTTTGCCCATTGGCTTGGTCGATGGCAACGGTGCCGCTTTCGCCCGAGCTCAACTGCGCCCAGGGCGAGCTTGCCGCGGCTTGCGCAGCCGTCGTGCTGGCGGCGCTGCCGTTGGCTCCCAGGGCCGCCAGCAGGGTGTTGGGGTCGCTCGGGTGCGAGCTGAGGCTGAATACTTCCGCAAGCGAACCCAGCGCGCCGTTCAGGTTGTCGAAGTGCGTCGCATCGTCGGGCGAGCAGACGGCCTGCTGCTGCCGCACGCCGTCCAGCGAGCGCCACAGGCCGCCATCGTTGCCGAAGAACATGAACGGCGCGGCGGTGTCCGAGGTGTTTACCTGCCATGCGATGGCGTGCTGCGCCGGTGCCACGCTTGCCGGAGCGGCGCATCCATTGGCTGTATTCGTGGTGTTGCGCAGCGAGCATCCGCCGGAAAGGCCGCAGCGGAAGAGGTCAGCGGTGCCGGCAAAGAGCAGTGTATCCGTCATGCTGAGCGCCGTCGCAGCCGGAACCGCCGCCAGTGTCAGATTGTAATCACCCTGATCGATCTTGCCTGCATCTTCCATGGGAGTGGCGTTGATCTGAGTGCCCCATTGCACGGTGGCGGAAGAGCAATTCCCGCCAGACAGGTTACAGTTGTCCTGCCATAATCCCTGATCGTTGTTGCCCCCGTCCACGGTCAGCGCGAACAGGTCGCCGGAGACCGGTTGCGCCGCCAGCGCGCCACGGAAGATGGGGCAGCTGGCCAGACCGTAGTTGCCTGTCCGTGTGGGGCAATTGGTGGTGGACAAGCCGACTCCCGGCTGGTTGGCCATCCGCGTAAAGGTCATGCCGTCCGACGATTCGTAGTAGCCATGCGAGCGGATGGCAGCGTAGAACTTCTGCCGCACCGGGTTCCACACGACAGATGTAGCTGCATTACCACGAAAGACCTGGTAATCCGAGTACAGGTACTGGACAACGGTGTTGCCGTCCTGCACCGTGGCGTTGACCCACGATGCACCGCCATCCTGTGAGTAGTAGAGGCCGCGCGCGCTGGGATATTTGCTGTGCTGCACCAGAATGGATTCTTCCGCGGAGCTGACGGCGGCCACCACCAGTTGCGGCGATGTGGTGCTCCAGGCGAAGCCGGCAAAGGCTTCCCCCACAAAGCCACCGCCATAGGAGTTGGGAATCAGGGTCCACGTTGAGCCGTTATCCGTGGACCGCAGCAGTCCCGCACCGTAGTAGCTGTCCGTCGCGTCGTTGGGGTCGCCGGTTCCGGCAAGGATGACGCCGGTTCCACCGGGTTGAACGGACAACGCGCCAATGGAAAGCGACGGAACAGCACTCGTCCCTGCGTTAGGCGTAAAGGCGCTGAGGTCGTCCGTCAACGGCCTGAACAAGACCGACGATGCCGGCCCCGCGGCATTCGTACTCTTCCATACGCCGCCGCCCGACGTGCCCACATACACGGTGTTGCCGCTGCTG
Source organism: uncultured Terriglobus sp. (assembly GCA_964248165.1). Classification (GTDB taxonomy): domain Bacteria; phylum Acidobacteriota; class Terriglobia; order Terriglobales; family Acidobacteriaceae; genus Terriglobus. The sequence goes on from CAXTXE010000016.1 coordinate 72,192, forward strand.
TCGCTGGAGTCGATGGCGACGGAGGTGACCCGGCCGGTCACCAGACCGTACTGGGAGGTCAGCACCTGCACCGGACCAACTGCCGTCCACGGTGCACTGACTGAACCAGCCCGGGGCGAGGCACGCTGCGCGGACAGCAAGCTCATGTGTTGCGCTCGCGCCTCTGACAAGGCTGCAGCAGGCTCGCTAGCTCCTGTTTGCGTCGATCTCCCGCGAAGGAACTGCACGGCACGGCGCTGCGCCGCCACAGCAGCTACGCGAACGCGGTCGCGTGCACTCTCCCCCTGTGCAGCTGGCGTCTCCTGTGCATGCAGGACAGAGAAACACGCGCCGGATGCAGCCAAAGCCAGCAACAAACAGACCCGGAACGCCAGCACAGATGGCAGGCGCGGCGATGCCACACCGTCATGCCGATGGGCTGTCCGGTCCCGCAGGTGATGCACGAAAATTCCCTCTGCCCGCCCGCGTCAGCAAAATCCAGGCGCGGCATCGCACGATGCACGTAGAGCGCCGTAACGCAGAGATCGGGGTAAGAAGGTTCTCAGTGTCGCCGCGAGAGGATGACATTCTTCTCACGTCTACCTGAAGCGTGCAGGATCATTGGTGTTCCGGCTCTTGTGGCCGTCATGCCGCACCGGCACGGCACCGCCGGGAAGGCGCTAGCAGCGCACAATCTTCGGCGAAACAATGTCACGCGTGGCGTTTCTCGAATCTACCACCAGCCTGGATTGCGCAACAATGGTCTCCATTTCATAAGACGAATGGTCCGTTGCAACCACCACGCAATCGAACTCGTCCAGGCTGTCCAGTGGCGTGGAGTGCATGTCCAGCGCGTATTTGCGGCCATGCCCCACAAAGGGAAAGAACGGATCGTTGTAGCTGACCTTCGAACCCAGGCCCTGCATCTGCTCGATCAGCACGAGCGCGGGCGACTCGCGGAGGTCGTCCACATCGGCTTTGTACGCGACCCCCAGCACCAGAATCCTGGCACCCTTCATCGCTATGCCACGGTCGTTGAGCGCCCGCGCCACCTGCCGGGTGACGAATACCGGCATCTCCTCATTGATCTCGCCGGCAAGTTGGATAAAGCGGGTGGTAAAGCCATACTCCTGCGCCTTCCACGTCAGATAAAACGGATCCACGGGGATGCAGTGGCCGCCGATCCCCGGTCCAGGATAGAACGGCTGAAACCCGAACGGCTTGGTGGCCGCCGCGTCGACCACCTCCCAGATGTCCACTCCCATGCGCATGCAAAGCTGCTTCATCTCATTGACAAGCGCGATGTTGACCGACCGGTAGATGTTTTCCAGCAGCTTGGTCATCTCCGCCGTTGCGGGTGATGAGACGGGCACGGTACGCGTGAAGATGGCACCGTAGAGCGCGCATGCCGCCTCCGTCGCCACCCGGTCCATGCCGCCAACAACCTTCGGAATCTCATGGCGCGGCGTGATCATATTGCCGGGATCTTCCCGCTCCGGCGAAAAGGCGACCAAGACGCCGTCAATCACATCGGACATGTCGCTGGCAATCTGCACGGACACACCGCGCTTCACACCGGCTTCCGTCAGGATGCGCACAACAATCTCCTCCGTTGTGCCGGGATAGGTCGTACTTTCCAAGACGATCAGCTGTCCCGGACGAACGTGCGGCGCGATGGAGTGGACCGTCGCCTCGACATAACTCAAGTCGGGCGCATGATGCGCGGTTAGCGGTGTGGGAACGCAGATCAGAACTGCATCCATCTCGGCGATATCAGAAAAATCCCGCGTTGCCGTGAAGCCCTTTGCGCGCGCAGCAGCGATATGTTCCGGTTCGATGCGCCAGATGTAGCTCCCGCCGCCGTTCAGGGTTGCCACCTTTCCGGCATCCGTGTCGAACCCGGTCACCCGAAACCCCTCGCTGGCAAACAGAAGTGTCAGTGGAAGGCCTACGTATCCCAGGCCGATAATGCCCACCCGTGCCTCACGATTGCTGACCCGGGACCGCCATTCGGTCAATGACCGGACATCGCTCGTCCACTGCTCCGCCTTTACCGGTACGCTGACGTTCAGTCCCGTTTGCACCTTCATGTTGGGTTGGACTCAAATTCACTCTATGAGATTCAACAGATAGAGCCAGACTTGCATCGTATGTGAGTACCGTGTTTCTGGAGGAGACGAATGACTTTGAATCGAATGGTTGCGACAGCCTGTCTTGTGGCAAGTTCCGTGGGAGTGGCAGCTGCCGCCGATATGGCGAAACTGGACCACCGCATTGAAGATGCCCACGCCGTTTTGCATGAACTGATGGCCACTCCTGACAAGGGTGTTCCCCTTGATATCGCTGCCAAAGCCAGTTGCGTTGCTGTTGTACCCGGCTATAAGAAGGCGGCCTTTGTTGTTGGCGCCCAGTACGGTCAGGGCGTGGCCACCTGCCGCACAGCCAAGGGCTGGAGTGCTCCCGTCTTCATTCAGATTACCGGTGCCAGCTTTGGTCTGCAGGCTGGCGGTCAGTCCACGGATCTGGTTCTGATCGGCGTGAATCACAAGAGCATGGACGACATGTTGCATGACAAGGTCAAGCTGGGCGGCAACATCGCTGTCGCTGCCGGTCCGGTTGGCCGTGACTCAAGTGCCTCCACGACCGAGTTGGCGAATGCCGAGTTTCTTACCTACTCGCGCGCTAAGGGTCTCTTTGCGGGCGTGGATTTAACCGGCGACGTGATCAACCAGAACATCGACGATACAAAGGAGTACTACGGGAAGGACATCCCGTATAAGACCATCCTCTCTGGCAGCGTCCCCACGCCCGCCGGTGCACAGCACTTCGTAAGCACGGTCAACCAGCTATTTATGAAGGGTAAAGCTCACGAAGGAAAGTAAAGGAGTCCACCCAGTTTGAAACGGTCTGCAACAGAACTTTGTATTCTGTTGCAGACCGTTTCTCAGGGCTCGGACTTCAGGCAAGGTTGGCGGTTACTTGCCCCTTGTACCAATCCACAGTTCGCCTTAGCCCCTCTTCAAACCCAACGCTGGGCAGGTATCCGAAGCTGTCGACCGCCGCTGCAATGCTGGCAAGCGATTCCTTTACATCACCAGGCCGTTCCGGTCCATGCTCTGCATGAAGGCCCGAACCAAGCAGTGCCGCGATAACCCTGCAAGTTTCGTTCAGCGTGTGCCGCTCTCCGCAAGCAATGTTGAACACGCGTCCACTCACGCTTTCTCGTGGTGCATCGCTTGCCAGCAAGTTTGCCCGCACCACGTTCTCGATGTACGTGTAATCGCGGCCTTGCTCGCCATCGCCGAAGATCGTTGGCCGCCGGCCCTGCTGCAGTTGCAAAATAAACCTGGCGATCACGCCAGAGTACGGTGAATCGGCCACTTGCCGCGGACCAAAGATGTTGAAGTATCGCAGCGACACCGTCTCCATGCCGAAGACGGCAGCATAGCTGGACAGGTAGAGTTCCCCGGTAAGCTTCTGCACCGCGTACGGCGAAATCGGCTGGGGCCGCATGGTCTCCACCCGGGGAAATCCCGGCTGATTGCCGTAGGCAGAACTGGATGCAGCGTACAGAACGCGGCGCACACCGGCAGCGCGCGCTGCTTCCAGCAACTCAAAGGTGCCATCGACGTTCGCCAGGTGCGATGTTCGTGGATCCTGCACGCTGCGCGGCACTGACGGAAGCGCTGCCTGGTGAAAAATCACATCGACCCCCTGGCAGGCTGCGGCAACGGCATCGCGGTCAAGCAGCGATGCTTGAAAAAACTCCACGTCCCCGCGAAGATGCGCGATGTTTTCCGCGCGTCCGGTGGCGAAGTTATCCAGACCGCGCACCCGGTCGCCACGCGCCACCAGAGCATCCATAAGATGCGACCCAATGAACCCGGCCGCACCCGTGACCAGACACGTTCTCACCTGACCAGTATCGCAGGCAGTGGAACATTGCTGGCACCGATCCTCACCGCAGAGGAGACAAGCGGCATACCTCATGTATGACTCTCCGAGCATGCCGCGCATCGTACTAAACAGGAGGACGAAGCATTATGAAGGCGACCTGGAAGCCACACGAAGAACACGGAAATCTGTCTAGCGCAGAACGCAACGATCTCCCCGAATCGGTCTACGCCTTTCCAGAGAAGCGCAAGGAGCCTTTAACCGACGCCTCCCACGTCCGCAATGCCATCGCCCGCTTCGATCAGGTCAAGGAAGTAACGGACAAGGAGCGCGAACAGGCATTTGCGAACATTCAGGCAGCCGCGCGGCACTACAAGATCGACATGCCGGAAAAGAGTTGGCATGATCTGGGCAAGAAGCCGCATACAGCAAACCCGAAACATTAAGCTGAGCCTTGAACCCGGATGAGCAGAACTATTCATGCGGGTCCAGCTTCTGAGCGGCCAAATTCGCGGAGCCTCAGGAAACCTCAGAGACGGCGAAGTGCCAGCACAGCGTTCAGGCCGCCAAAGGCGAACGAATTGGAGAGCGCCAGCGTGGGATGGATCGTGCGGCTTTCCTGGAGGAGGCCGTGGAGCCGTAACGTGGTGTCTGCCGCACTGCCGCTGCACGCGTTCCCTGGTACCATCCCGGTCCGCAGCGCCAGCGCGGTGGCCAGCATCTCCATGGCACCGGATGCTCCAATGGCGTGCCCGTGCAGCCCCTTCGTGGAGCTGATGGCGAGCGTTGCAGCCCGCTCCCCAAACACCAGACGCAGAGCTTCCGCTTCAACGCTGTCATTGACGGCGGTGCCCGTGCCGTGCGCGTTCACGTAGTCCACCTCGCCGGGCTCCGCGCGTGCATCCCGCAGCGCTCGCTGCATAGCGGCAGCGGGTCCGCCCGGATGCGGATGCGTCATATGCTGCGCGTCGGAAGACATGCCAAAGCCGGTAATTTCCGCCATAATGTCCGCGCCGCGCGCAGCGGCCGCGTCCATGGCTTCCATCGTGAAGATGGCGGCACCTTCTCCGAGCGTCATGCCGTCGCGGTCCGCCGCAAACGGCTTGCATGTGGTGGGAGAAACAACGTGAAGACTGTCCCACGCCTTTAGAAAACCGTAGGTCAACGGCGCCTCGTGGCCGCCCGTGACCGCAGCGTCCACAGCCCCGGAGCGGATCAGGTGAAAGGCCTGGCCGATGGCGTGCGTGGCCGATGCGCAAGCTGTGTTCAGCGTAAAGGCCGGGCCGGTGATGCCGTGCTCCATGCAGACGAGGCTGGTGCCCGTGCTGCCCATGGAGCGCGGCACGGTGAGCGGATGCACACGCCCGTCCTTCGTATACAGCTTTGCCGTCTCCGGCTCCTCCGCCGAGCGCCCTCCGGTGGAGCAGCCCAGCACGACGGCGATGCTGTCCAGCGGGTATGCGCGTGTCAGCTCGGCGTGCCCGATAGCCTGCCGGGCAGCCGCAATCGCCATGGCTGAGCAGCGTTCCGCGATCTGGCGTTGCGCGGTCAGCAGGATGTCGGCGGGATTAAAATCGCGCACATAGGCACACTTCGTAAAGCGCAGATCGCCCGGCTTGACCCCCGGGACATCGCTGAATCCCGGTGAACCGGCGAACACATTCCGCTGGAAGCTGAGAACGTCGTTGCCGATGGCGGTGATGCAACCGGCACCGGTCAGCACCACACGCCTCATGCGGCTGACGCGCGCCTGGCCAGGGCAGCCTGTATCTCCGTCACAATGTCGCTGACCGTCTTGATGGCGGCCATGCGATGCTCCGGGATATCGACGCCGTATTTCTCCTCCAGGTCGAAGGAAAGACTTACTTTGTCGAGCGAGTCCAGGCCGAGTTCTTCCAGCGTGCTGTCCTGGTGGATGTCCGCGGGCAGCAGATCCTTTGCGCGTGCAATCGTGCGGACGCACTCGTCTGCAATCTCGTTCATGCGGGAGGAAAGGTCTGGCGGCACGCGTTTAGTCTATCCGCTGGGGAACAGGATGCAGTGTTCGATGTCCGGCACAGGCGTCGAGTGGCAGGAGGAAACGGCGCGGGATGCGCGTTGCCGCCGCAATGTGCGCCAGCAGGCCGGGCCGAAGCCGCGTCAGGTGCGCCATCCATGGCTGATTGACCAGCGTGCGAGAAAGAGCCGTCGCAAAGGC
>CAXTXE010000017.1:0-77716 GCA_964248165.1 uncultured Terriglobus sp.
CCCCAATGCTTCAGCGGCGAATACAGCGTGATGCCTGCGCACAGCAGCGGTGCGGCCGCATCCAGCGGCAGATTCTCGGGGATGCGCAGAACGTAGTTCTCATCCACGACGATGTGGTCGGAGTAGCCGCCGTAAGTCGGCGTGCCATCCTTCTCGCGGCCGTTGTAGGTAGCGTTGACGCCTGTAAGGCAATAGTTATCATCGCCACCAGTACATTCGGTGCACTGGCGGCAGCTGTCCACAAAACACCCCACACCAACGTTGTCGCCCACCTTGTACTTGGTCACACCGCTGCCCACGGCAGTTACCACGCCCGCGATCTCATGCCCGGGCACCATGGGAAAGATGCTGCCGCCCCACTCATCGCGCGCCTGGTGGATGTCAGAGTGGCAGATGCCACAGAACTTGATCTCGATCTTGACGTCGTGCTCGCGGGGATCGCGGCGCTCGAACGAGAAGGGTGCTAGGGGTGCTTTGGCCGACTGCGCGGCGTAGCCAGATGCCTGAGGCATTGTCTGCTCCTGAAGTTGTAGGGAATGATCCATGCCGTGGAACCCCGGCGGACACTAGCTTGGATGCGTCGCTGTAAGCCACGGATTCGTCAGACCGCGCGCCCGCTCCACAAACCAGCCACGCCAAAGAGGTATGGCTGCCATGCCGTTGCGGTGAAGCCCGCTTCGCGCATCATGCCGCAAAACACATCCGGACCAGGGAAGCGCTCCACACTGGCGGGCAGGTAGGCATACGACGACGCACTGCCGGAGATGAGGCCGCCGACCCGCGGCAGCACATGCTTGAAGTAGACGCGGTATGCCGAGCCAATCAGTCCCGGCGGTTCGCTGAAGTCCAGGATTCCAAGCTGGGCACCTGGTTTCAGAACACGGCGAATCTCGCGCAGGCCCGCGCTGTAGTCTGCGAGATTACGGAATCCGAAGGCACTCACGACAAGGTCTTGCGAGGCATCTCCGAGCGGCATCCGCAAGGCGTCGGCTTCAATAAAATGCACCGGCTTGCCGGCTAGCTTTGCCCGGCCGCGTTCGATCATCTCGTGCGAGAAGTCGATTGCAGTAATTGCTTCAGCCTGAACAGGACGGCGTTCCAGCAGTGCGCCCGTCATGTCCGCCGTGCCGCAGCATAGATCCAGGACGCGGGCTTCCGGACGGTTCAGCACTACATCGAAGTGCCGCGCGGCCCGATTCCACCATACACGGTCCATCCCGAAACTCAGCAGATGATTCAGACGGTCGTAGCGCGGGGCGATCTCGTCAAACATGCGCTGCACGGCCGCGGCAGCTTCCGCGCCGGTCTTCACTCCTTGCGGACGTGCGCCCGCTGCGGAGCCACTCACGCGTTCACCATATGCCGCGCACGCATCTCGGCCAGCATCCATTCCACGGCTGCGGTGAGATCGGCGTCAGTAACATCGCGCACAATCTCCACTGCTCCGATGCTGACTGGAAGTATGAATGACAGGGTGCCGCTGCGCTTCTTCTTGTCGCCGCCGGTCAGCGCCACCAGTTGCGCCGCGCTTGCTTCAAACGGAGGCAACTCCGTGCAACGATGCACCAGCGCGACGATGCGCTCTGCCGCTGCAGCCGGCAGCATCCCGCGACGCTGCGCCAGCCGCGAGGCCGCAATCATGCCCCAACCGATAGCCTCGCCGTGCAGCAGTGTCTTGTACCCAGTTGCTGCCTCAATGGCGTGGCCGACGGTATGGCCGAAGTTCAGAATCATGCGCAGGCCGCTCTCGCGCTCATCTTCGCCGACAACATCAGCCTTCATGCGCACACTCGCCTCCACGACATGCTGCAAGGCTTCAGCATCTCCGGCCAGAAGGCAGTCCGTGTTCTCCTCCATGTAGTGGAAGAGAGCGGCATCGCGAATCACACCCGCCTTCACGCTCTCCTGCAAACCGGCGCGCAACTCTCGCGCGGGAAGCGTGCCCAATGTGTCAATGTCCGCAAGGACTGCAAGCGGATGATGAAAGCTGCCCACCAGATTCTTCCCTGCGCCGAGGTTCACGCCCGTCTTGCCACCGACGGAGGAGTCTACCTGTGCCAGCAGCGTTGTCGGCACCTGCACAAAGCGGATGCCGCGCATGTAAATCGCGGCTAGAAATCCTGTGATATCGCCGATCACGCCACCGCCCAGCGCAATCAGCAGGCTGTCGCGGTCCGCGCCGTGCGCCGCCAGATCTTCGCACAGCCGCTCCAGTGTGCCGAGGTGCTTCTGCTGCTCACCCGCCGCGATATATAGCGTTTGCACTTGGACACCGTGCTTCGTAAACCCGTCGCGTACTTGCGGACCCCAGAGCCGGTCAATCTCTGGCGACGTGACGGCAAACACTGTCGAGACCTGTCCGGCAAGCGCGATCGTCTGCTCTGCAAAGGCGGCCAAGAGCGTTCGGCCAACATGCACCGTGTACTCGGATGAACCGGTCTTCACGCGAATCTCGCTCATAGAGCGATTATCTCAGGCATCCGCAGGCGTTCGCCCTTGCTGCAGCACGAGCGATGCGGCAACCGTAACCGCCAGGAGGCAAAAGATGACGGCCAGTGACTGCAACGACGTCACCTCCATCCACGGCGCGATCAGCATCTTGACCGCCGCAAACCCCAGCACTGCCGCCAGCCCATAATGCAGATACCGGAGCTTTGCCAACGCGTGCGTGAGCACAAAGTAGAGGGAGCGCAGGCCCATCACAGCGAAGATGTTCGAGGTATACGCCACAAACGTATGCCGCGTGATGGAGAGCACTGCGGGGATCGAATCCAGCGCAAACACAAAATCAGCAAAGGCGATCCCGGCAAGGGCAAGGGTAAGCACAGTAGGGATGCGGCGTCCATGTTCTACAGCGCTAAATCCGTCCTGGTTCAACGAAATGGGTTGCCGCTTCTCCAGCCACTGCTGCCACTTCGGTTTTTTAGGCTTTTCATGGTCCTGTGGCAGCACGAGCCGCACAGCCGCGATCAGCAGCACCGCGGAGAAGAGATACGTTACCCACTCGAATCTCCGCAGTAGTCTGACGCCCGCGATGATGAATGCGGCGCGCATGACCACCGCGCCCAGGATGCCCCAGAACAACACCCGCCGCTGCTTCGGCTCCGCAATGCGAAAGCTCTGGAAGAGCAGCAGGAAAACGAAAAGATTGTCAATGGAAAGTGATTCTTCAAGCGCGTACCCGGCAAGAAACTCCTGTGCCAGCTGATGATGCAGCCGGAGGGCGATCCAATCCGCAAATGCAGCCGCGCCGGCGATCCACATGCCCGTTGCAATGTACGACCGCCCTGGTGCGGTAGCCGGCGTTGTGCCATGCAGCAGCAAAGCTTCCAGGCCGAGCAGAAGCAGCAGGAACGCGTGGAATACGACCCAGTCCAGCGGGTACGCGTGAGGCATCTGGGCTATGTAGCAGCAGTCAGTTTGCGGTTGCGGCGCGCAGGATGCACGGCAAACGCCACGCCCACGCTCAACATGTACAGCACAAGCATTGGCGTGGCGAACAAGCACATGCTCAGCGGGTCAGGCAGCGGACAGATAATTGCCGCGATGACAAAGATGATCAGGATGGCGTACCGGGCGTGCCGGATGAGGAACTTGCCATCCACAATGCCGAAGAGCGCGAGAAAGAAGATCAGGATCGGCAACTCAAACGTGATGCCGAGGCCAAAAATGATGGAAAGGAAGAAGCTGTTGTAGTCGTCGATGGTGATGATGGGATGGAAGCGCTTTCCGAAGTCTCCGATCAGCATCTTCAGCGCGGAAGGCAGCACCCAGTGATAGCCAAACCATGCGCCGCCAAAGAAAAGCGTCACCGTGGCAAGCATAAACGGAACGACGTACTTCTTCTCGTTCGCATACATGCCGGGCGAAATAAACAGCCACACCTGATACAGGATGAACGGTGCCGCGATGATGGCCCCGCCGTACAGTGACGTCTTCAGGTATAGGTTCAGCGGATCGGTGGGGTGGGTATAGTTCAATGGGTAATGCAGCGCATCGATCGGTGCGGTAACGATAGCGAACAGCCGCTCGTGAAAGATGTAAGCGACAACAAAACAGACTAGAAGCGCAACAACGGCACGGATGAGCCGCGCACGAAGCTCCGTCAGGTGTTCCATCAGGCTCATGCCGGGCAGTTCGGCGCGCTCCGCTACCGCTTCGCGTGCCTTGTCGATCACATCAGGCATGGGTCTGCTCTTCCATGACAACAATGTCCTGTAGCGGCTCTTCGCTGCTCATGCCAGCGGTGTTGGCTGTGGACATTCCGTTGTGCGCAGCTTCGTGCTCGGTGGGGGCGGGTACTTCGGCATAGGGGTCTGGTGCCCCGGTATCGTTCGCCGCTGACCGGTAGCGGCCATTCTCAACCGGCAACCCGGTGGATGGCGCCATCATCCGCAGACTGCCCGACTCCGCGATGGGAACAGTGCCGTCGTGGACGCTACCATGATCGTGCTCAGTCGCGTACGGTTCCGCGCTGGTGGTGGAGAGCACGTGCGGATGCTCCGGGTCGGGCAGCGTAGAAGCCGGTCCCGCAATGGCATCAACCTTCTTCTGATGTTCCTTCTGCTCCTCGATACGCAGCTCGTCTTCCATCTGCATACGAAATTCATTGGAAGCGCGGCGGAACTCTGCCATCAACTTGCCAAGCTGACGGGCGAGCTGCGGCAACTTCTTCGGGCCGAAGAGAATGAGGGCCAGGATGAAGATGACAGCAGAATCCGCGAAGCTGGGCATCGTCCTCTCATCATACCGTGGCGAGCCGGGCTGTTGCGTTCCTCGCAGCCGTGATTGCCACCCGCCGCAGGTGCTTGATCTCGCGAAGTGACGCTTCAGGTCACGCGGCTTCGCTGTCCGATTCAAGAATCATGCGCAAGGACTTCGCGGCGCGATCCAACGCCGTGCGGTCTTCCACACCTAACTCTGAAAGCCGGTCTGCCAGCCAATCGGCACGCCGCTCACTTACCGTGCGCAGGTAGCTGCTCCCGCTGCGCGTAACGGACAGGCCGACGCGCCGCCGGTCAACGTCGCCCTTCGGCGTCTCGCGCTGGACGTACCCTAGTTGCATCAGCCGCTTCACATGGGCGCTCATCGCGGGACGGCTCATCTGTTCCATGTCCGCCAGTTCTGACACGCCTAAGCCGGGTTCCTCGCGCAGCGTTCCCAGCAACTGCGCGTCCAGAGACGAACTGCCGCCACGTTGTGCTTCCCGCCGCAAATGGCGGCTTAGCCGGAGGATGGAGGGTCTAAGTTCTGCCGCCAGTTTGGCGGTCCTGCTTACCGCAACTTTTGTTGCCGTCGACGTCAAATTACGCATACTCCTGCACTGCTCCCAACAGGTCCTCCGCGCAAGCACGCCCCGCTGGGCGGCCTTTGTACACTTCTGGAACCCAACACACACTACATCCGCCGCCGCGAAGTTGGCAATCGCAGAGGAGTTATCTCTTTGTAAAAACAACATGACGTACACGCCGTGGCACACCACGCTGCATTTTGGCGTTCTCACGCAACGAGGTTGCTGCGGCGTTCAGCCCCAGTCCGCCACCGTAGTTGATCTTGACAGCGCACAAGGCAACAGACAAAGGCCGTTCTGACCTCGACGTTCCCAGCCAAGGTATTCCGGCGAGGAACCGGTCATCACGGCGCTGCATCAGACCAATGATGAGTAGGCGCGCATCGCGCCCGCGAGAAGAGGATCGAGCAATGGCCAAGGTTCCAGAACAACAGTCAAAGATGCATGGCGAGGCGTTGAGTGAAGCTCTAAAGGCAGAGCACGTGGATGCTGTTCCAGGTGCGGATACGGCACATGCCCACTCACACGCGGCGCATCTCCGAACAGATGGCAATGTGCGCACCAGCCCCGAAGGTTACGGCAAACAGGGCCGCGAACCCGGTACGGTGAACCAGCCGCCCCAGGATCCCAGGCGCGACGGCAAGACGCGCAACCGGCAGTAAACCTCCGCAGCGGAGCGAACGCAGTGGCTCTCTTCAACGCATGCGCTAGGAGCGCGGCAACCAAGTGGAGGTCCACCTCCGCTAATTTCCGGATGCAACCAGGCCCGCCTTCGGCTATCCTCTCGGCATGAACCTCCGCATCGGATCGCGTGGCTCACGGCTCGCCCTTTGGCAGGCGAACCACATTGCCGCGCATCTGCGTGCACTGGGCCACACTGTCGAAGTTCGCATCATACGGACAACCGGCGACCGTATGCAGGATCCCGCTTTTGCTGCCGCGCTGACCGGTGCCGCTGGCAAGGTACCGCCCAGCTTGGACGGCAAAGGCATCTTCATCAAGGAGATCGAAGAGGCTTTGGAAGCCGGTGAAATCGACCTTGCCGTTCACTCTCTGAAAGATTTGCCCACACAGTTAGACCCGCGTTTTACCCTCTCCGCAATTCCGGAACGTGCCGACCCCCGTGACGCTCTGCTGTGCCCCGAGTGGCTGCAACTCCATACCCTGCCGTCCAACGCGCGCATTGGAACCACATCGCCGCGGCGTATCGCACAGCTTCGCGCACACAATCCTGAGTTTCAGTTCATCGCCATCCGTGGCAACATTGACACGCGCATCCGCAAGCTTGCACATGGCGAGTGCGATGCTCTGGTGCTGGCCTGCGCCGGCCTCGACCGCCTGGGCGGCGGCATCCTGCGTCCAGTCGAGCTCCCTCCCGGTCATCCGGAACATGGCCGTCACGCCCATATAGAGTGCATCACCCATCCCGAACACGATCACATGGAAGGCGATGGGCCAACCCCGGAGCTGCACGGGCAGTCTGATTGGATTCGGCAGCGCTTCGAACCGGAGACGCTCTGTCCGGCACCGGGCCAGGGCGCTCTCGCCATCGAAGCACGAGCAGGGGATGTGAACGTCATTGCCGCCACAGAGGCGCTCGACAACCTGGCTGCTCGCTATGCAGTAGAGGCGGAGCGCAGTCTTTTGCACGCGCTGGGCGGCGGATGCGCGCTTCCTGTGGGTGCTTTGTGCACGCAGGAAACGGACGGCATTCGCTTGCACGCCGTTGCGACTTCACCCGATGGTGACACCATGGCCAGCACAACCGTGTACGCACGGCACGGAGAGACTGCGGAACAACTCGGTGCCCGTGCGGCGGGGAACCTCGTCTCACAGGGTGCCCGCGACCTGCTTGCGCAGGACTTCGCCATGGCGGGGGTCCAGTAACGCTTGCCACCAATGAACTCGCCGCTTACGGACCGTCCCAACCCGCCGCGCGTGCTTGTCACCCGTGCACCGCATCAGGCTTCCGCGCTGGGCGATGCTCTGGCCGCCCATGGTCTGCGTGTGGTTGCCGTCGCCACCATCGCCCTTACGCCGCCCACTGACGACTACGCCACGCTTGACCGCGAGGTCATGCGCCTGGATGAGTACGATTGGCTGCTCTTCACCTCCGCCAACGCCGTGGCGGTCTTTGCAGAGCGGCTGGAAGATCAGGCCGTTCCCCTCAGTTGCGGCATTGCCAGCATCGGTGCCGCTACGAGCAAAGCCCTGCGCGATGCTGGCTTCCCCGTCCGCCTGCAGGCGCAGACCGCCGTTGCCGAATCGCTGGCCAAGACCATGCTTCCTCACGCGCGAGACGCCCGCATGTTGCTGGTGCGCGCTGAAGCTGGACGCGACGTGCTCATCGATCAACTCACCGCCGCCGGAGCGGAGGTTACGCTTGCCCCCGCCTACCGCACCGTGGTTCCCGCCGATTCCGTCGAGCGCCTGCGACGCGAACTGCCCACCGTAGACGCCATCACCTTTACCAGCTCGTCTTCTGTAATCAATCTGTTTGAGGTTCTCAGGGCCTCTCATCTCCCTTTGCCGCAGCATGTCGTCCTTGCATCCATTGGTCCCGTGACATCGGCGACCATTCGCGAACTAGGTCACACCCCCGGGGTTGAAGCTAGGGAGCCAAGTATTCCTTCTCTGGCCAGCGCCGTCGCCTCTGCTCTTCGCACACGGTAGCCACTCTCTTTGAGCGGAAACCCAATGCATTTGCTGATGAGTGTTGCTCGCAAAGCAGCCTTTACGCCGCGCGGCTCATCGATCTACGTCTCGATCCCACCTCCCTCTGTCCTCTGCTGAGTAAGATCCGCCACATTAACGCGATTTCAGTCATGCAACAAGTTACTTACGTGCTGCCCTCTGGAACTAATTTCTGATTGTGTACTCGGTAAGCATCGGTTAACTTACACTCGTTCCACGTTCCGCTGTGTCACAGTTCCAATTTCTCTGAAAGCAGGTCTCCATGAAAAGGTCTGTCCCTTGCCTTTGTGCCCTCTCTGCTGCCACTGTGTTGTTTGTCGCGGCTCCTCCAGCTCACGCAAATGTCACCGGCGGCACGGTATATCTCCACACACCTGACCCCAGCAACGCTGCTGATCCGGCCAACATGTCTCCTTCGCTGGCCAATGCAACGTTCACGCTCAATTCCTCAAGCATTAACTACTATGTCCCAAATTCGGACACAGGGACTATTTCGTCCTTCCTGAACAATCCCACGTTCACGACGACGGCGAATGGCTTCAGTGGGAACGCGACTGCTGATAACAGTGAACTCGTGCTGACGGGTACGCTCTATCTTGCTGCCGGTGCAAACTCGTTGAGCATTACGCATGACGACGGTGTTGCTCTCATGATTCCGGGTGTCGGGTACACCAATACCTCGGCGGCCGGTGGGACACCACAGATCACCACGTTGTTCACCATTAACAGCACAACAGCGGGCAATTACAGCTTCACTCTCGATTACTCCGAATGCTGCAGCGGACCTGCGGTCCTCAAATTCACGGTGCCGCAGGCGCCAGCCGTTACACCGGAACCCAGCAGCCTTCTGCTGCTTGGCACGGGCGGCGTTGCGGTGATTGGTTCATTGCGCAGGCGGTTCAATTCGTAACTGCTTCTAACGCTCCATTCAGGACAGTCACCCACTGGGAACGACTGTCCTTTTTTTTGGCATGAGATACGCTCGCTTCGTCCGCGCCACCGGAGATTGCAGTAGCAATCAGGCGCAGATTTTGTGCACGCACCACCGGTTTTTGCTGAGCAATACGTTCTGCAAGCAAAGCCTGCCGAACCCGTCAGCCTCGCAACTACTAAAAGCCATCTGAATTGACCCTTCACCTCCCTCGCCCGTGAGGGACGTACTTGCCAAGTTGCGGGTCGGGATGCTTTCCTTAGTACGCCACTGCTCCGCTTGCCATCTTTCGCCCAGAATCAACATTGCTTAGGAGAAGCCAATGGTACCCCATACGAACCGCCGCGCGTTTTTGCTTGCTTCCGGCCTGACCGCGCTTTCCTCCACCAGGGCCTTTGGCGCGAACGAGAGGCTTCGTCTGGGCATTATCGGCGCGGGTGGACGGATGCGCTCGCTTCTGGACTCCGCTGAAAAGACCGGTATGCCCTTTGACATCGTCGCGGTAAGCGATGTGTACACGCCCCGCCGCGAGCAGGTAAAGACGCGTCCCAGTGCAACGGACGCGACCCTGCACAACGACTTTCGCGAGGTGCTGGACAACAAGACCGTGGATGCGGTCATCATCGCGACGCCCGATCACTGGCATGTGCGCGTCGCCACCGCCGCGCTGGCGGCCGGCAAGGATGTCTACCTGGAAAAGCCGGTGACGCACACGCCGGAAGAGGCTGCGCCGTTGCTGAAGGCCGTCCGCTCCGGGAAGCATATTCTGCAGTGCGGCATGCAGCAGCGCAGTTGGAGTCACTTTCGAAACGCGGTGGATCTGATCCAGGGCGGAGCCCTGGGCCGCGTCACCCAGGTGCGCACCTCTTGGTGGCAGAACTACGGTGTGAACTGGGTGCCTAAGCCCATTGACGTCAGCCAGCTCGACTGGAAACAGTGGCTGGGTGGCGCGCCGGAGCAGCCTTTCACTCTGGAGGTCTATAGCCACTGGCGGTGGTACTGGAACTTTGGCGGCGGTGCCATGACGGACTTGTTCGCGCACTGGATCGACGTGGCGCAGTGGGCCATGAAAGAGAACACGCCGTCAACGGCTTTTATGCTGGGCGACAATTACTGCTTCAAGCAGTGGCAGTGCCCGGACACTATTCAGGCGGCGTTCCGCTATCCTGGCTTCGATGTCGTGTACGAGGGCATGATGAACTCGTCCATCGACGATGGTGGCCTGGAGTTCCGCGGAGACGAAGCCACCCTGAAACTCAACCGCTCGGGCATGAGTGTATGGCGCGAAGGCATCAAGTCCAGCCAGAATCCGGTCCTGAAGGAAGACAGCTTCATGGACGGCACGGTCAGCCACATGCAGAACTTCTTCGATTGCATACAGACCCGGAAAGAGCCTAACGCACCCGTGGAAGCAGGTATTGCCGCTGCGAATGCGGGCCACATCGGTAATCTCGCCTATCATCATGGCGGCCAAACCGCGTGGCCGGTGAAACATATTGGCTAGCAGCTAGCTGGCTGATTGAACCTTTGGCGGATGCGAGTGGTGCCCCGAAAGACGGCTAAACCGCTCATCAGCAGAAGCAAGCTAGAGGGCTCCGGTACAGGCGATACGGCGCTTACTTGCAGAGTACTTGTGCCATAGATGATCCGCCCTGGCATTGAGTTTGAGGTCACCTCAAAGTAGTCGAAATGGGGTGCCGTAGTGAAGGTATTAATCACTAGGGCGTAGGCATTTGACCCATTGTTGAGTCCGTTACCGCCGGAGATGACCAGAATGGTGGAAGTCGGTTCATACGTGAACTGAGATTGAATGGCAGGCGAAAAGAGATAACCTAGGGTGTTTACCGTCAGACCTTCTGTCGCGTTGTTATACGCGACAGAAGGATCAAACGTCAGGGTAAACGATCCCATCACAGCAGGGTACGAAAGGTCTGTGGCCGTGAACGCAATCTGATCGGTGATGGTTGAGGCATGAGCCGCAACACCTGAGATCATGAGCAACAGCATGTAAACGTAAGCGACGTAACGCATAAATCCACCCGGCAAAGTCACCAACAGTTTACACCGCCGAGAAATCTGGGCGATGACATCAACAGCAGCGGCTGGAAGCCGAATGTCTTCATACGGCAAGGAGCCGAGCACCCCAGTGGAGGTGGATTGCAGCAGCAGATGCAAAGCATATCGCCGAATTGACGTACTATCACCCGGGCCAGAGGCATGCCAGCGAAGCGCAAAGCTTACGTTCGTGTTGTCCGCGACTAAAGTAAGACTCAGCGGAACCTGGCTGGGCATACCCAGGTTCCCGCCCGAGCAATCAGTTCGACACGGTTACCGTGACGATGTTCGACAGCAGCATTTCGTTGTTGATGTCATGTGCCGACACTTGTAACGTGTGTAGTCCGGGTGCGAGTTGTGTCGTATCCAACGGGTAATAGTAGGGCCCGTTGGTTAAGTCGATGCCAGTGGGCTTGCCGTCCACCAGCAGGAATGAACCTGCTGCGTCAAGAATGGGCCCGATCACCGCGATCACGTAGTGAAAGCCTCCGATGGTTTGCCCGTTTGCTGGCCAGGCGATACCAATAGGGAAGTTAGTCACAGGTGCGGGAGCCACTGGAGCCGGAGTGGGCACCGGATTTGGCACGGGTACTGGTGCAGGGACTGGTGCTGGCGCAGGACTCGGAGCGATGCTAAGCGGTTGTGAGGTGCTTGCTTGAAATCCCACGCTGCCGCTGTATGTCGCTGTGATGCTGTGTGCCACCGTGGAATCAAGCGCAACAGCCGTGCTTGCGGTGCCGTTGCTCAGCGACGCTGTGCCAAGCGGGTTCGTGCCATCGGCAAAGCTTGCCGTACCTGTGGGGACGCCCGAGCTTGCTGTGACCTGCGCCGTCAGGACTGCACCGTTCAGGCTTACGGTGGTATTGGTTGAGACTGGCTGGACGGTTCCTGGCGCACTCTCAAATGCACCCATGTCGAACGCCCCGCCTTGCAGGCGTGCATTACCGGCGAAGTCCGTTGGGATGGAGGATAGTAGGCTTACCGGCAACGGCGCGGCGTCAATCAGCGGTGAGCCGGGAGCCGGGTTGAAGTTGCCATTCGCCGCATTTACAAAGCCAGGGTTGCCCTGCTTCGATCCGGTGTCGAAGCCGTTGGCCTGCCATTGCGCAAAGGGCGCATCAACAAACGCATAGGCACTATTGACCTGCGCAAACGTCGCATTCGGCCCGTAGAAGTTAAAGGCGGACTGTGCAATGGTGCTGAAGCTTAAGCCTTGGCTCCACAGCGCGAGGGCGCGTTGCGGTGCCAGCAGGACGTTGCCGTAGAGCTGAAAACCCGCGTTGACGTTGGTCAGCGCAAGGCATGTGTTCAGGCCAGCCGCAGGATCAAGGACGACCGTGCTGAACCGCAGCGTATTGTTCACGCCACGTGACAGCACCGCCGTCTGGTACCACTGGTAGCCCATGTTCGTGCCATGGATCAGCATGTTCTGCAGCGCCATGTTGTTGCCGGTGATGTCAATGCTGGCCTGCGGACCTGAGATCTCTACACCATCCACAGTGATGCCGCTGCCATCTAGTTCCAGGCGTGCGTTCTGGATGAGACCACCCGTCATCCGCACCGTTGCCGCTGGATTGTCGGAGTTGCTCATCGTAACGTCCGCGCCGGACGACTGCAGGTGATCCACCCACAGGGAACTGATGGTCGCGCCGTGGGTCACAAACGCGTCATAGACGGTGTTGTCCTCAGGATCGTCCATATTGGCTGCGGTGATGTTGTGCCACTCCGACGTTTGCGCAAACAGGCCGGTGCTGCTGTCGCCATAGGAGACGTAGGCAGATGCGTTGCCATAGCCCTGCCCCGGAGCCGCGTACGCTGCGGCTAGATTGCTGCTGACCACTCCCGTGCTGTTAATCACGCCGAAGTGGTGCTTGCCCGCATGGTAAGCCTCACATCCGGTGACGACGACATCCTGGCTGCCCATGATGCGGAAGCCGTAGCCGCCGTTGTCGTCATAGCGAGCGCTCTCGTCGGTGACCAGGTTCTGGAAGACGAGATGGCTTTGGTAGTTGCTATAGACCACATCGTCGCGCTGCACGGCGGTATAGACCACGCCGTCAAAGCGCGGATCAGCGTTGGGCGAGTTGATTGCCAGCACGCCACCGAAGGTCGACCAGGAGTTAGCAACATTCCCCGCCGGCTGACCGAACGAGTAGTTGAAAAATGCGTGGTTGGCCAGCACGGCGTATGCCGGCCCGTTCATGGGATAGATGTAGATGCCGTTGCTGACCGGCTGAAACTGCGAGTTGTCCAAAACAACACTGCCCCAGAATTTCGGCTTCGCACCGCTGCCGTAATCCGCGAACGTGATGGGATTGCCCGGCGCGCCGCTTGATGGGGCTGTCAGCGATTCATGCCACTCGCCCCCGCGCTGGAACAGGATGATGTCACCTGGCTGAAATTGCGTGCCGTTCACCCTTGCCACGGTTTGCCATGGGGCGTTGGGCGAGAGGCCGTCGTTGCCATCGTTTCCGTTGGGGCTGACGTAGAAGGTGCTTGCCCCCGCCAAGACGGGGCAACAGATGCCAAGACTTACGGCCACTGCGAAGAGGGCTAGAACGATGCGTAGGGGGACGACGTGCCGTCTCATAAAACTTGACCTCCAGGGTGCACGGATACGGTGGACGCAGCACTTCCAGGCCAATACCGACTGCAAACGTCTTCTCTCGCCAAGAGGGTGCAACTGTTATGCAGAAAGCCCGCATCGGGGTAAAAACTCATTACGCGCAAGGATCAGGCTACACGATGTTGCCGCTACTCATGCAAAAAGGCCGTTAAGAGCATGTGCCATTAACGCTGCACTTGATCTGCTCAAAACAGCGGCTACCCAACAGGAGAGCTACTCATCAAGGTCTGTAACTCGACGGACGTATGGCTTCTCCGCTCCGGTTGACTGCGGCTCATACAATGGAGAGGAATGCCTCAGGAAACCACGTCCGCTGTTGTGACCCCGCCCGCTCCCGCGTCTGAGGAGCCGAAGCGCTACAACCCGCACGAGATTGAGCCGCGCTGGCAGGCTGTGTGGGATGCCGACCCGGCGCTCTACGCCGCAGAGCCGCACACCAGCAGCAAGCCGAAATACTACGTGCTGGAGATGCTGCCGTATCCCAGCGGCAAGCTGCACATCGGCCACGTGCGCAACTACAGCATTGGCGATGCGCTGGCCCGCTACCAATGGATGAATGGCTACAACGTGCTACACCCCATGGGGTGGGACAGCTTCGGCCTGCCGGCGGAAAACGCCGCCATCAAGAATGGCATCGCCCCTCGCGAATGGACGCTGAGCAACATCGCGGAGATGCGCAAGCAGTTCGCGCGCCTGGGCCTGGCCTACGACTGGCAGCGTGAAATCACGACCTGCCTGCCGGAGTACTACCGCTGGAACCAGTGGTTCTTCCTGGAGATGCTGAAGCACGATCTCGCCTTTCGCAAGAAGAGCAAGGTGAACTGGTGCCCCAGCTGCAACACAGTGCTGGCCAATGAGCAGGTCGTCGGCGGCTGCTGCTGGCGGCATGAGGACACGCTGGTGGAGCAGCGCGACCTGACGCAGTGGTTCTTTCGCATCACCAAGTACGCGGACGAGTTGCTGGACGGCCTGGACCAGCTTGAGGGCTGGCCGGAGAAGGTCCGCACCATGCAACGCAACTGGATTGGCCGCAGCGAAGGCGCGGAGGTCACGTTCCCCGTGGATGGCTGCACGGACAGGATGACCATCACCGTCTTCACCACGCGCATCGACACCATCTTCGGCGCGTCGTCGCTGCAGCTTGCGCCGGATCACCCCATCATCCAGCATTGGGCTGGGATGGACGCGCCGCTATCCGTAGAAGTAGACAAGATGCTGGCCGAACAGAAGACCGCGCGTGACACCGACATGCTGGGCGAGTTGCCGAAGCACGGCGTGGACACGGGCCGCTTCGTCATCAATCCCTTCAACGGCGAACGGCTGCCGGTCTGGGTGGCGAACTATGTCCTCTCGGGCTATGGCACTGGCGCGGTGATGAGCGTGCCCGCGCATGATGAGCGCGATTTCGAGTTTGCCACAAAGTACAACCTGCCCATCCGCCGCGTCGTCGCGCCCAATCTCGACACGGACTATCTTGCATTGCCGTATACAGAAAAGACTGAATCGGTCCTGATCGACAGCGGCGAGTGGACCGGCGAATCCGTCCTGGAGGCGCAGGAGAAGATGACGGCGCACGCCGAGGCAAACGGCTTCGGCAAGAAGACCACAACATACCGGCTAAAGGATTGGGGCGTCTCCCGCCAGCGCTACTGGGGCACGCCGATCCCGGTGGTTTATTGCGACCGGTGCGGGATGCAGCCCGTGCCGGAGAGTCAGCTGCCGGTGTTGCTGCCGGAGAGCGTCGATCTCGCCGACGTGGACGGATCGCCGCTGGCGCGCGTCCCGGAGTTTGTGAACACGACGTGTCCCGCTTGCCATGGCCCCGCGCGCCGCGAGACCGACACCATGGATACCTTTGTCGATTCGTCGTGGTACTTCTACCGCTACACCGACCCGCACAACACCACCGCGCCCTTCAGCAGCGACATCGCAAACTACTGGTTCCCCATCGACCAGTACATTGGCGGCGTGGAGCACGCCATCCTGCACCTGATCTATTCGCG
Organism: uncultured Terriglobus sp.; assembly: GCA_964248165.1. Taxonomy (GTDB): domain Bacteria; phylum Acidobacteriota; class Terriglobia; order Terriglobales; family Acidobacteriaceae; genus Terriglobus. Next base: position 15,600 of record CAXTXE010000017.1, read on the forward strand.
CTTCTGGACGCGCTTCATGCGCGACCTCGGCATGATCCGGAACAGCGAATCGGTTACGCGGCAGTTCTCGCAGGGCATGGTCATCAAGAATGGCGCGAAGATGTCTAAGTCAAAGGGCAATGTCGTCTCGCCGGACGAGATGATCGCCAAGTTTGGCGCGGATGCGACCCGCACGTACGCACTCTTCGCCGCGCCTCCGGACCGCGATGTGGACTGGCAGGAAGACGGGGTTGCAGGCGTCTATCGCTTCCTGACAAAGGTGTACCGGCTCACCACGAAGTACGCACCACAATTGCGCGCCGGTGAAGCCACCATAACTCAGGAGGCACTTTCGCCAGCGGGCCAGCAGCTGATGCGCAAGCTGCATCAGACCATCGCGAAGATCACGCTGGACTTCAGCGGACGATGGCACTTCAACACCAGCATCGCGAGCATCATGATCCTGGTGAACGAGCTTGCCGCGAACGAAGCCGCGATGGACTCTGGCGAAATTTCACCCGCCACGCAGCGCGAGATCTTCCGCTCGCTCACGTTGCTGATCGCGCCTTTTGCTCCGTTTCTTGCACAGGAGCTATGGACCGAACTCGGCCATCAAGACGCAGTCTTCCATCAGCCATGGCCGCAAGCGGACGCGGAACTTGCCCGCGAGGAAGAGATCGAAATCCCCGTGCAGATCAACGGCAAGCTGGTCAATGTCATCCGCGTCGCGTCAGATGCGGACCTGGAAGCCGTCAAAGCAGCCGCGCAGACAGACGAAAAGGTACTGGCGCGGCTCCAGGGCAAGACCATTGTCAAGATCGTGTCGGTGCCGGGCAAGCTGGTCAACCTCGTCGTGAAGGCCTGATGACTACCGCGGCGCAGCCCCGTGATGTGCAGCGAGCAACGCAAGGCTTCGTCGCAAACCTGTCGTATCTGCGGCAGCATCCCATGCTCACGCTGATAGAGGTCGCATGGCGATGGGCCTTCGGCATCCCGGCGCTCTGGCTTGTCTACACGCAGGCGATGCGCGTCTTCAACAGCGTACCGTGGCGTGCAACCCGCGTTGCTGATATCACGGTTAACCAGTTGTTGACTGATCCCATGGCGGCCTCATCCACCATCGCACGCTTCGCGGAAGTCGTTGGGCCGGGCTTGTACCACGCCGCCGCGTGGCTTGCACCGGTGCTGCTTGCCGCGTGGGCGGTTGTGTCAGGAGCTGGCCGGACGGCGGTGCTGAAGCGCATGGACTCTGCGCTGCAAGCCAGGCCCGGAACACTCGTCATCCTGCAACTGCTGCGCGTGTTGCCGTTGGCTGCGGCAGCCGCGGCATGGTGGTTTGGCTTGTGTGCGCTCGCTACCTGGAGCATTCTGCAGCCCGTCGCAGCAGGCCAGGATCCAAACATGATGCTCTATGTCGGTGGAGCCATCGTGCTTACGCTAGCGCTGTTCGTGCTCTCAGCACTCGCCGGCTGGGTGTTCAGCATTGCGCCGCTGCTCGCTATGATCCATGGGAGCGGCCCAGTTCAAAGCGTGCGCGATGCACTGCGCATCGGCAACCTGCGCAACGGACTGATCGAGATCAATCTGGTTCTCGGAATCGTCAAGATCGCGCTTCTGGTCCTGGCGATGGTGTTCTCGGCTTGCCCGCTGCCGTTCCAGTCCGTCATGACAGACCAGTTCCTCTTCTGGTGGAACGTTGCTGTACTGATCTGGTACATTCTCGCGTCTGACTTCTTCCATGTTGCCCGGCTTTCGTCCTACTTGCGGCTATGGCAGCAGACGCGGCAGCAAACCCCGGCGGGGTAGCTGCATCACACGGTTGTTCTTCTGGAGGGATCTTCGCGCATGAACTTTGCTATTTATCTGGTTGGATATCTGATCGTGATCGCAGGCGCGGTCTACGTGATGCACCTGATGCACGTGCCGCAGACGTGGATTACCGGCGTCGTTATCATCCTGGTAGGCGCCGCTATCGTGACGGGTGTCCAGACCACCCGCACCAAAGACAGATCGTAGCAAAGACAAAGCGTCCACAAACTAGGCCGGTAGAATGACGGGGTGGACAGTTCAACCGTCGTCATCCTGGACTTTGGTGCGCAATACACGCAGCTGATTGCGCGCCGCATCCGCGAGTTCAACGTCTTCTCGGTGGTTCTGCCGTGTACGGCTTCGCTTGAGTCGGTTCGGGCGTTGAACCCCAGTGGCATCGTTCTTTCCGGCGGTCCCAGCTCCGTCTACGATGCGGACGCGCCCAAAGCCGATCCCGCCGTCCTGCAACTCGGGTTGCCCACGCTCGGGATCTGCTACGGAATGCAGTTCATGGCGCACCATCTTGGCGGCAAAGTCGTGCCGTCCGACAAACGCGAGTATGGCGACGCGGCGGTACAAGTTACCGCTCACAACCCGCTCTTCACGGGTCTGCCAGCAAGCCTTGAGGTATGGATGTCACACGGCGACAGCGTGATCTCCCTGCCAGAGGGCTTTACCGCGGCCGCAGAGACCGGCAGTGCTGTCGCGTCCATCGCTGACGAGAGCCGCAAGCTCTACGCCGTGCAGTGGCACCCGGAGGTCGCGCACAGCAAGCAGGGAACCGAACTGCTGCGCAACTTTGTTCTAACCATCTGCGGAGCAGCGGCGAATTGGACCCCCGAACACTTTATTCAAACCACCATCGACACGATTAGAAAGCAGGTAGGTGATGGACGTGCGATTTGCGGCTTGTCCGGGGGTGTCGATTCCGCCGTCGCCGCCGTGCTTGTGTCGCGTGCCATCGGCGAGCGGCTGACTTGCATCTTCGTCAACAACGGCGTGCTCCGCAAGAACGAGTTCACGCAGGTGCAGGCCAATATGCGCGAAAGGCTCGGCTTGAACGTCGTCGCGGTGGACGCTTCCAAGCGCTTCCTCAACCAGCTGGGCGGCATCACCGATCCTGAGACGAAGCGCAAGATCATTGGCCGCGAATTCATCACCGTCTTTGACGACGAAGCCGCGCGCATCCTTCGCGAACAGGAGAAGCACGGCGATCTGCCACACGACCGCAGCGGTCATGAAGTTGCGTGGCTGGTGCAGGGCACTCTCTACCCGGATGTCATCGAGTCCTCAAGCGTCAAAGGCCCGTCCCAGACCATCAAGAGCCATCACAACGTGGGTGGCCTGCCTGAAAACATGAAGCTCAAGCTCATTGAGCCGCTGCGCGACCTCTTCAAGGACGAAGTTCGCCGTGTGGGCCGCGATCTGAACATGCCGGATGAGGTGCTGGAACGGCAGCCGTTTCCAGGTCCCGGCCTGGCCGTGCGCATCCTGGGCGAGATTACCCCCGAACGCGTCGAGATCCTGCAAAACGCCGACGATATCGTCGTCACGGAAATCAAGAAAGCCGGCCTGTACCGCAAGATATGGCAGAGCTTCGCGGTCCTGCTGCCGGTCAAGACCGTCGGCGTCATGGGCGACCAGCGCACCTATGCGTATACCTGCGCCATCCGGGCGGTCCACAGCGAAGACGGCATGACCGCAGACTGGGTGCCGCTGCCCTATGAGGTGCTGCGGACAATCAGCAGCCGCATCGTCAACGAAGTCCGCGGCATCAACCGCGTCGTCTACGACATCACGTCTAAGCCCCCCGGCACCATCGAGTGGGAGTAGCCGAAAGCTCGATCGAATCTCAAGAGAAGAAAGATGTTGCCACCGCGCATGGCGTGCGATATCGTCAGCCGTTCCTCAAACTAGATCGCCCGTTGTGGCGAAAGGATTGTGGCATGGCTTCCTCGAAAACGCAGCACCCTCCTCAACCGGCGGAGTCCTCTCATGCGGCAGCGTCAGGCGGAGCGGCCTCAGCTGAGCTTCCGTTTGCTCCCACCCTTCCAGCGCGCCCCTTCATCGACCCGCACGCGGTGCCGTCCGATGCCTTGAAGCCTCCACCTACGGATGAGGATGTAGCGGTCACGTACGCCAAGCCTGCCGTGCAAAGCAGGAGCAACGTTCTCGGCGATCCCACGCAGAACCTGCAAACCTTCACCCTGAACGATCTTGCGCTGTTTACTAAGGAGCAATCGTACTCGACCATTGCAAGCAAGGATGTTCACCTGTTCTACGTCGGGCGGGACGACGTGCATGACATCCTCAAGTACGTCCTGTCACGCGTGACGATCTCGCTCTACATGAATATGTTTGGCTTCGACGATACAGAGCTGAACAACATCGTGATGCAGAAGGTGCTGAATCCTGCCATCACCGTGCTGATCACGCTGGACAAGAGCCAGGCCGGCGGCGTTCATGAAAAGGCTTTGCTTGACGCGGACCAGAAGTATAATTTGGCGGCGTTCGGCTCTCACTTCGCCATCGGTGAGTCCAAGACGCATCAGATCAGCCACACCAAAGGCTTCGTCGCGGACGGGCGCGTCGCGGCCGAGGGTTCCACCAACTGGTCGGACTCAGGTGAGGGAACGTTTGTGGTGCAGGGCATGGCCGGGGTCCCGGGCTACAAGGCGCAGAACAACACCCAATCCGTCATCACCGACCCGGACACGATTGTGCGCTTTCAAACCGAGTTGATCGCTGAGCACATGATCATCACGTCGGTCGCAAAGGGTGGAGGTCCAGCCAAGACGTCGGCAGCGTTGTCGCCGGCGCTGACCCCAGCCTCGCAGGCGCTGCACGATCAGATTGTGAAAGCAACAAAGCCCGGAGACGCGGCTAAAGCCGCAGTCAAGAAGTCAGCCGCTGCGAAGCAAACAAAATAGCTCGTAAGTGGACCTTTCACCTGGGCTATTCGCGGCAGCGTTCGATGCTGCTTCTGTAGAGACTTGCATGGTGAGCAGAATTGCGATCACGACGGCGGCGAGCGAGACTATGCGTGCTTGCGGCTGAAGGTAAACACAACGTCGACCATATGGTTATCCGGATGCGCGGTGGTAACGAGCGTCCCTACGTATGGCTGCATCCAGCGCTCTTTCGCCAAAGAGGCGAGGAACCCGAAGGCATACACCCCGTTATAGATTGAACTCACTGGCAGGTTCCATCGCTCATCGAACAGTGCCTTGTCAGCCGGTGACAGACCGATAACCGAGAGGGATCCAACATTGTACACCTCGCTTGGTGTGATCGAGAGCGTGTATGCGACGGTATGCTGCGCGCGGTCTTCTTGAGGATGTGTGTCGATACTGACATCCACATATCCACGGCTGAGATACGCGTTCAGCAACGGGCGGTACGCGGCCCTCAACTGAGCATCGGATGCGACATCGCCCGGTTGCATCTTGTTCGACTTGGTAAACTCCTCCGCTGAAAACAGATCTGAACCAGGCCAAGTGATGCTCGCAAGATGGTATTGATCGCCACTATCCACGCGCGCTGAGACCGTGACCTTCACCACGTCTGCTTCCGGTGGTGAAGGCGTACGTTGTAGATCGGCAAGCTTCGCATCAATGAAGCCCGCATCCAGGTACGGGCGCAGCAACGTAGATTCCAGCGAGAAGTCGTAGCCTTCGTTGTATGGCTTTCCCGCAATTGCCTGGATCACGCTGCGCTCGCGCGGCGCAAGCTCCGGTGTCACGCCTTCCAGATGGACCGCGTTCAGAATCACCTTTGGCGCGGTGACACGGTAGGCAATCAACGTTCGTGGCCGGGTCTCCGTTGAAGGCTCCTGGGTGGTTTCAACCGTTGCCTGCACGGCTTTGTCCGCAAGCATCTGCGTCAACGCGGTTTGTACCGCGGCTTGCATGCTGCTGCCAGCAGGCATGCGTCCGCCATACAGAGGAACGCGCTTTCGCACACCAGCTTCGCGCTCCTCCTCCGTCAGCCACACAAAGTTCTCAAACGATACAGGCAGGAAGCTGCCGGGCGTAGCAGTCTTGACCTTAAAGATGACATCGATGGAGTTCACCGGCCCGTTGAGCGTCGTTTCGATGTCGGCAAAAAGGCCGGTATCCATCAAACGCTGTGCAGCCTCGCCCATCTCCTTCGTGCCGATGCGCTGCCCTGTGGTAAGACCCGCGACCTCTTGCAGTTGCTGCTGTTTATAGGGTTCGCTGCCACGGAAGACAAGCCGCTTAACCGTGTATTGCGCAATGCATGTGGACGAAAGCAGGATGCAAGAGACCAGAACAGCAGGGAACCGAAGGTGCATAGAGGCGAGTGTAAGTGCAGGCGTCAAAGTTCACAAACAAACAGGGGCCGCCACTTCGGACAGCCCCATCTTGTCATTTGGGAACAGCTATCCCAGTTCGTTCATGGAAGCTGCGCCCAGCTTCTCATACCAGGGAGTTGCCACCTTAAGGGCCTCGTTCACGTTCTGAATGTTCTCCACACCCGTTGTGTCCAGCCAGTGCGCAAACGCCTCCGCACCCTGCTGCGCGTAAATCTTGATGCCGTCGTACCACGTCGCGCGTCCGCACAGAACACCGCTGAACTTCGTGCCTGACTCGCCTGCCATGGCCAGCGTTTCGATAAAGATCGGGTTCGTCACGCCGGCGGACAGATAGATAAACGGCTTGTCCGTAGCCGCTTCCGCGTCACGGAATAGTTGCAGCGCCTCGCCGCGCGTGTACGCCTTCTCACCTTTGAAGGCATGAGTACCCTCGACAAACGTCATCTCCACGGGCACCTCCACCTTCAGGATGTCCACGGAATATTGCGGCTTGCCGAACTCCTCCATCGTCTTCGTCACGACGGAAGGCTTTTTCTTTGCATACTCCAGCGTCTTTTCGCCTTTGCCGGTTTCGTCATAACCCACCGGCTCCAGGAAGAATGGTATGTCGTTGGCGTTGCACTCGTCGCCGATGCGCTCAATCCACGCATGCTTGTGATCGTTGATCGCCGCATCTTCATATGGCGTGTAGTAGAGCAGAATCTTGACGCAGTTCGCGCCAGCCGCCTTCAACCGCCGCACACTCCACGCGTCCAGCAGGTCTGGCAGGCGTCCTGGCGTGGCCGCGTCGTAGCCGGTCTTCTCGTAGGCAAGCAGCAGGCCCGCGTTGTTACGCTGGCGCGAGGCAGGCAGACCAAACTCCGGGTCCAGAAGGATCGCCGACGCGTACCGGGTCAACGTCTTCGTGACCAGCTCCTTGAACACAATCAGATCGTCATCACTCGCGCTGGAGCCCCGCGCCGCAGCAATGGACTTCTGCAGCGAACCACGCTGATCCATGGCAGCGGCGGCAATCACGCCTCGCGGGTCAGAGACGGCCTTTAATCCCGCAAGCTTTCCTGGTGTCAGCTTCATACGTAACCTTCCTCTTTCTTGGTGGAGCGCTCAAGCGGCATGACATAGGATGCAGCCGGTTCGCAGCCCGTCCAGCCTGCCTCAGGACAGTACGTCGCGTTGCATGGCAATCAATTCCGTGATGCCGCGCTCCGCGTAATCCAGCATGGTGCACAACTGCTGTCGTGTATAGGGTTCACGCTCCGCGGTCGCTTGCGTCTCCACCAGCCCGCCAGAGGCAGTCATGACCACATTCATGTCTACCTCTGCCTGTGAATCCTCTTCGTAGGCCAGGTCCAGCAGAACAGCACCTTCCACGATCCCAACGGACGTCGCCGCTACAAGCTCTTTCATGGGCGATTTGGGCAGCGTACCGGCTGCAACCAGGCGGTTCAGGGCCAGCGCCAGGGCGACGCATGCGCCCGTAATGGCCGCCGTCCGCGTGCCGCCATCGGCCTGCAGCACATCGCAATCCAGAATGATCGACCGTTCGCCCAGCGCCTTCAGGTCGACAACGCTGCGCAGCGACCGGCCGATCAGCCGCTGGATCTCGTGCGTCCGGCCGGCGATCTTGCCGCGCTCGCTCTCCCGGGGAGTTCGCGTCAGGGTGGATCGAGGTAACATGCTGTATTCTGCGGTGACCCATCCCCTGCCGCTGTTGCGCAGCCACGCTGGAACGGTCGGCTCCACGGTGGCGTTGCACAGCACGCGGGTATTGCCCACCTCGATCAGCACCGACCCCTCAGCGGTCGCGATAAAATCGCGGATCAGCTTGACGGTTCGAAGGGATTGCGAATCTCTGCCACCGGGGCGGAAGGTCGTCTGCGGCACGGTCATCATCGGTCACCATACCCAGTATCGCTTGTCCGAGGTGCTGTGTCCCGATTGAGGACGGACGCGGTTCGCACGGGGCGCATCTAGCTTTACAATAAGTTTTCACCGGACCGCAAGTTACTTTGCGCAAATTACCTTTCTCACGCGACAATGGAACGCAGGTAATCATCCACGATGTTGAATAGACCCAAAAGCGCACTCTCCGGCAGCGGTACACCGCAAACCTCCTCTGCCGTGCAGGGGCGTACGCTTCAGGCAAACGGCAACAGACTGGCCGGTACACCGCTGAGCGGCGAAGGCGCTGCCCGCGTCTTGCGCCAGGAAAGCAAGCGTGACAGCATTGCGCAGCGCTTTTCCGCCGCAAATCTGTCGTTGCTGGTGGTGGACGATGATGTTCCGGTTCTTCACGCCTGCAGCCAGATCGCCACCGGCGTGGGATTTGCGGTTCACACGGCCAGTACAGCCGATGAAGCCCGAACCTTTGTAAGGACGCACGCACCAGATGTGGTGCTCATGGATCTAAAGATGCCCTCCGGTGGCCTTTCCCTGCTGGAGGACATTCGAGGCCAGCGGCCGCGCTCCTCCATCGTGGTCATGACGGCGTTCGCCACGGTCACCTCCGCCGTGGAGGCGATACGGCTCGGTGCCACGGACTACCTTACCAAGCCGTTCGCCATGGATGAACTTCTGGATGTGCTGGAACGGGCTGGGCAACGCCGCAGCTCCGAGATTGCGACGCAGCGCGTCAAAGGGCACCTGCAGAAGCAACAGCACGGCCTGATCGGAACATCGCCGGAGATGGAGAAGCTTGCCCGCATCGTGCAGAGAGTAGCCCCGGCCAACCATCCGCTGCTGATTCTGGGCGAGAGTGGAACAGGCAAGGAGACGGTGGCACGGGCGATTCATGCTGGTGGACAATCTCCCACGCGCCGCTTCACGGTACTTGAGTGCGGACAGCTTGCACCTTCGGTCCTGGAAGGTGAGCTCTTTGGCTACCCCCGCGAAACTGGGAGCAACGGCCAACGAATGAAGCAAGGGACGTTGATCTCAGAAGATGCCGGGACACTGCTTCTCAAGCAGATCGACGAGATGCCGCTTGATCTCCAGGCAAAGCTGGCGCGCGCCATCGGCGACAAACAGGTGAAACCAACCGGTGGGGAACATTCGGTGCCTATCACTGTTCGCATCTTCGCAGCGTCAAGCCGGAGTCTTTCCGCGCTTGTTGACCAGGGAGCCTTCCGCAGGGATCTGTATTACAAGCTCAACGTGGTCAGCCTCCGTATTCCACCGTTGCGCGAACGGCGCGAGGATATTGCTTTGCTTGCGGAGTATTTTCTTGACCGGATGCGGCGTGAGCGGGCCACCGCCTTTCAGTTCGCGCCAGACGCCATACAGGTCATGTGCCAGTACGACTGGCCGGGCAATGTCCAAGAGCTGGAGAGTTCAATTGAGCGCGCATGCACCATGTCGAGTGGTCCCGTCCTTCACATGGGCGACCTGCCGACACAGATGCAGGGCGTCGCCCAAGTACAGCAGGCGGGAGACGCAGCCCTGATCCGCGTGGATGAGCGGGATACCAGTCAACGCGAAGGTCCCGCCATCGGGATCAACGGATCGGAGATCGTCTCCATCGCCGACCTGGAGCGGGAGGCAATCCTGCACACCATCCGTCAGCTGAATGGGGACAAACTGATGGCGGCAAAGTTGCTTCGCATTGGAAAAACAACGCTGTATCGCAAGCTGAAGGAATACGGCATCTCGGATTCATAGCTGCTCGACCCTTTATACGGCGATGTGGCTGGACACGCTCCACCTGTAACACTTGCAACGCTGGCAGTGAACCTGGTTTTCACCTGCTTCCCATCTTCTGTGAAGGTCAAGTCATAGAGGCGAGAAATGGAAAAGACAGTACTTATCGTAACCGCGATTGATGGCGCCGAAAATTTGGCGCGCGCCCTCTCTCGCGAAGCAGACGCCGTTGTAGAGATCGCGCGGAGCCGCAGAGCGGCCCTGGCGCGGTTGCGGCGTGACCCCGTAACCGCCCTCTTACTGGACACGTCACTCCCTGACTCGGAGATGACAACTTCAGAGATGGTGTGGCAGAACGCAGGAGGCGCTATTCCTGTTGAAATCAGTCTCTCTACCCTGGGAGCCAGCGGTGTTGTCCGGCTCCTGCGCAACCTCCTCCAGGGCCGTGAGCAGGCCGAAACGCTTGGCCGGAAAGAGGCCAAGACAGCCGTTACGGCAGACCTGCAATCCACTCTTACCAGCATCCTTCTGCAAAGCGACATGCTCTTGCGCGACAAGGCCATTACTCCAACCGTGGCAGACAAGCTCCGCCATGTGAAGGAACTTACCGATCTGCTGCGCGTGCGGCTGGAAACAGCGCATGAGAGCCACATGCGGCAGATCGCACATCCATAGCCGGAGCTGTACACCGCAGAGGCTCTGCTATTCTGCGGGAATGGGTTGAGGAAACGCGAACGCAGCGGAGCAAGATCTGCGTTCGCGTCCCCGTCCCTCCTTCAAGGAGATTCATGGCAGAGCAGGAACCAGTCAAAATCACCGTGCGGCCTAATGGCCCCCTCCGCATTGAAGGTGCGGTCCACCTGGTGGACGCAGACGGTGCCGCGTGGGATCTGACAGGAAAGCCCGCCGTCTCACTCTGCCGTTGCGGCCTCAGCAAGAAGCGTCCCTTCTGCGATGGATCGCACAACGCTGCCGGATGGCAGTGCATGGCCTCCCCCGGCAACCTCACCGGCCCCTCTTGAAGTGGGGCGGCAACTCGAAACTCCGTGCAAGAGCGGTGACCGCCACTGGCCTGCATCCCGTGAATATGTTCACCACTGATCGCGGGCTGTGCAGCGGAACAAACATTGGGCTGCGATGGGCGGGAGCGGTGTTCACCGTTGGAGCATGGCTTATTGGGTTTTCCAGTCCCGCATCCGCCCAAACCACCGTGCGAAACAACGCCCCCAGCGCCGGTGCGGCAACACCGGCAGAAACGCAAGGCTTCCTGGCACGCTTGATCGACTTTTACCGGAAGGATTGGACCGGAACGGCGGCGGCGAGTGATCCAGCCCCCAGGCGCGGTGTCCCCTCCCCGCTGAGTTCGCCGCCGTTCCCGATCTCAGACTGGCCTTATGGCGGCTCACCGACCATCGGCGAGTCTGACAGCAACGTATACCCCCTGCAAACCGCGATCAACGATGCGGAGGGACGCACCAAGGTGTATGGATGGATCGAACCCACCGGCAACACCTCAACGTCACGCGACCGGAACTATCCTGAAACCAATGATATTTATTCAAACCGCATCGAGTTAGGCCAGGTTGTGGTCTATGTGGAGCGGCTCCCTGACTCTGTGCAGCAGAATCACATCGATTGGGGATATCATCTCACGGCGTTTTTTGGAACAGACTACCGTTCCACGACGAATAAAGGGTACTTCAGCCAGCAGCTCCTGGATGACAACCGGCAGTATGGGTTTGACCCGGTGCTGGAGTATGTGGATGTTTACTTTCCGCATGTCGCGCGCGGCATGAACGTCCGTGCAGGACGGTATATCTCGATTCCCGGAATCGAGGCTCAACTTACGCCTAATAACTACATGTTCAGTCACTCCCTGCTGTATGCAGTCGATCCGTTCACCGACACCGGCATATTAGCAACGATACAGGTCAATGACCGCTGGACAGTACAGGCCGGTATGTCGGTAAGTCACGATGTAGCCCCCTGGACACCGGACGCGAAGCCATCACTTACCAGTTGCGTAAGTTACACAACAAAGAGCGTGAATGATAATTTCTATCTCTGCGCCAACGGCATCAATGACGGCGAGTACGCCTTTAACAATCTGCAGATGTACGACGCCACCTGGTACCACAAGATCGGCCAGACCTGGCATACCGCGACCGAGGCCTACATCATGTACCAGCGGGATGTGCCGAGCGTAAATGGCACAATTGTTCCAGAGAAGGGAACGAACGGTGCGAACTGCAGAGCCGGGCTCCAGAAGTGCCTCGCGCCCGAGTGGGCGTACACAGCCTACTTGAACAAGCAGTTTTCAGCGCACGACTACATCTCCCTACGCAACGATCTCCTGAACGACAAGAAGGGTCAACGGACCGGCTACGCCACGAAGTACAGCGAAGGAACAATTTCCTACAATCACTGGATCGGATCAACGGTGCAGCTCCGCCCGGAGATACGCTTTGATCACGCCTGGGACCGGCGCTCGTATGACAACGGCACCCGCACCAACCAGTTCACGCTGGCCAGCGACCTGATCTTCCATTTCTAACTCGAGGATCTCTGCTGTTTTATGCCGCAGAACCATCGCGCAAATCTGCTAGGCAATGCTGATGATCGGAACCCGCAAGATCAAACCTCTACGGCTCATTTGGAGCCAGGAACACTCCGTGTGGACCGATGATAGCAAGAAGAAACACGCTCATCACTACGAGGCTTGCTGTGGACCAGTTATAGGCAGAGGTGGAAAGCATGCCGTGCGCGAGTTCGTTGCGAAGATTATACGATCGTTTGTCGATGAAGAGAACGCTCAGAAAGAGCAACAGGTTCTCATCAAGGCTGTCGATGACACATTGCGCCCTAAGCACATCGTTCATGTTCTTTAGTTCACTCTGTCCACGGACGCTCTTTGACTTGGGAACTCCTAGCAAGCTTAGAAGCTCTCTCAGCATCCTCTCGATTTCGGGAACGAGTAGCGAGATCGTTTTCGCATAATCCGCGTCATCATAAGCATGTAATCCTTGTTCCACAATGTCTCTGGAATCTGATCTCACTAGAGATGAGCATGACGCAAACCCGCCTAGGTCATGTGCGGTGAATCCGAATCGCTCCTTGGTTTTATCGTAACCAAGTTTAAAGAAATAAGCTGTCAGGCCTAAATCCTGAGTAGCCTGTTCTACTATCCTGCCGTCCATGTCTGACAGGCTCGGGCCTATACTAGCCTTCGGTAGCCCATCCCGGCCTCTTATGGAACGGGGTATTATGCTTACAATCGGAAACTCTTCAGTATGGGCAAGTACTCTTTCTCGAAGGTTGTCGCGTTTAGGCAAAAGTTGCTGCGTTAGCCGTACTAAAGCAATCATTGGGTGCTGCACATTAGCAAGTTCATCTAGAGACTTATTTAGAGCGTCCCTGTCAATCGGCACCTCAACGCTGTAAGGCTTCATGGACGCAACTGCTTCAGGGCCGCGATTCTCCATCAAGAGCCTTAGCTGCTCCGCATCCGAAGTCAGGCCTTCTTTTTCAAGCGATTGAGCAGCAACAGCTAGCCAATCTATAGCAAGGCAGGCGAAAGCGGCTTTCGATTGAAGAATGACGGCTTGCGAGTAGCTTCGCAGAACCCTTGTGCGTTCTTCCCGCTGAGTGCCTTTTGGATAAATATCAAGAAGAGCGTCACATGCAGTGTGGGCAGCAAAGCCGTTAGCTGACGCAACGGCATCGTTTAGCTTTTGCTCAAGTAGAACGCGCAGGCGTTCTCTAGAGACCGTGGAGATCATTCGATTTCCCTTGAACGCTTTCGCAGGAGCTATCCAGATTCCGATATGATCAGATTTCGCTGAAACTGCGCTGTTCAACAAAGCTTCTGCTACCTGCTCTGTCCGCAGTCTGTCATTTATCTCTGTGGCTAAGACCAGAGCTCGGCGCAGGTACCAAGCCGCACGAACGTCATCCTCTAATTGCTCACCGTGAACTTGCAAGTATGCGTCAATAGCTATCTGCGCAGCCCTGAAATCACGCTTGGACGCCGAATCTATGACGGGTCCAAATTCCCATACGACATCCGCGTAACGTGCCATCATGAGAGGATGCGTGAACTGCTGGACGCGTGCACGCCAAACATTCAATGATTGAGGACCGAACGTTGACAGGTCAGGTCGAATCACATTCGAACCGTCCTCTAGCGTACCCATACATGTAGGCGCGAAGAACTTGCCTCCGCAGCTACCGCTCTCATACGCTGTTCTCATCTCCCAAGGAGCCGCTTCAGTCTCAAGCATTGCCAGCTCTTGAGCAGAGGATGCTGAATGATGCAATGCGTAAATTGCGCCAACGATCTCATGTTCCCAGAAGTGCTTTCTCTCCGCGTCAAACCCGGAAAGAACTGCAGTTACAGAGACGTCTAGCGGTTTAGCCATCTAAATAAAATGCCACCCACCACAAGTGCATTACTTCATGTTGTCTTCAAACCAGGCGACGGTGCGGGCGGTGCGGTCTTCGATGTGGGCGGGGTTGACAAAGCCGTGGCCCTCGTTGGGGTAGACGACGAGTTCGGTCTTCTGGCCAAGCGCCTTCAGGGCGTGCCACATTTCGTAGCTTTGCGGCGCAGGGCATTCGCCGTCGCGGTCGCCCACCAGAATCAGCTCCGGCGTAGTGGCCTTCTCAATGAAGTTGATGGCGGAGCTTTTCGCGTACACCGCAGGGTCCGCGTAGACCGTTGCGCCAAAGAACGGCACCATCCACTGATCGATGCTGTTTTCGCCGTAGTAGCTCTCCCAGTCGCTGATGCCGGCCCCTGCGACGGCGGCGCGGAAACGGTGCGTCTGCGTGATGGCAAACATGCTCATAAAGCCGCCATAGCTCCATCCGGTCAGGCCCAGCCGCTTGTCATCAATGGAGTACTTCGCCTCCGCGGCGTCTGCCCCTTTGATCACGTCGCGTAGATCGCCATAGCCAAAGTCTTTGCGGTTGGCCTGCGTAAAGGCCTCGCCCTGGCCGAACGAGCCGCGCGGGTTGGGCTGCAGGAAGAAGTAGCCAAGGTGCGCCCACAGCGCTCCCTGGCCGCCGCCAAAGCCCGGGCCAACCTCAGCCGACGGGCCGCCATGCACGCTGACAATCATGGGATAGCGCCTGCTTGCGTCATAGTGTTCCGGCAGCGTGAGCCAGCCCTGCACATGGAAGCCTTCGTTCTCCCATTCCAGCGAGACTGTCTTGCTGAGCGCAGCGGTGGCCTGCTCGTTCAGGCTCGTGACCGCGTGGATGCCGTGCGGATCGCCGGCGTACAACTCCGGTGCCTTGTCCGGGCCGCCAGAGACAAACGCAATCTTCTTTGCGGCAGGCGCAAATGCAAACGACAGCGACGCGCGCCCGCTGCTGATGGACTGCGGCGCGGTCCAGCCGGAGAGTACCTCTTTGCCGTTGGTACCCAGCACCCCAAGGTGCGATTGGCCCGGCTGGTCCTCTGAAAACACGATGTGGTCCGCATCCGCCCAGGCCAGGTATACGGGAGTAGATTTGCGCCCGGTTGTCAGATTCTGCAGACCGCTGCCGTCGGCACCCATCAGGTAGATATCGCCGCCCGTCGAACCCTGATCGCTCATCAGGCCGCCAATAAAGGCAATGTTTCTGCCGTCCGTTGAGTAGCGAGGAACCGCGATCTGCAGGCCATGCAGCGAGCCGCTCACGGTATTGGGATTAAGGATGCTCTTCGCGGTATCCGGCTGGCCGCACGGCACGGTGTACATTTGCGCAATCCACCAGGTGTTTTCGCCCGGCGGGTTCGCGGCCACAAAGGCCAGATGCTTGCTATCCGGTGCCCAGTCAAACTCGTAGGCGTGCAGCGTCTTCGGGGTCAGGATGCTAATGTCGCCGGTCCTGGCATTTGCCGCTGCTACCCATTGAATCTCTACCCCATCTTGACCGATGACACCGGCGGGCGGCTTCATCGCAGCCAGTGCGCCAGCAGAGCGGGTTGCGTTCTCTACGTAGAGGAAGGCGATGGAGCTTCCATCCGGTGCCCACGCGGCCGACGTCATCGTGCCCTTGATGTGGGTAAGCTGCTTAACGGCACCACTGCTGTCGCGCAGGTAAAGCTGCGGCTGCCGGTCAGCGCAGGTTCCCACAAAGGCGAGAGTTGCGCCATCTGGTGACCAGCGCGGCGCTGCGGCGCTGCACCCCTCCCCGGCAGAGACCGCCGGATCGCTCGCATTTGGAGCGGCCACACTGCTGATGTGCAGCTCCATGCCGCCACGCCGCCCGCGGCCGCTGCCCTGTCCGCCCGCAGCCGGAACACCCGCCACCATCCATGCGATCTGCTTGCCGTCGGGCGAAAGTTCCACCGCGCCGATGCCCCGCACAGGCCTGCCAGACCGCTGCGCCTGCTCAAAATCTGCAATGCGCGGATCAGGGTTGGCAAACAGCTTCATCTCCGGGGTAAACACGGAGCCGGTCTGCTCCCCGCCAGGGCGCTGGGCGGCAAGCGTAAGGGTCAGGCAGATGGGCAGAAGGGCGGCAACAGAAAAGCGCATGGGAAAAGGCTAGCACCGATTCCCGTTGTTCTCTACGGTCATGTTTTGCAGGAACGAACGGACTGCCGACTCGACCTGGTCCGGCTGGTCCAGCCACACAAGATGGCCCGCGTCGGCCACCGTGACAGCCTGTCCATGCGGCATCATCGCGGCCATCTCATGCGCCAGCGAAGGCGGTCCAAACGTATCCTTCTCGCCCCAGAGAAACAACGTAGGCATCGCGAGCCGGTGCAACTCCGGGCGCAGGCTGTAGGTCAGGGTGGAGGCTGACCCGTGCACACAGTCCTCCAGTAGTGTCAGCCAACTCTCCGTCGCGCCGGGAATCTCTGACGCTGCGGTGCAGCACGCGACGTAGCTGTCTGGAATACGTTCAGGATGGGCGACAAGGATGCGGTGGAGGCCGTCGCGCGTGGCGCGGTCTCTGGGCTTCATCACGGTCGAGTAAAGCAGCCCGTTGACGCCCCGCGTGGCCAGCATGCGGCGGGATGGCGGAATGGTGGCGGCGCTGCCTGCTGGCTCACCCACCAGGATCAAGCGTTCCACTCGCTCGGGATGCGCCAGCGCATACACCAAGCTGAAGTAGCCGCCCATGGAGTTGCCGACAAGGGTGACGCTTGGCAGCTGCAGGGCGTCCATCACCGAGCCCACAAAAGCCACCGCATGTTCCCGAAGGGGCACGCCCCTGTAGTCGAACATGCTGCTAAGCCCGCAGCCCGGACGGTCTGGTGCGTACATGTGAGCCGTGGAGCTCAACCGGCTCAGCAGCGGCTCCCATTGCGCGGCCATGCCGTAGCCGCCGTGGATGAAGAGAACAGGCTTGCCTTGTCCGGCTTCCAGCACCTGGGCGCGCATCGTTGGCTGGTTAAGTTGGATCAACCGGGATTGCACCTTTCCGCCATTTTCTCGCAGCAGTTTCTCCTGTGCCTGCTGGAAGCGCTCTTCAGCACCCGGGTCGCGGGGTGGAAGGGCCTGGTGCAGGTACCACGCGCGGGCAGCGCCAACCGCAATCGCGGCGCCAGCGGCTCCCAGGATCAGTTTGCGACGGGAATGTGCAGCCACGGGGTGCTCCGGAGAAACACCGCCATCGTACGGTATCTTCTCCACCCCGTACCAGAGAAATTTGCCCGGAGGGAGGCGATCAGCGTTTGCGCTGCTCCGGCGTAGCGTACAGAGCCCCCAGCACGCCGGAGTCAACCTCAATGGCTGAGCTCGCCCGGATGATCGCGGCAATCGCGCCATCGTCCATGCCCTGCTTGCGTAGCGACTCAATCTCATCGGAGAACATGCCGATTACGCTTCCCAGCGGAAATGTCTCCGCCGGAAGGTTGGCTGCGGAGCGCAAGGCAGCCTGCGCCTTCATCACTTCGGGCAACGAATACATCCGCTCGTCTGACATTCCGCATAGCATAAACCGCAGATCCCTTCGCACTCAACGCCCAACGTGCGCACTGTTTGACGCGCCCTCCTCTTGCTTGATAATGTAAGAGGGTTGCAAAGTGTTCAGGGCTTGCCTGGTGTTCGTGGGCAATATGCGTGACCTGAGCAGGCAGCTTCGGCACGATCCGGTTTGGGATGTGTGCAGATCTGGTGCATCAAAATCGCCGTATGCGGCGAGCCAGCAACACGCCAAAGTTTCGCAGTCTACTCAGGAATTGGGAGTTACCGTGCCTACGTTTCATCAGCTTGTCAAAAAGGGTCGCACAACGCCCAACTACAAAACGGCCAGTCCGGCATTGCAGGGATCCCCCCAGCGGCGCGGCGTGTGCACGCGTGTCTACACTCAGACGCCGAAAAAGCCGAACTCCGCGCTGCGCAAGGTCGCACGCGTCAAGCTGACCAACGGCATTGAAGTCACGTCCTACATCCCGGGCGAGGGCCACAACCTGCAGGAGCACTCGATCGTCCTGATCCGCGGAGGCCGCGTGAAGGATCTGCCAGGCGTGCGCTACCACATCGTCCGCGGCACCCTGGATTCCGTAGGCGTCGCGAAGCGCAAGCAGAGCCGCTCGAAGTACGGGGCCAAGCGGCCAAAGGCTGCGGCGAAGTAGACGTTTGCACGTTCCCCGTGGCGCTTGATTGGGCCGAGAGCAACGAACAACAAGAGTTCCAGACCATGTCCAGCAGCTTGAGAGGTCCCCGGCGCTGGAGGAAGAAGAGAGAGAGCAATGCCAAGAAAAGGTCACATCGCCAAGCGTGAAGTTTCCCCTGATCCCATCTACGGATCTACGCTGGTCACGAAGTTTGTCAACAGCATGATGTGGGGCGGCAAGAAGTCGACCGCGCAGAAGATATTCTACGAGAGCATGACAAACCTCGAGCAGAAGGGTGGCGATGAAGCCCTGACGCTGTTCAAGAAGGCTGTGGAAAACGTCAAGCCTCTGCTGGAAGTGAAGAGCCGCCGCGTTGGTGGTGCGAACTACCAGGTTCCCATAGAGGTTAACCCTGAGCGCCGCACATCGCTTGCGATTCGCTGGCTGGTCAGCTTTGGCCGGTCGCGCGGTGAAAAGGGCATGGTCGACAAGTTGACCGCTGAATTACTCGACGCGGCAAATGGCCGTGGCGCGGCGATGAAGAAAAAGGAAGACGTGCATCGGATGGCCGAAGCGAACAAGGCCTTCGCGCATTACCGCTGGTAACTGCCGTTTCCTCGTTTCTCGTGTTTGCAGTACCGGCGGCTTCGACCTAGCGCCGGTATTTTGCACGATAAGAGCCTCTCTTGAGGCCGCCGAAACGATCCGACGATGACATAGCAATGAAGCACCAAGTAAACGAAAACGAACGCGGAAGTTACTTCCGCAGAAAAGAAGCACACCGTGCCCCGCACAATTCCTCTCAATAAGTGCCGCAACATCGGCATCATGGCGCACATCGATGCCGGCAAGACAACCACGACCGAGCGCATCCTGTTCTACACCGGCGTGAATCACCGCATTGGCGAAGTGCACGAGGGCACCGCCACCATGGACTGGATGGAGCAGGAGCAGGAGCGCGGTATCACCATCACCTCCGCCGCTACCACCTGCACGTGGAACGGCATCCGCATCAACATCATCGATACCCCCGGTCACGTGGATTTCACCGCAGAAGTCGAGCGCTCGCTGCGCGTCCTGGACGGCGCGGTCGCCTGCTTTGACGCCGTTGCCGGCGTGCAGCCGCAGTCGGAAACTGTCTGGCGCCAGGCGACTAAGTACAAGGTTCCGCGTATCTGCTTCATCAACAAGATGGATAAGAATGGCGGCGACGCGGAGTACGCCACGCAGACCATCCGCGATCGTCTCGGCGCAAAGGCCGTCATGATTCAGATCGCCATCGGCGCCGAGGCGAAGTTTGCCGGCGTCGTCGATCTCGTCGAGATGAAGGCCATCCTCTGGCACGACGAGGAGATGGGCGCGCAGTACGACGTGGAAGAGATTCCCGCTGACCTGAAGGAGAAAGCCCAAGCCTTCCGCATGCAGCTCATTGAGTCTGTCGCGGAGACCGACGACATCCTTCTGGAGAAGTTCCTTGAAGGTGAGGAGCCGACCACTGCGGAATTGAAGTCGGCCATTCGCAAGGCAACCATCGGCATGCACATCTTCCCGGTGCTCATGGGTTCGTCGTTCAAGAACAAGGGAGTGCAGACGCTGCTTGACGCGGTCGTCGACTATCTCCCCAGTCCGCTGGATATTCCGCCCATGATCGGCCACGATCCTGAGGATCCGGAGAAGGAACTTATCCGCAAGCCCGATGATGCCGAGCCGTTTTCAGCGCTCGGATTCAAAATCATGACCGACCCGTTCGTCGGACAGTTAATTTTCATACGCAACTACTCCGGCACGCTGAAGACGGGCGATTCGGTCCTGAATCCGCGCACCCGCAAAACGGAGCGCATCGGCCGACTGCTCAAGATGCACGCCAACAAGCGTGAAGAGATCACCGAGATTCTTGCCGGCGACATCTGCGCTGCGGTGGGTCTCAAGAATCTGGTCACGGGCGACACCATCTGTACGGACAAGGCACCCATCGTGCTAGAATCCATCGACTTCCCGGAGCCAGTGATCGAGGTTGCCGTGGAGCCGAAGACAAAGGCCGATCAGGAAAAGATGGGCATGGCGCTGGCCAAGCTGGCGCAGGAAGATCCAACCTTCCGCGTCCGCACAGACCAGACGAACGGTCAGACCATCATTTCCGGCATGGGCGAGTTGCACCTCGAAATCATCGTGGACCGCATGATGCGCGAACACAAGGTCGAGGCAAACGTTGGTAAGCCGCAAGTGAACTACCGAGAGACGATCCGCACCCCTGCCGAAGCGGAAGGCAAGTACATCCGCCAGTCAGGCGGTTCGGGTAACTACGGTCACGCAAAAATTCGCATCTCGCCGAACGAGACCGGCAAGGGCTACGAGTTCTCCAACGACACCAAGGGCGGATCCATTCCCAAGGAGTACATCAAGCCCATCGACCAGGGTATCCAGGAGGCGATGGCCGGTGGCGTCCTCGCGGGCTACGAGATGGTGGACGTCAAAGTCTCGCTCTACGACGGCAGCTATCACGATGTTGACTCGAACGAAATGGCCTTTAAAATTGCCGGCTCCATTGCGTTCAAGGAAGCAGCCCGCAAAGCAAAGCCCGTTCTGCTGGAGCCAGTCATGTCCGTCGAAGTGACAGTTCCCGAAGATTACATGGGCACGGTCATAGGCGACCTGAACTCGCGTCGCGGACGCATTGAGGGCATGGAGATGGTCGGCGGAGTGCAGGCCATCCAGGCCACCGTGCCGCTCAGCACCATGTTCGGTTACGCTACCAACCTGCGCGGGTCAACCCAGGGCCGCGGTAACTTCTCCATGCAATTCAAGCAGTATGAAGAAACACCCCGCATGGTGAGCGAAGAAATCATCGCCAAGGTGCAGGGCCGCGAGAAGTAAACCTTGGCGATGACTAGGCAATGTAAGGTGTGCCTGCAGTTCCAAAAACAGATGCAGGTCGCCTAGGAGAGCCTAGCCGATAAGAAGTTCGATTCTCGTATGTCAGGTGAAGAAGCACAGAGTAAGTCGAGTCGTATCTTGTCAGCGAAGCACGCTCATAAGATCAAAGAACATCATGGTGAGTAATAGTTGTGTGAGCTCAGCATACAAAGGCTGCTCGAAAGAGTAGCCTTGCCTTTACGGTGCCGCGAGCAAGATGCTGAATGTAGGCTCTCCCGTATACTGGGCACGCACTCGAACACATCCTGCCCGCACGGAGTTGGACCTTATGTTCGCTTCCTTCGCCCGCCGTCTTGCCGTCTGCTCGGCACTTGCCACCTGCTCGCTCTCTGCTTGCGCCACGGAAATCCTCATCGGTGACGCCAAATCACAGCCGGAAAGCATGACCGTTGCGCCGGGCGGCGTGCTCATCGTGGGCAGTGCAAGCTCACCCTATGTGTACCGTGTGCAGCCCGGGGCAGCCACGGCCGAAAAGTTCATCGACGTCTCGGCAGAGGGACCGGGCACCTTTTTTCTTGGCATGCTTGCCGATCCGGCAACCAACACGCTGTGGACCTGCCAGCTGATGCCCGTTCCGGACACGAAGCCACCGCAGCGGCACACAGCCCTGCGCGGCTTTGACCTGAAGACCGGCGCGCCCAAGCTGCGCTGGAACCTGCCCGGCGACAACACCACCTGCAATGACATGGTCGTCGGCCCGGACAAGGCGCTTTACGTCAGCGACACCGGCCCCGGGCGCATCTACCGGCTGGCACCCGGAGCCACGTCCGCGGAGCTGTTCAGCGACAACCGCCTGCTCAGCGGCATTGACGGCATCACCTTCCTGGACGGCACGCTCTACATCAACAGCGTGGTCTTCAACAAGCTGTACCGCATCCCGGTGACGAACGGCAAAGCCGGCCAGCCGGAAGATATCTGGATGGACCAGCCGGTGAAAGGCCCAGACGGGATGCGCGCGGCCAATGGCAAGCTGTTCATCGCAGAGAACGCCAGCGGCAAGATCTCCATGCTGGAGATCAACGGTGACCGCGCCCACGTCACCGTCCTGAAAGACGGACTGAAAACACCCACCGGCATCGAACCAGCCGGCGACACGCTATGGTTCACCGAGCGCGCCACCGGCAAGGTGATGTCCATGCCCATACCGAAGTAGCTTCAACAGGCTTTCGAAGGGCATGGCTTCAGCCATGCCGTAAGGCTACAACATGGACGCGGCTTCAGCCACTGAGGTCAGCTTGCAGGACCCGGTAATGAACCGCACGTAAGGTCGCCATCGTACGATGAAAGGACCGCGATGAGCGTAGAATTCTCCCAGTCTGGCCTCTTTAACTTTTCCGTCGTCTTTGAGGAGTACGAAGACGAGGGTGACCGCTATGTCGTCGCGGAATGCCTGGAACTGCCTGGCTGTGTCTCGCAGGGAGCGACGCGTGCCGAAGCTGAAGTGAACATCGAGAACGCTATGCGCGCCTGCCTCAGTGTCTATCGATGTGCAAACACTTAGACAAAAAAGCTGATGTAGAAGACAAACACAGCCGCTACGGCCAATCCGACACACACAAGGACGAGCTTGAACAGCCAGGGAGCGATCTCTGCTATCGCTCCAAACATCCACAGTACGAGAGTAGCGATGATGATGCCACCTGCAATACTCAGCATCTATTGTCCCCGTAATGTCGGCAAGATGAGACCGGTGACGAGCATATAAGCTGCAAACAAGGCTCCGAGAACACACATTCAGCCTAGGACACGACGTTCATTTACGCGCCATCTAATCCGACCTAGGCTGTATTCGACTACTCCAGACGGCTGCAAGCGCGGTCCTTCGTACCGCTTGTTCGCTCGCAAAACAAGCCATCCCACAAACTCACCGAACAAAGCCATGAGCAAGAAGCGAGTCATAATGTCGCCTATAGCACTGTCCCATCCTGCTCGTGCGCTGACCACACTTATGATCGAGCGTCCAGAAAACAAGAATCCAAGTCCGAGATACATGAGGAGGCGTTTAGGTCCAGTCATTAGCCCTCCTGTTTCAATGTGTGACTCTGCCCTTCACAATAGAGCAATGCTCAAAGCACGGCAAACCCTGTTTGCGCTCACGTTGGAACGATTGCAAGACTACGATATAAGCGGAGATGAAGGCAGAGTGACTTTCGGTCCTTTCGCGTCGAGTGTCCCACGTCTCTCGTAGAAATGGTGCTTTGTGTCTGCAGCTACTGAAAGCCACTGCGAGATCTGCTCGTGCGTCTGACCAAGCCTCCATGCCGTACCTCAAGCGGAACTCTTGTCCGGTGACCGGACCGATTGTGGATGCGTCAGAAGCATCAAATTAGTTAGTATGCGAAGGTGCGGTCTCGCACTAGGTAGGGCCATGGCTGACAGAAAACAGTTCCTGAACGCAGAGGGTGCAGACGCCGAACTGCTGCAACTGCTGGACGCGACGCGCGATGTGGTTGTGAGCGACGAGCAGCTTCGAGCGCAACGGGTGAGCTTCGCATTCGGTAATGCGCCGCACTCCTCCAACCTGACACGAGAGAGTGTTGTCCGCGCTTCTGAGACCATGCGCCTACGCGCCTGACACATGTCCGTTCGCAAGGCCGACAATCCTGAACTGTTCGAGAGCGTGCAGGAGAAGAACCTACTGCGCCAGTACGATCTGCTGTTGAACTGCATCGAGATTGGTCTGGAGAAGGGCATCGAAGCTTTTGACAAGTACACCCTGTGGTCCTTGAACGCAGCGGCGGTGGCCAACATCGCCCAGTTCGGCGGCCGCTACAGGCAGGAACCGATCTATGTCGGAAACCACATTCCCCCGCACTTCCACGACGTGCCCGATCTGATGGACCGCTTCTTTTCGCTTGTCCATGAGAACTGGAACGTGATGAATCATCCAACGCTGTTGCCGGCTTATGCACTATGGCGCATGAACTGGATTCATCCATTCGTCGAGGGCAACGGCAGAACGGCTCGTGCGGCATGTTACTACCTGATCTGCCTCCGGCAGCGGCGCATACTTCCCGGTACAAAGCTCGTGCCGGAACGCATCCGGGAGAACCGTCAGCCATATTACGAGTCACTACGCGCCGCCGACTTGGCATGGGAGAACGGCCACTTTGACGTGAATCAACTAGCCGCTTACCTGAGCGATCTTCTAAAGGCACAGCTTACCGAGATGTAGCTTCGTGCGTTTCTTCGGACGTATCAGTATTGCGCTTAGGGCCATTCTTCGTTACACTCAGAAGGTTGGCCTGAGGGTCAGCCGCATCTCGCAGATCTTTGCGTAAAGAGAGTTTAAACGACATGGCTGCACAGCAGAGAATTCGCATCCGCCTGAAGGCGTATGACTACCGTGTCCTGGACACGTCTACCGGCGAGATCGTTGAGACCGCCAAGCGTACCGGGGCGCAGGTTGCAGGTCCAATTCCCCTTCCGACGATGAAGAACAAGTACTGCGTGCTCCGCTCCCCTCACGTGGATAAGAAGTCTCGCGAAGCGTTCGAAATCCGTACGCATAAGCGGCTGATCGACATCCTGGAACCAACCCAGCAAACAGTGGACGCGCTGATGAAGCTTGACCTGCCCGCCGGCGTGGACGTGGAAATCAAGACGGTCACGAAGTGAACTTCTGGCAGAGCGAACCGGAGGTCCTTCGACTCCGCTATGCTTCGCTCAGGATGACGGAAATTTAGACAACCGGCAGTGCCCACGTACCCGGGCATGATGAGGAGAAAACACCATGGCAGTAACAGGAATGTTGGGCAAAAAGATCGGGATGACGCAGGTGTTTGACGACGCTGGTGCGGTCCACCCGGTCACCGTAATCAAGGTCGGCCCATGCGTCATTACGCAGCTCAAGACGGCGCAGAAGGATGGCTACGACGCCGCCCAGATCGGCCTGGTCGAGTTCGTGAAGGCGTCCAAGATCAACAAGCCCATGACCGGCCATCTGGGCAAGAGCGATGCTCCTCCAGTCCGCGACATTCGCGAAGTGGGCATTGAGTCCGCCAGCGGAAGCAATTCCGAGGGCGCGGATCAGGTAAAAGCTGGCGACCGCATCCTGGTCGATATCTTTGACGGCGAGAAATTCGTCGACATCGTTGGCAAGAGCAAGGGGCGCGGCTTTGCTGGCGTGGTTCGCCGGCACGGCTTTGGCGGCGGTCCCAAGTCGCACGGCCACATGTTCCAGGTGCAGGGCTCCATCGGGGCATCGTCTTTTCCGTCGCGCGTCTTTCCCGGGCAGCGCATGCCGGGCCACATGGGCCACGCCCAGATCACGGTGCGAAATCTCCGCATCCGCGGCATTGATCTGGAAGACAATCTCCTGCTGGTTGAAGGTGCGGTACCCGGGCCGCGCGAGGGCGTGATCCTGGTGTCAAAGGCAAAGAATCCGCCACGCGAGCGGCGTGGATTTGCGGGAGCGGGCACGGTCGATCCGCTAAAAGCTTCCAAGAAGGCTTCGGCTGGAAAGGCTCCGGCCAAGAAGAAGTAGTTTAACTAACTAACTGCATCGCCTGCGGAGTTACTCGACAGCGGGATGACAGAATAGATCAGGGCAGCCGCAATGGTACGGCAGCCGAGGGATGCACGATGGCAAAGATTAACGTAGTCGATCTCGGCGGGAGCAAGGTCAGCGAGCTGGAGCTTGCCGACGAGGTGTTTGGTGTCGAAGTGAACGAAGCCCTGCTGTGGGAGGCGGTCAAGCACTACCGCGCTTCTATCCGCCAGGGAACAGCCGCCACCAAGAACAAGAAGCTGGTCTCTGGTTCCGGCAAGAAGCTGTGGAAGCAAAAGGGTACTGGCCGCGCTCGCGTGGGCTCTGTGCGTTCGCCCATCTGGCGCCATGGCGGCACGGTCCACGGACCGCAGCCACGTTCCTACGACTACCAGTTTCCCCGGAAAAAGCTGTTGGGCGCACTCAGCTCAGCACTGGCCAGCAAGTTGCAGGATGGCAAGCTAACCGTTGTCTCCACTCTCGATGTTGCTGAGCCGAAGACGAAGCTGTACCGCAAGATGCTGGACACGCTGGATGCGAAAAAGACCGCGCTGTTGGTCGAAAGCAGCCAGAAGCTAACGGAAAATTTGTTCCTCGGCTCGCGCAATCTGGATGGCGTGGAACTGGTGCTCAGCTCTGAGGTGCATCCCTATGACCTGCTCCGGTATGAGCATGCTATTTTTTCACAAGACGCTATTGAAGCCTTGCAGGAGACGCTGAAGAAAAACGTGTCGCGGCGCAAGCTCGCGGCCAAGCTGGATACCAAACAGGAGGCAGCGTAAATGCCGACACTTTACACCGTCATCCGTCGCCCATTAATCACCGAAAAAAGCATGGGCGCAAAAGAGACCGAGGGAACGCTGGTCTTCGAGGTCGCCCAGGACGCTACCAAGACCGAGGTGAAGCAGGCAGTCGAAACCCTCTTCAAGGTTAAGGTATCCGGCGTGCGTACCGCCAGCTTTGCAGGTAAGGAACGCCGCCGGGGTAAGTTCACAGGATTTCGTCCTGACTGGAAAAAGGCGTATGTCCGTCTGCAGCCGGGCGAAAAAATGCCGGAATATGTCAACTCCATCTAACTAAGTTAGCTGCTAGTCTCCAGCTCTTAGCTGTTAGTGGAAAATGTAAGTTGTTGCAAGAAACACCTATCTAGCAGAGTTAGCCAAAAAGCTAAAAGCTAGGAGAAGAAAACGATGCCGATCAAGACATTTCGACCCATAACACCGTCGCTCCGTTCACACACGAAGCTGGTGAACTCCGACATCACCACCAGTGACCCGCACAAGCCGCTGCTGGAAGTCAAGCAGCGCACGGGCGGACGCAACTCCGCCGGGCACCTGTCGGTCCGGCATCAGGGCGGCGGGCACAAGCAGAAGCTGCGCATCATCGACTTCAAGCGTGATAAGTTTGGTATTCCCGGTACGGTTGCCACGATCGAGTACGATCCGAATCGCACCTCTCGCATCGCCTTGGTGAACTACAAGGACGGCGAGAAGCGCTATATCGTGCAGCCGGTCGGCTTAAAGGTTGGCATGCAGGTGATGAACGGTCCAGAGGCAGATATCCTCGTGGGCAACGCGTTGCCGCTCAAGAACATCCCCGCCGGTACAACGGTGCACAACGTAGAGTTGCGGCCCGGCAAGGGCGCGCAGATGGTCCGCTCCGCTGGTTCCTCCGCGCAGCTTGTGGCAAAAGAGGGCGAGTATGCCCTGCTGAAGCTGCCCTCCGGCGAGACCCGCCGCGTCCTGGTGGACTGCATGGCGACCGTCGGCCAGGTTGGCAACACCGACCATGAGAATATCTCGCTAGGCAAGGCCGGTGCCAGCCGTTGGCGCGGTATCCGTCCCGCAAACCGCGGTGTGTCCATGAACCCTGTCGATCACCCGCATGGTGGTGGTGAAGGTAAGACATCCGGTGGACGTCACCCGGTCACGCCTTGGGGTCAGCCTACACGCGGGTACAAGACTCGCAATAACAAGCGCACCGATGTGTTCATCGTGAACCGGCGCAGTAAATAACATACAGGGAGCGAGAGGGATAACATGGCACGTTCGACAAAAAAGGGTCCGTTTATCGATGCGCACCTGATGACCAAGGTTGAGGTGTTGAACCAGGCGAACAAGAAGGAAGTCGTCAAGACGTGGTCACGCCGGTCCACCATCTTTCCGGAATTTGTAGGTCATACGATTGCGGTGCACAACGGGCGCAAGTTCATTCCGGTATACGTAACGGAAAACATGGTTGGGCACAAGCTGGGTGAGTTCTCCGCGACCCGGACCTTCAAGGGTCACGCGGCAAAGGCCGAAACGGCAAAGGCCAAGTAAGTTCCACCAGCTAAGTCAAGCGGTCTTATGATGGCCGCGATAAGGAAGAATCATGGCAAAGACAGCCGAGAAGAGTGCCCAGTCGAAAGGGACACGTGAGTTTCGCGCGGAAGCGCGCTTTCAGCGCGTTAGTCCGCAGAAAGCGAAGCTGGTGCTGGATACAATAAAGGGTCAAAGCGTGGAGCATGCGCTCAACACCCTGATGTTTACCCGCAAGCGGATAGCACCCGTGGTGGAAAAAGCCTTGCGCTCCGCGGTACAAAATGCCAGTTACCTCAGCCAGGAAAAAGGCTTCGACCTCGACGTGGATCGCCTTGTCGTAAAGCAGGCTGTCGCCAACGAAGGTCCGCGTATGAAGCGTATCCGCCCCGCCCCCATGGGCCGTGCATTCCGCTATCAGCGGCGCATCGCTCACATCATCGTTACCGTTGCGGAGAAGGGTTACGGAACGCCGGGTGCGTCCGAGCAGAGCATTAACTCCGCGGCTACCGGCAAGCTCAACGCAGGCAAGGCGACCGCCAAGAAGAAAGCCAACAAAAGCAAGGCCGGCATTTCGGCGTAGAGTCCTGAAGGGATATAAGTTATGGGTCAGAAAGTTCATCCGTATGGGTTTCGCCTCGGCATCAACAAGCCTTGGAAGTCGCGCTGGTTCGTGGAGCGCGGATACGACAAATTGCTGGTCGAAGATGTCAAGCTGAAGAATGAACTCCGCGAGAAGCTGAAGGCGGCGGGCGTCTCATCCGTTGAGGTTGAGCGGCCGGGCAATAAGCTGCGTCTTATCATCCGCACTGCCCGTCCAGGTATCATCATCGGACGCAAGGGCGCGGAAATTGACAAGCTGAAGGCGGACATCCAGAAGCGCA
The DNA here is from genome assembly GCA_964248165.1 of uncultured Terriglobus sp. Lineage (GTDB taxonomy): Bacteria > Acidobacteriota > Terriglobia > Terriglobales > Acidobacteriaceae > Terriglobus. The sequence continues at coordinate 44,524 of CAXTXE010000017.1, forward strand.
CAAGCCGCGAGGTATTTATCGATATTCTGGAGGTTAACAAGCCGGAGCTGGATGCGCAGTTAGTTTCGGAGAGTATCGCGCTCCAGCTTGAAAAGCGTGTCAGCTTCCGCCGTGCCATGCGTAAGTCCGTGGATTCGGCCCTGCGCTTTGGCTGCAAAGGGATCAAGGTCCGTGTGTCGGGCCGGCTAAACGGCAACGAGATTGCCCGGTCTGAATGGTACCTGCAGGGCCGTTTGCCGCTGCACACGCTGCGCGCTGATATCGACTATGGTTTCTCAGAGGCTAAGACGACCTACGGTATCATCGGCGTCAAGACCTGGGTCTACCGCGGGGATATCTACGAGCAGAAGAAACGCCGTGACACAGTTTCGACAACCGGTGCATTTTAAGCGGAAAGATAAGCAGACCAGCAGTTCCGGTCCTCAACAGTAAGAACAGGAAGCGCGCGGAGACTGGCAGGTTACCTGACCAAGGCCGCAGCGGGAGATAGCAAATTATGTTAATGCCCAAGAAGGTAAAGTATCGCAAGCAGCAGAAGGGCAAAATGCGCGGCAAAGCGTGGCGCGGATCGGAGCTTGCATTCGGCGACTTCGGCCTGAAGGTTACAGAGTGCGGTTACATCACTGACCGCCAGATTGAAGCCAGCCGTATCGCCATGACGCGTTACATCAAGCGCGGCGGCAAGGTGTGGCTGCGCATCTTTCCGGACAAGCCCATCACGAAGAAACCCGCTGAAGTCCGCATGGGATCCGGAAAGGGTGCGCTCGATCACTGGGTCGCCGTGGTGCGCCCTGGCAAGCTTCTGTTTGAGATGGAAGGCGTTACGCCGGAGATCGCAAAAGAAGCCATGCGTCTGGCATCAAACAAGCTCCCTTTGCGCACGGTCTTCGTGCAGCGTCCCGGAGTCGTGGCTCCTGATCCGAAGGCTGCGGCCGCAGCGTAATTTCTGGCGCATGGCGCCACGATAAGAGAGAATCATGGAAATCAGCAAGATCAGAGAGTTTACTGACGGCGAGTTGAAGACGCAGGAGACCCAGGCGGGCGAGCAACTCTTCCGCGTGCGCTTTCAGAAGAGCCTGGGTAACACCGAAGGCATCAAGAAGCTGCGCGAGTTGAAGAAAGACATCGCCCGCATCAAGACCGTGGCCCGTCAGCGCGCGCTGGGCAACGCCACCGCTCCAACCGAGAGCGCCGCACCCGCGAAGAAGTTGCGCAAAGCGAAGAAGGACGCATAAGCCATGCCAGAGATCACAAACGAACAAGAGGCCTCCGCGCCGTCTGAGAAGCGCGGAAACATGACCGAGAAGGTCGGCTTGGTAACTTCGACTAAGATGGACAAGACGATTGTTGTCTCGGTCGAAATGCGCAAGGCGCACCCAAAGTACAAGCGGGTCGTCAAGTCCAACAAGAAGTTTTACGCACACGACGAGCAGAACTCTGCCCGTGTGGGCGATCAGGTACGCATCCGTGAGACACGCCCCCTGAGCAAGCTAAAGCGGTGGCGCCTGGAAGAGATTGTTCGCCGCTCCGCACTGTCACTCACCGACGCTCCTCTCGCCGCCGCGAAGTAATTGGGTGCCCACCTTAACGAAGCTAAGGTGGGATTGGACATATGGGTGCCCCGTTCATGACCAAAGGGCATGAGCGGAGTAGGCACCAAACTCCGCGAAAGACTCGACGAACGCTGTAGACGCAGTACAGTGGTCCTCTCAGCCGCCGCGTTCGAACTTCTACTGGGACCAAGGGTCCCCGGCCCGGGCGCGAACGCCAGTCGGGTCAGGAGAGAACACAATGTCCGTGCAAATGCGTACCATCCTGGACGTCGCCGATAACTCCGGCGCGCGCCGCCTGCAGGTCATCCTGCCGCTTGGTGGCGGCTTGGGCAAGAAGGCCGGTCTGGGCGATGTTGTGACAGCCGCCGTTAAGGAAGCCTCTCCCGATGGCACCGTGAAAAAGGGCAAAGTCGTTAAGGCCGTCATCGTGCGGATGCGCAAGGAAGCCCGCCGCAAGGATGGCACCTACATCCGCTTCGACCAGAACGCCGCCGTCGTCATCAACGACGCAGGCGAGCCGGTCGGTACCCGCGTCTTCGGCCCGGTAGCCCGCGAGCTCCGCGACAAAAAGTTTCTGAAGATCGTCTCACTCGCCCCGGAAGTGATCTAAATAAGTCATCAGCTTTCCACGACAGTCGATTAGGAGTAACTGATGAGTTTGAGCTTGGTGAAAGCTCTCCTGATTGCATTCGGTAGCTTCGTCATCAGCTTTGTTCTGACGTTTGTTGCCTACCTCAAGTGGATCGAGTGGAGTTCACCCGATGGGAACACTGCTCAAGGTGATATGGGCTGGCTTTATTTAGCTTTCTAGTCGCATCAATCTGGGGCGTGACATCAGGAATCTTGTCGTTCATTCGTAGCGCCGACAAGAGCAGCTAGACACATGTACTAGAAGGTTAGATACCTTTCGCAACAATCTTTGGGCTTGAATGCAAGCATCCACCTTAACTATGAAGGCAAGCGCAATCTGTCCGGAATATCTAGACAAGGAACATCGGGCGCAGCCTATCGTAGATTCCGAACTGTGTCGCTGGTACGTCAGTTCAAGCGCTTGCTAAATTTGACACCTTGCTTCGACTCGATACTGACCGCTGCTTTTGAGTGGGAACGGCAGGATGCCGTTGAAGGCATCCGGCAGTGCTATGAAGACAAGAAAACCCTCGCGAACTGCGGATCTAAGTATGGTTCGGCCTGAGACCTTAGCTTGGTGCTTGCAGTCGCACTAAGCTTCACTTAAAATAAGATCGTTTGGTCAGCACAGGCACACCCTCGACCTGCCGAGGCACACGCAGAGGCCTGGCCACGGACTAACGGCGTGGGATAAGGAGTACGAGTGGCACACATTCTGAAGAACGACACCGTGATTGTGATCGCGGGCAAGCACAAGGGAAAGACGGGGCGGGTTCTGCGCGTCATATCAGACAAGGGTCGCGTGCTGGTGCAGGGCGTCGGCCTGGTCAAGAAGCACGTCAAGCCCAACCCTCAGCGCAACATCAAGGGCGGCATCGCCGAGCAGGAATCCCCCGTCCACATCTCCAATGTGAGCCTGGTGGACGGCAACGGCAAGGCGACCCGCGTCGGCATCCGCGTCACAGACGGCAAACGTGAGCGCTTCGCCAAGTCAACGGGCGAGACGCTGGCGGGGCCGAAACGGAAGTAGCAAAGGACGTCTCCTCGTTGGTCGTTCCTCTCGTAAAGCTTGCGAGAAGACGTGAGCAACGGGTTGACGAGAGTAGCGGCTCCGAGAGTAACGGCGTCGGCAGGAACACCCCACGAAACGGTACACGGACGCACTCAAGTCTAGCCCGAGAGCCGTGGAGAAAGAAGAACTACAATGGCACGGTTACGCGAGAAGTACACGAATGAGTTAAAAGCGGCGGTCCAGAAGGAACTTGGCCTCGAGAACACGATGGCAGTTCCGCGGGTCGAAAAGATCGTCATTAACATGGGCCTCGGCGAGGCGACGCAGAACAATAAGATCCTTGACCCACTGGTCAGTGACCTGGCGCAGATTACCGGTCAGAAGCCGGTCCTGACGAAGGCCAAGAAGTCCATCGCGCAGTTCAAGGTGCGCGAGGGCCAGTCGATTGGTGCCATGGTCACGCTGCGCGGCGAGGCGATGTTTGAGTTCCTCGACCGGCTGATTTCCGTGGCGCTGCCCCGGGTGCGCGACTTCAAGGGTGTTTCCAGCAAGAGCTTTGATGGCCGGGGCAATTACACACTTGGCCTGCGCGATCAGCTCATCTTCCCGGAGATTGACTACTCCAAGGTCGAAAAGCTGAAGGGCATGAACGTAACTATCGTGACGACGGCGAAGGATGATAACTCCGCGCGCGTCCTCCTCAAGCATTTCGGCATGCCGTTCCGCGCATAGTCCCTCACATCTGATCAAGAAAGAAGAGCATGTCCACTACCGCAAAAGCCGTCAAGGACGCCCGCAAGCCCAAGTTCAAGAGCCGTCAACATAACCGCTGCCAGCTGTGCGGACGTCCACGCGCGTTTCTCCGCAAGTTCGGCATCTGCCGCCTGTGCTTCCGCGGACTTGCACTGAAGGGCGAAATACCCGGCGTCGTGAAGAGCAGCTGGTAGCCGTAAAGTTTGAGTTGTGAGCTATGAGTCGAAGACTTCGAATCTAAACTCACAACTCACAACTGATAACTCACAATTTATCCAATCCTCCGCAGGTTCTGCCGCCAACGCCGCAGCAAACGAGAGGTAGAAAGAAGCAGAAATGAACCTGACCGATCCCGTAGCCGACTTTCTTACCCGCGTGCGCAACGCAATCCGCGCCCGCCATCAGAAGATGGATGTCCCCGCCTCCAACCTTAAGATCGAGATTGCCCGAATACTTAAGGAAGAGGGTTATATAGCGAACTACAAGGCCAGCGAAGAAGACGGTAAGCGGATACTTCGCGTGTACCTGAAGTATGGTGCTGAAGGTGAATCCGCAATCCTGGACCTGAAGCGCATCTCCAAGCCAGGTTCGCGCGTATACATCGGACGTGACGAGATCCGCCGGGTACAGGGTGGCCTCGGCATCTCTATTCTGACGACTCCTAAGGGAGTTATGACCGGGCGCACCGCCCGCCGCGAAAATGTTGGTGGAGAAGTTCTGGCGCACGTCTGGTAGGTACTTCGTGCGGTTCTCGACGTGCTTTGCACATGTTCTTCAAACGGCAAAGAAGCGACAGCTCGACTCGCTTCGGACGTCCGGAAGTGGAGTAACAGAGTAGGTTAAAGGTAAGTGCGGCGCAAGCCGCATGGCTGCAGTGGAACGGTACGTCGAAACTTAGCGAGCTATCAGCTAAGTTCGCATCCCGGGACTCGCAAGCTACAAGGAAGTTAAAATGTCACGCATTGGTTTGAAGCCGATTTTGATGCCAACTACCGTGAAGTACACGGTGAATGGCGACACCGTGGAGGTGACCGGTCCGAAAGGAAAGGTCAACGCTCTGCTGCCCACGGGCATTCGCCTGGAGCAGAAGGACAATCAACTGCTCGCGATTCGCGAAAACGATTCGCAGAAGGCGATCCACGGCCTGGCTCGCGCACTTGTTTTCAACGCGGTTGAGGGTGTGACCAACGGCTGGAAGAAGGAACTGGACATCGTAGGCATCGGCTACCGCGCTGAATTAAAAGGCAAGGGCATGGTCGTGTTCACCCTCGGCTACTCTCATCCCATTGAGTTTCCGCTGCCCACCGGCATCGACGTCGTCATCGACCCCAAGCAGACCCATGTTACCGTGAGCGGCATTGACCGGCAGAAGGTCGGCCAGGTGGCGGCCGACATGCGATCGCTGCGCAAGCCTGATCCTTACAAGAACAAGGGTGTGCGCTACTCCGACGAAAAGCTGAAGAAGAAGGTCGGCAAGACTGGCTCAAAGTAAACAGCTATTAGCTTTTGGCTCCCAGCCTTTAGCTAAGAGCATGGAAAGCCCTAAGCTAAGAGCTAGAAGCTAGCTCACAACCCTGAAGTGCCGTACAAGATGACGGCACTCACCAAACCGAACGCAGCCACAGGGTGGCCGCGCAGATAGGGAAGGATAAAGAACATGATTACAGCAACCCAGCGCAATGTGATACGGAAGCGGGTGCACGCGCGTGTCCGGGCAAAGGTGACCGGCACGGCGGAGCGGCCGCGCCTGAATGTCTTTCGCTCACTCAACCATATTTACGCGCAGGTCATCGACGACGCCTCGGCCACCACGCTGGCGTCCGCCTCCACCATCAGCAAGAAGGGTGAGGATAAGAAGACCGGCGGGAATGTTGCCGCGGCAGCGGAAGTCGGCAAGATGATTGCGGAGCGCGCAAAGGTTAAGGGCGTGACCAGGGTCGTCTTTGACCGCGGCGGCTACTTGTACCACGGCCGCATCAAGGCGCTTGCCGATGCTGCACGTGAGGCTGGACTCGAGTTCTAACAAAGGTTGAGAGGGGCTTCGGCCCAGAGGGATTTTTCATGGTCATTCGTAAAAAGATCGACGCAAACCGGCTGAACCTGAAGGATCAGGTTGTCGCCATCAATCGGGTCACAAAGGTCGTCAAAGGGGGCAAGAACATGTCCTTTGCCGCATTGGTGGTCATTGGCGACGCGGACCAGGGCATCGTAGGCTACGGCAGCGGCAAGGCAAAGGAAGTTCCGCAGGCCATTCGCAAAGGCATTGAGTCAGCTAAGAAAAACCTGCGTAAGGTAAACCTGACACAGACCACCATTCCACACCAGGTGCTGGGCCGCTATGGGTCCGGGCAGGTACTGCTGAAGCCCGCTCCGGAAGGCACAGGCGTGATTGCGGGTGGCGCGGTACGCGCGGTCATGACATCCGCCGGCGTGCAGAATGTGCTTACCAAATCGCTGGGTACCGCAAATCCGCACAACGTCATCAAGGCGACGTTCGATGCGCTGGCGCAATTGCGTGACAAGCAGGCCGTGGCGACTCTGCGCGGCAAGGACATTCAGGAACTGTAAGTCGTGGAGATTGGAGTAGCGAGTTGCGAGGGGGTGTTTGAAACTCGCAACTTCTAACTCTCAACTCGCACCTGGAGAGAACATGGCAGAGAACACAGGCAAGATCAAGATTCAGTACTTCCGCTCTAAAATTGCTACGCCGGTCAAGCACAAGCTTGTGGTGAAGGGTCTGGGATTTACGCGGCTGAACCAGATTGTGGAGCGTGAAGATACACCTTCTATTCGTGGCATGGTTGCGGCAATCCCGCACCTGGTACGCATCGTCGGTTAACTCCATCTGTACTTAGGCAGAAAACAAGCTGATGGAAACTAGGTCAGCGATTGCGAGTCGGATTTAGGTCCGGCGTGAGCGAGGAAAGTAACATGGCACTGAACTTATCGAACCTTGGCGCACCCAAGGGAGCGAACAGCAACAAGAAGCGCGTGGGCCGCGGCATGGGCTCGGGCATGGGCAAGACGTCAACTCGCGGTCACAAGGGTCAGCGCTCGCGTTCTGGGTCGCGCATGATGCGTGGCTTTGAGGGCGGCCAGATGCCGCTGCACCGCCGTCTGCCGAAACGCGGCTTCACCAACATCTTCCGTCAGGAGTACCAGGTGTTAAGCCTGGACACCATTGAACTGTTCGCAGCCACCAAGAACGAGACCGAGTTGACGCTGGAGACCATGAAGTCCATCGGTCTGCTCAAGAAGAAAAAGGGCCTCGTCAAAGTGTTGGCAAACGGCGAAATTAACACCGCCGTCACCGTCCACGCGCACAAGTTCTCCAAGCAAGCGCAGGAGAAGATCGAAAAAGCCGGCGGCAAAATTGTTGTGCTTGGTGCCCCTGCGACGACTGAGGCTGCCGCAGCGTAAAATCAATCGCACCCGCGCGAGCCTTAACGTTGTTGAGCCGGAATCCGGCACGGTTGCATGGCAAGCCCGCTGAACAGATGTAAGGGACGGGCACGTCCCGGATGGATCAAGCCCGATGTTCGATAAGATCGCTAACATCTTCCGTATTCCTGAGCTGCGCACGCGTGTGCTGTTTACGCTTGGTCTGCTCGCCGTTTACCGTCTCGGCGGCCACATCCCCACGCCCGGCATCAACGCCGAACTGCTGGCGCAGTACTTCGCCCAAAATGCGGGGTCGTCCCTTGGCCTTGTCGATCTGTTCACCGGTGGATCCCTACGCCGCCTCACCATTTTCGCGCTTGGCATCATGCCGTACATCACCGCGTCCATCATCTTCCAGCTGCTTACCGTAATTTATGAGCCGCTGGCTAAGCTGCAAAAAGAAGGCGAGGTGGGCCGCCGCAAGATCACGCAGTGGACCCGCTACGTCACTGTTCTGCTCGCCATTGTGCAATCCTTCGCCATCGCGCTGACGCTCACCAAATCACAAACCGGCGCTCCCATGGTTACCATGGGTTCGACCAAGTTTCTGATGCTCTGTGTGCTCACGCTCACTACCGGCACGGCATTCATCATGTGGCTTGGAGAACAGATTACGGAGCGCGGCATCGGCAACGGCATGTCGCTTCTCATCTTTACCGGCATCGTGGCCGGCCTGCCTAACGGCATTAATGACCTTTACCAGAAAGCGCGTGACGGAGCATGGGGCGGCTTCACACCGCTGGCCATCGCCATCCTCATCGCGGCAATGGTCGCGGTGGTCTACTTCATCGTCTTTGTCGAGCGGTCAGAGCGGCGCATCCCTGTGCAGTACGCCAAACGCATCGTTGGCCGCAAGATGATGGGTGGCCAATCCACCCACCTGCCGCTCAAGGTGAACTCTGGCGGCGTCATGCCCGTCATCTTTGCCAGTTCCATCCTTTCGGCACCGCTGCTCTTCGCCAACACGCAGCTGGTTCAGAACACAATGTTCTTGCGCAAGATCGCGGACGGCCTGAAGCCCGGTGAACCGTGGTATCAGCTGCTTTCCGCCGCAGCCATCATCTTCTTTGCGTACTTCTACATCTCCATCGTCTTCCGTCCAGACGACATTGCGGACAATCTGCGGAAGTATGGCGGATTCATCCCCGGCATCCGCCCCGGCCGGCGCACCAGCGACTACATCAACGACATCCTCACCCGCATCACGCTGGTCGGTGCCATCTATCTCATCATCATTCAGCTGATTCCGCAGATGCTCATCTCCGGCATTCACCTGAACCATCTGTGGCTTATCGGTCCGGTCTTTGACCGGCTGCCAAGCTGGCTGACCAACGGCCTGGGCGTGAACTTCTATTTCGGCGGAACCTCGCTGCTCATCGTCGTTGGCGTCGCCATGGACACCGTGCAACAGGTGGAATCGCAGCTTATCATGCGCCACTACGACGGGTTTACACCCAAGAGCGGACGCACCCGCGGACGGCGGAGCTGGTAAGCGGGCGTGTCTGGATCCACCTCACTTCAGTTCATTCCAGGGCCGGTCCTTCTTCTTGGTGCACCCGGCGTGGGCAAGGGCACGCAAGCACAAATCCTGATGGAACGCTGGGCTATACCGCAGGTTTCCACCGGCGACCTCATTCGCGATAACATCCGCCAGGAGACTGCCGTTGGGCGCGAGTTCCAGGAGACAGTCGCAAGGGGCATCCTGGTCCCAGATGAACTGGTAAATCGCATGGTTGGACTTAGGCTGCAGTCGCCAGATGCTGATCGCGGGTACATCCTCGACGGCTTTCCACGCACTCTCGCTCAAGCTGACTGGCTCGATGACGCCCTCAAGAACAAGAGTTTCGGGGCTGTCTACTCAGCAGCCGGTCTGCCCGTTATTGCAGTCTCCATCGAAGTCCGGTATGATGAATTGTTGCGTCGGATCACGGGGCGGCGCACGGGTCCGATGTCTAAACGGATCTATAACATCTACACCAACCCGCCAAACAGTCCAGGCGTGTGCGATGTGGATGGCGAACCGCTGGTGCAGCGGCCAGACGACACCGAAGAGGTTTTCCATGAGCGCATGAAAGCGTTCCGGGAGCTAACCGCGCCGGTGGTCGAGCATTACCGTGGCCTCGGAAGGTTTGAGGTAATTGACGGAGAGCAGCCCGTGGAAGTCGTCACTGGGACAATTGCCGCGGCGTTGCAGCGTCTTCGGCACAAGGATTTGTAAGCAGCACGATGGCCATCGCGATCAAGACAGCGCAGGAAATTGAAAGAATGCGCGCAAGCGGGACCATTCTGCGGCAGGTGCACGAGGCAGTTGGAGCAGCGGTCCGGCCAGGTGCCACGACAATGGACCTGGAGCGCATTGCGGACGCAAAGATCAGGCAACTGGGCGCAAAATCGGCGTTCAAGGGTTACAACGACTACCCGGCGTGCCTGTGCACATCGGTCAACCATGAGGTGATCCACGGCATCCCTTCCGCGCAGCGCATCCTGAAGGAAGGCGATATCGTGTCAGTGGATTGCGGCGTTATTCTGAACGGGTATTACTCTGACGCCGCCGTAACGTACGCGGTGGGCGAGCCAAGCGCCGCAACGCGAAAGCTGCTTGACGTGACCAAGGCTTCGCTGGAGCGTGCGATCGGTGAAGCCAAAATCGGAAAGACGGTTGGTGATATTGGCGCGGCTGTACAGGAGATGTGCGAGGCTGAGGGTTACGGCATTGTGCGAGACTTCGTGGGTCACGGAATTGGGAAGAGCATGCACGAAGACCCGCAGGTGCCTAATTTCGGCAGGCGGGGCAAAGGAACGAAGTTGAAGGCGGGCATGGTTCTGGCGATTGAGCCCATGATTAACGCCGGCGGAGCGGAAGTAAAGGTACTTACAGACGGTTGGACCGCGGTTACGGTGGATGGCAGCATCAGCGCTCATTTTGAGCATACCGTCGCCATCACCAAGGACGGCCCGCTTGTTCTGACGCGGTAGAAGTTACAAGGAGACGGTTTGGCGAAAGAAGACGCGATTGAGGTGATGGCAGTGGTTGTTGAGACCCTGCCCAATGCCATGTTTAAGGTAGAGATGGAGAATAAGCACCAGGTGCTGGCGCATGTCTCCGGCCGCATGCGCAAGAACTTCATTCGCATTCTTCCGGGCGACCGCGTGGCCATCGAACTAAGTCCGTACGATCTGAACCGCGGACGCATTGTGTACCGGTATAAGTAGCGAGAAGTAGAGGGAAGACAATGAAGGTAAGAGCAAGCGTCAAGAAGATTTGCGATAAGTGTCAGATTGTTCACCGGAAAGGTGTTGTCCGGGTCATCTGCGAGATCGCGAAGCACAAGCAGCGTCAGGGATAACCTGGCACCGAGCGGTATCACAGCTGAGATCCCAGCAATCCTCAGGGCGAGTTAGCCGAACGTAAGGCTTGCGATGAACCCCAGGGACTTCAGCCCAACCGCCAAGTGGCGACAGCGCCATTGGCAAGAAGCATCGAGGGAACACTATGGCACGTATTGCGGGTGTCGATCTGCCGAATAACAAACAGGCACGCATCGGCCTCACCTACATCTACGGCATCGGCCAAAGCCGCGCGCTCAACATCCTGGAAAAGGCTGGCGTCGATGCCTTTCGCCAGATGAGCACGCTGGACGAGGACGAGCTGAACAAGATCCGCAGCGTTATTGAGCAGGAAGGCGGCATTGAGGGCGATCTCCGTAAGGAAGTCGGTCTGAACATCAAGCGCCTGATTGAAATCCAGAGCTACCGCGGCCTGCGTCATCGCCGCAGCCTGCCGGTGCGCGGCCAGCGCACGCATACCAACGCCCGCACACGCAAGGGTCCCCGCAAGGGCACGGTTGCCGGCAAGAAGAAGGCGACTAAATAATGGCTAAGCAGCAGGCAAGCGCAGCAGCCGGTAAGTCCGGCAAGGGCAAGAAATTCAAGAAGCGGGAACGGAAGAACGTCCCGTACGGCCTGGTATACATCCAGGCGACATTCAATAACACCATCGTGACCATTACCGACCAGCAGGGCAACACACTTAGCTGGAAAAGTTCGGGGTCGCTCGGCTTCCGCGGATCGCGCAAAGGCACACCGTTTGCCGCGCAGCAGGCGGCCATGAACGCGGCGCAAGCGGCCCGCGATCACGGGCTTCGCTCCGTGGATGTGCGCGTGTCAGGTCCGGGCTCCGGGCGCGAGTCGGCGGTGCGTGCGCTGGCCGCGGCGGGCATCGATGTCCGCAGCATCCGCGACACCACGCCCATCCCGCACAACGGCTGCCGCCCGCCCAAGCGCCGCCGCGTGTAAGCAACCCGTCGCAAAATGCCGTCTTCTCGTCGCTTCCCTCAGAAGCGAGGGGACGAGGGACGTAGGACCAAATCCGGACCGGGACGAAGCGCTGCCAGCGTGTAAACCGGTCGTCACCTGAAGTTATGGAGAGTAAGTAAATGGCACGTTATACCGGAGCTGTCTGCCGTCTTTGCCGGCGCGACGGCGTTAAGTTGTTCCTTAAAGGTTCCCGCTGCTTCAGCGATAAGTGCGCGATTGACAAGCGTAACTTCCCTCCAGGCCAGCATGGGCAGGCACGCGCCAAGAAGATCGTTGGTTATGGCCTGCAACTGCGTGAAAAGCAGAAGGCAAAGCGCTATTACTTCGCGCTTGAAGGTCAGTTTCGTAAGTACTACCAGACAGCCTCAAAGAAGACCGGCGTAACGGGCGAACTTCTATTGCAGCAACTGGAACGCCGCCTGGATGCCGTCTGCTATCGTGTCGGCTTCGCGCTCTCGCGCCGCCAGGGACGTCAACTTGTGCGTCATGGTCATGTTCTGGTGAATGGCAAGAAGGTAAACATTCCTTCCTATCAGTTGAAGGTGGGTGACACGATCGAATTGCGTGAAGATGCCAAACAGCTCGCAATCGTCGAAGGCGCGGCGCAGTTCCACAGCGGCCTTCAGCAGCCTCTGTGGTTGCAGATCGACCGCGACGCACGCAAAGCCAAGGTGCTGTCGTTGCCAAGGCGTGATGAAATCCATCTGCCGGTCAATGAGCAGCTGATTGTCGAACTGTATTCGAAGTAAGCTCCGCGTCACCTCGTTGTTCGTCACCTCGTTCGCGAGGCACGAGTAACCAGGTAACGAGAGCAAGCCATCGGTACGTTCGAAGTCGAGACGCGGCCACTCGAAACCATGGCCGCAAGTTATGCCTGATAACCAGGTGTGACTCAACCAAACAACCGACCTCTACGCCCCGCAAAATGCTTCGCGGCAGCGATAGAGCCAGGAAATGAGGAGAGTCCCTATGTTGTGGAGAGGTTTTCAGAAACCCAAGCGTCTTGCGGTCGATACGGATACGCTTACCGAAAAATATGGCAAGTTCAGCGCGCAGCCATTCGAGCGTGGGTTTGGTACCACCGTCGGCAACAGCCTTCGCCGCACCCTGCTTAGCTCCATTGAAGGCGCGGCAGTTACCGCCGTCCGCATTGAGGGCGTGCTGCACGAATTTCAGTCAATTGCCGGTGTCGTGGAAGACGCGACCGACATCATCCTGAACTTGAAGCAGATTCCGTTCAAGCTGAACGGCGATGGCCCAAAGGCGCTGTACCTTCGCGCCGATGAGGCAGGTGTCGTGACCAGCGGCATGATCGATGCCGACAGCGATGTAGAAATCCTGGACAAGGATGTGTACATCGCCACGGTCTCAGAGGGCGGCAAGCTGGACATGGAAATGCGGCTGAAGCGCGGCCGCGGATATATCTCAGCGGATAAGAATTACGATCCCGACCTTGGTATCGGATTTATCCCCGTGGACTCAGTACACTCGCCGGTCCGCAAGGTGAACTATGCCGTGGAAGCAGCGCGCCTTGGCCAGATCACCGACTATGACAAGCTGACCATCGAAATCTGGACCAACGGCACGGTGCTTCCTGCCGATGCACTTGGTCTTTCCGCGAAACTGATGAAGGATCATATGACGATCTTCATCAACTTCGAAGAAGAGATGGAAGCAGGTCACGACGGCCTGCACGATGGTCCGGCGCTGCGCAACGATAACCTGAACCGGTCCGTCGAGGAGCTTGAGCTTTCCGTCCGCAGCTATAACTGCCTGAAGAATGCCAACATCGCCACCATTGGTGAGTTGATTCAGAAGACAGAAGCGGAAATGCTGAAGACCAAGAACTTCGGCCGCAAAAGCTTGAATGAAATCAAGGAAATTCTGGCGCAGATGGGGCTTTCGCTCGGGATGAAGATTGACGAGCAGGGCAATCCTCAGCCGGGTCCAACCTCTGTTCTGCCTGCGGCGACACTTGCGGCCTCCTTCGGTAACTTCGATGATGAGGAAGACGAAGAAGAGGACGAAGACGATCTGGTGATGCCGGAGACGGAGAACTTTTAATTGAAGCTTTAGGCCACCAGCTCTTAGCTTTCCGGGCGCATGTTGCGGGAATCAAAGCTGGTGGCTGACGGCTAACTTGTGCCGATGTGCTCCGGGTGAGCCGTCGAATCTGAACTCGGAAGGTAAGTATCATGCGGCATCGCAAGGCAGGAAATAAACTCGGACGAAACACCAGCCACCGGCGCGCTTTGCTGCGCAACCTGGTTACTTCGGTCGTCGTGGAAGACCGTGTTGAAACCACCACGGCGAAGGCAAAAGCCGTTCGTCCGTTGATCGAAAAGATGATTACCCTCGGCAAGCGTGGCGATGTGCACAGCCGCCGCCAGGCAGCTGCGTTCCTTATGACGCCGGACTCTGTTTCACGCCTGTTTGCCACGGTTGCGCCGCGTTATGGTGACCGCAATGGTGGATATCTGCGCATCGTCAAAGCTGGTTACCGCAAGGGTGATGGCGGAGAAATATCCATCATTGAATTACTTGGCGCGGAACAGGAACTCAACGAAAAGCAGCAGAAGCGAACCGAAGCCCGTGCAAAGAAGCGCGAGGAGTTACAGAAGCAGCTTGCCGAACAAAGCGGCGTCGAAGGTGAATCCGAGAATCCTACTGCATAAGCAAGATCAAAGAGCGGCGTATCTTCTAAAAGGTTCGCCGCTCTTCTGCTTCTCCTACGTCAAACTAAGCTACTTAATTGCAATGACATCTATGCGCCATTTCTCAAGCGGCGGAGTTCTGCGGTGACGCGCTCCGTGCTGCTTGGCGGCAGAACGGGCATTCAGGTGCGGTCGCGTGCCGCCTGGTTGCTGCGGGTGTGGCTGCCCGTATTGCTGGTTCTGCTGGTGGTCTGCCGGGAGTCAACCGACAGCTTCTCCGCCGAGCGCACGGCCGGTTGGATCCGCCACTCCGCCGAGTTCATCTTCGGCCCCATCAATAACGCCGACTGGGCACGCGTCAATCACGATGTGCGTAAGACGGGACACTTCCTGTGGTATGGCTTGACCGGCCTGGCGTGGCTGCGCGCGTGGCTGCTGACGTGGCTTGCGCCCATGCGCCTGCTCTCCCCTGCACGCTGGCGTACATACTCCGTTGTCATGGCGGCGTGTTGTACCATCGCGACCGCGTCGCTCGACGAACTGCACCAGACCTATATCCCCAGCCGCACCGGCCTGGTCAGCGATGTGTGGTTGGACGCGTCGGGTGCCGCCGTCATGATGCTGTGCGTGGCTGCGACCTGGATACAGCGCCGTTCCATGGTGCCGCTTCTGCGCCGGGTGTAAGAAGTAACCGCAGCAGGCTTCAACTGCTCGCAGACCCTCAGCCGGCACTGTACACCGCAGCAGCGCCATGCATGGAGTAGCTCCCGTTCCCCAGCTCTGCCACCGGCAGCGACGCGGTTGCCCGGCGACGCAACGCAAACAGGCCGGCCGCCGCAATAAAGGTGACCGCCCCGCATGTGTCCAGCAGAACATCCTCAACAGACGCATGGCGCGACGGCAAGAAGCGCTGATGCAACTCATCGCAACTGGCGACAGCCGCTGCACACGTCGCTCCCAGCACGCCCGCCCGCAGATAAATAGTCTTCCAAAAACCGCTTCCGCGCTGCTTGAACCACGTCAGCCAACCGCGCGCGAAGCAGACTCCCAACATGCCATACCCTGAGAAGTGGCCAACCTTGCGAAGAAGCCGGTTAACAGGGTCTACTCCGCCCGGCGTGTGTCCGGTCCAACGCACCAGGCTCTTTAACATCGCCTCCGTGTGCGCCAGCCCCATGCTGTTGGTGGATTCAACGCAGATCACCCCGACCGCGATCAACGCAGGAATCCACGCGTACAGGCTCGAAGGTCGCGGGCTGTCACAAGCAGAGCTCATCAGAAAGGCAATCCTCACAATTCCGTATTCATGCTTCGCATCGGCACCGGCGACAAGAGCATGAGCCCAGGTTTCAGTACAGTACAAGGCAGCCCAGCGAAACACAGCAGTACACTTGCGCTATGGAAGCCACGCTCGCAGGTCTCCCACTGCCGCTCCGGTTCATGCCGGCTCAGCCTTTGTCCGACGATGAACTGATAGCCTTCTCTCGCGCCAATCAAGGGTTTCCCGTCGAACGGGATGCGGAAGGGTATGTCGTTGTTATGAGTCCCACCGGTCTGGAAGGTTCCCGTAGAAACCTGGAGATTCTCCTCGAACTCGGTCTCTGGAACCGGCGCGAGGGCCACGGCGTTGTGACAGAATCGGACGGCGGCTTCACGCTTCCTGACGGCTCGGTGCGCGCGCCAGACGCCGCATGGACGGCAGCGGACCGCTTCAACGCTCTCCCTGCACAAGAGCGCAAGCGCTTCGCCCGCATCTCTCCTGATTTCATCATTGAACTCCGTTCGCCCAGCGACATCCGGCTGGAACTGGAAGAGAAGATGGACATGTGGATGCGCAACGGCGTCGCCCTCGCCTGGCTGATCGATCCCGAAGAGCGCACCGTCACCATCTACCGCCCGGACCAGGCATCCGAGACGCTGGGCAACATCTCGCAAGTCAGCGGCGAAGGCCCTATCGCCGGGTTCATCCTCCCGCTCGACCGCGTCTTCACTTGATTGCACGCAGGCCAAGCTATGCTGCCAACCCGAACTGCCCTTATTGGTCTCCGTGGGGCGTACTGTTCCCGTGGTCGCTTTGCGCTGCAGGAGTGCTGAGGACCTGTCATTCGGAAGGGCATAGCTTCAGCTATGCCGTAGAATGCAGGAGAATTGATCGGGCTTCAGCAGCTAAGGCCACTTCTCGACCTTTTCAGACTGTCCAGCCACCTTCGAGGACTGCGATGGATGCTGTAAACGAGTTGCTGACCGCGTTTGAGATCCACTCTGTCGATCGCATACGGGCGGCGTTGGACAGTGGCTTTGACGTTCATGCAGAAATAAAGGGTAAGACACTTGTCAACACGTTGATCGAAATGTATCTCCGGTCAGACAGGTTTCCGGACTGCCTCCGTTTGCTCCTGGAGCGCGGTGCGGTGCTTGACGATCCAGAAGTTGCTCCCATTTTACTGAACGATGCTGATGCTCTTGTTGAGGCAGTTTCACGCAATCCGAACCTGTTGCAACACAAGGCAGACCTGCTGTGTGCGTTCACCCCGTTGCAGGGAGCCTCGCTCCTGCATGTCGCAGCCGAATACGGCCACCTGCAGGTCGCGCGCAAGCTCATTGAGTTGGGTGCAGAAGTCGATGCGCGTGCCGCAATCGATTCCTATGATTTCGGCGGTCAGACGCCTCTGTTCCACATCGTAACCTCCAATGCCAATCGTTCAGAGCCCGTGATGCGGCTGCTGCTTGACGCCGGAGCTAAGGCGAATCTCCTTCTTCGCGGGATCACCTGGGGCAAAGGCTTCGCATGGGAGACTGAATGTTTCGACGTGACGCCGGTCTCGTATGCGCAACTAGGCCTGATTCGGCAGCTTCAGAGGTCTGAGGAAGACACCTACGCCAACAATCTACCAAATCCATGAAGCTGTTCAGCGTCGAGTGGCGCACGGCTGTTCCTGCAATGAAAACGACACGGTTGCATACATCTTAGAGATCGTCACCTCTCCAGACGCATGAGGACTCCCCGCAGACTGACTTATCGCCCAGACGTTCCGGTACCGAGCACGCATCTAGGAAAGAACCATAGCGCCGAAGCGAAAGCCCCGGCCTAACGCCAGGGCTTCTCAGCTGCTAGGACTCTACGCGAAGCGCCTGCGAAGTGCGCCGGCTACACCCAGTACGCCCGTGCCCAGCAGAATCAGTGAGGAGGGTTCTGGCGTTTGGGCAGCTGCGACATCGACGATGTAGCTTACCTGGCCCGCGCCGTTTGCTCCACCGTTGACCCCGGAATCGAAGTTGAAGTCCTGCGTGAACCCAGCGCCGATGTAATAGGTCCCGGCAGCGGTGGGTGCTGTAAAGGTGCCGGAGTAACTACCCGCGCAAGACACGTCAAAGCCGATGCCGAGACACAAGTTGAGTTGCCCTGAGAGCGGAGACAGACCAGCCAGGTATGTCTGAACGAAATCGTCGCTGCCCCCAATGAAGAAACTTGTATACGCTCCCGAGACCGTAAAGCTACCACCGGGAGCGATGTTGATGGTGGTCGGTCCGGTAGGAGTGATGGTCAAGTTCCGATTATCGAATGCATACGAAACTGTCGGTGCCGTGGTATCTGCATGGGCAGATGAGAGGCAGCATGTAGCCGCACCCAGGATAACGAGAAGTGAGAGAAGTTTCTTTTGCATGTTGAACATCTGTCCTTAGAAGTCGCTCCGAGCGACCGATATTTGGTAATTGCTGTATTCTGAACAGCCTTGCCTGCGCCTGATCCGGACGCCTTGCTCTGGCTGAACCTCAAAGTGGTGCAAAGCGTTTTCGCAGAGAACGAGCCAGCACTGCTGCGGTAGACAACAGTGCCGGCTCAAACGGCGACGTTACTAGTTGAGACCGAAGAAGCGGGGAGACGGCGCGGACAGGTTTGCCGGCGAAACAGCCGTGATCTTGGTGGTCTTGGCGGACTTGGGGGCGACGACGGAGGCGGCAACGATCGACTTCTTGATCATGGTGTTTACCTTGAGTTGGGTTAGCAGAGAGACCCTGCATGACGGCGTGTAGCAATCTGCCAGCCAAACCATCTAACCAGGACATAACTATAGAAGTAACGTCGAATGAACGATTTAGGACGTGTTACGAATCCCGTCATGCAGGGGTAGCAGGGTGTAAGACCAGCGACAGTGAATCGTCGCACTGAGGTGAAATTTATTCACCTCCACGCCCGGACTAGAGGTTGTGTTTGCGGCAGAGGTACTTCACACGCTGCGTGTTGAGCCCAAGCAGACGGCCCGCGGCAGTTTTGCTGCCGGCGACTTGACGGAGTGCGACCGTAAGCAGGGCAATCTCCTTTTGTTCAATCACCCGGTCAAAGTCGATACCGCCTTCGGGGATTGGAGAGGTTTCCTCTGATTTCCCGCCGGCGTGCGGCCTGACGAACGATAGATGCTCGACCCCGATCTCTTCTTCGCTCACGGTGACGATCAGCCGTTGCACCAGGTTTTCCAACTCACGGACGTTACCGGGCCAGTGACATTCTTCCAGCGCCTGTATGGCCTTCACCGCAAAGCGCTTCTTTCCTAGTCCATTACCGGCACAGTGGGTTTGCAGGAGGTGTTCGCAGAGGAGCGGTATGTCACCCGAACGGTGTCTGAGCGAAGGCAGGTGGATGGGCACGACGTGAATGCGAAAGAAGAGGTCTTCGCGAAACTCGCCCGCGCTTACCATTTGCTCCAGCGGCTGATTGGTGGCGCAGATCAGACGAAAGTCAATCTTGCGCGGTGTTCTGGCCCCAAGGCGCTGCACCTGCCGTTCTTCCAGCACACGCAGAAGCTTGGTCTGCAGCGTAACCGGTAAGGTTGCGATTTCATCGAGAAACAACGTGCCCCCATCGGCAAGCTCGATCTGCCCTGGCCGCGACTCGTGTGCACCGGTGAAGGCTCCCCTTTCGCTGCCGAACAATTCCGATTCGATGAGACTCTCTGGCAACGCGGCACAGTTCAGGCGAATGTACGGCTTGTCAGCGCGCCGGCTCAGGTTCACCAGTGCTCGCGCGGCCAGCTCCTTGCCGGTACCGCTTTCGCCACGGACGAGCACGTTCATGTTTGTATCCGCCACCTGCCGGATGGCCTCATAGGCACGCTGCATCGGTTCGCTTCCACCGATGAAATCCTGAAACTGGTGTTTGTCGTCAATGTGCGAATATGTCTTTGCCCGGATCATCGACCGTCGCCCTCCCAGGATGTTGTGTTACCAGACGTGCGCGCGAATGAGGTTCATGGCGACGCCAAAAGCCCGCTGCAGAAAGCTGCGCCGCGCCCCAAAGAGAATGGCATCGCCCTGCATGCCAAAGGGCAGATCATCTCCAACCTGGTCCAGGCTGATGCGCACCGGGTAAAAGGCCGGCAACGCAATGCCCTGGTACACCTGATCCTCGATCAAACCCGGAGGCAGTTTCACCGGGGCAGACCCCAGCGGCGGCAGCCTGCGATGGATGACCCGCAATCTGCCCGGCGCCAGCAGCGACACCTCAGACGTTGGCGTCAGCCGGTCAAGGGCCGAGGCTGGCACATAGACACGGGCGACCCGCGACTGGCTGAGTGCAAGGTTTAGCAGGGTTTGGCCGGAGCCTACACTCTGGTTCAGCAGCGCGACGGGATCACGGGTCAGGACCACACCTTCTGAGGGGGCGCGGAGTACAAGTTGCGCCTGCGTGACCTGCGACAGCTCCTCCGAACGCAGGGCTGCCTGCCGGTCTGCACTCGCTGTGCCCGGGCTTCGATGCGCCATCTGTGCGTCGAAAGATTGGAAGCGTGCCGAGTCGGACTGCGCAGCCGCCGAGGAGTGCAACGCCTCCACCGTTCGGCTTGTCAGTGTGAGCAGAGGCTGTTCACTGTGCACCCGTTCGCCTTCGCGCACCATTACCGCCTGCACCACACCGTCCGCAACGGCATGTAAATCAGTGGAGCGTGCCGGCTCGATCACAAAGATGGCACGCTCACGATCGCGGAAAACCGGCAAAGCGGAAACGACCAATAGGAGCAAGGCAACGATCGCGAGCGGCAACGAAGTGCGTGGTGAGCGAACACGCTGCTGCCACACGCGGCACAGCACAGACCATAGGGATTTCAGCTGGGGACGAAAGAGCGCAAATGCGATCACCGTGGCAGGCACGATAGCGAAGTCTCCCAAGATCCGGGAGAAGGCACTGTACGACACCCTGACGACCAGTGAGAACAGGAAGTAGCCAAACAGACCCGACAGGATGGCATACAGCACAAAGTAGGGCACCCACACGCGCGCCACTGCCGGCAACTCAACCGGAAGGCGAAGAACGCGGCTCTCCACCCAGGCGGAAAGGAAGCCTGTGGAACGCTCCTTCAGGTCAGGGATGCCAATAAGCTCTGTCAGCAGGTAGTACCCATCCAGCTTTGCCAGCGGGTTCAGATTGATGGCTACCTTGGTGATGCTGTTGATCAGCACAATCTCGTAGCTAAGGCCGTGAATCCAGTTGCCCGGCTGCGTGTTCAGCCACACAACCATGGCGACGCCGCAGAGGATGAGCTCGATCCAACTGCCGGCGATAATTGCGGCTATCCGGGATAATTTGCGGGGCTGTACCCATGATTCGGTAATGTCCACAAAGGCCGCGGGCATGTAGTAGATCAGCATGAAGCCCATCTTGCGCACCTGGCCGCCATAGTGTTTGCACGTGAGCCCGTGCGCCGACTCATGCAGCAAGCTGATCAGGAGGGTCAGCAGTTGGAAGCGCAGTAAACCGGCGAAGGTGATCTTTTTGAAGCTGAAAAGCAGCAGCAGATCAGGCCGGATAACATGCCACTTTTGAACGAGAACAGCGGCTTCGAAGAGAAAAAGGACAAGCACGCAACAGACGCACCAGGAACTGTAAACAAAGCGGCCGATTCGCTGGTCGAGCCACGCGAGGTACCGGTCTGGATCGAGTGCTGAGAACGTGATCCCGTCGAAGTCGTTCCTGGTTCGACGGAGTTCCTCAGGCTTTGCATGTAGTTTCCGGTACTGTGCGAAGGTTCGGTCCTGAAGAGTCCGGTGCCAGAAGTTTCCTGCTTCGAGATGTGCAGCAAATGTACGCACATCGTCCACGGCAATGGGCGATCCGGTGCGTTGTTCGTAAAGCTGGGCGATCTCTTCCGTACTGCGCGTGCCATCAAACAGTTGCGCCAAGGTCCACATGGCTTGCGGAAAGCGGAAGTAGCTGTTCTCTGTTCTATGGAAGACGCCTACCGATAACTCGCCGTCAATCCGCTCCTCTCGCGTGACCAGAGATGAGTCGAGACGTGGTACCCGGGCACGGTGCAACCGTTCACCCGGCAACTCGGGGATCGGGCCTCGCAGAGCCGTCATCAACCTTGTCATCGTTGTGTTCTCACGCTGGCCGGTCGTGTTGAGCCGGAAGCCACGGCCACCTGCATGGACATACCCGGTTTCAGCAGGGGCGAGGGGTTGGTTACCGCGCCGATTACCTGTACGCTGTCGCTCGCCGGATCGACCACCGGGCTGACGCGCAGTACATGCCCGGCCTGATGCAGGCCGGGGTACTCCGCGGTGGTCAGGTCGAGTGGCGCACCCAGCGAGTACGCTGCGATCGCGGACTCGGGAATGGTAAAGAGGACGCGAAGGGGTGCCTGCGCCGTCACCCAGAAGAGGACGTCTCCTGTCTTTACCTCCTGCGCCAGCCGCACCGACTGGCGACCCACAACACCGGCAAAGGGAGCTACGATGCGGCACTGTTCAAGCTGCAACTTCGCAGCCTGCAAGTCCGCCTGGGCCGCTCGCTCGTCGGCCTGGTATCGTGCCACTTCAGCTGTCACCTCATCGAGCTTGTACTTGACGTGCTCCCACACTTCTTGACTCACAATCCGTTCCGCCCGCATCTGGTCAGAGCGGCGAAGGTCGGCGGCGTCCATCTTCTCTTCCGCCTTCCACTCCAGAACCTGGGCCTGCAACGAGGCAAGTTTCGCAGCCTGTGACTCAACCGCAGCGCGCGACGAGCGATCATCCAGCCCGGCAAGCAGTTGCCCGCGAACGACGTGTTCGCCAATCTGAACGGCAATACTCGTCACTCGGCCCTCACGCTCTGCCGCCACGTCGGACTGCTGATCGGCGATCAACGGGCCAGACGTTCGATAGTTTGCAGGTTCCTGTGGCTTACTTACCGCAGGCCCGATCTTCTGAGAGGGGACTGCGGACGGCAATGCCGGTTGCGGTGCTGAGGTGGCGGCACCCGGCCGGTCGTCACACCCGCTAAGAGGCACCAGCATGGTGCACAGCGCAACAATGAGAATGCCTCTAAGGCGTAAAGAAATGTTCATGCGCATCACCAGCCGAACCAGAACCACGCCGTCTGCCATGCCAAAAGCACGGGCCGGCGCAGCAGCACATAGGCCAGCGGCCGGTAGCCGGTCATGACCTTGGCACTGCCTGTCATGCCGGATCGAAGCAGGCCGGAACTGTTGGGGAGTGGCACACGCGCGGCAAACGTCCATTCGCCGTCAACCAGTTGGGCCTGCGCACTGATAAGGTCCACGTCACCGTGCCACTTCTTTTGCGGGTAGCTCTCAAGCTTGACCACCGCGGACTGGGCCGGCCGCACCAGCGCGACATCACCCTGCGGGATGGACACATCGATCACAGCCGAAGACAGGTCAAGTACCTGGGCAAAGGTATTGCCAGCGTAAAGATGTTGGCCGGCAGTACTCTCGATGTGCGGCGTCATCACAACGCCCCTGATCGGCGAGCGCAATTGGGCGCTGGCGATGCGAGCCCGTGCGCGGTCTGCCTCCGCGCGGAGAAACTCAACCTGCGCTCGATCGGCCCCTGCCTGGGCGGCACCTCGAGCCAGATCCGCCTCCATGGTCAGTGTGGCAGTCCGGTAACGAGCCTCGGCTGACAGCAGGTCTGTGCGCCATTCCAGGTCGTCCAAGGTGCCAAGAACTTCCCCGGCTTCCACGCGATCGCCTTCGCGAACGTAAACGGCGTTTACATTGCCGTCCTCCGGTGCTGCGACAGTCACGGCGTGCTGTGCAGCGACGGTCGCGGTCCCGGCAACCCGGGAAGGAAACGGGCAGAGAAGCAACAGCAACGCCGCAGCCGTTGCCGTCAGGATGAGGTGTTTGCGCCGGCGTCCGGCAGCACGCAATGTCTTCTTCGCCCGAAGCCACGGCTGCATCAATACTGCGGGCAGCTCTCCAAACAGCAAAGCGTGGCTAAGCGCCGTCGCGGCTTGTGCAGCAACGATTCGAGCCATCTCGACGTGCACTGCCTCGAAGAAGTCCGGATCAGTTCCCTCAAAGAGGAGAAAGCCGATGTGCTTGTCGTTCCTCTGCAGCGGTAACGCAAATAGTGCTCGAAAGTTGCTGGTGGTGAAATGAGCAGCCACGGCGGGTGGCAAATGCTCTGCACCTTTGCTGCGCTGCTGGAAGTGGAGTTCCTGGTTCTGGGTCGAAAGCCACTTCATCAGTCCGGATAATGCCTTCAGGCTCGCATCGCCATAGGGCAACCTGAACAGGCCCGATACAGCTCGGACGTGCAGTTTGCCACGGCGATAAAGCGCCAGTACGCACCGGTCGAAGGGCAGCACGTGTTGAGGGCTATGGACAATGAGGCGGCTAAGCTGCGCGAGGTTGATCGTCGAAGCGATCTCAGAGCTGACCTGCATCAGTGCCTCCAGAACAGCCAGCTTCTTCTCCGCAGATACCAGTGTGATCTGCTCAAGAGCGTTGCTGACGGTCTGAGCGACCGTACAGAAAAAGTCCTCATCCGCAGCGGTAAAGGCGGTGCCAGAACTTTTGTTGACCGCTTCCAGCACGCCAATTTCCGCGCCGTCCTGCAGAAGGGGAGCTAACATTGCTGTAAACACAGGAAGTCTGCTGTTCATGTTGCGCAGGTCGAGCCGCGCATCTTCTGCATCGGTTATGCGAAGTGGTTGGCCCGACTCGGCCATATCGGCGACGTAGCCCTCTCCGGGTGCCTCTTTGGCTCCAACCTCGATTGTGGGGTCATGGCCGGCTGTGCTCATCAGGGTGAGCGAATCCGCATCAAAGAGCCAGAGATGAACCGCGTCACAGGCCAGCAGTGGTCTTACCAGGTTCGGGATTAGCTCAACCAGGGATTCGAGGTTCAGCGACGCGTGCAACGAGCGTTGCAGCTCATCCAATTCTGAGACATCGGCGCACGGCGGCTGGCATTCCTGGACCAGGATTGGCGAGGGCGTCACGAACTCCTTGAGGACAGCTCTTTCCTCCACACCCACGTTCATCTACACCCTAAAGAATGTCGTTGGCCCCGGAACCAGACCACGCAAGCACATGCTATGGATGGCTGGGTGAAATTCCATCAAAAATCGCCATAACATTTGTGTAATCAGCTAAATGGTTTAGGAGCAAGCACATACGTCCCGGAAAAGGGTGAAAATTTGTTACGGGCGGGCTCGCAGGTGCTTTGTTATGTATGTTCGAAGATGCCTGGATCCCCACGGTGAAACACTTTATAGGGGCATCAAAAAGAACCGGCGGCCCGGGGAACCATGCTCCTAGCCAGACTGAGGCATGCAATAGGATGCAAGTAGGCGTAATGTTCCTCGGCTGGAGGACTAATGCCTGGCTTGGAACGCGGCATGGTGGGTGAAGCTCGGCAAGTATCGAAATTGAAGTTTGGGTCGTTCGAATTTGATCCACGCCGTCACGAATTACGCCGAAACGGGTTCCGGCTAAAGCTGGCGGCTTCGCAGTTACGTCTGCTGACCCTTTTCCTGGAGAGGGGTGGGGAACTTGTCACCCGGGAGCAGATTACGGCACGGCTCTGGGTGGATTCCCGCACGATCGACGTAAGCACCGGCATCAATACGGCCATCAATCGCCTCCGCCGGCATCTTCAGGAAGCTCCTGGAGATGCCTCCGCTATCGAGACGGTCATCGGTTTAGGCTACCGCTTCATCCCGGAAGTGACCATCGAGTTCACGACTGAAGAGACCGCGGCAGTTCAGACTGACCCTTGTGCGTCGGACATCACAGTCGAGGAAATCCATCCTCGATTTCCTGCTGAGCCACCAAACCTGAATGGCCCGGAGATTGAGGCCGCTGCCAAAGCCACGCTGCCTCACCCACTCATCCCTGTAAGAGAGGTCCTGGTTGCGGCTCCGGCTGCTGACACTGACGATTCCGTTCTAGATGCAGCTTCTGCTCCGCAATCGCGGGGTGACACAGTCGCGCCCGCCACAGTTTTGGGAGCTTGGCGGACCGGGATTTCCTCGTCCCCGCAGCGGAGCTCCGGCACTCGCCAGCGTGTGGGCTGGATCGCCGGTCTGGCAACCTGCATCATCCTGCTCTTCCTGGCCACTGCGCCCATCCATTCACACTGGCGGGTGTATTTGTCAGGGGCAAGGTCCGGTGCTTCGGCCTCAGGGTTGCCGGCAACTGCCGACCTTCAAATCGTTCAAGTCACGCCGGAAAAACCTCTTGGGGAGGTGACTGCAGCGGCGGTATCGCCAGATGGAACGATGGTCGCCTATGCTGACCGCTTTGGAGTGTCTGTGCACTGGCTCGATTCCAGAGCGGAGCGTCTCCTGGGGGTTCGTCCGGCCTTTGTGGTAGATCGCCTCGCTTGGCTCCCGGATCAAAGTGGCTTGCTGATGAGCGGAACCGGCACTGAGGCACATATCCCACAGGTATGGTCTGTGCCGCTACAAGGAGCATACCTGCAGCCGATCCTGCAAAACGCGGACCGGGCCGTCTCGTCTCCCGACGGCAAGCGCATTGCATTCATGAGAGATGGGGATCAAGAGATATGGGAAGCGTCGAGCGATGGGCAAGAGCCTCGCCGGGTCTTGAAGGCTAATCCAGGCAATACCTTTGGATTGTTGCTCTGGAGCCCTGCTGGCAACCATTTGGTACTTACTGAGAGCAGTAGACCTGCCAGCGTGAACAGTACCACGGAGACGCTCCATGGCACCACATACCTCTGTGCCGATGCGGACTCTGGCAAAGTCCTGGACCGCGAAAGCGGCGTGCCCACGCAATCTGGCTACATACTCCCGAACGGACAGCTCTTTTTCGCTCAGAACAACACACCTGGACCGACGACCGGTGAAGCAAACCTGATGGCAGTGCGGACGGATGAGAAAAGCGGACGCCTCATCGGCCAGCCAAGGTATGTCCAAAAGTTCTCCGCACGCTACGCGCAGAGCCTTACCGCATCCCTCACAGGTGCGCGCTTCGCCGCCGTGCTGGATAAAGCTGAGACCGACACCTTTGTTGCCGGCCTGAAGTGGCCAGGACCTTCGCTTGGCGAGCCGGTCCGGATCACCAAAGGAACCAGGCAAAACTTTCCTCATGCCTGGACTGCGGATGGACGCGGTGTTCTCCTGGAGAACGATTCGCTGAGAACCGGTGACGACCCGAAGTGGGCCATCTTTGATGTAGCGGTAAGTGGCTCACGTCCAAAGCTGGTAGCGAAGCTGCCAGGAACTGCCGCTATGGAACAGCTTTCTCCGGATGGTCGATGGATATTGTTTCTACAGTTTGAAGGCAGACCGCAGCGGGCGACTGGCGTCTTCCGCGTTCCCGTGGAGGGCGGCCCTGCCGAGCGGGTTCCGACAAGTGGCAACCTGGAGGAGTTTCACTGCTCAGCCTCTCTCACCGGTCGCTGCGTGCTGCGTGAAGCGGTCGGCCAGGACAAACTGGTGTACTACGCATTGGACCCTGTAAAGGGTATGGGTGAGGAGCTTGCACGTACCCCCTGGGAGCCAAACAGACTCGGCGACTGGGGACTTTCCGCCGACGGAGATTTCGTTGCCGCCGCTCAGCATGACACCATGCATCCGGGCGTCGAAGTAGTCAGCCTAAAATCGCCCGGCACCAGCGTCCGGGTGTTGCCGGTGCAAGGTCATGGAACCACGTTGGGTGCGAACTGGTCACCGGATGGCAAAACTCTCCTTGTAGAGTGCAGAACCGAAGCCGGCTTCGAACTGGTTAGCCTCGATCTGGCAGGGGGGCACGTACAACTTGTGCGCAAAAGTCCAAGTCTGATTTGGGCGGTGATCTCACGCGACGGCAAAAAGATCGCATTTCCGGGCTTGTATCAAAGCAGCAGCGTATGGGCCTCAGACATACAGCCAAGGCTGTAAGCAAGGTCTACTCCGGGCTTCTTCTTATTTATTAAGGTAAACGGCAGCAGACCGGACGCCTGCCGCAGCCGTTTGGCATCTAGACCTCAATTCACCTCGATTTCGATCCGCTTCAGATCGCGCTCCCTCATCGATATCCCTCCTCATCTCTTGAACCTGGCAGTTCTAATCGGCGGGACATGACATTCCAAGGTTCTGGCGCACATTGCTGATTCTTCCCGGACGGTGAGTTGGAGCCTACGTGGCACGGTGTGCCGGTCGTGATTCGTCTCAGTACGCGTAGGTTCTACGTCGAGCCGGGTCGCCGGCGCAAGGTGTGTACCGGACCGCTGCCGGGTACGGCGGTACGCTATGGCCGAAGAAGCTGTCGATCAAGCGAAGCTCTGCGTTGGCTCACTATTGCCCTGGGGCGGCCGAGCTGGAGTCAAAGGTTGGAGGGCGTCTTTGCTTGCCAGCCAGCCAGTCGACGCTGCTGCGTGAGCTTCATCAGCAGTTTCCCGTGACCAGTGCAAGTGCCACGCGTACTCGGCATCGACGACTGGGCCTGGCGCAAGGGACATCGGTATGGAACGATCCTGTGACCTGGAGACCCGCAGGGTAATCGACCTGCTTCCCGATCGCGACGCCAACACAGTAGCTGCGTGGCTGCCACAGCATCCCCGTACCGAGATCATCAGCCGCGACCGCGGTGGCATCTACGCCGAAGCCGCCCGCAGCGCTGCTCCTTAAGCCGTTCAGGTTGCCGATCGTTGGCACCTGTTGCGCAACCTGAGCGAAGCGCCGGGACAAGGCCCTTGCTCCGCATTACCGGCTGTTCTCCCATGCAGGCAGACGAACCCATCCAGATGCCCCACCAGCATCTTCGCCAGGTGCTCCCTGGAGCCAACGCGAGCTCTGGTACAGGAAGCGAACTGAAAGGAGACAACAAGAGCGATGAGGTAGGTGGGGAACTCTTCTAAAGACAGGAGCTTCAGGTCGAGAACTCCTGAGCGTCATGGGTGCCTTTGCGCAGTTCGAGCGGGCGAAGTTGCAGAAAACGTGAGCTTCATGCATACTTATAGGAGTGCTTGAGCCTCCGTGCGTGTCTCGTACCGCCGGTCCTCAAATACATGAAGTTGCGCAAGCAGCTTCGTCACACACCACGGTCGAACGGCTCGTCCCTCGCAGCAGTTGAGTAATCGCAATTCGGGGCGGGTTCAGCGCGAAAGTCGCGCTGCGGACAAAGGGCGGGGCCCTCGTTGCAGTTGGGTCTGAGGCGTAAGCCGAAGGCTTGAAGTACAACGTCGAGGCATGCCCGCTGGGCTTGAAGAATCCATCAGCCCGCTTTGTCCAATGGTTCAGGCGGTGGGAGACAAGGAAACGGTATGGCACGGAAGATTTCGAAGAACCTGGCAAAGGCGCGCGCGGCAGTTGAGCCTCGCCCCTACGCCCTGACCGACGCGGTTCCCCTTCTGCAACAAATCAAGTACGCGAAGTTTGACGAAAACGTCGATCTGACGCTGCGTCTTGGCGTGGACACGCGTCACGCCGATCAGATGGTGCGCGCCACCGTCATCCTGCCGCACGGCCTGGGCAAGACCAAGAAAGTCGCCGTCATCTCCACGGCGGAAAACCAGCGAATCGCTGAAGCTGCGGGAGCGGATATTGTTGGTGGCGAGGAGCTTGTTGAGAGAATCCAGAAGGAGTCGTGGACCGACTTCGATGCGCTGATCGCAACACCGGATATGATGCGTTCCATTGGACGTCTCGGCAAAGTGCTCGGCCCACGCGGCCTGATGCCGAACCCGAAGACCGGCACCGTCACCACGGACGTTGCGGCAGCAGTAAAGGAAATCAAGGCCGGCAAGGTCGAGTTTCGCGCGGACAAGACGGCGCTGGTTCACGTTCCGGTTGGCAAGAGTTCGTTTGACCCGCAGAAGCTGGTGGATAACGCCACGACGGTTATTAGCGCAGTGGTCAAAGCCAAGCCCGCAGCGGCAAAGGGCAAGTACATCAAGGCCATGTATCTCTCGTCCACCATGGGGCCTGGCATCCAGCTTGACCACGCTGTGGCAGAGACCGCCGGAAAAGCATAGAAGCAGCTTTCAGTTCCTAGCCATTAGCTATGAGCTGCAAGCCGCAAACTTTAAGTAAGTGCTTGCGCGTGTTCGCGCAAGCAGGATCAAGCTAGAAGCTAAGGGCTAATAGCTGGGAGCTATTTCCATGGCATTGACCAGGCAGAAGAAGCATCAGAAGGTAACAGCGTTGGCAGGCGAGTTGCACAGTGCCACCGCTGCCATCGTCGGCACGTTTACGGCGATGACCGCCGACAAGGATTTTGACCTCCGCAAGACGGTGCGCGGCGCGGGCGGCAAGTATCGCGTGCTGAAGAACAAGCTGGCTCCAAAGGCCGGCGCGGGCACGCAGATTGAAGGCGCACTCGGGGGCCTGAAGGGCGTCAGCTCCATCGCCTACACCTCTGGCGATCCGGTGGCGCTGGCAAAGGCGCTCTCTACCTGGGTCAAAGACAACGCGCAGTTTACCTTCAAGCTCGGCATCGTCGATGGCAAAGTTCTTACCGTTGAGGAAGTCAACTCCCTGGCAACGCTGCCGGGCAAGGAAGAGTTGTTCGGCAAGTTGCTGTTCCTCATCAACTCACCAGCAACGCGCCTGGCAACTGTCATCAACGCCACCGGGCGCAATCTCGCCGTGGTTCTGGATCAGGCCGCGCAGCAGGAGAAGTTCACCGCTACAGCCACACCTGCGACGTCGCCTAGCGGCGCTTATGCAACAGAAACATCTGCTATCGCACCGGCTGCTTCCGCAAAGCCGAAGGCTGAAGACGCCGACAGTGCTTCGCCGCAGATGCAGGCGGCGGCAACCGAAGCTCCGGCGGAAGGCGCGGATGTCACCGCGTAACACAGGTTTTGCTTTGCCGCTGCGGGGTGCGCAGTCTGGGCGCATCGGAAACCTCGCAATGACGGAGCAACCAGGGCAGATCACCGCTTTGGTGAAGTAATCGGCACGGTAAGTTTGTACCCAAGATTCGAAGAAAAGGAAAACACCATGGCAGACATCCAGCAGTTAGAAGATCAGATCGTTAGCCTGAGCCTGCTCGAGGCGTCAGAGCTTGTGAAGAAGCTTGAAGCGCGCCTCGGCGTGTCAGCGGCAGCGGCAACCGTTGCGGCTGCACCGGCGGCAGGCGGCGGCGCAGCCGCTCCCGTCGCGGAAGAGAAGACGGAGTTCACCGTCATCCTGAAAGATGCGGGCGCAAACAAGATCAACACCATCAAGGCCGTCCGCGAAGTCACATCGCTTGGCCTGAAGGAAGCCAAGGATCTGGTGGATGGCGCTCCCAAGGCCATCAAGGAGAACATCTCGAAGGACGAGGCAGCTGCGGTCGCCAAGAAGTTCGAGGGCGTCGCGACAGTCGAGATCAAGTAGTTCCTTCGGAAGACGGCTCCTGGTACCACGCCGGGAGCCGCTGTGCCGTGTTCGGCTTGCACTTCTCTACGAAAAACAGTATTCTATGTGTTGAAACGATCCACTCGTGCGCAAGGAGTGCGTTACGGCGCAGCGGGTGGCTTCAATCTTCAACCAGGAATTTTCTCCGGCTCGCGCATGAGCCGGCTATAGTGCACCTCGGGCGGCGGGGGTGCAGTGTGTTCAGGCAACACGAGCGGCAGCAACCCTTGAGGCGGGGCAGGCCTCGCATGGGCGGCAGATATTTACCTCTATCTTGAATCAGTGCAAAAGCCGGATATTGCGCTCACGGGCACTCCTGTCCCCGTGAGCTTTCTGCGTTTCCGGTACACAGCCGGTGCTACCGGCGATATGCAGTCTTGAGTCGAACTACCGGGCATCCAGCCCATCACCAACGCGCGCAGGTGTTCTCACCGAGGTAGAACTCCCGCAGACCAGAAGCGCACATCACCCGCGGAGGAGCCGCCCACACGGCATCCTCCGGCTCTGAAGGCCGTTGCCGCAACCCTTGCGGCGTCGCGCCATGTCAGAGGCCTCGGCACGATAAAGGGGAGTTCACAACGTATGGCAACGAACACTGAAACGCGCGCACTCCGCAGTCGCCTTGATTTTTCCAAGATCCCAACAGCAATTCAGATTCCAAACCTGATCGAGGTTCAGCGCCGCTCGTATGAGCGCTTCCTCCAGATGGACAAGCTGCCGCAGGAGCGCGAGGATAACGGTCTCCAGTCGGTCTTTACCTCCGTCTTCCCTATCACTGACTTCCGCAACGTGTCGGAGCTGGAGTTTGTCGATTACTCCATCGGCAACTGGGAGTGCAAGTGCGGCTACATGAAGGGCCTCAACCACTTGCGCACCGCCTGCGTCAACTGCGGACACATGGTCATCACCGATCCCTTCCACCCGGGCGACGTGCTCTGCCATTTCTGCGGCACCTACAACAAGAACACCCCCGATTTCTGCACCAAGTGCGGCGATCCGGTTGGCCTGCAGCTGAAGTATGACCAGGCCGAATGCGAAGAGCGCGGCATGACCTATGCGGCACCGCTCAAGGTCACCATCCGCTTGAAGATCTACGACAAAGACCCGGAAACCGGCGTCAAGACTCTGCGCGACATGAAGGAGCAGGAAGTTTTCTTTGGTGACATCCCGCTCATGTCCGCGAACGGCACCTTCATCGTCAACGGCACGGAGCGCGTCATCGTCTCGCAGCTGCACCGCTCGCCTGGCGTATTCTTTGAGACGGCAAACAACCGCAGCTACTTCCTGGGCAAGATCATCCCGTACCGCGGCTCATGGGTCGAGTTCGAATACGACCAGAAGAACATCCTTTACGTCCGCATCGACCGCAAGCGCAAGTTCCTGGGCACCATCTTCCTGCGCGCGCTCGGCCTGCGCACGGATGAAGAAATCCTCAAGACCTTCTACAACGCCGATACCATCAACATCCGCAACAACAAGATGTATTGGTCCGTGTCGCCGGAAGGCACGCCCAGCAATCTGACCGGCGTCAAGCCCGCACTAGCCATCACCGGCTCGGACGGCACGGAGATCGTCGCCGCCAACCGCAAGATCTCCACCTCGCTCTTGAACAAGATGCGGGCGGGCGGCGTCACCGAAGTCGAGGTCGCCAACTCTGATTTCGACGGTGCCATCTTCGCCGCGGACGTAGTCGATCTGACCACGGGCGAACTCCTCTACGAGGCCAACCAGGAAGCCACTGCGGACAAGCTGCACAAACTCGTCCAGACCGGCTGCACCAGCTTCGAAGTCTTCTTCCCGGAAAAAGACGATGTCGGCAACATCATCACCAACACGCTCAAGCGCGACTCCGTGCGCAAGCCCGAAGAAGCCCTGATCGAGATCTACCGCAAGCTGCGTCCCGGCGATCCGCCAACCCTGGACACCGCGACCGCGCTCTTCGAAGGCATGTTCTTTGATCCGCGCAAGTACGACTTTTCGCGTGTGGGCCGTCTCAAGTTCAACATCAAGCTCTACGAGAACCAGGACGCCACCAACCTCGACCGCCGCACGCTGACGCCCGAGGACTTCTACGGCACCATCCGGTACCTGCTGAAGCTGCGCAAGAACATCGGCCTCGTGGACGACATCGATCACCTGGGCAACCGCCGCGTCCGCGCCGTCGGCGAACTGATGGAAAATCAGTTCCGCATCGGCCTGGTCCGCATGGAGCGCGCCATCAAGGAAAAGATGAGCGTGTATCAGGAGATGTCGACGG
>CAXTXE010000018.1:0-75825 GCA_964248165.1 uncultured Terriglobus sp.
GCGCTGCATGCGCAGCCAGTGCCGGAAGTAGTCGCCCATGTGATAGCCGCAGAAGGGCAGCATGGCCATGGGATCGCGGCGGACCATCCCTTGCGCTCCGCCTGCCGCTGCCGTCGTCTCGGACCCCATCGTCGCGCCGACATACACGCCGCTTGTCCAGTTGAATGCCTGGTAGACCAGCGGCATGGTGGTGGCACGCCGTCCACCAAAGATGATGGCGGAGATGAGCACGCCGTTGGGATCCTCCCATGAGGGATCGATCGAGGGACACTGCCGCGCTGGAGCGGTGAACCGTCCGTTGGGATGCGCGGCCGGCGTCTTTCTGGCTGGCGTCCACGGTTCGCCACGCCAGTCCAGGGCTTCAGCGGGGGGCGCGTCCGTCATGCCCTCCCACCAGATATCTCCATTGGACACGCCGTTTTTCGTTACGAGGGCGACGTTGGTGAAGATGCTGTTTGCACGCAGCGTGGCCATGGCGTTGGGGTTCGTCTTTTCGCTGGTGCCGGGCGCGACACCGAAGAAGCCTGTCTCGGGGTTCACGGCGCGGAGTTGCCCCGTCGCGTCCGGCTTGATCCAGGCGATATCGTCGCCAACGGTGGTCACCTTCCAGCCTTCGAAACCCACCGGCGGAATGAGCATGGCGAAGTTGGTCTTGCCACATGCCGAGGGGAAGGCAGCGGCAACGTAGGTCTTCTCCCTTGCGCCCGCTGCGTCTGGTGGGCCTTCCACCCCGACGATGAGCATGTGCTCGGCCATCCATCCCTCGTCGCGGGCGATGTTTGAGGCAATGCGCAGGGCGAAGCACTTCTTGCCCAGCAGCGCATTGCCGCCGTACCCCGAGCCGAAGCTCCAGATCTCGCGCGTCTCGGGATAGTGCACGATGTACTTCGTGTCATTCTGCGGCCAGGGAAGATCCGCCTGTCCAGGGGCCAGCGGCGCGCCGACGGAGTGGACGCACGGAACCACGCGCTTATAGTCCTTGTCGATCTCGAGGTAGACGGGCAGGCCGATGCGGGCCATGATGCGCATGTTCACAACGGCGTAGGCGGAGTCAGTCAGCTGCACGCCGATCTGCGAAAACGGCGATCCGATCGGACCCATGGAGAACGGCATCACGTACATCGTTCGTCCGCGCATGCAACCGCTGAACACGCCCTTCAACTGGCGGCGCATCAAGAATGGATCTTCCCAGTTGTTCGTGGGTCCCGCGCCATCCTTTGAGAGCGAGCAGATAAAGGTCCGGTCTTCCACCCGTGCAACGTCGTTTGGTGACGAACGCGCGTAGTAGCAATTGGGCCACTTGACCGGATCAAGGCGCTGAAAGGTTCCGGCCTCGACAAGCAAATCGCACAACGCGGCGTTTTCTTCCGGTGAGCCATCCAGCCAGTGCACCCTCGCCGGCTGGCACAACTCCGCCGTCTTCTCTACCCAGCGGATCAGGTGACGGTTGCGGGTGGGCGGCGTGTTTGCCGGAATGGCCATGCTTCTTTTGATGATACGAGAGCGGCAACATGCGGCGTTAGCGCAATGAAGCCGCCACGCTGTGCGAAGCAAGCTCTGCGGGACTATGGGCATCAGAATGAACCGAAAGGTAAAAACATACACAATGGCAAAAGCAGAGACAAAGATGGACAACGTCAACGGCGCGAAGTTTTCCAGGCGCATGTACAAGAACCGGGTTGCGTTGCCGGATGACGTGAAGAAAAAGGTAGTGGACGAGATGAGCAAGACGCTCGCCGCCGCTCTGGACATGCACACCCAGGCGAAATTTGCGCACTGGAACGTCAAAGGCCTGAACTTCTATCAGCTGCACCTGGTCTTCGATGACACGGCGAAGACGATCTTCAAGCAGATCGATCCCATTGC
The DNA here is from genome assembly GCA_964248165.1 of uncultured Terriglobus sp. GTDB lineage: Bacteria > Acidobacteriota > Terriglobia > Terriglobales > Acidobacteriaceae > Terriglobus. The sequence goes on from CAXTXE010000018.1 coordinate 1,867, forward strand.
GGAGCGGATGACGCAGCTGGGCGGCGTGGCAAATGGAACCGTGCGGCAGTCGGCTGCCACGTCAGAGATTCCGCCGTATAACGTGGAAGCGCTCAACGGCCCGCAGCACCTGGAGGCGCTGGCGAACTCGCTGGGCAAGTATTGCGCGCTTCTGCGGGAGGCCTCCGAAAAGATCGACGACATCGGCGACAGCCCCACCAGCGACTTCTACAACCAGTTGATCGTCGATGCGGAGGAGGAGCTTTACTTCCTTGAGAGCCACCTGGAAGCTGGCGATGTGCAGTAGCCGGTGGCGATTTGTGCAGTGCAAGGGTCTGCTGATTTCGACGGAAAGGCAGATCCCGTCACTGCGTTACGGGATGACAAAGCTGCTTTCCGTTGGCAGAATGACAGGCTGCCATGCTTAACCATAAACCTGCTACACAGCACCACAATGGCACCTAAAGGACAGGCTCCTGCACGATGTCGTGGATCGTCGCAAGCTTGAGTATCTCCAGCTCCCGCTTGCCGTTCGGAGTGATAACGGTGACCTCGTCTCCTACGCGCTTGCCCACAAGTGCCTTGCCAATGGGAGACGTTGTGCTGATCAAGCCCTTGGTGACGTCACTCTCTTCGCTGGTCACCAGCTTGTAGGTGATCTCCTCATCCTTTGTGCTGTCGAACACGACAATGGTTGATCCAAAGCCCACCTTGTCCGCGGGAATGTTGACCAGGTTCACCAGCGAAAGCTCGGCCATGCGCTTCTTTAGCTGACCCAGCCGGGCGTTGACGAACTCCTGGCGCTGCTTTGCGGAGTGGTACTCGGCGTTCTCGCTCAAATCGCCGAGAGCAACCGCCCGCTTGATCTCGGCGGGCAGTTCTGTCGTTAGCTCGTACTCGAGCACCTTGATCTGTTCTTCCAGCTTCTTGGTAATGTCCAGCATGTGTTGTTCCTGGTTTCTAAGAAAATGTGTAAGGGATTCGCCGGCCCGTACTTCGCGGTGAGAACGTCAGCGGCGTTGCGGATGACGCGGCTCTCTTCCCCGCGACAGGAATAGCCCAGACCCGTTCTATTCTACCGGCGAATCGCCGGTCTGCTTCCCGAGACCTTCAGCGATTGCCGTTTGATCTGCTCCAGGAGAGAACGCGTGCAGATTTTGCCGGGCCAAGAGTTACCCGGTGCAGTCAGCAGCTCCGAACCGGACCTGCTGGGCATCGAGCCAGTCTTGAAGGATCACGACGGCCGCGATCTGATCGATGACTCGCTTGCGTTCCGGCCCCGCAGGGTAGCCCTGGGTATCCAGCAACTCATGCGCGGCGTGCGAGGAGAGCCGCTCGTCCCACAGGTGCACCGGCAGCATCGAGTGCTGGCGAAGAGCCTCGGCAAACTCCTGCACCCGCTTGCTCTGTGGGCTGATTTCGCCGGACATGTGCAGCGGATTGCCGACAACAATGGCCTCGACGCCATGCTTGCGCAGGAGGCGTCCAATGTCACGCATTTCCTTGCGGAGATGCGTGCGCCCAAGGGTCAGCAGCGGACGCGCGATGCCGAGCGGGTCAGAGAGCGCAACGCCCACGCGGCGATCGCCCACATCCAGGCCCAGGATACGAGGCTGCTCATGCATCTGATCAGCATAGACGGCACGCACCGCGCATCTGCCTTCCGGAATAGCCAGCACTTACAGCTTGCCGATCACTTCCAGGCTCACGTGCGCCAGGCCCTTATTCATCATTCCGATTTCCCGCGCGGCAGCCGAGGATAAATCGATGATGCAGTTGGGTGTCATGGCACCGCGGTCGTTGATGCGGACCACGACAGAGCGCATGGAGGCCAGGTTGGTGACACGTACCAGTGTGCCCAGCGGCAACGACTTGTGCGCGGCCGTCATCCGCGACTCGTCATACCGCTCGCCAGATGCGGTGGTGCGGCCGTTCCACACCGATCCGTACCAGGAGGCCAGGCCATGCAGCCCGTTGGAGAGGAAATGATGCTTCTTATGCGTCTGCGGAGGCGCGGGCGGTGCCGGTGCGGGAGCGAGCGGCGGGGCTGCGGCCACCTCCATGCGATGCATCATGTGCTCTGCGCTGAACGCCGCCAGAATGGAGCCGCCCGCGATGGCCAGGCAAAGCACCCAGCCACGGCTGCTGGCGATGCGGGAGATTCCGCTGGCGTGCCGGAGCGTACGGTGGGTGCCGTGCCGTGTGGGGAGAGATCCGGGGAGCGAGAGAGGATTGCCTGAACGGTTCGCGAAGAAATTAATCTTCAAGCAAAGATGCCTGCTGGACGACGAGCATGGCGGCTTTCGCAGTTCCGGAACCGAGGGACAGCGTGCGTTCCAACGTGCATGCTGCTGACCTGAAGCTGTCCTGAACGTCGCAGTCTCGTCGTCTTCTTTCATAGTGAAGTTGCGCTCTGCTGGCGCTTGCGATTCAGCGCCCACAAGGCGCTGCCTCCCCGCGGCGGGGAACGTGATCAGAGACTCCGAAGCACGATGTTGCCAGTCAACTGGCATCTGCGCGTCCGTCTGAAACTAGAGATATTCTACCGCTATCCGGGCGGAATAGCCAGCATTTTCGCAAGGAAAGTAGCGCACAATCAGCTACTTACGACGTGCGACGAAACGCGTGCAGAGCTCTCGTTTACGATTGCTCAGAGGATTCTATGGACATTCCAATTGGCGCACGCCGCTCCGAGGATATTGCGCTGGACCTGCTGAAATTTATTGCCTCCACCGCCAACGTCGTCAAGGGCGGCGGCCTCGGGGTCACGCCGGGATTTTCAGGTGCGTCCGCCCCCAAAGGTGAGGATCAAGTGACGCAACTCCTGGAACTTTATGGCCGCTGCAAACTGGCTGTCGAGGGCACCGGGAAGAAGTGACCGGCAAGTCTTCCTTTGCGAGTGCGGAGCCGCTGCGCGTCGTCGTGGTGGGAGCGGGTGCCTTTGGGCGGAATCACCTGCGCGTCTATCATGCACTGGCGCAAGAGGGTGCCCGTGTGCATCTCGCTGCCTGCGTTGATCCCAGCCGCTCCGCACGAGAAGCTGTCGCTGCGGAATACGGTGTCCCCGTCTTTGCCACGCTGGCGGAACTGCGCGCAAGCGGCATCCCGGTGGATGCGGCAAGCGTGTGCACGCCCACGGTGGAACACGCGGGGAGCGCCCTGCCTCTTCTGCTCGCAGGCGTTGATGTGCTGATTGAGAAGCCGCTCGCACCCTCGCTGGGGGAGGCTGATGCCATCCTGGCCGCCGCCCGCGAACACGGGAGCATCGTGCAGGTTGGCCATCTGGAACGCTTCAACCCCGCCGTCACAGCTGCCATGCCGCTGCGCAACCGCCCCATGTTCTTTGAGTCGCACCGGCTGAGCGTGTTCACGCCGCGCTCACTCGATGTCGACGTGGTCCTGGACCTGATGATCCATGATCTGGACATTGTGCTCACCCTGGTTAAATCCCCGGTGCATGAGGTTCGCGCCGTGGGTCTGCCGGTCCTCTCTGGCAAGACAGACATCGCCAACGTCCGTGTGGAGTTCCGGAGCGGCGCGGTAGCCAACTTTACGGCATCGCGCGTCAGCACGGAACGCGTGCGCAAGCTGCGCTTCTTCCAGCCGCACCAGTATCTTTCGCTGGATTTTGCACGGCAAGATGTGCTGATGATTGATGTCACGGCTGCCGCGTCCCTTCGCACCGCGGAGATGGAGGCGTTGTCCGGGTCCGGCATGGGTGTACAGGGTGAATCGCACTCAACCATCGAGGTGGAGGCGCATCTTGCGGCGCTGCGCCTGGGGCAGTACCAGGCCGGGATGTCCGATGCCCTGATCGCGGACAGCATCCCGGCTGAGTTTGCCGCCTGTCCGCCGGTGGCCAGCGCAGCTTCGCGGCAGCACCCCTCGCCTGGGCTTTCGCTACGCAAGATTCCGGCGGAACCGGGCGAGCCGCTGCGGCTGGAAATCGAGAGCTTTCTGCACGCGGTGCGCACCCGCTCCACGCCGCTCGTGACCGGTGAGCATGGCCGCGCAGCATTGGCGCTAGCGCTCGAGATCAACCAGGAGATCGCGAGACATTCCGCGCGTGCAGGCTTGAACGTTTCCTCTTAGAGTGCGGGATCCTGGCAGACCTGGAGGCATCGACATGATGGAACTGGACAAGGGGACACGCGCCGAGGCGGTCGCTTCGCTGAAGCGCTATGCGGCGGAGAACCTGCCGGAACCGCTGGGCGATCTGCCGGCGGGCATGCTGCTGGACTTCTTTCTGGAAGAGATCGGCCCCCTGATTTACAACCAGGCGATCGGGGACGCGCAGACACGGATGCAGCGCAACCTGTCGGACCTCTCCGGCGATCTGTACGAGAGGCCCTTCGGGTACTGGCCGAAGGTGGATGCCCGGCGCAAGACCAAACGCTGACGGGTGGCCGTCTATTTAGCGCTGCTGCATGGCATGGAGCATCTCCCGCCGCAGAATTGCATTGATGCGGGACTGGTAGCCTTTGCCCTGGGACTTCAGCCACTCCAGCACATCTACATCAACCCGTGCCGTGATCTGCCGCTTCACCGGACGGTAGAAGCGGCCGCGTACCTTGACCGCGTTCTGCCACTGCTCATCCGTCATCTGCGGAATGTCGCTGAAGTCGATCTCCGAGTCGGGACGTTCAGCCAGCGCCTTCAGGGCCGCGCGTTGGGCCGCGGTTGGGCGCGGCATCGTCTCCCTCGTGTAGCTAACGATTCTCGATTTCATAACCGTGCCTTTCCTTTGCCGTTGCTCTTCGAGCAGAGATGATCCGCACGATCTCGCCTTCATCCAGGCTTTCGCGAACTGTGTGCGCCACCATCACGAATAACGTGCCATCGACGTAGCCAAAGGTCTGCCAGCGTTCTTCGCCATCCACCGCTCGCTCTAGCAGCATGAGACAAAGCGGATCATCAAACACCTCACTTGCCAGCTCGAAGCTGATCCCGTGCTTGCGTTGATTCGCCCGGTTCTTGGTCTCATCCACTCAAACCGGAGCAGCATCGTCTTAAGTGTACTGGCAGATTTGCAATTACAGCAAGGCTACCGGATGGCCTGCATGCTGTAGCGAAAGAGCTGGTCGAAGTCCGTGCGGATCGTCAATTCTGTCGCCTCGTGCAGGGCGGTGGCGCTCTCGATGGCTTTCTGTGCGCTCTCGCGCTTGTAGCCCAGGTTGACGAGCGCGGAAAGCACGTCGTCCGCCACCGGCCCCTGCTGAAATCCCGCCGTCGCAGTGGCGCGGCTGCCTTCCAGGTCGTCCAGCTTGTCTTTCAGTTCCAGAACGACGCGCTCTGCGGTCTTTTTCCCGATGCCGGGGATGCGGGTCAGCTGCGCGTGGTCGCCGCCGCGGATGGCCGCCACCAGCGCCACGGCAGGAAGGCCGGAGAGCACCGTGATCCCCAGTTTGGGACCGATGCCGCTTACGGTAATCAGCCGCTCAAACAGGCGCTTCTCATCACGATGGAGGAATCCGAACAGCGCGATGCTGTCCTCGCGCACCTGGGTGTTGATGTGCAGCGAGACCTCCGCGCCCTCGCCCGGCAGCGCGGAAAACGTGGGCACGGAGATGCTCACGTCATACCCAACGCCCGCGCACTCCACCACCGCCTGCGCCGGTGTCTTGCTCAGGAGGCGTCCGCGCAGGTGGGCAATCATGCTGCTGATTGTAGAAGGTATCGCGGCTCAGACGAGCGATTCGAGAACTCAGATCAAAACTGATGACGGTGCCAAAGCGTAAGCGTATGCTGTGCCCATGAACGATTTTGTGTTCAACGTGCACCAGGAAGAGGATGGTGGCTATTGGGCTGAGGCGGAAACCAAAGCCATCATTACGCAAGGAGACACCTGGCAGGAACTTCGCGCCAATGTGCAAGAGGCGCTCGACGCCTACTACGGCGCGACAGGGGAGCAGCGTCCATCCAGAGTGCGTCTTCACCTCGTGCACGACGAGGAACTGCTTGTCGCCTAAGCTGCCGCGCGATGTCGATGGATTGAGGCTTGTCCGAGTACTATGTTCCCGCTTCGGCTATGTCGAGAAGAATCAAGTAGGCAGCCATCACACATTGGAGTTGACTGCAACACGCGCACACCTTGTCATCCCTGAGCACAAGAGCCTGCGAGTGGGTACCCTGTCAGCCATTCTTGCCAGGTTCGAAGACCAGACCGGCAGGAGTCGAGAGGAAATCCTTCGGGTGCTGTAGAAGTACTTATGAGGTCCGGAGAAGAGTTATGCTAAACCCATGCGCGAGCTGATCTTCAACGTGGAACAAGAAGAAGAGGGCGGATACTCCGCTGCGGCTGAAGGTGAGTTGATCTTCACGCAAGGCGAGACCTGGAAAGAACTTTGCGCGAATGTTCAGGAAGCGGTAGAGGCGCACTTCTTCGCTGCACCCCACAGAAAGCCAGAGAAGATACAGCTGCTCTTGAGGCAGGAGCTGCCTGTCGCCTAAGCTGCCGCGCAACGTTGATGGAACGCAGCTTGCGAGACGGATGTGCTCCCGGTTCGGCTATGAGGAACGCAATCGCGTTGGCAGTCATATCGTGTTGCAAAGGATGGGAATAGGCTTGCCCCACATCACGATCCCGGCACACAAGACGATTGCAACCGGCACCCTCAGCAAGATTCTGCCGCGTTCGAAGTGCAGACTGGTGTTGCGCGAGAGGATCTGCTACGCCTGCTCTAATTGACTCTACCCGCGCCTGCGATAGAGGATTTGAAATGGATACCCATCGTTCGACGGAAATAGTTTGTTGACGGCGCGCAGCCTCTCAGCCAACGCTGGCGCGGAGAGCAGCGGATACTCGCGCTCGCGCAGGTCGGCGTAATCGAAGTCCAGGTAAAGCGAAAGCTGATAGATGGCCAGCGCGTCGGCAAACGCGGCGGCCTGAAATGCACCGCGCGCCTTCTCATCCATGCGTCCCGGCGACCGAGGCGGAGCGGTGCGCGGGCTGCTGGTGGTGTCGGGCAGCGGCTGGCCCAGGGCTTCAGCCCGCTCCTCCCACGCATCAATGGAGGTCTCTCCGCGGACCCCGGTGATCGCCTGTTTCCAGACCAGGTCGCAGAAGCTGTTAGGCGTACCGGCCGTGTCCACGAAGTTATGCGCGACGTTGATGAAGAACTCAAAGGCCAGCGCGAACTTGTCCGCATGGAGGCGGCTGGAGAGGAAGACGAACTCGTCGCTGCCCACGCTGGCATTGCGGTGGCAGATCGCCTTGTCGGCCAGCGCAGCCGTATAGACCGGCGCGATGAGCGTGCGGTCCGTCTCAGAAAAGGGCGCGGTCTCATCCCCATCAAGCCGTGCGCCGGACAGCGTCAGCGGAACGAAGAGGTACACAAAGCGGGCAAGCCCATGGGCCAGCACCGGAGGCACCGTGCCAACCAGCCGCGCAAGCTCCGCCGGCGTTGTGTTCGGCGCATCCAGACGCCCCAGCGTGGCATACCGTATGCCGTTGGGTGCGGTCGCCGCGGCAGCCTGGCGCGCAGCGTCTTCTGGCGTCAGCAAACCGGCTTGGAGTGTCTCAGGCATTCCTCTCCGTTTATTCTACTGATGATAGAGGTCCGCGGCACGAACCCATGGCTGACACAAAAACATCTCGCCCGCTGTACGCGCCGCAGTACACCGGACCGCGCTTTTTAGGCGCTCCGGTGGGCGATTTTTCGCTTTTGCAGACGCTGCTCATCACCGCCGCCTCCGGCCTGCTGGCGTTCTTTACGGCGACGTTTATCGCCATCATGAGCATCCTGTTCCTGACACAAGCCATGCACAAGCAGATTGACTTCGCTATCAGCTATCGCTGGATCGGGCTGCCGGTGGGCATCCTCGTGCTGCTGTGCGCCGGCATATACCTTGGATCGCTGCTGATTGGCCGCCTGCGCCGCAAGGGCGGAGGGTCAAGATAGCTTGCGGGACAAGCGCCAGATGGATACAGGAAGGTAACAGCAATGGAAGCAATTTGGCAGAGCGTGACCGAATTCGGGGGCTCTGTTGGATTGGTCTCTTGTGCAAGTCAGGTGCTGCCGCCAGCGCATCGCCTGTGCTAGGCTGACTGTATGGGCAGACAGTCTGGCCTGCTCAAGGAAACCGACTATGAGACCCGGTTCCGGTGTGCAGGCGGGATCGGCATTCTGCGTGAGGAAGTCTGGGTCGATGCAAAGGGTGAGGTCATCCGCTACAACCTTGCGTTCCTCTTACCGCACGTGTACGGAGCAGATAAAGGCCGTGTGCTCGGCTTCGATAACGCACACGGCGTACACGAGCGCCATGCTGAAGGCGAGGTCAGCCCTGTGCCGTTCAAGGGATATCTGGAAACCGCCAAGCGCTTCTACCGTGAAGCGGAGGCGATCAGGAGACGCTATGAAGACGAAAGTGTTCCACGACGGATTTGAAGGGCATGTGAGCCGCTCTCTTGAGCGCGCGACGAAGCGGGATCGTGGTGAGCGGATGGAAGGCGAAAAGATCATCACCTTCGCCGACCCGCTGGACATGATGGAGTGCCTGACGGTGCAACGCATCCGCATTTGCCAGGTAGTCAGAACCAAGCGGCTCAGCATCTCCGCGCTTGCCGAAGAGTTGGGACGCAACCGCGGTTCCGTGACCAGGGATGTGAACAAACTCAGGCAGTTTGGCCTCCTGCGGCTTCGCGAACAGGTCAACCCGGGCCACGGTGTGGTGCAAATCGTCGAACCGGCCGCCCAGCGGCTGCAGATGCGCGTCGCGCTCTGAAACACATTCAAATGCCCCAGTGAGTCGTTGGATCAAATACAGGGCCTTGGAGAACCTTGGAGGTGAACAATCTCACATCTCTGCGGGATGTAAAGCACCCACGTATGGTCTAGATCAGAAGCGAAGCACCCGTTGCAGTGGCTGGCTTTATGCGCAGTAAGACTCCCATTCCTTCCTTCCACTACACTTGCGGACATGCCTGCACGCTCCTACACAGCGGATTACAACCGGCCCGAGTCCTACCGCTGGACCATCGGCCTCTTGCTGGGGTTGGGCGTTCTGGTCAACTACTTTGACCGCGTCAACCTGTCGGTGTCGCACGATGCGCTGGTGCAGAGCTTCGGTATTTCGCCGGCGACCTTTGGCCAGCTGTCTGCGGCATACTCCTGGACCTACGCGGCGTGCCAGCTGCCCACCGGCGTGGTGCTGGATATCTTTGGCGTGCGCCGTGTGTCCATTGTGTCCATCGCTATCTGGGGACTGGCATCCATCGCGGCGGCGTTTGCGCCGGGTGTGGCACTGTTCTTTGCGGCACGGCTGCTGCTTGGTGTTGGTGAAGCACCCACCTTTCCCGCCAATGCGAAAGCCGTGGGAGCGTGGTTCCCCGCGAGCGAGCGTTCCCTGGCGACGGCCATTTTTGACAGCGCGGCCAAGCTGGCCAACGGCATCGGCGTGCCGCTGCTGGGCCTGCTGCTGCTGCGCGTGGGGTGGCGCATGTCGTTTGGCTTTACTGCTGCGCTTTCGTTTACGTACCTGCTGATTTTTGCGGCAGTGTACCGTGAGCCGCACCGCTTCTCCATGCGCAATGTTGTTCTGCACAGCGAAGGCGGCGGCGACCCGCAGGCGTCGCTGGCACCGCCCATCCCGCTCGCCCGGCTGGTGCGCGAGCGCAAGATCATCGGCACGGCCATCGGATCGGGCGCGTACAACTACACCTTCTACCTGCTGCTGACGTGGCTGCCCACGTACCTGGCGCACACCCTGCATATTTCGTTGCGGGACACGTTTCTGTTTACCGCAGCGCCGTGGCTGCTGGCGGCGCTCTCGGGTCTTCTGATCGGTGGCGTCCTGGTGGATTCCCTGGTCAAGCGAGGCTACGATGCGCCACGTGTACGCCGGGCGGTGCTGGTGGGCGGCACGGCATGCGGTCTGGGGATTGCCGGGGCCATCTTCGCGCACAGCGCCCTGTCCGCGCTGATTCCCATCACGATTGCGATCAGCGGCCTCTCCGCCGCGTCTCCTGTGCTGTGGAGTTTGCCATCGCTGCTGGTGCCCAACTCCAGCACGGGAAAGGTGGGCGGCATCTTCAATTTTTCCAATCAACTCTCCGCGATTGCCGCGCCCATACTTACCGGCATCACCGTGCAGCGGACCGGCGGGTATACCTGGGCCTTCGGCATTGCCGCAGTGTATCTCGTGATCGGCATTGCGTCGTACCTGATCCTGCTGCGGAGGATCGAGCCGGTCAATGTGGAGGCGGCGCTTGGGGAAGCGTAGATGAGCAGGGCACGGTTATCAGTTGAAGAGAGACCCATGCGTCCATGCGCCATTACGCCCTTTGCGGCGTGCCTGTTTCTATTGACGTGCCTGTCTCTGCGTGCGCAGACCTCTGCCGGAGAGCATTCCAGTCATCCACAAAAGGCCATTGAAGATGACGACCCCAAGATCATTCTTGAGGTTGGGGCGGCGACAAGCTGGAATACTACAGGCGGAGCGGCAACGTTTGCGCCAAATCTGGCAGCCGAGATCACACCTATCGAAAACTGGTTGGAGATTGAAGCGGGTGTTTCGCCCTTTTACACGCGCAATTCAACGGAGTGGGATATGGACCTGCTGATCAAAAAACCCTGGACCATCTCTCGCACGGCGGAGTTCATGTTTGGGATCGGGCCGGAATGGGTCCACCTGAAGCAATCCGGAAAGACGACGGATTCTCTTGCAGGAGAAGTAGCCGGGGACTTTATGTTCTGGCCGGGAGGCAGGCATCGCTTTGGCTGGTACCTCGAACCGGCGTACGATTACAGCTTCGCCGCCGGTCACCAGCAATCGATTGGCATGAGCGCCGGCCTCTTGATCGGGTTGGGAGCGCGGCATGAACCATGATGGCGGTTGATGATTTGAGAACGTCAATGCTTCAGCATGTCTTAAGGGAGGCGCTCATACCGATGCTGTCTGTGGTGAATCAACGCACCGGCTGGTGGCTTGCTTCCCTGTGCCTTGTAGCGCTCCGCGTGGCCGGAGCAGGGGCGCAGACAGCGCCTCCGCTGACGCTGGATCAGGCCATTGCGCTGGCGCAGAGGAACGAACCCGCGTTTGCCGCCGCCAGTGCCGAGCAGAAGATCCAGGCGCTGGAGCGGACCAATGCACGCGCCGCTCTGCTGCCATCTGCCGTTTACCACAATCAGGCGGTGTATACCCAGCCGAATGGCGTTCCAGCCAGCCGCATCGGGCAGACCACGGATGCCCCGTCGCCCATCTTTATCGCCAACAACGCGGTCCGCGAGTACGCCAGCCAGGGTGTCTTTAACGAGACAGTGGGCCTGGGGCAGATTGCCGCGCTGAAGCTGGCGGATGCCACCGCCGCTCTGGCCACGGCTGAACTTGAGGTGGCGCGGCGCGGCCTGGTGGCCACTGTGGTCACACTTTATTTCGGTACAGGAGCGGGTCAGCAGAAGGTGGAGATCGCGCGACGCTCGCTGGAGGAGGCGGACCGCTTTGTGGACATCACGCAGAAGCGCGAGGCCGCACGGGAAGCGGCGCATGCCGACGTTCTAAAGGCACAACTGACGCAGCAGCAACGGCAGCGCGAACTAGCCGACGCCCAGTTGGCGGCGGAGAAAGCGCGGCTGGAGCTTGCAGTGCTGCTCTATCCCAATCCCGCGACAGCCTTCACGCTGGCACCGGCCGCCGCGCCGCCGCCGCTGCCGGACCGCGCCGGAGTGGAGACCCTGGCGAGCACGAATAACCCTGAACTGCGCAGCGCCTTGGCTTCCTTGCAGATCAGCCAGGCTGAAACCTACACCTCGCGCACCGCTCTTTTGCCGGAGCTTGCGCTGAACTTCACCTATGGCATCGATGCAACGAACTTCGGCGTCAACGGTCCAGATGGGATCCGCAACCTGGGCTACAGCATGAGCGCGGGTCTGGATATTCCAGTGTGGGACTGGCTCTCCACGGAACGCCGGATCAAGCAGGCGCGGCTGCGTGAAGGCGTGGCGAAGATCGCGCTCTCCGCGGCGCAACGCCGTTCGCTTGCCAACCTGCAGGAGTTCTATGCGGAAGCAGAGACCGCCAGCAGGCAGCTTGCTTCGCTGGATACGACTGTGATCACGGCGCGGGAGAGCCTGCGGCTGACCGATCTGCGCTACGTTGACGGCGAAAGCACCGCTCTGGAAGTGGTCGACGCCGAGAACACGCTGACGGCGGCGGAGAACGCGCAGGTGGACGGACTTTCGCGCTACCAGCTTGCCCTGGCGAACCTGCAAACCCTGACAGGACGGTTTTGATGATGCTCTCTGCCCGCACCCCAACTCGCTGGCTGCCGCTGTGCATGGGCACCGCTTTGCTGCTGACTGGCGGCTGCAAGAAGAGCGCCGACGAAACACCGGAAGTGTCGGTCACGGTGCAGGCCGCGCATCCCACGCAGGGGCCCATCGCGGAAGAGATTGCTGCGGATGCCATCCTGGCACCGCTTTCGCAGGCGGCGCTCGCGCCTCGGATTAGCGCGCCCATCCGCGCGGAGTACGTTCAACGCGGAGCGCATGTTCGGCGTGGACAGTTGCTCCTGACGCTGGAAGACCGCGACCTGGCAGGCAGCGCGCTGGACAGCCGGGGTGCCTTCACCACGGCAGAGGCAAGCTACACATCCATGACTGCCGCCACCATTCCGGAGGACGTGAAGAAGGCGCAGGGTGACGCCGACCAGGCGAAGGCAGCGCTCGATGTGGCTCGGAGCGCGGCGGAAGAGCGGCGGAACCTCTTCCAGCAGGGTGCGCTCTCCGGACGCGAAGCCGACACAGCCTACGCGTCGGCGGTGCAGGCGCAAGCGACATACGACGAAGCGGTGCGACACCTTCAGTCGGTCCAGCAGACCACCCAGCGCACCAACAAGGAGTCTGCCCAGGGGCAACTGACCTCCGCGCGAGGCAAGCTGCAGTCCGCCGAAGCGCAGGTCAGCTATGCCACGCTGCGCAGCCCCATCAGCGGCGTCGTCACGGAGCGTCCGCTGTTTCCCGGCGAGACCGCCCAGGCCGGGACCACGGTGATCACGGTGATGGACACCTCGTCCCTGCTCGCCAAGCTGCACCTCAGCAGTGCCTCCGCCGCAAAGCTGACCGTGGGCCATAAGGCCGAGGTCGCAATCCCCGGCATCGCTGAACCGGTGGAAGCGACGGTCAGCTTCATCAGCCCGGCGCTTGATCCCGGATCGACCACGGTGGAGGTCTGGCTGAAGCTGCCCAATGCCGATGGGCGGCTGAAAGTGGGCACGCCGGCGCACGTTGTCATCCAGGGCGACACGGTCGCGAACGCCTTGCAGGTGCCTGCGGCAGCCATCCTGCCGGGTGAGAGTGGAGGCGCGAACGTGCTGGTGGTTGGCGCGGACGGCGCGGCGCACAAGCGAGCCGTCACCACCGGCATCCGCACACCGGAATCGGTGCAGATCATCTCCGGCGTGTCACCCGCTGACACCGTCGTGATCGAGGGCGGCTACGGCCTGGACGACGGAACCAAGGTGAAGGTGGGCAAACCGGGCGCGGGCGATGACGACAAACCTGACGCGGCAAAAGCGGGCGAGGCGGGGGACAAGGACTGATGCCCGCCCTGCTTGAACCCACGAAAACGAAGCCTGCGGAAACCTATTGGCTGGCGCGGTCTGTCCGTACCGTGCTTTTCCTTGCAGTGGTGCTCACCGCAGCGGGTATCTACGCGTTTTTCAAGACGCCCATCGCAGTCTTCCCTGAGACGAACTTCCCGCGCGTGGTCATCGGCGTGGACAACGGTGTCATGCCGGTCGAGCAGATGCAGGTCACCATCACCAAGCCCATTGAGGACGCGGTGAACTCGGTGCCGGGCTTGGTCACGGTGCGCTCGACGACAAGCCGCGGGTCCGCAGAGGTGAGCCTCTTCTTTGATTGGTCCGTGGACATGTTCCGCACGCTGCAGCTGGTGGATGCAGCGCTGGGCAAAGTCGCGCAGACGCTGCCCTCCACGGCCAGGATCACCACCAACCGGCTCACCTTTGCGACGTTTCCCATCCTCGGCTACAGCCTCACCTCGACCACGCTCTCACAGAGTCAATTGTGGGAGCTGGCCACCTACACGCTCAAGCCGCCGCTCAACCGCGTCGCCGGAGTCAGCACGGTCACCATCCAGGGCGGTGCGGTGCCGGAGTTCCACATTGTGCCGAACATGGCCAAGATGCAGGCGGCGGGCGCCACCATCCTGGACCTGACCAACGCGGTCCAAACCTCCAACATCATCGATTCGCCCGGCCTGTACCAGCAGGATCACCAGCTGGTGCTGGCGCTGGTCGGCGCGCAGGCACATGACCTGGACAGCCTGAAGCAGCTGGCCGTGAAGACAACCGCCGCAGGCGCGCCGGTGCGCGTGGGCGATGTGGCCACGGTGATCCCGTCCACCATGCCGGTGTACACGGCGGTCCGGGCTAACGGTCAGCCCGCGGTTCTGCTCAACATTGCACGGCAGCCCAGCAGCAACACCGTCGCGGTAGCCGACGGCGTGGCGGCGGAGATCGCGCGGCTGCGGTCCAAGCTGCCCGCCGGCGTCACGGTCAGCACCTTCTACGATCAGTCGGAGCTGGTGCGCGAAAGCATTCGCAGCGTGCGTGACGCCATCCTGATCGGCTTGGTACTGGCCTGCATCATCCTGTTTCTTTTTCTGCGGGACTGGCGCTCCTCGCTGATCGCTGGTCTCGTCATTCCGGTCACGGTGGCGGTCACCGTTCTTGTGCTGTGGAGCATCGGTCAAAGCTTCAACCTGATGACGCTGGGCGGTCTCGCCGCTGCCATCGGCCTGGTGATCGACGACGCTATCGTCGTCGTCGAAAACATCGTTCTTCACCGTGAGTCCGGCGAAGGTCCGGTGGATGCAGTCCGCAAGGCGCTGCATGAAATCTCCGCTCCGCTGATCGGTTCCACGGTCACGCCGGTTGTTGTCTTTCTTCCCTTAATCGCGGTCACGGGGGTTACCGGGAGTTTCTTTCGCGCGCTGGCCATCACCATGGCCGTGTCGCTGCTCACCTCGCTTGTGCTTGCGGTCAGCTTCACGCCTGGGCTCGCGCTGCTTCTCTTGAAGGGAAAGGCAGGCACGCAGCATAAGGCAGCACCGGAAGAGGGACATCCCGTACCGGGCCCAGTTCTCGGCCGCGTTTTGCAATGGCACCGCCGCGCTCTGGAGTTCTCCCTCCGCCGCCCGCTATGGCTCTTTGCCTTGTGCGGTGTGCTTGCCGTAGCGACGCTGTTCACCTACCGTTCACTGGGGTCCGACCTCCTGCCGGAGATGGATGAAGGCGGCTTTATCCTGGATTACTTCACACCGGCGGGCAGCTCGCTGACCGCCAGCAACAAGCTGCTGGAACAGGTGGATGCGATTCTGTCGAAGACGCCGGAGGTGGCCAGCACTAGCCGCCGCACCGGCCTCCAGCTTGGCCTGGCGGCGGTCACTGAGGCCAACCGCGGCGACTTCAGCGTGAACCTGAAGAAGAATCGCAGCCGCGGCATCGACGAGGTGATTGCCAGTGTGCGTGCGGAGATCAAGTCAAAGATTCCCGCGCTCGATGTGGAGTTTGTACAGGTGCTGCAGGACATGATTGGCGACCTGTCCAACGCGCCAGAACCGATCCAGTTGAAGCTGTTCACCGACGACCCGAAGCTCTTGCAGGAGCTGGGTCCGCGCGTGGCTGCGGAGATCAGCAAAGTGCCCGGCGTGGTCGATGTGCAGAATGGAATTGAAAACACGGTCAGCGGTCCCGCCACGGCGTTTCAGGTGGACCCGCAGCTTGCCGCGCGGCTTGGATTTACACCCACGGAAGTGGCGGAGGACGCCACCTCCATCCTGGACGGCGTCACCGTTCCCGAGCCGGTCATCGCCTACGGCCGGCCCTACACGGTACGGGTGCGGCTGGGTGACGAAACCCGCCAGAGTCTCCAGACGATCCGCGATACTGTCTTCAACTCCGCAAGCGGGCACACCGCGTCGCTTGGCTCCATGACCGCAGTCACGCAACTGCCGCCGCAGAATGAGATTCTGCGCGAGAACCTGCAGCGCCTGGTCGTGGTAACAGGCCGGCTGGAGGGCACGGACCTTGGCTCCGCCGTAAAGGCTGTGCAGGCGCATGTGCAGGCAATGCATCTGCCGGGCAGCGTTCGCGTGGAGTACGGCGGAACCTACCAGGAGCAGCAGAAGTCCTTCGCGGACCTGCTGCGCGTGCTGATTCTGGCGCTCCTGCTTGTGTTCGCCGTTCTGCTGACAGAGTTTCGCAACTTCGCGGCACCCGTGGCGATTCTTAGTTCGTCCGTGCTCTCCATCGGGGGCGTGGTGGCGGCGCTTCTGGTCACTGGCACCACCTTCAACGTCGCCTCGTTCATGGGATTGATCATGGTGATCGGTATCGTTGCCAAGAATGGCATTCTGCTGCTGGACGCGGATGAGCGCTTCCGTGCCGAAGGCGCAATTGCCCGCGACGCGATGCTGATGGCCGCTCAGCGGCGCCTGCGCCCCATCCTGATGACCGCTCTGGCCGCCATCACCGGCATGCTGCCACTTGCGCTTGCGCTGGGCGCGGGGTCGCAGATGCTGCAGCCGCTTGCCATCGCGGTGATCGGCGGAGTTGTCATTTCCATGGTCCTCAGCCTTGTGGTCACGCCGGTCATTTACTACCTGCTGACCCGCAACCACGCACCAGAAATGGACGCGGCATAGCTACAGCTCACGTGCCAGCAATGAACGCGGCATAGCTACAGCTTTCGCTGCACGTCTAGCGCGTCCATTTAGCAGGGTTGAGTAGACGCGCGCACGGCACCACGTGCGTCGCCGCGCATCACACCGGAGTGAGGTGTAATCGCCCATGCCATACCCAAAGAACCCCGTAAAGCTAAAGGAATGGTGCGACGGTCTGGACCGCGACTATCCCCTCCACCCGGACGCATGGCACCGCTACGACACGACCATCATGAACACGGTAGGCGACTACAACATATGGCTCAAGAACAAAGCGGGATTTCCTGGTCTCGACTGGACGCTGGTCCGGGCGCAGGCATGGGTGGAAAGCGGCGCAAACCATGCGGCCTGGAACAACAACGTGCTCCAGATCGGCAAAAAGGGCGATACGGGCTTAAACGAACTCCTGATCAACCCTAACGCGAGGTCGATCCTGCCGCCGCAGTATAGACCGTTCCTGAACGCGGGCGTCGCGGTGGTTGATCCCACGCAGAACATCCGCGCGGGCGTGGGCCACCTTTTGTTCCGCGCCGCCTATTTCGGCCTCGTGGAAGTGCCTGTGCCGGACCCTGACCGTATTCCGGACTGGTTGCCATCCACCTCGATAGCCGCTTCGCCCTGGCCCCACCCGGAATCGAAGACGCGCAGAGAGTTCGGCATCACCGGCTGGCGTCCGCTCGATTTCCACCTCATGGCAATCCGCTACAACTTCGGCGACGGGAACTACTACGACAAGCTGGTACACGCTTCTGATATCGCCGTACGCGGCGTGCCGCAACCCTCCTCAGGAGCAACGAAATGACTCCCCGCATCCTTGCCTGCCTCACCGCGCTCTCCCTGTCCTCACTTGCGCAGGAGACTGCCGCCTTGCCGAAGGAGCTTGTGGGCACCGGCCATGAATGCAAAGGCCGCTTCTCCCGCACTGCGAAGACGCTGTACTGGAAGGCCGTTTTTGACCTCTGCAGATCGCCGTACACCGTGATCTCCCACGACGGGCAAGACTGGCTGCTTCAGGTCAAAAGCGGCAAGACTTGTGGCTATAACTTCGTCGAAATTACCGCCAGTCCCGATCATTCCCATTGGGTAGTAGCGGGATTTACCAACCCTGACTATCCGCACGGCAATATCCTGTGCGCGATGTATGAGGTGACGCCCTCGCATCCCCGCCGCACGCCGTCTCCAACCGCCTTCCGCAAGTAAACCCACAAAAGGAGCAACACCCGTGGCCCAACCCTCCAATGCAACCGTTACCATCGATGGCAGCAAGTTCAACGCCCTGTCGGCGAACGTCCGCCTCGCAACCTTGCACGATCACACCGGCATGCCGATGATGGGCAGCGTGCAGTGCGCCATCGATGTTACGGTAGACCTGCATGACACAACGAACATGCCGTACTCCATCCTGAACAAGATCTACACCCTGGCGAACGGCGTCACGCGTGACAAGGTGAAGGACATCAAGATCGAGTTCTGGACCGACGAGAGCCAGGCGGACGCCATCTGCACCTACAGCTTTCAGGGATGGATCAGCCAGTTCTCCACCGGCAGCGGCGGCGGCTCCAACCACACGCTGAATCTCAGCCTCCAGCCCATGTTGCAGCAGCAGCAATACATCAAGGTCGAGATGGGCAACTGACATTGAAGACGCAGGGCGCAGGCTACCTCACACACCCAGGTAACACCATTGTTGGATCGAGAGACATGTCGCCCTTACCAGCGCGGCGCTGTCACCGCTCCGGCACTTGATCTAAGCCGCCCCTGCAGAAGGGGTGGCACCGTGCGAAGCGGCGAAGAGCCATCCAACCGCCACGCCGCACGCCAAAGCGGGCGATGGCAATCTCCGCGTACTCCGAACATGTGGGCTGAAACCGGCAACTGCTGACGCCGGTGCTGTGCAGCAGCGGAGAGACGATGCGGCGGTAGACGATGAAGGCTCCGCGAACCGGGACGCTGGTCACCGGGACTGCCCGGAAGCCATTGCGCCGCTCTGCTTGCGCACCGCCCGAAGCACATGCAGCACCTCGCGCTCCAGCGCGGCCCACTCCAGCGTGAGGACGCTGCGGCGCGGGTGCAGGATGACATCAACGGCCAGCCCTCTCAGCACATCCGCGTGCAGGGTCACGGCGGCACGCATGCGGCGCTTGATGCGGTTGCGGTCATGCGCCTTGCCTAGCGCCCTTGGCACGGTCAGACCGATGCGCGGACCGGCGGCAGGCGTCTCGTCTGGGTGGAGGCGGTGCTCCGGAAGGCGGTCACGCAAAGCAACAAAGTAGCTCATCTCGCGGGAGTGCTGCTTGCGCGCCCCAGCGTAGGCGCGCTGGTAGTCCGCGTGCTTGCGCAGACGAAGCTCCGGCCACATGGCTGCTTTGGACATGATCGATAGCCGGTTGGGATGGCGCGGTGACGGCCCCAACGTACAGCCGCGGGCCTGCTACTAGTCGCGGAAGCCTGCGGACACGGCGATTTTATGGCGGCCCTTGGCGCGGCGGCGATTCAGGACGTTCTGACCGGCCTTGGTCTTCATACGGGTCAAGAAGCCGTGGGTCTTGGCGCGGTGGCGGCGGTTCGGCTGAAAGGTGCGCTTTGGCATGAAACTGTTCTCCTGCTCAGGGGCGAGTCGCGCTCGTGAGACTTAGATGTGAGGTGCCCGGCGGAGCAATATCAGTCCTGAACAAAACAAAAGGACGCGCACTCGGCAACATTTCTAAGTATATCGCAGAACCGGGCAGCACCCACCAGGTGAGCGTCCAATGCAGTCCAATCGTTCGATCATCTGCCCCGCTGTTCCTTCGCACAGAACAGGCATTAGTATTTTCACGTCCCCTGGAGGCTCTCTTGCACCGTTTTGTATCTGCCGCGTTTGCCGCCCTGTCCACGCTTTCTTTTGCTTTGGCAAGCTCTTTCGCCAGCGCGCAGAAGCCCGCGCCTGCAACCCTCACCATCCAGGTGAATAAGCCGCTGCACTTTGTCAGCCCCACACTCTACGGCATGATGACGGAGGAGATTAACTACTCCTACGATGGCGGCCTGTATGCGGAGATGGTGCGCAACCGCAGCTTTACCGACCGCGGCTGGGCGGGCATCGGCCATTGGAACATGGACAACGGCGGCACCGCGCGCGCCACGGCGAAGTACGACGCTGAGACCGGCCCCAGCGAGGCGCTCTCCGGCTCCATGCGCATCGACGTGGAAGAGGCCGACGCCAAAAATACGGCAGGCGTGCGTAACGACGGCTGGTGGGGCATGTCTCTGCAGCCAAACACAACCTACACCGGATCGCTGTATGCGCGCGCGGAAAATGGTGGCAGCATCGGCATCGCCCTTGTAAGTGATCTTACGGGCAGGCAGGTAGCGGGTGTCTCCGTCACCGGCGTCTCGAACGAGTGGAAGCGTTATGAGTTCACCCTTAAGACCGGCAAGGAAGCGGCTTCCGTCAACAACCATCTGCTGCTCAGCTTTTCGCAGCCCGGCAAGGTGTGGATCGACCTGGTCTCGCTCTTTCCGCCAACGTACAAGAACCGCGTAAATGGCAATCGCCCTGACCTGATGGAGATGATGGCGGGGATGCATCCCAGATTTCTGCGGCTGCCGGGCGGCAATTACCTTGAAGGCGACCAAATTGACGAGCGGTTCGATTGGAAGCAGACGCTTGGTCCGCTGGTCGACCGGCCCACGCATCGCAGCCCGTGGAACTACCAGTCCAGTGACGGCATGGGTCTTCTCGAATTCCTGGAGTGGACTGAAGACTTGAACATTGAGCCGGTCCTCGCCGTCTATGCTGGCTACTCCCTGAAGGGCGACTACATCCACCCTGGCCCCGCGCTCACACCGTTTGTTGACGACGCGCTTGAGGAGATCGAGTTCGTCACGGGCGGACCTGACACCAAGTGGGGTGCGGTGCGTGCGAAGCTGGGTCATCCCGCGCCGTTTCCGCTCCACTACGTGGAAGTGGGCAACGAGGATCAATTCGACAAGAGCGGCAGCTACGAAGGCCGCTTTCCGCAGTTCTACAAGGCCATCAAGGCGAAGTATCCCAACTTGCAGATCATCGCCACCGTGCCGGTAAAGCGCATGCAGCCAGACGTCCTTGACGACCACTACTACAAGCGCGCCGATGAGTTCTTCGCCATGCTGACGCACTACGACGAGATGCCGCGCACCGGCCCGAAGATCTTTATCGGCGAATGGGCCACGCGCGAAGGCTCTCCCACGACAAACATGGGCGCGGCGCTGGGTGATGCCGCCTTGATGACGAGCATGGAGCGCAACAGCGACCTGATCGTCATGGCATCCTACGCTCCGCTGCTGGTCAACGTGAACCCGGGTGGAATGCAATGGGAGAGCGATCTGATTGGCTACAACGCCGCGGAGAGCTACGGCTCGCCGAGCTACTACGCGCAGGCGCTCTTTGCGGAATACCTTGGCACGGAGGTGCCAAGCTCCACGTTGACGACCTCCAGCACGAGACTCTTCTCGTCGGTGACGCGCGATCCGGTGAAGGCGCTGCTGTACGTCAAGCTGGTCAACGCTTCCACTGACCCGCAGGAGGTTGACCTGCACATGGACGGTGCACGGAGTATGGGGACGGCAACGGTGTGGACGCTGCACGGCAGCAATCGCGCGGAGACGAACAGCATCTCCGATCCGCGTCGCATCGTTCCGGTGAAGAGCACGATCAAAGCCGGCTCGCAGATGCATCACACCGTGCCGCCGCTGTCTGTTCAGGTGCTGATATTGGCTGCCAAATAAACGCTAGCACACGCGAACGGCGCATGATGGAGCGCTGTTCTCCACATCTGCGGGTAATCACTTCGCCCTTACAAAAGGCACCAGAGATACAACGAAGTTCTTTTTCGTGCAAGCGGATTTTGTTGCTTCGATGCGTATCCCGCTCATTCTGGAACGGGCTTCACCAGCTTTAGTGCAAGTGACTTTTTCGTGAAAATAAATGCGGAGAAGGGCTTCCAGAGCCATGGCAACATCGTGCTACTATCAGGTTCGTTCCACCAGCTTCGCGGTTCGGTACACTTCGTTCCGGGCCACTGCGCCACTTCACCAGCCGGTTCTGCCATGGCATACCGGAGGTCTTCAACCAAGCGAAGAGACTCTCTTCCCCGCGAGACGATGCGCGCGGGGCACGAGCTCTTTTGTCTTGATTTTTACTCCGCTCCGCGCATGAAGCGCGGGGACCAAGAAGTTGTGAACAGCACCGGCACCGACGCCCGGTATTGCAAGGAATGACCTGATGTCTTTTGCTCCGACTGCTTCAACCGTTGCACCTGCGGGAAACGCCTGGACACGCATCCTGAGCGCGCTTGAGATGAAGGTCAACCGGCAGTCGTTCCACACCTGGCTGAAGCCCACGCGCTTCTCGCATGCGAACGGCCGCACGCTGTTCGTGCGCATTCCGTCCGCGCAGTTTCAGCACATTGGCGACCGCTACGCAGACCTGATCCACGAGGCGATTGAGAACCACCAGCTTGACGTGGACGAAGTGCGCTTTGTCACAGTCGAGGACGATCCGGCCGCCCCGAAATCGCGCGAAGATGGCGGCTTTGCACCGCTGCCCGCGCACTCTCCCAACGCTCCCCAGCCTGGCGCATCGCAGCCCAACGGAACGCACGCCGGGCCATCGTCGCTCAACGGACACCGCACGCCACCGGTTGCACCCACCACCGAGCAGGCCCGCTTTGATTGGAACACCGCCGCCCAGCTCAATGGCCGCTACGTGTTTGAGAACTTCGTTATCGGCGCGGGCAATCAGTTCGCTCATGCCGCCTCACGCGCCGTCGCGGAGCGGCCATCAAAGGCCTACAATCCGCTCTTCTTGTACGGCGGTGTGGGCATGGGCAAAACCCACCTGATGCAGGCCATCGGCCACGAGGTGAAGAAGCGCAACGCGCACAGCAGCATCATGTACGTTTCGGGTGAAAAGTTCACCAACGACATGATCAACAGCGTCCGCTACGACAAGATGAGCGGCTTCCGCGACCGCTTCCGCACCGTCGATGTCCTGCTGATTGACGACATTCAGTTCCTTGCCGGCAAGGAGCGCACCCAGGAAGAGTTCTTCCACACCTTTAACGCGCTGCACGAGAGCATGAAGCAGATCGTCATCGCCAGCGACCGGCCTCCCAAAGAGCTGGCCAACTTTGAGGACCGCCTGCGCTCACGCTTTGAGTGGGGCTTGATCGCCGACATTCAGCCGCCGGATCTCGAAACGAAAGTCGCGATCCTGCAGAAGAAAGCAGAGAGCGAGCAAACCACGCTGCCCACCGACGTGGCTCTGTTTGTCGCCAGCAACGTTCGAACCAACGTTCGCGAGCTCGAGGGTGCACTGATCCGCCTGATCGCGTGGTGCAGCCTGCATGGCGTGGAGATCACGCTTGCCACCGCGCAGCAATGCCTGAAGCAGTTCATTGACACGCAGACACGGAAGATCACCATCGAGGCGATCCAACGTGCCACTGCCGAATCCTTTGGCATGAAGATCAGCGAACTCAAGCAGAAGAACAACTCGCGCCAGATCGTCGTTCCGCGACAGATCGCCATGTACCTGGCCAAGCAGATGACCGAGGCCTCCCTGCCTGAAATCGGCCGCCAGTTCGGCGGCAAGCACCACACCACCGTCATGCATTCCATCGCCAAAATCGACGAGCAGCGCCGCACCGATAAGGCCCTGAACAGCACCATTTCCAAACTTATGGAAACGTTAAACTGACCGCCGTTTAGTTTTGGCCGCGTTCCAGGGATACTTCCTTGTGAAAGGCTGCTTCCTTCTCCGCGAGCGCGCGGTGATACCCTTCCGGGTCAATCCATACCGCGCTGCCTTCCTTCGGCACCCGGTCCAGCTTCGCGAGCATGTTGAAGTACACGCCATGCGCGCCCAGAAAGATGTCGCACGGCAGCGCATCGTAAACGGCAAAGGCATGATCAAAATCCCGCTCGATGCCTGGATAGGATGCCGGATGCCCTGGCGTTGAGACCAGGCGGACCGCAGGATTCCACGCCCATCCGCCCACAATCACTACGTGCAGCGTGCGTCCGCCCTCATGGGTATCCATCGTCCACGTGGTGCAGCCCTTCGTATGCCCGGCAGTCTTGTGCGCCGTGATGACCGTCCCGCCCAGCGAAACCGTATCGCCATCGTGCAGCACACGATCCACGCGCGCTGGCGGGAAGTGGTCCATCGTTGTGTCGTAGTCGGTCGCGCCACCGCTGCGAATCACGTCCACATCGCCGTCCATCACCATGTGTTGCGCGTGCGTCTCCTGCAGCACCTGAGCGGCACCGGCGGCGTGGTCGTAGTGCGCCTGGCTGCTCAGCAGGATTTTCGTGCCGGCCCACTTGAAGCCAAGCTGCTCCACGCTGCGCCGGATCAGCGCGGGCGACGATTCTAAGTTCGCGTTGATCAGGATGTTGCCCTTTGGCGTGGTCACCAGGTACGCCGCAAGATCCCGCGAACCAACGTAGTACAGATTGTCTGAAATCCTGAACGGAGCGAGCGGTGCCGTCCAGTCCGCCGGAACCGCAAACGCGGACGGGCCCGCCAATAGAAGCACAAGTGCAAACAGCATCCTGAAGGTCATGTCAGAAGTAGTATGCACTGTCGCCATGTGTCCCCACGTACTATCCTGTTTTCGTTCGTTGGGAGGATCTTCGTTGGCCACCAGCTACGTCTTCCGGCAATCATTCCGCCGCCCCCAACGCTTTCAGCGCCGGTCCTCCGTCATCTGCTTCTGCGTTATGCTTCTGGTTGTTTTTGCCGAGGGTGGCAGTCCTTTGCAGGCGCATACGTTCGTGCCGCGTGCGTTGCCCTACCTTCTTCTCGTGCCGCTTATGCTGTTTGACAAGCCCGCGCGGAGTGATGGTGGCATCATGGTCACATCGCTGGATGACCGGGCCATGCTGAAATACGGCGCGGTGTACGAAGCGCTGAACCCCGAGCAGCAGAAGGACATCCTGGATCATTACCGCGTCGGCAATTACATCTTCCCGCGCCCCGCAGACCAGGTTTCACGCTCGCACTCGACCAGAGAGTATCTGCCGCAGGCAGTCCGTATCGCTGCGTGGAGCCTGCCACCTCTTGCGCTGCTGTACTGGGCGGGCTGGCACTGGCTCCCGTCCGGCTACCTGCGCTCTGCATGGACGAACGTGCCCGTGGTCATCTTCGTGGTCCTTATCTTTATGCTTAGCCTCCCAACGCTGCTGAAGCGATGGAACGAGCCTGTCTAGCGTACGCTGTTGAGTCAGTTAGAAAAGCAGGAAGGCTAAGTACGCAAAGACGAGCAAGAACGCTAAGTACGCAAAGGTAATCGCAAAGGACGCAGTTGTTCTCCTTTATTGCCTAGAGCACCCGCGTCCTTAGCGCAACCTTTGCGTCCTTCGCGTTCTCGCTCTTACACGTCAAATCTCCTCCCGCAGACGCCGCATGGTCTCCAGGTAGAAATGCAAGTTATGCACGCTGGCCAGCGTAGCCGCCAGCGGTTCACCTGTGTGAAACAGATGCCGCAGGTACGCGCGCGAGTAACGCCTGCACGTAGAGCATGCACACGCTGGATCAGGCGGCTCCTGATCTTCCGCAAAGCGCTTGCCACCGATATTCAGCCGGCCTTCGCTGGTAAACAGCAGTGCATGGCGCGCGGCCCGTGTGGGCAAGACGCAATCCATCTGGTCCACGCCCATGCGCGCATACTCCACGATTTCATCGGGATAGCCGACGCCCATCACATAGCGCGGCTTGTCCGGTGGCAGCAGCGCCAGCGTGTGCGCGATGACCTCGCGCGTGACCTCGCGCGGCTCACCCACCGCCAGGCCGCCGATCGCGAAGCCGTCGAACCCGATGCCGTCCGCTTCCATGGCGAGGAGACGCTCCGCGCTTTCCGTGCGCAGATCCTTATACATGCCGCCCTGCACAATGCCGTAGAGGCTCTGCCGCCGGCCGCCATGCTCACCAAACCACGGCACCCGGTGCGCGTTGGAATGAAAGTGACGTAGCGAGCGCTCCGCCCAAGCGTGTGTCAGGCTCATGCTGTCACGGGTGCGTTCGTAGGTGGCCGGGTGCTCCGTGCACTCGTCGAAGCTCATGATGATATCCGCGCCCAGCGCGATCTGCACGTCGATGGAGTGTTCCGGCGAGAAGAAGTGCTTTGACCCATCCAGGTGCGAGCGGAACTCCACACCATCCGGCGTGACCTTCCGCAGCGCCGCCAGTGAAAACACCTGGAAGCCGCCGGAGTCAGTCAGCATGGGCCGGGTCCAGCTCATGAAGCGGTGTACCCCGCCCGCGCGCCCGATGAGTTCATGACCCGGCCGCAGATACAGATGGTAGGTATTGGCCAGGATGATCTCCGCTCCGCTGCCATCATCGCCAAGCCGCTCCAATGTGTCCTGCGGCACAGCCTTCACGCTGGCGGCGGTCCCAACCGGCATGAAGACCGGCGTCTGCACAGGGCCGTGCGGCAGATGCAGCGTGCCACGGCGCATCGCTCCATGCGTGCCATGCAGATGGAAGCGGAGGGACATCACCTGATTGTAGAGAGCTGTGCCCTTCCGAAAGCATCCTAACGCCAATGCGCCATCTACGCTGCCTGCCCGCTGCCTGTTTTTTGCTCTTGATCACACTGCATGCGCAAGCGCCTCAGCGGCCTACCAGCACGCCGTATGCGGGCGACCTGTCCATTTTTGAGGAGCCGGGCCGCGACGACAAGCTGCAGATCAATCGCGTCATGGACATCCTGCACGTCACGCCGGGCAAGACGGTCGCGGACATCGGCGCGGGCGGCGGCTGGTTTACCGTGCGAGCGGCGCGGCGCGTGGGCGAGGCCGGGCACGTCCTCGGCGAGGACATCAATCCCGCTGCCGTCAGAGCGATCGAACAGCGCGCGGCCAAGGAACACCTGCCTGAGGTGAAGGCCATCCAGGGAACGCCGGACGATCCGAAGCTGCCCGCGCACAGTGTGGATGCCGTTCTTCTCCTGAAGGTCTATCACGAAATCGCGCATCCCGTACTCTTCATGCAGCAACTACGTACATCGCTCGCGCCAAACGCCCGCGTCGGCATCATCGACCGCAATGGCAACGGGACGGACCATGGCCTGAAGCAGAGCATCCTTGAGCAGGAAATGCGCGACGCAGGCTTTCGCGAGGTTGAACACTATGACTTCACGAAAGCCGACGGCCAGGACTACTTTCTGGTGTTCGTTGCGAAGTAGTCTGGACTGAAAGGAAGCCCGGTGAACCGTGGCTTTCTCTCAGTTGCCAGGCACAGCGGTCAGCGGGCTCCGCCTGACACCTTGACGATCTCGCCGGTGATCCAACGCGAGTCATCGGACGCGAAGAACGCGACCGCGCTGGCGATGTCGTCCGGTTTGCCCACGCGGCCCAGCGGCGTGCTTGCCACGATGCCTTTCTCAATCTCCGTGCCTCTTAAGAAGGCATTGCCTTCGGTCTCCACCAGGCCGGGGCTGACACTATTTACGCGAATGTTCCTCGCGCCCAGTTCCTTTGCGAGCGAGAACGTAACCGTGTCCACAGCGCCTTTGGTGGCGCAATACACGGTGCCATTTGCCATTCCCAACGCTGCGACGGAACTGATGTTGATGACTGATCCGCCATCCGCCGGAAACTCTTTGACGGCAGCCTGCGTGGTCAGCAGCAGACCCAGAACGTTGAGGTCGAAGTGCTTGTGGAAGTGCTCCGGTGTGATGACTTCTAGCGGTCCGAAGTCATAGATGCCGGCGTTGTTCACCAGCACATCGATCTTGCCGAAGGCCTTCTTTGTCTCCTCGATCAGTTTGGTGATCTCTTCCGGCTTGGCCACATTTGCGCCCACCGCGATTGCCTTGCCGCCAGCCTTCGTGATGCGCTCCACTACAGCATCGCCGCCGCTCTTCGATGTGGAGTAATTCACCACTACGGACGCACCTTCAGCCGCAAGATGCTCCGCAATACTCGCTCCAATGCCCTTTGACGCGCCCGTTACAAGTGCAACTTTTCCGTCCAGCTTGCCCATGATTCTCATCCCTTCGATATTTCAGCAACCATCGAAGAGATGAGCGGCGCGGGCGCGGCGATGCGAAGTATATTTCAACATGTGTCGAAATATACGTGCGGCGTCAGTCTACGTGGTCAATTGCTTCAGATGTGCCAGGTAGTTCTTCCACACCTTGCGCCGCACCGACGCCCGCACAAACCGCCCGTCGCGCGTGGTTTCAATCAGCCCCGCGCTCTCCAGCTGCTTCATATGGTGCGACAGTGTGGCAGCTTTCATCGCGAGGCATTCGCGCATGTCCGTGCAGGTAGACGCCTCGCCCAGGGCGATGCGCCGGAAGACCTCTACCCGCCTGGGATCCGCGAGGGCACGGCTGATGGCCAGAGCTTCGCGCGGATCCATGCCCGCGGATGACGCATCTTCTTTGGCTGACTTTTCTTTCTTGGACAGCGGCCTACTCCATGCCAGTAGTAAGAAAGGCTTGCGCGTTAGTATACCTCCGGAGCTTCGTTACGTTCACGAGTTACACGGCAAAGCATCTCTGCAACTGTCCTGCCCAGGACGGGATGACGGAGCGTTGACGCTATCTCCGCCAAAGGCTCCAGTACAAAACTGCGGCGGTGCATCTCCGGGTGCGGCAGCGTGAGGTCATCGGTCGTCATAATGATCTCGCCATAAAGAAGGAGGTCGAGATCGAGCGTGCGCGGTCCCTTCGCGATGCCGTGGCTGCGGTCGCGCCCGTGTTCACGCTCAAGAGCCAGCAATGCACGCAACAGGCACTCAGGGGAGAGTGTTGTCTCCAGCAAAGCGGCGGCGTTTAGAAAGCGCGGCTGCTCTGTGTAGCCCACCGGGGCGGTGTCGTAGAACCGGGAAACAGCAACCACGTCGCCGAATTCACTCAAAGCGGCAACCGCCGATGTCATGGTCGTATGACGGTCGCCCTGATTCGACCCAAGCGCGATTGCGGCACGTGCCACCGGAGCTACGCGTGCACGTGCGCGTGCACAGCCGCCGGGTACCGGACGGTGTTCAGCGAAGGTGCCGCCTCATCATCAAACTCCGGTGCCAGCTCCCACGCGGAGCGGTCCTTCATCAGCGTGCTGACCAGAGCAGTGTGCATGGCATGTCCGGCTCGCTCCGCCACCACGCGGCCCTGGATGCGCCGTCCTGCCAGTGCGAGGTCGCCGATCAGGTCCAGCACTTTGTGCCGGACAAACTCATCGGCAAACCGCAGGGGGCCGTTCTGGACCTTGCCTTTGCCAATGATGATGGCGCAGGCGTCGGTTGCACCGCGGATAAGCCCCATGTTGCGCAGCATCGGCTCGTCTTCGCGAAAGCCAAAGGTGCGCGCGGGCGCGATCAGGCCGGCATATGCACCTGTTTGCAGGTCACCCAGGAAGCGCGACGAACCGATGGGCGCGGGGAACTCGATGCGGTAATCAATCCCGTAGCCTTTGCCGGGGTAGATGCCGATGAACTTCGGCCCGTCTTTCGAGTTCTCCGTCACCTCGACGGCCTTCAACACGCGCAGATACTCGCGGCGGCGGCGCTGGTTCCTGATGCCCACCCGGTCAAAGGCGTCCACGTAGGGCAGCGACGAGCCATCGAGGATGGGCACCTCCAGGTTGTCCAGTTCGACGATCACGTTGTCGATGCCGTAGCCGATCAGCGCGCTCAGCAGGTGTTCCGTGGTGGAGATCAGTACGCCCTGGCGCATGAGCGAGGTCGCGTAGGAGACACGGGCGACGTTGCGTCCGTTGGCAGGAATTTCAAAGTTGTCCAGGTCCGTACGGCGGAAGACGATGCCGGAACCGGCGGGCGCGGGAACCAGCCGCATCGTGACCGGCGCTCCGGAGTGCAGACCTACACCTGCAAACCGTACAGCATCCTGCAACGTGCACTCTGTGTGCGCATGTTTTCCCAATGGCACCCGCTCCCGTTTTCACAACGCGTGTCCCTGCGTTGCGACGAACAGCGGCAAGATTACTAGAGTGTGACCGTGCATGTTGTGGCGGATTTGCCACATGGTGGCGTGGCTGTGCCACGTCTGATAACCCCCTTACAATCAGCCATGCAGATGAAAGTAAGCACTTTAGGCGAATACGTGGCGAACAGCGCCACCGGCTGGCAGGCGGGCCTTCGCGAGCTGGTGCTGTGCGAGTCCCCTACGGAGGACGCCGCAGCGGTTAACCGCGCGATAAGCCTGGTCGAAGGATGGGCGGCTGGCCTGGGTGCGCGCACGGTGCGGTATCCCCAGCAAGGATATGGCGATGTCACCGAAGTCCGCTTCGACGCTCCCGAGGCCGGGAGAGCGCCGCTGCTGCTGCTGGGCCATCTGGATACTGTCTGGCCTGCCGGAACGCTCGCCACCATGCCTTTGCGCCAAGCACCGGATGATGAGGGGCGGCAACGCCTGTGGGGCCCTGGCGTCCTGGACATGAAGGCCGGGGTGGTGATGGCACTTGCAGCGGTTGAAGCGGTGCAGGCGTGCGGCGGCCGCAGCCTGTCGCGGCCGGTGGTGTTGCTCCTGAATCCGGATGAGGAGGTCGGAAGCCCAGTGTCGCGCCGGCACACAGAGCGGCTGGCGCGGGAGTGCGAGGCGGTGTTTGTGCTGGAGCCGGCGCAGGGCCTGCCCGGCAGCGATGATAACGCCGCATACAAGACGTCGCGCAAGGGGGTCGGCCAGTACCGTCTGGATGTGAGCGGCGTCGCGGCCCATGCCGGCGTCGACTTCCAGCGTGGACACTCCGCCGTGCTGGAGCTGGCGCGGCTGCTCGGTCAGGTTGCTGCCTTCACGGATCTGCCAAGCGGCTTGACTGTAAACCCTGGTGTGATTGGCGGGGGCTCACGCTCTAACGTGGTGCCCGCGCAGGCGTGGGCGGAGGTGGACGTCCGCATCGCACGGGCATCCGATGCGGACCGCGTGGAAGCCCTGTTTCACTCGCTGCGTGTTCTTGATCCGGCGTGCTCGTTGCGCGTCACGGGCGGCATCAATCGTCCGCCAATGGAACGCAGCGCAGGTACGGCGCGGCTGTTTGAGCAAGCCCGCGCACTGGCTGCCCGGCTTGGCTTCACCCTTGATGAAGCCGCAACTGGCGGCGGGTCAGACGGCAACTTTACCGCCGCGCTTGGAGTGCCCACGCTGGACGGCATGGGAGCCGTCGGCGAAGGCGCGCACGCCGCCCATGAGTCCATTCTGCTGGACCAGTGGGTTCCACGAACAGCGCTGCTGGCCGCCATGATCGCGAGCGTCTAACCGCTTGCCTTCATTGGGGTCTCCGCTGAGGAACGCTGCTCACGTTCCGTTTAACATTGCAGTACTCCGATGTGGCTCCTCGACACGATTAGCGGCTTCATACACCAGAACCTGATCTTCAGCGTAGCTCTCCTGATTGTTCCGCTCAAGCTGCTCATGCTTCGCGTCAGCCGGGATCGTAACGCCGAACGAGACGCTCTTCTGGCCATACCAGAAGATCTTTCTTACGTCACAATGGGCCTGGTTCTCAGCAGTGTTTCGGGTGATAGCGGCGTGTTCCAACAGCTTCTTCGCCAGAGCAGGCATCCTCACACGAACGTGGTCCTGCTTCTCGGCATGAACGCTCTCCTCGCGGGGACGATCCATTGGATCGCTCAGTTCACAAGACTGAACCTCACGGGTTGGCAAGCAGCCAATGCTATCGAGGCGAGGCGGAGGACCGATAATTCAAATACCGGAGACTTGCCGCTCGTATTGCAGAAAGCGAGACGGATGCTAATCTTGCCCACGTTTTGGCCCACCATCTATTTCTGTTCCTATTCACGTTAATCGCCCAACTTGGGCTTGTTACACCATGGTTGCTTTGGATAGCCAGCTTGATGCGTGCCAGCTAACGTTTGTCTTGCAAATTGTGTCACACTATGCGTAGAGTTTGTGTTGATTTGGTGCTCCTAAGCCTGCTGAGGCCCATTGATGCGTGTCTTCCTTGAAATCCTCACCATGTACGCGCTCTACGGCTTCATCTGCGCCGCAGTCATCGCCCGGTCAGTAAACCGGAACCGTCTTTCTGCAATAGCCATCGCTTTGACATTTCCTGCGCTCTGCGTGTTCGCTTTGGTGATGACGGTACTTCGTCCCATGTCGGTGAGACCCTGCCCTTCCGGTTTAGAGGACGTGGAGCAAGCTGTAGAAACGAAGCGTCAGCAGATGTTTGGCGGTCAGCCACGACGTACAGTTATTGCCAGAAACTGGCAATCTGCTTACGCCCTTCACCTGGAAGCTCAAACCCGTCAAGTCGCGAAAGCAACTACTCACATGAAGGCGGCACTCCTCCCAGCGTGAAGCCCGCCGTGGGTGCAAGCCTTTACGTCAAGAGTTCGGGGTCGCCGGTTTGAGAGTGCCAAGAATACCAGCACTGCACTTCAGAGTAGCGAATTGAGCATGTTTCCGAGCCGGCCCAGCGGCAATCCCACCACGTTGCTGAAGTCGCCCTCGATGCGCGGGATCCACTGCGCGGCGCGGCCCTGGATGGCGTACGCACCGGCCTTGTCCATCGGCTCGCCGGTGGCGATATAGGCGGCGATTTCGGCTTCTGTCATTACGCTGAAGAAGACACGGGTTGTGTCCGCGGCGGTCAGCGTCTTTGTGCTGGTCAGCATTGCGACGCCGGTTGTCACCTCATGCGCGCGGCCACTGAGAAGGCGCAACATGCGGGCGGCATCATCCGCGTCGCGCGGCTTGCCAAGCAGCGTGCCATCCACGGCAACGGTGGTATCTGCGCCGATCACCACGGCATCCGGATGCCGTGCGAGCACGGCGCGCGCCTTCGCCTCCGCCAGCCGCAGCGTGTAGTTGATCCGGTCCTCACCCTGGAGCGGCGTTTCGTCGACGCCCGCGGTCACGACGGTGAAACGCAGGCCAAGCTGCAACAGCAGATCTCGCCGGCGTGGCGACCCAGACGCAAGGATCAACGGCTGTGCCGGCTGCAAGGGCGAGATCACAGGAGGTCCGCGGCTGTGACTTCGAGCACACCATTTTCGCCCGCGATCAAGGCGCGTTCCGCCATGCCTAGAAACAGGCCATGCTCCACCACGCCAACAATGGAGCGGATCTCAGCAGCGGTCTCTTCCGGGTCGGCGATACCTCCCGAAGCGCAGTCCAGCAGCAGGTTGCCCTCATCAGTGATGTAGTTGCCGCCGCCATCCTTGTTCTGCCGCACCGTGGGCGTAAAGCCAAGATCACGCAGCCGCGCCGTCACCAGCGGAACTGCCATGGGAATCACTTCCACGGGGAGCGGAAAGGCACCCAGTTGCCACACCAGCTTACTCTCGTCCGCGACGATGATGAAGCGCCGCGACGCGCTCGCGACAATCTTTTCCCGCAGGAGCTTGCCACCGCCGCCCTTGATCAGCGCCATGCCGGGCCCCACCTCATCCGCGCCATCAATGGCGACGTCGATCGTGCAGTGGTGTTCGAAGTCTGTAATCGGAATGCCGAGTGAACGCGCAAGTTTTTCGCTGGCTGCGGACGAGGCGATGCCGCGTATGTCGAACCCCTGTTGCACGCGCTCGCCCAGCAGCTGGATAAAAAGCGTGGCCGTGGTTCCCGAGCCAAGGCCGACGGTCATCCCCGGCTCCACAAATCGCAAAGCGTATTGCGCGGCGGCGAGTTTGGCTGCTTGCTGATCCATGCGTTTTCTCCTTCGCAGTGGCGGTTTAGCTGCTGATGGCTGGACGCTTGCCTTGATCGTTGCATCGCTCTGGACGGCAACGAGTTCGCACCAGATGAGCTTAACGCCAAAACGGCAAAGGCCTGGCAGCTAGGCGGCGGGCTCCACGTGAACCGACATGGCCATGCCATGCGATGCGCCCGTAGCCAAGGTGATGCGATCGTCGGCAGCGTTGACCGTTTCCACGCAGATGAAATGGCACCAGCCATCCTCTGGCAGGTCGTGCAGGCCGGGCGAGAGGACGCTCCATGGATTCCAGATCACAGTCGTCCCTGAGCCTTCCTTTGTGATGTGAATCGCACGCTTACCGGCGGGATCGTGCAGGACGAGCGGCTCGGCCGTATGCACGTGCACCTGATCGACGTCGCGGGTGAAGACGAAGCTGCTCTCGCGCTGCACTTTGCGGATGCCGTTATCGCGCTTGTCGATGTAGGTGCTGCCACGCAGGCCGTCAAGGCTGGCCGCTGGGACACTGTCGATAGCGAAGTAGCTGTGCAGCCCTTCCTCGAACTCCATGGGCACCGCGCCGTGGTTGGTGACCGTCAATGCGGCATGAAGGGCGCGCCCGGTGCGGAACTCCATCGCCGCCGTGAAGTTGTCATACCCAAGCGAACGCGACAGGTCGCTGGGTGAGAGTGAAAGCGTGGTCTGCACCTGGCCGTCCGGGGAGAGATGAACCCGCTGCACCGTCCACACCGCTGTCCGCGCAAAGCCGTGCATAGGGCTTTGCGTGCCATGCGCCGCATCGAACTCCGCCGCATTCCAGCGCGGCCCAAACCAGGGAAAGAGTACCGGAATGCCGCCGCGAATCGGCTTGCCGGGAGCCAGCGCCGTCTTGGGCGAGAGGTACAGGACCGGGCGTTGCCGGTGCGGCGTCCAGCGCGTCAGGTGCGCGCCTTGCAGGTAGATGGTGGCTTCGCTTGCCTCCGTGACGATCCGCATCTGCACCATGCCAGGCTCGTCCTCATGGAACGAGACATGGTCGCGGATGGCGAAGCGTTCTGTCAGGCCGGCAAGTGTCTGTGTTGGCGCAGGGGGCATAAGCGCAGCATACGCGATGCCGGGAAGCACTGTGTTCGGAAAGGGCATAGCTTCAGCCATGCCGGAACGCTGTTCCCTGCATGCACCCTCATCAACAATCCGCAATGGCCAGTGATTCCGCACGCACAAAAAGGCCGGCCCACAAGGGCCGGCCTTTCACCAAAAAGCGCAAGGACTTATGCGGTGAGAAAGCGGCGGCGAAGTGCACCGGCAACGCCCAGAACGCCAGTGCCAAGCAGTACCAGGCTTGAAGGCTCTGGTGTGACAGCGGTGGCCGCGACGCCGGTGAACTCAAATGCGTTGCTGGTGGAGCTCGCGGTGAAGGAGCTGAAGGCGTTGGAGTCGGTGATCTCGATGTACGCGCTGCCACCAGGACCCTGGTAGCCGTTTCCGGCGAAGTTAGCCGTTGCCTGCTGTGCCTGCGTTCCGGTGATGACATCGCCGTTGCCCAGAGTCAACGTGTTGTAGTTGTCGATCGATCCCCAGAGCAGCTCAATGGTGTTGACCGGTGTGCTGAAGCTGAACGTGACGGTGCCGGTGCCGGTGGAGAAGTACGATCCCGCGTTGGCCATGTTGGTAGTCTGCGCGGATCCATAGCCGCCGGTCAGGTAGGTCGGGCTGCCGTTAGAACTGCCAGCCACGGGAATTGCATAATTCCCACTTGAGCTTCCATTCACCAGACCCGGTGACGTGCCGGCGTAGGTCACGCTGTAGTGAACACCAGCGCTGGTGCCGGAAAGAGGTGCGGTGCCAGTGCTGTTGCCGCTGTTAATCACGACGGGGTTGTTCAGGGGCTCAGGCGTCGTGGTGGACGAGGTGATGGCGACGGTGGAGGCGTGCGCGGAACCTGCAACCACAAGGGCTGAGAGAACCAGGCTGGGAGAGAAGAACTTCATCAAGGACATGGTGTTTCTCCGGGTGCAACCTTGTTGGCTGCATCACTTAATGTCCCGAAGTTAAAAGGCACTTAGGCAAGGGTCAATGCTCCAAAACGGTACACTGTGCCGGTCCGCAACAGGAGTGTTTCAGCCCGCGACAAAGTGCCCCAACGCGCGACATACAAAGCACTTGCTAACTCTCCTGATTCTTTCGAAGCACTTATAAGGGGCGATTTCTTTCGGATCACTTATTACAAGGCCTATTGCTCAAGAGCACTTGCACAACGTCTCTATGCGTTCGCGAGAACTGCTCAACGTCCTGCTGCTTCTGAAACACTTACTGCGTGCTGTTGGTTCGGAAGGGCACGGCTTCAGCCGTGCCATAGATGCGTCCGAAGGAGCGCGGCTTTAGCCGCCGAGGTCTCTTTAAAGAGCAGCAAGAGAGACCTGAAGCGTACCGGTGCAGCAGCCCAGGCGATATGCTGTTGCTGGTTGGAGAAGCGCCATGAAGGCACTATTGCTGGAGAACTACAAGTATCTGCAGGTGGTCGAAATGCCGGAGCCGCCCTGTGCCGCGGACGAGGTCCTGATCCGCGTCGCGGCCTGCGGCATCTGCGGCAGCGATGTCCACGGTTACGACGGCGGATCAGGACGCCGCATCCCGCCCATCGTTATGGGCCACGAAGCCGCAGGCGTCATCGACCACGTTGGCGCAGACGTAACGGTCTACAAGCCCGGCGACCGCGTCACCTTCGATTCCACCGTCTACTGCGGATCGTGCGAGTTCTGCGCGCGCGGCGAGGTCAATCTGTGCGACAACCGGCAGGTGCTCGGTGTCTCCTGCGGCGACTACCGCCGCAACGGTGCCTTTGCCGAACTGGTCGCAGTCCCCGCGCGCATTCTCTACCGCCTGCCTGAAGACTTCCCATTCGAAGAAGCCGCCATGCTGGAGGCCGTCTCCGTCGCTCTGCACGGCGTGCGCGTCTCGAAGATGAAGGGGGGCGAGTCCGTGCTGGTGATCGGCGCGGGCATGATCGGCCTCCTTACCGCGCAGGCAGCACGCGCGGCAGGCTGCCGCTCCGTCATGATCGCCGACGTGGACGAAGCGCGCCTCCGCATGGCCGAGGAGGTCGGTATCCCTGACACGCTGCACCTCTCCGGTCAGCCCCTGGTAGATGAAGTCCTTCGGCGCACCAACGGCCGCGGCGTAGACGTGGTCCTTGAAGCCGTAGGCCGCGCCGAAACTGTCGTGGCCTCCATCGACTGCGTCCGCCGCGGCGGCACCGTCACGCTCATCGGCAACATCCAGCGGGAAGTCCCGCTGCCACTGCAACGCGTCGTCACCCGCGAAGTCCGCCTGCAAGGCTCATGCTCCTCCGCCGGCGAGTACCCGGAAGCCATCCGCCTGCTCGCCAGCGGTGCCATCACCGTCAAGCCGCTCATCTCCGCCGTGTCGTCGCTGGACGAAGCCGCAAGCTGGTTCAAGCGCCTCCACGCGCGCGAGGCAGGCCTCTTGAAGGTGGTCGTCACACCAGGTGAGGCAAGTCACCCGGGTGCCCCACCTTCGCCGCGAAGCGGTTAAGGTGGGTTTAGAGACCACTAGTTCCACTTAATGTTTCTACCCCTTCAGCCCACCTTAGCTTCGCGAAGGTGGAGCACCCTTGACCTGCTTCTGAAATGCTGCGGAGGTCACATGAGCCATAACTTCTTCGATCTCACCGGCCAGGTGGCCATCATCACCGGAGCCTCACGTGGCCTGGGCCAATACTTCTCCCGCGCGCTGGGCCTTGCCGGAGCGAAGCTCATCATCACCAGCCGCAAAGCAGGTGACTGCGATGCGTTCCTCGCTGAACTCGCGGGGTTTGCCATCGAGGCACACGCGCTGCCGCTCGACGTCCGCGACCGCGACAGCATCGCCGCCTTTGGCGCGGAGGCGGAGACGGTCTACGGCAAAGTCGACATCCTGGTCAACAACGCGGGATGCAACATCCGCAAACCCGCGCTTGACATCACCTGGGACGACTGGAATACCGTGCTCGACACCAACCTGCGCGGAACCTTCTTTGTTGCGCAGGCGGTTGCACGCGGCATGACCGCCCGCGGCTATGGCCGCATCATCAACATCGCCTCCGTCACCAGCGTCTTCGGCTACGCGGGCCTGGCGCCTTACGGAGCCAGCCGCGGCGGCATCCGCCAGCTCACCATGAGCCTGGCCGACGACTGGGGACCGCACGGCGTTACCGTCAACGCGCTCGCCCCCGGCTGGTTCCAGACCGAGCAGAACAAGGTCATGTACGAAGACAAGAACTGGGTCGAGTACCTGAAAGAACGCATCCCGCTCAACCGCCCCGGCGCTCCGGACGACCTCGACGGCGCGGTCGTCTTCCTCGCGAGCGAAGCCTCCCGCTACATCACCGGCCAAACCCTCCTGGTAGACGGCGGCATCACCGTAGGCCGCACCCGCGCCGTCGCCAAGAAGTAAGCACTGCTGCTCCGCGATCACCACGGCCATCCGCTTCTATCAGCAGGCTGAAAGGCCCGCGTTACCCTGGCTTGGGGCAACGCCCCGGGTACAAGTTGACATACAAAACAGCGCCCCGAAGGTACGCGCTAAACGGGCTCATGTAGCCTGACATCAACCCGCAATGAGCATCTTTGCCCTGAAGCCTAACTCCACTTACGTCAAGGCATACTTCGCCGCTCTCGACACGTTCCAGAAGCACGGGCATACGACAGAGGGCAACACCCGCTCCGCCTTCGCCGACCTGCTCAAACGCGCCTGCAGCCCATACGGCTGGCATCTGGTGGAGAGTTCCAGTTCAAAGGCACGAAGAAGCAGCCGCTCCGCGCAGACGGTGCGCTGATCGACGACCTGACACTGCAGCACGGCATCTGGGAGGCAAAGGACACCGCCGAC
Organism: uncultured Terriglobus sp.; assembly: GCA_964248165.1. Taxonomy (GTDB): domain Bacteria; phylum Acidobacteriota; class Terriglobia; order Terriglobales; family Acidobacteriaceae; genus Terriglobus. Next base: position 40,063 of record CAXTXE010000018.1, read on the forward strand.
GACCTCCAAAAAGAAATTCGCAGCAAGGTCGAACGTGGCTACCCGCTCACCAACACGCTCTTCCAGTCGCCAGACCGCGCCATCCTCTACCAGAACAGCCGCATCGCCTTTGACAAGCCTCTGACCACGGCCGGAAACCTCGTCGAGGTGCTGCAGCTCTTCTTCGACCACCAGCTTGTTCCAGGCGTGGACTGGCCGCAAGTCATCAAGAGGTTCGGTGAAGAGATTCCCAGCATCGCGGGCGGCATCAACGATCTCCTCGACAAGGAACAGAAGACCAACCCCAACTTCCGCGAGCGCTTCGCAGCCTTCGCCGAACTCTGCCGCGTCAGCATCAACTTGCGCCGATCAGTCGTCGCTTGCGTCGCTTTCCGCGTGTGCAGCTATGCCGAGAAGATCCTGATGGTAGCGCGCAAGACGCTGAAAGTGTGCCGACATCGCCCTAGCGATCTGTTTTGATTGCTTTACTTCCAGAAAATGTCCGACCAATTCAGCGTAGTGACTCGCCTGACGAGGCAAGCGGTGCGGCGATTCTTTGCGTCCTTTGATTTCCTCATCTGTCATCACCTGAACCTTCTGGGCAGGAAGCGGAACATCCGTGACAGTGGGCGGAGTAGGTGGTACTGAGCCGTTGATTAACTGTGATTGAGGATTGAAGTGATGGAATAGCAACGCCTCGAGTGGACCGATTTCGGAAGCGCTTGTAAGTGGGTAAGTCCAGACGTAAGCAACTTCCCAGAGATCAAGCTGTCGGTTCGCAATAATGTCTGACCGAGCTGACGTCAGATGCCGCCTCACTCTTCCACGAATGCTATCGCGTGATTGGCCGACATAGAGCGGTATTGCGTCCAGATCGCACAAGACGTAAACGCCTTTAGAGGTACTCAGCTGAGCGACGGCCTTGCTCCGAAATACGAAGTCGGTTGCCATCTCTACGCAAACTTTCGATCCGAGTTCTGCTGAGCTTCGAGTATGGGCTCCAAGATGTATTCGGCTAGATGCCGAACAATAGGAACTACCACGCCATCTCCGGCTAACTGATACGCCTCATTGTAATTGTTAGGGAGTTTGTAGCTTTCGGCGAGTCCCATTAACCTAGCTGCCTCTCGAGGGCTCAGCAGTCTCGATCTGATCGACGGACCATCGACCACGATCAATGTTTGCCTGCTCGAACCGCCGCCCGGCGTCCTAAGGCATCCAGCAACATCGTCGAACCGGACTTCGGCCCTTTGCACTCGCCCTGCCGCAAGAACACGCGTTCGCTTATACAGTGTGCCCACAACTCGGCGTCCAGCGAGACCTGCGGCGCGCACTTTGTTTCTGTGTATTGGGGACATCATCTTGAGCAGTGCGTCTGTCTGCTGAAAAGTGTGCCAGGTTACTCCACTGGGGTCGGTTTCGATGAGGTCAGCAAACCTCTGTTGGCGTCTGGGGGGTAATGGCAGCCGCCAAGAAATCCAATCGCTTCGTGACGTGGAGTCGAGTTCACGTATTTGCGTCGCTAGACCGAGTGGAGTCCAAACTGGCAAGGGGGCCGAAAGACTCAGCTTTTTCGGTACCGTGCACTCGGTTCGGACTGCAATGATAAAGAGACGTGGTCGCGATTGTGGAACGAAGTGCACTGCGTCAATGATCAACGCTCCTGATTTGTATCCGGCTTGGCGAAGGGCATTGATTATGGTTAGGAAGTCTTGGCCGTTGTTCGAGGTCAGCGCCCCGTATACATTTTCGATAACTATGATCTTGGGGTGCTCAGTCTTGTCACGCAGCCTCATAATCTGCTTCCAAAAACCCCAGAACGCGCCAGATCTTGCTCCTTTCAAACCCGTTTGATTGCCTGCAAGAGACAGATCCTGACAGGGAAACGAAGCCCACGCTAGATCGGCCCCAGCAGCAGCCAGCACACTTTCCTCGGGTAGGTGCCACACGTCTCCGAGGTGGAAGTGATCGCCACCCCAATTCTCTACGTACGCTGCTGCTTTCTTAACATCTAAATCATTTGCAAGTACGCATTCCCATCTGTACCCAAGTCCTGCACGAGCCATCCCTCCGCCGGCAAAGAATTCCAGAAACCTATACTTACTCACCGGTCCTCCCGCGCTCTCATAGAGTGTACCTGCTGCGCTTTAACGAGTCCTGACCCTGCGCGGCATCCCGCCCGGCGTGTATGACTACCGCCTCGGCAACCGTTCCGCCCTCGAGTGGGTCATCGACCAGTACCAGGTCACCATGGACAAGCGCTCGGGCATCGTCAACGACCCCAACCGCGAGGACGACCCCGGCACGGAGAACAACCCAAATCGAAACTCGCTGTACATACTCCGCCTCATCGGCCAGGTCATCACCGTCTCCCTCGAAACCAACGCCCTCATCGCTGCCTGCCAACCCTGGGCCTGCCAGAAACCGCAGCGGCGGAACCAGCCAACGAAAGCTAGGCCAGAAAACGTGTGCATTTAACGCCTGCGGTATGTCGCAAAACGCACGTAAAAGGGCAGAATAAGCGGTCGAAATGCGTGTTTACGTTAGCGCTAACGTAGCTTTTCCAACTTCTGCCGCCCAGCTAAACGAGACTTCGATCAACAGTCCTGTTCACAGCACGAAAGCGATGTGATCGTCTTTTGTCCGGTTTCCTAAAATGTTTCACGTGAAACATTTCTAACGCTACTTGGCGTCGTTGTACTCTTCGAGCCAAGCCATCTGGATGGCTTCGAGGAGGCCCTCGTTGGACTTGGCGGGGTCGCCGGTGAAGCCGGGGATTTCGAGGATGAGCTTGTGCATGTCCGTGAAGCGGACGGCGAGCGGGTCCATCTCCGGGTGCAGTTCCTGTAGTTGAATGCCGATCTCCTCCGTGTCGGTCCAGTTGATCTCGCGCGGCATCGTCAGCCCTTTCCGGCGGAGGCAACCACGGCTGCGGGCTTGCCTTCCTGCACGTAGTTGCGGTTCCATGCGGGAATCTCGACGACGTAGGTGCCCGGCTCCTGGATGACGGCCTGGCAGCCAAGGCGCGAGTTCGTCTGCGGCCCCGCCGCCAGATCGATGCGGTCCAGCTCGTCGTCTTCAGGATCGCTGAGGGTACTCGCTCCGGCTTTGACGTACACATGGCACGTGGTGCAGGCGCATACGCCGCCGCATGCGTGATCCATGAAGACGCCATAATTTTCAGCGACATCCAGCAGGCTCATGGGCTGCCCGTGGCCGTCGTAGGGCAGCGTGCCAAAGGGAAACTCGACCGTTTTATGTTCCGGCTCGAACGTGACGCGGACAAAGCCGTCGGCAACAGGCTGCGACAGATCGACTTCCGGCTGAAGGGTGGCGTGGTCAGACATAGGAGAGGCTCAGATTCATTGTACCCAACGCAGATCGGGGCCATGCTGGGCGGGTCGCTTCCTAAGAACTGCGGCACCATTCTTCGGGGTTATGCGCCGGCAGACTTGCTCAAGCGGTGCATCGTCTCCATGCAGAGGGGGACGATGCCTGTCCAGCCGGTTTGATGGGATGCGCCCACGCCTCTCCCGTCGTCGCCGGAGAAGTATTCGTTGAACAGAAGCAGGTCCTTCCACGGTCCCGCCTGGGAGTACCGCTTCTCCTGGCCGTGGCAAGGCCGCCGCCCGCTGGCATCCGGCAGAAAAAGGCTTACCAGCCGGCGAGAGAGGTCTGCGGCGATATAGCGGAGTGATCTCTGTTGCCCGCTGCCGGCCGGATATTCCAGCGTGTAGTCATCGCCCAGCAGCAGAGCGTAGCGTTCCATCGCTTCAACCAAGAGCACATTGACGGGGAACCACACCGGTCCACGCCAGTTGCTGTTTCCACCGAACATGCCGCTGTCGCCTTCTGCCGGAGTGTAGCGAACCGTGTAGTGAAGACCGGCAATGTCGATTTGGTAGGGTTCCGCGGCGTAGCTCTTCGAAAGCGAACGAATGCCAAAGGAGGAGAGAAATTCAGAATCGTCAAATAATCGTTTGGCTATCAGATCGAGCCGGTGTTGTTGAACCAGACTGACAAAGAAGGAGCCAGACCAGGCGGGATCGCTGGTTTGAGCCTTGCCGATCAACTCGGTAATATCTGGGCGATAGGCCTGAAACCAGCGGATGCGCTCCATGATCTCCGGCAACTTCTCGGCTTGGTGTTTGGGCAAGATACACAGGGCATACAGGGGAACGATGCCAACGATCGAGCGCAGTCCGAGTGTTTGAGGAGGTTTGCCCGGGGAGATCAGCTGGTCAAAAAAGAAACCCTCCTCCTCATCCCACAGCCCCTTGCCCGCGAAGCCGTTGAAGGCATCAATGATGGCGACATAATGATGGAAGAACTTGGTGGCAACGTCCTCGTACACGGGATTGAGTTCGGCCAGTTCCAGAGCGATCGCCAGCATGGTGGCACAGAAGAAGCCCATCCAGGCCGTGCCGTCTGCCTGGCTTAGTCTGGCCTCAGGCGGTAAGGCGGAGCGGTCAAGAATGCCGACGTTGTCCAAGCCCAAAAAGCCGCCGCCGAACAGATTGTTCCCTTGAGGATCCAGCCGGTTGACCCACCATGCGAAGTTAAACATGAGTTTTTGAAAGGCGCGCTCCAGGAAGCCGAGGTCGCCCTTTCCGTGATTTTGCTTAGCATCTCTCCTGTAGATGGAGAGCACGCTCCACGCGTGCACCGGTGGATTTACATCGCTGAACTTATACTCATATGCTGGCAGCTGCCCGTCCGCGCGCATATACCACTCGCGCATAAACAGGAGACTTTGTTGCTTCGCGAAGTTGGGATCGATGTGCGCCAGCGCGACCAGCTGAAAGCCGGAATCCCAAGCGGCAAACCATGGGTATTCCCACTTGTCGGGCATGGAGAGCACATCGCGGCAGAAGAGGTTGGGCCACTTCTCATTGCGCTTTCGTTCCGGCTCGGTCTGGGCGGTTTGTTGCCTGGGGTCTATTGTGGCGGCGCTGCCCACATAAAAGTAGAACTGCTTACTCCAGAGCAGACCGGCGTATGCCTGACGGGCGACCCGGCGCTCCTCCGCCGTGAAATCTTCAGGGATGCGTGTCCTGTAGAACTCATCTGCCTCGCGGATTCTCGCCTGGATCACTTGGTCGAAGGCCACTGACGTTAATGCGCCTTTGGCGATGTCGGCGGCACTGGCAAGCCGCAGGCGGATGGTTCTGCACGCTCCACTGGCAAGTTTCGTCTGCGAAATGAAGGCGGCCTTTGTTCCCCGCTCATCGGGACGCAGGCCGGAACTATCCCCTCTGACAACGAAGTCATCGAAGGCATCTTTCGCGGGACGGTGCGGGCCTGCTTCGGCCCCCCCTGTTTTGGCAAGGTTAGTTTCGTTGTTCGTGAAGACGATTCGCTCAGCCGCGCGCTCTTCGGCAGGTAACAGGGTCAGGATGAACTCACCCAACGTGCCATGGTCTGCGCGAATTGATCGATGATCGGCGGCAAGGCTCAACAGGGGAGGTTCCTTGCCTGTGTCCTCTGGAGTGGGGAAGGTCCATGTGTTGCGAAAGAGCAATGTTGGAACAACCGTGAGATCAGCCTGCTCCGGGCCCCGATTGGTGATCGACAGACGAATCAGAATGTCGTCAGGTGCCTGCTTCGCGTACTCGATCTCCACGTCGAAGTACCGGGATTCATCGAAGATCTTTGTATCGAGCAGCTCGAACTCGGGATCGTTGTAACTGCGGGATTTGTTTACCGCTAGCAGTTCTTCGTAAGGGAAGGCCGCCTGAGGGTACTTATAGAGCCCCTTGGCATAGGAGTGAGTGGGCGTTGCATCCAGGTAGAAGTACAACTCCTTTACATCTTCGCCGTGGTTGCCCTGCGGGTTTGAAAGCCCGAAGAGCCGCTCCTTCAGGCATGTGTCCTTGCCATTCCACAACGAGGTGGAAAAGCATAAGCGGCATTCACGGTCCGTCCATCCCAGCAGGCCGTCTTCTCCCCAGCGATAGGCCTTGTAGCGGGCCATGTCGTAGGTGAACTCCCATGGGTTTCCGTCAGCGGAGTCGTCCTCGCGCACGGTACCCCATTGCCGCTCCGGCAAGTACGTGCCCCAGCGCTGCCAGTTTGCGTGCCGGCTGGAAGCTTCCACCAGCCGTTGTTCCTCACTGATTGCGGGCGAGAACGTTCCACTTTCCACGCTGTACTCCCCAAGAAGGCCACACGCCTGGGTTTTTACCGCACTGCTGGAGCCAGCTTTTTTAGACCCGCTCGCTCTACCACTTCACGCTTCGCCCAATGGCATGTAATTGGCGATCCATGATGCTCATCCCTTCTTTTCGTGATGGCCGCCGAACTGGTAACGCATCGCGGAAAGGAGCTTGTTTGCATAAACCGCATTCGATTGCGAGGTGAAACGTGAAAACAGAGCGGCGCTCAATACGGCCGCGGGAACGCCTTCGTCAATCGCCGCGATCGTTGTCCACCGGCCTTCTCCAGAATCGGAGACTCGCCCGCTGTAGCCTTCAAGGTCTGGAGATTCGACCAGGGCGGCAGCCGTCAGATCGAGCAGCCAGGATGCAATCACGCTTCCACGCCGCCAGACCTCGGCAATCTCCGGGATTGGAAGATCGAACTTGTAGAGGTCCGGGGTGCGCAGGGGAGCCGTTTCAGCATCAAAGGTCTCTTTTGTGTTGCCGACGTTTGCGTGTTTCAGGATGTTGAGACCTTCGGCGTAGGAAGCCATGATGCCGTACTCAATGCCGTTATGCACCATTTTGACAAAGTGCCCGGCACCGGCGGGCCCGCAGTGAAGATAGCCATCCTCCGCCGTGGTGGACGCAGCGTCCCGTCGTCCCGGGGTTCTTTCCACGGAACCCAGCCCCGGAGCCAGCGTCTTGAAGACCGGGTCAAGAAACTGCACAGCTTCATCTGGGCCGCCAATCATCAGACAGTAGCCGCGATCCAGACCGTGCACACCCCCGCTTGTTCCTGCATCGACCCAGATCACGCCTGCTTCGGAAAGCGCTTTGGACCGGCGTATGTCATCGACATAATACGAGTTGCCGCCATCAATGATGATGTCTTTTGCCTGCAGAAGCGGCGCGAGTTCAGCGATGGTCTGATCGACGACGCCCGCCGGAACCATCAGCCACACTGCGCGGGGCGTCTGCAGTTTACTTACCATCTCTTTCAGTGACGAAGATGGGGTAGCGCCCTCCTTCGCCAGGGCTTCTATCGCGTCTGGACTGTGGTCGAAGACAACACACGTGTGCCCGCCCCTGATGAGACGGCGGACCATGTTCGCACCCATTCTCCCTAATCCAACCATCGCGATCTGCATTGTGGCTACCCCTTTCAAATTGAACGGACGTCCTATCCACAACCGTTCTAAATTGAACGGACGTCCTATCCACAACCGTTCTAACATGAAGCGCTTCCGGAACAACTCTTCCGCTATGCACCGTATGCTCGTGGATTGAATGTCCCTGCCGCGAGAAGTAACGGGTGTGCCTAGCTTACTGCTGATTCCGCTTGCCCGCATTGCAAACGGTAGTTGCCGCGGATGTGGTCCCGGCCAGAGATAAGCGCGCTCTGGCACGCCGTCTAACTGAATAGCACCCGGCAACATCCCCGGGCCGGGTGGCCCCTTGATGAGGAGATGCAGACCGCAATCGACTGCGGGACGGTTTGAATAAGCGTACCTGTGTGACGTGCTCTCGCCCCGTTTCGGTTCAAACGTCCGGTGACATCCAGGGCGATGCTGGTTTGCAATTCTTGCAAGTCTTGCCGGGTATAAGCTTTCTCGGTGTTGCTGATTTAGCAAGGTGAGAAAGAGGTGCCGAAATCCGGTCAACCCGCCTGGAGCTTTTCAGTGTGTATGGGCTTTCTTGTGTGCTCTGCCTTACGCGATACACTGCTGCGGTCACGTTCATGGTAGCTTCAAAAAAGAAAGTCCGCTCCTGGCACAGCTCACGACACCGGTGCGTATTCTGAAGTGTCCGCGGGGTTGCTCGTCTTCCGCTGGGCAAAGCTCGTCATGCAATCACAACAGTGGAGGACTGAGTACATGCCTGACGAATATATTGAATGTTATGAGATTGCGGGTAAAACGATCAAAAAGGTTCGTATTTACAAAGGCACGGACGAAGGAACAGAAATGCAGATCGACCTTACTGACGGGACCAGCCTTGCATGCTCCTTTTGCGTCAAGCCGTTGTTCGAAGCGAGTCTAATAAGATTGGGCGGCAGCATGCCCGAGATCATTCAGAAATACGAACTGGATTAATGCGTTTCGTGCATCTCCGCCGGCGCTTACAGTGAGCCATGCTGAAGTTGTAATGGGTTGCAGGCCCTCCCAACGGCACCTTCCGAACGGGCATAAAACATCAAAGCATTGAAGGTGGTGCTGTCGCGCCGGTGTTCGCTGGGCGCACCGCAAAGCGGGGCAGTCTGCAGGTTGGCAGATCCGCGAGTTTGCTGTCGGCAAGGATGCATGCTTCAGCACTGGCCAGGTTGAACAGGACGACACGCCTCGCCGCAAGCGTCAAATTGCGTCAATGTTCATGACCGGACTGACCCTTCAACTCAAAACCACTAAGAATTAGATATTCTCGCCACCTTGGCAACAAAGTTGACTTCAACTATGCCTCGTCACCGCTCCGCCATGGATGTTCCGACCGCTCGAACATCGTTCCTTGGACAAGACTTGATGTCGAAGCTTGCCTATTTTCCTGACGCCATCAGCGTCCTGGCAACGCCAACTTCAATGTCTTTCGTCAAGGTGGTCCATGAAAGCGACTAGGTCCAGCAAGGCTGCTCTTAAATTACGTCCTGAGGACATGCGGATCTTCATCGCGATCGGGTCTTCGCCAACTCTCACCCATGCGGCGGAGGAGTTGAAGATGCCCCTGTTTACGGTGAGCCGCGCCCTCAAACGAATCGAAGCCACGGCTCAGATCGTGCTCATCCGCCGGGATAGTACCGGTTTGCGGCTGACTGAAGTTGGAGAGGAGTATATGCACGCTTGCCATTCCGTTCTGGAGGCACACCAGACGGCAATCAACGTCCTTCTGGCGCGCAAGACCGAACCAGAAGGAATTCTGCATGTTTCCGCACCGATAACGTTTGTTCAGGCAGTATTAAGTCAGATCCTGCCTAATTTTCTGACGTCATTTCCTAAGGTGCGTGTAGAGACCAGTCTCTTCACCGAAAACAATCAAGAACCCAAATCTCCGCACGATATTTTTCTCCGTGGCGGAATGCCCAGCGAATCACGGTACCGGCTGAAGCTGTTCCCATCCATACGGCAGGGCCTGTACGCGAGTCCAGCTTACCTGGCTGCGCATTCCGAGCCGAAACACCCGTTCGATCTCGAACAGCACGACTGCATCACGGATGCATATCACCGTTCCCCCTGGAATTTGACGCGGCCGAACGAACAAGCGCCAGCCCAGATTGTACCCCGGATTACGTTAGCTGATCCTGCCTCGATGGCGCGGCTTGCCGTTCGGTCCAGTGGGATCGCGATCCTGCCGCGCTGGCTCGCGCAAGAATACGTCAGTACAGCAGCATTGATACATGTGCTCCCGGACTGGGAACCAAACCCCATCGTGTTTTGTGCCTTGTATACCGGGCAGCTGGCACCCTCCTCAAAAGAATCTGCTTTTCTGAACCTGCTGGCCTCTATTCTTGGCGGCCCAAAGGATCCGAGATGCCACGGCCACGATCCTAAGGACTTCTTTGTTTACAGTTCCGCGACAGGGGCAGCGTTGGCGGGCCAGGTCCAAGGCAATACTGTTCCAGCGAAGCCTGCTCGATTAATCGACCCCACCATGAACTAAAGTTCTCATCTTGGAACCTCACCAGTGAGCTGACGATCTCTAGTGATCGACGATGGGCCGAAGCGATGGCCTAACGGTAATGCCACCATGCGCTACCTCATGTGCAGGTGCACTGGTAAGTCCGGCGGCAGAGTGCTGAAGGTTGTGCGGCGCGATGATCCAGCTTTCCGGGTAGAGGCGACGCTCATGATGCGAGCGTATTTCTAGCCGCCGCACGCTGATCCGGGAACTTGCATGCAAGGCAAGTCTGCCTTGCTTCAGAAGCAGTAGATTCCCGTAGGTGGTTAGCGCATTCTTAACAGGTACCTTCTTCAAGCGAAGGTTGTCGTGAAGTGGATATTGCGCCATCAAGGCACATGTATTTGCAAAGCCCGTTTTCCGGTCGTTTCTTTCAAAGCCAGTCGTCATGCGCAGGTTGCCAGGAGGACAGAATGAATTCAGTGATCGAAGCAAGCACGGGGCACAGCTCCTACATGGGCTTACCTCTTAGCGTGGTTGGCGCTGCGGACAGGTTCATCGGCGGAGACGCAATATTCGACGCGACCCTTCATCCACAACAGACAATCACACTCAAAGATGAGGATGCGGCCAAGACCAAAGTCCTTGTCGTAGACGATGAACATACTATCGCCAACACGTTGTCGCTCATTCTCAACATCTCCGGCTTTGAAGCTCGCGCGGCTTACAGCGGAGAGGCCGCAGTGGAGGCTATGGGCAGCTTTCAACCGGATGTGGTTATCAGTGATGTTGTGATGACCGGAATGAGCGGGATCGAGACTGCTATCGCGTTTCGAACGCAACGTCCGAACTGCAAGATACTGCTCTTTTCCGGTCAGGCCGCGACAGCGGATTTGCTCCATCACGCCCGGGAGCAAGGGTACCATTTTGAAATCATGGCGAAGCCCGTTCATCCATCGGACCTTATCGCGAAGCTGCGGACGGTAGGCGTCGCTCTGAACACGTCACTACAGGTCTAAATCTGCGAAAGAGCGCCGCCGTTCATGGAGTCTCAAGGTGAAGCAGGAATAAGTAAGCCGTGTTTACCGCCTGCTGCTTCGAATTTAACTCTGCTACAGGTGACTGTGTGACGCGGCGCCAGTTCCTGGTAGTGACTGTCGCAGGCGCCGGAGCTGCGGCTTATTCTAATAAACAATTCTTTCATACCAAGAAGGAGAACCATAAGATGCCTGCAATCGATAACAGTGCCCTCATGATCTGCGACTTTCAAGTGGGGATTGGAGACCAGCCTTATGCGAAAGAGGCTATTACGCGCGCGGCAGCTGCGCTTGAGGCAGCACGTAAGGCTGGCATACTGGTTATATTCAGCAGAGTGGAGTTCCAGCCCGGCTATACAGACATTTCACCTCGCAATCAGGCGTTCGCTACGTATAAGGCAAAGAACATGTTGCCGCCTGGCGCGAGTCACCTCATTCCCGCATTCGAGCCTCATCCCAACGAGATTGTTGTTACGAAAGACCGCTTCAGCGCATTCAGCGGCAATGCTCTTAAGGTCATCCTGCGGTCTAAGGACGTAACACACCTGGTGATGGCCGGCGTATCCACAAGCGGCGTTATACTTTCTACTTTCTGCCTTGCCGCGGATGAGGATTATGGCTTGACTATTTTGGCCGATGCGTGCGCAGACCCGAAGCCGGGTCTTCACCAGGAACTTATGACTAATCTCTTTCCGCGTTCGGCAAGTGTGGTACCGGTCCATGCGTGGGTGGAGAGCCTGTAGACCCTGGACATCGCCCGGGAGCGCTTCATAAGGGATACCTAGACGGCTAAGGCTTCCTGAAGGGCGCTTCGTACCTGGTCCAGCAGAGCATCGTCTTCCCCGGACTTATTGGAGACTGGTGGCCCCATGGGTTTGGCAAGCGTCTTTGACAGGGCCTCTAACTTGCGCATGCTTGCTTCTGGAGAACACTCTCGCTTCTTCATTGTGTCGAGGCCCAGGATGTCTCCTTCAACGGCGGTAATGTCGTGTAAGAAGACCTGCAGGAGCAATTGCGTGATCTGCTGGATGATGGGCAGCCGGCGCTTGTGACTGGCCTCCGCGAGGGTCGTCTCAAATGCTCGCAGTTCTGTATTCATCTGCAACATCCGCAGGGCTTTACCGAAAGAGGCGCGTATCTTGCTCAGCTCCTTCAACTTATGTTCCGAACTGCAAGAAGCGGTTCGCAGAGGGCAGATCTTCTCCAGAGCGCCCACAGCGCCAACTACAGCCTCGCGCATCTTGGTGCTTGTGCGCACCGGCTTGATCTGGCCGGAGATAAGCCACATCATACAAACGCCCAGCATGACAGCAACAACGCGATCTCGCGCCTCAGTAAGTGTGTTGGGGGTACTCGTACCTGTAAGGGTTGCTAAAAAAAAGCAGTAGGAAAGCTGGCGCCCGGCGTATGAAAGCCTGTAGCTGCCCAGGTACACATACCCCCCAACAAGCGTCATGACGGCCACGATCACTGTGAGGCCCGCAATGCTTGTAACGTGCGGCAGCAGGAAGCAGATCGCGCCGATTGCGCAAATGCCGGCAAGCGAATCGCCTATTAGACGAAGCACCTGCTTCTGGCGCTCCATGCCCAGCGAATCCTCTGTGGTGATGATGCATGTGGTGACGCTGGCGCTTATCTGCGGCCAGTCCACCCCGGTGTACACGGCGTAGCAGAGGGTCGCTGCGAGCGTGGTTTTGAATGCGCTGATCAGGTTATCTTTGTTCTTCAAAGCCCCCGGTTTCAGAAAACCACTCTTACCTTTTTCCTCGTGCCCCTCCGGGAGCACACGATCTCCGCGCAGAACCTCCGCAAGGGCCTGGACGGTCCCCGCCAAAGCCGCTACTGGCTCAGATAGCTGTTCGTTGCCGGGATAAGAAAAGACACCCGATGGTCCTCCCCTACGGATAACATTCTGCAGATCGCGGAGCTGTGCCTCCATCGTTCGGAGCGCCCGTTCCTCCACGGCGGTGGAAAATTGGCCGCCGAGTAAAGAGAAATACAATGCTTGATCTACCAGAACGACTATCGTGCCGATAGCTCCGCTTAGCCGGGCGTGAACCGCCTGTATGCGATCGTTCCTCTTTTCTGCGTCCGCTAATAGCGCCTTGGACTCAGATCCACCGAGCAAAGAGAGCTTCTGGAGCTGCTTCTGGCCATCCTTCGGCGATCGCTGATCCGTATGCGCGGCGAGCGTTCCGATGACCGCCTCAAGAGAAGCAGCCAAACTGTCCTGCAACTGTTGAAGCGGGCGCTTGAGCGTGATGACATATTGCACAAAGACGGCGCTCGAGGCCCCGACCACAATCGTCAGAACGAAACTAAGATTCCCAGAGACGGTAACGTTTGCCGGGCTGGTGGAGTCCCATGAGCGCACGAAGTTCGCGCCGAATAACGCGAGCACGAGCCATGGCTGCGAGATTTGCGCTGCCTGGATCAGGTACACACCCACGAGCGTGATCAGCGTTTGCGCGACGAACCGGGCAGCCGGCGATCCACTCAGCACGTCCATGACAAACAGCATGTACATCACACTCAGTGCGCATGTTCCTACAAGCATCAACAGTGTCATGGCATTCTTTTTCACGCTTCCCTGCATGAGAAAGAATGGAATATACAGACCGATGCCTATGTCTCGGAGGCCGAAGGCCATATCGATCCAAAGGGCAAGCAGGACCGTAGCGACGAGACGAAACAGCATTGCATAGCGGCCCGGGGAGGGCTTCAACTCTTCGCGGAAAAAGTTCAGCAGCCTATGCAGGCGATCCTGCGAGGCCGATAGCTCGCCGAGCTGTACCGTACTGGTAGCCATGTGATGTCTCGGAAAAAGTCTTCGTAGTTACCGGTCGTGCACGGAAACCTCGGCCGTTGTGCCAATAAGCAGCAGCGACGGATCCCGCGGCTGGAAATGGATGCGCACGGGATACCGCGCGGCCAGACGAACCCAATCCAGCGACCGCTCTACGGTGGGCAAGCTGCCAGGCGTACCGGGAATGCCACCAACGGAGGAAGAATCGGACGAGGTGACGCCGGTGCTGATGCTTTCCACAACACCGGGCAAGGTGTGATGCGGGTCCGTCATCAGAACAACGTCCGCCCGCATGCCTGGACGAACGAACCGGAGCTGCTCCTCTCCGTAATCCGCCTTTACGTACCAGGAGTTTTCGTCGATGAGAGTGAACATCGCCGTGCCCGGTTTAGCGTACTCGCCCTGGGCTATATTCATGGAGGTAATGCAGCCGCTGAACGGGGCGTAAACCTTTGTCCAACCCAGGTTGAGCCGCGCCAGATCCACAGACGCCTGATACGCGGGCCGCTGTGAGACCAGGGTGCCCAGCACCGGGATTTCGTTCCTGGATTTGCGCAACTCGTCGACGGATTGGTTTACGCCAACTGCACTCTGGGCCTCCGTGGTGGCGGCGCTGTTTTGGTTGGCTTCGCTTGCACGCACCTGGGCCTCCGCGCTGCGAACGGACTCGGCCGCATTCTTGCGGCTTGTTTCCAGCTTGTTAAAGTCCTCTTTGGAGATGTAATCGTGCGCGGCAAGCGGACGGTTGCGCTCCAACGTGAGGTCGGCCAGCAAGAGATTTTGTTGCGCCGCGCCCAGCGAGGCACGCGCCTGTGTCACCTGATCGGCAGCCTGCCGTGCTGCGTCCACACTCTTGAGCACATTCAGGCGGCTGTTCTCCACGGTGCCCTTTGTCTCCTGCACCTGGTCGATGGAGGCACGGATCGACCGTTTCTCCTGCACAATTTCTTCTTCAAGCTTGGCTTGATTGGAAAGCGCGGATTCCAAGGAATCCTGATACTGCCGTGGATCGATTTCGACGAGCAGTTGCCCGGGCTGCACGCATTGGTTGTCGTGCACATCAAGAGCGATGATGCGTCCTTCCACTTCGGGTGCCATGCCAATGTAATGCGCGCCCAGACTGCCATCCTGGGTGCGGGGATTGTAGGTCATACGAATCCAAGTAAGGATGACGATCACGATCGTGACGATCACAATGAGTGCTCCCACCACGCGTCCAATCAGGCGCCGCTTCCTTGCTGCCGGATCTTCTGGGTGGTCGCCCGCCAACTTGTTCACGTACTTATCTTCGTCCACGGTTCTTCTCCTTTCTATGAAATAAGAAGCCAGATCAGGCACGACACCGCGACCACCACGCAAAGATAGATCACTGGCAGGGGCCCAACATAGGGCTCTATCTTGAACCGTAGGAAAAGAGCACGGGAACCGAACGCGGCCGCAACGCCGACGATCATGCACAACAGCCACACAGGAAAGTACGAACCGAGTACGTCAACGACGTGCGATCCGCCGCATCCAGTGAGACAAGTGCACGACGCAAGTGCAATGCCTCCCACAAGGGAGGAACACCTTACGCGTTTCAGTAGATGCTTCAAGGGTTTCCTCCTGCGGAACGCGGAATCATGGGGCCGAACGATAGCAACTGTCCGGTGCTGTAGGCAAGCTTGGCAGCCAGTTGCAAGGTGTGCGCACGTGCGCTGGTAAGCGCGCTTTTGGCTTGCACAAGCGAGGCCTGCGCCGATGCGAGTGAAACGTCATCGCTCAGATGATTGGCCGTCGCGATTTTTTCCGAATCGAAGTATTCCCGAGACGCCAGGAGCGCCTCCTCAGCAGCCTGCTGCTCATCGAGCGCGGCTTCGACGTCTGTGTAGCTTTGCCACACCTGTTGCTGCACATCCAGCGTGAGCTGATCCAGTTGAATCTGCGACTGGCGGACCTGTGACGCGGCAGCGCGCACGCGGGCCCGGTTCGCTCCTGCTGTGAACACCTCCCAGTTCAGGTTGGCCGCCACAACATAGGTGGGACCGTTCACGTCCGGCGTGCTGGCCGCCGCCAGTGCGTTATTTGAAGTGGGAGTGGAACTGGTGCTATGGGTGTACTGCTCTTCCGCGTTGACCGACACCTTGGGGAACAGATTAGCGCGTGCGCTCTTCTCGCGCTGCTGAGCGGCATGGATCTGATCCACTGCCTCGCGCAGTTCCGGACGCTTCTCCGTAGCAGTCTTGACCAGGTCGTCCACCGATGCGTTCACCCACCGGGTGTCGATTTCGCCTCCCAAAGGAGGAACGTCAAAGGCCTGGCGCGCCTTCAGGTTTACTTCCGCGGCCAGGGCAATCTTCGCCTGTTGCAGCTTCGCCTTTGCGCTGACCAGGCTGGCGTAGGCGGACATCGTCTGCGCTTTCGCCTGGTCTCGCTTGATCACCGACACAAGGCCTTGCGCGTAAGCCAGATCGGTAGAGGCCTGCTGTAACTTTGCTGCAGCGTAGCTTGCCTCCGCCGATTGTAGAGAGTCCTTGGCAGCTATTACTGCGTAGTAGTCTTGGGAGATCGTCAGCGCTACTTGCTGCTCCGTCGCGGTCGCAGCCTCGCCCGTGGCGGCTTCCGTGTCCTTGGCGGACCGGTAGGTGGCCAGGTTTCCTCCGAAATCAATGGGCGTCCAAGTAAGCTTCACGGCCGGCGTCACAATGGTGCTGTTTATCTTCACCACGCCCTGCGACGAGATATTTGGGGGGAGGCCGAATAAAAGATCGCCGCGCAGTGCAGTTGTTGTCAATGAGATCGTGGGAAACAGCGGACTGCGCGCAATGATTCGTTCATCCGCAGCCTGCCGGGTGCGCTCCCAGGCGGTCCGTGTCTGCGGGTTGGCTCGCTCGCCCATGTCGATCAATTGCGGCAGCGTGTACGTCGCCGTTGTTCCCGCGTCTGGTATCTGGGGAACCGGCGTGTGCGGAACTGCCGTCGTTTCGTTCGTCACCTGCGGAGGGGGACCCGAAGCACTGGCCTGCCCACGCAACTGGGACACCAACAACATACAGGCGAACAGGGCGACGCCAAGGGCACTCAGATTGCAGCTTGCCCTTTCGGTCCCTTGCTTTCCAGCTACAAGGGCCACCCACGCATTTGCTCGATGCTCTTGGTCCATGTCCGTCTCATCGAACCTGGTGTGTGATGGCCGCGTCTGTCTCGGCTCATCGACAGCTCCGAATTTCCTTTGTCGCAACCTGTGCGCATGTCGTCACCGCCCGTATGCCGTGTTACGAAGGCGCACGCACGGGCTGAGATGGTCAGCTTACATCCCGGGCTACTTGCATGCGCTGCAAACAAAGATCGCTTACATTGTACGCGCGGGCCGGTCCTTTGGCGTCCCGTAACACTTGCCCACCTCACAGCTAACAGTCAATAAACCATGTGCCCATACATCGAGAGCGATCTGTATTTGCAGCGTGTGCAACACATCTCAAGGTAAGCTGACGCCATCATCGTTCTTGTGCCTGTGCTTGCGACAACGCGTATAGTCGCCACTCGGGCGTGCTAACTATGCAAGTGTTCGACCTGTATCAGGCGTGTTCGTTTGGCCGGCCAACGGCAGGGCTGATGAAGGAGAGCTACAGGGTGGACGTGGGCAACGGATTCCATGTTTCTCTACGTCGATATTGACAAGCGCCAGGCGATGCTGACGAGCCAGAAATGGGGGCGCCATGCCCGAAGAGTATGTCGAGTGTCCAGAGCTTTGCGGTAAGACGATCAAACGAATACGCGTCTACCGAGACGACTTGGACCGAATAGAGATGCAGATGGATTTAACGGACGGAACCAGTTTGACGTGCTCGTTTTGCGTCGAACCAGTGTTCGAAGCAAGACTTATCTGCGCCGGAACAAGCGGCGTTGAAACGCTTTATACCTACGGGTGACGTAGCAGCTCTCTCCGTGGAGAGAACCTCCGCCAAGGATATTTTCATGCGCGGTGGAGATCGTTCTTAGCGCTTTGCATTTTAGTTGACTTAGGTTCAGCGATGATTAGGCGTTTGTTCGAGTTTCTAGGCGCGGTCTCCTTGTTCGGCCTCCGGGTCTTCCGGGATGTCTTGCGGCCGCCGCTGGAACTCGACTACCTGATGAAACAATTCTATGACGTCGGTGTCGGGTCTATGTCCTTGATCCTGACGTCAGGCTTGGCGCTTGGTATCGTGATGGACCTCCATACACGAAGTACGCTGGTGCAGTTCGGAGCCGGAGCGGAGATTCCAGCATTTCAGGCGATGGCGTTCCTCAATGAGATCGGTCCGCTGGTTGCTGCCCTGCTTGTGGCTGGACGGGTCGGCGCCGGGATGGGTGCGGAGCTCGCAAATATGCGGGCAACAGACCAGATTGACGCCATCGAGACGCTGTCTATCGATTCGTTCAAGTTCCTGGTAGTGACCCGTATCGTCGCATGCACGCTGATGTTGCCTTTGCTGACGGTGTTCCTGGATGTTGCAGGGATACTGGGCGGATTTATTTCCGAGCACATTTCGGCAAATTTAAGTGCGGAGCTGTACTTCAAGCGAGCGTTTGATGGTGTAGCTTTGGCCAACTTCATCCCGCCAACGCTAAAGACGGCTGTCTTCGGCTTTTTAATTGGCACGATCTCGTGCTTCTTCGGCTACACGACGGACGAGGGTTCAGACGGTGTAAGGCGGGCGTCGACCAACAGCGTCGTTGTGTCTTCGCTGGCTGTGATTCTGTCCGACGTGATTCTGTTGAAGTGCATCTTCTTTTTGTTCCCGGACCAGGCGATATGACAGAGGACACCAACGCGAAGGCGGAAGGAACGCCAGCCATACGCTTTGAAGATGTCGTCAAGAAATTTGGCGACCGTGCGGTGCTGGACGGACTCTCGTTCGACATTGCAACGGGGGAAGCGCTTTGTATCCTGGGGCGCAGTGGTACGGGAAAGAGCGTCACCCTGCGGCTGATGATCGGCTTATTGAAGCCGGACGGCGGCAACGTCATGGTGATGGGTCAGAACGTGCCCTCGCTGGAAGAAAAAGGGCTTTCCGAGGTACGGCGAAAGATGGGGTTTCTCTTCCAGAACGCCGCGCTGTTTGATTCCTTCTCGTTGAACGACAACCTGGCGCTGCCCCTGCACCGGCAGGACAAGCACCGGTCGCAGGCAGAGATCAATGACGCGATCGAAGAAGTGTTGAAGCAGGTTGGGCTGGAAAACGACAGGAACAAGATGCCGGCAGAGCTTTCAGGGGGCATGCAGAAGCGCGCTGGGCTTGCACGAGCGCTGGTGTTGCGGCCGGAGATCCTGCTGGTGGATGAGCCAAGCAGCGGCCTCGATCGAATTACCGCCTCTGAGATCGACCAGCTTCTGCTGAAAGTGAAGACGGAACAGCACATCACCACGGTGATCGTGACCCATGACATTCACGGTGCCCGAAGAGTAGGGGATCGATTCGCCGTCCTTGACAAGGGAAAGCTGCTGGCGATCGGTACGCCCGGGGATCTGGATGCACGTCACGACAAGTACTTGGATGAATTCATCTCGGAGTCGGGGCAATGAAAAGTCGCAATGTGTGGGTTGGCATCCTTGTGGCAGTCGCTGTCGTGCTGTTTGCCACGGGCCTGTTTTTGATAGGCAACGAGCATAAGGCGTTCCGGCGGCACACGGAGTTCTTCACGGACTTCACCAACGTGGACGGAATCAGCAAGGGTGCCAAGGTCCGTGTCAATGGAATGGATGGCGGAGAGGTGGCCGAGGTGGTCATTCCTTTGTCGCCGAAAGAGAAGTTCCGCCTCAAGATGACGATCGACGACCGGCTTCGCGGTTTGATCCGGGGCAACTCCGTTGTGTCCGTTGAAACGGAGGGCCTTGTAGGAGATAAGTTCCTGCTCATCGGTGGTGGCAGCGAGAGTTCGCCAGAGGCGGGCTCCGGAACGACATTATCCGGCAAAGAGCCATTGGCGGTCAGCAAGATGATGGAACAGGCGAATGGGCTGTTGACGCAGGTGAGCGGAACGGTGACGCAGGCAGGCGGGGCCATCACGCAGGTCCGTGCGACGATCACGGATCTGCAGGGCAGGTTGGATGGCACGCTCAACGCCGCCACTTCGACGTTGAACAACAGCAATGGGATGGTCAGCGATCTACGCCATGGAAAGGGTGCCGCGGGCGTTCTTCTGGCGGATCCGGTGACGGCCGCGAACGTGAAGCAGGCGGTACTGAACGCGCGGGATGCTACGGGCAGCCTGAATGCGGCTTCCGCGCAGGTTAATGGCATGGTCAGCGAAATGCAGCAACGGCAACTGGTGGCGAAGATCGACGATACGCTGAAGAACACAAGGAGCGCTTCGCTGCAGATTGACCAGGCCTCGCAACAGATGAACGCGATGCTAAAGAGTGCGTTTGCGCCAGACCAATTTGGAGAGGGAGCAGGCACCAACCTGCAGCAGACGCTGACCAATATCAATGAAGCGACGGGGAACCTGGCGGATGATACAGAAGCGCTGAAGAGCGAATTTTTCTTCAGGGGCTTCTTCAGGAAGAGAGGGTACAACAGCCTTGACCGTCTGCCAGTTGAGTCGTACCGGGACGGAACGCTGCTGAAGAAGCAGGCGCAAAGCCGGGAGTGGATCTCCGCTGCGCAGCTATTTGAGGCGAAGGTCTCTCCAGACAAGAGCGATGCGGAGAAGGCTGGCAGCACAGAGACGCTATCCGCAGCTGGCAGAGCGGCCATTGACGAAGCAGTAAGCAAGATTCCAAACCTGTATACGAGCCCGTTGATTGTGGAAGGTTATTCGGATGCAGGGACGGCTGGACAAATGCTGTTGCGGTCGCGGCAGAGGGCGATCCTGGTACGGGATTATTTACAGCTGCACTTCGATCTCGCGTCGCAAAACATCGGCGTCATTGGCATGAGCGCGGTGACGCCAGTAGAAACACACAGACAAACGTGGGACGGGATATGCCTGACACACTTAACCGCAGCCAAGTAGCGAATGGAGCAGACGGAAGCGCTAAGGTCTGGTCGAACTATATCGAATACGAAAGTAGCTTTCCGGCGACTCGAGATATCGCGGGAACCCGTGCCTTTGATTCGAAACCGTTACCAGAAGGACACGATGAATGCTCACACCCTGTACGTCGTGGCGCGATGCCTTGTCGCGCTGATGTTCCTGATGTCCGCCATTGGCAAGGCCGGCAGCTGGCAGCAAACCATTGGAGTTATGCGGGATCACCATATCCCTTTGCCGCAGGTGGGTCTGCTTGGCTCCGTTGTCCTGGAGATTGTGGGAGGAGTGGTCCTTCAAGCACTTGGGCTCTTCATGGTTCCGCTCACGTGGTTTCTGATCGTGTACGTCCTCGCTGCCACAATCTCCCTTCCCGTGCAGGACATTGTGACGAACAAGGGACGGGCACAGGGCATGCAACTGCTCGGGTCAAACCTGGCGATCATAGGGGGCCTGATCGCTCTCATCGCGTGCGCCGCCGGAGGTCTCTAGGCAGATTCTAAGACCGGTTAGTCTGCGGTGGTGAACCACGGATCCAACGGCAACGTGCACTGCAGGAGAAACACAATGCCATCTAGCATAGCCCAATACTCTCCTGCATTTTCTCGAAAGGAATCTGACATGCCGCCACCAAGTGAAAAAGTCGCTCCTCCTTATGTCCCCACGCTCACCCAAAAACTCTATGCTGTTCGCACCAGGGTCATCGTCAGCCAAGCAGAAGCCAAACCTCATAAGCCTGAGCACATCAGGTACCTCACGAGCTTGGAAGCGCAAGGAAGGCTGTTTGCCTCGGGGCCGTTTCCGTCGAACAACGAGGGTCCCGACTTAGGCCTGATCATCTTGCGGGCGGGGTCTCTTGAGGAAGCCGAGGGTCTTATGAAAACCGAACCCATGACAGCCATGGGCCTCAGCATCTACGACATCCATGAGTGGCACCTGAGTATCGGACATATTCCAATTACGCTGAATGTATCTAGCGGCAGCTTTACTTTCTAAGCTAAGCATTCTCCCCGGACAGTCGGCCTCAGACTGACTATCTGCCGGGTCAACTTCTTGTTAGCTACCCGGCAACGACACGAATGTGCCGCAACGCACGAGACGCAAAAGCGCTTTGCACCTGATGCAACCAACGTAGCCCGGGCGAACGGTCTCTTATTTCAGAAGGACGCAGATTGCCACGAGGACGGGACAGGCTCAGGGCACTAACACAGGCCGCTAGTTTCGTCACATAAGCTGCCGTCGCAGCTTCAATATCAGGGAGGAATGATGCCTACTTTGCCGCTCAACGTTTTGCAAGAGACAAAACGGCTCGGAGCACAACGCTGGTTGCTGGACCTGATGATCCAACTCGCCGGTCCAGAATGGGACCAGGACCGGATCAACTACTACACGGGTGCCTGCGGGGCGAGTGCAGCGGGGGAGTTCCAAGGGCTGAAACAACAGATCAAGAAGTATGACGACATGTCTCGGGTGTTCGCCCAGGCTGCGCGCGGGCAGGAATTGGCGGCACGTGAAGCTCTTAAGCAGAAGCACAAGGCAACCGCGCGCAATCATTTCTTCATCGCCGCGATCATGTATGGTGCAGCGCAATGGTCCATCACCGCAAATACTGAGTTCAATCTGGTGCTGGCCCGCAAGAAACGCGAGTGCTATGACCAGTTTGCTGCTATCGCGGCATGGCACGTGGAGAGAGTGGAGTTGCCGTTCGCCGGCAAGCAGGTAAGTGCCTATCTTCACCTTCCCCCTACTTACGAAGAGGGTCAGCGCATCCCCTGCGTGGTTGATACCGCAGGCATGGACGGATTTAAGGAAATGGTGGTAGCTCTTGAAGATGATCCGCTTCTGTCGCGCGGCTTCGCGGTTCTGGCGATCGATGTGCCTGGTCAGGGCGAGGCACTTACCAGTGAGGTGTGGTGGGACTACAAGACGTTTCCGCAGCTGGCACCTACGGTGTTTGATTATTGCAAGGGACGCGCAGAAGTCGACCCTGACAAGATTTATGTCATGGGAAACAGCTATGGCAGTTACTGGGCATCTCTGCTTGCCGCATCAGAGCCACGCTTCGCCGCTTGCGGCGTCCTGATGACCTGCTTTGAGCCAGGTGGATTTTCCATCATGGATACTGCGAGCCCAACCTTCCGCCTGCGCCAGATGTACATGACAAACATCCACGACGACGCTGCGTTTGATGCCTACTGTAAGACTATCAACAATGAGGCACTCATCGCCGGAATACACTGCCCCTATCTGGTATGTGCAGGTGAAGACGACCAGTTAAGCGACGTTGCGGAGACCTACGCCTATATGAACGCTGTGAGGGCACCGAAGACTCTGGTGGTGTACCAAGGCGAGAATCATGGTCTGCACTCGCGCTCGTCCGGTCAGATGGGACCTGAGGCATTCACCTTTGTGGCAGACTGGTTTCTTGCGCGGGCCGCCGGCGAGAAGCCCCAATCGCTGTACATGGTGGTAAACATGCAGGGGAAAGTTACAGTGACGCCGTATGAGGGGAATCTAACCTATCAGACGGGATGGCCGGGATCCTTCAGCTTTTTTGATTGATCTGTCAGCGGCAGATGGTTGCTAAATTCTCAGGTCCCGGCCCTGCACTAACTCCTGAAGAACTAAGTGGTTTGGGTGACGGGCTCGCGGCGCTCCCGGCTAAGTGAGTCAGCAGCCCGCAGACAAAGAGACAGCGATCGAAGCGATCTGTTTGCGTTGCTCAAGGGTCAGCTTCAAGATGAAACACCGCATGACTGCTTCTGCGTGAACGGTGTCTGCGGCCCCGCGTGCGCGATCCCCCTCCGCCGTGATCCTCACCGAAGTGCCTCCTTGCGCAAGCTTTGAACGCTTTAACAGGCCGCGCCGTTCCATCCGCGTCAGGTGATGGGAAAGCCGGGTACGGTCCCACCGCATGGACTCGCACAGTTCCTGTTGGCGGGCAGCTTTGCCGTGGGCCTCCGCCAGTCTTGTGAGAATTCCATGATCGGCACTTGACAACTCCGTGGCCTGAGCCATGTCCCGCTCAATGGCGGCACCGGTAAGCTCAGCGCTTCGCCGGAAACTCCGCCACAGGTCCCGGTCGTGCGTGGACAGCATCGTCATGGCAAAAAAGTAACCTGAGCACGGTTGACACGTCAACACTTGCCGGCCATACTGTTGATACGTCAACAGTATGGGAGAAAAGCAAACACAATGTCAGCAGCTGTCACAAACACGGAACATCCTGGCGCGCCAGGCACCCCGAGCAAGCCGAAGCAGACCGAGGTGACGCCCGGCAATATGCATAAGCTGGGTCTGCCCTTCGTGCTCCAGAATCAGTCCGGCTTTAATTTTTGGGACATCAAGACGGGGGACTACTTCGTGGAGATGGAAGGCCGGTATTACGGCTGGGACAGCTCCACAGTGCAGGTCACTTCGATGGGACCGGGGCACGGGCCGCCGATGCATACGCATCCTGTCGAGGAGATGTTTGTGCTGGTCGAAGGCGAGGCCGCATTTGCAATCGGCAATGAAACGTTTCACCTTAAGGCCCCGGCGGTGGTAAGGGTTCCACCGCATACGCCTCATAGCCCAACGACGCTGGGCCCGGGGCGCAACATCATGGTTGACTTCTTCCCGTCGAGCCAGCCAGGTGCGGCCCCGGTCGACGCCGCAGACCCATTCGCGCACCTTAAGGTGGGCGGCGGAAATGAGCGGCGGGCGATGGTGGAGAACTTCAAGAAGATACTAGCCGATTTTGATGCGGACGGCGACGGAAAGCTGTCAAAGGACGAAGCGCCTGTCATGCTTCGCGACTCGTTCGGACGCTACGACACGGATCATGATGGTTTCATCACTTTGGAAGACGCAGAGGGCTGGGATTAGCCTGCCCGCGATCTACCGGCAGGCAGGGGTCCAACGTGCACACGTGCAGGCTCGCTCATCGGGTGAGTAGAACCGCCAACGCCATGCTGCCAGATGAAAAGATGTAGCTGTAAAGCAGGACGGAGGCGTTTTCCTTTTCGGCGATGTGATATCTGACCGCAAGAATAATCAGCATCACCGCACATGGCATTGAAAGCGCAACAACCGACTCACTTAGAATCTTCCCAGCGATTCCACAAAGGGGAAGAAGAACCAGCGCGAGCCCTGGAACAACCACAAGTCTTCCAAAAGTGCTTACCGCAATTGGCATTGAGATTGTGGGCCTTTGCGCACGGAGGATGATGCCGCTGGCAAACAGCGAAACCCCGGAGGTCGTCGCACCCAACAGCTGCAAGGAAGTCACGAGCGGTTTGGGCACGGTGATCCCGATCAGCACGAAGATGACGGCCAGAATCGGTGCCCACACGACCGGTTCTTCCAGCGCGGAAAGGATGATGCTTCCTATCGAAGGCTTACTTGTGCCCCTTTCCTGCTGGTTGCTGTTGTCCTTTCCTTGTTGGTTGCTGCCGCTCTTGGCCGCCGAGGACGGAGCCGTTTTGCCTGCGTCTGCCTTTGTTCCTTCGCCGCTTCCAGCTGCCAGTGTAAGCAGCACGATACTGATAGGAACAAGAATGAGGTTGGCCGCTAAGCTGCTGATCGCAACTGTGATTGTTGTCGCCTGCGGTCCAAAGATGGCACCGAGGACAGGCAGGCCTATGAACGGCACAGCCGGAAACGAGACCGCCAGAGCCTGCAAGGTGCTCTCCCCTGGCTTGCGCTTGAAGAGGTAGCGTGCGACTACGTAGACGACGGCGAAAGGAAGGATGAGACCCACGAACAGCGCTGCCATCAGCGGGAGGTTCTGCGTAAGTTCATGGCGCGAGATGGTTACCGTACCTGCAAAGAGGCTGAGGGGCAGGGTAAAAGTCATGACGATCTTGTTTAGTGCCGTGGCAGTGTTGCCGTCTTCATCGTGCCGCCATGCTGCCAGATAGCCAATAAGCAAAGTAACGAACACCGGCAGCAGGGCGTTGATGATGGTCATGGATCCCCCTCCTCACATGTACAGCGCCGCTCTGATCAGGCCTTCGGGTGGGTGTCCGCTTCGGTGGAGTTGCGCTCAATCCAGACGGTTTGCACATTCACGAAGGTTTGTGGACCGAAATGTGAAAGTTCCCGTCCATACCCGCTGTTCTTGATACCGCCTACGGGAACTCGGGGGTTGGAAGCCGTGCTGCCGTTTATGAAGACGCCGCCGGTTTCGAGCTCGCGGGCTATTTTGCGGGCACGATCCACGTCCCTCGTCCAAAGGTTGCCGCTCAGGCCGTACTGGCTGTTGTTAGCTGCTTCAATGGCTGCGTCGGCATCGGCGACGCGGGTAAGCGCGGCCACTGGGCCAAAGGTTTCATCATCGAAGGCAGGCATCCCCGGCTTGACGTCTGAAAGAACGGTCGGCTCATAGAAGGCACCCTTGCCGGGGATGGGCTTGCCGCCGCAGAGCACCTTTGCACCGGCCGCAACGCTTTGCTGTACCTGCTTGTCCAACCCATCGCGCAGGTCGGCGCGCGCCATTGGGCCGAGCTGACTCTTGGGGTCCATGGGATCGCCCGTCCGCAGCGCTTTTGTGGCCTCCACGAACTGGCGCTCGAACTCATCGGCGATGCTGTCTATGAGGAGGAATCGCTTGGCTGCGAGGCAAACCTGGCCTGTGTTGCCGAACCGCCCCTTGATCCCGGCCGCAACCGCTTTCGGAATGTCAGCATCTTCGAGGACGATGAAGGCGTCGGAACCGCCCAGCTCCATCACGGTTTTCTTAATGACCTTGCCAGCCTCGGACGCTACGGCTGAGCCGGCGCGGACACTTCCAGTGACTGATGCGCCCTGGACGCGGTGGTCGTTGATGACGTTGACGATGTCGTCTGTGCGCAGGATCAGATTCTGAAATACGCCCTCGGGGAAGCCGGCCTCGACAAACGCCTGCTCCAGCTCGAGCGAACTTCGTTGCGTGTTGGGAGAGTGCTTGATGAGGACGACGTTTCCCGAGAGCAGCGCTGGGATGCAGAAGCGCGTGACCTGCCATAGCGGAAAGTTCCACGGCATGATGCCGAGGATGGGGCCAAGCGGATGAAAGGACACGTAAGCCTCAACACCGCCGGTGGGTGCGGGCTGATCGGCGAGCATGTTCGGCCCGTTTTCGGCATACCAATCGGCTTCGAGCGCGCATTTCTCGACTTCCGCTTGCGACTCGGAGAAGATCTTTCCCATTTCGGTCGTGATGGTTTTGGAGAGGCTGTCCTTGTTCTTACGAAGCGATGCGGCCAGTCCGCGAAACAAGTCGGCGCGGTGATAGATGGACGTCTTACGAAAGCTCTTAAAGGCTGCCTCAGCGCAGCTGAGAACTCTTTCGGTCTCAGCAGGCTTGAAGGCGTGGAACGTCTCAATCGTTTCGCCGGTGGCAGGATTGACAGTATTGAAGACCTCGTTGCTCATGGAGTTTTCTCCCGGGAAGTATGGTGCTCAGCGGTGAGTTGTTGGGTTTAAGAAGATCCTTCTCCAGCAGGCGGTGCGCTACAGAAGCGGCGGAAGTGCGTTGCTGATCTTCGCCGCGATCACCGTGGGGCCGTCGTGTTCCAAGGCGGCCTTTAGTTGATCGCTCACCTCGTCGGGTGTCGAGGCGCGGCTGGTTTTGCAACCGTAGGCAGCGCCCAGACCCGCGATGTCGATGCCGGGGATGTCAAGGGCTGGAACGCCTGGGGTGTCTTCCTGCTTGGCGAAGGCCTTGAGGATCGCGTACTCCTCGTTCACGGGAACGAGGATGACAATCCGCGCTTTTTGCTGCGCGGCGGTCCATAGCGACTGGATGGAGTACTGGAAGGAGCCGTCGCCGACCACGTCGATGACAGGCCTGTTCCGGCCCGTCTTACGTTCTCCGAGCGCAACACCGATGCCACCAGGAAGCCCCCATCCAAGGCCGCCGCTAGCCATCGTGAAGAAAGAGAGCGGCTTGCGGGTGGGCAGGTACTTGTGCAATGTGGCCAGATTCGATGGGGACTCTTCGACGATGACCGCATCGTCTGGCCGAACCCGGCTGACGGCGGCATAGAACGCATCCACGCTCATGGGAGAGGAACTGGTGTCAATGGGAGACGCGGTTTCCGCAGGGCGCTTATAGGACTTGGTCTGGTACTGCTCAAGCAGCGGCAGAAGACCTTGCAAGGCGAGCTTGGCGTTGGAGACGAGGCTATCGCCAACCGGCGAGCGCCCTGCCTCTTCCGGGTCATCGGTGATCTGCAGCAACTGGCACCCGTCGGGCAGGTACTTGCCGGGCACATACGGGTAATACCGGAAGACCGGCGCGCCGATCACCAGCACGAGATCGTGGCCGGTAAGCTGTTCGGAGAGCGGTCCGATGGCAAACTTCAGATTTCCAGCGAACTGAGGATGGTTCTCGGGAAAGCCGCAACGTTCGCCCCCTGGAGGTCCGAAGACGGGGATACCGAGCTTGTCAGCAAGCGCAATCGCCTGCGGCCATGCGTCTGCCCGGTCCACATCCGGCCCGATCACAAGGGCGGGGTTCTTGGCACTCTTGAGGCGGCCGGCGAAGTCGGATAGACGTGCAGGATCGGGCGCGACGCGCGTCGCCACGGTCCGCACCACTGCCGGCCCGGAAGACTCCTGATCCCAGTCGTCCAGCGGCAGTGAAAGATAGGCCGGGCCTTGCGGCGGCTGGCTGGCCACGGCAAACGCCCGCATAAACGCCGCAGGGGTCTCCTGGGCGTGAGAAGTCTGGTAGGACCACTTCACATGCGGCTTGGGAAACTCGGTAGCATCGACGTTGGTAAGCCACGGCTCCATTAACAGCATCTCCCGGGTCTGCTGGCCCGTGGTCAGGATCATCGGGGTCTTCGACATGTGCGAGTTAACGAGATTGCCAAGTGTATTCCCCAACCCCGGCGCGGTATGCACATTCACAAATGCCACCGTCCGTGTTGCCTGCGCGAAACCGTCTGCAATCGCCAGAACAGAGGCCTCCTGCAGCGCAAGTACGAAGTTGAAGTCACTTGGAAAGTCTTTCAGAAAGGTTTCCTCGGTGGAGCCCGGATTGCCAAACACAGTGGTAAGGCCGAGCTTGCGCATAAGGTCGTGAGTTTCGTCGCGAACAGTGGTCAAAGGGTCACCTGTAGATGTGCGGTTGATGAAGTTGAAGGAATAAGTTGAGAAAAGTGTGGCCGGCACGATGGATTGCACACGCCAGCCTCATGTGCGAACGAGTTCTTCCACGGCGCCGATTGCGGCGGCGTAGTCCTCGTTGGCGTGTTTGATTGTGGTGAGCGAGAAGATCTGTGCTCCGGCAGCCATGGTGCTCATCGGCACGCCATGCTTTGCAGCGTCGGCCAGCAACAACCCGAAGTCCTTGGACATCAGCCTGGCTGGGAAGCGAGCCGGATACTCGCCCTTACGAGCCATGTCCAACTTTGGATGATCGTGCTCGGAAACAACCGGCAGCCCGTGAAGCGTATCGATCAGCGTCTCTCTGTCCAGCCCGGCCTTGACGCCGTAGCCTATGCCCTCCGCGAGGGCGGCAATTGAGAGACCCATGACGCCGTTGATCACGAGCTTCATCACCAGGCCCTGGCCTGCGGGACCGGCGTAAATGGTCTTGTGTCCGATCACCTCGAAGATGGCAGCCGCAAAGGCAACATCTTCCTTCTTGCCGGCCGCGAGCACGACGAGCTTCCCCGCCTCGGCTTCCGGCGTGCTGCCTGAGACAGGTGCCTCGACGAATCGCACACCGTGTTTCCCTGCGAGTTCGGCAAGCTTTCTCGATGCGTCAGGCGACACCGTGCTGGTGTCGATCAGCAGCAATCCCTCCCGTGCACCACTTAGGACGCCGTCCGGTCCTTCAACTGACTGCTCAAGCGCTGCATCGGCCGGGACCGAAACGATGATGGCTTCGGTCTGCCGCGCGACATCTGCCGCGCTTTTCAAAACCGGGAAGCCATCGACGGTCTCATCCTGGTGAGCCGGATCAAAGACGGCAATCGAGTAGCCCGCATCCCGCAGACGCGGTGCCATCTTCCGCGCCATCGCGCCAAAGCCTACGAAGCCCAACTTCTTGAAGTTTGCCACCGCTGTCCTCACAGTCTCGACCAGTCACGGGAACAGAAACTCCACCGTGCTGGTGCATCCACGTCAGCTATGAGTTGCAGAGACTTCGCTCTCGTTGCGCGTCCTAACTTGCAATAGCCGTTTGCAGCCAAGGCAACAAGACAGGTGCCGCGCAGAACGCCATGTTAGGAGTACCTCAATACCCGCTTGTATGAATTCTCTTTTTAAAGTGGGGCGAGATCATTGAGCCGGTGCCACCACTTGGATAAGGATGGCCACGGATAGGGAACAGAGCAGCGAGATGGGCATTGCGACCACGCCCACCTTGAGGAAGTCCCAGAAACTTACATCCAACTTCTCTTTGCGCAAGGCCAGCAACCAGAGGATGGTTGCGAGCGAGCCTGTGACGGAAAGGTTTGGCCCCAGGTCAACGCCAATGAGAACAGCATTAGCCAGGAGACCTTTGGCGTGAGCCGCCTGGAGCGTGCCACCTGCGATGAGGCCAAGCGGTAGATTGTTGACAACGTTGTTCGCGACCGCGACCGCAAAGCCGGTCACCATGGCCCCGGCCGCAGACGGAAGATGTTGTGCCCAGGCGAGCCAAGCGCTCGTCAGCTTGAGCGCGCCGATGCTCTCGACCGCATCGACGATGATGAACAAGCCCGCGACAAGTGCGAGGGTTCCCCAACTGATCTCTTGCGCCAGTTTCAGCGGGTTCGACTTCGACTTGATCGAGACAACGGCTGTAATGGCCAAAGCGGCAAGGCAGGTGGGCAGACCGAGATCCCTCTTGAGCGTGGAGGCGACAAGCAGAACGGCGATCATGACGCCCAGGCCAGCCAAGACCAGCTTGCCTTCGCCGTTAAGAGGTTCCGCTTCGGCTTTCCCTTCGACTTCCGCATGGAGATCCTTACGGAAAAGAAGCCGCATGACCGCATACGTGGCCGCGATCGACGCGATGGATGGGGCACCGAAGGACAACAACCATCGCCCGAGAGAAGGCATACCGCCGCCATGAAACACGACCAGGTTTGCCGGGTTTGAGATGGGCAGAACGAACGACGCCGCATTCGCGATCAACGCACATGCGAAGAGATATGGCAGCGGCTGCACCTTCGCTTTCCGAACCGCCGACAGAATCGCCGGGGTCAGAACCACCGCCGTCGCGTCGTTGGACATAAAGATTGTGACGAGGGTTCCGATGCCGTAGACCAGCGTGAAAAGCCGCGTGCAGGATCCGTTCGCGCTTCGGATTGCGGCGGAAGAGAGCCAGTCGAAGACGCCGTGCTCCCGTGCCAGTTCAGAGAGCAGCATCATGCCGGTGAGGAACAGATAGACATCGGAACCTTCCGCGGCAGCCTTTCCCGCCAACTTCAGAGGCACCAGGCGCAGCAGAATCAGGAGAAGTGCGCCGCTGCCGATCCAATAAACCTCAGCGATACCGCGCGGACGTATCAGCATCAGCAGAATGCTGACTGCAACGATGAGCAGCAACAGGACGTGCGCAAATGCGGGAGTGAGTATCACCTTTCTCTCATTATTGTTTGGTCCGGCTGCATACCAGGCAAACCATGTTCAGCCGGGCTCAAGAGCGTTGTCCTTTATCGCGTCGGAGCGCTCCCGCTAGGAGGAGGTTAGCCAGCCTGACCGTGAAGCCGGTATTTGCGGTGCGGGATGGGCGAAGATGCAGCGAAGAGCGCTAAAATGCCAGCATGGTTGCCGCTGCATCGCTTTCGACCGTGGCTCCCGCGTGCAGCATGCGGGATGGTGCGCTGGCGTGGGCGCACCCGGTGGTCCGGCAGTGGTTTACGGAAAAGTTTGGCACAGCAACCGAGCCGCAGGTCGAGGGCTGGCCAGCCATCCTGCGCGGCGAGCCCACGCTGATCTCCGCTCCCACTGGCAGCGGAAAAACGCTGGCGGCTTTTCTGGTCGCGATTAATCGCCTGGTGGTGGAGGCGATTGCGGGCGTGCTGCCGCCGTACACGCAGGTGGTGTACGTGTCGCCACTAAAGGCGCTGAGCAACGACGTGCAGAAAAATTTGGAGGAGCCGCTCCGCGAGATACTCTCGCTGGCCATGGAGCATGGCTACCTGTGCGCTGGCATCCGCACCGGTGTGCGTACCGGTGACACCCTGCCGAAGGAGCGCGCGGCCATGCTGAAGCAGCCGCCGCACATGCTGGTGACTACTCCGGAGTCGCTGTACCTGCTGCTGACCTCGGCCAAAGCGCGGGAGAATCTGCGCTGCGTGCACACCGTCATCGTGGATGAAATTCATGCGATGGCAGACGACAAACGAGGTGCGCACCTGTCACTGACACTGGAGCGCCTGGATGCGTTGATCACCGGCGAGAATCGTCTCTCGCCAGGCGCGATGCTGACCGGCATGAGCCGTGCACCGCAACGAATAGGGCTTTCCGCCACGCAGAACCCTATTGAACTGGTTGCAGACTTCCTGACGGGTGTGCCACCTAAATGCAGACCCGCCACTATCATCCAGGTGGGTCAGCGGCGGACGCTTGACCTGGCCATCGAGATACCCTCTACCGAACTCGGTTCCGTGTGCGATTCGAAGATGTGGGTTGAGGTCTTCGACCGCGTCGCCGCGCTCTGCCGTGAACACCGCTCGACGCTGGTCTTCGTCAACACGCGGCGCATGGTGGAGCGGCTGTGCGGTGCCTTGGCGGAACGGTTGGGCCAGGAGAACGTGGCTGCGCACCATGGATCGCTGTCGCGCGCGCTGCGCCTGGATGCGGAGCAGCGCCTGAAGGCGGGCGAAATTCAGGCGCTGGTGGCGACGGCGTCGCTTGAGCTTGGCATCGACATCGGCGCGGTGGACTTGGTGATTCAACTGAACAGCACGCGCGCTGTCGCGGTTGCTATGCAGCGCGTCGGCCGCGCGGGCCACTGGCGCGGAGCCACTCCCAAAGGCCGCTTCTTTGCGACAACGCGTGATGATCTGCTGGAGCAGGCCGCCCTGGTGCAGGCGATGCGCTCCGGCACGCTGGACCGGCTGGAGATTCCGCCCAAGCCGCTGGACATCCTGATGCAGCAGATCGTTGCGATGTGCGCGGCGGAGCCGTGGCAGGAAGATGCCCTGTACGCAGTAGTCACGCGTGCGTATCCGTATCGAGACCTAAGCCGTTCGGAGTTCGATGAGCTGATTATGTTGCTGCATACCGGCATTGAGAACAGCCGCGGACGCTATGGCGCGTACCTGCTGCGCGACGGCGTTGCAGGCGTGCTGCATCCACGTCGCGGGGCGCGCATGACCGCTATCAGCAATGGCGGTGCGATACCGGACACGGCGGTCTACTCCGTGGTGCTGCAGCCGGAGGGTGTGCAGATTGCCACGCTGGATGAGCACTATGCAGTGGACAGCGGCCCAGGCGACGTGATCCAGCTGGGCAACGCAAGCTGGCGCGTGCTGACCGTGGAGAAGGAAGGCCGCGTTCTGGTGGAGGATGCGCACGGCGCGCCGCCGTCCGTTCCTTTCTGGTTCGGCGAGGCGCCGCAGCGCACCGATGTGATGAGCGATTTTGTCGCCGGCCTCCGTGAAGCCATCAGCAGCCGCACGCAAGGCGTGCATCATGAGCGTGTCATCCTTGAAGACCCGGATGTTGCGAGCGCAGTGGCTTGGTTGATGGAACAGTGCGCCATCTGCGAGTCAGCGGCGCTGCAACTGGTGCAATACATCGTCAGCGGACGCGCCGTGCTGGGCTGTGTGCCGACCAAGCAGACGATCATCGCCGAGCGCTTTTTTGATGAGGGCGGCGGGATGCAGTTGATCCTGC
Source organism: uncultured Terriglobus sp. (assembly GCA_964248165.1). GTDB lineage: Bacteria > Acidobacteriota > Terriglobia > Terriglobales > Acidobacteriaceae > Terriglobus. The sequence continues at coordinate 73,431 of CAXTXE010000018.1, forward strand.
ACGCACCATTTGGCGGACGCATTAACCGGGCGTGGGGACTGGCGCTGCGCAAACGTTTCTGCCGCGGCTTCAACTACGAACTGCAGGCCGCCGCGACTGACAACGGCATCAATATCTGCCTGGCCGAACAGCATAGCTTTCCGCTCGCAGACGTTTTCCACTTCCTGACGGAGTTTACAGCGAAAGAACTGCTGGAGCAGGCGGCGCTTGCCTCACCCATCTTTAAGACGCGCTGGCGCTGGGCGGCCAACCGCTCGCTGCAGCTGCTGCGCTTCAGCAAGGGCAAGAAGGTGCCGCCGCAGGTGCAGCGCACACGCGGCGAAGATTTGCTGGCGTCTGTCTTTCCGCAAGCCGCGGCGTGTTTTGAAACCATCGTCGGCGACATTCAGATTCCGGATCATCCACTGGTCCGCGAGGTGATGCAGGATGTGCTGCAGGAGGCGATGGACCTCGAAGGCCTGCAGCAGGTACTCCGTGCGATGCATGACGGTCACATTGAATGCATCTCGGTGGATACGCCCGTGCCATCGGTCTTCTGCCATGAGTTGCTGAATGCGAATCAAACCGCGTTCCTGGATGAGGCGGGGCTGGAAGAACGCCGCGCCCGCGCCGTCTCGCTACGCCGGACGATTTCCGACTCGGTGCTGGGCGAAGCGGGTCGCTTGGACCCCGCCGCCATCCGCCAGGCACGCTGCGAAATCTGGCCCGACCTTCGGGATGAGCACGAGCTGCATGACTTGCTCTTCGGGTGCATTGCGCTGCCAACGGCGATTCTTACAGACGCGAGAGAACAGGCAACAGGAAACAGGGAACAGAGTGATGAAAAGCGGGTGCCCCACCTTCGCGAAGCTAAGGTGGGATTGGGCGCCTGTAACGACGAGGAGGTGCAGGCGCATCGCGTGCAGGCGAGTCGCCACTGGCCGCTCTTCTTTGAGCGCCTGCGAACAGGTGGACGCGCGACGATGATGCGCTTTGGTGAGAACGAATGCTGGGTTGCGACCGAACGCATCCAGCACGCGCTGGCGCTCCTTGCGCTGACTCCACCAAACCGTCATCCTGAGCGGAACGGAGCGAAGTTTCCCTCCTCACCTCGTCATCCTGAGCGGAACGGAGCGCAGCGCAGTGAAGTCGAAGGACCTGCTTTCCTTGGCAGCAATGCAGACTCAGAAGAAAAGCAGGTCCCCTTCGACGAGCTCAGGGCAGGCTCTCCACTTCGCTGCGCTCCGGTCGGGATGACGATGGAGAGAGATTGCGCTCCGGTCGGGATGATGGACGTCAATCAGGCTGCTGCTCCTCATTTAACCCTTCCTATTTCTTCTGACGAAGCACTTCGCCTGCTTACCCAGGGACATCTGCAACTGCTTGGGCCCACCACAGCGCGTGATATGGCGGCAATGTTTGACTTGCAACCGTGCGCCGTCTTCCAGCAACTCGTTGCCATCGAGATGCAGGGGCTGGCGTTGCGCGGTATCTATGAGGCGCAAGCAGCCGCGCAAGAGGACAGCGACGTTGAGTGGTGCGAGCGGCGCATCCTCCAGCGCATTCATCGCCTCACGCTGGGTGCGCTGCGCAAGCAGATTGAGGCGGTCACACCGGCCGTTTATCTGCGTTGGCTGCTGCGCTGGCAGCATCTCGCCCCGCAGACGCAGCTGTCCGGCGAAGAAGGTGTGCTGGAGGCGCTGATCCAACTGGAAGGCTTTGAGGCTCCGGCTGTCGAGTGGGAGCGGCACCTGCTGCCGCAGCGCGTGCGCGAGTACGACGGCAAGTGGCTGGACGCGCTCTCCCTGAGCGGTGCCGTGGGATGGGGCCGCATCTCGCCGCATCCAGCATGGGCCTGTGGCGATGGTGCCGCGCCGCGCCGCGTCATTCCCACTAACATGGCACCCATCACGTTCTTCTTGCGTGAGAGCGCGGACTGGCTGCCTGCTGCGCTTGCCGAGAAGTGTATCGAAGAAGACAAGCTGCGGCTGGCCCTGTCGCCAGAGGCGCTCTGCATACGCGGAACGTTGCGCGAGCGTGGTGCGTGCTTCGCCAGCGACCTGCAGCGCATCTGCGTCCTGAGCAAGCAGCAGACTCAGAACGCCCTGTGGGAGTTGGCCACAGCAGGGCTTGCCAGCGCGGACGGATTTGACCAGTTGCGCATCATGATGGACCCGAAACGTAAGCCGCTGGCCGCCGAACCAGTGATGAGTGGCGCCCGGCGCGGCACACGATCCACTGCCGGGCGGTGGTCGCTGTTCACCGAAGACGAGCATCGCGAGCTGAGCGCGCCCGAGCGTGCACGTGAGGAAGAGGCATCACTGGCCGCGGCATCACGCATGCTGCTGGCGCGCTACGGTGTGGTCTTTCGCGATCTCTTACAGCGCGAGGCAAACGCTCCCAAGTGGCGTGATCT
>CAXTXE010000019.1:0-72438 GCA_964248165.1 uncultured Terriglobus sp.
ACCGCGTGCCTGGAGGAGGGTCGGGCGGCTCCGCTGCCGCTGTTGCCGCCGGACTCTGCGTTGGGTCGCTGGGGACGGATAGGGGCGGATCGATCCGCCAGCCGGCTGCTTTTTGTGGCGTGGTGGGCGTGCTGCCGACGTATGGCCGCATCTCGCGCTACGGTCTGATCGCGTTTGCCAGTTCATTGGACCGAATCGGCCCGCTGGTGCACACCGTGGAAGACGCGGCGACGCTGCTCGGTGTGCTTGCCGGGCAGGACAACATGGACGCCACGTCCTCTGCCGTGCCGGTAGAGGACTACGTGGCGGCCTCAAAGCTGCCGGTGGAAGGGATGAAGATCGGCATTCCGAAGGAGTACTTTGCCGAGGGCCTCGACCCGGAGATCCGCGCCGCCGTTGGGGGCGTCATCGAGCAACTTGAGAAGACTGGCTGCACGGTGCATCCCTTGAGCCTGCCCCATACTGAGTATGCGGTTCCCACCTACTACGTGCTTGCGACGGCGGAGGCATCCAGCAATCTTTCGCGCTTTGACGGGGTTCGCTATGGCTATCGCGCGCCGCATCCCAAGAACCTCTCCGCACTGTTTCGTGAGAGCCGTGAGGAGGGTTTCGGGGCAGAGGTGAAGCGCCGCATCCTGCTGGGCACCTACTCACTCAGCGCGGGCTACTACGACGCGTACTACCGCAAGGCGCAGCAGGTGCGGACGTTGATTGCGCGTGACTTCCTCCGGGCCTTTCAGCAGGTGGACGCCATTGTGACGCCCATGACGCCAACGCCTCCGTGGAAGCTGGGCGAAAAGGCGGACGACCCCATCAGCATGTACCTGGCGGACATCTACACGGTTGCGGCATCGCTGGCGGGTATCTGCGGCATCAGCGTGCCTGCTGGCAAGACCGTAGCGGGGTTGCCCATTGGTGTGCAGGTTCTGGCCGGTCACTTTCAGGAAGGCAAGCTGCTGCGTGTTGCCCAGGCGATCGAGTCTTCACAAGAAAATGCAACTTCGGCTTAGCACGCTACCTCTCGTCCGGCGCACATGTTAGCGGCAATAATGATCTTGTTCGGCATATTGGCATGGCTGAAGCCATGCCCTTCCGAGCGCAGAGGATATCTGAGCCCCGGCATGTAGTTCCTTAACTCTTTAGAGGAGGAGCATCATGTCTTCCATCTACTTAGGCGCAACACTTTCCGCATGAACGGGTTCATCTTAGTGCACGTTGGGAGGGTACAACGATGAACATTATGAAGGCGGTAACGAAGGCAATTCTGGGAACGGTGGTTGCAGGTGCAATGCTGCTTGCGGTGCCGCGCAAGGCGGAAGCACAGCGCTTTGGTGTAGGCATCAGCATTGGTGGACCCGTGGTCTACGGCGGGTACGTTGGACCGCGGTATGTGCGGCCATATCCCTATGCGTATGGCTACCCATATTATGGCCCTGGATATTACGGCTACTATGGGCGTCCGTATGTGGGAGGCTTCTATCCTGGCGGCTACTACGGCCGGGGCTACTACGCTGGACCGCACGGATTTGTGGGCCGCGGCGGGTTCCGCCGGTAAGCAGTATCTGCTCAAGGACGTTCAAGGCCGGTGCAAACGCACCGGCCTTTGCCGTTGCTGATCAGTTCTCGTCATCTCCGCCCTCGCCATCTTCCACCAGAAGCGACGACGTACCCACGACCTCAAATACAAGCGGCTCGCCTCCCGCGGCCCGCAGCGTCACGCGCATGGGCTCGCGCTGCCACACGGCAGGCGCACAGACGGGCCGCATGCGCTCCGGCTGCGGCCATGAGCCGATGCCCTTTTGCAATGCGGCATGACGCGCTCCGATCTGCCACACCTCTGCCATCAGGGCGCTGCCCTTGGCGGTGGAATGGATGCCGCAGTACGCCGCGTAATCGCGGTACCACGCTACATCGCTGATACTGCTGTCGAAGTCGGGGAGATGCAGCGCGGTCACGTGGCCGGTCACTCGATCCACCAGAAGCCATGGACCGGGCTGCCAAACCCAGCGCCCCAGCTTTTCGCTGGGCAACGCGTCGTTGATGTGGAGAACGCGCCGAGTGACAAAGCTGCGCTCCGTTACGTCATGCTGGTCGCCCGTGGTCCATTCTCGCAGCTTGTCGTCAACGTACAGGCCGCGGACGCGCAGGGTGCTGGCCTCATCTTCCTTGGCTTCACGGGCAACGTCGGCGGCCACATAGGGCACGCGCCGCAGCGGTCCCAACGTGACAGTGTGGACCTTTGGCGCGGCAGCGAACGCACCCCCCGTGGACAGAGAGGCGAACATGGACAGAAGCAGGAAACAAGACGCGCGGGGGAGACGCATACGCCGTGAAGACTAACCCGCGCGTACTGTAAACGCAACTGCCATGAGGGAGCGGAAGCGAAGATTTCTTCGCGTATCGACCTCGGTTCTGGTACGGGTGGCAGAGATTTCCGCTTTCTACCCGGTTCTCCAAGCGGCGGAGCAGAGTAAGATGCTCGCAGGACATCTCTGCGCGACAGGCAATTTCTGAGTCAGCTTCGCGCACGGGTTCCCAGCCGAAAGGAAATTCAAGACTCATGTGGAAACCCAACACTCCCGGCTCCGGTAACGCCACACCGTCCACGCCCGAACCAGTTCGCCCGTCCGTTCCGGCTGCGGCCAGCACCCCCTCCTTTGAGCAGCCCAGCAGCCGCACAGCGCAGCCCCAGGCTGCCACCGCCACCGGCGAGCAGGCCACCATCGGCAAAAGCCTGATGATCAAAGGCGAAGTGACTGGATCGGAATCACTCTACATCGATGGCCGCATCGAAGGCACGATCACGTTGCCCGGCAACCGCGTCACGGTGGGCCGCAACGGCCAAGTCGCCGCGAACATCTCCGCGCGCGAGATTGTCGTGCTGGGCAAGGTGCGCGGCAACTGCCAGGCCAGCGACCGGATCGACATCCGCAGCGAGGGCTCGCTGACCGGCGACGTCATCGCAGCACGCATCTCGATTGAGGATGGTGCCTTCTTCAAGGGCGGCATCGACATCCGCAAGCCGGGCGACAGCAAAGGCGGCCTTGCGATTGAGCAGCCACAACTGGTTGCCGTCGAGTCTGCCTCGTAACTGGCCGGATCACGCAATCCACAAATGCCTCAGCAATGCTGAGGCATTTGCTTTTGAACAGAGCATCGTTGTGATGTAGTCCCGATCACGGGCTGGAGATCCAGATGCGACCCTTGTACTTCTTTCTTCTACCACTGTGTGCGTGCATGCCCAGCGTGGCGCAGCAAGTGCAAAACGTTGCGCAAAAGCCTTCGTCGTTGGTGCAGCCAGCGATTGACAGCGTCGCGCGCGCCGGAAGCGCAGTGGACCTGAACCGCTGGAAAGGATCGAAGGCAGCGCGCGAGGAGGTGGATGGCTATCTCGCGTCCATGCAGAAGGATCTGGAAAACACGCTGCCGCCGTTGCTCTCCGCAGCCGATGGAGATCCGGATTCAACCGCCGCTTCCCTGCCTGTGCTGCTGAATCTTGATGCTCTGTATAGCGTCCTGCTGCGGGTCACCCTGGCGGCCAGAGCGGGCGCGCCCCGCGACGAAAGCGTTTCACTGGAGCAGTCGGCCACACTGCTGGACAGCGCACGGCGCGATCTGGGCGATGCCATCCTTCTGTCAGCGCGCGCGCAGGAAAAGCGCACAGCCAACCTGGAGGTTGAGGTGCAGCGGGAGACTGCCGCCTTGGCTGGCGCACAGCAATCCGCGCAGTCAGCAGGTACGCCCCCGAAGAAGGCAAAGGCCGCCAAGAGCAGGCCCCCATCTACAAAGACCCCGTAAACAGAACGCATGGAGGTTAATACTTTTAACCTCCATGCGTCTCGAAGCAAAAGGTTACGGATTGCTCGGGGTCTGCGGTGTGCCGGCAGCGGGAACGAGCGGTGCCAGAAGGAAGTTCCGTCCGATCACCGATCCGTTACCGAGCACGCGGTTGTAGCCAGACGGCGTGGTCGAGTACAGGCCGTTGTAGCCCGGGATGCCGGTGTGGAAGACGTGGATTGGCAGGCCAAAATTCTGCGCCGCCGCCAGCGAGTAGATGTAGTAGTTCTCGTTACCGAGCCGCGTACCAAAGCGTTGCACGTTTAACGCGGTAAGCCCGGCAAAGGCGGGGGCAGACGCGCTGGTGCCGATTACCAGATAGAACTGCCCTCCGATGGCATCTATTACCGAACTGTCGTTTGCATTGCACACCGCATCCCCCGGACATCCGCCCATATGCAAGGCCACATCAGGCACGGTGCGCACCGTATTGCTTCCTGTTTTCACCAGGTACTGATAGAGCGGCTTTCCGAACAGGATGCTGTTGCCGCCGCCCGAACCCCAGTAGCCGCCCGTTGCTGGTGTGCCATAGAAGATGTCTGCGGTCAGCGGGTCAGCATACGCCTCTTCGCTGATGTAAGCGGAGTTCAGGTCACCGGCTGTGTAGGTGGTCTTCAGATTCGTGCCACCCACGCCCACCACATAGGGGCTGGATGCGGGAAACTCCACCGAAGCCTGGAAGCTGCCGCATGGTCCGGTTGCGCCAAAGCAGGCGTTAGGTGGTACGTCAAGGGCTCCCGCATCTCCTGACGACGCTACGAAGGTGATGCCCTGTGCAACTCCCTGCGCCATGAGGTCATTTTCCTGCAGAAGCAGGTAGGTGTAGTCGGTGCCGTCGTTGTACTCCGGTGTGTATCCCAGCTCAGGACCACCAAACGACATGCTCACCACGTCTGCCGTGTTGTCCTCGAGGATTTGTGCCAGACCGGCCATGATGGAATCATCGGTAAGGTCTGGAATGTTATAGAGAACGACGTTCGCGTTCGGTGCCATACCGCCGCTCTGCTGCATGTCCAGGTGCGTTTCAATGGAATCGCCATTTGGGTCATAGGGTGCGCCGCCCAGCACCTTTACCTCAGAGAAGTTCGGCACGGCCAGCTTCTCATGACCGAAATAATGGGTCATATCCGCCGGGTTGTAATCACCGTCCATAAGAATGCCGATGGTTATACCGTTGCCGCTGTAGGTGGTATAGCTGGGCCAGCCGTAAGCCTGCTTCAAGTCATCGAACCAGTATGGGCCAGCGGTGCTGTAGCGGTTGTCGCTGGACGCACGATGGCTATGCGTCCGCATGCGGACCTTGCCGGAAAGCCCGGTGATAATAGCACCCGCATTGGTCACTGCCTGGGGCGCAACGACGGGCGTTGCCGCTACTGCTGTCTGCTTCCCACTGAGGTATACGCCCGTATGCAGCTGCGTGGTGAGCGCGTGCTCCACGTCAGTGGCGGCGCCGGTCACATGGATGCGTTGTGGCGACACCTGAACCGCTGTCAGATTGCTGGCCTGCATCTGCTGCGTGATGGCCTGCACGCTGCTCTGCGGCGCGCCGAAGCGGGCATGAAACTGCGCTGGTGTCAGCCATTTGTGGTACGAGGGTGATGCGTCGTTGTGCAGATCGGAGAGCAGCCCATTCAGCTGATCCTTATGCTGCAACGGAAGGTAGATGTCAAAGCCGACCTGCTGCCCGGCGGCGACACGGCCTTTCAGAGCGGCCTGCTCCGCGGCGGAGGCGTTTAGGGGTACGTTCAAGGCGGCCGCCACCAACGTGGCAGCAAGGGGAAGTGTCCTGCGAAACGTGCGCATGTGACCTCAAAATAGTGAAGCTGGAGTTGGGGAAGCTGTAGGGTGGTTGTACTACCCGCGCATCTGTTTCCGCAAGTGCGTTGTGTATCACATTTCACAAGCAGGGCTGCCAGTTCAGGTCAACGGCTTTCATCGAACAGGGTTGGACGGTCGTACTGCCCGGCCCTGACCGGAGCGGCCATGCCAAAATGCTCATACGCGCGGCGCGTGGCGACACGTCCCCGCGGGGTGCGGTCCAGAAACCCAATCTGTATGAGGAACGGCTCGTATACCTCCTCCAACGCATCCTCTTCCTCGGCCAAAGCGGCAGCCAGGGTGTTCAGGCCAACGGGACCGCCATCGTACTTGTCGATGATCGTGCGCAGCAAGCGGCGATCTAATTCGTCAAAGCCATGCGCATCCACCTCCAGCATCTGCAAGGCAGAGCGCGCCGTCGCGAGATCGATGACGCCTGCGGCGCGCACCTGCGCGTAATCGCGCACGCGGCGCAAAAGCCGGTTGGCGATGCGTGGCGTGCCGCGCGAGCGCATAGCAACCTCCGCCGCGCCGTCTGTGTCGATGCCAACACCAAGCACCTCCGCCGAGCGCTCCACGATAAAGCGGAGATCGTCATCGGTATAAAACTCCAGCCGCAGAAGAATGCCGAAGCGTGACCGCAACGGCGACGACAGCAGACCGGGCCGCGTCGTCGCGGCGACGAAGGTGAAGGGCCTGATCTCCATCACATGGGTGCGCGCCGCCGGCCCCTGCCCGATGATGATGTCCAGCTTGTAGTCTTCCAACGCGGTATAAAGCTTCTCCTCCAGCACCGGCTGCAGGCGGTGGATCTCATCCAGGAAGAGCACCTGCTTCTCGCGCAGGTTGGTCAGGATCGCGGTCAGATCACCCTGAATCTGCAACGCGGGTCCGCTGGTCTGCTGGAACCCCACGTTCAGCTCGTTGGCGATGATGCTGGCCAGCGTCGTCTTGCCCAACCCCGGCGGACCGGAGAGCAGCACGTGATCGAGTGCCTCGCCACGGCTCTTAGCGGCCTCAAGAGCGATGGCGAGCTGCTCCTTTGCCTTGCTCTGGCCGATGAACTCGCCCAGCCTTGTAGGGCGCAGCTTCAGTTCAAAGGCGGCGTCCTCGCCCACGCTGCTGGCGCTGACCAGCCGCTCGGCATCGGCGCTCTTCGGCGTGCGGCTCCCGTCAAAGCGCTTCTTGTTCTGGAAATCCATCCTGAGGCGATGGTACGGCGAAGAGGATGCGCAAGCAACGCTGTGCCATCGTTGGTAGCCTAAGGATATACGTGGCAACTTCAGCTCATAGACACCAGCGCCTGCTGGTTCCAATTGCCTTCGCTTGCGTGTACTTCTTTTGGGGATCGACGTTTGTTGCGATCCGCTATGGCGTGCAGTATCTTTCACCTGCGTTTGTTTCTGGATTCCGGTATCTTGCGGCGGGCATTGTGCTGCTGGGCATTGTGGCGGCGCGGGGGCGCTCCCTAGCGATTTCGCGCGCTGAGTTGCAGCGTGCGCTTGTCCTGGGATTGCTGTTGCTGACCGGCAATAATGTCCTGCTGGGGTGGGGCGAACAGTATGTTTCCGCCGGGTACGCGGCGCTGCTGGCGGCGAGCATTCCGCTGATGATCGCCATGGCGGAGAGCGCGATTCCGGGTGGCGTTCCGCTGAACCGCACCGGATGGGCCGGAACTATGCTGGGACTGGGCGGGCTGGCGCTGCTGCTGACACCGGTGCTGCGCAACGGACTGGCCGCGCACCGCTCCGGCAGCGCGGACAGCGGCGTGCTGCTGGGCACCGTGATTCTCTGCTTCGGAAACCTGTGCTGGGTTGCGGGATCGCTGCTCTCAGGGCGCAAGCCGTCCACGCTGGACCCGTTTGTCGCGTCGGCGTGGCAGATGGTGCTGGCGGGTGGCATCAACGTGCTGCTTGGTACTGTTACCGGCGGCTGGCAACACGCGCACTGGACAGCGGGTGTGTTCGCCGCATTGGCATGGCTGGCTACCTTTGGGTCGCTGGTGGGTTATACGGCGTACACCTACTTGCTGCACACCGTGCCGGTGGCGAAGGTGGCGACGTATGCGTACGTCAACCCGATTGTGGCCGTCCTGCTGAGCGCGGTCTTTCTGCATGAAAGCCTGCATGGCTCGCAGTGGATTGCCATGGCCGTGATCCTTGCGGCGGTCGCGATTGTGACCGCGTCCAAGTCCAGGCCGCTGCCGGCTGCCGATCCGGTGGAGCAGACGGCGGAGTAGCGCACCTAAATCATTCGGAGTATCTGATCCGCCGCGCGCAGGCCGCTGCGCAGCGCGCCGTGGACGGTGCCCCAGTGACCGGTGGTGTCAGTGTGTTCGCCCGCAAAGAAGAGCGTGTTCTCTACCGGCTCGCCCATCCTGGCAGATGCGTCGAGCGCTCCCTTTGGCACCCACGAGTAGGCCCCGCGGAAAAGCGGATCGCGCGCCCAGTCGTGGCGGTGATGCGACACAAGTTCGTCCAGCACCCTCTCCTGCGTAAGGCCGAAGATGCAGGCCAGGTCGCCGCATGCGATATGGGCGATCGCGTGATCATCCATGGCGTGAAACGCGGCTGAGGATGGGCCGCCGCTCCACGCCGTCAGCACAGGGTCCAGCGATGGAAAGCCCGTCCAGAAGACGTTGAGATGCGCTCCGGTCACACGTTCAGCAGGGAAAAGAAAGCTCAGGTTCTGCAAGGCTTTGTGCTGAGGATGATTGATCTCTGCCCACCAGCGGCGGCGAAAGACAAGATTCATGCGGCATACCTCGCCCATGCGCATTCGCCTGGCTTGCACGAGGACGTTGCCGGGTGCGGGATCGAACGCAACCGAGCCGCTCTGCAAGACACCGAGCGGCAGCGTCACGACTGCGCAGTCAGCCTGTACAGACTCGCCTGATGCAAGCGTGGCGCTAACGCTTCCGCGCCGCCATGTAATGCGGATGACGGTCGCGCCAGTATGCAGCGTGCCGCCCGCGCGTTGCAGCCGCTCTGCAAGTGCCCGAGGCAGGCGCTGGTAGCCCCCACAGACATGCGCGACCGCGTCACCATCAATGCTGTCTTCCGCCCGCTGCTGCTTGGCCAGCGACTGGACGGAGATTTCACGCGCATCCGCCGCATTAAATCCTTCGACGTAGCCGAGGGCACTGGCAGCATCTTCAGAAGAGATGTGCTCACGGGACAGGTACTCCGAAAAGCTTAGGTCTTCGTGGGGATGCGCGTCGCTCCAAGCGCTCATCTGCTCCAGCAGGCTGAATGCCGCATCTTCGCCAGCATGCAATGTGCCATCTGGTGCAAACGAGAGACTGGGGCCGTCGAGATCGTACGTTTCCAGGCCGAGTTCCTTGATGAGTGCGAGCAGTTCCGGCGGCTTGCCATGCACGAACTCCGCGCCAAGCTCCACCGGGGTATCGCCCGCATACCCGGTGCGGATGCGGCCACCCACCTGATCGCTCGCCTCCACTACGGTGACGCGGAGACCGGCTTCCGCGAGCTTGACCGCAGCGATCAGGCCCGCAACGCCCGCTCCAGCGACGAGAACGTGCTTCATGCGATGGCTGGCTCGCTCGCAGGCTGTCTTGCTGACTCGCTGTTCCCCTTCAGCAAGTCGCGCAGCAGATTGATGGCTTCGTCACGCGTGTGGATGGTGCCCTCAAGCTGCGCGTCTTCAATGTCGTGCAAAAGTTCCTTAAATTGCGGACCGGGCTTGAGGCCGGCGTCGATAAGGTCGCGCCCGGTCAGCAGCAGCGCGGGTTTGTGCTCTTCGATGGGAGCGGCCTCGTAGTGCTGCTTGGCATAGTCGTACATGCCCAAGAGGTTGTGTGAGGCGGTCACGTCCAGCTTATGCAATGCGAGATGCTCCGGAAAATCATGCAGGCGGAAGAAGCGCTTCAGCGTGCTCTGCTTCATGTTCTTCACGTCGCCGAAGCGCATGTGGTGAGCGACCAAGGCGACAATTTGATCGGTGTCATCGTTGGAAAAGCGCAGGCGGTTCAACATGTGCCGGGCGATGGTTGCACCGATGTCAGCATGGCCGTTGAAGCGGATGCGCGGCTTCGGATCGGCGGGATCGGGTGCGCGAAAGGTGGGCGGCTTGCCCACATCGTGCAACAGCGCACCCCATGCCAGGGTGGGCTTTACGCAGGGTTCGAGCTTCTGCAGGAGCAGCAGCGTGTGCAGCCACACATCTCCCTCAGGGTGCCAGTCGGGCGGCTGCTCCACGCCTTTCATTGCGGCAATTTCAGGCAGGACGTGCGGCAGCAGGCCAGTCTGGTCAAGCAGTTCAAAAGCGCGGCGGGCGTGTCCTTCCGTCAGCATCTTGGTCAGTTCGTCGCGCACGCGTTCGTTGCTTACCTGATTGATGGTGGAGGCCTGATGTTGCATGGCCCGCATGGTCTCGGGCTCGATGGTGAAGTCAAAGCGCGCGGTAAAGCGGACGGCACGCAACATGCGCAGCTTGTCCTCAGCGAAGCGTCGCTCAGGATCGCCAATGGCGCGGATCACATGGGCATGGAGATCGGCCTGGCCACCTACAGCGTCAAGTACCTTGCCCGAAAGGTTCTCCCGTGCCAGATCGACCGGGTCGAGCATCATGCCGTTCACGGTGAAGTCGCGCCGCAGCACATCCTCCTCCGGCGTGTCGGAATAGCTGACCTCATCGGGACGGCGTCCGTCGCTGTATGCACCGTCGCTGCGGAAGGTAGCGACCTCGGTCGTCACCTCGCATCCCGTGGTCCGGTGCGCCGTGCAGACAATGACCACACCGAAGTGCATTCCCACGGAGAAGGTGCGGTCAAAACCGAGCAGCACTTTCTCTGGCGGCGCGGAGGTGGCTACGTCGTAGTCTTTTGGCTGGAGGTCGAGCAAGAGGTCACGCACGCATCCGCCGGCAAAGTACGCTTGAAAGCCGCGCGCGCGCAACCGCTCCACAATATGCAGCGCCGCCTGGAACTGCGGCGTCTCCATCGCTCTCGTTAACTCGTGTGCCATTGTGTCCTATCATCGTCTGATGCAGGTCGCGTCCGAGCGGAGCATCTCTCCCCATGCGCGGACCGGCCTCATCCTGGGCATTGAAAGCTCGTGCGATGAAACGGCCGCGGCCGTGGTGCGCGGCGGGCACGAGGTGATGAGCAACATTGTCGCCTCGCAGATGGAGATGCACGCTCTCTACGGTGGCGTCGTGCCGGAGCTGGCCAGCCGCGAGCACCTGCGCAACATCGTTCCCGTTGTGCGTGAGGCTCTGCGGCAGGCGTATGTCCTGCCGCAGGAACTTGACGCGGTCGCGGTCACTGCCGGACCGGGGTTGGCGGGCGCGTTGCTGGTCGGCATGTCATTCGCGAAGGCGTATGCATTTGGTTTGGGTAAGCCGCTGATTGCGGTGAATCATCTTGAGGGGCACATCCATGCGGTGCTGATGGAGGTGGGCCGAGGTGCAGGAAATGCAGATCCCTTCGCTTCGCTACGGGATGACAAACTTAGGGAGCTGCGGGATGACAACTTCGCTTCGCTATGGGATGACAAACTTAGGGAGCTACATGACGACAAACTTGTGGAGCCATGGGATGACAACCGTGGAAGAGGGATAACTCAACCTCCTCTACTGGCACTGGTGGTGAGCGGTGGGCATACGCACCTGTACCTTGCACGGGAACTGGACGGCGTTTGGGACTATCAGAACGCAGGCCGCACCGTGGATGACGCTGCCGGTGAAGCCTATGACAAGGTGGCAAAGTTGCTCGGTCTGGGGTATCCGGGAGGTCCATGGATAGACCGTCTGAGTGTGTATGGCAATCCTCTTACCGTCCCGTTTCGCTTTGCCGGGATCAATCGTGGCACGGACGAGCAGCCCAGCTTTGACTTCTCGTTCAGCGGGATCAAGACGGCGGTGCTGCGCTACGTGGAAACGCATGGCATGAAGCCGGCGATTGAAGCGCGGCGCAACGTCTTGACACGCCTCACCGAACCCACACTGGAGCAGGTGCGCACGCTGTGCGATGTGCAGACGCTGGATCTGATTGCGTCCTTTCAACATGCCGTGGTGGGCAATCTAATCCGGCAGACGTTGGCCGCTGCCGCGCATTACGGCATCAAGAGGATGGTTGTTTCAGGGGGTGTAGCGGCGAATCGCGCACTCCGCGCCCGCTTTGCTGAGGAGGCGGTAACGCGTGGACTTAGCGTGCACTTCCCTGCCGCGGCGCTCTCCACAGACAACGCCGCCATGATTGCCGCGGCGGCGTGGCCCAAGCTGCTGCACGGCGACTTCGCGGATGCGTCGCTGAACGCCGCACCGCAACTTCGGCTGGGTTAAAGGCGCACTCAGCTAGAATCAGACGGGACTGCGGCGGCAGACTCTGTGCGCAAGGCACACGGCTCCGGGCGCGCGCGCAAGTCTGCAAGGAACGACCAACCCGGATGGCCATTGCACTTTTCAACACCCTGGGCAGCCGCGTGGAACCGCTGACCGCCGCGCGGGACAACACGCTCCGCATGTATTGCTGCGGACCGACCGTGTACGACTATGGCCACATTGGCAACTTCCGCACCTTTCTGCATGTGGATGTCCTGCGCCGCGCCGCGCGTCTGCAGGGTTTCAACCTGAAGCACGTCATGAACATCACGGACGTGGATGACAAGATCATCCGCAACGCCACCGCAGCGAACATGCCGATTGGTGAGTACACCGTGAAGTACGAGAAAGCCTTCTTTGAAGACATGGACGCGCTGGGCGTGGAGCGGCCCGAAATCATTGCGCGCGCGACGGAGAACATCGCCGAGATGGTCTCGCTGATCGAGCGGCTGGCGAGCGAAGATATAGCCTACAAGGCCGACGATGGCTCATGGTATTTCCGCATCGCCAAGTTTCCGGAATACGGGAAGCTTTCCGGTAAGGACCTGGAAGGCATTGAGGACGGCGCGCGCGTGGATGTGGATGAGTATGAGAAGGATGCGGCGCGCGACTTTGCCCTGTGGAAGGCCGTGAAGCCGGGCGAGGCGTCGTGGGAGACGCCGCTGGGAACCGGGCGTCCTGGCTGGCACATTGAGTGCTCGGCCATGGCGATGAAGCATCTGGGCCCCAGCTTTGACCTGCACGCGGGCGGCGAGGACCTTACCTTTCCGCACCACGAAAACGAGATCGCACAGAGCGAGTCGGCCTCGCACGTGCCGTTTGCGCGGCACTGGTTCCACGTGCGTTTCCTGCTGGTGGAAGGCCGCAAGATGTCGAAGTCCGAAGGTAACTTCTACACGCTGCGCGACCTCCTGCTGAAGGGTTATCGCGCGTCGGCGATACGGTTTCTACTGATCAGCGTGCCGTACCGGCATCAGATGAACTTCACCTTCGATGGTCTGATTGAGAGTGCGAACGCGATTGAGCGCCTGCGTACCTTTGCCCGCCGCATGGATGCTGCTGCAAAAGACGCCACGCTGCCGGTAGAGCGAGATGAAGAACTGGACGTGCTGATTGCGGACAAGCTGGCCGCGTACCATGCCGCATTGGAGAACGACCTGAACACGGCTGAGGCACGCGCGGCTGTCTTTGACGCGGTGCGCGCCACCAACATTACGCTGGACAACGGCACCTTTGGCCGGGGCAATCTCGACCGCATCGGTAAGTTGCTGGCTGACTTTGATGCGGTCTTTGATGTGCTGACCGAACGGGACGCCGCCATCAGCCGCGCCGCCATGGAGTGGGCAAAGGCAGAAGGCCGCGCGGGAGAGGCAGCGCCGGAGATGCTTGCGTCGCTCAGCATTTCGGATGAGGAGATCGAACGGCTGATCGCGGAGCGCGCCGAGGCTCGCAAGCGCCGCAACTTTGCGCGTGGCGACGCCATCCGCAACGAACTCGCGGAAAAGGGTGTGCTGATAGAGGACGGCAAGAACGGCGTCACCTGGAAGCGCAAATAGAGAACAAGAGGTAGCCACGCGGATACTCCCAAATGCAGTTCGGCACTCTTGATTCACAAATCGAGCTTTTATACTCCGGCTTGAGCAGCGGATATGAGAGCCGCTCGGCAGGAGACCCGCATGGCAGCAACGGCAATCAGCGTCGATGAGTTCCAGGCTTTGGAGCAGCGCGTCTTGCGCACCGTGGAACTGATCCGCAGCGAACGTGAGGCACGCGTCCACGCCGAGGCGGAAGTGACCGCCCTCAAGGAACTGCTGGACCATGCCTCCACGGAGAACTCCGCGCTGACCGCAGAAGTGGCGGCCATGAAGCAGGAGCGCCAACAGGTGAAGGGCCGCGTGGATGCCATGCTGAAACAGCTTGATGACCTGGTGTAAATGGGAAAGATGAAGAACACACCCACCGCCGTTTCAGTCGAAATCTACGATCAGACGTACCATCTGCGTGGCATCGATCCTGAACACATTGAAGCGCTTGCGCGCATTGTGGATGGCAAGATGCATGCCGTGTCAGCGCACGGTGCCACGGTGGATTCACTGCGCGTGGCCGTGCTGGCAGCGCTCAACATCGCGGATGAACTGACGGAGTTGCGCGCGCGCCATAACGATTTGCTGCGGTCGCTGGACAACACGGAAACAACGGCGCGACGCCGTGCCAACTCGCTGTCCAACATGCTGGATGAAGCGCTCAGCGAGGACTTCTGCGAACGGGTTGCGGTGTAGGATGACGAGGGTTGCCTGATTTGTTGCGGTCGACATGGCTGTAGCGGAAAATCCAGACGAATACCACCATGTTCAAGTGGAGTTGGATAAGCCCGGCCTGACCGCCCGCACACGCGATGGCTATTACGCCCGACCCTGCGCTCAGCTCCCGACGCTTGACGACAATTCCCGTCCTGCGGCTCTTCACCCGTAGTCTGGACTCAGATCGCCTTGCAAGAGACGTGGCTATGCGGGTAGCATCCACACAGATGACCGGCCTGCAAAGCAGGTGCGGGAACAACGCTGGTTGAACCAACATTCATTGAACAGGGGTCTGGCTCGTATACATGGTTCGGTGTGCAGTGTCCGCCAGTCCGGAATGCCTAAAGAACCACGGCTAGGTCCCACCGCTTAACGCGGGTTCACCGGCGCTTCCTTCACGGCCCAGCGGGCCGGTTTTCGCTCGTCAACTCTTCTGTAATTCTGTCAACACTTATCCTAGACAGGATGCATCCGCACCTCTTTCGCATTGGACCTGTAACTGTGCCCACGTTTGGTGTGGTGGCAGCGTTGGGCCTGGTCGCGGCCATCCTGCTGGCTGCGCGCGGCGCGCGCGTGATGCGTATTAGCGAAGATGCCGTGTGGAACCTGTGCATGGTCACGGCGGCGGGCACGCTGCTGCTGTCGCGGCTGATCATCATCGCGCAGGTGCCGCGCTCGTTCCTGCACTATCCGCTGTACATCCTCTCGCTGCCAACGGTGACGCGATATGGTTTACTGGCCGCTCTGCTGAGTGCTCTGGCCTATGCCTTGTGGAAGCGGCTGCCGATGCTGCGTACTGCCGATGCGGTAGCGCCAGCCGCCTTGCTGCTCCAAGGGTTTTTGCATCTGGGCAGTCTGTTTGCCGGGGACGATCTTGGCGCGCCGTCACACTCATGGCTGGGCAGGCTGGTTCCTGGTGATCCTGGCTATCATCCGGTTGCCTTGTACAGCGCGTTCCTTTCGTTTGCGGCCGCAGTGCTCGCCTCCGCGTGGCTGGGCCGTGAGACACAGGCGGGCGAGACGGCTGGCCTGGTTCTAGCGCTAGCAGCGCTGATCCGATTCTTCGTGGATCAAATGCGGCCTGACTACGTATTGCCTGACACGATGGCAGGGTTTTTGCGTATCGATCAAACTGTGCTGATCGCCCTGGCCGCCGCCGGACTTTGCTTCTTTTTCAGGAGGGCGCCGCGCCATGCCTAGTAAAAACATGCTGCCGAAGGGCAAACGGCGGCAGTCTGTGCGGGCCGAGTACCGCGCGGCGCGCGACGCAGTAAACGCATCAGACGAGGCGCAGCGTGCCGTGGCGGAAGCGGAGCTCTACGGCGCGGAGATTGCCGCAGCGCCCGCCATTGCCGCTCCGAAGCCTGCGAAGCGGGGCTATCAGAAGAGCGGCAAACGTCAGCAGAACGTGCCTGCGCAAGATGCTGCCGCGTCAGTTGTTCCCGATGAAGACGACGAGTTCACCGCGATTGAACCGGCAGCGCTGCCACGCCATGCTCGCAAGTCGTGGATTGCCGAAGCGGATGCGCGCGGTCAGCGCCTGGACCAGTACCTTGCCGCCGCGCTGCCTGATATCTCGCGGGCGCGGGCGCAGCTGCTCATCGAGCATGGCCAGGTACGCGTTGACGGCACTGCGGCGAAATCCAGGCACAAGCTGCATGGCGGGGAGGAGATCATCGTCGAGGGCGATCCGCAACCCGCTCCGCTGCGTGCCACGCCGGAGGACATCCCGCTCAGCATTGTGTACGAGGACCGGCATCTGGCGGTGATCGACAAACCGGCGGGCATGATGGTGCACGCGGGCAGCGGCTTAAGCGACGACGCACGCTCCAGCGGCACGCTGGTGAACGCGCTGCTGCATCACTTCAAGGATCAGTTGAGCGAAGTGGGCGGACCGCTGCGCCCTGGCATCGTGCACCGGCTGGATAAGCAGACCAGCGGCCTGATCCTGGTAGCCAAGACGGACGCCGCGCACCGGGCACTGGCCGCGATGTTCTCCGAACGCTCTCTGGAAAAGCACTACATCGCTTTGGTGCATGGGACGGTAAAAAACGATCATGGACTAATCGATCTGCCGATTGCGCGTGATCGCGTCCGCCGCACCCGCATGACGACGCGCGTCCCCAACCAATACCTGACGACAGCCAGCCACGGCACGCCCGGGCTTCGCCACCCCGAGGAACCCGAAGCACGCACGACGCGCGGGCCAAATGAAGCACGATCTGCCCGAACGCATTACAGCGTTCTGGAGCGGCTGCATACCTCCGCAGGCGACTTCACGCTGCTGGATCTGCGCATTGAGACCGGGCGTACGCACCAGATTCGCGTACACATGCAGTCGCTGGGGCATCCCGTGCTGGGCGATACGCTCTATGGCGCTCCAGCGCGGATCGCCGGAGAGGAGGGTGCTGATCTCAACCGCAATTTTCTCCATGCGGCGCGCCTCCGGCTGGCGCACCCCATCACCGGCAAGCCATTGGAACTGGAGGCACCGCTGCCTGCGGAGTTGCAGACGTTACTGGACCGGCTCAGAAGCTCTGCCACGCCCGCGCTCAAGCGCCAAAATGGATAAACTGTAGCCTATGGCTTTGCCCCGCGTTGCCGTCTTTCGTTCCCTCCTTGCCGCACTTTTCGCTTTGATGTCTACCACCTGCTTCGGCCAGACACCTCAACCTGCGACTGCAGTGCCAGCTGCCAGCGCGGACGCTCAAAGTGCCTCCAAGACAATCGTGCCAGGCGCTCCGCAAACCCCGGCCACTGCCGATGCGTCCGCGCCTGCCATCTCATCAGCCCAGGCGAGCCAGAGTGTCGCCACCATCCGCACCTTTGTGCCGGAGGTGCCGCTTGTCTTTACAGTGACTGATGGCAGGGGCCGCTTTGTGACCGGGCTGAAGCAGCAGGACTTTGGCCTGCTGGACGACGGCAAGCGCCCGGAGCGGGTGATCTCGTTCACGCAACAGGCCAATCTGCCGCTGCGCATCGGCATCCTGCTGGACACGTCGAACTCCATTCGTTCGCGCTTCCAGTTTGAGCAGCAGGCCGCGACCGAGTTTCTGCTGCAAGTGCTGCGGCCCAAGCAGGATGCGGCCTTTGTGACGGGCTTCGATGTGCGCCTGGACCTGGCGCAGGATTACACCAACAGCATCGACAAGCTGAGCACCGCCATCGAGAAGCTGCGTCCCGGCGGTGGAACAGCCTTCTACGACGCGGTGTACCAGACCTGCCGCGACCAGATGTTGACGGTTCACTCCAATGACACGCTCCGCAAGGCGCTGATTATCGTCTCCGATGGCGAGGATAATTACTCCCGCGTGTATGAGCAGGACGCCATCAAGGAGTGCCAGCGCGCGGAGACCATCGTTTACACCATCTCCACCAACGTCTCGCCGTCCAAGAGCAAAGGTGACGATGTGCTGACTCGCCTGAGCGATGCAACCGGCGGACGGGCTTTCTTCCCGGTCAAGATTGAAGATGTGGCGAACGGATTTCGCTCCATCGAGGAAGAGTTACGTTCGCAGTATTCCTTGCGCTACAGGCCCGCGGACCTAAAGCAGGATGGTGCGTTTCGTTCAATCTACCTTGTATCTCTCGACCAGAGGTATCATGTGCGCGCACGCAAGGGATACTTTGCACCTCGCGCGCAGTAGAGTTACTTAGCTTCCTTCAAGCTCTTGGTTCCGTCTGGCAGTTTCTTGGCGTCGGTGAAGCGGCGTGTGCCGAGCGCGGTCAGCAGCTCCACCGCAACGCTGAGTCCACGGCGTCCCTCCCGTGAGCTGACCTTCTTGAACAAGCCCCACATGGTTAGCGGCTCGTCGGGCGTCCTCTTGCTGGCGGTGCTCATGGCGGCCGCGATGCAACTCATCGTCTCCGGTTCAATCGACCCGAGAATTTTGAGCGCGCTCACCGCGTTGCGCATTCCGTCGACGCTCTCCTGCATGCGCGCTCCCTCGGCAATGTGGCCGAAGATCTCATTTTTGGCGTGCACCAACCCGTGCAGCAGGTCGAGAATGCCTTCGTCGTGCGACGTCTGCAGAAGGTCATACAGTACCAGCATCGCTTCGGCATGCGCCTCGGGTGCAGCCTCCAGCTTGCGCATCAAGCCTTGCTTGGGATCGTAGGCTGCGGGTTTGAATGCGATGGGATTTGCCATAGACCGTCTCCTCGTTGTTCGTTGCTCTCGTTCCGTTTCTGGTCTTCGACATAGCTCGTCGCAAGGACGAGGAGACTAAGAACGAGAGCAACGGCGTTACGTGGTCGTCGAGTTAATCTGCACAAGCCGGTCCGCGTTGCGCGTGCCTGGCAGATAGTAGTCGCCGCGGTCCCACTTCCGCTCCACCTCGACGCCATTCTGCGGGGTCCGGCTGCCGTTGCGGAAGTTCTCCGCGGCAAGCGGCGAACGCCCCTTCGGCTCCAGGATGCGCAGGCGCACCGCAGTTTCTTTGTATGCAGGCGTGTGTGTCGCGCGGTCCACGTGCGCGCCCGTCAACCGGTTGACCGGCTCTTCGACGGAGTTCATGGGCATGTAGAGTTCCTTGCCCTGCACGCGGTCAGTCACCAATACTTTCGCGCGGATCACACCCCATTTGCTTTCGACCTCCACCTTGCTGCCGCTGGTCATGCCACGCTCTTCGGCCAGTTCCGGCGACACTTCCACCCAGTTCAGCGGTGTGATGCGCTGGATGCCAGGTGTTTTATAGGTCATCGCGCCCTGCTCAAAGTGCTCCAGCACGCGGCCGTTGTTCAGATGCAGATCGAACTCCGGCCCGGAGGAGGTGACCAGGCCGAGGTCCTCGCTGGGTGCAATCCACTCCAGCGAATGGAACTTCGCCTTGCCATCCGGGAACGGAAACTTCTCCAGAAACAGCACCGGCGTATCCGTGCCGTCCTTTGCCACAGGCCATTGCAGGCTGTTGAAGCCCTCCAGACGCTCGTACGTCACGCCCGCGAAAAACGGCGTCAGCGCCGCGACTTCGTCCATGATCTCGCTGGGGTGCGTGTATTTCCAGTTCGCGGCCAGCCGGTTGGCGATCAGCTGAATGATCTCCCAATCGGGCTTCGAATCGCCCAGCGGTTCGAGAGCCTGATAGAGGCGTTGGATGCGGCGCTCCGTGCTGACAAAGGTGCCGTCTTTTTCAAGCGAGGGCGACGCGGGCAGGACCACGTTGGCAAACTTTGCCGTTTCCGAGAAGAAGATATCCTGCACGACGAGGAAGGATATTTCGCTCAGCGCGCGGCCCACATCGGTGGCGTTGCCGTCGCTGGTGATGGTGTCCTCGCCCTTGATGTAGAGCGAGTGCAGCTTGCCTTGGTGGATCGCCTCCATCATCTCGTGGTTATCCAGGCCCTTGTTGACGGGCAGCGTCACGCTCCAGGCAGCTTCAAACTTGGCACGCACCTCCGTATCATCGACATGCTGATATCCGGGAAAGAGGTTGGGCATGGCACCGAAGTCGCTGGCACCCTGCACATTGTTATGCCCGCGCAACGGATACGCTCCCGCGCTTGGGCGACCGTAGTTCCCTGTTGCCAGTAGCAGGTTCGAGAGCGCAGTTGAGGTGTCCGACCCGCCACAATGCTGCGTTACGCCCATGGCCCACAGAATGCAGACACCATCCGCTTCGGCAATGTCCTTGGCGACCTGCTTCAGCGTGTCCTGCGCAATGCCGGTGGTCTGCTCGGCGAACTCCATGGTGAAGGGTGCGAGGCTCGCGTAGTAGTCGTCCAATTTATTCACGCGCTGTTTGATGAAGTCCTTCGCGTGCCAGCCCCGGTCGATGATGTACTTTGTGATGGCGGATGCCCACACCATGTCGGTGCCGGGCTTGGGACGCATGAAGATGTCAGCGCGCTCCGCCATCTCATGCTTGCGCAGGTCAGCGACTATCAGCTTTTGTCCGCGATATTTGTGCGAACGCTTGACGCGGGTGGCCAGCACGGGATGACTCTCCGCGGTGTTCGATCCGACAACCAGAATCAGACCGGCTTTTTCAATGTCCGCAATCGAACCAGAGTCGCCGCCAGTGGAAACCGTGCGCTGCAGCCCCATGGTGGCAGGCGTCTGGCAATAGCGGCTGCAGTTATCGATATTGTTGGTGCCAACCACCGCGCGAGCGAGCTTCTGCATCAGATAGCTCTCCTCGTTGGTGCACTTGGAACTGGCGATAAAGGCCAGCGCATCCGGCCCGTGTGTGTTCTTGATTTCGGTAAACTTGCTGGCGATCAGCGTCAGTGCTTCGTCCCACGTGGCCTCGCGATACGTGCTGTTCTGGCCATCGTCCACGCGGATCAGCGGGGTGTGCAGACGCGCCAGTGAATTCACGAAGTCATACCCAAATTTGCCTTTGATGCAGGTCGAAATCCCGTTTGCTGGGCCATGAGTCGGCTCAATCTTCAGGATGTGGCGATCGCGCGTCCACACCTCAAACGAGCAGCCAACGCCGCAGAAGGTGCACACTGTCTTGGTACGGCGAACACGCGCCTCACGCGCCTTACTCTCAATATCGGACAAGGCAAGGATCGGCGGATAGCCCGTCTCAGGCTCCACGCCTTTCACGATTTCGATCATGTCGTCCAGCACCGTCGCGGGCAGGTTCGTCAGGTAGCCCGCGCGCTGCAACATGCTCTTTTCCATGAGCGCGTTGCAGGGGCACACCGTCACGCAGTGGCCGCAACTGACACAGCTGGACCCTGCAATCTGCTCGCCGCCGTCCCACAGGACGCGCGGATGCCGGTCTTCCCAGTTGATGGAGAGCGTCTCGTTCACCTGCACATCCTGGCAGGCCTCCACGCAGCGTCCGCACAGGATGCACTGGTCCGGGTCATACCGGTAGAACGGATTGGAGTGGTCCTGCTCATACGGCTTCGTCATGTAGGGGCGCACTTGGTGCTGAATGTGCATCTCCCCAACGGTGTTGTGGATCGTGCAGTTGCCGTTGTTGTTGTCACATACTGTGCAGTACAGGTCGTGGTTTTGCAGGATGCGGTCCATCGCCTCACGCTGCGCGCGGTCCGCGCGGTCGCCGACGGTCAGCACGCGCATGCCCGCCTTCACCTCAGTGGCGCAGGCACGCACGATGCGGCCATCGACGTCCACCATACAGGTGTCGCAGGTCTGCACCGGTCCCATCTGCGTCATGTAGCAGAGTTGCGGCACGGAACGATAATCGCCATGGTGGTGTTCGCGAGAGGAAAAGGGCGACGTGCCGGGATACTCCTCGGGCGAGGAGCTGTGCCCATCGCCAAACGCGGTGTTCTCTTGCAGCGCACGGCGCTCGCCCGGGCTCAGCTTCTTGTCCGCATTGTGTAATCCGGCGTCCGCAATCGAAAGATTTGCCAGAGCGGCGGCACGGTTTAGAACTTCCACCAGCAATTCACCCTCGCCCACGGCAACGGTGCGGCCATCAACGGTGATTTCTGAGGTTTGGGGTACATCGATGGGTGTGTTCAACAAGCGCTTCTGCGGCATGGCATCTATGATGCACCCCGCATAAGATGAAGCGATAACGCGGGTGCGCTGAGCATCTCACTGGGGAATGATGCTGCCCGGTAAACGAAAGACGGGGAAGGTCTATATCGGCATCTCAGGCTGGCGGTACAAAGGCTGGCGTGGACGGTTCTACCCGCCGCGCCTGCCGCAACGGCGCGAGTTGGCCTTTGCCGCCGGTCTGTTCAACTCCATTGAGATCAATGGGACGCACTATTCCTTGCAGCGGCCCAACAACTTTGCGCAGTGGCGTGATGAGACGCCTGAGGACTTTATCTTCTCCGTGAAAGGGTCGCGCTTCATCACGCACATGAAGAAGCTGCGCGGCGTGGAAGAGGGGCTGGCTAATTTCTTCGCGCAAGGACTGCTGGCCCTCGGGCCGAAGCTGGGGCCAATCCTTTGGCAGTTGCCGCCGCGCTTCGCCTTCAATGGGGAACGCATGGCCGCATTCTTCGATCTGCTGCCGCGTTCCACGGCAGCCGCAGCGATGCTGGCGCTGGAGCATCATCCGCGTCTTGCAGGCCGCGTAGTGACAGAGGCGGCTCACCCCATGCCGCTGCGCCACTGCCTGGAGATCCGGCATGACAGTTGCATCTGCCCGGAGTTTATTGCGCTGCTGCGCAAACAGGACATCGGCCTGGTGGTGGCGGATACCGTGGAGTGGCCGCTGCTGTTCGATCTCACGTCTGATTTCGTCTACTGCCGCCTGCACGGGTCTGAGGAGTTGTATGCCTCAGGGTACGGCGATGCCGCGCTGGACACATGGGCACAGCGCGTCGCCCGGTGGGCGCGCGGCGAGGAGGTCGAAGACGAACCGCCTGGAAGCAAGCTGCACGGCCACCATGCCAGCCCGAAGCTTGCCAAGAGGCGTGCGGCGCGTGACGTCTATGTCTACTTCGACAACGATGCTAAAGTGCACGCGCCCTTCGACGCGCAACATCTACGAGAGCGCGTGGACCTGCTTCTGGGAACGGTGACCCACGACCCTGCTTGAGCCTCTCGAAGGTCGAAGCTAAGATTAATTCAATGTGGTTACCAGGCGGGTGCCCCGTACATACGCAAGGCGGATGTGCGGGATAAACCTCTACGAAGCGCGGTGCTTACCGCCCAACTGCACCAACGCAGCAATCGCGGCATCTTGCCACGCTGTGAGTTCTTCATCCCGCAGTGTCCGCTCGCGTGATTGAAACAACATGCGCAGCAGCAGGGAGTATTTGCCCTCTGCCACCGACTTGGCCTTGGGATCACGATAGATTTCTACCGGTTGCAGCGAAATCATCTCTGTGATTTGCAAGCCGCGCAAGGCGGCGCTCACATCAGCCCAGTGCACCGCATCCGGAAAGAGGAACGACAGGTCGCGTTCGACCGCTTGATAGCGGGAAGGCTCCTGCGCCAACGGCTGCCGGAGCGGGTATGCGTACAGGACTGGCAAGCTGATCTCTCCGATGACGGAGAGTTCGCGCAGCTTGCGTTTCTCTCGTTCTGAACTGGTTAGTTCACCAAACCAACCAGAAAGCGTCCCGTCCAGCAGCACTGCCGCGCCGCGTCCCGGCTCAATCCAGGCAGGCAGACTCTCGCCCGAAAACGTGATTGTGCCCACGGCAAAGCGTGACAACAATTCTTCAACGGCACCCTTTGTCTCAAAGAAGAGTGAATCCACAGCCGCGACAGTCCTGCTTGCGGCTGCGTCACCGTATGCTCCCAATGCGAGTGACGGCCGCTCGTACACCTCAGACGTGGAGCCGGTAAATACGGTTCCGTATTCAGACAGGCGTACCGAACGGACATCGCGTGTGCCGTTCAACTGCAACATGCCAACCATGCCGGGCAGCAAGGAGGGCCGCAACATGCCCGCCTCCGCGTTCAGCGGATTGCCCATGGGCACGCTGCTCTCACCTGCCGCTGCAAACATCCGCGCATCGTCTTCGCTGCAGAACGTGCTGCTGATCGCCTCTGTCCATCCCAGTGAGCGCAGCACAGTGCGTACGGTGTCTTCCTTTTCGGCATGGGGCAGCGCGACCACGCCGCCGGAGAAACTGGGCAGCGTATCCGCAAACCGGTTGTATCCGTAGACGCGTGCGATTTCCTCAATCAGATCGATCTCACGCTCAAGGTCTAGCCGCCAACTGGGAAGCGTCACCTGGTAACTGCCCGGCTCGGCCGCAGGACGCAGATGGCAGCCCAGCGCCTGCAGATACTGCTCGATCATTTGAGGCGGCACCAGATGGCCGGCGCTACCTGCCTCAACGGTCGTCCCCAGCAGCCGCTGCACTTCGTCGACGGAGAGTAGCACGTGCGGACGCCGCGTGGTGCGTTCCTCCTGCGCGAAAACGCGCACATCAGTGATCTCGCCCGCAGCCTGACCTCCGCAGGCGGCAATCACGCCGCGCGTAACCAGCCGGTTTGCGATTGCGCACGCACCCAGATCGGCACCGCGTTCATAACGGTGCGATGCATCCGTGTGCAGGCCGTGCCGTCGCGAACTCGCGCGAATGGCCGCTGGATCGAACCAGGCCGCCTCCACCAAGATGTTCTTTGTCGTCTCGGTCACGCGCGAGTCCCACCCGCCCATCACACCTGCAAGGCTCAGCGCCTTCTTCTCATCGGCTATGACGAGGTCGTCGGCGGTCAACCTCTTCTCGCTGCCG
The DNA here is from genome assembly GCA_964248165.1 of uncultured Terriglobus sp. GTDB lineage: Bacteria > Acidobacteriota > Terriglobia > Terriglobales > Acidobacteriaceae > Terriglobus. The sequence goes on from CAXTXE010000019.1 coordinate 24,429, forward strand.
TCAAGGAGCTTGATGCGCTCACCATCGCACGCGCGGCGCACCACGATGCCACCCTGAATGGTGTCGAGATCGAAGACGTGCGTGGGATGACCCATGGCGAGCCACGTGTAGTTGGTCATGTCGACGGCGTTGGAAATCATCTTCTGACCAAGTTGGGCGAACCGCTCCGCGACCATGCCGGTGCTCTGCCCCACGCGGACGCCTCGAATCACCTGCGCGGTGAAACGCCCGCAGAGGTCCTCGGCTTCGATGCGCACCGGAAATCCTTGGCCGTCATGCTTCTCTGTGGCAGGCACATCACATGCCAACGATGGCAGGTCGCCTCCAGCGGCATCGCCCATTTCTGTATGGACCACGCGCCGCTCTTCAAGCGCAAGCAGCGGAACGCCGTAGATCGCCGCCGCCTCGCGCGCAATGCCGTAATGGTTCATCGCATCGACGCGATTGGTGGTGATGTCCATCTCAAACAGAGAGCCGCCATCTGGCAGCGCATAAATACCCTCTACGGCGATGCCGCGCAGCGTCAGGTCCTCGGCAAGCTGCCGGTCGGAGACTTCGAGCGCGGGCAAGTACTCGCGAAGCCATTTTGAAAGAATATTCATCCGCTACTCTCTAGCCAATCACTCGGCATTATCCGCTTCATGAATGCATCAAACAGCGGAACAGTAAAGGCTGTATCGCCGTGCGAGGGGCTCCAGATCATGCCTTTAGCAATAAGGCCTTGCCGCAGCGGAGCAAGGGTGCTGACACTCCGCTGTGCTTGAGTGGCGATATCTCCTGAGCGGTGCGGTCCAGGCCCTAGTTCTGCCATCGCTCTAAGGTATTGTTTTTCCTTGGGAGTCAGCCGGTCAAAGCGAACCCGAAAAAAACTTTCATCCAGAGCAGCCAGGGCAAACCTGGAGCTTTCCTCAACATCTGCTGCAGTGATCGGTGAGTTGGAGGCGACCTCCCACGCGTGCTTACCCCATTCCTGAAGGAAGTAGGGATAGCCTTGAGTTTGGCGGAGAATCGCCGCAACGGCGTCCGGAGTAAACTCTACGCCCTCCACCATAGCCGGCTTTTCCAGCGCGCGGCTTGCTTCCGCGTCGGTGAGCTTGTCAATTACGGGAAAATCAAACAGACGCTCCGCGTAGGACTTGGCTTGACCAGCTAATCCCCGCAACTGGGGCAACCCGGCACCCACCATCGTGACAGGAATTTGTAATTGAGCGCAGCGATGTAGAGCTGAAATAAGCGCCGCGAACTGCGGCTCTTCAACATACTGGATCTCGTCCAGGAAAAGAACCACTGCCGAACCGGCAGCCTTTGCAGCAAGCCCGACCTGCTCGAACAGCGCAGCTAAGTCCGCCTCGAGTTCTCCGTTATCGGCCAGACCAGGTTCTACTTCGAAATCTAAGCCGACCTCGATATCCTGGTACTTAACTTTAAGAGCCTTCGCGAACCCGCTCAAAGCGCGCAGCCCTCGCTGCGCGATATCCTTTGCGTTCGATATACGGCTCAACCGCAGCAGCAACGTCCTGAATTGCGGAGCCAAGAGAGCAGGGAGAGACCTGTTTTCCGGAGTTTCAGCCCGGATCCCGTAGATCCCTTGCTCCTCTGCATCCGCCTTCATGCGGTCGAGCAACACGGTTTTGCCGACACCCCGCAGCCCTACAAGAATCACGCTCTTAGCAGATCGGCCCGCACGAATCCTCGCCGTAGTGACTCTCACCTGCTCCCGCACACGATCCCGGCCCGCCAACTCAGGCGGCGGAGAACCGGCCCCAGGAGAATACGGGTTCCGGACTGCATCCATATCAAGGAATCTTAGCAGATTTACCTTGTAGCCATAAGATAGCTAATACTCCTTGATCTTAGGAGAACTGCGACAGAAAGCGCATGTCGCCGGAGTAAAACTGCCCAATGTCTCCTACCCCGTACTTCATCATGGCAATGCGCTCCACGCCCATGCCGAAGGCGAAGCCGCTGATCTTCTTTGGGTCATAGGCTGGTTCGAGGCCGTTCGCGATCCGCCGCAAATCCACTGCGGCGAAAACAGCCGGATCGATCATGCCGCATCCCAGCAGCTCAATCCATCCCGAATGCCTGCATTTGCGGCAGCCGTTCCCGCCGCAGAAAGGACAGGAAATCTGCACATCCGCACTTGGCTCTGTGAACGGAAAAAAGGATGGGAAGAAGCGCGTCTTCACGCTTGATCCAAAGAATGCTTTCATCGCGTGATCCAGCGTGCCCTTCAAGTCGCTGAAGGTGATGTCCGCATCCACACACAGGCCTTCCACCTGATGGAAGATGGGCGAGTGCGTGGCATCGCTCTCGTCATTGCGGTGCACCTTTCCAGGAATCACGATGCGCAGCGGCGGCGGGTTTGCCACCATGCTGCGAATCTGCACGGGCGAGGTGTGCGTGCGCATCAGCAGGCGCTCGCGCAACGGCTTGCCCTCCTGCCCGGCGACGACGAGGGTATCCTGCGTGTCGCGCGCGGGATGGTTTGGTGGGAAGTTCAACGCTTCGAAGTTATAGAAATCCGTCTCGACCTCCGGCCCAATGCCGACGGAGTAGCCGAGCGCTGCGAAGACCGCCGTCATCTCGCGCATCGTGCGCGTGAGGGGATGCTCGATGCCGATAGCGCGACGTGTGCCTGGAACCGAGATATCTAAGCTTTCGAAGGTTCGAGCAGCAGCACGTTTTGCAACAATGCTGGATGCTACTCCTTCTTTACCTTCGACGGACAGCTTTACGTCCGCAAATACGCTTTCAGCGATATCTTTCGTTTGCTTGAATTTAAAGCCAATCCGACCCTTGTCTTTTGCGAAACGTATCCAACTTGCAGCACCTTTGTTAATCAGGCCAGCTTTGGCACCGAACCAACGCACATCAAACTTCTCTAACTCTTCTGAACTGTCTAGTTCGTCCGCCTCAAGAGAGATCGCGTGTAGAACCTTATCGAATGCAGCTTCTATCTCCTCGTCCGATGCACCCGTTAGATCAGGAGGCGCATACACCATCTGTGAACTCATGCAGACGTAGCCAGCGTCAGCACTCGTGCTGCAGGTTCAGGAACTGGATCACCATCCGCGCGCAGGCCTTCGATGTGAAATTCGATTCCTTCGCGGATCAGGGCTTCCGTCTCGCCATACGATGAACCCGCAACGCCAAGCCCCGGCAGGTCCGGGACGTAAGCACTCCAGCCAGTGGAAGTCTTCTCAAACACTACTGCGTACTCTCTCATGCGTTCAGTCCCGCCTGCTTCATGATGCTCTTGTACGTTCCTTCCGCCAACTCGATAGAAGGATGCCCCGCGATGGTCACTTTGCCCGGCTTCACCGGATGCTTGAACTGGCGGTGGCTACCACGCTGCGAAGACAATCTCCAGCCGTCATTATGGATAAGGCGCAGTACATCGCGAACTTTCAAGCTGTCTTATCTTACAGTGCGGACCAGACGATGGCGGCGGAGATGGCTCCCAGCAGCCAGCTTCGCCTATCCGTGATCGCGTAGACCACGGGGTCTTCGTGCAATTCGCCGCGGCTGGCCAGCAGCCACACCCGGCTGATCCACAAGAGCAGCACAGGCACCAGCAGCCACAACCTGAAGACATGCGAGTACAAATGTGCAGCGTCCAGATTGGAAATGTACATCGTAAGCACCACAACCCCGGCAAATGCGCTGCCTGTGCCGAACGAGCGCAGCTGCTCGATGTCGCTGATGACGTAGCCGCGTCCGCTTGCCTTGGTGCGTCCGCTTTCAATGAGTAACGCAAGCTCAGAAAAGCGTTTGACATAGGCAAGCGACAGAAAGAAGAAGATGGAGAACGCGGCGAGCCATGCCGATATGCCGATGCCTGTTGCGGCTGATCCTGCAAGGATGCGAATGGTGTACAAACCGCTAAGGACGAGCACGTCCACCAGCGTGATCCGCTTAAGGACAAACGAGTACGACAGTGTGGTGACTGTGTAGATGCCCAGCCACATCAGGAATTGGTTGGGGCCGTGTAACAGACCGCCGTTGCCCGCTGCCGGAGGCGAAAAGAGATGCGAGATGGCAACAGCAAGCAAAAGTGATACGGCAAAGAAGCCAAGGATCACCACCACTCCGGCAAAGGGCGAAAGATCACCGGAGGCAAACGGCCTGTGGCGCTTGCGTGGATGCCGCCTATCCGCCTCCACGTCAAGTAAGTCATTGATGAGGTACGTTGCACTGGCACAAAACGATAGCGACAGGAACGCCAGAAAGGACTCTACAAGGCTGCGGGGTGACAAGCTGTGGGCAAGCAGCGCGGGTAGAAAGACCAGCACGTTTTTTGCCCACTGATGCAGACGAATGGCCTTTAACAGCACCCTGAAGGCGGGCTTGCGATCGTGGAATTCACGATGGAGCACCGTGCCATCACGGCGCAGAGCACTGCTTAACCCACGGTGTGGATTGGCCACCATGGGCTGATGGCTGGCCTGCAGCAGCGTGCGATCCGGCAACGCATTGCCAATGTAGGTAAAGCCGCCGGGAAAACGTTCCTGGAACGCGCGCAGCTTGTTGGCCCCCGCAAGATTGTGCGTGCCGTCTGAGGCAAACACGCCATCGAAGATGCCCAGGTAGTCCCCGACGCGGTCCGCGAGTGCACGGTCTGCGGCGGTTGCCAGAAAAATCTGACGCCCGCGTGCATGTTCTTCGCGAAGGTACGCCAGCAGAGGCTCGTTGTACGGCAGGTGCTCCACCTCAATCAGCGCACGGCTCACGACTTCCTGCTTGAACCCTGCTTTTCCCTTGCGCAACCACGCGGGCCAGTGCAAGGGAGAGGATGGCTGCTGCCGCGCCAGCAGAAGAACGGCATCCAGCAGTGTGTCGCTTTTGACCAGCGTGCCGTCCAGGTCCACACACAACGGCGTTTCAGGAGATGCCGTCTGCGCTGGTACCCGTGAAACGGCGTCGCGCTCCAGCAAACCTGCCTCACTCTCCGGCATTGTGTTCTCCGTTGGCCAGTCTTCGCACCTGTAGGTTCATTATATGGACAGCGGTGCAGCCGCACAGTATCTCCCCTGAAGGCGAGTGACGCGAAACATACCGTCGTGGTGATCCGTCATTCCCTGTACTCTAAAAGAGATGTGCGGAGCCGCCTATGATCCGGTGTGCACGCCAATCCAGTTCAATACGAGTCCACAGGACGGTTCGCCGCAGATCATGTCGCCCATTACCAGCGAGCACGCTTCCACATCGCCCGAAACGCCCGCGCTCCCGGAGCACGCTTCGCCTGCTTCCACTGGCCTGCCCAACGACGCCTCCAACTATCCGTCTTTGACACAACCATCGCGCAAACGTTCGCCTTGGCCGCGTATTCTCCTGTTGATCCTGGCGGTTGCCGCGGTTGCGTTTGTGGTCTACCGCATCCGTACCAACAAACCTCCTTCACAGGGTGGCCCCGGTGGTGGCGGACGCCGCGGCGGAGCCAACCAGATCACGCCGGTAGCGTTTGATGTTGCCACTACCCGCACCATTCCTATTTCCCTCACCGCGCTTGGAACCGTTACGGCGTACAACACCGTGACGCTCAAGAGCCGCGTGGACGGCCAGATCACCAAAGTAAATTTCCGCGAAGGACAGCGCGTCCGCCAGGGAGAGCTGCTGATCGAAATCGATCAGCGCCCATATCAGGCAGCGCTTTCCATTGCGCAGGGTAATCTGGCTCGCGACCAGGCGAACGCCGCCCTCGCGCAGGTGCAGTCGCAGCGTTACAACCAGCTTTACGCCGCTGGCGTCGTGTCCGCGGAGTCAACACAGACGCAGGAGGCAACGGCCGGCCAGTCCGTGGGTACGCTGGAAGCGGACCGCGCCGCCATTCAGCAGGCGCAGGTCAACCTGAACTACACCCGGATCACCTCGCCCATCAACGGCATCGTCGGTCTGCGCCAGGTGGATGTGGGAAACATCGTCACCGCCGCAGGTAGCACAGGGCTGGTCGTCATCACGCAGGTACAGCCCATCTCGGTCATCTTCACGCTGCCTGAAGATCAGCTCCCGCAGGTCTTTGAACACATGCGTGGCGGCCACATCCTGCAAGCAGAGGCCTGGGACCGCGCCGACGTGACAAAGATCACGACCGGCTCTCTGCTCACAGTGGATAACCAGATCGACACCACAACCGGCACAGCAAAGCTGAAGGCCGTGTTCAACAATGCGGATAACGCACTGTTTCCCAACCAGTTCGTGAACATCCATCTCATCCTGGAAGATCGCGCAAACTCGCTGGTGATACCGGCAGCCGCCATTCAAACCGGCAATATGGGATCGTTTGTCTATGTGATCGACCGGTCGCAGCCGCAAGCAGGGGCACCGGGCGGTGCGACGCAAGGGCGGCCAGCAGGCGCCAGTAACAGAACCCTTCCCACAGGCGGGCCAAGCGGCGGCCCCGGTGGAGGAAACACAGAGCCGTCCAACGCTTCCAGCGACGGTGCCTCCACAGACACCGCTGTAGGAGCGCCTCCACGGCCAGGCACTACTGTGTCGGGCCGTCCAGGAGCCGGTGGCCGCAGGGCGGGCGGTAACGGCGTTGCAGGCGGCAACGGTGGCGGCGGCGGCAATGTGAATTATCCCGTCCGCGTTGTACCGGTCGTAATCGACAGCACGCAGGGCACCCAGGTAATTATCAAGAGCGGACTTCAGGCAGGACAGCAGGTGGTCACCGATGGGCAGGAGCGCCTGCAGCCCGGCAGCCGAGTCATTCCTCGTCCATCTGCCCAGATGGTTGCTGCACGGCAGGCACGCGCTAACGGCAACGGACAAAACGGCACCAGCAACAACAAGAACCCTGATGCAGGAAATTTCAGCAACGGGCGTAATTCTGACCGGGACGCGGCAGGGCCGGGCAGCGGACAGCAGCATGGGCACGGGGGTAACACAGGTCCGAACGATACATCGGGCACCCACCGTGGCAGTGGGGGCGAAAACAGCAGCGGCGCACCGGGCTCCGGCGCGCCAAACGGTGCAAACGCGGGCCATCACAAGCGTCCCGGCGGCGCGAATCCGTAGGAAGCGAATCGCGTCACGTTGGACAGCACGCACGCGAGAGGTATAAGCAGTAAACCGTACCACCGGAGTCCTAGCGTATGAGTCCGTCCAGGCCGTTCATTCTTCGCCCGGTCGCCACTGCCCTGCTGATGATCGCGATGCTGCTGGCGGGTGCCGTCGCGTACACGCAGCTGCCGGTCTCAGCGCTTCCGCAGGTGGACTACCCGACCATCCAGGTGCAGACGTACTATCCCGGTGCATCTCCTGAGGTGATGACTTCAGCGGTTACGGGTTCGCTGGAGCGCCAGTTCGGCCAGATCCCCGGGCTTACGCAGATGACCTCCGTATCTTCCGGCGGCGGTTCCATCATTACCCTTCAATTCAATCTCTCGGAATCCATTGACGTTGCGCAACAGGACGTGCAGGCGGCAATCAATGCGGCGCAGCAGCTGCTTCCGAAAGACCTGCCGAACCCGCCGATCTACAACAAGGTAAATCCGGCGGACGCGCCCATCCTTACCCTGGCGCTGACATCAAAGACGCTGCCGCTGACCAAGGTCGAGGATCTTGCCGATACCGTTCTCGCCAATAAGATCTCGCAGCTTTCTGGCGTAGGCCTGGTCTCCATTGCGGGCGGGCAGAAGCCGGGCGTGCGCATCCAGGCAAATCCCACAGTCCTCGCCGGGTACGGCATGTCGCTGGAAGACATTCGCAGCTCGCTCGCGACACAGAATGTCGATCAGGCCAAAGGAAACCTGAACGGAAGGCAGCAGAGTTTTACCATTGGCGCGAATGATCAGCTGCTGACGGCGGCCGCTTACATGAACGTCATCATCGCGTACCGCAATGGCTCGCCGGTGCGTCTTTCCGATGTTGCCATTGCCAGTGACGCCGCCGAAAACGCCTTTCAGGCAGCGTGGATGGGGCGCGCCGCGACCGGTGACGATCCCGCCTATACCAGTCCCGCGGTTATCTTAAACATTCAACGGCAGCCTGGTGCCAACATCATCAGCGTCGTGGACCGGATTGAAGCACTGTTGCCCAAGCTGCAGGCGACGCTGCCCTCTTCCGTCAAGCTGGAGACGCTGACGGACCGCACGGGCACCATTCGCGCCAGCGTTAAGGATGTGCAGTTTGAGTTGATGCTGACCATCGTTCTGGTGGTCATCGTCATCTTTCTGTTTCTGCGATCGTGGCGTGCCACGGTCATCCCGTCGATCGCGGTCCCGCTTTCGATTGTCGGCACCTTTGGCGTGATGTATCTCCTGGGCTACTCGCTGAACAATCTGTCACTGATGGCGCTGACCATTTCCACCGGATTTGTGGTGGATGACGCCATCGTGATGGTGGAGAACATCGACCGCTACCTGGAACAGGGGCATTCGCCGCTCGATGCCGCGCTGATGGGGTCGGAGCAGATCGGCTTCACGATCCTCTCGCTCACCATCTCGCTCATCGCGGTGCTCATCCCGCTGCTGTTCATGGGCGATATTGTGGGCCGGCTCTTTCGCGAGTTTGCAGTCACGCTCGCGGTGACCATTCTCGTCTCCGCCGTGGTGTCCTTGACACTGACGCCGATGATGGCGGCCAAGCTGCTGCGCCACACGCCTGAAAACCGGAAGAGCCGCTTCTACAAAGTGTCGGAAGACTTCTTTAACTGGGTAATCGAAAAATATGCCGTGGGTGTGCGCTGGGTACTGCGCCACCAGGTCATCACGCTGCTGGTCACGCTGACTACGTTTGTGCTGACCTTTGTGCTGTACATGATCGTGCCAAAGGGCTTCTTTCCCGTGCAGGACACGGGCGTCATCCTGGCCATCACGGATGCCGCGCAGGACATCAGCTTTCCCGCCATGAGCCAGCGGCAACAGGTGCTGGCTAACGTGATCCTGCAGGATCCGGATGTCGATTCGCTATCGTCATTCATTGGGATTGACGCCACAAATAACACGCTGAACTCTGGCCGTATCCAGATCAATTTGCACGACCGCGAGGAGCGCAAGGCCTCGGCCACGGAGATCATTCGCCGCCTGCAACCCAAACTGGCGCAGGTGGAGGGCATTCAAGCCTACATGCAGCCGCTGCAGGACCTTACGGTGGAAAACCGCACGGCGCGTACCCAGTATCAATACTCCGTTGAAGATGCTAACTCCGACGAACTTGTGGACTGGTCCGACCGCATCCAGCGGAAGTTCCGGTCGTTGCCGCAACTGGCTGATGTGGCAACGGACCAGACCACAGAGGGTCTGGAAGCCGCGCTGGTCATCGACCGTGATACCGCCTCGCGTCTTGGAATCACGCCGCAGAATATCGATGACACGCTGGACGACGCCTTTGCGCAACGGCAGGTTTCCACCATGTTTACGCAGCAGAATCAGTATCACGTGATCCTGGAGGTCGCTCCCAGGTATCAACGCACGCCGGATCAACTGGATAACATCTACGTCAAGAGCTCCAACGGGACGCAGGTACCGCTCTCAGCCTTTACGCACTTCGAGCAGCGTCCCACGACGCTTGCGATCTCGCACGAGGGGCAATTTCCGTCGGTAAATCTGTCGTTCAATCTCGCGCCGGGATACAGCATCGGGGACGCGGTCACGGCGGTTCGCAAGGCGGAAAAGGAACTGCACATCCCGCTGTCAGTCAACGCGAACTTTCAGGGCACTGCTGCCTCGTTCGAGGCATCGCTCTCCAACGAGCCGCTGCTTATCCTGGCCGCGCTGGTCACCGTGTACATCGTGCTGGGAGTGCTCTACGAGAGCTACATCCACCCCATCACCATTCTTTCCACGCTGCCCTCGGCCGGCGTTGGGGCTATCCTTGCGCTTTTTATCACGGGGAACAGCCTTTCGGTCATTGCTCTTATCGGTATCATCCTGCTGATCGGCATCGTGAAAAAGAACGCTATCATGATGATCGACTTCGCGCTGGAAGCGGAGCGCGAACACGGCAAGTCGCCGGAAGAATCGATCTACCAGGCATGCCTTCTGCGCTTCCGCCCCATCATGATGACCACCATGGCGGCGCTGCTCGGCGGTGTTCCGCTTGCCTTTGGTGCCGGGACCGGTTCAGAGCTGCGGCGGCCCCTCGGCATCACGATTATCGGCGGTCTTATCGTCTCGCAGGTGCTTACGCTGTATACCACCCCGGTGGTGTACCTGTTCTTCGACCGTATCGGGCGCAAGTACCTTGGAACGGAGAAGGCGGACCGCGAGATGCTGCAACATCTTCACGAACGCGAACCGCAATATGCTTCTGGGGACTAAACATGTACAAGGCCATTCGCAAGGCGATCTCATTCGAAACACAAAAGCTTGAGGAGTACACCTACTGGCAATCCGTTAGCCCGACGGAACGAGTTGCCGCCGGACTCGCGTTGAGCAAAGAATCCTACCGCCAAAAGGGGCTGTATACCGATGGACAGGAACTGGATCGAACTATTGTCTCTCTTCGAGCCGCAACTAACTTAGCTGCAAACACGTAATGAATACCGCACCTGAGCCCGGCGACAAGCCGCCCACCGATCACACCCGGCCCGGCGACCTGGCAGACCTGCACGAGACCAGCGTGCGAGGCGGGGACAGCGAGCCGCGGGACCGCGCATCCGCGCTCGACGAGCAGCGAAACGCCAGGCCAGTCGAAGAGGAGCGCTCTCCCATCGGCGCGGTAAAGGGCGTCCACTTCTCCGCGCCATTCATTCAGCGGCCCATCGCAACGTTTCTGCTCTCCATCGCCATCCTGATCGCGGGGTCAGTCGCGTACAAGCTGCTTCCGGTGGCCTCGCTGCCGAACGTGGAGTTCCCTGTCATCTCCGTGGGTGCCAGCTTGCCCGGAGCTGATCCGGAGACGATGGCATCTTCCGTGGCGACTCCACTGGAACGCCAGTTTTCGCGCATAGCGGGCGTCAATCAGATGACGTCCACCTCATCGCAGGGCAGCGCGAACATCACCATGCAGTTCGACCTGAACCGTGACATCAATGGTGCCGCGCGCGACGTGCAGGCCGCCATCAGCGCGGCTCGGGCGCAACTGCCCGCCAACCTGCCAAGCAATCCAACGTATCGCAAAATCAATCCGTCAGAAGCGCCCATTCTTATTCTGACGATGACCAGCGACACGCTGACCGTGCCGCAGCTCTACGATGCCGCTGACTCCATCATTGCGCAAAAGCTCGCCACCGTGCAGGGTGTGGGGCAAACGTTCGTCGGCGGAGCGTCAAAGCCCGCGGTCCGGCTTGAGGTCAATCCAAATCAGCTCACCGCCTACAATCTTTCGCTCACGCAACTCGCAGCCGCAATCCAGACCATCAATGTGAATCAGCCGAAAGGATTCCTGAACGGCGCGGATCGCCGCTGGGCAATCAGCACGACCGACCAGCTTTTTGGCGCGGCCGCATACCGCCCGCTCGTCATCGCCACCACCCGCGGCTCCATTACCAACGCGCAGGCCAGCAACGGCCTGCCCTCCAGCATTGCTTCGGCTACAACCGCCGCGGCAAACAGCAGCAGCACCGCTACGCCGGCTGGGACGTCCGGGTCGACAACAGCCTCACCCGCCAACGTGGATTCCGGCACGGGATACGCCCCGGCCGAGATCAGCAACCGTCCCTCAAACGTTGCCACCACCAGCACCAACGCTGCGGGTATCGTCCGCCTTGGCGATGTTGCTGATGTACAGGACGCGGAAGAGAACAACCTCAACTACGGCACCACCAACGGCAAACCTTCTGTCCTGGTGATCGTCTTCAAGTCGCCGGGAGCCAACGTTATCCAAACCGTCGATAACGTGTTGAAGCAGCTTCCACTGCTGCAGGCATCCATTCCGCCATCCATCCGGTTGGAGGTCGCGTTGGACCGTACGCAGACGGTTCGTGCCTCCGTCTCCGACATTACCCGCACCATGGTCATTACCATTGTGCTGGTCATTCTGGTCGTGTTCTTTTTCCTGCGTGAAGTCCGGTCCACGCTGATTCCGTCCGTCTCCGTGCCGCTCTCGATCATGGGCACGTTCGGGATCATGTATCTGCTTGGCTACACGCTGGACAATCTTTCGCTGATGGCATTGACCATCTGCACTGGGTTTGTGGTGGACGACGCCATCGTCGTCATCGAAAATATTTCGCGGCATCTTGAAACCGGCCTTTCTCCTTACGAAGCCGCCATGGTGGGCTCCAAGGAGATCGGTTTCACCGTGCTCTCCATGTCCATCTCGCTGATTGCGGTGTTCATCCCCATTCTTCTGATGGGCGGCATCGTGGGCCGGCTCTTCCGCGAGTTCGCGGTTACACTTTCCGTCTCCATCGGCGTTTCGCTTGTGGTATCGCTCACCACCACGCCCATGCTCTCCGCCAAGTTCCTGGAGCCACATTCGGCGCGCAAGCATGGCCATTTATATAAGCTGAGCGAGCGTTTCTTCGACTGGCTTCGTTCTGAGTACGAACTGGGCTTGCGGTGGGTGTTGCGTCATCAGTGGCCGGTCATGCTTATCTGGCTGATCACCTTTGTCCTGAACATCTACCTGTTCTATCTGGTGCCGAAAGGCTTCTTCCCGTTGCAGGATACGGGGCGCCTGGGCGGAAGCATTCAAGGCCAGCAGGATGTTTCTTTCGACCAGATGAAGCTGAAGACCATTCAGGTAGCTGGTATCGTGAAACGCGACCCGGATGTGCAGAACGTCATGGCGTCAGTGGGCGGAGGCTTTGGTGGAGCGGCTGTCAATCGCGGAAGCATGTTCATCGCGTTGAAGCCACTCAATGAGCGAAAGGACCGTGCGACCGCTGACGACATCATCAACCGTCTGCGGCCCAAACTCTCCCAGACGCCCGGCGTTCAAACCTTTCTTGTCTCGCAGCAGGAGTTAAACATCGGCGGCCGCCAGTCCGCCACCCAATACCAGTACACACTAACAGGCGATTCTGTCTCCGACCTGAACCACTGGGCACCCCTGATGATGGCTGCCATGCAGAAGCTGCCAGACCTGCGCGATGTTGCCACCGATCAGCAGGATCACGGCCTGGAAACAAAGCTGGTCGTCGATCGAGACACCGCCTCGCGGCTGGGTGTTACGTCGCTCGACATCGATCAAACGCTCTCTTCCGCCTTCGGCCAGCGGCAGGTCTCCACCACATACAAGACGTTGAATCAGTATCACGTGGTCATGGAGGTTGCGCCGCAATTCCAAAGCTCGCCGGACTCCTTGCGGGAGATTTACGTCAAGGCCTCTAATGGGTCGGAGATTCCTCTCTCGGCCATCACCCACTTTGAGATGCAGCGCATACCGCTGCAAGTTAACCATCAGGGGCTATCGCCAGCCGCAACCCTCTCGTTCAATCTTGCGCCGGGAGTCTCCTTGTCGCAGGCCACTGCCGAGATTGACAACGCCCGCAACTCCATCGGCATGCCGTCCGCCATCACCGGCGGCTTTCAGGGTACGGCAGCAGCGTTCCAAGCCTCGCTCTCCTCGGAGCCCATTCTGATTCTGCTTGCGTTGACTGCGGTCTACATCGTGCTTGGCGTGTTGTACGAGAGCTTTATCCATCCGCTCACGATCCTCTCCACGTTGCCTTCCGCGGGTGTTGGTGCCATCCTCGCCCTGCTTATCACGCAGGTGGACCTTTCCGTCATCGCCATGATCGGGATTGTGCTGCTGATCGGCATTGTGAAGAAGAATGCCATCATGATGATCGACTTCGCCATCGTGGCGGAACGGGAGCAGGGAAAAACTCCAGAGGAAGCCATCTATCAGGCATGTCTGCTGCGCTTCCGTCCCATCATGATGACTACAATGGCGGCCATGCTTGGTGGATTTCCGCTCGCCTTTGGCACCGGCACAGGATCGGAGCTGCGGCGTCCGCTCGGCATCACCATCGTCGGCGGACTCATCGTCTCGCAATGCCTGACGTTGTTTACCACGCCGGTGGTCTATCTCTTCTTTGACCGCCTGCGTCAGCGCGTCGCTCGCCTGAGCGGCACATTCGCGCGTACTGCGAAGCCCGGGCATCAGCCCAGCCTTCAGCCAGCCGCTGGAGATTAAACCACGAACAAAAGCTCGTCTGTCATTGCCCCGGAGTGGAGGAATCTGCGTGCGAGCCTTGTTAGATACTGGGAAAGGTCCAGATCCTTGATGTCGCTCAGAATGACAGCTTCATGACAGAACGGGCAACAAGAAGTGTTCACTGCCTGTTCGCACTCACCGCCACATACTCTGTCTCGATGGGTGGTGTGCCCTTCAACTTCGCCGCGCGCTTCTCCACGGCGCGCATGACGCGCAGCAGATTGGCTCCATAGATTTTCTTGATGTCGTCAGCGCTGTATCCCTTTTCAAGCAGAGAGCGAGTCAGGGCGGGAAACTTCGAGTAGGAATCCAGGTCTGGCGGCACGCAGCCAACCCCGTCGAAGTCGGTGCCTATTCCCACGGCATCCACACCGCCCACCTGCACGGCATGGTCGATCTGCGCCACCACATCCTGCAGCGTTGCAGGGGGCAGCTTGGCCGCAGAGTCGGCCATCAGCTTTTCCATGGCGGCTTCCCGTTCCACGGGATCGCTGATGTTCCGGGCCTCGATCATCTTTGGCCGCAGCTCCGCCATTAGAGGCTGCGAAGCGTCGTAGTAGCGCTGCGACAGGAAGTCGCAGCCAAAGTTGATCTGCATCACGCCACCTTTGGCGGCCAGCGCCTTGATCATGTCGTCGGTCATGTTCCGCGTGTAATTGGACACGGCCCGGCAGCCCGAGTGCGATGCGATGATTGGTGCCGTGCTGATCTTCAGCGCCGCGTAGAACGTCGGATCAGCGGTGTGCGAGATGTCTACCATCATGCCAAGACGGTTCATCTCCCGGACGACATCTTCGCCAAAGGGCGTCAGACCGTTGTGGTGCGTAACGTTAGCGTCGTCCACGTCGCCTTGCGAGTCGGCCCAGTGGTTCGTGTTGAAGTGCGTCAACGTCATGTAGCGCACGCCCAGAGCATAGAAGTCACGCAGCGCGCGCAGATCATCCTCGATTGCGTGGCCGCCCTCAATGCCCATCAGCGCCGCGATCT
This sequence comes from uncultured Terriglobus sp., assembly GCA_964248165.1. Taxonomy (GTDB): domain Bacteria; phylum Acidobacteriota; class Terriglobia; order Terriglobales; family Acidobacteriaceae; genus Terriglobus. The sequence goes on from CAXTXE010000019.1 coordinate 39,468, forward strand.
TGTTCTCTTTGTGCGCGCGCTCAATGTCCTCTGCCGTGGTGGCAAATACAAATTCAGTGGGGTGCTTCAGGATGACATCTGTTCGCACAGTGTCGATCATGTCCAGCGCGCGGTGCGCACTCGCGTTGTCCTTCACGTAGTTTGCGCCGACATACACGGCGAAGAACTCCGCACCAAGAAAGCCCTTCATACGCGGCAAATCAGTCTGTCCCGTCTTATTGGGCGTTGCAATGTCATAGCCTTGCACCGTTTTGGAGGTGATGTCGTCATGCGTGTCGATCAGGATGGCTTCGCGTGTGATGCGATCCACCTCCGCCTGCGTCACAGGCGTACTGCGCGGCTGCCGTGCGGATTGCGACACCAGGGCCAGCGGAAAGCAGAAAGCGTACGCTGTGGCAAGACGAACTGCGGGGTGCATGGGAGGCTCCTGAACCGGTGAAGTAAGTTAAACAAGTGGACCTGCCCAGTGTAACCGCACATTCAAGTACAGTGGCAAGTACACGCCTGCACGTCACGCAAAGGAATGCTGATGATCCGTCTCGCCACATTTGCCCTTGGTTGCTCGTTCCTCTCCTTGTTCGCACAGCAACCTGCCTACGCACCACGCGCTGGGCGGACCCTGTTACGCGCGGGTCACGTGCTGGACGTGCGCACCGGCAACGAAGCGTCCGACATGACAATCGTCATCCAGGGTGAGCGGATCGCGGCAATCACACCGACGGCATCCACGCCGCTGCAACCTGGAAATCGCGAAGTAGATCTCCGCGTGGACACGCTGCTGCCCGGCCTCATCGACGTGCATACGCACCTGACCGGCACGCCGGACTTCGACCCCTACTTCGAACTGTCAATGACGCCGGGCAAGGAGACCATCCTTGGGGTGGAGAACGCAAAGACGACACTTGAGGCTGGCTTCACGTCCGTGCGCAACGTGGGGGCGAACGGCTTCACTGACGTTGCCCTCCGCGACGAAATCAACGAGGGCCATATCCCGGGTCCGCACATGCAGGTTTCCGGCCCCGCGCTCGGCATCACCGGCGGGCACATGGACCAGAACCTTCTGCCCTACCAGTACCATGTTCAAGGCGAAGCCGTGGCGGATGGCATCCCTGCCGTGCAGCACATGGTGCGGCAGAATATTAAGTATGGCGCTGATCTCATCAAGATCGGAGCGTCCGGTGGAGTGCTCTCTAAAGGTGACGATCCGCAGGCATCGCAATACACGCTGGAAGAGATGCAGGCCATTGTGGCCGATGCCCACCGCCTCGGACGAAAGGTCGCTGCGCACGCGCACGGCGCGCAAGCTATTCTTTGGGCCAGCCAGGCCGGCGTGGATTCAATCGAACACGGCAGCTACATCGACGAGAATGGTATCGCCATGATGAAGCAGCACGGCACGTATCTGGTACCCACCAGCTACCTTTATGACTGGTACAAGGACAACGGCCACCTGCCCGCACTCTATGCGCAGAAGATGAAGGAAACCACCGCCGTCGCACGCGCGAATCATAAGCGAGCCATCGCCGCAGGCGTAAAAGTCGCGCTGGGCACCGACGCAGCGGTTTACCCGCATGGGCTAAACGCGCGTGAACTGGACGTCTACGTCCGTGAATACGGCATGTCCCCGCTGGCCGCACTGCAAACCGCTACGCTGAACGCGGCGGACCTGATGGGATGGACGGACCTTGCCGGCGCACTCGAGCCGGGCAAGTGGGCTGACGTCATTGCCGTCGCCACTGACCCGCTGAAGGACATCACGACCACGCAGCACGTACGCTTCGTCATGAAGTCCGGGGTCATCTACAAGGACGAGGCGCATCCACTTGCCATCGACCGTGCTACGCCGGTCGCGCTGGAGCAGTAATTATTGTTGAGCCTGCTGCATCTGCTGCATGTACTTGATGTGATCGGCAAGTGGTGACGGAGGAAGCGGCACCTGCTGAGCCTTTTCCACCAGCATCGACCAGTCCTCAGGCACAGGCAGCTCCTGATCGATCAGAGGCGTGCCTTGGTTTGGGGACACCCGCACCGCCACGGTCAGATCCGTGTTCGCCGATCCGCGGAAGATACCGTGGGTAGGCGGCACATCGCTGTAGTCCCGTCCAAGCGCCGTACGGATGTGCCGGTCACCAGCAACCAGCAGGTTTGTCGGATCGAAGCCCACCCATCCCAGTTGCGGTAAATACGCCTCTATCCATGCATGCGTGGCAGAGTTCACGCTGCGGTCGTTATCGCGGTCACCATGATACAGATACCCGCTGACATAGCGGCAAGGAATGCGCAGCCGTGACCGCACAAGTGTAATCATCACGTGGGCAAAATCCTGGCATACACCGGACCGCTGAGTAAGTGCCACATCAATGGGCGAGTCGGCACCGGTGGATTTCGGGACATAATCGAAGTACCCGTACATTTTCTCGTTGAGGTCATGCAGAACCATCAGGGGATCGTCGCGGCGGCTTACTTCCAGGGTATCTGCAAGATTGTCCAGCAACGTCGTCGGCGCGGCAAACTCGCTGGGAAAGAGGAACTCCCAGAAGTCGCCCGCCGCTACATCCGCATCCAGTTCAGCCCAGGCGTCGGGCGCAAGAAACGAAGGCACGGGCAGAGACTCTTCCATCTCCACCAGGCTCTCTGCCACGATGACCAGCTGCTCGTGCGCGCCGGGAATATTAAAGTGATGCACATGGTTCGCCAGATGATCGCGATAGCTGAAGACGCGGCAGCGCGGACTGACCGAGAGCTGAAAATTCAGGCAGCGCTGCGTTGCGTCGGAACGCGGATGCATGCGCGTTTCCATGATGCTCTCGCTGACCGCGTTGGAGTAGACGAATTTTGTGAGATGGCGGACTGTGTAGTACATCTCTTCTCTCGTGTTCTCTGTTCTTAGATGGCTCAATTACCTTGCTCGACGGACGAGACGAATAATGAGGAGACGCTCTATCCCGCCAAAGCCGCCTGAATAGAGTAATCCACATACAACTCATAGATTGCATTGTGTATCTCCCGGCATTGCATCTGTATCTCGCGAAGATAACGGACAACGTCGCTGCTCATGATCTCTTCCACGCTGGAGTAACTCAGCGTGGCGCGCAGACGCCCGGAGAGGCGGCCCAACTTATCAGAGCGCGTGCCTCCGCTAACATCCTGTACCGCCTCCAGAGCGTGTTGCATGGCATCGATGGAAAACCTTAGCGAATGAGGGAAATCCTGATCAAGCAAAAGGAACTCCAATATCCAGTCCGGCGCAAGATCGGCCGTATACACCTTGCAGTACGCTTCGAACGCTGTCGCGCTGCGCAGCAGACCCATCCACTCCAGGTACTCATTGCTGTCTGGCAGGGCATCCTGTGCCGTCCAAAGCTCGGGCTGGTACGCCTCCAGTAACATGGCTGTGGCGGACGCCCGCTCCATGTAGCGGCCCACCTGGATGAATTGCCAGCCCTCGCCATGGCTCATGGTGGAATCCGTCACACCCTGAAACTGGTGCACGGCTTCCATCACCTGCGCCAGAAACTCGGTTGGTGCTTCATGCTGTTGCAGCAGCGCTTCGGAGTGCATGCCGCTCTGCATCTCTGGCCGGGTGACCTGCAGATATAAGCTGTTCAGGCGCTGCCACATCTCCGTGGAGATTTGCTCGCGCACATGCCGGGCATTCTCACGCGCCGCGATGATGCAGGCCAGCACGCTGGATCGCGTGTTGGACTCGAACGTTAAGCAGCGCGTCAGGGCGTAGGCATCGCCCTTCCACTCCACACCTTTGGGCGCGCCCAGCGCCTGCAAGACGCGTTGCCATCTACGGTCCGCGCTGGAGGGCGACTCATCAAGCATCAAGTTCAGGTTCACGTCCAGCAGACGCGTCGTATGCTCCGCCCGCTCAAGGTAGCGGCTCATCCAGTACAGGCTGTCTGCCACGCGAGAAAGCATCAGCTAGCCTTTCGCAATTTAGCCATGCGGCGTTCCGCGATGTAGCGCTTTGCCGATTCATACTCCTCCGGCGTGAGGCGCGGAATATCAGAGAAATCGATGACGCTATCAGGGCGCGACGCAAGCCAGCGCAAACGTGCCAAGTCTTCTGGCGCTCTAAGTACGGATGTTCCCTCCGGTACCGATACGGTAGAGCTCTCGCTCATTTGGTTCTGCGAGTCGCGCTGAGATGATTCGAATACGTGTTTGTTCATTATTGCCTCGTATTGTATGTGCCACCATTCACAGAAGCACACCGTTAGCCTGACCGATCGCTTGATGCCGCAACTCACCTTCGTAAATACGATCCGGTAAATAGACGAGATTTGGATAGGTCGAGATGTTGAGAGGCATGTTGGATGTCGAAGCCCACGATGTTACCCCCACGTCGTAGTCCACAACGAAGCCGTCCGACAATTCACGGGAATCGGTACTGACGCCCTCCGAAAGATCAATGTAAAGGGAATCCGTGTCCTCATAGTAATGGGGTTTCATTCGAGCCTCCTTGGTTCTGCGCTGTCAGGGAACGCGTTGTGCAGCGTTATCCTGTCCTCTAGCGTAACAACTCGGAGAGCTTTGCCGTTGAGTTCCTGGACGTAACCCCAGAAGCGAACGCGTCCATCCGGCTGCACCTCAGTACGGTAGTGGTCTTGAAGCACTGCGAGACACATCTCAATACGTATATACGAACGTTCCGCAAAACTTGCTCTGCGAAGTAGCGCGCCGTGCCCCCTTCAGAGATCACTGACTCAAGACCCAGGTATCTTTGCTGCCGCCGCCTTGCGAGCTGTTTACCACCAACGAGCCTTTTTTTAACGCAACGCGGGTTAAGCCGCCTGGCACAATGCTTACTTTGTCTCCGTACAACACATAGGGACGAAGGTCGACATGTCGCGGCTCGAAGCCTTTATCGAAGAGGCACGGCGCGCGGCTGAACTGAATGGTGGGTTGCGCGATGTAGTTGCGCGGATCGGCTTCGATCTTTCTCCCAAACTCCTCGCGCTGCGCCGCCGTGGACTGCGGACCGATCAACATGCCGTAGCCGCCGCTTTCGCCCACCGCCTTCACCACCATGCTGTCGAGGTTCGCCAGCACATGCGACCGCTCCGCCGGACGCGCGCACAGATACGTTTCCACGTTTTTGAGCACCGGCTCCTCGGTCAGGTAATAGCGGATAATGTCGGGTACGTATGCATACAGCGCTTTATCATCGGCAACGCCGGTGCCAAAGGCGTTGGCCAGCGTTACGTTTCCTGCACGATAGGCGTTGAAGAGACCCGCAACGCCCAGCATGGAATCCGCGCGGAAGCTCATGGGATCGATGAAGTCGTCGTCCACGCGCCGGTAGATAACGTCCACGCGGCGCAACCCGCTGGTTGTTCGCATGTAGACGACATTGTCATGCGTGACCATATCGCGGCCTTCCACCAGCTCGATGCCCATCTGCCGCGCCAGATAGGCGTGCTCGTAGTACGCGGAGTTGAAGACACCCGGCGACATCAGAACGATGTTCGGTTCCGGGCGGCCCTCGGGAGCCAGCGACCGGAGCGTGCTCAGAAGCAACTGCGTGTATTGCTCAATGGGACGAACGTTGTAGCGGCGGAACATCTGCGGAAAGATACGTTTCATCACGCGGCGGTTGGTCAGCATGTAGCTCACGCCGCTGGGCACGCGCAGGTTATCCTCCAGGACGACAAACTCACCGTTTTCCAGCCTGATCAAATCCGTTCCCACGACCGCGATGTAGACGTTGCGTGGCACTTGCAGGCCAATCATGTGCCGCCGGAACTGCTTGCAGCTGTACACGATCTCACGCGGCACCACACCGTCCTTCAGGATGCGGCCTTCGGTGTAGATATCTTTCAGGAAGAGATTCAGCGCGGTAATACGCTGCGTCAGTCCCTTCTCAACCACCGTCCACTCCGCCGCCGTAATCATGCGCGGCAGCAGGTCATAGGGAAAGATCTTCTCCGTACCCTCGTCCCGTCCGTAGACTGTGAAGGTGATGCCCTGGTTCAGGAAGGAAAGCTCCGCAGCCTGCTTACGCCGTTCCACCTCTGCATTGGGAAGCGCGGAAAAGTGGTCCATCAGGAGCTGATAGTGCTGCCGCAACTGCTCGGGTGCCTCAAACATCTCGTCGTAGGCACGGTCCAGCACATAGTCGTTCAGGTGAGGCCGTACCGGCTCGAGTGTGTCCATCCGTTAGGTCAGTATACGGTGCGGAAACCAGGGCGCAGCACCCGCATAGACCCAGAGTTCAGCGCAACAGCATGACTGCCCAGCCGGGGTACGCCGCAGGCAGAGGACCTTGCGCGTCTACCGCGCTGCGGTGCTTTGGATCGACCATCATGGTCAGCACCTGCTCGTGACGGTCGCGCATCACCGTCAGGCTCACCACGTGTCCCTTGCTCTCGCGGAGAACATGCGCCCATGCCGACTTGGACACAATGCGTCCGCCATTGATCCGCGTCACCACATCCCCGGCGCGAAGTCCAGCTTGCGCCGCAGGGCTGTTCGCATCCACGTCGTGCACCAAAAGTCCCTTGCCGTCTTTTACGCCGAAGAACTCCGCCAATTGCCCGCCCATCGCGTCCACCTTGGCACCGGTGTACGTGGGGGACATGGGCAGAAGTCCGCCCGCCATAAAGCCGCTTCCCAGGCCCCTGCGGCTGGAAGGAACCGGTTCGGACGCGACCGGGACTGCCGCATCGTCAACCGGCTCGGGCACAACCCAGTGCTGCTCCCAGGCCCGCTTTTCCAGTTCTTCACGGTTTGCCATAGTGGTGTTCACCGTTTGTTCGGTGCCACTGCGGACGACCACCAAGGACACGGTCCGGCCAGGCTGCAAATCGTGCAGCATGCGCCGCAGTTGATCCTCGCCATCAATGGGCGTCCCGTTCAGGCTCAGAATGACGTCGCGTTCACGCAGACCTGCTTTGCAGGCAGGGCCATCGTGGTCCACCATGGTCACTGCCGCACCGTGAGTGCTCCTCAGGTGCAACGTTGCCACATCATTCTCGCTGACGTCGCGGATCATGATGCCCAGGTAGCCCTGACTGGGCATCTTGTTGCCGTTTGAGGCAGGAGAGTGACCGCCTGCCATGGCAGCAAGCAGTACGTCTGCTTTACCGGTATCGTTCACGGCGCGTGCCTGCGCCTTGCCTGCTGCGGCAAGGAGAAGGGCCGCAGCCACGCCCGCAGCAAGTGGCTTACTGAATGCCATCGACGGTCCCCAGCGCCTGCATGGAGGCATTGCGAATGTAGGGATTCTCATCCTGGGTGGAAACCGTATGCAGCACGCGACGCACGCTGGAGTCGCCCTGTACCGGCGTCAGCATGCCAATAGCGTGGGTGCGCACCTCAGCGCTCGGATCACTGCTCAGGCTTTCGAGAACAGCGTCGCGCACCTGTTGGTCTTCGCCAACAAAACGCTGCAAACCTTCCAGCGCCTTCAGGCGGACGGAAGCGCTTTTGTCATACCGCAGGCTTACCAGCAGAGCGTCGCGCAGACCCACGCCTTCTCCGCCGGTGGCGTGCTCACACCGATGTCCGGCCACGCATTCGTTAACCAAGTATCCAACGCTGGTGGCGCGCACGTCGTTGTCCATACCTTTCTGCGCACCCATCATTAACAGCCGACGCACTTCTGGCTCATCAATGCTGCCCTGGAAGGTCATCGGCACAATGCGGTTATATTTCACCTGCACCACGTTGGGGTTGGCTGTGGCGTAGACGCCGCTGACGGTGCCAATGACTCCCTGCGTATCGTTGGCGATGTTTATGGGTGGCTGGTCCGTTGGTTGTGCGCCGTGAAGCTGATAGCGCACTTGCAGATTTCCACCGAGAAAGCCCGCACCAACTAAGAGGGTGGCCAGCGCTGGCGCGGCATACAGATGCCGCAAAGTATTCATCAGGGATGAACGCAGATGCGTCGTCCAGGAACCGCGCCCCACCTCGTCCAGTGCGATGTCCAGCCGCATACGGGAAGAGGTCAACAGGTTTGGCGAGATCAAAGGCACCGTCTCCCGTGCCATCTCCGCGCCGAAAACGTTCAAGGAAGCGAGTTCTGCCTCACAGGGTGGGCAGATGTGCAGGTGGAGTTCTAGTTCACCCTGGCTGGCTTCGTCCAACTCCTCATAAGCCAGTAGCACGAGTTGTTCTTTTGCCTGGTCGCAGGTCATGATACATCTTCCTTATGGCTTCCAAAAAGTTTCTTAGTGCTCCGGTGGATCGTTCGCCCACCGTATCGTTCTGCTTCTGTTCTGCTGAGGCTGCTGCGGCTACGCGTCCACGAGGTCCGCGCGCAGCTTTCGTGTCGCGCGAAACAGTGTATTCTTTGCCGTCTCTTCTGTCGTCTGCAACATTTCGCCGATGGTTCGGAGCTTGAGGCCCTGATAGTGCTTCAACTCGAAAACCATGCGCTCACGTGGCGTCAGCTTACCCAGCGCACCCTGAATGCGGTCATTCAGAGTCTTGCGGCGCAGTTCTTGCTCTGGATTGGCACCCGCCCGGTCGTCACTGAGATTCGCCATGAGGTCGATCGTGTCGCCGCCCGAATCGGTTGCGGTGGAAGGATCCTCACGCCGGCTCTTACGGCGGCGCAGCGCGTCCAGACACAGGTTAGTTACGATCCGGTATAGCCAGGTATAAAACGAGCACTCAAACCGGAAGTTCGACAGATGACGGTAGGCCTTCAAGAAGGCATCCTGATGTACATCCTGCGCGTCCTGCTCGTTACCCAGCATGTGCAGGGCCAGGCGCAGCACAGCGCCATCGTAGCGGCGCACCAACTGGTCGAAGGACTCGCGCTGCCCACGCTGCGCCTCCCGGATGAGTTCGTCGTCCTCCAGCCGCTGCTGTGCACGCGCTTCCATCTGCGCGGGTGTCAACGCCGCCCGCCCTGTCCGGCCTGCCGCTGCCTTCGCCACCTGGGGCGATTCTATCGCGACTACGCCGGGCCCGAATGCACGAGACACGCCAAAGCCGCCGTTTACTGCCATCCCACCAAATGCCTGTGTACCCATCGCGCGCTGACTCCGGTAGCCAGAAGATCAATCCCACAGGATAGACACGGAAAAGCGCAAAAGGTTAGTAGGAATGAGTCAACCACGTCATTCCCAAAGGCAGGCACACCCAGAGGAGAAAACTGCACTGGATCAATAAGGGCCATTCCCTTTTTGCGCAAAGGTACTTACTCCAAGCTATAAGGGACGAAGAAGCGCCCGATCTGAATGAAACTCCGTTCCCGGGGAGGCCAGATCTTGAACGGCTCCACATGTACGGACTGCTTCAATGGAGAGCCAACCGTGCTTCCACGCTCCGCCCCGGTCACTGCATCGAACAGGTGTATTGCTAAGCCGTCCCCTGACCGGTTCCAACCCAGGACGTAGGCACCGGGCGGGAGTCGCAGCTCAGGACCTATCCGCAGCGTTACCTGCGTGAGCAGGTAGTGGGAGTACTTTCCTTCAGCCGCGTAGCCCGCAGTGATCAGGACTACGGCGGCAACGGTCTTTCCATGACCGTCCGTGATGCCCGTGGCCGTGCGCATCTCTGTCTCAATGCGTTCCTTCTCGACGGGCGCCCGCGCAGGGAGAAAGCCTTCGAGTTCCGCCTGCGTCGCCGCGCGCCAAACCACCTTTGTCTGACCATGAAGCACGGCTGTCAACAGGAAGACAGCCGCCAACGCCACGAGACATATACGCAGGCCTTTCATCCCAGGTGCACGAAGCCCCGCTGCAACGCTGCGGTTGCTGCCTGTGTACGGTCAACCACGCCGAGTTTGCCCAGAAGGCTGTTGACATGGGTCTTGACCGTGGCTTCTGAAATAAAAAGATCTGCCGCGATCTCTTTGTTTGCCCGGCCTGCCACGATGCGCTCCAGCACGGCCAACTCTCTCGCGGTTAGTTCCTGGCCACTTACCCGCTCTGCCAGCTTTTCCGCGATGGGCGAGGTGATCCGTGATTTGCCGCCATGTACGGCGTAGATGGTTTTCAGAAGTTCGTCAAAGGGCATTCCCTTCAGGAGATATCCCCGGGCACCGGCTTGCAGGGCACGATAAATATCTTCATCGCCGTCGTAGGTAGTCAGAACAACAACACGCGCATCAGGGCAAAGAAGACGCAGTTGCCTGATTGCGTCAACTCCGCTTAGTCTGGGAAGCTGCAGGTCCATCAGAATTACATCAGGACAGGAAGTCTGTGCATGGGTCACCGCTTCCAGACCATCACCCATGGAAGCAACAATCACCAGATCGTCCACTGAGGACAGCAGTGCCACGAGACCCTGTCGAACCACCTGGTGATCTTCAACGACCATCACCTTGATCCTCTCGCTCACGCGCGTTGTCCTTCGTTGGGGTGATTTCCGTAGTTAGTGTAATCTTAGTTCCTTTGCCAGGCGCACTTGCGATCTCCAGAGTTCCGCCCAGAAGGTTCGCACGCTCTCTCAGACCGCTGAGCCCATACCGTTCATGCGAACGGAGCGCGTCGTCCACAACGAAGCCACGCCCATCATCCTCAACGGTAAGCACCAGAGCGTCGCCTCCATAGTGAAGCTCAACGGAAGCATTCGACGCCTGTGAATGACGCTGCACATTCGATAGAGCCTCTTGAGCAACACGGAGAAATTCGGCCTCAATGCGCCTGTCCAGCTGACGGAAGGCGCCTCCAATTTTTGTGCGGATGGCTGGCTTATCGCTTGTGTACCGTTCCACCACCTTCCCCAGGCGAGTGGGCAGGCTGTCTGTTGCGGCGTTGGCGCGAAGCTCCCATATGCTTTGGCGTGCCTCGGCCAAACCTTCCGTGACAAGCTTCCGGGCTTGCGCAACCTGCTGAACGGCTGCTTCAATCTTCTTCATGCCTAGCATCTGGGCAATAATGTCCAGTTGCAGCGTGACACCCACGAAGTCCTGCGCCAGGGTGTCGTGAATCTCCCGGGCCATTCGGTTTCGTTCCTGCAGCACCGCCGCAAACTGTGTCCGCAGTCCCCGCAGCCGGAGTTGATAGAGTCCACTCGCCACGGCAGCGGCGAAAAGGGTGACGAGGACGAAAAACCACCACCGCCGGTAAAAGGGTGGAACGATGCGGAAGGAGAGTGCGGCTCCTGTCTCGTTCCAGATGCCAGCGTTGTTCATAGCCTGCACGCGAAATGTGAACGTCCGCGGAGGCAGATTTGTGTACGTGGCGGAGCGTCTGGTACCCGCTTCCGTCCATCCGCTGTCGTACCCCTCCAACTTGAAACGGTAGCGTACTTCGGTGGGCACAACGAAACTGAGACCGGCATACTCTACCGTGAAGCGCTGGCCTCCGTACGGCACTGACAACGAACCGCTATCGATCTGCCGCGGGACACCGTCCACCAGGAAAGATTCAATCGCGACACCCGGCGGAACGTGGTTCAGCGGCATGCGTCCGGTATCCGCGATCCCCACGCCGCGGCGTGTTCCAATCCACAGTTCCCCTTCCTCCATCATGCAAAGAGCAGGAGAACCTGCTGGGGTGGGCTCCTCGCTGGGAAGGCCATCCGCGACCCCGTAGTGGTTCATGGGAGGTGAGCACGTTATCCCAGCTTCCACGCACCGGTCCAGATCGCGCAAGGCAACACGATCGACGCCGCGTTCCTTGCGCAGCCACAGGTAGCCCTCGTTGTCCGCTGCCATCCCCAGAATGCCAGCGTCGAAAAGGGCGCTATCCACATGACGTACGCTCTCTGGAGTAATCCGGCTCAGGCCGGAGGTACCTGTCGCGACCCAGATTCTTCCCCTGGGATCTTCGGCCATAGCCGAAACGATCCCTTGAAGCCGACTTCGGCTTGTCCCGTACGTGGTGAGTTGCCCATCACGGCTGCGGCGAGAAAGCCCACCAGAGGTGCCTACCCAAAGATCCCCCGTACGTGCAAGCAGAAGCGTTCCGATCAGATCGCCAGCTAACCCATTTGCCTTTGTTTGCACATCCATGTGTCTCCCGCAGAGATGGGCCAGACCCCGCCGCGTGCCGATCCAGATGCAACCATGCTTGTCGCTCGCGAGTGCCTGGATATAGTCATCAGGCAGACCGTCAGCGGAGGTCCATCGTTGAACTGTTCCCCGTGCATCCACATGATTCAGGCCATCGGGAGTTCCGGCCCAAACGCCTCCATCCGTTTCCGAAGCGAGTGACAGGATAAGCGGGCTGGTCAGGCTTCCCGTCCGCACGGGTTCGTCAATCTCCCCGTTCTTGACTCGGAGCAGGCCATCCCGCCGGGTACCCAGCCATACAGTGCCGGGTGGGCCCTGAACAACCGCGCTGACAGGCTTGTTCGCTGTGCCCGGTTCAGTCCGGAAAGCCAACGACCTTAGCAGATGAACTCCAGACGATTCGGTCCCGACCCAGTAATTACCCTCGCGGTCTTCGAAGGTCTGCAGAACAGAATCCTCGCTCAGGGAGGGCACTCTGACAGCGTTTGCAGCGTCCTTGCCGATCACAGCCAGGCCCTCGTTCGTGCCAACCCAGGCCGCTCCTGCACGATCCACGAAGAATGACTGTACGCGATTTCCCGGCAGTTGCTTGCCAGCCTGCCAATGGCGTGATGGCCCTGAGCCTACGCGCGCTACTTCCGTATTCGAGAACGTCCAGATTTCTCCTCCCGCCGCAACCCTGACGCCCTTTGGAGAAACAGTTCTCGAGGTATCGATAAGCTGAGGAGAAACGGCACCGTCTTTGAGCAGGAATATGCGGCCACTCGCAAGCACCAAAACGCCGCCACTCGGCCCTCGCTCCATGCTCTGGACATCAGGAGGAGCATGGGGAACCGCCTCGAAGCGGTCTCCTTTCCAGCGAGCCAATCCTGCGGCGGTTAACACCAGAAGTGAACCGCCGGAGTCCGTCAAGAGACCGCGTATGGCAGGAGAAGGAAGGCCATCGCGCTCCGACATCCGTATGAAGCTCCCGTTGTGAACGCGAATCAGACCATCGGCCGTGCCAATCCAGAGATCCTGGTTCCCATCTTCTGCGAGGCAGCACGCATCGTCGCTGATGAATGCCGCTTCGTTCCCGTGATTGAAGGTTTTGAAGTTGATCCCGTCGAAGCGCGCAATGCCACCCTCCGTAGCGAGCCAGATGTACCCGGTGTGATCCTGGTAGATCGCATGCACGCTGTCCTGGGGCAAACCCTGCTCGGTCGACCAGGCCTGCTGATGCAGCGCATCGACCCTCTGCGCGCCCAACACAGGAGCTAGAGTGCATAGCGCTGTGACAAGCACTAGCCAGTCACAGCACCACACACGGAACAATCGGTGGCTCTCCAGCATTGACGTAAAGCATACGGCTTCAGCCCCTTTCATCGTCCTGGATGGCTCAATCTGACCGTTCAGCTTGCTCGTTCACGAATCACCGAAGCTGCTTAAGGACTTCGCACGATGCTAGATATACCCGGTCCGGGGATTAATCTCCGCAAGCTGTACGATCTTCGTAGCTGTTCTGTGCTGCCTCGCCGCTAGTTCCCTTCGTTGCAGAACGCGTCGTTGCGCACGGCGATCCCGAACTTTGCCGTGTCTAGGGATACAGCCGCTGCCGCGACCAGCCGGCACCCGTTTCAGTGAACAGCAGACGGTCGTGGAGCCGGTCCTTGCCGTCGATCCAGAACTCAATGGCGACAGGACGGAGAAGATATCCCTTCCAGTACTCAGGACGGGAAACCTCGCCTCCGTCAAGACTGGCGGTGAATTCCGAGACCGCGTGCTCCAATTCGTCACGGCTTGCGAGCGGCCTGCTCTGTGCTGAAACGGCGGCAGCGATCTGGCTGCCGCGGGAACGGCTGTGAAAGTACCGGTCTGAGACTTCGCTGGAAAGAGACGTAACTGGTCCCTCGGCTCGAACCTGCCGGCGCAGCGACTTCCAATGGAAGCAGAGTGCCGCACGCGGGTTGCTCTGCAACTCCCGCCCTTTCCGGCTCTCCGCATTGGTAAAGAAACTGAAGCCGGAGGCGTCATGGCCTTTCACAAGCACCATGCGAACACTGGGCCGGCCATCTAGCGTGGACGTTGCGAGTGCGGCAGCGACTGGATCATTCAGCTCGCTGGTCTCCGCCTCACCCATCCAACGCCCAAACAGATCCATTGGATCAGTCGCATTCAGTTCCAGCTGTTCATCCATCATTCGATGATGGAGAAGGGATGTGAGCTCCGCAATCTGCTTGTGCCGCTGCTTTGGCCGCATCAACGCAACGGAGTGTCAACGGTGCCCCAGAGAAAGCAAGAGCGATTCCATAGGGCACCTGCTGTGAGCAGAACCTAGCCGGCATCCGTGCGGGTGCGGTAACGTGGCCGTTCGTCCGGCTCCGTTTCCGGGAGCGCGCCTTGTTCCTGGGTGATGAAACGGCGGTAACGGTGCAGCAGCGACGATGGGCCGTGCGCCGTGAAGTAGATCAGGTTGCCCTCAAAGCGCTTGTTCTCAAGAAACGCTCCGCCTTCCAGCGCGGCAAGGGTGCGGCCCTCGCGCTGCGGAACACGGAAGTTGGCGGTTGCAGTTGGATCTTCTGCCTCAGCCCCCCCGATCTTCGCCTCGATAAGGCGCACGAGCCGGTCCAGACCTTCCCCGGTAAGCGCGGAAAGGGGTACGACGTCCGTCTGCGGCAAAGCGTTCAGGTCGCGGCGTTCATCGGCGGTAAGAAGGTCAATTTTGTTCAGGACCTGGAGCGTTGGCGTGCGGGCTACATCGAGTTCGGCCAGCACCTTTTCCACTTGTGCCTTCTGCTCCTCCTGCATGGGTGAGCCGGCGTCGCGCACATGGAGCAGAAGCTCGGCGCGTTCCACCTCCTCCAGCGTGGCGCGGAAGCTGGTCACGAGCGTGTGCGGCAAATTGCGGATAAAGCCCACCGTATCACTAAGCAGAACTTTACGCCGCGATGGCAGCGCCAGATGCCGCAGCTTGGGGTCCAGCGTGGCAAACATCCGCGACGATTCCAGCACACCCGCGCCGGTGAGCGCGTTGAAGAGGGTGCTCTTTCCAGCATTGGTGTAGCCCACCAGGGCCACGGTGGGCACCGGGACCGCTTCGCGGCGCCGACGCTGCTGCCGCCGGTTCATGCGTACGGTTTCCAGTTGCTCCTTCAGCCGGTCAATACGCGCGCGGATGCGGCGGCGGTCTGTCTCCAGTTTGGTTTCGCCGGGGCCTCGCGTGCCGATGCCGCCGCCCAGCTGGGACATCTCCTTGCCGCGTCCGGCGAGCCGGGGCAACTGGTATTCCAACTGCGCCAATTCCACTTGCAGGTGGCCCTCGCGTGTCCGCGCGTGGCGGGCAAAAATATCGAGGATGAGTTGCGTGCGGTCGATTACCCGGCACGGCAGCGCCCTGTCCAGATTGCGCAGTTGCGTTGGCGACAGATCATGGTCAAACAGCACCAGACTGGCTTCGCTGCTGGCAACAACAGCCGCCAGCTCCTCCACTTTTCCAGGGCCGATCAGAGTTGCGGGATCGGGCTTGCCGCGCTTCTGCACAACGGTCGCGGCGATCTCCGCTCCGGCGGAAGTCGCCAGCTCCCGGAACTCCGCAAGTGCGGCGTCAAAGTCAAGACCTCTAGTTGCATCTGCCGACAGGGTCTCTTCGCTACCATCGCGAAGACTTGCGGCAGCGCGGGCTTGCTGCGCTGCACCCATCAGGCGGCGGCGTTCGCCAGTAATCTCAACGGATACCAGGACCGCCCGTTCGCAAGGCCTACCGGGAGGGCTCCCGCTGTTGCTCGCAGACGCGGTCAATCCGCCCGGCAGGCCATCTCTCACGCTGTCACGAACCTACCGTGCCGCCCACGGCTGAAGAGCCTTCTGATGACCCAACTGAATCGGGCCGCGAACCCGGCGCATGCATGCTATGCGGACGATCTCCATGCAGAGCACTCAGGCCGCCGCGCATGGACACCACCGTAGAAATCGCGTGCTTAAAGATCAGCTGCTCCTGTGCATTGTTCTCCAGAAGAACCGAATACTTGTCGAACGAACGGATCTTGCCGGTCAGCTTGACACCGCTGACCAGGTAAATCGTAACCGCGCTCTTGTCCTTGCGGACCGTGTTCAGGAAGGTGTCCTGAATATTCTGTGCCGGCTTGGTATCCATCGTGCCGATCTCCCTTTCTTTCCATGCGCATCGTGCGCTGCTGTTTTCCCAAGGTTATGCGCGAAGTTCCGCCTGCTGAAACGCCAGAGGGAACAAACGGTGCAACGTTTCCAAGCCCCATCACCTTACGGCAAGAGTCGCACCGTGGCAAGAGAAATGCTAGGTGTCTCGTCCGTTTAGACGCAATCCGGCCGAGCGGGGCGCACGTCTCAGAAGAAATCGCATAAAACGCCTCGCTCGACTGTCGCCTACGATGAAAGTATGTCTGAGAATGATGCACGGCCGCCGATCCCCATGCTCGACCTCAGCCGGCAGTACGCGCAAACCCGCGCCGAGATCGAGCAAGCCGTCGCCAATGTGGGCGGCGCCGGACGCTTCATTCTGGGCAAGGAAGTCGCGGAGCTTGAGACTGCCGTTGCCAACATGCTGGGCAGCGGCGCAGGCGTGGGCTGCGCCAGCGGCACGGACGCTCTGTGGCTGGGCATGGCGGCGCTCGGCATTGGCCCGGGTGATGCCGTCATTACCACGCCCTTCTCCTTCTTCGCGACAGTCAGCAGCATCCTGCGGGCAGGTGCGCGGCCCGTGTTTGCTGATATCGAACCGGGCAGCTTCAATCTGTCCCCTGTTGCGGCGGCGGATGCGCTTGCTGCCAATCCTGATGTCCGTGCCGTCATGCCAGTGCATCTCTACGGCCAATGCGCGGACTGGGATGCGTTTGCCGCGCTCGCAGCAAAGCACAACCTGCTGCTGATCGAAGATGCTGCGCAGGCCTTTGGTGCCGCGTGGAATGGCGAATGCGCCGGAGCGCTGGGCGATGCCGCTGCATTCTCGTTTTACCCTACAAAAAACCTGAGCGCGTGGGGCGATGCTGGCCTGACCACCTTTCGCGACGAGGCCGCCGCCGAACGCGCCCTTGCTCTCCGCGCCCACGGCATGCGCCGCCGCTACTACCACGATGAGGTTGGATGGAACTCCCGCCTGGACACGATTCAGGCCGCCGTGCTGCTGGTGAAGCTGAAGCACATCGCGCAGTGGAACGAGGATCGGCGCGCCGTAGCGGCCTGGTATACGGCGATGTTCTCGGCAACAGAAGTGGTCGGTCCTATAGAGGACTGCGGCATCGTTCTGCCCACAGCAGACCCGCGCGGAACGCATGTGTGGCACCAGTACGTCATCCGCACACCGCGCCGTGATGATCTGCGTGCGCATCTTGCAGCGAAGAATATAGGCTCAGAGATTTATTATCCGCTGCCCCTGCATCTGCAAGAGGCTTTACGCGATCTTGGCTACCGTGAAGGCCAGTTCCCGGAAAGCGAACGCGCCGCCCGTGAGGTGCTGGCGCTGCCCATATTCCCTGAGTTGCGTGAAGACGAGCAGGTGCGCGTGGTTGAAGCAATTCAGGAGTTCTTTCGCTAGTTCTTCTTTCGTAGCTCAATCCAAACGGTTGTCATCCCGCAGCGCAGCGGAGGGATCTGCATTCTCATAAGCTTTGTATTGAGACGGCCAAAATGCAGATCCCTTCACTTCGTTACGGGATGACAAGTTAGAAGGTATCGGATGGCAAGTTAGAACGTGCCGGATGTTAGGTTAGAACCTTCTACCGGCCCAACGTATCTTCCTTATGATAGTTGGGGTACGCCGGATTCGCGAATGTCTGGGGCGGGTGCTTCGCAAGCTCGTCCATCACCAGCGACACTGCGCGTTCCAGCTGCGGGTCGTGTCCAGCCGCCACGGACCTGGGGTCATCTTCGACTTCGACATCTGGGGTGACGCCGATGTTCTCTACCTCAAACTCCCCATGCAGGCCGTACAGCGCGGTGCGTGGCGCGGTCACGTAGCCGCCGTCCAGCAGCACGGGGTAGCCGCCGATGCCGACCAGGCCACCCCACGTGCGCGTGCCCACCAGCGGTCCAAGCTGCGCCTGGCGGAAGAGCCACGGCATGGCGTCACCGCCGGAACCGGCATTCTGGTTGATGAGCATCGCCTTTGGACCGAAGATGGCACCGCTCGGCTCTGTCACCGCAAGCCCCTGGCGTGACTCGTAGTTAAGCATCGGCTTGCGTTTCAGTACGTCGATGACATAGTCGGCGATAAGTCCGCCCTGGTTATACCGCTCATCCACAACAACAGCTTTTTTCTGTGTCTGCGAGAAGAAATAGCGATTGAAGTTATCGAAGCCCGCTCCAGCGGTGTTGGGAAGATAGACATACGCCACCTGTCCGTGCGACATCTCGTCCACTTTGCGGATGTTGCCGTCGATCCACTCCTGCTCGCGCATGGCGCGTTCGCTGGCTACTGGCAGCACCAACACGTCACGCGATCCCTTGCCATCCGGCGCTGGTCCCACGGTGATGATCGTCTGCTTGTTGGCGAGACCGTCAAACGCTGCGTAGACGTCATCCGCCGCGTGCAGCGGCTGGCCGTTCACGGCAAGCAGGTACTCGCCCTCATGCACGTTAACGCCGGGCTGCGTCAGCGGAGCGTACAACGCAGGATTCCAGTTGCCGCCGCTAACCACGTGGGCAAAGCGGTAGCGGTCGTGGTCGGTGGTGTAATTCGCACCCAGCAGGCCGCTCTTCGGCGCGTCACCGCCCATATGCGGACCGCTGATGAACATGTGACCCACCGTGATTTCACCCAGCATCTCCTGCTGCAAATAAGTCAGATCGCTGCGGGTGCTTAAGCCATCGACATACGGCGCGTACCTGGCGCTGATCTTCTTCAGGTCCAGACCATGAAAGCCGGGGTCATAGAAGAACTCCCGCTCAATGCGCCAGGTTTCGTTGTACATCTGCTTCCACTCGGCGCGCGGATCGACGCGGGCCTGCATGGCATCCACCTTCAGCGGTTTGCCGGGAGTGCCGTCGGCTGCCTCCGGCTTCAGGTCGCCGCCTGAGGCGATAAACCAGCCATCACCCTTGCGGTACAGCAGCTTTTCGCCATCTGCGGACGTGATGATGGAGGCTGCATTGTGCAGGAGATCTTCGGTCTTGCGCGTCTCCAGCGTAAAGCGCCAAACGGAGCGCAGCATCGGCGGACCTTCAGCAGAAGCATTTGCCGCCGCCCCGCCTTCACCCAGCAGGATGACACCAGCCTTGCCGGGCTGCAACGCGACATAGTTCCGCGCCGGGATGGGCAGCGCAAGAATCCGCTGATGGATGCCGTCCAGATCGATTTTTGTCACGACTGGCACGGCCTCAGGCTTCTTGTCTTCCGGCTTGCCAGATGCGCCTGGTTTCTTCTCGTCGGACTTTGCCTGGTCGGTGGCCGCAGGCTTCTTGTCCGCGTCAGCCTTGCTCTTCTCATCGTCACTCTCCGGCGGAATGGGCGATGGCTCATCCTTTGACAGCACCGCAACATACACGCTGGCTGTTGTGGTGCGATTGAGGCTGCCCAGCCCGAAGCCGTCTACAGCCGGACCGATGTCAGTGCTGGCCGTAAAGAAGATGTATTTGCCGCCCGCATCCCACGCCGGATTCGTCACATTACTCATCCCGTCAGTCAGCTGCGTGCTCTTGCCCGTGTCCAGCGAATACAGAAACGCCGCGTCGAGCAGGCTGGGCAACGACCGCGCATATACGATCCACTTGCTGTCCGGCGAAAAGCTGGCACTGAAGCCTGTGGGGCCAAAGCCCTCGTGCAGGTCTGTATCCACCTTCACCGGCTTGGGCGGCCCGAGCGACGGATCGACGTTGACGTACCAGAGGTTCAGCCGCTTGTCGCTGAAGACGATGCGCTTGGAATCGGGCGACCAGCGCGGCGCGTAGTAGTAGGTCGGGTCCGGGCCAAGATCGATGACCCTGGGCGCGGCCATGCCGTTCTGGTCGCGCAGAACCAGCTTGTACTCGCCACTGGCGTCACTGAAGTATGCAATGCGTTTCCCATCAGGCGACCACGCCGGCTCACGCTCGGCGGCGTTGGATGTGTTGGTGAGATTGCGGACATCACCCTTCTCCGCCGGCACAGTGAAGATGTCGCCGTGCGCCTCAAACACGGCGCGCACGCCCGTGGGTGAAACGTTCGCGTTCTGAATCTCGTCAGGCAGAATCTTGGCTATGTGCGGCTCCAGCGCGGGCAGGTCACCATCGAGCTGCACGGGGACCGGTACGTCGCTTCCTGAAGCTGCAACCAGCAGATGAAGCGTACCGAACTGCTCGTAGACTACCGTGCCCTTGCGTGCGCTAAAGCTCTTCAGGTCCAGCCCATGATTCTCCACTAGCCGCTTAACTGACTTCGTGTTCACGTCATAGCGGTAGAGAGTTACGGCGCCGTCGCGGTCAGAGAGGAAATCAATGCCGTCGCCGTCCCATACAGGATCGCGGTCATTCGAGTTCTGCCGGGGCACCTTCACCAGGTCCAGTGACTTCGCATCCACGATCCATACCGGCTGCGTCTGGCCGCCGCGATAGCGCTTCCATGAAGCTTCTTGCCATTGCAGCCAGGGGTTGTAGGCGATGTGCGTGCCGTCGGGTGAAAAGCTGGCTTGCGAGGCGGAGGGCAGCGGCAGCCGCTGCGGCAGGCCCGTGCCGTCCGCATGAACGCGATACATCTGGAAGTAGGTGCGGAAAGCCTTCTCCATGCTGGCCACCAGCACGTCTCTGCCGTCGGGCGTCCATCCGGCGGCATAGTTGCCGTCCGGCTGAAAGGTCACCCGCTTGGCCACGCCGCCCGCCGCTGGCACGATGTAGACATCCTGGTTGCCGTTCACCCGGGCTGTGTAGGCTACGCTGCCGCCATCCGGCGAGAAGTAAGGTCCCTCTGTCACGTTGCCGGTCGAGGTCAGCCGCCGCGCCGTGCCGCCCGCCTTCGGCACCGTCCACACATCATCTGCGTAGCGGAAGGCGATGCTTGTTTCCGAGAGCGATGGGTGGCGCAACAGGTGCGGCGTTTGCGCCGTTGATGTGATCGCAGTACATAGGGCAAGAGCAGACAACAGACAGCGCATGGATCAAACTCCGCGTGAGAAACGTTGCATGGATTGTACGGCGGGCTAACGGTCCATGTTCCACGACCTGATCCGCACGCCAACGCTTACGATAGGAGGGATGAGCATCCAATCCACTGTGCGTGTGCGCGACGTCACGTTCAGCAACACTGCACCGCTCGCGCTGATCGCCGGGCCATGCCAGATGGAGAGCCGCGCACACGCGCTTGAGACCGCCTCCGCGCTGAAGGAGATCGCTGCGCGTGCGGGGATCGGCTTCGTCTACAAGACAAGCTTTGACAAGGCAAACCGCACCAGTCTGCATGGCAAACGCGGCATCGGGATGGACGCCGCGCTGCCGGTGTTTGCTGACATACGCGAGACGCTCGGGTTGCCCGTGCTGACCGATGTGCATGAAGGCTGGCAATGTGCGCCAGTTGCCGCGTGCGTTGACATCCTGCAAATTCCCGCGTTCCTCTGCCGCCAGACCGATCTCTTGCTGGGCGCCGCCGCGACGGGACGTACGGTAAACGTGAAGAAGGGCCAGTTCCTCTCTCCAGGAGAGATGGTGCAT
Source organism: uncultured Terriglobus sp. (assembly GCA_964248165.1). Classification (GTDB taxonomy): domain Bacteria; phylum Acidobacteriota; class Terriglobia; order Terriglobales; family Acidobacteriaceae; genus Terriglobus. Next base: position 61,018 of record CAXTXE010000019.1, read on the forward strand.
GTTGTCGCCAAGCTGGGAAGCGCGAGCGGTGGCGTGCTGGTCACGGAGCGCGGCACCACCTTCGGCTACAACACACTGGTCAACGACATGCGTGCGCTGCCCATTCTCGCCGCGACGGGAGCGCCGGTGATCTTTGACGCGACCCACTCCGCCCAGCAGCCCGGCGGCATGAACGGTGCCAGCGGCGGACAGCGCGAGTTTGTCCCCGTGCTGGCTCGCGCAGCCGTCGCGGTCGGCGTGGCGGCCCTCTTTATCGAAACGCACCCTGACCCAGACCGCGCGCCGAGCGACGGCCCCAACATGCTCCCGCTTAACAGCATGGAAGCTCTACTGCGCGAGTTGATGGCCTTTGACAGACTCTCGAAGAGTTTTCAACATGGCTGACGTTCGCACCATCGCCATCGAAGCTGTCGCATGCGCCGCGCGCGGATTGCAGGCGTTGGAGAACGCGTTGCATGGCGGGCTAGGTGATCAGTTCGAGCAGGCAGTGAATGTCATCGCGAGTGCACCGGGGCGCGTGATTGTCACAGGTGTAGGTAAGAGCGGACACATTGCACGTAAGATCGCGGCCACACTCGCCTCTACCGGCAAGCCCGCGCACTTCGTGCATCCTGCCGATGCCAGCCACGGTGACCTGGGCATGATTCGCGCCGAGGATGTGGTTCTCGCGCTCTCCTGGTCCGGCGAAACGGCGGAGCTCGCCGACATCGTAGCGCACACGCAACGCTTCCGTGTGCCGCTGGTCGCCAGCACCGGCCACGTGGAAAGCACCCTGGCCCGCGCCGCCAGCATCGTTCTGCTGTTGCCTGCCTGCGACGAGGCCTGCACCGATCTGCTGCTGCCCACCACCAGCACTACCGTCCAACTAGCGCTGGGCGATGCGCTTGCGGTGGCACTTCTCCATCGTGGCAGCTTCTCCGCGGACGACTACCGCGCGCTGCACCCCGGCGGACGCCTGGGCGCTCGCCTGCTGCGTGTTCGAGCATTGATGCACACCGGCGATGAAGTGCCACTTGTGCCGGAGACCGCAACACTAGCCGAAGCTATCATGCGTATGACCGGCGGCCGATTCGGCATGACCGCCGTGGTAGACAGCGATGGAGCGCTGGTGGGCGTCATCACTGATGGCGACCTCCGCCGCGCCTTTGCAAGTGGCCTTGTGAGTGAACTGCACGAACGGGCCGCGCGCGACATCATGAACCCGCACCCGCGCACCGCTCATCCGGACGACCTGGCGCACGCCGCCCTCGCCCGCATAAACGCAGAGAAGATCACGAGCTTGCTCGTGCTGGAAAACGGTGAGATCATAGGCGCTCTGCACATCCACGACCTCCTCCGCGCCGGCCTCGTGTAGACACGCCTAGCGGACGGGTTCGACCGTCGCCTCAACTTCGATGTGCCGTGTGCTGCCAACCACATCAAGTGACCCAAGCGCCAACGGTTTGCCCTCCATCAACATGGACGTGCCCTCTAAAACGGCTTGCCGGATGACAGGGTCTTGCGCACCGAGACCTACTTTCTCCTCGGCGACCGACGATTGTTCGACCTTTGATTTCAACTGGAATCCGGATCCATACTCCTGCAACGTTGAGTCGAAATTCAAGCCGACATCAATGTATTGTGTTTGTTTCTCTCCGTTGCTGCCGGAACCTGTAACCAGCGGTACGCGGCTGCCTTCCTTCATCTGCATGCGCTGTCCTGAGAACAGAACCATGCTGTAACGCTGCACGCCGATCTTCTTACCACCGTCCGTTTCCGTCAGGGTATAGGTTAAGTGGTACAGTTTATGCGGGTGGTCCAGTGTCTTGATAAGTTCAGAGACCTCATCGACTTCAGCTTGCGTGGCATGCATTACGATTGCATTTTGACTTGGAACGAGAAAAACCCTGACGTTCGGCGCAACCGTGTTACGGATCGCAGTGAGTATCTCGTTCTGCTCTGCCTGAGATGCAGCTGCGTTCAAGTGGAACGTGCGTAGAATTTGCGCGTTGGCGGGCGGGGCCTGAGTTACAGCTTGCTCCGCGCTACATGCAAGCGATGCTGCAAGCACGAGTAATGTCCAGAACTTCATTTTTGTTCTCCTGGTATTTCGGATATCTCTTATTTCACTTACTGCACCGGCTGCTCCAGCGGTGGCGGAGGAGCAAAGAATTCACTAACATCGTCTCTTTCCCGCTGCAATTCCGCTTCCCTTGCCGCAGGTGTTAACTGCGCCAGTTGCACCGGATCGCTGCGATGCACTACCCGGAGCAACAATCGCTCTTGTTCAGTAAGTGGCAGCGGAGGCGCGGGAAAGCTTTGCTCCTTTGCCGTTACTACCGCTTCTTCAACATGCGCGCGATCCTTTATTGCGAAGGCGGTGCTCCGCTGGCTTTGCCGGGACGGGATCACTGGTGCCTGGGGTCGCACAGAGGCCTCACTTATTGGCTTAATTGGTTGATCGGCAGCCAGTGCCTTCTCTGGCTTCTTCACGAACTCCGTCGCAGCCACATGGAGGCGTGCGGGCGGGCGGACAGGCTGCCCATGCCACAGCAGCACACAGGCAATCACAGTCACACCCGCTGCGCAGGACATCGCAGGCCAGCGGAGCCAACCATGCCGCAAGGACGTTGCGGGTAGGTTTGCTTCGGCATCTCGCAGCGCCGCCAGGATGCGCTCATCCATGCCGGGGCGCGGTCCGGCAGCACGCAATGCGTGGAGCACGGCGTCGATGCGTTCCTCTGTGCGATCTCGTATTTCACTCATCGCTTGACTCTCCCCTCCAGCCGCTCGCGCAACCGTGTGCGTGCGCGGAATAGCAAGGCGCGTACCGCCGATTCACTTTTGCCAAGCACTGCCGCGATCTCCGGCGTCTTCATCTCCTCTACGGCGGTCAGCAGCAGCACATACCGTTCGCCCTTGGGCAGGCGATCCATCTCCACGAAAACCATCTGCAGCTCACGTGCCTCCGCAAGTGCCTGGTCCGCAGGCAGATGCCGGGCGGCCAGGCTGCGCGCCAGCAGGTCATCCATCTGTCCGGGCTTGATGCGGCGCGTGCGGTCCAGCGCCAGCCGCCATGCAATCCGCACCAGCCAAACGCGCATATCCAGCACCTCCGGCAATTTGGCCTGGTGCGCCAGGACGCGAAGAAAGACGTCCTGCACCGTGTCTTCAGCTTCGGTGGCGTCACGTAGAACCGCATGGGCAACGCGAAACAGCACCGGCGAATACAGCGGAACCAGAACTTCTATCCGCGCTTCGGGTTGCGCTTCTGCCGTCGCTTCTGAACGCAACTGTGGCCACTCCGCTGTGCCACTTAACACAACCGGGCCGCACCTTTCTGTCGCAGTCATGCAGTGTCTCTATCCCAGCAGACGGGCCAGAGTAAAGAGCGCTCGCAAGAATTACACGTGCATTGAGACACCGCGAGATTAGTTCCCGCTCAACGTGGAGCTGCGCTTTGGCAGGTGCGGCGTCAGCTTGGGCACGACAAATTCCTGCATCAAGCCGAACACGGCACCGGTGGCCAGGCCGATAGCTGCGTTGCCCATCGTAAGCCCCGCACCGTTGCGGTCGCTGGCCGGATAGTAGGCGTTCGAGATGCCTGCGGTGGCGAAGGTACCCAGCACGTTGGAGTAGTTGAATTGCCGTTTGCCATTATCCCCACGCGTGACGACAACGCTGAGCATGGCGTGCCGCGCGCGCGAGGTGAACGAACCCGTCCCCTGGTAGTAGTAGCGGGGATCCTGATGGAAGATGCTGGGCAGGATGGCCCCGCCCAGAAAGGTCCCGACTGCGCCATCGGTAAAGGACGCGGCATACCGCTTGGCGTATCCCTCGGCACCCTGCCCGTAGCCTGAGTAGTCGTCACTATCCTGCTCGATTCCTGCCGCAATGCCGCATGCCAGAAACGAAAACGGATCCAGCGTGGAACGCCACGCCAGATGAAACTTCTGCCTGGCGGACAGCGGCGCAGGATGCGGCGAATAGACGACATAGAAATTGGGAATCACGCCAAACACACGTTGCTTCTCTTCCGCCGCAACCTCCGCCGCCGCAACCTCGTGCTGCGAGGCATACACCGTCACCGTGGCGCGATTGCCGGTCATGCGCAATGCGATTGGCTGCAAGTAACGCTGCTCGTCTGAAAGCAACGATCCCGCCACTTCAACGCCCGTGAAGCCCTCCGCGATTACGCGAATGGTATATGTCCCGGCGGCCAAACCGTAGACGTAAAACTCACCCTCATCATCCGCCGTTTCCAGTACCCGCTCAGACCCGGAGACGACCTCGATGTGCGCGCCCGGCACCAGGCTGCCATCCTGATCCACCACCGTGCCGCTGAGTGACGCGGTGCTGCGGGACACAGCGCCCACCGGGAGCGTTCCGGGTGCCACCGGCTGCTGGGCGGTGCAGGCGCGTTGCAGCGCGCAGGCGCACAGCACCACGATGAACAGTGTCCCAATTGCCCGCATGCTGTGTAGACGGCGCTCGCCGTGGATAGTTCCGCGAGACGCTGATCTGCCGTGTGGAAGAGCTCGCTCGAGACTTAGCGCCGCTTCTTGCCTTTCTTGTCCTTCTCATCAACTGGCGCGACCCGGGCCTCAGCGGGGGCCGTTGTACCGGAAGGCAGGACGCGACGCGTGTTGTTGCCCTCAAGCCGGTAGGTCTTCGTAATCAGCTGGCCCCTTGCCGGATGAAACTGCCCGGAGGCGTCCGGCTGCGGCACCGGCGCTCCCTCCGCCAGCACGGTATAGCTGTACGACGGAGCAGGTCCCGTAGGTGGGATACCGCGTCCTGGCGATGGACTGCCGGGATCGACGCCGATCTTGATGGGCAGGTAGCCGAAGATGTTCTTGTCGCGGTTTGCACCCTCATACCGGTGTTTCTTCAGGTTCCAGTAAAAGACGCGAAGCTGGTTGAAGTCATACGGCAGGCCGGCCTGATACGGACTAGTAACCATCACGTAATTCGGGACTTCCTGGCTTGCGCCCTGCAACTCCGGATCGACGACTTTGTTAAGCACATACGAGCCCATGATCCGCTGACCCTCGGCATACTTGGCTACGGCGTCCGGCGCATCAGTATCCAACATGCGGCTCAGCATCCACCCAGTGAATCCCCTGCTGTCGGTCACCAGCCACCAGTCTTCCATCGCGGGCGGCTCGGGCGTGGCAGCAGGTTGCGGCGTTGGATCAGGCTTGCTGCCCTTGCCCTTCGCGGCGTTCACCGGCTTGGCCACGCCCGGCACAGGTGTTCCGGGCGGAAGCGGCTTCAGGGTGCTGGCACGCTGCAGCAGCTTCAGCTTGTCGCCCTCCTCCAGGCGGTACAGCTTGTCCGTGTCACGGCCGGGAAGAGTGTGCAGGTACACGTCGTCGCGCACGCTTCCCGTCGCCACCGGAGCGTCGTTCCCATGCTGCTTGTGCAGGGCCGCGAATGCGTCCGCAACCTTTTCCGTGGCCACGGCCTTTTCGTCAATCCAGCCCTCTTCGCCCTTGTCGGTGCGCACGCGGTAAAAGCGGCGGTTCTGGTCCACAATCTCCAGCCGCTGCCCATTGACCACGTTTCCCGTCCGGTTAGAGACGGCGGCGATGCGGTCCCGCAGAAAGGTCGCCTTCGCGGTCACATAGACGTAGTGCGTCAGGATCTTGGGCTTGAAACGGCTGCATCCTGAAAACAGCAGAGGTAAGAGCGCCAGGGCCGCGAACGTGCGTGTAAAGGGCAAAGAGAATGACGATCGGCGAAGCATCAGCGCAGGCTTGAGGATAGCATCGCAGCACGCACGCCCTAATGTGAAAGCGCGATTAGGCTCGCATTCGTCCCGGTGCTGGACGAGCTGACTGCGTACAGCCTGCCCAGGTTGGTCGCGTCAAAGCCGTACAGCGTCACGTCCGGAGCGCCGGAGTATGCCGCAGCCAGCAGCCACTTGCCACTGGAGTCCGCACCCAGCGCCGTGACCGCAACGCCTGAGGAAAAGGGCGAGCCATTGACGGCGGTCAGCACGGCGTTTGTCCCAATGCTGTAGCCCGTAATGGTACTGTCACCTCGGTTCGCCACGTAGACATATTTGCCCGTGTTGTCCAGCGCCACCGTGTACGGCTGGCTGCCGGTTGGGTACACCGCCGCCGTTGTCGGTGTCAGCGAGCCATTGCTGCCGATGGTGTTGACCACCAAACCCGGAGCGTTGCCGGAACGCGCCTCATAGAGATACGTCCCGGTGCTGTCGATCGCAATGCCGTTGTCGCTGGTCAGGCTGGGCGGCTGGGTTTGTCCCAGCAGCGTGAAGGCTCCTGTGGTGGTGTTAAAGGAGAAGACCAGTTCGCCTGCAGTTCCCATTGCCGCGATGACCAGGCTGCCGTTGCTCCCGATGCGCAGCTGCCGGGGGACCACCGTGCCCGCAGCGGTAAAACCGAAGCCGTTGGCAGGTGAGAGCGTTCCATTGCTGTTGATGGCAAACAGGTCGATACTGGCACCGGAGCCGTCCAGCACCATCAGCCACTTGCCGTCAGGAGTGGTGGTCATGTCGGCGCAGATGGCGTTGGCAATCGCATTGCCGCTGTTCAACGCGGCCAGCGTGCCGTCAGTGGCAATGCTGTAGCCGAATATCTGCGTGGCCGTACCTACCCACAGATAGTTGTTGGTGCGGCTGACCGTCAGCGCCGTTGGCGTTGTGGTCAGGGTGATGGGCGAGCCAGTCAGCGCGGCCAACTGCCCTGTGGTGGAGATGCCGAGGCCTGCCACAGTATTCGCACCCGTGTTGGCCACAAAGACATAGTTGCTGGCGCTTGTGCCAGTCGTGGTGCCGGTGCCTGTAGTCGTGTCCTTGAAAAAAAAGCCATTACACCCGGCTGTGCACAGCAGGCAGCAACTCAGCAGACTTAACCAAACACGTCGCACACGCTACTCCCCAGGAACGCAGCCCACTCCCTTGGACGAGAGAAGCGCCGCCACGTTGCTCCTAAAAACGGGGTCTGCAATCCAGCAGTTCCGATGAACTGCTGGACGGTTACTGGATTCGAGTGGTCGGCACGTTCCAATGGGGGCGTGCAATCTGCTGCGCGAGCTCCGCGCCCTGCAGATACCGGTCCACGCTGCGGTCGTCAGCCCCAACGCTCTTCAGGGTCCGAATGACGTGCTCGCGTGTCATCACTTCTCCACCAAAATTCACTGGTTCGGTCAGGTACCTGTCGATGAGCCGGTTGCGTCGCGGACGTGTGCTGAATAGGCTACGTGGCATGATCTACGCTCCTCCGTTCAGGTCGAGATTCAGGTTATCTACCTTTGCAGCACGGGCGCGGGGAGCCTGCTTGAAGGTCACGTCGCGGACATGCATGGGACGCTGGACGCGGGCGTTGCCTTCCAGCAAATCCTTAATCGTCAGGAGTTGCACGCGGGGATAGCGGCTGCCGTCTGATGAGGTGTAAAAGCCAGCCTCGGCAGCTTCGCGTTCCATCGGTTTCGTCGGCTCTGCGAACGACACATACACACCGATATCCGCCTTTTCGCGATCGAGCACGCCGATCAGGTCGCGCACTTCGCTGACGCCAACGTTACGGCCACCTTTGACGGAAAAGATAATCTGCCTGGATTTGCCAGAGTTATCGTCGTGAAAGTAGAGGCGGCCATCAATCCCACGGTCCGCGCCCTTGCGGACCCCATCCGTTGGACGTGCACCACACAGACCGAGCGCCCAATACTGAAACTGGTACTTGTTGTCGCTGGCAAGCTGCTCGGCACCCGCTACATCCGTAGGCTCGCCGATAACCTCGTAGGTCTTACGAACATCGTGGCCGAAGGTGTCGTCGAGGCGCGTCTTGATCAGACCGATGGCAAGGTGCGTGATGTCGATGCCAATCCAGCGGCGGTTTAGCCTCTGCGCGACCTGTATGGTTGTACCGCAACCACAAAAAGGATCAAGAACCACATCGCCCTCGTTTGAGGATGTACGGAGTACTCTCTCCAGCAAAGCTTCCGGTTTCTGTGTTGGATAGCCTAGGCGCTCAGCATGTGCACCCGAGAGCGAAGGTATGTCGGTCCAGATATCTTGAACGGGTACTCCGCGACTTTCGCTCAAGTAAAGCTTCTGTCGAGCGTAGCCGGTTCTCGAATAATAAAGCCGTCCCTTGTCATGCAAATCCTGCATAGTCGCTTTGTTATACCGCCAGGCCCGGGTATGTCCGTTCCACTCAAATACTGGGTTGCCCTTTTGTTCACCCCCCGGGCCGGTCAGAGGTGTAGTTGTAAACTTTCCTAAATTGTCCTCCAGTCTGTAAGTTGAAGCGATGTAGGCTTCTGTCAGCGGAATGAACTGCTGGTTCCAGATGGGTGCCCCTGGAGCATAGAAGATAAGCACGTCATGGATTCGACCAAAGTGCTTAGACCCTTGGCCTACATCGTTATGGGCTCCGTAACGCTTCCATATGATTTCGTTGACAAATTTTTCGGGAAGAAAAACAGCGTCCATAAGGCTTCTAAGGTAGTGAGCTGCTGTTGGGTCACAATGTAGATAGATGGAGCCGGTTGACTTCAGCACACGCCGGAGTTCCACAAGCCGAGGCGCCATCATGGATAGGTAGGCGAGCATGTCCGAGCCGCCCAGGAGGGTTCGGAAGGCGCGCATGGTCTCGGCGACTCGGCCTCCCTGCTCGACGACTTCTTCGTAGGTCTCGGCAGCTTCCTCCCATTTCCAGGTGTCTTTGAAGGCGGTGATCTGCGAGGCTGAGCGGCTGCCGTCCTTTTCCGCGAACAGCACGTTGTAGTCCTGCCGCGAGTTGAACGGCGGATCAAGGTAGATCAGATCAACGGATTCGGTGGGGATATTGGGGCGGCCCTGCGCGTCCGTGCCGCGCAGCACGAGGAGGTTATCGCCGTAGTAAAGCCTGTTTTTCTCGTCAGCCATGAACTGCTTGAGGTTAGCATTTGCTCCTCCCGGCCCGTAATCCACAACGTCACAGCGGAGAAATCAGGGTGCCCTAATTGCGTTGCTGGCACTCCGGGCAGACGCCGATCACGTCCAGGGAGACGCGCTCTACCAGAAAGCCGCCGGGCAAGATCGAGTTCTGCATGCCCAGGCCAAACGCGTCGTCATCCGGCAGGTCGGCCACTTTTCTGCAGACCGAGCAAACCATGTGGTGATGCGGGTCCTTGTTCATCTCCACGCGCAGCGTACCGTGGTGGATGGAAAGTTCGCGGAAGACGCCACTCTCCACAAACAGGTGAATATTCTTGTACACCGTAGCCAGGGAGATGGACGGGATGCGCTCCTTGACCGCGGCAAATACCTCTTCCGGCGAGGGATGGCCGTCCATGCCCTGCATCGTCTCATACAGGACCTGCCGCTGGTGGGTGACGGCAATGCCGTGGTCCACGCACAGTTCCCGGAATGTCCGCAGGCCTTCGGTCATTGACTCCTTTTCAGTAGATAAGACCCGTTGTGCAGTGTCAAGAACGCATGCGACGGAGCGCGAGTTTCGACCGTCCAATACACAGGCGTGAAGCTGATACTCTACGGCCCAAGGGAGGAGCGCATGCGAACATTTACTCTGCCAGAAGCGCAGACGCTGCTTCCCGTGCTTGATTCCCTGCTGCAGCGTGCCCAGGCTGCGGCCGCAGTGGCCACCGCCCGCGAACATACACTTCAGGCGCTTGCGCAGGCCATCTTCCTGTCTGGTGGATTTCGCGTCGATCTTGCGGATGTGGCGCGAATCAAGGCAGAACACAACTCCGCCGTGACGGAGGCCAAGGATACCCTGGAAGAGATCAGCGCCATCGGCGTCGAAGTGCGGGACCTGCAAACAGGTCTGCTGGAATTTCCGTTTCTGCTTGATGACGAAATTGTGATGCTCTGCTGGCTGCAGGGCCAGAAGCACATTACGGAATGGCACAAAGCCGAAACAGGATGGGAGGAGCGCCAGCCGTTGGATGATCGCTTCACCCCGGGCGAGCGCCCGCAATAGGCTGAACCGTTACTCTGGTGATGTGACCACGGTGGCAATCTCCGGCGACAGCACCAAGAGTGGGACGGTGCAGGGGGAGCAAACAGGGCTCCGCAGGTTATCGCCGGAGTTCCGTCTGCTGCTGGCCTGTCTCTGCTGGCCGCTGGGCGATGCGGAGAAGCAACGAATCGCCGGCGGCTGCCATGCAGTCGCCCAATGGCCGCACCTGCTGGACCTTGCAGCGAGGCACCGCGTCACCGGGCTGGTGTGGCGGGCACTGCAAGTGAGCCGGTGCGGTGTTCCTCCCGAGATTGCCCTTCGCTTTCAGCAGACCTCGGCAAGTGCGGCTCGCCAGGCTCTCTTCCTCTCCGCGGAGTCGCTGCGCGTGGCCAAACTGCTGGGTGATGCGGGCACGGAGGCCACTTTCCTGAAGGGTGCCGCAGTCGCCATTCTTGCCTATGGTGATGTCACGGTCCGCCACGCCAAAGATATCGACCTGCTGCTGCCAGAAGCTGCGGTTCCGCAGGCGCTTTCGATTTTGCGCGGGGCAGGCTATGCGCCGTTGTTCGACCTGGACGCCGTGTCACCATCGCGGCAGGCACTCTGGTTCCGCTACGCCAAATCAATGGACCTGCGGCATACGGCAAGCGGGGTTCTGCTGGAATTGCATTGGCGCATGACAGACCTGCCGGTGCCAGGGCAGCCTCACCAACCGCAACATCCGGTTGATATTGCGCCGGGCCGCTCCTTGCAGGCGCTCCCCCGGGATGAGTTGCTTACGTATTTGTGCCTGCACGGCGCTGCGCACGGATGGATGCGCCTGAAATGGTTGGCGGACGTGCACGCCCTTTTAAGGCAAGATGGCGACGTGGACGCCGCCTACCGGCGGATGCTGCAACTCGGCGGTGGCCGCTCCGCCGGACAGGCGTTGCTCCTATGCCACGATCTGTTGGATCTGCCCATTTCCCCGGCCCATCTCCGAACACTGGAACGGGACGCGGTTCTGCGTGTCCTTCGCCGCTCGCCTGTGCACCTCTACCTCCGCGGCGGCGAAGTGGCTGAAGTAGACGATCTGCCGTTCGGCACCACATCCGTGTATCTGTCCCGCATGTTGCTTGGCAACGGGCTGCGCGCTTTCCTCGCGGAACTGCGGACCTGGGCCTTTCGCCCCGACGAACTGCTGAAGACGCGCCTGCCTCGCGGCCTCTTCTTCCTATTTCCGTTCGTTCGCGTGGGTGCATGGACGAAGGCACGGCTGCGGCACGGAGGCCGCTCGGCTCCACAGGATAACGGCTAGCACGCCTGCACAGATCGTCCGTAATTGATCGCCGCCGTAGATGACGTGTAATTTTCGGAAATTTCTCGGCAAGGCCGGGCAGGCAGTACACGGTTGCCGACCTGCACGCAGTATGCGATGCTTACATGGCGAGCAATGCGCGGCGTTTCATCTCACGCCGGGATGGCGGAACTGGCAGACGCAGCGGACTCAAAATCCGCCGAGGGCAAC
>CAXTXE010000020.1:0-72056 GCA_964248165.1 uncultured Terriglobus sp.
TCCATGTCCTAAGAATAGGAAAACCTGCTTGATTTGTCAACTATATAATTGCCTTTTTTAGGAACCCAGTACCGCATCGACGGCATACTCTGGGGGACTTCTGCTGGCCATGCTGTTCCAGTTTTATCCGAGGAGCTTTGCGCGCGTGCAGCGCTTGTATCCGCTATGGATCGCCGGGATACTTTTGCCGTTCGTGTTTGGCCGGATTCAGACTGCGTGGCCGCCCGTTGTTGTGGTGGTCTACGACGTCAATAACCTCTTTGGGATTGCGGCGTTCCTTCTGCTCTACCGTACGCCCGGCGCAGCACGGAAAAATTCGCAGCCAAGTCATGCGTACAGGGCGGTTGCATGGATAGGCCTGTATTCCTACGGCATATACCTCTGGCACATCGCGATGGTTGAGCCAGTGATGCGGATAGCGTCACATTGGCATGTTTCCCCAGTGAGTATTTCCGTGGGATTGGTTGCTGCTCTGGCGGGGACTGCGGCAGGGATAGCCACCACTGAGTTGATCGAATTACCGATGCTTAGGGTGCGGGATCGCGTGTTCCCACGAAGAATTCCGTCTCCACTCGAAGTAGGCGTGGAAGAGACGTCACACTTGTGAGATAGGCAGCCGGCTAGACGGGTGAGGTGCGGCGCACAATCCGGTCACGCAGGCGGAGGAAAGGGCGCTCGATGAGAAAGAAAGACAAGATACCGCAGGCGGTAAGGGCGCTCCAGCTGACGAGAACCGGCAATTGATGACTTATACCGAGTACACCGGCATTCTCCTTGTGCAGAAAAAATGTCTGCCAGAGATAAAGGGAATAGGAGAGTATCCCTATCCAGGCGACTGGTTTGGCGTTCAGGCAGCGGCCAAACGGAGTCTCCGGATTCCGCACCGTCCAGAGGAGCAGCGAAAGGATCAGCACGCCATTAATGGTGGATCCGATGCTCTTCATGTATTTCCCTGGATAGGTCATCTCCAACCAACCCGAGACTATATACAGCAGAAATCCGAGCAGAAGCGGGTACCGCGCTGCGAAGCGGTACGCGCGTTCAAAGAGATCATGTCCCTCCGCCACTGCCCCGAGTACGCCAAAGAGGATGACGTCGAGTTGCAGCAGCGTATTGCCCACCCCATGAAAACGTCCGAAAGGTGCCACGTACCAGGCGAGTCCAATCACCTGCAGCCCCACAATGCCCGCCCCCCCACCGGTGGCGGCGCGCGGTGGCCGCCCCCCACCGCTGCCCGCCGAGAATGCCCAGACCAGTAAGGCGGGCCAAAGCAGATAAAACTGCTCTTCCACGCACAGTGACCAAGTGTGCTCCAGGGGCCAAAAGGTGACGGTGGGCGGAATCGTCATGTTTGACGTAAGGAACAGGCCGCACAGCAGGAGGTACATTGCAGGTATGGTTAGTTTACCTAACAGAACAAGAACAGCGACAAACCCGATGTAAACATAGAGCGGCGGAAGGATGCGGAAGACGCGCCGTGCATAGAACTGGCGCAAGGAGATGGAGCCCTTTTGAGCGAATTCGCGCAGAAGAAGCCGCGTAATCAGGTAGCCGGAAATAACGAAGAAAATGCGGACGCCCAGACCGCCGTTTGCCGCGGCGTACAAAAGCGCATTGAGCGCGGGCGAGCGCGCGTGAACGCCATGGTCCTGCAGGGTATGCAGGCAAAGGACAAGCACAATCGAGATGGCGCGCCAGCCATCCAGGCTTGGTATGCCACGCTTTTCCGTCCGCACCAGCCGGGGAGATGTGGCGACGGACGGGGAGACAACCACGGGGGTCCGCCCCAGGCTACTTCGTGACAAAGGCATGGCGATGCGAGGTGATCTCCAGGTCGTACTCGAAGTGCGTTTTGTAGCGAAGGAAGCGTGACTCGAAGTAATCGTAGCTGATCTTAGACACAATGAATGTAACGGCGAAGTTGACGGACAGCGCAATGACGCCGGCCACCGCCAGCGAGTGGAACCGCGCGCCAAGGACGATCAGGAAGTCGATCCACAAGCGTTGGAAGAGCAGGTGGTAGATGTAGAAGCCGTAGCTGTATCTACCAAGTATTCGCATCGGTTTCAGGTTGAAGAGCGTGTAGCAGGCACCTTCAGAAGGAAGTGTGCAGCCTACCAGCCCGGCGCATGCGATTGCGATGACGGTGTACAAGATGCTGGAGCCGAGCAGATCGTTCAATGGGCCGTGGAAGTTGAAGATGCAGAGCATGGCAATGCTGCCGCCCAGCAGGAGCCATTTGCAGCTGCGCTGTACTGTGTCCGCGGAAGGTCCGCGTAGCAGCAGGGCCAGAATGCCCCCGATCAGCAGCGAATCCATGCGAAACGGCAATGACCTCGCGCCCCACTGATCGACAAAGTGAGCGCCCCCATGCAGATAAAGCAGAAGGCGAAGAATCGCAGCTAACCCGGAGAGGAGTACAGCGGCAAGGATGAGTGAGCGGCGTCTGCGCAGGGCGAAGACAACCAGCGGCCAAAGCAGGTAAAACTGCTCTTCCACGCACAGCGACCAAAAGTGGCTAATATCTGCAATCGCATGGGGAAAGCGCCGCGCCGCAATGTTGTAGTAGCTGAAGTCGTAATTGCCGATGAAATTGCCCATGTAGATCAGGAACAGAAGATGACCTGCCCGCCATTGATATAAGGTAAGCGGCGTGAGCAGGAGCAGAAGCGCGAAGACAAGATAGAAGATGGGAAAGATGCGGAGGCTCCGGCGGGCGAAGAAACGGCGGAAGTATTTGCTGTCGCCAAGCGTGTCATACAGGATGCCCGGTGATCAGAAATCCGGAGAGAACAAAAAACAGGTCAACGCCCATCCATCCATAAAGGCGTATCCGGTTAAGCGTGGTAAGAATGTGGCCGCCATGGGAGCCGCCACCATAATGGGCGCAAAATACCGCGATGATGGCGAGCGCCCTCAAACCGTCTAATGCGGGAAACCGCCTGCGGAAATCAATAGGAGCGAACACTCTGGGGGAGCGGGATTGCAAATCGTGCCGACCTCTCAGGTTGCAGGTAGCGTAGCATGACAGGCTTGACGACTTACGATAGACGTCTGGAACAGAGCTTGCGAAGGGAGCTGACGATGCAAGCGCCCCGAAAGCTCATGCATTGGACGAGCGCGTTCTTTCTTGGGTGCGCCGCGCTGCTGTACCTGCTGCATTTCACGCATTTGCGTGCGGACTTCCCAAATCATTCGCCATGGATGGACTGGGCCAAGTATACCGATGAGGGATGGTATGGCGACGCGGCGATCCGGCACTACCTGCGGGGCAGCTGGCGCTTGCCTGGCGATTTTAACCCGGCCGTTGCCCTGCCAGTGTGGCCTCTTCTGGAAGCGGTGGTGTTTCGCTTCACAGGTGTGGGCATCGTGGCGGCGCGCTCATTAACGCTGGTTGTTTTTGGGGGCATCCTGATCTGTTCCTACCTGCTGCTCAAACTCCCGCTGGGAGGCAGCTCCATTTCGCAGCGGCGAGCGTTCAGTGCTTGCGCTTTGTTGCTTTTGACAGCGAGTTCGTTCGTGTATGCCTTTGTGCGCATGGCCATCGTGGAGCCACTGCTTATCGCCTTGTGGCTGTGCGTTCTTTTGCTGACGTACCATGTACGTCTCGCACAGAACGGGGTTCAGCGCACAATGCACACCGTGGCTCTTGGCGTCCTGGTTGCGCTGGCCGTCGCCACTAAGACTACGGCCATATTTCTACTGCCCTCATTCTTCTGGATGCTATGCAGCTCTGCCGGCTGGCAGCCCCGGCGTATGCTGCGCGACGCGGCTGTGGCTGTTGGAGTGGCCGGGCTGCTTTGGGCAGTGTACCTGGCAGCGCTGGCGCACGCCGGGCTGCTTGAAGACTTCCGGTATCTATTCACTGCCAATCAAAACACGGGGCTTACGCGGAAAAACGTTTGGGAAACCGTGCAAAAGACTTTTCGTGACGGCATGTGGATGGGTACGCTGCTCTATCCGTTAGGCCTGTTGGCGCTTTTTGCGGCGGCGTTTCGTCGGCGCATTTGGCGAGACGAGGTTTTCACCTCCCTGGTGCTATGGACAGCTGGTTACATGGCCTTCATGGCATACCACGCCAACTTTCAGCCGCGATATTACCTGGTGATGGCGGTACCGTTGACATTGCTGCTGGTGCGTGCCGCCGAGCACGCCACGCTGTGGAACCGGATGTCGCTGTATGTGCTGGCCCCGCTGCTGGGGCTGGTTGTTGCCCAGGAACTGCATCGCACGCTCCACTTCGTGCGGCACCCGGAGTACAGCCTTCAGACCGCCGCACAGCAGATTGACCGCGTGGTGGAGTCCGAGCCCGCCCACAGCCACACGGTCCTGTCCATCTCTGGCAGTACGTTGTCATTGATGACCGGCCTTCCTTCCATCTGCGATGACTTCGGGACCATGGACCTGGAGGATCGGATCGCCGCGTACAAACCAGGTTGGTTTGTGACCTGGAACTTTGTCGAGGACGACAAAATGGACGCGCTGGGCCGCTTTTACCGGTTGACGCGGGTGGCGGAGTTTCCAGCGATGGACGACCCAGACCGCAATGTGATGATTGTCTACCGGTTGGATCCCCGAGAGGGCGTGCAGCCGAAGCGAAGGCGGCGGGGAACTCGTACTCCACCTGCAACAAAGGCAGTGGTTGACGCTGGATAGAGCGTCGGATATTCTAAGACCTCGCGCAGACTCGCGTCTGCACTCCCGTGCCCCTTGCTGGCCGCTGGTGTGCGGTGGGTCGGCGGTGGATGGCTGGCAGCTGTTGAAGCACCGGCACAGCTCCCCAAGACGTGGACCTTGCATTGGTTCAACCATCGGGAGCGGTCTCAAGCAGCACCCACTGGTAACAGCGAAGCGGCTACAGTAGAGCGCCGTTGTGCGTGCGCAAGTTCTTGAGTTTGGTAGGTGGAAGGATTTTAGGATGTCAACGTTTGTGCCGAGTGCGAAGGATCTGAATCGGAAATGGTTTGTGGTGGACGCTACGGGAAAGACGCTGGGCCGTCTGGCCAGCGGCGCTGCCCGCGTGCTCACGGGCAAGAACAGCCCGCAGTACACCCCTTACATCGATACTGGAGATCACGTCATTGTGATCAACGCTGAGAAGGTAAACCTGACAGGCCTGAAAGCACAGAAGAAGGTGTACCGCCGCTACACGGGATTTCCAGGCGGTCTCCGCGAGGAAGAGTTCACCAAGCTGCTGGCTCGCCGTCCAGAGGCGATCATTGAAGAGGCGATCAAGGGCATGCTGCCAAAGAGCCGTATGGGCCGCCAGATGGCAACCAAGTTAAAGGTCTATAAGGGCGACAAGCACCCGCATACGGCGCAGCAACCCCAACCGCTGGAAGTAACAGCCTAAACCGGTTTAAGAAGGAAAAACGATGGCAGATGTAGTGCAGTTTTATGGGACGGGCCGCCGCAAATCGGCGATTGCGCGTGTGTTCCTTCGCCCCGGCAATGGCGGCTTCAAGGTCAATGGCAAAGAGATGAACGTCTACTTTGTGACCGAGCAACAGCGTGCGGCGGCAAAGCGGACGCTGGAAACGGCGCAGCTTGCCGGGCAGTTTGACGTTGTTACCACCGTGAAGGGCGGCGGCGTCATGGCACAGTCCGATGCGGTAAAGCTCGGCATTGCCCGCGCTCTGCTGGAGTTCAACGTGGAACTGCGCAAGACACTGAAGGCGGACGGCCTGCTGACCCGTGACGCCCGCATCAAGGAACGTAAGAAGTACGGCCAAAAGGGTGCTCGCAAGCGCTTCCAGTTCTCAAAGCGCTAGTTCGCCCTGCGCTTTGTTCTTGTCCTGCGGCGGATGGCCCGAGGTCATCCGCCGTGCTGCTGTATCACTCTAGGGGTAAAAATCTCCCAGACGAACGGGATCAATCCTGGCCAGCTTCCTCACGGGGCCGGGATGCACGCAAGGAGCCACATGGCATCGATCACAATGAAGGAACTGCTGGAAGCCGGCGTACATTTCGGCCACCAGACCAAGCGCTGGAATCCGAAGATGAAGGAATACATCTTTGGCGAGCGCAACGGCATTTACATCATCGACTTGCAAAAGACGCTGAAGATGTTCAAGGAAGCAGCGAAGTTTGTCACGGACCTGACGTCCACCGGCAAGATTGTGCTGTTTGTGGGAACCAAGCGCCAGGCGCAGGACGCGGTTGCGGAAGAGGCGACACGCGCGGGCATGCCGTACATTAACTCGCGCTGGCTTGGCGGTCTCCTAACAAATTGGGTGACGTGCCAGAAGTCCGTCAAGCGGCTCGCCGAGCTGGACGAAATGGCCGTGGACGGCCGCTTTGAGCTGATGACGAAAAAGGAAGTCATCAAACTGGAACGCGAGCGTAAGCACCTGAATACCAATCTGGCCGGCATAAAGAACATGCGCCGCCTGCCAGACGCTGTCTTCGTGATCGATTCGAACAATGAAGCTATTGCTGTCGCGGAGGCACGCAAACTGGGTATTCCAGTTGTGGCCGTGGTGGATACCAACTGTGATCCAACGCTTGTCGATTATGTGATTCCCGGCAACGATGACGCACTGCGCGCGATTCGGCTGTTCACCACCAAGATTGCTGATTCGGCCTTCGAGGGGGTACAGATGATTGGAGATAAGTCGATTGCCAACGAGTACGCCGATGTAACTCCGGTGATTGCCGCGTCGCACTTCCTAGGCGAAGACGACGAAGAGATTCAGGAGTCCAACCCCGTAAGCACAACTCCGCAGGAGCAGGCGGAGGACGAAACCGTCGATCTGGAGGCAGCGCTGGGCGGTGGGATTCGCAAGCAGCCTGTTTCTGACACTGACCTGGATTCAGAACCTGTTGCGGTCGAAGCGGGCGCATAGTTAGTACCCGATACTGTCTATCCAAGCGCATCGGGTACTATCAACCGCAGGCGAACTGATGACGAACGTTCAGCTTTATTTCGCGATTGGCATACCAACCTTTACGGTGTTGTGTTCGCTCGTCATTGGCATTCTGCAGTTGAACCATGTGCTGAACCAGATCAATTTGCGGTTCACGAGCCTTGAGAACCGGGTAAACGCTCACGAAGCGCACATGAATTCTCGCATGGCGATCATCGAGTCTGACTTAAAAACCATCGTTCGCCTCATCAGCGACCTGGATGTCCGTCTGGCGCGGCTGGAAGAGCGCACAACACGCTAGCAACTACACGCCAGAAGTTATAGCAAATGAGGGAAGAGTCATGTCTGTAGAAACACCAGTAAAGATTGACGCGAAGCTTGTGAAGGAGCTGCGTGAGAAGAGCGGCGCGCCGATGGGCGACTGCCTGAAAGCGCTGCAGGAAGCAAACGCCGACATGGAGAATGCCTTCGTTGTGCTGCGCAAGCGCGGCATGGCGTCGGCGGCCAAGAAGGCGTCGCGCACCACCAACGAGGGTGCGGTAGGTACCTACATCCACGCGGGCGGCAAGATCGGCGTCATGCTGGAGCTCAACTGCGAGTCGGACTTTGTGGCGCGCACGGAGGACTTCCAGGAGCTGTTGCGCGACATCGCAATGCACATCGCCGCAGTCGATCCGCGGTTTGTCGGACGCGATGAAGTCACCGAGGCCGACCTGAACCGCGAACGCGAAGTCTACAAGGCGCAGGCGCTGGCCACCGGCAAAAAGCCGGAGTTTGTCGACAAGATCGTCGAGGGTAGGCTGGGCAAATTCTACGAGGAAGCTTGCCTGCTGGACCAGCCCTTCATCAAGGAGCAGTCGCAGACCGTGGCCCAGGTGATCGCTACTAAGGTCGGCAAGCTGGGCGAAAACATCACAGTCCGCCGCTTCGCTCGCTTCAAAATCGGCGAAGCAAACGCGACGTTCGCGCAGGCAAAGCAGGTTGCAACGGAAGAAGCCGCAGCGTAGAGTCCAAACGTTCATCCAGCCAAAAAGCCCGGTGCAAGCCGGGCTTTTGCTTTGTAAGCAATTTGCTTGATTCATAAGTAGCTTCCTCCCAGAGGGATCACGACTAAACTCGGCACATGGCAGACTCATCCGTTCCACTCTGGTTTTCGGGACTGACCTTTCTAGGCGGTGTCCTGGGAAGCCAGTTAACAGATCTGCTCAAAGCGAGTCGAGAGCGCAAGGCTCGAGCAGAAGACCGTCGATCAATACGCTCTGAGCAACGGACTGCTTCTCAACGTGAACACTCAATGAACCTACAAGAGACTGCTAGTGCATTGATGAAGATGTTTTTCTTTACTGTCAATCATCATTCACTCTGAATTCGCGAGCGACGAGTCATTACGTGAGCTTTCTGCTAGTCACATGAGACACCAAGAACAGCTATGGCGTTTGGGCCTTCTAAGTAGTTGGATATTATGACTTCGAAGTGCGGACAGCCGGAAGTCCATTTCATCGTGCTGCGCAAGGCATTGATGTCTTCCTGGGAAGGGTAGATCAGAGCGAGGGCATTGCGGAGCTTGTTCAATGCTTTAACGCGCTTAACGAGAAGGTCGGGCGTTACCTAAGAGAACTCGATTCCTCCGAACAGACTTGATAACTACGCAGGATGTGGCTGGGCTTCAACTTAAGGCATGTTCCGATGGGCTTTTTCTCCCTGATTTGTTGAAAAGCGTTACTGATGATGGTCGCGAGTTCCGTGGCGGCTTCGGGCGGGCACGTGGGGTGGTCTTCGATGACGACGAGGTTGCCGCTGGTGCGCTTGACGAGGGCCGGAGCGCACGCGTGCGATACTGGAGCACGGCATGTACAAACGCATTCTGCTCAAGATCTCCGGTGAAGCGTTGGCCGCCGGCCGTGGATTCGGGATTGATGCCATCTTTGTAAGCCGCGTCGCGGCAGAGATCGTCCAACTGGCTGTGAATGGTTGCCAGGTGGGCGTAGTCGTCGGCGGCGGCAACTTCTTTCGCGGAGTTGCCGAGCAGGCCATTCATATGGATCGCGTCGCGGCCGACCACATGGGTATGTTGTCCACCGTCATCAATGCCATTGCCATGCAGGATGCCATTGAGAAGCTGGGCGTGCAATGCCGCGTGATGAGCGCCATCGAGATGCATGAGGTCGCGGAGCCATATATTCGCCGTCGCGCGATCCGGCATCTGGAGAAAGGGCGTGTCGTGATCTTTGGTGCAGGCACGGGAAATCCTTACTTCTCCACCGACACAGCTGCTGCGTTGCGCGCCATGGAGATTCGCGCCGACGTTTTGTTGAAAGCGACCTCCGTGGATGGCATTTACACCGCAGACCCGAAGAAGGATCCCGGAGCAACGATGTTCACCACGATCACCTACATGGACATCATCCGCATGGGGCTCCGTGTCATGGATACCTCGGCCGTTTCACTCTGCAGTGAGAACCGGATGCCGATGATTATTTTTTCCATGCGCGAGCAGGGCAATATCGTACGTGTGGTAAGCGGCGAAAAGCTTGGCACGCTTGTTACCACCTAGCCTGTCGATGCAAGGCTTAACCAGTCGAGCGGTCCCAGCCGAGATGCCCGGTATAGTTCCCGAACGCAAGCCTCCGCTGCCCGGACTTACTGGCGTGCGAACGTTCCTGGCGCTGGGTATTATGTTCTTCCACTTCACGCCCCCGTATTCAAGATATATTCGGCCGGTGATCGAAGCAGGCTTCACTTATATTAGTTTCTTCCTGCTGATCTCCGGATTTGTGCTTGCCTACAACTATGCGCATCGCGTGGACACACTGCGGCCCGGGCGATTCTATGCGGCACGCCTGTCGCGCTTGTATCCGGTGTATCTGCTGTCGCTTCTAGTCTCACTGGTCATGCTGCATGCTGAATGGATCGTACGGCCGCATAGCGAGTTTTTCCGGGGCGTTCTTCTAACACCATTTCTGCTGCAGGGTTGGAGTCCAACCCTGGCCACCTTCTGGAATACCGTGGCCTGGACGCTGGCGACGGAGGCAATGCTGTATCTTGCATTTCCTTACTTGATACGCATGCGCTGGTGGCCGCGTGAACCGCGCAAGCTACTATTGTTTTTCGGCGCATGCTGGATCTGCGAATTGATTCTGCCGGCGTTATATCTGCTGCTGAACCCGGATGGGTTGCATAACATAAACCGGTATTCTTCTGGCTACTGGTTGCGTGCGCTGAAGTATACGCCGGTGCCATTTCTGCCAATCTTTCTGGCTGGGATGGCATTGGGAAGGCTGCATGCGGTAATGCAGGTAAGTGATCGCACTAAGATGTGGATGTCACTTGGTGCCATCCTCACGGTGCTGGCGATCTTCTATTTCGCGGTGCCGCATCTGCCGTATGTGCTGCTGCATGGTGGCCTGATTACACCGGTATTTGCAACGTTGGTCTTCGGCTTGACCGGGAGGCATTGGATCACGCGTGCCCTGGGATGGGGACCGGTCGCGGCGTTCGGACGCGCCAGTCTCTGCCTGTATTTATTGCATTTCAATACATGGATTGTGCTTCACCAATTCCACGTGCCAGAGCGGCTGCATGTGCAGGGACTAGACCCATGGTTCTCCTACGCTGTGATGCTTGCCTTTGCCTATGCGGCATTTCGGCTTGTAGAGCGGCCCGCGCAAAGCTTTCTGCTGACGCACTACGTGTATAAGGCACCGCCGCCGGTGCAGGCGAGTGCCCCGCTGGGTTGAATGCCCAACTCGCCAGGCTGGCTCTGATGATTCGTTTGTCTTCCTAAGCTGTGCGTTCCAGACTTTTCCAGACATTTC
The DNA here is from genome assembly GCA_964248165.1 of uncultured Terriglobus sp. Taxonomy (GTDB): domain Bacteria; phylum Acidobacteriota; class Terriglobia; order Terriglobales; family Acidobacteriaceae; genus Terriglobus. Next base: position 10,682 of record CAXTXE010000020.1, read on the forward strand.
TATGCCGGCCCTGTAGACATCCACGGCAGCCATGGCATACTGAATTTGCAATCCGTTCACAACTCAATGCGAAGCCGTGCAGGCGCGGGCTTCTCCGCATCACTGTTCTTGCAGCTGCCGGTGGTCGCGGGCCGCACGTTGCTTTTTGCATCTGGCGTAACAAGGAGGTCCTTCTTCAATGTCGATGACTCGTCGCAACTTCCTGATGCGCGTCGGCCAGGCCGGCGGTTATTCCGCAGCGTTTGCGACCATGCAGGCGCTCGGCATGTTTCCGATGAAAGCAGAAATCGCGAAGCCGGTTGCGGCCGCACCCGGCACCGGCAAAGGTGTGAGTGTCGTTGTAGCGGGAGGGGGTATCTCCGGCCTTGTCACAGCGTATGAGTTGAAGAAGCTGGGCTATAACGTGACGTTGCTGGAGGCGCGCAGCCGGCCGGGTGGCCGCAACTGGAGCGCGCGTAACGGCACTGTTGTGGAGTCTACGGATGGTACGAAGCAGAACTGTACCTGGGAACAGGGCCACTACCAGAACCTTGGCCCCGCGCGGCTGCCTTCAGTGCACACCACGATCCTTGATTACTGCCGCGAGTTGAATGTTCCTCTGGAAGTGGAAGTCAATACGTCACGATCAAGCATGCTGCAGAACGACGCGGCAAACGGCGGAGCGGCGGTGGTGCAACGCAAGGCCGTCAACGATACCCGCGGCCACGTGAGCGAATTGCTTGCGAAGTCAATTAAAGGCGGAGCGCTGGATCAGGATCTGACCAAGGAAGACAAAGACCGCATGCTCTCGTTTTTGCGGGTCTACGGTCCGCTAGGCCTTGACAGCAAATATCATGGCTCTGACCGTGCGGGTTTCAAGCAGTATCCGGGTGCGGCGGACCAGGTGGCCATCAACCAGGATCCCATGGACATGCACATGCTGCTGGATGAAAACTTCTGGGCCGGTATACTGTATGAAGAAGCGTGGGACTGGCAGGCAACCATGATGCAGCCGGTTGGCGGCATGGACCGCATTCCATACGCGTTTGCCGCGCACCTGGACAAGACCAAGACCATCCTCTATGACGCTCCTGTGACGGCGTTCAAGAAGAGCGGCAACGGCGTTGAGGTGACCTTTAAGCACCGCGGGGCGGAAAAGACGATCAAGGCCGACTACATGGTCAACTGCATGCCGCTGCCACTGATCAAGAAGACCGAAAACGATCTTTCAGCGCCATACCGCGCGGCCATCGACGGGTCGAGTTATGCCAGCAGCTACAAGCTGGCGTGGGAGTCGCCTCGTTTCTGGGAAACGAAGTACAACATCTATGGCGGCCTGTCGTTTCGCGCGCCCGGGCCCACAACGGTCATTTGGTATCCATCATGGGGGCTGATGTCTGCAAAGGGCATTATTGTCACAGGATACGAGGATGAATTGAACTGGGGATGGGAGAAGCTGAGCATGCCGGAGAAGTTTGAGACCGCCCGCAAGCAGCTGGAAAAGATACACCCCGGCCATGGACAGGATTTGACCAAGCCCATCATCTGCATGTGGCGGCACATTCCGTGGAATGAGGGGTCGTGGATTCGGGGCTACGGTGGTGGAAACGCGGGATACGAGACGCTGCTGCAACCGGATGGTCCCATTTACTTTGCCGGCGATCACACGACCCACATTGTTGGATGGCAAGAGGGTGCCGCGCAGTCTGGCAAGCGTGCCGTGCAGATGATCTGCGACCGGGTAAAGAGCGCGCGGTTGACTGGGGCGCACGAGCCCACGGAGGCGTAACAGTAATGGCAACTCAGGGGAAAACCATGAAGTTAAAGCACGGCATCGCTACAGGATCAGCGCTCGTTCTTGCGGTGTGCGTGACAGCGCCCGCGCAGGTGACGGTTAAGCGTATTCAAACACCGGCTAGCCCCATCGCCACGGGTGTGTGGGCAGGCGATACCTTCTATCTTAGCGGTCAGTTGGCCTCGCCGGTGACGCCTGCTGATCCTGCCAAAGGCACACCTGCGGAATACGGCGACACCAGGACCCAGGCTGCAAGTATCTTTGCAAAGATCAAATCGCTGCTGCAGGCGCAGGGTTTAGACATGAAGGACGTCGTGAAAATGACGGTGTTTATGACTGCCGATCCTACGACAGGGAAACTCGATTTTCCTGGTCTACAGGCAAGCTACACGCAGTATTTCGGCACGGCCGACCAGCCCAATAAGCCCGCTCGATCCGCCGTTCAAGTCGCCGCGCTGGTGGCACCGGCAGCGCTGCTGGAGATTGAAGTAATCGCTGTCAAGTCGAAGTAGCAGCCAGGAAGTTCTGTTTCGATTGCAGCGAAGCAGAGCGGAAAGGGCAGGCCATATGGTCTGCCCTTTGCCGCCAGTGCACGAGCCTTGGTGCACTCTCTCAAGTCTGTATACGAAACAGGTTAGTTTTCCTCAGCAACGATGCAGGCATCTGTTGACACCGCTTTGACCAATCCGTAACATTGTACACATCATCGCCAACCTAGAACGTTTCTGGACGCAATGCTCACTCTGAGCCGGCATCCGGTTTGCAGCAGAACTACTTGAAGAAGCGCCTCTTCTAACACGAGGTGGAACCTTCGCAGTCCAGCCGCAGCTTTTCGTGTATCTGGTCCTGGATCATTGCACGTGTACTTGCAGTTTCGGTCGTTCGAATGAACTCGCAACGGTGCTCCTGAAGGCAACCTCTTCAGGAGAGCACAGCAGCAGGCATCCTGGGCAAACGCCTCGTGTGCACAGCCGTACCGCTCGACACAACTCATGTTTGTGAGTGAACAGACTCGCAGCATGATACTCTCGCAGGCCAACATCGTGGTCATCGACGCCCACTCCGCCCGCACGCTCTTCCGCGGGACACAGAACCGTATCTGCGCCTCCCATGAATCCGAGGCAGCATGACCGGCCGTATCCATTTGCCTTACTTTAGCTGGAGGAACTGACGTTGCAAATATATTCACGATTCTCGCGCCCATTCGCACTCGCCCCGCTTGCTTTCGTCGCAGTCACCGCGATACATGCGCAGACTAATAGTGGTGCCCTTCGCGGCGAAGTGAGAGATTCGCAGGGAGCCAAGGTAAGAGGTGCAACTGTCACCTTGACCAATCTGGCTACCCAAATCACGCGCACAGACACAACAAATGAGGCGGGGATTTATCAATTCAGCGCTGTGGATCCAGGTGATTACAAGGTCACAGTATCCAGCACCGGATTCTCTACGTTCGAGGTTGCACACGCCCCCGTTGAATTGGCAGCTACCGCAACTGTCGATGCCGTGTTACAGGTGGGAGATTCCGGAGTGACCGTAGAGGTGACTACGGCTGAACCACTTCTCGACACAGCCAGTGCATCCGGTGGCCAATTGTTCAGCAAACAGCAGATTCAGGACTTGCCCAACCTCGGACGCAATCCATTTATTTTTGAGAAGCTTGACAGCAACGTCGTCACTACAGGCGATCCGAGATACGTTCGTGCAGAAGATCAGACTGGCCTGTCGCAAGTCTCGGTTGCTGGTGCTCCTATTGGAGCGAATAACTACGCGGTTGATGGTATACCGATTTCCCGTTCGGATGGCGGTGTAACCTTCATTCCTTCTCCTGAAGCTGTTTCTGACAGCAAGGTACAGGCGAATGCGTACGACGCGGAGGTTGGTCGCACGGGAGGAGGTCTGTTTAACACCTCGCTCACCTCTGGGTCCGCGCAATATCACGGTACGCTCTATGGCGAAACGCGTCAGACACCGTGGTCGGCAAACGTCTGGTTCAATCCGACGCACGCCGCAACGCCGGATGACACGACTTATCTATACGCGGGCGCTTTTGGCGGTCCCCTGCCGTTCATGAACAAAGTTAAGTATCTTGATAAAACCTTCTTCTGGGTGACAGAAGAGGGATACCGCCAGGCGCAGTTTTATCCCAGTTCCTCGGCCGTAACACGCGTACCCACGCTGGCAGAGCGTAATGGTGACTTTTCCGCAGACGGGGTCCAGTTATACGATCCAACGGCAGCGTTCACTGGTGGCATCCGTACGGTGACGCTGGCGAACAACATGATTCCGAGTTCATATCAGAGCGCGGTTGGCAAGGCGATACTGAATGCATTTCCAGCGCCAAATGCCACTGGCAACGGTTACAACTTCAACCAGCTGAATACGTTCAAGACGCGTTCTGACATGTACAGCGGAAAACTGGAGCACACATTCACACCATGGTGGACATCCGGTGTATCGTACGTTCACCTTGCCACTCAGGAGCCCAGCGGCTTCATCCTTGGCGGTGCGGTGGCCGAGAACGCAACCAAGCTGCTTCGCTATAACGATGCGACTGCGATAAACAATACCTTCACCCTGAATCCAACAACACTGCTCACGGTTAGCTACGGGTTCAACAGGTATTACAGCGCATCGTTTCAGTATTCCAATGGCTATAACCTTGGCGCAGGTGGTCTCGGCTTCCCCGGCAGCTTTACCAGCGCGCTTCAGTCATTTACGTTTCCGACCATCACAATTAACAACCTGACGAATGGGCGGTCCATTGGCGGTTCCAACGGAACCGTGCAGGAGCAGTCGTCCAAGAACCTGGTGGCTGGGCTGACCAAGACAATGAATCGCCACAACGTGAAGGTAGGCTACGTCTACCGCTTGCTTTACTTTAAGAGCAATCCCAACAGCATTCCAGCCTTTACCTTCAATGGCCAGTACAGCGATCAGAAGCCCGGTTCGCCTAGCGCAACCACAGCCTTGACGTACGCGGATATTCTGATGGGCCTGCCTTCGGCGGCCAGCTACACGCTAAACAGTGGCTCCTTTAATCAGGAGGCGAGCTATCACGCAGCCTTTGTGCAGGACGACTTCCGCATCACCGACAAGCTGACACTCAATCTCGGATTGCGTTACGAGTATGAGCTGGGTCAGAGAGAGCAAAACAATCGCTACAACGTCGGTTTCGATCCGAACGTGGCATACACCTATCCAGCGGCATCTGGCCCGATAACCGCAAAAGGTGGCCTTCTCTTCGCTGGCGTGAACGGCGCGCCTGTCCACTGCTGCAACCAGACACACGAGAAGTTCTCGCCTCGCGCGGGTTTCGCGTACCAGGTGAATCCAAGAATGGTGGTGCATGGCGGCTTTGGCGTGTTCTATGCTCCGGTGGGACTCACTTTCGTGGGGCAGGGATACTCGCAGGCAACGGCCTACTCACCAAACACTCCATCAGGACCTGTAGCTGTAGGGCAGTCTTCTTACCTCTCAAATCCTTTTCCAAATGGGTTTGTAGCTCCTTCTGGTAATACCCTTGGACCTTTGACAAGCGTAGGCGGCAGTCTTGGAACGGCGAACAGTACGAGCACACTTGCGCCTTTTGGCCGCCGCTACCCACTTGTGCAGCAATACTCCTTTGACGTGCAGCAGGATCTGCCGGGTGGCATTAACTTCAAGCTCAGCTACATTGGTGCCCACTCCCGAAACATCTTCAACGCTCTTAATGTCAACCAGCTCCCGGATGCGACGCTGGCATCATTCCGGCAAAGCGGTGTGCAGTTGAATGCATCTGCAAACAACGTCACAAACCCGTACTACACCACGTCGATTAATGGTTATCCGGCTACAGGTGTCACGGCCAACAAGACCATCAGCCTAGGGCAGAGCCTGCTGCCTTTCCCGCAGTTCACCAGCATCAATGAAAGTGTTGACAACGGCTACTCCAACTACAATTCACTCGCGATCAAGGTGCAGAAGCGGCTTGCAACCGGGCTGACGGTTCTGGCCACTTACACGTGGGCTTCGAATTGGGACAACCTTTGGAGCGCTGGATCGCAGGTCTACTCCACCTATGGCCCGCAGGACGCATACAACCCCAAAGCTGAATATGCGCGCGCCCTCAGCAGCGTTCCCAACCGCTATACCGCTGCGGTCAGTTACAACCTACCGGTCGGGCGTGGACAGCGTTTTTTCGGCAGGACTCCCTGGTACGTAAACGAACTGATTGGTGGATGGCAAATCAATGACGAGTGGATTATCCAGAATGGGGTTCCACTCTCCATCCAGCAGACGAATCTAAACACAACCTACGGAACCACGGGTATCGGCGGTTCATATCAGCGGCCTAACCTCGTCGGCGACGCGCACTCTGCGTGCCTGTCAGGACGTCCTCAGGGCCGCCTTGGCGTAAGTTCCGTGGGAACGCAGACTGCCTACGTGAACGTTGCCGCCTTCTCGCCTGCTGCACCGTACACCTACGGCAACGCACCGCGCATGCTGCCCTGCCGGGCACCTGGGAGCAACCAGTCGGACGTGTCGATCAATAAGAACTTCAAAATCACCGAGCGCGTCAATGCGCAGTTTCGCGCTGAAGCGTTGAATGCCTTCAACACGCCGCAGTTCGGCAGCCCGACCCTGACGTATGTCGCAACTGGCACAGGCGTGACGACGGCACCGACCATTGCCAGCGGCACGGCCCAAACACTGGGCAACGTCACTACCCAGATCAACTATTCTCGAATCATTCAGTTAGGCGGACGTATCTCGTTCTGATCCGCCGCTTTCAACACGAGAGGGGGCGCGGGCTTAGCCGTTCCCTTTTTCTCTTTTGCTGGATTAGGGGAGAGTTCGCAACTTCGCGCGGCTGGTGCATCCAACCGGAAGTGGCCTTGATCTGAGTTGGTTGGCCGGTTACACTGGAAGTGCAAAGGAGATTTGCATGGCGACTGCCGTTACCACCCCCGAGGTCACATCTGCTCCCGTTGCTGAGGTCGTCACCGGCGGCGCGCAGACTACGCAGCCTGTACATCTGACGTCGGCTGCGCAGGCCAAGGTGAAGGAAATCATGGCGACGCAGGATCCGTTGCCCGCAGGTCTGCGGATCGGCGTTGTGGGTGGGGGCTGCTCTGGGTTTCAGTACTCCATGTCGTTCGAGAACCAGCAGGGCATGATGGACAAGGTCGTTCGGTTTGAGGACCTGAAGGTGTTCGTAGATGCCACTAGCGCCATGTACCTGAACGGCTGCACCGTCGATTACGTTGAAACGCTGGAGGCGGCCGGCTTCAAGTTCGAGAACCCTCAGGTGAAGAGCACCTGCGGGTGTGGCTCTTCGTTCTCGGTTTGAGTATCCTCACGTGTGACCTGAAAGCTCTCTCCTGCGGCCCTTGTTTTGGCTCACAAGGTGTTCCGTCATTCTGTGTCTAGCAGGTGTGCAGCAATTATTCTGCGTCGTGGCTCCCGGCGGCATCAATGCGGGCGAACACCTGATTTAGATCGACGTGTATTGCTGTGCCTGGAACGGTAAGAATATGGTCTTCGACCAGCTTGCGGTCAGTTCCGGAAAGGCGGAAAGCTTCACGGCTTGCTGGATCGATCACCCACACGTTCTGAACGCCCATCCGGATGTAATCCATAAACTTGACTTCAAGTCTCCGCCAGCGGTCCTCCGGTGACAGAACTTCGACGCAAATCAGGGGTGCTTGCCGGATAATACGTGCCGCGGGCTGGCCCGGGTGCAGCACCATGATGTCCGGAATGCGGTAGCGGACTGGTGCTACTTGCAGGCGGCACTCCACTGCGGCCCGGCACCGCCACTCCGGCAACATGGTGCGGAAAAGGTGTGCCAGTTCTGTCTGCAGGTCGCCATGTTCCCATTCCCCCAAGTTGCGTTCCTCCAGCACACCGTCGACATAGTCCATGTCCGGTTCAAAGACGGTCCGAAGATATTCTTCGACAGACATGGCCTGCGGTACTGGTTCGGGTATGATCTGGGCGGTTGCCATACGAACAGTATGCCCCGGTTTGGGCGGCTTTGCACGACTGGGTCTGTCGTCGGGACACGTTCCTGAAGGCAGCCCGTCTAAGATGAAGCAGACGATCTTGTGACAGATTTCACGATAAAACTCGGTGATGAGCGGGGCCGCGTGCAGGAACAGACGCATCCCGCAGCCACGGCAGAGGAGTTGCGCGCGCGCTTTACGCAGGCTGGATACCTGGTGTACTCCGTTAAGCCGCGCGGCAGTCTAGGTACGGCGAGCACGCGCAAGAAGGTCAAGCTGCAGAATTTCCTTGTCTTCAACCAGCAGTTTGTAACGCTCATCAAGGCGGGGTTGCCGATCCCCAGCTCGCTGGAACTGCTGGCGCGCCGGCAGAAGGATGTCAACTTCAAGGCGCAGTTGGAGAATGTGGCGGCGCGCGTCAAGACGGGCGAATCGCTCTCCGGGGCGTTCGATGCGCAGGGCGGGTTTCCGCTGATCTTCACCACCACGCTGCTGGCCGGGGAACGCTCCGGCAACCTGGAAGAAGTGTTGCAGCGGTACACGGATTTTCAGCGTGTTTCACTCACGGTGACAAAGAAGCTGAAGTCGGCGCTTGTATATCCCTCGCTGCTGATTGTGCTGGTCATCGGGCTGTTTGTGTTCCTGATCTCGTTCGTCGTGCCGCGCTTTGCGACCCTGTACGACCAGCTGAACGCGCCGTTGCCCGCGATGACGCAACTGCTGCTGAAGGTAGGAAATGCAGCGCAGCATTACGGTTTGTATCTGCTGCCGTTCCTGCTGCTCTGCGGGTTCCTGGTGTATCGCTGGGCCAAGACGGATGCGGGCGCGAATGCGGTGGATAAGCTGCGGCTGGGCGTTCCCCTGCTCGGCCTGATCTGGCTTAAGTATCAGGTCGCACTGTTTTCGCGGACGCTGTCCACACTGCTTACTGGCGGCTTGCCGCTGGTGCCATCGCTGGAAACTGCCGCGCGTTCAATTTCGTCGCGCCAGGTGTCCGATGCGGTATTTTCCTCGGTGACGCAGGTGCGTGAAGGGCAGAGGCTAAGCACGTCCCTGGAGGGTACGCGCGTCTTCCCGGAACTTGCCATTGAGATGATCGAGGTGGGCGAGTCCACCGGCGCTCTGCCGACCATGCTGAACTCCGTTGCCAGCTTTTTTGAGGAGGACGTGGAGACCTCGCTTGCAGGCGTGCTGTCTCTGATTGAGCCGGCGCTGTTAATCTTCATGGGCGTTGTGGTCGCAGTCATTTTGATCTCACTCTACCTGCCAATCCTGCAACTGGGCGCGGGCGGCATCAACGGTTCGACAAGCACAGGCCCGTAAGCACCTAAGACTTTCGGAGAGCAACAATACATGGCAGCCACACCTCTTGCAATCCCCATCGCGAATCCCGAACTGAACGAGGCGGAGCGTGCGCAGCTGATGGCGCGGCGCTATCACGCAGAGTTCATTGATCTGCATGATTTTAAGATTCAGCATGACCTGGTGAAGTCCGTGCCGGTGGAACTGATGTTTCGCTACAACTTCATCCCGCTGGAGCAATTGCCCGACCGCATGGTGATCGCGGTCAGCGATCCGTCGCGATTGATGGTGCTGGACGAGATCAGCGGCCTGTTGGGCCAGCGACTGCTGGTGCGCGTGGCCACGCTTTCGCAGATCACGGACCTGCTTAAGAAGACGGAGCAGTCAGCGCGTGTGCTGGAGGAGGCGACTGAGGGTCTGACCTTCGACGTGCTCTCGGCTGACGATAACCCGGACGAGAACATCTCAATCGAGCGGCTGACAAGCGAGGACGACATCTCGCCGATCATCCGCCTGGTGGACACGACCATCTTCTCCGCGTTGGAGCGGCGTGCGTCGGACATCCACCTGGAAACGTACGACGATTCGTTGCTGGTGAAGTACCGCATCGACGGCGTCTTGCAGCAAGCCATGGCACCCATTGCGCGCGAGCATCACCAGACGATTCTGTCGCGTATCAAGGTCATGAGCGAGCTGGATATTGCCGAGCGCCGCGTTCCGCAGGACGGGCGCTTCCGCGTGCGCTACAAGGGCCGGCTGATCGACTTCCGCGTCTCGATCATGCCCACGGTGCATGGTGAAAATGCCGTGCTGCGCGTGCTGGATAAAGAGAGCATGAGCGAGAAGTTCAAAAAGCTCTCCTTGGATGTGGTGGGCTTTGGCGCGCACGATCTCGAGCGATTCCGCCGGTACATCAAGGAGCCGTACGGCATGGTTCTGGTCACCGGCCCTACCGGTTCCGGCAAGACGACCACGCTGTATGCCGCGCTGAACGAGATCAAGAGCGAAGAAGACAAGATCATCACGATTGAGGATCCGGTTGAGTACCAGATTCGCGGGATTACGCAAATCCCTGTCAATGAGAAAAAAGGTCTGACCTTTGCGCGCGGTCTGCGATCCATCCTGCGGCATGATCCGGACAAGATTCTGGTGGGTGAGATTCGTGATGCGGAGACGGCGCAGATCGCCATCAACTCCGCTCTGACGGGCCACCTCGTCTTCACGACGGTGCACGCAAACAACGTGGTCGATGTGCTTGGGCGCTTCCTGAACATGGGCGTGGAGCCGTATAACTTCGTTTCGGCGCTTAACTGCATTCTGGCGCAACGTCTGGTGCGGCAGATTTGCGATTTCTGCGCGGTGCACCGGACCTACTCCGACGAGGAACTCATCGTCAACGGCCTTGACCCCGCAGAATGGCAGGGATTCCGCTTCCGCGAGGGCACTGGATGCATTGAGTGCAGCGGCACAGGGTACCGGGGCCGCTCCGCCATTCACGAGCTGCTGGAACTCGATGACGAGGTGCGCGAGCTTCTGCTGGACAAGAAGCCTGGGTCGGAAATCCGGCGCAAGGCGAAGGAGAAGGGCATGCTCTTCCTGCGCGACTCTGCCTTGGAGCGGGTACGCGCCGGCGTCACCACGCTGCATGAGATCAACAAGGTAACGTTCATCGAGAGCGGGCGCTAGATGTGCCGCTTGATTAAGGGCGCTGCGTTACTGCTATGCGTATTCTTCTTCGCATCGCATGGAGTCGCGCAGGACGCCGGGCGGCCGAAGATTCTTGGCATTGCGCACGTGGCATTTGCGGCGCATGATCTGGACGCTTCGCGCGCGTTCTACAGTGGCCTTCTTGGTTTTGATCAGGTGACGGACTGGAAAAACCCGGACGGCACGACCGCATTTACTTTCTTCAAGATCAACGATCATCAGTATGTCGAGTTGACGCCGGAGAAAACCGCCGGAACGGACAGGCTGGGCAATGTGTCGTTTGAGACGGATGATGTGGAAGGGATGCGGCGGTACCTTGCGGCGAAGGGTCTTGCAGTGCCTGGGGAACGGAAGCCCAACCGCATCGGAAATTTAGCGTTCGCTGTTACGGATCCGGCCGGGCATTCGATCTCGTTTGTGCAGTATCTGACAGCAGGGCAAACGGCACGCGAATTTGGCCGACATCTTGGGGCGCACCGCGTCTCGACGCACATGACCCACGCGGGATTGATCGTAACGGATCTCGATCCCGAATACAGCTTCTACACGCAAGTGCTTGGCTTCACGGAGACATGGCGGGGCAGTGCCGATGGCAAGACGCTGTCTTGGATCAACCTAAAGGCACCAGACAGCAACGACTACGTCGAGTTCATGCTGTACAAGGAGTCACCCGCGCCGGACAAGCGTGGCAGCGCGCACCACATATGCCTCGTGGTTCCACGTTTGGAGCAAACGGTGACAGACCTGAAGGCATCGGCTCACATCGAGCAGTATGCACGTGCCATTGACGTGCATCTGGGAAAGAACCGCAAGCGGCAGGCAAACCTCTTTGACCGGGATGGCACGCGTGTCGAGCTCATGGAGCCGGTCACGATCGATGGGATACCCACCCCCGCGTCGACCGCTCCGCCGCCGCGTTAGCGTTCCCAATGTGAGCTAACCTTCTCCCTTCCCGTGCTATCGCCACCGGCACACGCCCGTCTCAAGCATGTAGTCTGAAGTAGCTCACGGATGGTCTCGCTCCTTCCCAAATCGGCTGTGCAGGTGCGTCCACGCGTGGCGGTTGAGGTGCGTCCAGAGGGCGTGTATGCCGCGCGCTCGACGGACTCCGCGGGGTTGCTGGCGCAGGTCAGTTCCGCGTCGCTTGCGCCGGGTGCCCTGGTGCCTTCGCTGAGCGTTGGCAACATCGTGGATCGCATTGCGGTCGTCGCCGCGCTGAAGCGGACGCTGGTACAGGTGCAGCTTGGCAAGACGCGGGACATCACGCTGATTGTTCCGGACAGCGCCGTCCGTGTGCTGTTGCTGGACTTTGATGAACTGCCTTCAAGAAGTGACGAAATTCTGCCGGTGCTGCGCTTTCGGCTGGCCAAGCTGCTGCCGTTTCCTACGGATGGGGCGCAGATCAGCTATCAGGTGATGAGCCGGCACGCGCTGCTGTTGCAGGTTCTTGTTGTTGCCATGCCTTTAGAAGTGCTGGGGGAGTATGAGTCGGCCGTGCGCGAGGCAGGATTTGAGCCCGGAGCGGTGCTGCCCAGCACGCTTGCCGTCGCATCCGCGATTGATGATGCGGGTCAGGCAGCCTCGCTGCTGGTCAATGGCAGCGAGTTTGCCGTGACCACCGCGATTATCCGCCGTGGAGAACTGCTGCTGCATCGCACGCTGGAGCTTCGGTCCGATCCCATGGCGGAGGCTGCAGCCGCTGTCGCGCTTGAACCGGCATCGGTGGCGATCTCTGCGGAGGCGGGCGGCGAAAGTGATGTTGCGGTGGCCGAGATGGTGCAGGCCGGCGTCTTGACGGCCGCAGACCCGGGCGAACGCGCTGAACTCGAGTTGCTGCAGGCCATCTCAGTGGCCGCCGCATACTACGAGGATTCGCTGAACGTCCCGCCCAGCGAGGTGCTTGTAGCAGGCACGCTGGCCCCACCGGCGCTTGAAGCCATGCTGGCTGAGTCCGGCCTGCGGGTGCGTGAGGTGGTGCAGGCTGACGATCTCCTCAACCCATCTGCGGTATCGCGCGGCCTGTTGGCGGCCGTGCGGGGAGCGTTGAAAACCTAGGGTGCGCGTCCAGATCAATCTCGCAACCCGGCCTTATGTTGAGCTGGATCGTCTGCTGCGGCAACTGCGTTTTGCCATTGCCGCGCTGGCGATACTGGCCCTGGCATTGGGTTTGTGGTTGCACGCGCTGACAGCCCAGGCCCGCGCGCAGGAGGAGCAGCTTGCGGCATTGAACGCGCGTGCAGACGCGCTCCAGCGGGAACGTGCGGCTAATGAAGCGAAGCTGCGCCAGCCGGTAAATGCCGCCACGCTCAGCCGCAATCAGTTCTTAAACACGTTGTTCGCGCGCAAGAGCTTCTCCTGGACGGCCGTTCTGATGGATCTGGAGGACGTGCTTCCGAACGGTGTGCAGGTGTCCTCCATCGAGCCGATTGTTGCGCCTTCGGGCGATGTCACGATCCGTCTGCGTGTTCTGGGTGACCGCGACCGGACCGTGCAGCTTGTGCGCAACCTGGAAGGTTCACACCGTTTCCTGTCGCCCCGGCTGGCGGGAGAGGCGCAGCAGACGGCGGAACGCGGAAGCTCTCGCTCCAGCGTCGGTGCCAACGGCCTGCCCCAGCCGGTAAGTGAGGGCCTTGGACCCAATGGTCTGCCCCCCGTTTCTGGGGTGGAGTTTGAAATTGTCTCCGGCTATAACCCATTGCAGCCGCGCGTTCGGGAAGTGATCACGCCGCACACGGTACCCGCGAACGATCCCGCACACTCACCAATGGCGGAGGTGGCACCGTGAGACTGCCCTCAGGCATCACCGTTCCCGGCTTCTCCAGTAGCGGAGATCGTCGCGATCGACTGCGGGAAGCACTTTCGCCGGTCACCCTGCACGCCATCGCGGCGGCCTTTCTTCTTCTTCTTTGCCTCTACTTGGGTTTCCGTCTGCTTGCGGTAGGCGGCAGCACAGGATCAAAAGGTGACGACGCTCTTGCAGCGGCGCAGGCTCGCGTCACAGCGGCGGAACTGGCCGCACGGCCCTTGCGTGGTGTGGACGCAAAACTGGCTGCGTCCGATGCAGAGGCGGCACGGTTCTACAACGACCGGTTGCCCTACGCCTACTCCGACGTTGCCGCCCAACTGGGTGCCATTGCCAAGCGCACCCACGTCCGGCTCAGCCGCGCGTCCTATGTGCAGGCCGTGCCCGGCAACGGCGTTACAGAGTTGCGGATCGACGCATCGGTCTCAGGAGACTACCGTTCGCTGGCCGAGTTCATCAATGGGCTGGAGCGCAGCCGCAGCTTTTTCCTGATCGAGAACCTGGCGCTTAGCGGCGCGCAAAATGGCTTGGTGAATCTCCAGATGCGCCTTGGCACGTACATCCGCGAGCCGATGGCCGTATCCTCTGCCGTCCAGGCCGCTAACGGGGCACAGCCATGAAGATGGGGGCGGAGGACCGCAAGAAGCTGATTGCTGCCGCGTCATTTGGAGTACTGGCCATCGGGTATCTCATCTACACGCTCGTTGGCAGCGGCGGCAGTTCAGATTCTGCTCCACCAGCACCCGCGCCATCTGTAGCCACCGCGAATGCGCAGTCTGCTGCCGCACGTCCCAATCCTCGCGCATTGCCCTCCCAGCTCGATCCTGCGTTACACCCAGAGGGCATGATCCTGACGGAATCACTGGTGTACTCCGGGATAGGACGTAATATCTTCCTGGCAGCAGGCACCGCACCCGCAGGGACCGCTGCTGTAAAAATTCCCCGGCCTCTGGCTCCCGCACGCTATGTGCCGCCTGTTCCCGTGAACAATCTGCCAGTTCCGCCTGCACCGATTGATTTGCGATTTTTTGGTACCGCGACAGGGCGGGATGGCAAACGGCAGGCCTTTTTTCTGCGCGGAGATGATGTCTTTCTTGCGTCGACGGGCGACGTGCTCAACCGCAGGTACCGTGTTGGCGCTATCAGCCTGAACAGCGTGGAAGTGACCGACCTGACGGACAACAACACGCAACGCCTACCCATGAGCACCCAATGAACCACATGCCACACCCGCAGACCGCAGACTCGCACGCAGAAGAGGGCTATTTCCTCGTTGGGCTGGTCGTGGTGTGTTTCCTGCTGTTGCTGGTGCTTGCCGTTGCCGCGCCGCGCGTCGCCAAGCAGCTGGAGCGTGACCGTGAAGTGGAAGCCGAACACCGCGCGCAGGAGTATGTCCGGGCCATTCAGTTGTATTACCGGAAGAACGGGCGCTACCCGACCTCGCTGGACCAACTAACGGGTTCAACCGGCTCAGGGTTTAGCAGCGCACTGAATGTGAAATATCTCCGGCAGCGGTACAAGGATCCCCTCACGAGAGATGAGTTCGTGCTCATCCACCAGGGCGAGGCAAAGACCGAGGTGAAGGGGTTCTTTGGCGAGCCGCTCCAAGGGGTCGCGGCGGGGAACCTTGGCGCTGTCGCCGGATCGGTCTCCAACCTGAACGGTCCGGCCGGTCCGGTGAGTGGAACTCAGTCCCCCACCTCTGCCGGAGGCGCATCATCGGGCTTCTCACTTGGCAACTCCTTCGGCAGCGGCACCAGTGCCTTTGGAGGCGCTACGCAGAATACCGGATCGCCGTCTGCGCAAGGCAGCGCTTCTCCGGTGCCAACTTCGTCTTCTCCCGTGAATGCAGGGCCCGGCGGTACAGCCACACCCGGCAGCGCCACGGGCACACCAGGCAGTAACGCGCCAGGCAGCACCGATGCGACCTCCTTTCAGGGCAGCAAGGGAGCCATCATTGGTGTTGCAAGCAGCGCAAAGGGCCACGGCCTTGTGGAGTGGAACGGCTCTGAAAACATTGAGCAGTGGGAGTTTCTCTACGATCCCCGCGTCGAACTCCTGAAGGCGAAAGTCAGCATCTTTGGCGGGTCCCCCGCCGCATCCGGTGCGGGTTCGCTGGGCAATGGTTTTCAACCAGCGAACGGCACAACCGGCTTCGGTCAGAGTGGCAGCTCCAACGGGCCCGCCGGAGGCTCGGGATTCGGCAGCAGCCAGGACTTTGGTTCGGCAAATCCTGCACCTGGAACCAATAGCTCAGGCGTTGGGTCAACGCCGCCTAACGGAACGTCCGCACCGGCCGTACCGCCAGCCACGCCGCAGCCGTAAGGCATCTGCGAGGGACTCCCCCGCAGTCTTATACCTGTACTCGGAGGCATTTCAACTGCTTCCACCTGCATCCTCGCTATCTTCCGCGCATCAGATATATTGACAGCAAGTGACTCACATGTGATCCTGAACATGCATGAGCGGCTTGCTTTACAAGATTTGCGGAGAATGCTCCGCCTGAGGAGTTCTACATATGGGAAAGATCATCGGAATTGACCTGGGAACTACCAATAGCTGCGTCGCCGTGATGGAAGGCGGCGAGCCAAAGGTGATCCCGAACGAAGAGGGTGGCCGGACAACGCCATCTATCGTCGCGTTCACCAAGAACGGAGAGCGGCTGGTAGGCCAGGTGGCTAAGCGCCAGGCCATCACGAACCCGGAGAACACCGTTTATTCCATCAAGCGCTTCATGGGCCGGCGCTCAAACGAAGTGAACGAAGAGATGAAGATGGTGCCGTACAAGGTGCTGCCGAAGGGCGACAATGTTGTCGTTGTCGCGCAGGGTAAGGAGTACACCGCGCCTGAAATTTCAGCCATGATTCTGCAGAAGCTGAAGAAGGCTGCGGAGGACTACCTGGGTCAGGCCGTGACGGAAGCGGTCATCACCGTTCCGGCGTACTTCAACGACTCGCAGCGCCAGGCGACGAAGGATGCAGGCAAGATTGCCGGTCTCGACGTGAAACGGATCGTGAACGAGCCGACCGCGGCCGCCCTGGCGTACGGCCTGGACAAGAAGAAGGACGAGACCATCGTGGTTTACGACTTCGGCGGCGGTACGTTCGATGTGTCCGTTCTTGAGGTTGGCGAAGGTGTTATCGAGGTAAAGGCGACCAACGGCGACACCCACCTTGGCGGCGACAACCTGGATCAGCGGCTGGTGGATTGGCTGATCGATGAGTTCCGCAAGAAGGAAGGTCTGGACCTGCGCGGCAAGGGTAACGAAATGGCCCTGCAACGTCTGAAAGACGCGGCGGAACGCGCGAAAATTGAACTCTCCACAACCATGGAGACAGAGATCAACCTGCCGTTCATCACAGCGGACGCAACCGGGCCGAAGCACTTGGTGGAGAAGCTGACCCGCGCCAAGTTTGAGTCTCTGGTGGCGGATCTTCTGCAAAAGTCGGTGGGGCCATGCAAGCAGGCCATGGCCGATGCCGGCATCACGGCGAAGGATGTGGATGAGGTCGTGCTGGTGGGTGGACAGACCCGTATGCCCGCCATTCAAGCGCTGGTGAAGGAGTTGTTTGGCAAGGAGCCGCACAAAGGTGTCAACCCGGACGAAGTCGTCGCGATTGGTGCAGCGGTTCAGGGCGGCGTTCTTGGCGGCGAGGTGAAGGACCTGCTGCTGTTGGACGTGACGCCGCTCACCCTGGCCATCGAGACGATGGGCAGCGTGGCGACGCCGATGATTCCGCGCAACACGACCATCCCGACGAAGAAGACGGAAACGTTCTCGACGGCGGCGGATTCGCAGACCGAAGTCGAGGTGCATGTGCTGCAGGGCGAGCGTCCGCTGGCCACGCAGAACCGTACCCTGGGCAAGTTCAAGCTGAGTGGCATTCCTCCTGCTCCACGCGGCGTGCCTCAGATTCAGGTGACGTTTGACATCGACGCGAACGGCATCCTGAACGTGACGGCGAAGGACAATGCCACAGGCAAAGACCAGAAGATCACCATCACCAGCAGTTCCGGCCTCAGCAAGGACGAGGTGGAGCGGATGGCGAAGGAAGCCGAGGCGCATGCGGGCGAGGACAAGGAGAAGCGCGACGAGATAGAAGCGCGCAACCAGCTTGACGGGATGGTCTACAACGTGGACAAGATGTTCCGCGAGAATGGTGACAAGATCAGCGGCGACGAACGTCAGCAGGTAGAAACTGCCCTGAGTGACGCAAAGACCACCCTGACCGGTTCTCCAAGCGCGACGGAATTGAAGGCAGCAAACGACCGCCTGACCCAGGCAAGCCACAAGCTGGCAGAAGCCATGTACAAGTCGGGATCCGCCCCCTCTGACGGCGCGGCAGCCGCCACAGGGACCACTTCAGAAGCGTCGAAGCACGATGAGGGCGTGATCGACGCGGAGTATGTGGACGTGGATCATAAGTAAGTGCAGGTGAGTGGACGGAGGAACGTCCACTCACTCTCGAAACTTGCAGACTTACACCGCATCGACACGCAAGGTAGTGTGTCTAACCAGGAAATAGGAACGGAGGGCGCTCGAGGGTCGCGATGCGCATCGAGCGCCCTTGTTGTCTAACAGTATGTCAAAACAGGAGCGTTGCCATGAACACTGTTATATGGAAATGCGAACAATACATCGCTGGCAAGCTCCACGAGAAGACGATTTTCGAAAATGAAGATCAGGCTCGCGACTTTGCTCGCAAACTCTACAACATCCGCCCCGACACTATCCTGCGGATCGAACCCATGCCCATCCAGCACGTCTGGAACTAAGTGCCACATCTTGCAGCAAAGGCCCTCGTTGAGGGCCTTCTGCATACATGCTGGACTTTCATGGCCGCGCAGTGGCATCCTGCTTCAGCGTTCATGTGAGGTCAAGATGCGTTGTGGCTGGAAGGTGCTCGCGTGTGCGGCTGCTTGGTGCAGCCTGTTGCTGGGGGCGCAGACCCGGCGTGACACCCGGTCCCTGAATGGTCAGTGGCAGATAGAAGACAGCGTGGACGGGGATCATGCGCCTGCGGCGTTTACGCACACCGCGCCCGTTCCCGGACTGGCACACCCCGCGGCGCCCCATTTTCCGGACGCGGATTAGTTTCAGTCGCGGGAACTGCTGAATAATATGGTGCGCACAGGCACTTATAGCAGGCTGAGTACGACAAACTTGGCACCGGCAAGGGTATCTCCCTTCAGAAGCGTAACTACTCTGGGGCGGGTACGTGTCTAACATCAATCAGGACGAGTTAGTAACGGAATACGGCGAGTGGATGCGCGATAACTGGAACCATCCCAGCGTCGTTCTGTGGGACGCGACCAACGAGTCCTGGCTGCCCGGAGTTTCGGAGCGCGTGATTCCCGCGGTGCGTGATCTTGATCTCTCACACCGGGCGTGGGAGGACAGCTACAACGCTCCTGCCGGGCCGGACGATCCGGTGGAGGATCATCATATCTATTTCACGACCTGGCGTATGCCACGGACGACGAGATGAAGTCCAAGACGTTCTTTCAGGTTACCGATCTGGAGAACATGCTTGGACCCGCGCCAACTTCCGCAACACTTAAGCCTGGTCATGCAAGCATTCTGAATCAGTACGGCTGGCTGTGGCTGAACCGGGATGGTACACCCACATTGCTGGCGCAGAAGCTTTACGAGGGACTGCTTCCGGGCGCACCCAACACCACGGAAAACAGAGTGAAACTCCATGCTTATCTACTGGCGGGGGAAACCGAGTTCTGGCGTGCGTACCGGCACTATGCTGGCGTGCTTCACTTTGTCTATCTCACTTCCAGCGACCCAGGCGCGTTTACCTCCGATCACTTCCTAATTATGAAGACGCTGGAGCTTGAGCCGCACTTCAAACAGACCATGAGCCAGGCGTTCAATCCGGTGGGCGTGTATCTGAACTTCTGGCAGCCGCGGCTCACCGCAGGCAGCACGCGCGAGTACAGCATCTCGCTGGTCAACGATGAAGATCGTGCGCGATGGAACGCTGACTTTGCGTTTAATGATGAAGGCGGCAAGCTTTTCGCAGAGGAGGAGCGGAGCATTCACCTCGAGCCTGCGGGAGCGGAGAGCTACACCGTCTCCCTGCGCACACCAGATGCACCCGGCGGCTATGGTCTCGACGCGGTCGTACAATCGAAGTGGGACTCAGATACTGTAACATCACATCGAGAAGTCTTGGTCGCGGCAAAACCGAAGTGAGGCGACATCGCTGAACTTACCTCCGTAAGATGATTGCGTATGACGCGGACAGATATGGCTAAGACGTGTCTCGTGTCTCACTAGACACTAGCCGTTACGCAGGTAAACGGATGCATTTGTTATCGTGGCTACATGGAGTGTGATGTGAGTCATTACGGCATCCGTGCACAGTTCGCGGGCGGGCGGCAGAAGCAGGCACGGTGGCTGGAGCGAGTGTTGTACTTTCTTGCTTCTATCCTTTTGGGCCGATCCATCGTTGAACAGAATGCGCCAAACTTTCCCCTTGATCTTTATGCAAAAGGTCTTGGGCCCATGCCGTTTCAGACCCGTTATTTGATGTCGCCGGTGATGCGATGGGCCGCTGGCAGTCACCAGCTTGTGCAAGCAACCGCGCAGTTGCACAACAGCGCACGAACGTCTCAGGAACTGCTCTTACAGATCGTGAATGTTATATGCATACTTATCCTGGGGTGGTTGACGCCGCAAATCAGGAAGTACTTTCAACCACCATCGCTGCTGCCTTGGCTTTCGCGATGGCTGCTCTTGTGGATTCTAACCATGACCTTGGCCGTACGCGAAGAGCAGGCCATCTTCGTTCCATATGATCTGCCTGCAATTCTGTTCTTCACGCTGGGCATGTTTTTCTGTTTACGGAAGCAACTTATCCCCTTTATCGCCGTAGTCGCGGTAGGAATGTATAACCGAGAAACGATGCTGTTTTTAGCCGTCATCTGGGCGGCCTGCACGTTCAGGAAGTCTATAAGTCTCGCAGCGGCCGGCGCTCTTCTGACGTTAGTGCTTTGGAGAGTAGCCCATGTCGAAATCGTCCGCTGGCTTGGCCGGTCTTTTTCTGGAATGCAGGCGGCACTGCGAGTCAATGTAAGAATGCTCGAGCCGCACCACTTGCCCCAGGTGCTTAGTGCCGGAGGCTTTCTCATCATTCCGGTTATTTTCTTCTGGCGAAAACTACGGGATAAGGATCTGCGCCTCCTTTGGTTTTCCGTGTTGCCCTTTCTAGGCACGGCGCTATGGTACGGCTGGTGGAACGAAACGCGAATTTTTGGGGAGATTAGTGTGCTGGTCGCTTGCTCTGCTTCCTTGCTCCTGGACCAGTTCATTCTTGATATCTCCACTGCAGGCGCAACGAGAGAGCTACATGCCTGAAGGCAATGAAGTCCATCGCTGGGCGCAGCGGCATACGGCTGCGTTTGCTGGGCGGAAGCTGAATGTGCTGCCAGGGCCGAATCACCGCTTCAGCGATGCGCACCGCGTTGATGGCAAGAAACTGCTGAAGGTCCATGCCGTGGGGAAGCACCTGGGCTACGAGTTTCCTGGCGAGATCTACCTGCACATCCATCTGGGCCGCTTTGGCGACTTCTCTGAAGGCTGCGGTCCTCTGCGCGAGCCAAAGGGCGCACTCAGGGCCGTGCTGCAGCGGACAGGCCGTGGCAAATCGCCGCAGTCGCAGAAGGGGCAGCCGCACAATCTGACGTGCGCGCACGACGACGGCACGCAGCCGTTCCCGCCTGAACATGTGGACTGGTGCGAACTGCGTGGACCCACCGACTGCAGCGTGTATGACGCGGTGAAGTGGCGGGCGCTCCTGGACCGCCTTGGCCCCGATCCGTTGGCGGATGAGCGGGGCGATCACGACAACCCACAGCGTGCCTTTGAAAAGATACTGAGCAAGAGGACGAGCATCGCCGAGTTGCTGATGGATCAGACGGTTCTGTCCGGCATAGGCAACATCTACCGCGCGGAGCTGCTCTTCCGGCAGCGTGTTAACCCATTCACGCCCGGGGACGAGATGGACCTGAAAACGCTGAAGGCCATCTGGAAGGATTCAATTCCGCTGCTGAAGGCCGGCATGGTGGACCGCCGGATTGTCTGCACCAAACGTGTCGACCGGCCCAGCAAGCAGGAGCCTGCGCCACGTGGGGAAGAGCATTACGTGTACCGCAGGCACAGCAAGCCATGCTTCGTCTGCGGCGAGACAATCCTGCGCAAAGACCTTGTCGGCCGGACTCTTTACTGGTGCCCCAACTGCCAGAGGACCACAGTGGCTCAAACGGCTTCAGCGTACAAGCATGGGGTCAGCCTTCGAGCCAGCCGTGCCGCCAAACGTAATGTCAGATATCCAAAGGAGTAATCAAAGAACGGGTTATATACTGACATAAGTAACCACGTTGGTAATGCATAAAAAGACGCGGGCAAGCACCCCCTATCCGGGCGTGCTCTCAGCAGCCGAACCGCTTTTGGCGGTGGCTCTGCTGGTGTATCTCGCGTATGAATTCTTCTTCAGTCATGTGGAGGGCGATCAGGCGTACCTTTTGTACGCAGCCCAGCGAATCTTTGCGGGTGTCACGTTAGATGGCCCTCACTTGATCGAGACCAATCCTCCACTCATTGTGTGGTTCAATCTCTTGCCAGCCTGGATGGCTCAGGTCTTGCATGTTGGACCTGTGCTCGCGCTCCGTCTGTTTACATTGGCGATGCTGGCTGGAAGCGCGGCGTGGAGTGCCAGAATTCTTCAGCGCTCACTCATTTCGCAGATGTTTGGAAAACAGAACGCCCGGCTGCTCTGGGCCGTGACGTTTTTCTTCGTAGTCATCACACGTCCAGCGGAGTTCGGGCAGCGTGAGCAACTTCTTCTGGCGCTCGTCCTTCCGTACCTGCTCGCTGCGGGAAGCGGTGTGCTGGAATTGCTGACTGTGCGGGAACGGATTGCCCTGGGCTGTGCCGCGGGGCTGGGCATCTGTTTCAAGCCGCATCACATCCTCACGCTGGCTGCTCTGGAGGTCTTTCTGGCCGCGTACCGCCGCACCTGGTCACGGCTGTGGTCGCCGGAGCTGCTTGCCGCTGTGTCCGTGGGAGCGCTGTACGTGGCCGCCGTGGGGCTGTTCACGCCAGCTTATTTATCCACAATCATGCCGTTGCTCCAGAGCACGTACTGGGCGCTGGGCCAATATACCTTCGCGGCCATGGTGCTGCATGTGGGTGCATCCTTTTCGCTGGCTACCGTTGCAGGCGCGGCCATCTGGCTGGCTGTAAGAAAGCGGCTCGCCTGCCCCATGCTGACCGGTGCTTTCTTAGCTGCCGCCACGGGAGCGACGCTCGCCTACTTTGTGCAGCACACCGGCTGGTACCATCAGAGCTTTCCGGCGGTGGCGCTCTTTGAGATCGCAGCTGTGTGGCTTCTCGCCGAGTGCATTCACGCAAACCGTCCCCAGTGGCTGCGATACAGACCCATTTCGCGGGTGGGCTATGCACTTATCGTACTTTTCGGAGTGGTTGCCGGCATGGGCCTCATGCATAGGCGCAGCCGGGGCACGCATGACACGAATACCCTCACCTCTGAACTTGCCACGTACCCGCAAGGAACCACCGTGTACGCCTTCAGCATCGGCATGAACTCCTTCCCTGTGGTTCTGGACCACGGGCTGATCTGGGGCAGCCGCTTTGCTCATCTCTGGATGCTGCCAGCCATTCTTCAGAACGAAGCTTCAGAAAACATGAATCGCCAGCCATCTCATGCCCTTCCGAAGGTGCGGGTTGAGGCGTTGGCAGACCTGCAACGCAGCGAACTTACAGAGGATCTCTACCGGACCCGTCCCAGCGTCATCTTTGTGGAGCGTTGCGACGTCCAGCGCCCCTGCGACACACTTCCCCCGCTGTTCGATGCGGTCGGGTGGTTTTCCAGGAATCCGCAGTTTGCGCGCATCTGGTCGGAGTACCGCCTGGACAAGCGGCTGGACTCGTTCGACGAGTACGTCAGGCAGACTGATTCCGGAACGTTAACCTCGCACATGTGAGTGGAGGTTGCGCAACGTGAGTGCGCCACTATCATCTAATCTGTAAAGACGATATGGCACCGGCTCAAACAAAAGACTATTACGGCGCGCTTGGCGTTAAGAAGACCGCGACTTCGGACGAGATCCGAAAGGCATTCCGTAAACTCGCGCGTAAATACCACCCCGACGTGAATCCCGGCGACAAGAAGTCGGAAGAGAAGTTCAAGGAGATCTCCGAGGCAAATGACGTCCTCTCCGACGAGAAGAAGCGTAAGGTATACGACCAGCTTGGATTTTATTCAGATTCGATCGACCCGGCGCAGGCCGAGGCTGCCGCGCGAGGCGGTTACGGCAGCGGTGCGGGATATGGCAGCGACGTCTATACCGGCGGCTCTACGTCAGGCCAAGGCGTGCCTTTCGATTTTGGCGGATTTGATTTTTCTGGTGGTGCAAGCCCGGGCCAGCAAAGCGGTGGCACCGGCTCGTCCTTTCGGGATATCTTTGGCGGCATGTTCGGCGGCGGCCGCTCGCAACAGCAGCAGCCGCGCGGTCCGCAAGCGGGCACGGACCTCGAATACCAGGTAGAGGTTGACTTCTGGACGGCGATCCGCGGTGGAACCACCCGGATCGAGATTACGCGGCAGGAGCAATGCACCACCTGCAAGGGGCAGGGCACCGTTGGCCCAGCGCAGACCTGCCCGCAATGCAACGGCAGCGGCCAGATCACGCAGATGAATGGCCGCATGAAGTTCAACGTGCAGTGCCCACGCTGCGGCGGCTCCGGCAAGATTCAGCAGCCATGCCCCACTTGCCATGGCGAAGGCACCGTGAGCAAGCGGGAGTCACTCGAATTCCGCATCAAGCCCGGAACGCGTGACGGTCAGCGCATCCGCTTGCCCGGCAAAGGGAACGCGGGCAGCATGGGCGCGCCCTCGGGTGACCTCTACCTCATCATCAAGGCTGGTCCGCACCCGGTGTTCACGCGTTCCGGCGACGACATCCGCGTCACCGTGCCCGTCACGGCGTTCGAGGCTGCGCTTGGCACCAAGATCGACGTTCCAACGATTGATGGGCGGGCGCAGTTGAAGATCCCACCCGGAACGCAAACCGGTCAAAAGCTGCGTCTACGCGAAAAGGGCGTGGCTTCAGCCTCGGCGGACGCAGCACGTGGCGACCAGATCGTCGAGGTTCAGATCGTGGTGCCGAAAATCCAGGACGAGCGGTCTAAGGAAATCCTGCGCGAACTGGCGAAACTGAACCCCGCCGACCCCCGCGAGGAGATGTTCGCGAAGGTTTAGGTTAGTTGCTTGCCTGGTTGTTTGTCGCCTGCAGGCGCTTATTCCATGCTTTCAGCGGACCATTCCGCTTCTTCTGTAGTTCGGCTCCGTCTGTTACCGCTGTATTTCCGTTCGAAGTCGGCAGAATGAGGTGGTTCGCGGTTGCGGCGAAGGCCAGGGATGGGTTAGGTGCCATGCCGAAGAGCCGGGCCCCCAGCCAGGCTTGCGGTGTGATGGTGATTTCCGCTTTGCCCGCGACCGTGGCGTTGTAAATCTTGCGTGCCGCGCCGCGTGACGAGGCGTTTATGCCCGGTACAGTCGCGCCCAGGGAGAACCAGCGGTATTCCTTCTCCACATCGCCTGCGAATTTCACCTGTATGTGCGATCCCGTGCGCATAAGGCCTGGGCAGACCGTGGTGACGCGGATGCCCTTGTAGCGCATCTCCGCGCGCAGCCCCTCGCTGAAGCCCGCCAGCGCAAACTTACTGGCGACGTACGGCAGCATATGCGGCACGGGAATCTTGCCCCCGATGGACGCGATGTTCACGATGTTGCCAGAGCCGCGCGCCAGCATCTGCGGCAGCACGGCCTGGATTGTGTAGAGCTGCCCGAAGAAGTTGATGTTCATGGCCTCGTGAAAGGCGTCCGTCGTCTGGTCCTCCATGGGTGCGACAAGCATGATACCCGCGCAGTTCACCAGCACATCAACGCGGCCATAGCGCTCCGTCGCGCTCGCGATGAGCCGGTTGCACTCCTCTTGCTTGCTGACGTCTGTGACAACGAAGTGCGCCGCGCCGGGGTTTGCGATGGCACCTTCCGCGTGCAGCATGGAGAGCGCGTTCCGCAATTCCTCTTCGTTGCGCGCGGCCAGCACCAGATGCGCCCCGCCCAAGCCAAACTGCCGTGCAATCTCAAGGCCCAGGCCGCGGCTGCCGCCGGTGATGACGACCACTTTGCCGCGCATCGCGGACTTACGTTGCTTGGCTTTATAGACTTGGTTGGCCGTTACGACCGCGCCCAAAACGCCCAGCGCTATGCTGCTCTCCACGTGATGCGCTCGCACGCGACGCTTTGCATACCGCCATGCTGCATTGCCGCCCATACTAAAAAGCGTTCTGACCATAACCCAGTCTGACGCTGATCGAAGAGGCTGCGGGTGCCTCCACGGTACTGCAAGGCAGAACACGGCGGACGCAGTGAGTGCGCGGCGGCACACGGTTAGCCATGGTCCGCTAAGATAAAGGCAACAAACGTGATGGCGACCAAGCGCAAATCGAAGGGTGCCTACATGATCTCCTCTGTCGCGGAGATGTATGCCATTCATCCACAGACGCTGCGGCTGTATGAGCGTGAGGGCCTGCTGCGGCCATCCCGGTCAGAGGGCAACACGCGTCTGTATACCGATGAAGACCTGGAGCGGCTGGAGTTCATCCTGAACCTGGCCCGAGATCTCGGGGTCAACATTGCCGGCATTGCCATCATCCTGCAGATGCGTGAGCGTATGGAGCAGATGAATGCTGACATGCAGAACTTCGTGAACTACGTGCGCAACGAGATGCTGACGCACATGCAGATGCCGCGTTCGGAGGCTGGCTTGGTACCGTTGCGCAAGTCTCCCGTGCTGGTTGGCAAGCCCATCAAGAAGCGTTGAGTTCCTTCTCGCGTTCTCGTTATGCGTCGTCGTTTTTGTTGTGGACGGCGTACACTGGCACGCTGACCTCGACGATCTTCTGCGGGTTGGCCGTCGTTGCGGCTCTGCGCTTCGCACGCCGCAAACGGTCTGAAGCGGATAGGGTCACGGCTTTCGCGCCACCTGTCAGCGTGCTGAAACCGCTGCATGGAGCGCAGCCTGGGCTCCGGAAGAATATCGAAAGTCACTTCCGGCAGAACTATGCCGCGCCGTACGAACTTCTTTTCTGCGCCCGGCAGGAGAGTGATGCCGGATTGCAGATCGCGCGTGAGATCGCCGCACGATACCCGGAGCAAATCGCACGCTTCATCGCATGCGGTGAGCCGCGCTTTCCCAACCCCAAAATGTACTCTCTGAGCTTGATGGCGGAGGCAGCGGTCCACCCGCACTTGGTGACCACAGATGCTGACGCGCGTGTCCGCGATAGCTTCTTGGCAAGCATTGTGCAGCCGCTTGCGCCGGACCGAGGAACGTCGCTCGTCTGGTGCATGTACGCCGGAGATGTGGACCGGGGCGGTGGTTTGGCGGCGCACCTGGACGCGGCGGGTAAGACGGTAGAGATGGCATCGGGCGTGATGGTGGCCGACATGCTTAGCGGTACGGATTTTGCGCTTGGCGTTGCCATGGCGCTGGAAAGGAGCACGTACCAGAGAGCCGGCGGTTACGAGGATTTAGGGAATTACTGGGCAGAGGATTTCGTGCTCGGCAACCGGCTGGCAAAGGGCGGCGGGCGCGTGGAAATCTCCACGCATGTGATCCGGCTGATTGTGGACAATCAAGGGTTCGCGCGGTCGTTTCGCGATCAGCTGCGCTGGATGCAGAGCACGCGCCGCTCCCGGCCATGGGGGCATCTGGGCACGGGTTTGACCTTCGCCATGCCCTTTGGCCTGCTCGGCTTCGCGGTGCAAGCGGTGCGAGGGCGGTGGAAAGCGGCGTTTCTGCTGCTGGGTGCTGCCGTGCTCAACCGGATGCTGCAGGCCGCAGTTCTTTTGCGCGTGCTCCAATCGGATCGCATCGCGATCTACACCTTGCTGTACCCCGCTCGCGATCTGCTGGGCTTTGCCGTGTGGTGCTGCAGCTATCTGCCTGCGGATACCCGCTACCATGGGACCCGCTTCCGCATCATGCCGGACGGCAAGCTGCAGGCGGAGGCGGAAGAGGACGGGAGTACGCCGCTCAGCGATTCGTGAGAATCAGCTTTCCGCCGGAAGATGCGAAGACATGCACGGGTGCAAACCTCTGCAGATCGTTCACACGTGTCTCCTGGTAGGTCAGCAGGTAGACAGGCTGCGGGCCCGCCCACGCGCGACGCAGGCCCGCTTCATCGATGAACACACTGGGCGCGTCCGGCCAGAAAGAACCAAACCACGGACCGTTAACGCGTCCGTTGACGAACACCAGCGGATGCCTGGTGTAGAAGAGCAGGGTTGATCCGCTGGTCAACTCGCCATCCAGCATCACAGCGTCTCCCGGCTGCAATACCGCTGCAAGTTTTGTGGCGAGTTCCTTTGAGCCAATGATCGGGTAGAAGCGAGCCAGGCCGGAATGCACGCACAGCAGAACACCGCACATGCTTACGGCAAGAACCGCGTTCGCGGTACGTTCGCGCCGCTGCGTGCCCACACTCCGCCGCCGCCGGATCCACCAGGCAAGTGGCCCAACGCCTAGCATGGCCACACTCATGCCGATGAGCGGCGCGCGGAAGAACCCCATGGCTCGCACTGTAAGGTCGTGAAGATGGCCCAGTGAGAGGTTGTACTGCCCGGGATTGCTGGTCAGCACCTGTGAGACATCCGCGCCATGCGGGGCGGTCGGCGAGATGATGCCTAGCATTCCGCAGATGATCGCAAGAAGAAGCCCAAGCGGCAGCAGAAACCACGTGCCCGCACGCGCAATGCCCCGCTGCATCACCGGGTCACCCGCTTCAGCATCGGCAACGGCTCCTCCAGCCATCAGTGCCAGCGCAGGCAACGCGGGCAGCGAGTAGTACTCCTGCCGCGAGGACAGGGTGAAGAATCCCAGCACCAGTCCAGCCCAGAGAACCACGGTAAGCATCGCCTGCTTTCGTTGCGCCGTCACGGACAAACGCCCCCGCCACGCCTTTGCATACTGGACAGCTGCAGCCGGCAGAAAGGCAGCCCACGGCATCAGCCACAAAAAGAACATCATCCAGAAGAGCGGAGCCGGCACCTGACCGTAATCATGGGGAATGCGCAGACCTCGGAAGCGCATGAAGTGTTCATTGACGGCATAGAACCAGAACCAGCCCGCGCGCGCAGGCAGGCCGGTTCCGGCCGGCATCGCGATGGCTGGATTACGCATCGCCGCAAGCACGTGCCATGGCAGCGCAATGCCCGCGAAGAGCACTGCGCTGGAGACGATGTGCATCTGCCGCAGGCGCCGTACTTGCCCGGTCAGCAGACTGTACAGCAGCACAAACCCAACCGGAAACACGACGCCGATCAGCCCCTTCGTGAGCAGGTTCAACGCCATGACGGCGGCGAATCCCCATGCAGGCAGGAGCGCGGATCTGCCTTCACGCACGTGGTCCAGCGCGATCAGAAAGAGATGAATGCCAAGCGTCATCCAGAGCGCATTCATAATGTCCGGGATGTAGAAGCGGGTAAACAGGTACGGGCCCAGGCTGGTAGCCATTGCGAGCGCACCGTAGAAGCCGCCACGCTCTCCGAAGAGGCGCGTTCCCAGCGCGTACACGGCAAAGAAGAGCACCAGCACCAGAAGCGATAAAGGGAGCCGCGCGGCCCAGTCGTACGCGCCGAAAATCTTCATGCCAGCCGCGGCCGCCCAGTACATCAGGGGAGGCTTGTCGAAGAAGCGTATGCCATCGACATACGGCGTCACGTAGTCGTGCCGTTGCAGCATCTCGCGGGCCACTTCGATGTAGATGGAATCGACATCGTCCAGCAGGCCCGGCGTGAAGAGACAGCCAAGGTGCAGTACACACCACAACAGCACAAGCACGGCAGCGGACTTGCCGCGCAACCGCAGCGATGTCCCACCGGGCGAAGCGGCCTGCTCGAAAGGTGCTACGGCGGATGCCATTCTCATCATCTCTTACGGCAATGCGTGCAGAAGTTGCAAGCGTCTTTGTGGCCCAGTCACCGCATGGGACGCAGGGGACGATCCGTGATCAGCGCTTTGCCGGAAACTTCCCTGATGACGACTGCGCGGTCCTGCAGCAGGACATCGACCACCGCCCGCTTCTCCTGCGGGACAAACAGAATCTTGCGCGGTCCCGTCCCCCAACCCGCCAGCAGGTTTGCATTTGTCAAAAAGATGTCCGGTGCGTCGGGAAATGTGGAACCAAACCACATGGACGTTGAGCGTCCCTCAACCAACGGAACGACACGCTCAGTGTAGAACGGGATCGATGACCCATACGCCTGATCACCGTAGAGCATCAGCTGCGATCCGGCTTCGATGCGGCCATCTCGTTCCGCATCGTTGAAGGCTTGAGCAAGCGTTGCGGATGACAGCATGGGCCCGAAGCGAATCAGGGCAAGGTGAGCCGCAATCAGGAACACCGCCGATGTGAGCGCGACAGTAACGGTACTTGCCAGCGCCTCACCGTGGCGGCGCAACATCCAAGCGGCCGCCGGACCCGTCGCGAAACCGGCTGCGGCCAACGCCGCAGGCAATCGCAGTGCTGCAAACGACTGCCCGGTCAAGTCAAAGAAGTGCGACATGGAAAGCGTGTAATCACCCACACCGCGATGGGCCAGCAACTCGCCAATGTCCGGCTGGTACGGCAGGTGGCGTGAACTCCACATCCCTGAGACCAGCAGAACGGCAATGACCGCTCCAATCGCCGCAAACGCCGCATGGGCGAACGTAAGCCATGGACGCAACTCCGGCCTTTGCTCGGCGTAAGCAATGGCGGCCATAGTCAAGAGACAGATGGGCAGGTACGCAGGGAACGTGTAGTACTCCTGGTTGGTCGAGATCGAGAAGAAGACAAGAACAAGAACGCTAAAGATCGTCAGCAGAAGTACCGTGCGAACACCTTCGTTATCAAGGCGCCGGAATCGTTGCCGGTTGCGCCACGCCACAGCAGCGGCAGCAGGGAAGAACAGGCTCCATGGAAAAATCCATAGGAGATGGAGCAGCCAAAAGAACGTCCCCGGCAGCTTGTTATAGTCATGCGGGATCCGCCTGCCAAGGAAGCGCATGAAATGCTCGTTGACAAAGTAAAACCAGAAGAAGCCATGTCCCGCGAAACCACCGGTGTTTCGCAGCCCGGCAAGGATGTGCCAAGGAGCGGCAATCAGCAGGAACAAGCCTGTTCCGCTCAAGAGGCGAAGCGTTCGCCAGCGCCTCCATTCCCCTGTGAGCAGAAGATACACAAACGCGGTTCCAGCGAAAAAGACGATCGCGATTAGACCTTTGGTCAACACCGCCAGGGCCAGCAGAACGTAGGAAGCGTAGATGATCCGCGACCCGTTACGTGAGGCAAGCGCGCGCTGAAACGCATACAGCGCACCCGCTAGACACAGCGACAGCAGCACCTCCGGGATAAAGATGCGTGTGAACAGAAACACTCCAACGGAGGAGAGGACGGCCAGTCCGCTATAGAATCCGCTTCGGACGTTCCATGCGCGGCTTGCCCAGTGGAATGCCAGCAACGAAAGGGCAAGTACACCGAGCGCCTGTGGCAGATGTACCGCAAAGGTGTTCACGCCAAAGACACGAAAGCTCGCCGCAGCCAGCCAGTAGGGCAGGGGAGCCTTCTCCAGGTAACGGACGCCATTCACCCGAAGCGTGACAAAGTCGTGGGTCAGCAGAATGTTGCGCGCGGCGTTTGCATGCGTGGCATCCGCATCGTCCAGCAGCGGCGGCGAGAATAGAGACGCACCGTAAACGGCAATCCATAGCAGCACCAGCACAAGCATGCAGTTGCGGAGGGAGTCACTCTTCTGAATCATGCTGTCGTGCGGTCTCCGCGTCCGCGCACTTGCTTGCCTATGTTGATGATACGGTTGCGGCAAAAGGTTCCCGCAGAGGCACATCACGCGGCTCTTCTTGCAGGCGGCATCATGTAGAGTGCAGATGTCAGCCACCTACCGAAACGCGGGAGCGCCATGCCAACCTTTGCCGCCATTGACATCGGCTCCAACTCCTGCCGCCTTGCGATTGCCTCCGTTCAGCAGCATGCGTTAAAGGTCTTTCACGAAGATCGCGAAGTGGTCCGCCTGGGCGAAAGCGTCTTCCAGACCGGTGAGATATCGCCGGATGCCATGGCCATCACGATTCGCGCGCTCAAGCGCTTCCAGAAGGCCGTGCAGGAGCAGGTGGTGGATGTTGTGCGCGTGGTTGCCACCTCCGCGATGCGCGATGCACGCAACGCAGGCGCGTTTATCGCCTGGGTTCAATCCGCAACCGGCTGGACCGTGGAGGTGATCTCCGGCATGGAAGAGGGACGCCTGATTCACCTGGGAGTGGTGACGCATGAGCCGGGTGCGCGCGAGCGTTGCGTTCTGATCGATCTTGGCGGCGGCTCGTGCGAGGTCTCGCTTTCAGAAGGCGGACGCATCCGCGAGATGGTTTCGTTGCCGCTCGGCTCCGTGCGCCTGCAGCAGGAATTTCTTCATAGCGATCCGCCTAGCGAAGAACAGTTGCGGCAGATGAGCAGCTACATCGAGCGCGAGATGCGCAAGCTGGAGCGCAAGCTCGGCAAGCCCGATGTGCCGCTGGTGATCGCGACCTCTGGTGCCGCGGCAGCGCTTGCCGCCGCAAGCCAATCCGGCATACTAAGCGCACGGCTTCCTGTAAAAGAAGCCAAGAAAGACGCGAAAAAGCTGGCTGCGGCTGGCACGGTACCCCATGACCCGCTGTATGCCGACACCGCCTCCGTTCGTGCGCTGGCCCGCAAGCTGGTCAAGATGAAAAACGCCGAGCGTTCGCAAGTGCCCGGCATCGGGCCGAAGCGCAGCGAGATCATCATCGGCGGTGCCGTTGTGTACGCGGAGATCCTGGAGCGCCTGCAGCTTGCCGGATTTCGCTATTCACCGCTCGGCCTGCGCGACGGCATGCTGGCACAGATGCTCTCTGACAAGGATGAGCGCGCGTCTGTTCACAAGGCAGTTGAAGAAGAGCGATGGAACGGCGTTGTTGCCGTCTGCAAACGCTACGCAATCGATCTGAAACGCGTGGAGCAGGTTCGCGCGGATGCTGTCCGGCTCTTTGACGCTCTGGAGCGCGTGCATGGGCTGCCGCCGCAGTATCGCGAATGGCTTGCGGCCGCCGCCATGATGAACGACGTTGGTAAATTCATGAACCATCAGGGCCATCACCGGCACACCCAATACATCATTGAAAACTCTGAAATCTTCGGCTTCTCGCCGTCGGAACGAACAGTCATCAGCGCCATTGCGCGCTACCTCGGTAAGAGCCGTCCAGATCCTGCGGAGCGGCCCTTTCGCGGGCTCACCATCGAGGAGCAAGGCAGGGTTACGGGTGCAATTGTGTTGCTGCGGCTCGCGGTGGCGCTGAATCAGAATCGTGCGGGCAGTGCCGTACAGGTCACTACGCGCGTGTACCCAAAGCGGATTCTGCTGGAACTGCACGCAGGCCGCGGCGGTGCGGAACTGGAGCGCTGGTCGTTGAATAAGGAAGCGAACTACTTTCGCGAAGTCTTCAAGCGCGATCTGGTGGTGGAACTGGCATAGAGCGTGCGAACGATGCGCGGGTCCAGCATCCACTGCAGTGTTGCCGTGCCTCGCTCCAGATTAAGGCGAGCGATAGCACCCTTGCGCATGCGCACCAGCGCCGGTGGGCGGCTGGGAACGGTCTGCTGCGCGGGTTGCATCAGCAAGCCGAGGAACTGCACCAGGTTCGGACTATGGCCCACCACCAGCAGCGACTCCCGGCCGGAGCAATCCACCAGCAGCTTCTGGAACTGCGTAAAGTTCGCCGATGGTGCCAGCGCGTCAGACAGCAGAATTTTCTGCTCGTAACCGGTTTCCGTTCCCACCAGCGAGGCTGTCTGCAGGCTTCGCTTCAGTGGGCTCGACACGATCAGATCGAAGCTCACACTCATTGACGAAAGCGTGTTGCCCAGCAGCAGGCAGTCGCGCTTGCCGGCTTTGTCCAACGGGCGCCGCAGTTCCAGAACCGGATTGCTCCGGCGCGTGCCAGCGGAAGCATGTCTCAGCAAGTACAGATTCACGGGTTCTATTTTAAGCCGCTTGCACTTAACTCGGGTTGACGTTGCCACTCTTCCGCGATCAACAGACCGTGAAGAAAGCGCACCTGCGTGGTGCAGGAGAGCCCCGCCTGCTCCAATGCTCGCCGGTGGTCCGGCAGCCGCTGCACGCGCAAGCCGGCAAGGACACGGAATGCCGCATAGAGCAGGCGCACGATCAGAAGCGCCGGAAGACGCATCGCACCCGTCGGAATTTGGAACTCTGAGACGATCCATCGCCCGCGCGGTGCAAACATGGGGTTCAGTTGCCTTGCGAGCGCCTCCACCTGCGATGTGCTCAGGCAATCCAGAAAGAAGTGGGAGACGATCAGATCGAAGCACCCGCCTTTCAAGGGGTCTAACGATTCAGTCACTACGTTTAGGCAGCGAGTGGCCACACGGTCAGGTTGTGCACAACGCATTCGCAGTAACTCGAGCATGGCGCTGCTCGCGTCCACAGCGGTGATGCGAACATTGGGTGCCGCGTGCAGCAGGCGCTCCGCAAACCGTCCGTCGCCGTCTCCAAGAAGCACGGCGTTAGTTGCGAGCGTAAGCCGGGGCAAGAAGCAGAACCGGCATCGCTCCAGGGCACGTCCGAAGCTGAGATATTCCATCCAGCGGTACGGCTTCGCTAGACGGTCAAAGCCGTTGCTCATCGGGCCGTCAACAGCGAAAGGAACGGCCAGACGGCAAGCGGTGTCAGCAACGCCGCATCTGCCAGTGCGCGTAGATGCACGCCATCGATCTGCGGGCGTAACCGGTCGAGCCACAGCAGCAGAGCCGTGCTCAGCAAAGCCGTCATCGCCACCGGCCGGCTTTGAAGTTGCAAAAGCAGGGCAGCAGACAGGACGGCGAGAAATATCCCGGCGGGGTTCAGCCGGCGCGCAAGCCACGCCGTGCATGCGCCCGTGGTGCAGTGCGGAGCCCCTTCCCACCGAGAGATTGCAATGCCGTTCAGCGAAGCCAGTGCAGAAAGCAGCAGGACGCCAGGCAGGAACGAAGTCCATGCCGCAGATCGGGCAACAACCACCGGTAACGCGGTGGCAGTTCCGAAGAACAGGCCCACACACATTTCCTTCGGCACACGCCACCGGCGGAACCCATGCACGGCGACAACATACAGCAGCAACGGGAGCGACAATAGCAGCCAGGCGTCACGCAACCCATGTGGCAACCGGAACACCAGCACACTAAGCACCGGAACCATGCAGACCCATACGATTCCAAACGCGTGCCGGTGCTTAAAGTGGAAGCGATGCCGGTCCTGGAGATCGCGGCCATGCAACGCATCCTTGACGCCGTCCGCCATACGGTCTGCGGCGTACAGCATCCACACCGCAAGCGCCAGTGCAAGCGGTACGGAAGCGCTGACCCGCATTCCAAAGGCCCGCGCAACAAAGGTAACCCACACCGCAGCCACCGTAGGCGCGTCCAGGCTCAACAGATGCCACAGCGCCAAAGGGGAACGGCCGCGACCAGGCACAGCCTGGACTGGAAGTGCGACAAGCGAGGCCACAGATTCAGTCTATCCGTGCCTGCTGTCTCACCGGCTGCACCTCAAGGGTCATCTCCTTAACGAGCCCAACGCGCCTGCATGCCCTCTCCATGCAGAAGCGCCCGTTTCGATACCTATTGATCGTGAGTATGGAGCCCAACGTCGCTATTCTGTCCGCCGATCCTAGTGGAGGTGCGGACGGCAAGTGAGTTGGTAGTCGTGAACCGGACCACGCTCTCGCTGGGAATCTGCACCTGTTGACCGCGCGTCACCGCGTTGACACCGGCACCTGTTCCACCACCTGCCGCAGCGCCGATAGCGGCACCCTTGCCGCCGCCAAAGATCCCACCGAGTACAGCGCCAGCAGCCGCACCGACACCGGTCTTGACGGCGGTATTTTCACCTCGTCCTTTGCCCTGGACGGTGTATGGCTGCGTGGAGAGGGATATACGTTCTCCATGGGAGGTCACACTTGTAAGCTCAACTGTCAGAAGGGCGGAGCCTTTGAAGTGCGCTGCTTCATGCACTTCCGTCACACGTCCGTTGACGTTTGACCCGCGCGGAATGAGAAGCATGCCATCCTGCACGATGTCGGTTGCAATCGCACCGGAAAATGTATCGCCGGGCTGAGCGGTTGCGCTGTCCAGGGTCTGAGTCACACGCACAGGAAGCGTTGTTCCGGCAGGCAAGGTGATCGTGCGTGCAACGGGTGGCGGCGGAGCGGTGGGTTGTGGTGGCGGCGGGGGTACCGTTCGTGTAACTGGCGCAGGCATGGGTGCGGGCTCTGGCCGCACGCGGGCGGATTCGGAAGTGCGTACCCGTTCCCGGGGCTGCGCGCTTGCAACGGGTGCCACCTGTTGCAGCGGGGTTGTCGTGGTCATCGTCGCGGGCCCGGTGGCCGGGTTTACCGTGATGTCGTTGATCACCTTCTGCACACCAGTAATCCCGGCGGCGTCATTCGCGGCAAGGCTCCGGGCGGCGTTGTTGCTTACCGTGCCAGTCAGCGTAACCACGCCGGACTGTGCAAGCACCTGCACCGGCTCATTCGTCAAGCCACCGTCCGCCGCAATATGCTGCTGCACCTGCGCCGTCAACGTGGGATCGTCCACCGACGGAGCTTTGCTCTTGCAGCCTACTGTGCACGACGCCAGCAGGGCTGCGACAGTATAGGTGCCGAATCTGGTGAGGGCGGGTTTCTGTTTCATGGCTTCTCCTGAGCAGTGTCAAGCTTCCTGTTGGATGACGTGTGTTTGACGCGCGGCACGCCGGAGCTGTTTGTCGCAGGTCGAACATTCCGCGTTTTGCAAATGCGCGGCAACCACACAGTGAAGCCCCGCATCATTCTGCTTGCCGGTACATGAGCGCTTTTAGCCGAGTCCTTTTGTTCCCGTGGTGGATGCAGCCGGCACAACCTTTGAAGTGCAAGGAGAGAAATATGGCAGACAACGATAGCTCAAGCAGCCTTGGATGGTTTTTAGCTGGACTCGGCATTGGTGCACTGGCCGGCGTATTGTATGCGCCAAAGAGTGGCCAGGAAACCCGGGAAGACCTCGCCGCACAGGCGCGTGACGCGAAAGAAAAGGCCGATCAGTACGTGGCCCAAGGCAAGGACCAACTCAACGAATATGTCGATAAGGGCCGGGAATTTTACGACAAGGGCCGCACGCAGTGGAGCCAGTACGTCGACAAAGGCAAGGATTTCGTCCAGGAGCAGCAGAGCAAGGTTGCCAGCGCGGTTGACGCAGGCAAGCAGGCTTACCAGGAAAAAGCTGACAATCAGACGTACTAAACACCAGATGACGTGACAAAGAATCCGTGGCCTCTTGCCGCGGATTCTTTGTTCAGGCTTATGCGGTCACGAAAGGCTCACTGCAATGACGGAACACCAGTCTACCTACCTTCTGATTTACTCTGCAGTCGTTGCTATCGCGGTGCTCATAGAGGCTGTGGCTCTGGGAGCGCTGGCCTTTGCGGCTGCCAAGTTGTTCAAGCAGTTAGCGCAACTTACGCAAGAGGCAAAGGGCAAGGTATACCCAATTCTTGAGTCGGTACGCGATATCTCCGCGAAGGGC
Organism: uncultured Terriglobus sp.; assembly: GCA_964248165.1. GTDB lineage: Bacteria > Acidobacteriota > Terriglobia > Terriglobales > Acidobacteriaceae > Terriglobus. Next base: position 47,983 of record CAXTXE010000020.1, read on the forward strand.
CAGGAGATCGTCGAAGTGGCAAAGAACGTGGTCATCGACACTGAGCCAAAGATCAAGCGCATCACCACGAATATCGCGGACACGAGCGACGTATACCGCGCCAAGGTTGCTCAGGTAGATTTGCTTATTACCGATACCACCGACAAGGCCCGCCGCCAGAGCGATCGCGTGGATGAGATGGTGACCAACGTAGTGACCCGGACGGGAGACATTGCGTCGCATGTCGGGAACGCGATTATGTCACCCGTGCGCCAGATTTCAGGATTGGTCGACGGGGCAAAGACAAGCATCGAGTCCCTGATCCATCAGTTCATTCCCGGCACGAAATCGAAGACAAAGAAGTCGGCTGCTTTTCAGGGCGATAGCGTCTACACGGGCTTAGAAGACGACTACCACGCTTAAGAACGTTCACATCTGCGAAGGGGTTTGGCTAACATAGCCAACCCCCGCCCGCAACCACCTCACCAGCATAGAAGACCGCTGCCTGACCCGGCGTTACCGCACGTTGAGGCTCGTCAAACGTCACCTTGACGGTTCCATCCGGTCGGCCTGACACCGTTGCAGCGGCAGGTTCATGGCGGTGCCTGACCTTTGCCTGCACGCGCATTGTTCCCCGCAATCCATCCACGCTGATCCAGTTCAAATCTCGAACGTTAGCCTCACGGGTATACAGGTCTGCATCTTCACCAACGACGACGCGGTTGGTGGCTGGTTCAATGCCGAGTACATACAGAGAAGCTGTGCTGTGGTGATGCAGATGCTGCTGAACGCCCTTGCGCTGACCAACCGTGAAGCTGTGGATTCCCTCATGGGTTCCAACAACATCACCGGCGGAGGTCACCAGTTCACCGGAGCTGTCCGGCAAAGCACGCCCCTGTTCCTGAAGATAGGCCGACAGAAATGCCTTGTAGTCGCCGCCAGGAATAAAGCAGATTTCCTGAGAGTCGGCCTTCTGCGCGATACGCAGGGCGTGCTCCTCAGCCAGCGAACGGACCTCTGGCTTCTGCATCTCGCCGAGTGGAAACAGCGTGCGGCTCAACTGCTCCTGGGTTAGTCCAAACAGGAAGTACGTCTGATCCTTTGCGCGGTCTGCCGGCCGCAACAGCAGCCATCGCCCCCGGTCTTCATCAAACCGGACGCGAGCATAGTGTCCTGTTGCTACGCGTTCCGCGCCTATGCCGCGCGCGGTCCGCAGAAGTTCATCGAACTTCAGATGATTGTTGCAGAGCGTGCAGGGAACGGGTGTGCGCCCAGCGAGGTACTCGTTTACAAACGGTTGCACTACATCCCGCTCAAACCGGCTCTGCTGATTTACCACGTAGTAGGGTATGCCAATCTGCTCGGCTACCCTGCGTGCGTCATATACGTCATCCAGTGAACAGCACCGGCCCTTTACCTGTGCGGGGATACCGCCGTCTCCGGTGAGCCGGCGCTGATCCCATAGCTGCAGCGTCAGCCCCACAACGCTGTGCCCTTCAGCCGCAAGTAATGCCGCCACAACGGACGAGTCCACGCCGCCGGACATCGCAACCGCGATCGTGCCGCCTGGATCGGTGGCAGTCGGGGCAGCAGCATCACATTCACGCACGGCGGACATGTCTTTATTCTCTCAGAATCTGGCTGGGCGAAGTAAGTGCATCCGCGTGACTGCGCCCACAATGATGGACGCCGCCGTGTCCACTTCTTCCGCAGTAGTTGAACGGGACATCGAAAAGCGCACGCTGCTGCGAGCTTCGGCATCGCTCAGACCCATGGCGCGAAGCACATGCGACGGCTCAATCGTGCCGCTCTGGCATGCGGAGCCGCCACTTGCGGCTACACCCTGCATGTCGAGGGCAATCACCAGTTCCTCCGCTTGAATACCCGCAAAGCAGAGGTTCGCCGTATTGGGCAGCCGGTCGGCATTCCCGCCATTCACCGTCACGTCTGAAAGGCTGTTCAGCAGCGTGGACTCAAAACGCTCGCGGAGCGCACACACCTGTGCAGGAGCACCGGACGCCATCCAGTCCTTAGCCATGCCGGCTGCTCTACCCAGACCGGCAAGACCGGGCACGTTCTCCGTTCCGGCTCTTCGCCGCCGCTCATGGCCGCCGCCATGTAACAGCGGCCGCACCGGAACGCCGCTGCGCACCCACAGCGCTCCCACACCCTGCGGTCCGTGCATCTTGTGACCTGAAACCGACAAGAGATCGCACCCCAGCATTTCCACGTTCAACGGTATCTTGCCGCAGGCCTGCACGGCATCCGTGTGCATCCACGCACCCGCACGATGCGCCGCCGCGGCGATGGATGCGACCGGCTGCACGACGCCGGTCTCGTTATTCGCCAACATCACGCTTACCAGCTTGGTGCGGGAGGTCATCGCCTTTTCGACTGCTTCCGCCTGAACCACGCCGTTGCAATCGGGCGGCACCTGCGTCACCTCAACTCGGGATGCGCGGAGCGCATCTGCTGCGTGCAGCACGGCATCGTGTTCGATTGCGCTCACAACCAGGTGATCGCCTGCTCCCAGTAATCCAAACAGCGCCTGATTATCACTCTCCGTGCCGCCACTGGTGAAGACGATCTCGGAAGGCCGTGCGTTGAGCAGGGTAGCGACTTGCTCACGGGCTCCCTCGACCGCCGCTCGCGCGCCGCGTCCAAAGCCGTGCACAGCGGACGCGTTGCCAAAGCGCTCCTGCCAATAGGGGCGCATGGCGTCTACTACCTCCGGCAGAACCGGTGTGGTTGCATTTGCGTCAAGATAAATTCGTTGCACTGCTATTCCGTTTCTGCCCGGTCGCCTGCCCACTTGGCCAGCCCCAGCAGCAAGAAAAACGTTCCCGTTGGGATGCATCCAAGCGCGACGATCAGACCGAGCCAGCCAAGGTTGCCGTGCGGTCCATGCACGGTCATCCCGCCTGTTGCCCACACCGAGACCGCGCACACCACACCAGTGCACTCGATGATGCCCGCGACGCGCAGGATCGCACGTGTGTCGCCGTGCATGGAACCCTTCTTGCGAGCAGACGCGCCGCTCATCCGCGAATCGCGGCTTGCATCAGAAACACCAGAACGCCGGTCACGGAAACATACAGCCACACCGGAAATGTCCAGCGCGCCAGCGCGCGATGCTGCTCAAAGCGCATTGTAAGCGACAGAAAAAACGTGATCAGCACCATCGGCAGAGCCACCACAGAGAGAAAAATGTGCGAGAGCAGCAAGCTCAGATAGCTGTACCATAGCGCTCCCGTATGCGGGATGGGCAGGTGTGACTCGCCATGCAGGGCGTGGTTCGCAATGTACGAGACCAGAAACAATGACGAGAAGACGAATGCCGCAAACATCGCAGACCGGTGCTGCGGGATACGCCGCGCACGAACATGCCGGAAGCCGCTCAGGAGAGCGACCGCCGCGCATCCGTTCAGCACGGCGTTCAACGCGGGGAGAAAAAGAAATCGCGTGTGTCCAGTATCAGCCGGTGCGTGGTAATACACCAGCCAGAACAAAAACGCGCTGGCCACGGCTGACACAGCAAGGATCGCCGCAATCACCTGCGGTGGCGTCCGAATGCGTTCAGGTGCGGGAACCCGAGGTTGTGTTGTTGCTGTCATCAAAAGTAGATCCGACCCCGCGCGTTCAGCATCATGGCGGCAAGCAGCAGCGGCAGGTAGATAACACTGCACTTGAGCAAGTCGCGTGCGATGCGGCGGGAGTGTGCTGGTGGCAGGTCTCGCGTGATCCGTGCAAACCGCAATGTATACACCAGGTACACAACGCTCAAGGCTAGCGCCGCCACGCCGTATAACTTGCCAGTCATTCCGAGCCTCATAGGCCAAAGACTGACTGGCAGCATGAGCACGGCATAAAACAGTGCCTGTGCCGCTGTCGCCCTTCCACCCGGTTTCGCCACGGCGGTGACACGGATACCCGCACGCGCGTAATCGTCCCGGTAAAGCCAGCCGATTGCCTCAAAATGAGGGAACTGCCACACAAACAGGATGGCGAATAGCGCGACCGCAGGCCACTCAATGGCGCCGCGCGCGGCGGTCCAGCCAATCAGCGGCGGCAGCGCGCCCGGAAATGCGCCCACAAAGGTCGCGACCATGCTGATGCGTTTGAGCGGCGTATAAATCGCAACGTACCCAATGGCCGTCAGCAGCGTAAGCATGCCGGTGAGGGGATTCGTGGCGGCAACAAGAAAAGCCGAGCCCAGCGCGACAGCCAGGAGTCCGACGATCAAGCCGTGTGGCAGGGAGAGCCGCCCCGCCGCCATGGGACGTCCAGCCGTGCGCGGCATCAGTGCATCCGTGCGGCGCTCCAGCACCTGGTTCAGCGCGCTTGCACCGGCAGTTACCACGGCAATCCCGATCGCCGTCTCAGCGCATTGCAGATTCAGCGGACTGATACCAGAGCGCATGGAGCCGAGATAAAAGCCCGCAGCCGCAGTGATTACCACCATAGAGGTGACTCGTGGCTTGAACAGTTCCACATAGTCGCCGAGCACGGAGGTGCGGCGGACAGCGTGCGTAACCGGGATGGGCGCGGCTGTAACCATTGCTGACTTCAAGGATATCGCAGCACTTACACGGCGCTCCCGTCTCCCGGCGCGGCGCAACGCTAATCGAGCAACGACAGCCGTTTTGGATCATTGTGCTGCACCAGGTATTCGTTGGCGAATACCACCACGATGGCTGCCGTGGGAACCGCAACCAGAGCGCCGGGGATGCCACTGATTGCGGTTCCGAACAACAAGGCAATCAGGACAGTGATTCCCATCAGGTCCACGCTGGACTTCATGATGCGCGGCGTGAGGAACGCATTCTCAATCTGCGTATAAACGGCATACGCAACCAGCACAAGTCCAGCCTTCGTCCACGTGTCCGCTGCAGCGACCAGGAAAACCAGCATCATCGTAATCAGGTTCCCAGCAATCGGAATGATGTTGGTCAAACCCATCAGGAAGGCAAGCAGAAGAAAGTAGCGGATGTTAAGTATCCGGAAAACCACCAGGCTGTAGACAGCAACGCACGCCATCAGGGCCAGTTGGCCCAGCAGCCAACGCGAGACGCGCTCCTCTGCCAGCAGAAGGGTGCCAGCCAGCCGGGTGCGTGACTGGGGAACCACCAGAGACAGGAAGAACTCGTACACCTCAGGCCCTTCCAGGATGAAATACACCGTAAGGATGATTGCCGTCAGAATATCCAGGAGATGTTCCGCCCACGATGGCAGCGAGTTGAAGAGATATGCCGCGACGGTACCGGCGTAAGCGGCAACGCGCGTGTTCAGGTCGTCCAGCCCGATTTTGTCCGCCATCGGAACCTTCTGCAGCCGCGCCATCAGCGTCGGGATACGGCCGGGAACGTCGCCCAGAAAATTGCGGAAGTCGCGAAGAACAGGCGGCAGCCCTATCCAGAAGAACAGGGCGAAGAAGATCACGAGCCCTGCCATCAGAATGGCTACGCAGATCGCCTTGGACGGGTGCCTGCCCCGGATGCGAAGCTTGCCGATCCGGTTGACCACGGGATTCAGGATGACGGCAAACAAGCCCGAAAGGTAAATGATCCCAAGCACATGACGTATCTTCCAGAAGACACCCAGAAGGCACAGCAGGGCGATGGTGAAGACGATATGCTTGCGCGTGTTCCGGTACGTCTGCGACGGAAACCCCGCAACGTTCGGCTGTACGTCCAGCAAGCTCCCAATGGGCATCGTCATGTGATGCGGCCGCAAGGCCGGTTCGTTTCCTCCTGGCGGTATATTGACGCGTTCTCTTAAGCGCGAAGCAAGTGGAGGATGCCGATAGACGTCTCACGAGGTGTTTGACCTGCGGTTGCCACGCGGAACCCGGCGCACCGGTGGTAGAACGGAGTCCGCAGGCGATAGCGCTCCGCCGCAGTCTCCGCATGGAGCATGAGGGGGCGAACGGATGTGCCCTCCTGCATGACGCACCGGTCGAACAACACATCGAACGGCGCGTCCAGGAAGACGACCGCGGTATCAGGCGTCTGTTCCAGCAGCAGCCGGTTGTTAAGGAACTCCGGCGCGCCTCCGCCAAGAGCGATCACCACGTTCTCCTGACCCAGTGCTCGCGCGATCGCTAACGCTTCCCGCCGGCGGAAGACAGCTTCGCCCTCTTTGCGGAATGTTTCCGCGACCGTCTGCCCGTGGCGCCGCTCCACCTCTGTATCGGTGTCCAGAAAGCGCCAGCCAAGTTCGGTTGCCAGAAGCCGTCCAATCGTGCTCTTTCCCGCACCCATGAAGCCTGTAAGCACGATGCGCCGCGCTGCGAGCAGCGGCTTGGCACCGTCCTCTCCGGCGGTTACCGCAGCCTCAATCAGGGTGGTCATGAAACCTCGCTTTGTGTTTTGTCGCTGACCAGTGAAAACGCCGCGATCCAGGGGATCGCGGCTCAGGAGTTTCAGATACCGGGCTACCTATGACGAGCACACACCCGAAGCAGAAACCGCAAGAGCCGCTACCGGATACCAGTAGCGGCAGGTAAAGCGAGCGGCCTGAAGAGAATGCATCATGTCACCAAGAGGGTACAGCGTCCGCACGGATTTCCGCAAGCGAAGTCTCGGAACGGCCGATGTCACTGCAGCGGTCCGTCCTTCGGGTCTGGAGAGCTCTGCACAAGACCGCGCTCGATCTTTGCCCATAGGTCGGAACTCGGCACGGCACCTTCCGGCTCCAGCAGCATGCGCGCAGTCTCAGCAATGTATTCCAGATCACGCACAAGTTCGGCTGCCTGCGGGCAATCACGCAGGATCTCCGCGAACCGGGGATCGGCACTTAACTTGCCACCCTCTGCCTTCTCGAACAAGTCAGGAAGTGCCTGTTCGAACTCTTCGCATGTCCAACGCTTCGTCTCGTAATCCGCCAATTTAGTTCTCCTGCAGAACCTCGGCCCGTTCGCTCTGCCGCAAAATCTCTCGCAGCTTCAATCGCGCCTTGTGCAACTGCGACTTGCTGTTGCCGGTGGAGCACTCAAGCATGCCGGCGATCTCGTTATGCTCGTAGCCTTCAACGTCGTGCAAAACAAACACCAGCCGGTAACCCGGGGGCAGCGTCGAAACCGCGCGCTCCAGAGCCACGCGGTCCACCGATCCGGAGAGCCGCGGGTCGCGCGACCCGAAATCCCGCTTCGGTGCGTCCTCTTCCGAGGGATTGATGGTCTCCTCCAGGGACACGAGCTGCAGGCCCTTCTTGCGGAGGTGCATCAGAACCAGGTTCACGGTGAGGCGGTGCAACCAGGTGGAGAAGGCGCTCTCTCCGCGAAACGATCCAAGCTTGCGATAGAGGTGGAGAAATGCCTCCTGCGTCATGTCTTCCGCTTCTGAGACGTTTCCCAGCATGCGCAGACAAAGTGTGTAGACCCGGCGCTTGTGCAGTGCGTACAGTTTTGAAAACGCGTCTGGGTCGCCATTCTTAGCGCGCTCAAGAGCGTCTGCTTCGCCCGCGATCGGCGGATTCCGCTTGAAGTGGCCGGCGGGCGGCGTCGCATTCATCTGTGTCATTCCGTAGCCCTGAGAGTTTCCACTAAGCCCTGGCCTGGCGAGCCTCCATGGGACGCTGCCTTTCCAACCCGACCGCAGACTTGTTTTCTTAGGATACAAGAGCCGCGTGATCTTGTTTGCCGTGCACCGGGAGATGTGAATCAACTGCGCGCACGCAGGTTGTATCACCGCGCCAAATCCCCCCTTTTCCCGGGGGAAACAGCCGCGGATTAATTCCCAACAAAGCGCGCGTACAGGGCGCGGGCACGTGGCACCTCATTAGTGCCCTGCACGAGTGTCCGCCCGTCCGCAAAGACCGTCAGCAGGTAACGTTCATACTGAAAGCGAAGCATCATGCTGTTCCAGCGGACATCTCCAAGAGGACGCAGGCGGCTTGCCAGTTGAGGGAAGTCCACAGGCCGGTTCCGTTCATGTATCTGCACCGAGTTGCGTCCGCACAGCGTGATGTGCGGGCGGCCCTCGCCGGAGAGATGGCGAAACTGATGGTTCGCGCAAACCGCGCAACCGGGACGAGGGATTCCGGCCGCCACCTCGGACCGCTCGCCACCCCACACATCCATGGAAAGCAGTGTGCGACGCATCACGGAGGTCTGGCCCGTAAGCAGCTTGAACACCTCTGTTGTTTGCAGAGATGCAGCCACATTCACCGCTGTGTTCAGAATTCCAGCAGTCTCGCAGGTTTCGATGGTGCCGCCCGGCGGCTCAGGAAACAGGCAGGCCAGGCAGGCTGTCCGGCTTTCTCCACGGGGAAGGATATTCATGGTCGCGGCGTACGACCCGATGGCTGCGGCATAAATCCAAGGTGTGCCGCTCTCCACGGCGAAGTCGTTCACGAGGTAGCGTGTCTCAAAGTTATCGGTTGCGTCCAGAAGCACGTCGGCATCGCGCAACAGATCACGCGCGTTTGCCGGGACAAGATCGGCCACATGCGCTTTCACCGTCACTTCCCCATTGATCTCACTGAGGCGCTTGCGCGCAGCCTCGGCTTTTGGCAGGGCTTCGCGCGCGTCTTGCTCGTTAAACAACATCTGCCGCTGCAGATTGGAGGCTTCCACAAAGTCGCGGTCGATGATCGTCAATTGGCCAATACCTGCGCGCGCAAGCAGCGAGGCTGATGCGGCACCGGTAGCGCCGCACCCCACCAGCGTGACACGCGATGCTGCCAGTCTGCGCTGGCCCGCGTCGCCTATGCCAGCGAAGAGGCGTTGCCGCGAATACCTTTCCGCAAACGGCTCCCCGTCTGGAGTGCCGGCAGGAGGTCCCGAGACGAGAAAGCCCTCTTCGATCACCGCGTCCTCCCTCCTGCAGAAGTGTACGAGTGTGGTTCGCTCATGGGAAACGAACCGGCCATGCACCCCCGCCAACCTAGAGTTTCCGGGCCTCAATGACTTATTGTAGAGAGGGAAGCGAACGCCCGCCCCACTGTACGCAGTACCAGCTAGAATGCGTTCCGCTTTCCTGAAAGACAGAAGAAGACGTTGGCATTGGGAACTCAGTCAAAGCTCCGGCGGCGTGCCGCTGCGTTCGCCGCGTGCGGAACAGCAGGGTTGCTTTGGCTCGCCGCGCCTCTGCGTGCACAGGAGACAAGCAGTTCGCCCAGCGGGACGACACCCGGCCAGGTGCACCATGGCATGCTGCCGGTCCCGCAACCGTCCAGGCAGGCCGGCGCAACCAACGGAAATCCAAGTACGCCGCCGTCGCCAGACCCACAGCAGGACCAGGCGGCAAAAGCAGCGGCAGCCGCAAACGCCGCCACGCAGGGTCTGTTCGCCTTGCGGGGTCAACTGATCACCGCCATCAGCTTCCAGGGCGTGGAGTACGCGCCAACCGACCCCTTCCCCTCTGAACTCGGCATTCATCCGGGCGACCGGCTCGATCCGTCCAAAGTACGGGCGGCAACCCGGCGGCTGTTCCTGACCGGCCTGTACCGTGACATCGTTGTCCGCAGCGACCGGCAGGGCGACGGTGTCGCGCTTATCTTTGATGGAACGCCGCGGTACTTCATCGGACGTGTCCGCATCCAGGGCGTCAGTACAGAGCGGCTGAGCTCCGTGCTGGAATATGCCACGGAGTTGCAGCCTGGGCTGCCCTTCACCAACGCACAGGTGCAGGCGGGTGCTGACGGCATCAAGCAAACGCTGGCGCAAAACGGCTACTACGCACCGATGATTCGCTCTTCCACGGAGCATCTGCCGGATGGCAACCAGGTGGATGTGATTTATTCCATCTACGTTGGGCCACAGGCCACCGTGGGTACCGTCAGCCTGTCAGGCGATCCTGGCATCAGCGTCGAAGAGTTTCGCAAACGCGGCAAGCTGCAGTCTATCAATCACACACTCTACTTCTTCAAAAGCAAGAACAAGGTCACGCACGATACGACAAGTACCGCGCTGACCAATCTGCGGAAGTTCTACCAGAAAAAGGAGCGGTTAGAGGCGGCGATCGCACTCGAAAAAAGCCAGTACGATGCTCCACGCAAGCAGCTGGACTACGACTTTCGCGCGGACGAGGGACCGCTTGTGAAGGTAACCATCACTGGCACAAAGGTCTCCATGGCGCGCCAGAAGAAACTGCTTCCCATCTATGAAGAGAGTGCCGTTGACAATGACCTGCTGAACGAGGGCGCGCATAACATCCGCGAATTTCTCCAGCGTCAGGGGTACTTCGACGCGGAAGTCGATCCGGCGGTTACTGGAGTTCCTGATACCCCAACCTATGCCGCGGATGGCACGCCCCTGCCACCACCCAGCAATCTTACGGAGACCGTCACCTTCAATGCCCGCCCTGGCAAACGGTACAAGGTAGTAGCGGTCAACGTTACCGGCAATAAGTACTTCGAAACAGACAACATTAAAGAGCGCATGCAGGTGGTGAAGGCCGATGCATACGTGCGCAACGGACGTTTCTCGCCCGCGTTGTTATCTGACGATGTGGATTCGATTACGGCGTTGTACCATGCCAACGGCTTCAGCAGGGTGAAGATCACCACATCCGAGGTCAAAGGCGCGCAGGACAAAAAGCTTGGCACCATAACGGTGAATGTCGCCATTGACGAGGGTCCGCAGCAGAAGTTTGGCAGGGTTACGCTCACGGGCGAAGCCCCTTCCCGCAAGACATACCTGGAGGGGCTGATCACTGCGGAGACAGGCCAGCCCTTCGCGTTGGCCGACGTCACCGGCGACCGCGACAACATCCTTACGTGGTATCTCTCGAAGGGGTTTGAGCAGGCCAAGGTTGAGGTGCAGCAAACACCGCGCAAGAACGATCCCACAATTACGGATGTAGCCTACCTGGTGACCGAGGGCGAGCAGGTCAGAGTGAATCGTGTGCTCATCTCTGGCGTGCGTCATACGCGGCCCAAGCTGGTCAACGAGCAGTTGCTGCTGAAGCCGCATGACCCGCTGGACGAGTCCGCCCTTGTGGAGATGCAGCGGCGCTACTACGATCTTGCCATCTTCAGCGAGGCAAACGTCGCCGTGCAGAATCCCGAAGGTCTGGCGGACCGCAAGAACGTGCTGGTTCAACTGACTGAGGCGAAGCGTTGGGATGTCACCTATGGCGCCGGCTTTGAAGCACAAACCTCAACTCCGCAGACCAATTGCCGTGCGCAACAGTCGCTGGGTGGCGTTGGAAGCACATGCTCGCCTGCCGGAAACGCTGGCGCATCGTTTCGCGTCTCGGCCGACGTAACCCGTATCAATCTTCTGGGAACCGATCAGTCGCTTACCCTGCATGGCACCTATGGCCTGCTGGAGCGTGTTGCCACGGCAACCTTGAACACCCCTCGGTTTCTTGGTCATCCCAGTCTCACCAGCCAGGTCAGCGGGGGCTACAGCAACGTCCAGAACATCTCCACCTTCAAGGCAAGTACGCTGCAGGGGCTATTTCAACTGACGCAAAAGGTGCCCAAGGCGGATACCTTTATCTATAACTTCACCTACCGCCGCGTTCTTGTCGATCAAAACAGCTTGCAGGTGACGGCCAATCTTATCCCCCTGCTCTCTCAGCCGGTGCGGGTAGGCGGACCCGGATTTACCTGGTACCACGACACCCGCTATCCAACGCCGCTCGATGCGCAAAAGGGCATGTACCTTTCCGTGCAGGAATTTCTAGCAAACGGGGCATTCGGATCCCAGACAAACTTCAATAAGATCGACACCACCTTCTCCACCTATTACACCTGGGGCAAAAGGCGCAAGTATACGTTTGCGCGGAACACTCGCTTTGGCGTAGAGAACGCCACAGGAGCCAATCCTAACGCAGGCATTGTGGGCTGCCAGGGAATTCTTCTGACAACCAACGCCTCCTGCGACCCGGTGCCATTGCCTGAGCGCCTCTACGCGGGGGGTGCCACATCGCATCGCGGCTTTTCCATCAACTCGGCCGGACCGCACGATCTGACGACCGGGTTTCCCGTGGGCGGCACCGCGGTGTTTGTCAATACTTTCGAGCTCCGCCTGCCGCCTCCGGTTCTGCCCATCGTGGGCGACAGCGTCTCCTTTGTGCTGTTCCACGACATGGGAAACGCCTTTCTGCACATTGGCGATGTCTTTCCATCCTTTGGCCGCTTCCATCAGCCCAACGAACAGACCTGCCGGGAGGTCACCGGCTTCCTTACCGTGGGCACGTGCGACTTCGCCTACTTCTCGCATGCCGTTGGCGTGGGTGCGCGGTACAACACGCCGGTCGGGCCCATCCGCCTGGACTTCAGCTATAACCTGAATCCGCCCATCTATCCTGTGATTGACGACTACACTGCGGTGGTACCCACCCACCATGTAGGCCAGGATAGCCACTTCCAGTTCTTCTTTTCCATTGGGCAGAGCTTCTGATGATGCGGACGCCTCAAGTCGCACGCGGCACTCAGGCGCTGACATTGTGCGTCGCCGTTGCTGCGGCAGCGCAGCAGGCCGCGCCGAAGTCCGGGCAGCCGGGGCCTGCAACCAAGGAGCAGGCGCAGGCGGATGTTCATAAATTACCGGCTGAGCGCGGAAATGTGGTCGATCGCATCGTTGCCGTCGTAAATGGCGACCTTGTGCTGGAAAGCGACTTGGAAGAAGAAGAGCGCTTCACCAAGCTTTATCCCTATGGGGATACCGCCGGCAAGTCGCTGCGGGAGCAGGCACTGACGCGTGTGATCAACCGGACGCTGATCATGCAGCAGATGGCTGGCTTTCCCCAGCCGCCGGTCACGGACGCGCAGGTGGATAAAGAGGAAGCGGATCTTCGCAAGGACCTGCCCGAGTGCGCGCGGGCCACCTGCACCAGTGACGCTGGCTGGAAGGCGTTCCTGACGGAGAACGGCTTTACCGAAGACGAACTGCGCGACCGCCTGCGCCAGCGGGCCGAGGTGCTCCATTTTATCGAACAGCGATTCCGCTCGGCGGTGCGCATCTCTGACAAGCAGATCAGTGACTTTTACACGACGACCATGCTGCCGGAGTATGCAAAGCAACATGCACCGGCGCCCCCGCTGGATACCGTGCATGACCGCATCCAGGAACTTCTGCTGCAACAGCAGGTCAGTTCCATGCTGGATGACTGGCTGAAGTCGTTGCGTGACTCCGGGCGGGTTCGCATCCTGCAGCCAGGGGAGGAGACACCCTGATGGCACCGCTGGACGCGAACACGCCGCAGGATGAAGAAAACCGCCCCGCACTGCCGCGGAAGCGTCATCGCGGGCTGCGCATTGCCGGTTATATCGCCGGTTCGCTGCTCCTGTTGCTGCTTGTTATCGCCGCCGGTCTCGCCGTCTACTCCACCACACAGGATTTCCAGAATCGCGTTCGCAGCACGCTGATCAACACCCTTCAGGACGCCACGGGCGGCAAAGTCCACCTGGCCCGCGTTCAATTCAACCTGCTGCACCTTTCCGTTGAAGCAGACGGCCTTGTGATTCACGGACTCGAAGGCCCAGGCGAAGCACCGTATCTTTCGGCGGACCGCATCCTGGTGCGCATCACGCTCAAGAGCCTGTTCTCGCACGCCACAAACTCCACCGGCGCCATGAAGTACATCACCCTGGCGCTGCTGCATGTGGACCGGCCAGAGATACACCTGATCATCAACAAGGACGGCACCACCAACCAGCCCGTCCCAAAGACCAAGAGCACAAGTAATGAGCCGGTGCTGGACACCCTGCTTGACCTGCAAGCCTCCAAGGTGGAACTCGCCAACGGCGTGGCTCTGCTGAACGACCGGGCGATTCCGTTTGACCTTGACGCAAACAATCTGGGCGTGAATGTACGTTACATCCCATCGCTCGATCATTACGGGATCGACCTCGGCATCAGCGATCTGCGCACACGCATGCAAGCCATGCCGGTGGCGCAGTCACGCCTGCAAATCAAGGCCGAGGTTGGCCGCAAGCTCATTGCCGTCCAGAGTCTCAGCTTCGACACGGGGAAGGCCTCGCATCTGGAGGCTAACGCCCACGTGGAAAACTTCAATGATCCCGTGTGGAATGTGGCGGTAAAGGGCAGCCTTGAAGTGCCGCAGATTTCCGTGCTCAGCGGATTTCCCGGTCTGGAGGCTGGCGTCGTCGATCTTGATATCTCCGGCCACTCCTGCGCGGTGACACCGCAGGAGGCACAGAAGAAGCCTCACTTCTGGCAACGGCACAACCCCGGCAAGAACCCCGCCAGCACGAAAGTCCTGCCGCCCAGCCCCGACTGCGACAAAGGCTACCTGATGGCAGGCGACGCCAAGCTGCACAACGTCGGCTATCGCGATCAGTATGTGAATCTGGCTGGAGTCAACGGCGGTGCGTCTGTCCGCGTCACGCCAACCGAACTGCTCTTTAACGCCATCGCGCTCAACCTCCCTGCCGGAGGAGCCATCGCCGGTGACATGCGCATCAACAACTGGCTGGGCGAGATTCCTTCGCAGGCACCGGCGCAATCACCAACGATCGTCGCCGGTCAAAAGACAGCGAACGCAACCGCGCAGATCGCAAAAGCCAAACCGCCCGCCACCGGTTCGCCCGCCATCACTCCCGTCAACACAGCCCACGCATACGTTGATGTCAAGCTGTCGAACATCTCACTGCGCACCATCAACGAGATCACGGAACCAAAGAAGTACCAGGATCTCGGATTCGACACAGCCGTGAACGGCCCTGTGCACGCGGAGTGGGGCGGCAACACCAACGACCTGCCAGGCACGGTAGTGGTCCACGCGGATCTGAAGCTGGCCCCGCAGGGACTCAAGCGGCGCGGAGCCACGCAGAACGTTCCGCTCTCCGGTGTCGTCAAAGGCACCTATCGCGGCTCGAATCAGACGGTGCAGATCGAACAGGTGGAGGCGCACACACCGGGCAGCACGGTACGCGCAAACGGAACGCTGGGCGTCAACCACGGCGACCCGCTCACGCGCCTGAATCTGACAGCGGACTTCCGCGACCTGAGCGAATTTGACTCAGTGCTGAATGCGGCCGGCTATCAAAGCAACGGCAAGAAGGGAAGCACCGCGCTTCCCGTCGTCCTGCACGGCGAGGCGCATTTTCAGGGCACTGCTTCCGGTCCCATCGCCGGTCTCGACATCAAAGGGCATCTCCAGGCCAATGCGCTGCAGATCCATGCCGGCAGCGCTGGCGACATCGCCATCGACTCGGTGGTTGCGGACGCCGAATACGCTCCTGCCGGTGTTACCGTTGCCACGTCCACCATCCGCCGGGGAACGGCGATCCTGAATGTCTCGGGTTCTGTCAAACCGCACCGCATCGTCCGTCGCGGCGCGGTCTCCTATGCCTTCGATAACGACGCGGAGATCAACGGCAAAGTCCAACTAGCCGACGCGCAGATTCATGATGTCCTGGAGATTGCCGGCCAAGGCGCGCTTCCGGTCACCGGCATCATCAACGTCAATGCAAACGCTGCAGGCACACTCGGCAACCTGAACGGCGGTGGCACGTTGACCCTGCGCAACGGAGTCGCCTACGACCAGCCCTATGACTCGGTCACAGCGAACATGACGGTCCGCGGCCAGGAGTTTACCGCCAACACGCTGGACGTGAAGGCTCAGGGTGTCGAGGTGAGCGGTAACGGCGGATACAACCTTACCTCAAAGCACCTCCACGGCCACTTGCAGGGCAACAACATCCGCCTCTCCAATCTGCAGGCAGTGAAGAAGGCCGGAACACCCGTGGACGGCCTGCTCACCTTCACCGCCGACGCAAACGGCACCGTGGAGCAGCCCGGCTTGACGGCGCATCTGGCACTCGCCAATGCCACCTACAACAAACAGGCGGTGGGCCAACTCACTGCGGACGTGCGCAGCGACCGCGACCTCCTCCACCTGACAGCGCACACCGATCTGCTCTCCACCAGGCTTGACGTCACCGGCCAACTGCAACTCACGGGCGACTACCCAATGCAGGCGCACGGGACCTTCACGAATCTTGACGTTGCGCCCATCCTGAAGCTGACCGGTTCCACGGTTGAAGCTACCTCAACTGCCGCCGGCGACTTCACCGTGAGCGGACCTGCGAAAAAACCGCAGATGTTGAGTGGATCGCTCACGGTCAACCCGCTCAGCGTGACGACACAGGGACTCACGTTCGCGTCGGCCGCCCCCGTGCGCGCCACCCTCAGCGCGGGTACTGTGCGGCTTGAAGAGTTGCGTGTAACCGGCCCCGATACCGATCTGCACGCATCCGGCACGGCGCAGATCTTTTCCGGGGATGGCAAGCCGCTTCCAGCGCAGGGTGGCAACCTCAACGTGCAGGCGGCAGGCACAATCGACGTCGGCATCGCTCACCGCATCAACCCGGAGATTGTCTCCTCTGGCAAGATCGACTTCAACGTCTCTGCCACCGGCACCACCGGCAAGCCCAACCTGGGTGGAAAGGTTACGTTCTCTAACACCAACCTCGCCTATGCTGAGGTTCCCAACGGCCTTTCCAACATCACCGGCACGGCAACTTTCACGGAGAACCGCCTCCAGGTCGACAACATCACTGCGATCTCTGGCGGTGGCCGCATCAAGCTTGCCGGCTTTGTGCAGTATCAAAACGGCCTCTTCGCCGACATGACCGCGACGGCAACTGCGGTTCGAGTCCGCTACTATGGCGTCTCCGCCACGGCCAACGCCAGCATCCGGCTGCAGGGCTCCGGCGACGGCGCATCGCTCTCCGGCAACATCCTCATCACCCGCTTCGGTCTGGCGGAAACGTTCGACTTCGCCTCGATCGCTGGCAGCGCGGGAGATGTCTCCGCACCGCCTGAGCCAGGCTCACTCCTGAACAAGATCGCGCTGAACGTGCATGTGCAATCGTCGCCAGAGCTGGACTTCCAGAACAGCTACGCGCACATCGCGGGAACGGTGGACCTGACCGCGCGGGGCACGCTGGCTGTGCCGTCAGTCTTCGGCCGGGTTGCCATCACGGATGGCTCTGCCACCTTTGCCGGAACCAATTACCAGTTGCAACGCGGCCTGATTTACTTCAACAATCCCATACGCATCGATCCCATCATTGACCTGGACGCAACCGCGAGGGTGGAGAATTACGACGTCACCATCGGCGTGCACGGTACCGCGAAGAACTTCAAGCTCACCTACCGTTCAGAGCCGCCCCTTTCAGAGGCGGACATCTTCAACCTGCTGGCGCTTGGACGCACGCAGGAAGAGGCCCAGATCAGCACGCAGCAGTTGCAACAAGCCGGTCAGGACCCAACAACGACGGCTTTGCTGGGCGGAGCGCTGAACGCGACTGTCTCCAATCGCATTAACAAGCTTTTTGGCGGAACAGGCAAAGTCAAAATCGACCCCGCATTTATCGGGGCGCTCGGAACCTCGTCGGCGCGTATCACGGTGGAACAGCAGCTTACGCGGCAGATCACCGTCACGTTTGCCACCAACGTCAACTCGTCGGCGCAGCAACTCATTCAGTTGCAGTATCAGCTCAGCGACAACCGGTCGATTGTTGCGACACGCGACGAAAATGGCGTCTTCTCCCTCGTGTACAAGATACGTAAACGGTACCGCTAGGATCGCTCCTTCCCGATGTTCTACATCCAAAATTTCACATTTTGGCGCTCATAGTTTTCTGCGCAGCTTGTACTGCACTGCTACCTTATCGTCCGGTCCTTCATCTAAGAATGCTTGTACGGTCTGACAGGAAGGATTGGAGAACGAAAATGAACGCACGAGCACACTGGAAACAGGCCGCTTCAGCACTTACGCTCGGGGCTGCATTGATCACACCTTCAAGCTACGCGCAAGACAAAGGCAATGACGCGCAGGTGCTTGCAGAGGTGCAGAAGTCACTAGATAACAAACGCTTTTCTGACGTTCATGCAACCGTCAGAAATGGCATTGTGACCCTGTCCGGCACGGTTGATCTGTACGCCACCAAAGAGGATGCCGAACACAAGATCCATCACAAGCGCGGCGTCGTCGCGGTCCAGAATCAACTGCAGGTGCAGAGCGGCGGCAGCACGGCTGAAGTGTCCGATACCGAACTGCGCAACAAGCTGGCGGAAAAGTTGGCGTATGTTCGCGTTGGTTACGGTACCACCGCGTTTAACAGCTTCACCATAGGTGTACAGGACGGCGTGGTCACGCTGGGCGGCGTCGCGTACGATCCCACGGACAAGGATGCCGCGGTGTCGCTCGTCTCGCACTATCCCGGTGTCAGAGATGTGATCGACGACATTGAAGTCGCTCCGCTATCTCCAAACGACGACCGCATTCGTATTGCCGAGGCGCGTGCCATCTACGGATTTCCCTCGTTACAGAGGTACGCCATGGATCCTGCCAAGCCTATTCGCATCACCGTGGTCAACGGCAATGTTACGCTGACCGGCGTCGTTGACAGGCGGGCAGACAAGGATGCAGCCGGGGTCCGGGCCAACAGCGTTCCGGGTGTCTTCAAGGTGACAAACGATTTACAGGTGGCAAACAGCAGGGGCGAAAGCAGGTAAACCTTGCCCGCAGCCTACACTGAAAGCATGGCCGAACTTGCCCCAGGGAAGCTGCGGAGCATACGGCTTACGCTTGAGATGATCAAGTGGGAGCACTCAGTCTTTGCGCTCCCCTTTGCTCTGACAGGGGCTGTGCTGGCTGCAGGCGGCTGGCCCCGGTGGAACACGCTGTTTTGGATCGTCGTATGCATGGTGTCCTTGCGCACAGGAGCCATGTCGTTCAACCGGCTGGTTGACGCGAAAATCGATCGCGCCAACCCACGTACCGCCATGCGAGCGATTCCCGCTGGCCTGCTGGCAAGGGGCTTTGTCGCCGGTTTTACCCTGTTCTTCCTGATCGTATTCGTCGCAGCAGCAGCGGAATTGAACAGGCTGACCTTTCTCCTCAGTCCTGTTGCCATCGCCGTTGTGCTTGCCTATAGCTATATGAAGCGCATCACGCGCTGGTCGCACCTGGTGCTGGGTCTGGCGCTGGGCATCGCTCCGTCAGCAGCGTGGATAGCGGTATGCGGCACGCTTGATCCGCGCATCATCGTGCTCACTGGTGCTGTGCTTCTGTGGGTCGGGGGCTTTGACGTGCTCTACGCCTGCCAGGATTTCGAGCACGACCGCGCGCATGGATTGCATAGCGTCCCGCAGGCATTTGGCCTTCGTGGAGCTTTTATGCTCGCGCGCATCATGCATGTTTGCATGCTCTTACTTCTCATCAGCCTGATTGCGGTGTTCCATCTGGGTCTGCTGGCAATCGCCGGTGTAGCAGCCGTCGCGTTTCTTCTGCTCTACGAACACAGTCTCGTCAGCCCGGACGACCTTAGCCGAATGAATGCCGCTTTCTTCACGTTGAACGGTATCATCTCGGTGATCTTCTTCGCCGGTGTCGCAGCGGATGTGCTTCTGCGGAAGACGCACACTGCGGTCGCATTCCGGTGATCTATGCCAAACAAAGGCCCGCAACCATGCGGGCCTTTAGTCTAAGAGACTGTCTGCCGAACCGGCACAGCTGCGCATCAACGATCTTTCACGTTGTCCATGCGCGCGTTGATCGAATCTTTCAAGCGTTCTGCTCCGCCCGCAATGCGGTCGCGAAGATTTTCGCCCTGCGCAGTGGTACGGACCTCATTGACTGAGGTGCTAGCGGGCTCGGTATCAGCAACGCTGCGCACTGTGTCCTTGGTCTTGCCCCAGGTCTCAGTGGCCGCGCCCTTCACGCGGTCCTCTGTTCCAGCGTTGCTCAGGTTACGGCTTCCGACGGCTTCGCCAACGGTCTGCTCCACCTTGCCAAATGCGTTCTGCAACTTGCCTTTGATCTCATCGGTGTCCATGCGCTTCTCCAATGTTTTCGTCTACTTCTATTTCAACAACTACAGCACTGTCTCGCCGGTGCAAAGCCGGCTACAGTGTACGGCGTCCGCTGATCAGGTTGAAGATCAGTGAGATGATCGCAAGTACGATCAGGATATGTACCCAGCCGCCAAGTGTGTAGCCGCTGACCAGACCCACAAGCCACAGAACCAGGAGGATGACAGTTATCGTCCAAAGCATCGACGTTCTCCAAGATGCCCTGGCGCGCGCGCCCGGGCTGATTATGCGACGTTCCCGTCACATCAACATCAGTTGCCCTCCTCGCTGATGTGGTTGTCTTTTTGTTACAAAACATTGTGTAACGCAGCGGGAAACGGCATCACTGCTGGAGAGAGACGATGTGAAAGTTGCCATCCAAGGAGAGCTCGGCTCAAACAGCCATCTTGCCACCAAGACCCTGCTTGCTGGGGCGGAGATCGTACCGTGCGTGCTGTCCGCAGAAGTCTTCGAAAAGCTCGCCATGACACGGGAGGCGGATGCGGCCGTTCTTCCCATCGAGAACAGTCTTCACGGAGCAGTTGCCGATCACTCCGATCTTCTGCTGGAACATGGCGTGGTCATTGTGGCGGAACTCTCGCTGCGCATCCGTCATGCGCTGCTAGCGCCGCCAGGTGCTGGTTTGAAGCAGGTGCGGCGTGTGCTCTCTCACCCGGTGGCGCTCTCTCAATGCCGTCGCTTCTTCAGCAACAGCCCGAACGTCGAAGCAGTACCCTTCTATGACACCGCCGGTGCGGTCAAGCACCTGATGCATGTGCGGGATTCCGCGTCCGCGGCCATCGCAGCCCCGTTCGCGGCTGAGATTTACGGGGCGGAGGTACTTCTGCGCGATCTTGAAGATGATCCGCAAAACTTTACCCGTTTCTTGCTCCTCTCTCGGCCTGGCAAGGCCGGTGAACTGCGTACGAGCCATGCTGTGCTCAACAAGATGAGCGTCGCCTTCGGCCTGCAACATCGTCCTGGAGTTCTCTATCAGGCGCTGGGACTGCTGGCCGAGGCCGGTGCCGATCTCACCCGGATCGAGTCACGGCCCGTCCCCGGCAAGCCATGGGAGTACATCTTTTTCGTCGATCTCCGATTTACATCTGAAGAGCGCGCCGAGGCCGCTCTCACCGGTCTGCGGACCGCATGTGGTTTCGTAACGGAACTGGGCCGGTACGCCGCAGCGGGGAATCAGCAGGACGTCGCGGACGCGTTCTGACATGCTGTTATGCAGCCTATGTTGCAGACCACGCCACCAGCGGAGGGAGACCATCAGCACGTCCACATCGGGCTGGCCACTTCAACCTGCATCGTGGAGCAATGCTGAGGCATCAGATGTGTGAAGATATGATGGAAGGACACTCATATGCCAAATGATTTCGTTAGCGTGATTCAGCCCACTGCCTCCGATCCAGGCCGTAAACGTGGACATCTCGCTCTCCCAGTGCTGCCGGTGCGCGATACCGTGCTGTTTCCGCACGCGGTGTTGCCGCTTACGGTCGGTCGCGACAGCTCCATTCAGCTCATACAATCTCTCGGGGAGGAGAAAACCATCCTTGTCGTGGCGCAGCGCGATGCCCGGCAGGATGCTCCCGAGGCCAGCGAACTCCACGGTGTCGGCACGCTCGCCACGATTCATAAAGTCGTCAAGATGCCGAATCAGTCGCTCTTCGTCTTTACGGAGGGCACGGAGCGCGTTCGCCTGGGTGACTTCGACCAACGCACGCCCTTTCTTACGGCGGAGTACGACCTCCTGGCGGACGTAGAACCGGGAAAAACGCCGGAACTCGAGGCTCTGCAGCGCAACGTTGTCTCGCAGTTTCAGCAGATCGTTACCGCCTCGCCCACGCTCTCTGACGACCTGCAAACCATCGCACTCAACATTGAAGAGCCGGGGCGCCTGGCGGATTTCATCGGTTCGTCCTTGCCCTTCCTGACCACCGCGGACAAGCAGGAACTGCTGGAGATGACCGATGTTGCAGGCCGCATGGAGCGCTTGCACCAGCACCTGGTGAAGGAGATCGAGGTCCAGCAGCTCCGTTCAAAAATTCAGAGCGAAGTACAGGATGCCGTCCAGCAGTCGCAGCGCGAGTACTACCTCCGCGAGCAGATGAAGGCCATCAGCAAGGAGCTTGGCGAGGGCGACGATACCAACAAGCAGATCACCGAACTCCGGGAAAAGATTGAAGCCGCCGGGATGCCGGAGGAGACCAAGAAAGAGGCTTTGAAGGAGCTTGGCCGCCTGCAGCGCATGAATCCCGCGCAGCCTGACTACAGCATGGCCCGCAACTACATTGAATGGCTGGCCGTGCTGCCGTGGTCCAAGAGTTCCGGCGGCAACGTCGATATCAAGAAAGCAGCGGAGTGCCTGGACCAGGATCACTACGGCCTCAAGAAGGTCAAAGAACGCATCCTTGATTACCTTTCAGTCCGCCGGCTGAAGCCGGATATGAAGGGCCCGATCCTCTGCTTTGTCGGACCTCCCGGCGTTGGCAAAACGTCACTGGGTAAGAGCATTGCGCGCGCTCTTGGCCGCAAATTTGCGCGTATCTCGTTGGGCGGTATGCATGACGAGGCTGAGATTCGCGGGCACCGCCGCACCTATATCGGTGCCATGCCCGGCCAGATCGTGCAGAATCTGAAGCGCGTCGAGACCAACGACCCTGTCTTCATGCTGGACGAGATTGATAAGCTTGGGCGAGACTTCCGCGGCGACCCCGCAAGCGCCTTGCTGGAAACACTGGACCCGGCGCAGAACACCACGTTCCGCGACAACTACCTGGACCAGCCATTCGACCTGTCAAAGGTGCTGTTCATCTGCACGGCTAACCAGCTTGATCCAATTCCCGCGCCGCTGCTGGACCGCATGGAAATCATCGAACTCACCGGTTACACGGAAGAGGAAAAAACAAACATCGCTGAGAAGTACCTAGTTCCGAGGCAGATCAATGAGAACGGCATCGAACCTGTCGCCGCCACTGCCCAAGCGGAGACGGGCAGCGAACCTGCTGCCGAGGCCGGGGTTCCAGAGGCGAACAAGCCTGCCGAGCCGCAGGGTGAGCCGCGCATCATCTTTCCCACGGAGTCGCTGGGCATCATCGCGCGGCACTACACGCGCGAAGCCGGTGTACGGAAGCTGGAGCAACTGATCGGCACGGTCTGCCGCAAGCAGGCACGCCGCATCGCCGAGGGCAACGAGGATCAGCTCCTGGTCGATGACGCTGTCATCCACCAGTTTCTCGGCGGCTACAAGGTGCGCGTGGACACCGAGATCGCCGAGCGCACCAAGCGAAGCGGCGTTGCCGTGGGTCTGGCCTGGACGCCGGTGGGCGGCGACATCCTCTTCATCGAGGCCAACAAGATGAAGGGCAAGGGCAATTTCCAGATCACGGGCCAGATCGGTGATGTGATGAAGGAAAGCATGCAGGCGGCGTTGACCTGGGTGCGCTCCAATGCGGCGTTCATCGGCCTGGACGAGGACGTACTGAAGGACATCGATCTCCATCTCCACGTTCCCGCCGGAGCGATTCCGAAGGATGGCCCAAGCGCCGGTGTGACCATGGCCACGGCCATCGTCAGCCTGTTGACTGACCGCCCGGTGCGTCCGCTGCTGGCCATGACGGGGGAGATCACGTTGAGCGGCAATGTTCTACCTGTCGGTGGCATCAAGGAGAAATTCCTTGCCGCCAAGCGCGCGGGCGTTCGCGATGTGATTCTGCCAGTCGACGTAAAGCCGAACGTGGAAGAAGATCTAACGGCCGACCAGACCGAGGGCATTACAATCCACTACGCCACGCGCATCGAGGACGTTCTCGCCGTCGCCCTGCCGCACACTCTGCGACAGGCGGCACAGGACGAGCAACTGCGCGAAGAACTCATTCAGCAAGCAGCCTGATCGAAGCCGCAAACGAAAGAGGCAGCCATCAGGGCTGCCTCTTTTTTCGTTGTGGTCGATCGTTACTTCTTCCTGGACTTTGGTTTATCGGCCGGTGTGGCGTCTGTCCTGCGGCCAACCTGCGCGGACGAACCGGGGCTGTCACGCACGCTGCCCTGGAAACGCGAGTGCAGGCCGTCTCCGGGCTGCAGTGGCGAGATGCCGCCCTTTTGCATGAGCTGCGCCGCAATCTCGTAAATCTCCTCCGTGGCATAGTCCGGCGAGAAAAGTGTCGGGCATTCCCCAATGACAGGCCCTTCAGCCGCGTACTCAGGCGCGCCTTGAATCACCTCAAGCTCTTCACCATCTGCCCAATCCGCAGCCCCGGACCAGACACCTGCGGCGTCAGCGTAGTCCGTGTCAGAGAAGGTGTAGATC
>CAXTXE010000021.1:0-69801 GCA_964248165.1 uncultured Terriglobus sp.
GGAAGTGATCCGCCGGCCTGCCCTCCATCAGGCACCGGGCCGCAAGCGTCCCGCTATGCAGTGCGATAGCCATGCCGTCGCCGCTGAAAGAGGGAATCACGGCGGCCTGATCCCCGATGCGCCACAAACCTTTCGGAGCGGTGCGCTGCACAAATCCGTATGGAATGGAGCTGACGGTCAGCGGCTCCGGCAGCAGTGGCTCCGACCCCTGGAGGCGGCGTGCGAGATGCGGCACCTCCTGCCGCAGGTGCTGCAATAACGCCGTCCAATTGCCTCCGCAATGTTTCAGCGCGGCTCCTGTGATCAAGAGGCAGAGATTGGCAGCGCCGTTCTCAACGGGTTGCAGGCCCGCGTATCCGCCGGGAAAGAGTGTGAGTTCGACCGCACCCTCCAACTCACGCTGCTGGTCGCCCTGAAGGCGGAAGAGCATCTTGAAGCCAACAAGTCCCGGATGCGTTCCCGCTGGCCGGCGCAGCCCGTGGAGATCGTGCTTGCCAGTCGCGAGCAGGACCTTGTCCGCGGCAAGCTCGCCCTGATCACGGATGTGTACACGCCACCCGTCCCCTTCCGCCGTCACGCCCTGCACGTGGATGCCACGTTCCATCCGGGCACCGGCGGTCGCGGCACGGCTCAGCAGCGCCTCGTCCAGCACGTGCCGGGAGAGCGAACAGGCGGGAAACGGCAGTGAGCTTTCCGTCTGAAAGCTCCGCCCGATAAGCCGGACGCGACGGATCGCGGCTGCCCCCAGCGTATGGAGATCAATTCCTGCTCCGCGAAGATAGTGCATCGCTTCGTGGCTCAGGAACTCGCCGCAGACCTTATGCTGCGGGCCTTTGCTCTTCTCCAGCAGCACCACATCGCGGCCCGCGCGAGCCAGGTGATACGCGGCAATACCGCCAGCCAGGCCTCCGCCGATGACCGCGATACGCTCGTTCATGCGTTGATCCGTGACACGCAGAGCCGCCCCGGCCAGACCCGCCGGATCGACACGTCTCCCGGCGCAATCCCCGCGGCTGCGAGATACGTTAGCCAGTCATCCGCACGAAAGGAACGGCGGATGGATACCGGTCCATCGTGCTGCACAAAGCGGTGCCACCGCGCGGGCTTCGCAAGCAGCTTGAACAGGTAGTACGGAACCGCATCCCGGTGAAGGTCGTTGATAAACCAGCCGCGAATGGCCGTCCTCTCCATCCAGGCGATGAACTGCACGATGCCGTCATCCGGCAGATGGTGCGTGAAGAGTGAGCTGATGATGAGGTCAGGCAGCGCGGGCAACGGGCTGGAAAAGGCATCGCCTGTGATCCACCGGATGGAGCTTCCAGGCGCGGTAAACTCGCGCGCTGCCTGCGCGGCATGGGGGTTCAGGTCAACGCCGGTCAGATGGACGGGCGTGCCGTCGCGGCGGGCGGCCTGCTCGATGCGGCGCAGCATATCGCCCCCGCCGGAACCCACATCCACGATGTGGAGCGGCCTGCCTTCTTTCAAGAACGGGCGGAGCCATTGCAGCGTGGGCCGGTACGTCAGCGTGACGCGGTTGCACTGGGCAAGGCTGCGCAGGCAGTCGCGAAAATCCTCGTACGAACAGGGCTCGTCCATCCACTCGTCCAGAGAGGCGCGGCGGGTGAAGTCCGGCTTATCCGGCGGCATGGAAGCGCATGGTCTCCGCCGTCAGACCCGGTCCAAACGACATGGCGACGCCCTGCTCGCCAGGGCTGACGGTTTGCATAAGACGCTGAAGAACAAACATCACCGTCGCCGAAGACATGTTGCCGCAGGTGCGCAACACCTCCCGGGAGGCATGCAACGCAGATGGGTTCAATGCCAGACCATCCTCAACGGCATCCAGCACGGAGCGGCCACCGGGGTGGATAGCCCAAAGCGAAACGTCACGCAAGCTGTCACGCAGTTCCGTGTCCTCGGTGAGCGCGCGGCCAATCGCAGCGGGCACCTGGCCGGAGAGCACCATGTCAAAGCCATTGTCCCCGACGCGCCACGTGATCAGGTCCTCCGTCCCTCGCAGATGAAGCGCATGGAAGCTGTCCATCTCCAGCCCGGACGGTTCACTGCTGACCAGAGCAGCCGCGCAACCATCGCCAAACACCAGAAACGACAGCACCTCATTCAGATCCTGGGTCTGCTGCAGATGCAGTGTGCAGAGTTCCAGATTGATGACCAGAACGCTCTCCTCAGGGTGGGAGCGGACGATGTGCCGCGCCTGCTTCAGCGCGTTGATGGCGGCATAGCATCCCATGAACCCGATCATGGTGCGCTCACAGGAGCGGTCCAGCCCGAGGTATTCAATCGCCTGGAAGTCGAGCCCAGGCGCATACAGGCCCGTGCAGGAGGTAACCAGCACATGCCGGATGCGGGCGCGCTCAGCAGGGGAAAGATATAAACCATCCAGCGCGGATCGCATCAACGCCGGTGCCAGCCGCTGGAAGAGGGCCATCCGGTCGGCGGTTGATGGGAACTGTTCCAGACGGTAAAGAGCATATGCGTCTGGTGCCAGCTCGCTTGCGCCGCTGACCGACAGCACGGAGGAACGATGTTCGATTTCCGCGCGATCTGCCATCCGCATGAACAGAGTCCTCGCGCGCTCCTCTTCCAGCATCCCGTGCGCGAACGCAACGAATGCCTGATGGACGTCATGCGCGGGCATGGCAGTAGCAATGCGTTGCAGAAAGGCAGAGGCCGGCATTTAGTCCTTTGATGCCAGCTTATCCGTTCCACCGGTGGACTGGCCAGCCGACGTGGCTGAATGTGCGGCTGTGACCTTTGCGTCCTTCGCGTCCGTCGCGTTCTGCTTTTGTACACGCCAGAAGGTAGTGCTCATTGAAAGCCGGGAACACGGCGTCCACGGAGGCTTCGCGGTGGACACAGCCCTTTGTTGGGAGTGACCTGTGGGAGCTTGCCGCAGAGATCAATCTTGGCGTTCTTCGCGCAAACCTTCGCGTCCTTCGCGTCCGGGGTTCCAAGGCTCGATTGACCTAAGAAGACACCGGGTCTACTTTGCTTTGACAGGTTCGTCAGCAACGAAATGCAGATCGGCACCGGGTCTTAAAACCACATAAGCACGGATCCATGGCTGGTCGTTAACCAGTTTCCAGGTATGCCCTGTACCTTTATCATCGACAGCTACAACAACTTCGCCCGGTTGTACGGTGAAGGTTTCGCCGCTGCGTGTACCGAACTCAAGAACTCCGGCAAGAAAAATAACATATCGTGGCTCGGGATCCTTGTGCCAGTCCCAACTTGAATATGGCGGATCTTCTTTGAATTGAAGTGAATCAGCCGCAATTACCGCCTTTAATTCGATGCTTCCATATTTCACGTGCGAGTGACCGTCATCACCGGTGTAGAGATAGTAAGCACGAACCATATCACCCTCTTTTTTCGCTGAGTTGCCGCTTAAAGGTTCCCAGCTTGATGCCGCCACCGAAAATCGATCTCTTCTATAGACTGCGCGCCATGTCTTCGTGTGGCATTCGCAATCTGCAAAGGCGGCTTGCACTATTTGCAACAAGTCGGTGGCTTGTCGCCCCGGCCCACGTTACGCAGGCGACTAAGTCAGGAAGATCTAAGATAATTCAGTCAGCAACTCTAACCCTTACTGTCCCGGAGTATGAGTTTCTTATTGTGCAATATCCGTTGCCCTTAAAGCAGTGGTTTACTGAGCGCGAAGGTGCACTCTGAATCGGGTTCGCAGCCTGCAGGATTATTTCCCGTTTCTGCGGTCGGCTCATGCATCCTTCATTTACAGCGGCACCAAAGGAGAAGAAGATGATATCCACCTTAGAGAAGTAGAAATTGCCTATAGCGGCGGTACAACCGGCAAGATCGAGACCGGCTACGCAGGCGGTCCCGGGTCCTTTGACAGACGCGGCCCTCTTCGCGGGCATTCGCCAGAGCTTTACCAAGACATCGGGCGCGACCATCAATACTATTGTCGGCGGCGGAGGATCCCCGTTGCTGTTGATCCATGGTCACCGGGAGACCCACATCACATGGCACGACGATGGCACGACCGCGAATCATGACCATTACTGCCATGGCACTCGGCCTGCTCGTGCTCATGCGCATGTACGACTACTTCGATAGCCGCAGAAAGGGTCAGACCACATGAGCACACCTATCATCTCCCTAGAAGGATCGTCCGGTATCGGGCGCGCCCGCCGCAGCCAAACCGCTCCCGAAACTAAACTTGAAAGTTCGGGTGCGAAGAGCACGAAGCTTCGGTGGCCTGTGTTGCCAGCCAGCATTGCGTTTGTGACCGCGTTGATCAGCGTCGCGACCCTGATGACGCTCGATCACTTCACCTGTTCCGAGCTTACGAGCGACCTGGTAGGTGCGGCGGCGTCGCTTGCGCCCGGCGTACATACCAGGACCCTGGAGTTTCTGGCGATACCTGTCTTCCTGGCCGGCGTTGTACTTGTTTATACCCTTGTCCGGCGGTGCGGGCCAAAGAGCGCAACCGCCATCCGCAGCGTGCTGGGCACGGAGGCAGCCGTGCTGGCCTGCGCGTGCGTCCTCAGCGTGACGGACTCAGCTGCGGCCAACCCACACGACACGCACCATGTCGCCATCGGCGTCCTGGCCGTCCTGGCTGTCAGCTTGTCGAACACTGGTATGCACATGATCGACAAGACAGCCGCCACCACCTGGGCCCTTACAGCAAACATTGTGGCAGCGTCGATCGCGCTGATGAATCTGATTACGCGCTACGGCACCGCCGAGGATCTCGAAAAAGACCGGGAGCGCTGGCGAGCCATCTGGCCAGTCGTCCTCATGTTTCTTGTGGGAAGCCTTGTTGGCGCCATCATCATACCCAGGCTGCACAAGTGGCTCTGGCTCCTGCCAACCGGAACGGCGCTCTGTGTCCTGGCCATGGCGTGGCGGTCAGGCACCCATGAAAGCGACGCAGATGGCGTAAAGTCGCAGGGGCGCAAGGACTGAACGTTGTTTACAAAAACGTGTTGAATGACTCTGCGTCCGTCCCTGTTCAGGGCCTTCAGCAGCTGGAAGGTCGAGCTCTCTGAAAGGCAGGAACACGGCGTTCACGGAGGCTTCGACCGTTGACACAGCCGCTTGCACCACATGGCCCTACCGGGTTTACAGGCATGTCCTTCGCGGCCCTTGCACAAACCTTCGCGTCATGCGCGTTCTGCGCTTATACGCCCTAGAAGGTCGTGCTGACCGACAGGCGAACGGTCTTGCGCGGCTCGCGAAGAATATAGTCGGCACCATAGAACTGCAGCGCCTGTGCATAGGAGAATCGCCCTGCCGCTGAGTTCGGAAAGAATCCCTGAAAGGTCTTGCCGTCCACGGCGAGTTGCTGCGGCAGCGTTTCATACAGGCGCAGCGGATTGTAGGCATAAAACAGCCGGAAGGGAGCGTTCACAATGGGCAGAATCACCTGCAACTCCGCGCCATTGGACATGCGGGGCACCAGATTTGTGCCGGCTGCGGTGTTCAACTGCGGTGAAAAGGTGATCTGCTTGCCGCCGGAGCATGCGCCGTTGGTGAAGACAGGGCACCCATACAGCGGGCTGGAGATGGTGGACGCACCCAGAACGCTTTGCCGCAGCTGCGATCCAAGGAGGTTCGTCGTGATATTGAAATCCGTGAAGAAGGCGAACGTGACCTGCGAAACGATGGGAATACGGTATTCCAGATTGCCCGTGAACGACGTGTCGCCGCCAACCGTGACCAGCCGGTACACCGGCAGCGGGATTTGGATATTGCCCAGGCCGCTGTTGGTGGGATCACGTGGAACCGTGCTGGTATCCGGATTCGTCAGATTGAAGTTCACGCGCGTCGGAATGAAGACGTACGGCGTCGCGGAGCGAATGTCAAAGCCGCGGATGTCAGCCTCGCCGCCGCCGTAGATGCGGTTGAACGGCGGTGCCACCTCTCCGCCGAATCCCTGCGCGTGGGCGAACTGCGCACGCATACCCAGCACGTTGTGGCCTTCACGATTGATGCGCAGACCCTTCATGGGATAGAACTGCCGGAAGCTGGCCACCGGTGAGAAATACTTCACGTTGCCGCCCGCGCCAGCGACCGCGATCGCCAGATTAAAGTCGCGCCCGTTGTGCGGTCCCGCCGCGCGGTCAAGCGACGAGTAAGTGAACGATGGCGTGATGATCGACGACACAATGCCGTTCAGCGCATTGTTCTGCTCGATACCGCTGCGGAAGTTCAGCGTCTCAAAGACGTTGCGCGTGTTGTCGTTAAAGGTGGTGACGTTGGACCGCGACAGCGCATACGACACGCCCACGCGCGTGACGCCGATGCTGTGCTTGAAAAAGTGACGCAGCGGCGTGCTTGCAGAGAGCGTAAGGCCCGTGCTGGACTGGTTGTAGTTTGTCAAGAGAGATTGCTGCGCGTTGCTCAAGTTCTGCGACAGCCCGGCAGCGGAGTAACTCTTCGCCGGATTGTAGTCGTACTTGCTGGCGAAGACCTGGAAGCCAAGCGAAACTGGCTTGTTGCGCAGATATGGTTCTGTGAAACCAAAGGTCACGTTTCGCGACAGATCGCCAATATTTGCAACAACGGACAGCGTTTCGCCCAGGCCAAGGAAGTTATTCGTCTCGTAATTGAGGCCGACGAACGATCCTGACAAGCCTGACAAGCCGCCATTCAGGCCGATGGAGTTTTTGCCTTTTTCCTTCAGCTTCAGCAGGAGATCGACCGTGCCCTCGTCGTTGTTGGTGCGTATCTCGGAGTCCTGATCGGCGTGCAGCGTGTCGAAGTAGTTCAGCTGGTTCAGGCGCAGGATGGAATTTTCCCATGCCTGGTTGTTATACCGTTGACCTTCTTCCAGCAGAAGCTCGCGGCGGATGACGCGATCGCGCGTGATGGTGTTACCGCTGAACTCAATGCGCGAGACGAAGAACTGCTTGCCCTGATCGATGTCGATGTTGAGCGTGACCGTCTTCTTCGCTTCATCAAAGGTCGGCGTGGGCGAGCCGACGAAATTGATATACCCCAGCGAGCCAAACGCCTTTCGCAAATTTTCCAGGCCCTTGCCAAAGAGGGTTGCGTTGAAGTATTCGCCATCCTTCTGCGCAAACTGATTACGCAAAGCGGCTGCGTTTGTGATGACGTTCTTGTCGTAGCCAGAGAACGTAATCCCTGCCAGCTTGTAGCGGGCGTTCTCCGTGATTGGTATCTCAATGTCGATGCGTTTGCCATCTGACGGGTGGAACGTAAAGATGTTGAATCCGCCGGAGTTACGCACCTTGGTGATGGGTTCGCCGGGCTCCATCTTGAAGTAGCCACGCTCGCGGTAGGCCTGGCGGACACGCTCCACATCTTCGTCGAGCTTGGTTGCGTCAAAGGTGCGCGCGAACAGATTCTCCAGGATGATGGAGTGCGGTATGCCGATGGGCTTTGTGTTCTTCATGGCCGCCCGCAGGGTGCGGCTATTGATGCGCTCGTTGCCCTCAAAGCCGATGTGGCCGACCTTTACCGTGGGGCCTTCTTTTACCACGAAGGTGATGGCTACCCGGGCAGGAGGGATCGTCTTCACTTCAGTGCGAACGGTCGCGAACTGGTGGCCATGCTCCGCCAGCAGCTGCTTCAGCACGACCTCCTTGCGCTTGATGCGGGTGGGGTCGTACTGACTCTCCACCGTCACGCCGACCTTCGCCTTTTTGTCACGCTCAAGCACGTCGGAGACAGTGACGGCGTTCAGGCCCTTGTAGTTGATCTCGCCAATGGTCGGCTTTTCGCGCACATAAATAATCAGCTGGGTGCAGCCCGCGCCCTCGGCACGCTCAATCCGCACATCTTCAAAGTAGCCGGAGTTCCACAGCGAATTGAAGTCCCGCTCTACCGTTGCCGCATCGTAGGGATTGCCCTGCCGCGAGAAGAGCCGCGCCAGAATCGATTCCTTTGGATAGCGGCGGTTGCCGATGACCTGCGGCGCGCACAGCGGCACCTCCGCAACGGGCACGTTCACGGGTGCCGTGCTCACCTGCGCAGCCAACGGCGCGGGTTGGACGGCAGCGGCGGCCAGAAACGCTGCGGCAATCACGCCGCTGCGGCCTAACAGGCTGCGAACTCCAGAAAGGAGAAAAAGTGAGGAGGACCGCACATTCCCATGGTCATGCTCTGGCAGCCCATTCAGGCCACCCTGCTCTACGGTTTTAATAACAACACCCTCACTGCAGGAACTCGCCGCACAGGCAGCCGCAGTCTCCCAAACCCGGCATGCGCACACGTGTCTTTAGAAGACGATTATAGGGGAACGAAGAGAGCAGGGGAGAACCCGGAACTCAGGTAAAGGTGCTGGCCCATGCACGAATGCACCGGTTTGTGTGCACCTACTTCAGGTAAAACGGCACATTCACAACGACGATCCGTCCATTTCCCTGTAACAGCAACATCGCCTTCAGAACGGTGGAACGATGATTGTGCAGCAGGTAGTGGTACCACCGGACGGCCACCAGCTCCGGCACAACGACCATGATCTTGCGGTCCGGCGCGAGCTTCTCTGCGTCCAGCACATACTTCACAATCGGCGAGGTGATGAAGCGAAAGGGTGACGCCACGGACACAATGCGCGGGGGCTTCAGGCCCGCCTGCGTAGCGGCACCCTCAATTTGTGATTGCCAGTTCGCGCATGTCTCCTCCCCATGCTCGTCGGGGCATTCCACATGAAGCACCTCCACGTCAGGGGTCAGGCAGCAGGCAAATTGCAACGCCTCCTGTGACGCGCGGTTCCACCCGGAGACAGGTACCACCGCCAGCGGGTCCGGTTCCTTTTGCAACGCGAGATGGTCGATCCGTATGAGGCTGGCGGCACGCTGGTAGTACCGGTGCACTGCATACATCATCACGATCAGCAGAGGCACCATCATGACCGTGATCCAGGCACCCTCAGTGAACTTGGCGATCAGTACTACGACGACGGTGCATCCGGTGGCGAATGCGCCCAGCCCGTTGATCTCCATGTAGAACCGGGAGCGCTTGCCGCCCGTCCGCCGCCAGTGCATCACCATGCCGGCCTGCGAAAGGGTGAAGGCAAGGAAGGCACCGATGGCGAACAGCGGGATCAGACGATCCGTTACACCTCCAAACGCGGTCAGAATCAGGGCGGACAAAATCGCAAGCACGATGATGCCTTCGGCATAGACCAGCCGGCGTCCGCGAATGGCAAAGAAGCGTGGCAGAAAACCATCCTCCGCGATCACGCGGCACAGGCGCGGGAAATCAGCAAAGGCAGTATTGGCTGACAGCGAAAGCAGGACAAGAATCGATGCAATGGTGACGTAGTAGAAGACACCTTTTCCGGCAACAGCCGCGGTCAGCATGGAGAGCAGGCTTTGATATTGCGGCGACCCTGGATCGGTCGCCTGAATGCCGTACACCTTTGTCAGGTGCGCGATTCCCGCCAGCATCACACCCAGCAGAACCACGATGATGGTCAGCGTGTGGCGCGCTGTCTTCGTGTTGGGATCCTTGAACGCCACCACGCCATTGCTTACAGCCTCAACGCCGGTCAGCGCCGTGCATCCGGCGGCAAAGGCACGGATCAGCAACCATGCGCCCACCGCAGCGGCCGCGTTAGTACCCGGATGCGGTGGTGCGACAACTGGCTGAGGGTGGCCGCCGGAAATCAGGGTTTTCGCTATTCCCCATCCCAGAACGCCAAGGATGCAGATGCAAAAGACGTATGTCGGCAGCATGAACAGAACACCGCTCTCCCGCACGCCGCGCATGTTGATCAGCGTCAGCAGGAGCAGGATCGCCAGGCATATCCCAAGTGTGTGCGGTTGCAGTTTGGGCGCGGCCGAGACCAGCGCGCCCACGCCCGTGGAGATGCCCACGCACACGTCCAGCAGGTAATCCACCATAAGCGCGGCGGCTGCCAGCAGACCCATGCCGCGGCCAAGATTTTCGCTGGCCACGGTGTACGATCCGCCACCGTTGGGGTAGGCATCAATCGTCTGCCGGTAGGAGAAGTACACAATTGTCAGCAGGGCGATGATGACCAGGCTGATCGGCATGATGTACGCGATGCCCGCCGCAGCCGCGGGGATCAAGATGGTCAGCGCCGCCTCCGGGCCGTACGCCGCTGAGCCAAGTGCGTCCAGGCCGAAGGTGGGAACACCCTCGGCCACGCTCACCCGTTGCTCCGCATCCTCTTCAGAGGCAAGCGGACGCCCAAGGAGTAGATCCAGCAAACGCATGGCGGTGAGATGCAGCAGAGATGGCGTCCGTTTATTGCTCATGCTGCAAGCCGTGCGGCGCGCCAGTGTGAGTCTCGACGAGAAAATACAGCGTCTGATGTGTTGTAGCCGCTTCAACGCGACACCGTTCGTTCGAAATCGCTAACGCTCCAGCAGCCGGGAAAGTGAGTACCCGACATGACGCCCGTTCATCACAAATCCGGAGCGGTCCTGATGACGCTCGCCATGTGGCTGCTATCCTCGCCGGCCCGTGTGCCAGCCCAGTACACGCGCACTCCGCTGCGCAACATCACAGGATCCGTGACCGACGCCAGCCATGAGCCAATCCGCGGCGCGGTGGTGCAGATGGAAACTGCCGGCACGCTTGCTATTAAGAGCTATGTGACGGATGAAAAGGGCACATACCAGTTCCGCAATGTACCGCCCGACAGCGACTACACGCTGTGGGCAATGTTTCGCGGAAACCGGTCAAAGACGTATAACATCAGCAAATTCGACAAGCAGGCCGACCGCGTGATTCCCATCACGATCGTGCTTGAGAAGTAACCGTTGCGGGCGGATGCCACGATGACTTCTCACGTCAGGACGCGGCCCGCTTTCACAAAGCTGTAACTATCCGCCAACGCCTTGTTCATGCACGTCGTGCAACGTAGCAGCATGTATCCCAGACATCCTGCCTGCACCCTGTTCGGCCTCCTCCTGCCTGGTGTCCTCGCATTTGCCGGTTCCGCGGCGGTCCTTTCAGCCCAGACCAGCAGCGTTGCCAGCAGCATCACGGGAGTCGTGCACGATGCGAACGGCCAGGTGATTCCTGGCGCAACGATTGATGCCACTGAACTTGAGACCGGCTTTACGCGTACGGTGCAGGCTGGCAGCGACGGCCAGTACGCCGTTCCGCTGCTGCCGGAAGGCACGTACCGCATCACTGTCACCGCGCCCAGCTTCCAGGGCTACCAGCAGAACGGGATTACCGTTCGCGTGGGCCAGAGCAGCCCGGTGGACATCACCCTGAGGGCCGGCAGCACGAGCGAGACCGTGACGGTGACGGCAGACGCCAGCATTCTGAATACCGAGACCTTCGACATCTCCGATGGCTTAAACCAAAAGGCGCTCGAAAACATGCCCATTACATCGCGCAACACCTTCAATCTGGCGCTTCTGGTGCCAGGGCTGAACGGCACGCGCGACGACGAGTTCGGCAATCCGACGTTTGCCTTTGGCGGCCTGCAGCGCAAGGCCTTCATGATCGACGGCATCGACAACACGCAACGCGGAGGTCCGGGACGGCTGGGCATTTTTTCACCGGAAGATGTGAAAGAGTTGCGCGTGATCTCCGGTGCCATGGATGCGCAGTATGGCCGCACCGTGGGCGGCATCATCAACATGATCACGCGCGGCGGCACCAACGCGACGCATGGTGAAGGCCTGGTACTCGAGCGCCGCCCGGGATTGATCTCCAAGCCGTCGCTTTCGCCAACCAAGCCGTTCCAGCAATGGGCGACCTACTCCGTGAATGTGAGTGGACCGCTGGTGCGTGACAAGCTCTTCTACTTCATCAGCGGCGAGTATGAGCCGGAGGATGGCGCGCGCCCCATCACCATTTCCGCGGCAAACGCGGCTGCTCTCGGCCTGCCAGCCTCGCAGCTGGGCAACGCACCATTCAAGCAGCGGTTCCAGTCATATCTTGGCCGCGTGGACTGGCAGCTGAACCCGAAGGACAACTTCTACTTCCGTTACTCGCTGTACAAAACGCCCTCGCAGTTCAATACCTCCGGCGGGTTGCAGACCATCTCGTCATCGAACAACTTCAACGACCATGACTACACCGCGGCGGCACAGTGGTCGCGTGTTGTCAGCGCGCGTTCCCTGAATGAGTTGCGCTTCGGCACGCTGCGCCGCATCTTTGACCGTCCGCCGGTCAGCGGCGTGGTGGGTCCCGTGATCAGCATCAGCGGCGTGGCCACGCTTGGATCCAATACCAGCGCCAATCAGCACTACGAGGAAGATCAGTACAACATCATCGACGACTTCAGCTACACCGTTGGCAAGCATCAGATCCGCTTCGGTGCTGACATCGACACCATCCACGTGCTCTCCATCGACCGGCTGACAGACACCTACAGCTTCTCCAACCTGACCCAGTATCTGGGTGCGGTGAATGGCACGGTCAATCCCGCGACCAACAAGCTGTACAACTACAACACCTTTACGCAGCAGTTCGGGAACAACACCGCCCAGCACCGGACCACGCCCATCAACTTCTACGCGCAGGATCACTGGCAGGCATCGCTAAATCTTTCCCTCAATTACGGTGTCCGGTACGAGTATCGCTTCTTTCCCGCGCTTAATCAGAATGGCGTTTTGCCTATCTCCCGCACCCTGCCCAGCGATGGGACGAACGTTGCACCGCGTATCGGGTTTGCCTGGCGCGCGGGCGGAAAAACGGTGCTGCGTGGCGGCTATGGCATCAACTACGACACACTTAACTTGCGGCTTATTTCGCTGGTAGACCGTTCCAACGGCGCTCAGGTGCAGACGTTTACGGTCAGCGGCAGCGCCGCCGGTGCGCCGCAATATCCCGCGGCGTTTAATGGTCCGGTAACAGCCTTTGCCGTCAAGACCAGCGTCTACGGCTTCTCGCCAAACTTCCGCACGCAATACGCGCAGCAGAGCGACCTGGCCGTCGAGCAGCAACTTGGCACGGATTTCGCGCTCTCCATCGGCACTCAACTCTACCTTGGCCGGCGCGCACCGTTGTTGATCGACACCAATCTTGGCGCGGTCAGCGGATATCTGCCAGACGGGCGGCCCATCTACGGAGGTGCGCGGCCCAACACCGCATTCGGTCAGATCTTCCAGCTCACCGCTGCCGGCGCTGACACGTACTACGGCGGCTTTGTCGACCTCAGAAAACGCCTCAGCCACGGCGTGCAGTTCGACGCCTCCTACACACTGGGATGGGCCTTTAACAATAATGATTCCGTCGGCGACAGCGGCAACAACGTCACGGATTCCGGCAACATCAATCGCGACTACGCCTTCTCGTCCAGCGATCAGCGGCACCGCTTTGTCGTTCAGGGCGTGTGGCAGCCGCGCGTGGCCACCGGTGGTCTGGCAACGGCACTCTTTGATGGCTTTATGTTCTCGACGGACGCCACGGTGACCTCAGGCTTTCCGTATTCACCGCTGGCCGGCGCCGATCTGAATGGCGATGGCGTCAACAACGACTATGCCAACTTCGGCTCCCGCAACAGTTTCCGCGGACCCATCTTCCGCGAGTGGAACATGCGCGGCAGCCGCGCGTTTCCCATCTACCGTGAGCGCGTGTCGCTTGAACTCATTGCCGAAGCGGAGAATCTGCTGAACTCCACCAACGTTGCCTGCAACGCCGGTGGTTGTGCGGGCGCGGTGAACAATACGTACGGCACCAACCTGCGCACCTCCGCCTTTGGTCCCGTCGTTCCACCGGTGGCAACCTTTGGTACGCCGGTCACTGCCTTCAATTCCCGGCAGGTCCAACTTGGGGGGCGCATACGCTTCTAGCTCGGATCATCGCCGCTGCTGTTCTCTTCTCTGGCCTCATGCGGGCGCAGGTACAAAGCGTCCCTGTCGCGCCGAGGCATAAGCTGCTAGTCGTATCGGTGGATGGATTCGACTGGCGCTATCTCCGTGACCGGGACCGCGACGGCGAGCGCATTCCTAACCTTCGCAAGCTGATGGCCGAGGGTCAGGTTGCAGATGGTGTGACGGGGGTCTGGCCCACCA
The DNA here is from genome assembly GCA_964248165.1 of uncultured Terriglobus sp. Lineage (GTDB taxonomy): Bacteria > Acidobacteriota > Terriglobia > Terriglobales > Acidobacteriaceae > Terriglobus. The sequence continues at coordinate 13,962 of CAXTXE010000021.1, forward strand.
TCACGTGGCCCTCGCACACCACGTTGATCACGGGCGTTCCGCCAGATGTGCATGGCATCCTGGGCAATCGCAGGCCGCGCGCCGAGAGCGGCGACTACTACTGGACCGCCGGTCTGATCAGAGTTCCCACGTTGCTGACCTGTGCGGCACAACAACACCTGACCACCGCCAGCGTGACCTGGCCGGTAACAGTTGGCGCTCCGCTGACCTATAACCTGCCGGAGTACTTTCAGCGCCGCAATGGCGGCTCCATGGACACGGAGAGTGTCGCGTCGAAGGCGGTTCCGGCAGATTTGGTGCAGCAGATCAGCCGCGACGAACCATCGTTTCCGCAGCAGTGGATGGATGATCGCACCCGAACCATCGCCGCCGTCTGGCTGTTACAGCATCGCCAGCCGGATTTGCTCTTAGTGCACCTTGTCGATCTTGATTCTGACCAGCACGATCTTGGGCCCTTCAACGTTCCTAGCCGCGCCACGCTGGAGCGCACGGACGCACTGATCGGCGAGATGATGCAGGCGCTGCCGCCGGACTATGACATCGCCATCACCGCCGACCACGGCTTTGAGCGCGTGGACCACACCGCCAATCTGAACGTGCTCCTGAAACAGCACGGCATTACGGGAACAGTGCGTTCGCTCGGCGGTCTCGCCGTCACTGATGATGGAGCCGCTGCGGCGTTTCTGCGCGAAGAGTCTGCTGCCGGAAAGGACGGCATTGGCCGCATCATCCCGCCGGACGAACTTGCCAGATATGCGCCATCGCTCAAGGGCGTCATGCTGGCCGTGGCTCCGCAGGAACACTTCATGTTTGGCATGGGAGGCGCACCGCCGCCCGCCACGGCAGCCACGCACGATCGCCCCGAAGCAGCCAACGCTGAGCCGCAGTACCTGACCTCGCCGTACGAGAAGGGCAATCACGGCTTCTGGCCGGTGCGCGACGATTACAGCAGCGTCTACATCCTGGCCGGCCCGGGCGTGCGCGCGGAGCATCTCGGGCGCATCGAGATGACCAGCATCAAGGACCGCTTGGCCAAGGTGCTGGGGCTGACCTGCCCGTAGCATTTCATCGTCTCTGTCATACTTGAACGTGCAGGCGGACCGAACGATCGCTGCTGCCCGGCACATCAAGCCGGGCGGGGGAGGAAAGTCCGGACTCCGCGGGGCAGTGTGCCGGGTAACGCCCGGGATCCGCGCGTCAAGGCGCGGAGACGGCCAGTGCCACAGAAACAATACCGCCTTCCTCAAGCGGCCCAGAGAGCAAGCGAAAGCCTGTCCTGAGCAAAGCGAAGGAGGGTAAGGGTGAAAAGGTGCGGTAAGAGCGCACCGCGCCGGCAGCAATGTCGGGCGGCATGGTAAACCCCACACGGAGCAAGACCAAATAGGCGGGAAGAGTGGCTTCGCTCGTTGAAGCCATGATGCGTGCCGGCCCGGCGCGCCAGACTCGCGGGTAGGTTGCTGGAGCCGCGCAGTAATGCTCGGCCTAGAGGAATGATCGTTCAGCACAGCACCCCCGGTTCGCCGGGCGAATGTGTGGACAGAATCCGGCTTACAGGTCCGCCTGCACACGTTATATGGGTGAGTAAGATACCAGCGGGTGCCCCATTCATGCGCGAAGCGTATCAGTGGGATATAGATGCACGGGTGCCCCATTCATGCGCGAAGCGCATGAATGGGATGTAGGTGTGAGTGAAACCGGCGCGGGGCGGGTGACCGATTATGCGCGGGTGCGCGGGTGTCCATTCATGCGCGAAGCGCATGAGTGGGATACGGCTAACGCACCATCGGGCCCGCGTTCCCCGTAAACAAGGCACTGCGCGTCACGGCAACATTCATCAGCGCGATGCTGAAGACGATGGTCAGGCAGTCCTCAACAATAGCGACCGGCCAGTCCGGTGCCTTGAGCTCGACCACCGTCCGCGTACGTGCAAGCCATCCCGCATAGGTGCCCAGCAGCGCACCCACGATGCCCAGGAGAATGGCCGCAACCGGGTTCAGCAGGAGCGGTTGCGCCAGCAGCAGCCCAACGAACGCGCCAAACAGCGCCCGTCCCAGCAGCCCAAGGGGAGCAGTGCGGTTGGGCGTGCTCGGCAGCTTGTCGCCCACATACTCGCCCAGCGCCATCAGCGTAAAGACGATCACCGCGATCAGGTTCGCCGTAAACGAGCGCCAGCCCATAAAGTGCAGCGCGCCCCGGTAAGCGAACCAGCACAGCACCGCAACCGGTGTCAGCGTGCGCAGGCCGGTACAGAAGCCAAGCAGCGCGATCAGCAGATATCCCATGTTGACAACATACTCTTATTGAAGAAGGCCGGCCTTCATCTAAGGTTTGTGCCAGGATTCAGGTGCAGAAGTTACTTACCAGGCGGTGCTGATTTGACTCGATCAATTGTGCGCTTAAGTAACTGAAGCGACAGCGATTGTATCGCTTCCTTTTTCTCTTTCACGACACCTCCTTGATCTCGAGCGTACCGTACAAGATTCCGGTTGTCGCCTCCGAGTGCAATGTACTCACGCACAGCATTGGCTACGCTTTGCCCCTCATCGTCTTGGAAAAGAATCTCTATTTTGAGTTTATCGACGTACAATCTGCTCTCTGATTCGTTGAATTCCCGTTTGGCGGTCACGTAATCACTGTTCCGCAGGTCATTCCGCCCATCCGCATCGATCTGGCCGATTATTTCCATGCTGACACCATTCGACCAAATGTCCTGGATTAGATGAGTGATTAGCTCAGTTCTCTCCTGCCGCAACTGCCTGCTCCTAGTATTAGCATCACTTCGCGCAGTATTAAGCCAGTTGAGAAACAACAAGGCCGCGGGTATAAGTAGTAGGCTCGTCCAGTCGCGGGCGGTTTTCTGTTCAGTAATCACGGTGTCCTCCGGTGCAACATCACAGACGCTACAGGTCATTGATCGGGAGCAACCCACGCGGTCTTGCTTGATGGGCCACTCTACCATCCAGAACTGAAATTAGGTGGCCTGTTTGCCCTACGGACGCTGGCTCTACAGGTGTAGCCTGAACGTAAGGCATGAAGCTGCGCAGCGACAGGGTTGAGCCGGGCACGCAGCCCGCGACGGAGTTGATCTTCGGCGAGTGGTACCCCGCATTACGCTCGGATGCGCTGGCGGCGGGCAAATCCGCCACGGCACTCCTGCTTGGCGTGCCGTTACTTGTGGGGCGCAAGCGCGATGGCGCGGTCTTTGCCATGCGCGACCTTTGCCCGCACCGCGGCATCCCGCTCTCGTCCGGGTGGTTCGATGGAGAGACGGTGCAGTGCCGCTATCACGGATGGAAGTTCGAGCCATGCAGCGGACAGTGCGTCGAAATCCCCTCACTGACGCGCATCGATACGCTGGAACCCACGAAGATCTACACGGGCGCGTACCCCTGCCGGGAAGCCGACGGAAACGCATGGGTCTTTCTGCCAGAAGCGGGAGCCGGACGCATCACGCCGGAGACGACTCTGCCGCCGGTCCCGGAGGTGCCGAAATTCTCCGAAACATTTCGGAGTGCGCACATCAGCGCGGACCTGCCGTGCAACGTGGATCACGGCATCATCGGCCTGATGGACCCGGCGCATGGACCGTTTGTGCACCAGGCATGGTGGTGGCGCTCCGCTGCGTCTATCCACGAGAAGACGAAGCACTTCGAGCCAATCCCGGACGGCTTCCGCATGAGTTCGCACGCCCCCAGCAAGAACTCGGCCCCCTACAAACTACTGGGCGTCTATGGCAATGACATCACCATCACCACAACCATTGATTTCACGTTGCCGAACCGCCGTTATGAAGTCATCCGCGCGGGAGAGAAGTGGTTCGCTTCCTTAACCACCATCACGCCGGTGACACCAGCAAGCTGCCGCATCGACGTGATGGCTTGTTGGAACATCTTCTACAACGTGCCGTTCGTGCCCGCTATCGCACGCTATTTCGGCGCAAAGTTCGTCCGGCAGGATCAGGAGACGATGATCCAGCAGGCGGAAGGCCTGCGCTTCCGCCCCGCCATGATGCTGATCGACGACGCCGACAAGCCCGCGAAATGGTACTTCGCGCTGAAGCAGCGCCGCCTGACCGGGAAGGGCGAACATCCGCTGCAAGGCCCGGTCGAACTGCACTGGAGCAGTTAACGATCATGGCTGCAACGCGATGTTTTTGATGGTCACCGGTGTCACCGGCCGGTTATGTGCGTTGCGTGGCACGCGCGCGATCTCCGCGACCAGCTTGACTGACGCATCATCGCACTGTCCAAAGATCGTGAACTTGCCATCCAGCGACGGGGACGGCGCGTCCGTGATGAAGAATGAGCTGTCGTTCTTGTCCGGGCCATCGTTCGCCATGGCGAGCCGCCCAGCGCGGTCGAAGCTGAGGCCCGGCACCGTCTCAATGCTGTAGTTAAAGCCCGGTCCATCGGCCCCGCCGGGATAGTCCTGCTGCTGAATCATGAAGTCCGGGATCACGCGGTTGAAGTGCAAACCGGTATAGAAATCCCTGCCGCGCGTGACCGCAGCCGCTGCCGCATTTGGGATTGGGTGCTTGCCCGCAACTAGATCCGTGAAGGTTGCAGTTGCGACCGGAGCCTGCTCCCGGAACAGTTTGCACGTAAGCGCACCCATCGTCGTCTCGATCACCGCCGTTGGTCCGGTAGGGTCAGGTGGCGGAAGCGTGGGAATGGATGGCGGCACCGGCTGCGGAACGATACTGGAGGGAGCCACATCGGCCGCCAACGGAGGCAGCGGATCCCCCGGCTGCACAATCGTTAGCTTGTTGATCGCAATGGCCTTCGTGGTCCGGTTCCTGACGCTCAACAAGGTATGCGAAATCTTGGCCGCGACAGCTAGGGACGCATCGTCGCACTGCCCAAAGATCGCGCCTCGTTTGTTCTTGTCGAACTCGTCGTCGGCGTGCAGCGTGATCAGGAAGAACGAGCTGCTGATCTCGCCAGTGTGCGCCGCCATGGCCAGCCGTCCAGGACGGTCGAAGGTAACGCCGGGTATCGTTTCCCGTGCGATGGGCGGCCCCGCCGGACCTTCGCCGCCACCAAAGCGGTCGCCGCCGCGAATGCCGTCGGGAATACCGGCAAGCGCTGTGCCGTCGTAAAACGGCTTGCCATGCACAGTGGTCAGGTTCAGCGCATCCTGCCAGTCCTTCGTGCCTTGCGCAATCGCGATAAAGTTCGCCGTTGTCTTCGGTGCCTGCCTGGCGTACAGGCGGCACGTCATGCGTCCCATCGTCGTGTCGAATACCGCAAATGGGCCGGACGCTTCCGGCCCGCGCGATGCGGACGCCGTCCTTTGCGCCGCTCCCATGAGAGACAGCAGCGCGAGGATCAGGCCGGTTGCGGCGGAAAGACGGACCATGCTTTCTGTCCTATCACATAGCTTCGGCACGCGTCATGTATGTGCCTCGGCGTCAGCCAGCGCGCGGCGGATGGCAGCCGCGCCATCCGGTACAAACCGGCCATGCCCCGTGACAACGCAAGCTGCGCCCACGCCCGCCAATTTGCGCACAGACCGCAACGCCAGCGCCTTGTCCCAGGTGCCAAGCTTGGGAAAAGGAAACCACCAAGCCGGGTGCGTTACGGACGCAAGCCCGCCCATGGAAATCATGGCGTCTCCGGCAATCAGGGTGCCGTCTCGCTCATCCAGGAAGCTCATGTGGCCGGGCGTGTGTCCGGGTGTGTAGAAGCATCGCAACGAGCCAAACAGCTCGCCTTCCGTCAGCAGGTGCGTTGGCCGCGTCTTTGCTCCGGGAAAACCGCCCTTCGGCTTCCCTTGCGGCTCACCGGGGCGCAGCGACAAGTCCTTGCGCAGCAGCGGCGCTTCGCGTTCTGAGACAGCCACGTCGATGCCAGGAAGCGCATCGTGCACGCCATCCAGCGAACCCATGTGGTCGCCGTGGGCGTGCGTCAAAACCACGCGCTTGATCTCTCCGCCACAGCCGCGTGCAGCAGCCAGGATGTCCTTCTCCTTCCCCTTGATGGAGGTGTCGATAAGGGTAATGCCGTCGCTCTCGCGCAAGAGGTAACAATTTGAGAACCCCAGAAATGTGAGTTGAGATAGCGTGTCGCTGATGCGCGTTGTCTTCATGCGTGCCTGTTTGCTCCATCTGCGCGAATCGCTCGTGATATGGGATGCAGTTCGTACAATCAGCAGTATGCCGGGAGATACGCAGATCCGCGTTGCCGTCGTTCTGGTACGGGCGCGCAACGTGCTCAACATCGGAGCAGCCGCCCGCGCCATGCATGACTTTGACTTTGCAGACCTGCGCGTGGTCAACGACTACGGCACGCCGTTCGCGGAGGCTCGCTCCGCCGTTGACGCAGGCCCGGTGCTGGCAGCGGCGCGCCGCTTTGCCAGCGTGGCGGACGCGGTGGCGGACTGCACGCTGGTCATCGGCACCACGGCCCTGGGCAGCAGGCGGCTCCAGCATCCCGTGGACGTTCTGCGCGATGCTGCTCCGCGGATAGAGGCCGAGGCAACGGTCGGCGGCAAGGTGGCCCTGCTCTTTGGCTCGGAAAAGACCGGCCTCTCCACCGCGGAGATGAGCCATTGCCACCGGCTTCTGACCATTCCCATGAGCGGCAACGGCATCTCCATGAACCTGGGCCAGGCCGTGGCGGTGTGCCTCTATGAACTGGCCCGCACCGCACCTGCCCACCGCGCACTGCCGGAGAATGCGCGCGCCCCCACCGGCGAAGAGACTGCCCGCCTGGAGCGCCGGTTGCAAGAGGTTCTGCTTGCCAGCGAGTACGACAGGCGCTTTCCCGGCAACATGGGCGAGGACACTCTCCGCCGCCTTGTACGGCGGCTCGTCATGCCGTCAGACGACGTGGAGATATGGCTGGGCATGTTGCGCCAGATACTTTGGAAGATGAATCGTCCGTAGTCGCTGATAGACTCCGTTTCATGCACACGTTCAGCTTTCGTTTCCTCGCGGCGGCGCACATGGGTGCTTCCCTGCTGGTGAATTCTGCTCTTGCCGCGCAGCAGCCCACAGCGCTCACAAGTGCGGACTACGCGCGTGCGGAGAGCCGCCTCGGCTACAAGACCGCGCCCCTGATCGACCACGCCGTTGACCGCGTCACATGGCTCAAGAACGAAGCGTCAGCCACCGGCGGCGACCGCTTCTGGTACAGGGACACGGCCAACGGCGTCACCACCTTCATGCTGATCGATGCGGCGCGCTCCACCAAGGCACCTGCATTCGACCATGCAAAGCTGGCCGCCGCACTGAACGCCGCTGGATTCCGCAATGCAACCGCAGCCTCGCTGCCCATCAACGATCTTGAGTTTGCCGACGCTCCCGCCACGCTGATCGTAACGGTGCGCGGAGACCGGTATCGCTGCGCCCTGACTCCGGCCTACACCTGTTCCAAGCAGCAGATCCCGCTGGCGCATCAGCAGACAAAAGCGAATGCTCAGCCGGAGACCGGCCTCAGCGCTACAGGAACCGGCGGCAATGCCGGCATGAGCACCAATCCCGCGACTGCGGCGTCCATGCGCCCGGGCCGCGATGAGGCCGTTGTCTCGCCGGATGGCAAGCGCGCCGTCTTTGTCCGCAACTGGAATCTGTGGGCGCGTGACGTGAACACCGGCGAAGAAAAACAGCTGACCACCGATGGCGTGCAGGATTACGGCTACGCCACGGACAACGCGGGATGGACGCACAGCAACCGCGCGGTCGCGGTCTGGTCGCCCGATTCAAAGATGGTGGCCACGTTTCAGCAGGACCAGCGCAAGACCGGCATGATGTATCTCCTCAGCACGAACGTCGGCCATCCCACGCTGGACGCATGGCGCTATCCGCTGCCCGGCGACAAGGACGTGACCATGATTGAGCGCGTTGTCATCGACACAGACGCGGCCAAGGTCACACGCTTCAAGACTCCGGCGGACCAGCACCGCTCCTCGCTCTGCGATGACATCAGTTGCCGTGGCGGAGGATGGGACGATGTGCAGTGGGCCGCCGATGGCAAGACCATCGCGTATGTCTCCACCAGCCGCGATCACCGGCGCGAAGATCTGATGATCGCCGACGTCAGTACCGGCAACGTGCGTCCCGTGATGAATGAGACCGTCCCGGACTTCTTTGAGAGCGGCAACGGCCGCGTGAACTGGCGCTATCTCTCAAAGCGCAACGAAATTCTCTGGTTCAGCGAACGCAGCAACTGGGGCCATCTCTACCTCTACGACGCGGGCACGGGAGCGCTCAAGCACGCTGTCACGGCTGGCGATTGGAACGTCACGCAGGTGCTGCGCGCGGACGAAAAGTCGGGCGAGGTCGTCTTTGAGGGCGTAGGCCACGAGAAGGGCTGGGACCCGTACTTCTCCGCCACCTACCGCGTCAGCATGGATGGCACCGCGCCGAACACCAAGCTCAATCTGCTGACCCCGGAAGTAAGCAACCACGCCGCCACCTTCAGCGAGGACGGCAAATACTTCGTGGACCTCTACAGCACGCCGCAGACCCCGCCGGTTGCCGTGCTGCGCGATGCGGACGGCAAGCGCCTGACCGAAATCGCAACTGCGGACATTACCCGGCTGAAGGCAACCGGATGGCAGCCGCCAGTGAACATCAAAGTGAAGGCACGCGACGGCAAGACGGACCTCTACGGCCTCCTGTTCAAGCCGTCGAACTTCGATGCGAGCAAGAAGTACCCCATCGTGAACTACATTTATCCCGGACCGCAGACCGGTTCCGTCGGCTCACGCAACTTCTCCGCCTCACGTGGCGACGATGCGGCGCTGGCCGAACTCGGCTTCATCGTCGTTTCCATCGACGGCATGGGAACGCCGTGGCGCTCGAAGAAGTTTCACGAAGCCTACTTTGGCGACATGGGCGACAACACGCTGCCGGACCAGGTCGTCGGCATGAAGCAACTGGCGGCGGAAAACCCGTGGATTGACCTTAACCGCGCTGGCGTGTGGGGACACAGCGGCGGCGGTTATGCCACGGCAGACGCGATGTTCCGCTATCCGGATTTCTTCAAGGTGGGCTGGTCAGAGAGCGGCAATCACGACAACCGCAACTACGAGGATGACTGGGCAGAAAAGTGGATCGGACTGGACGATGCCGCCAACAAGAAGGCGTATGACGACCAGGCAAATGAAAGCATCGCAAAGAACCTTAAGGGCAAGCTGATGCTTGTACACGGCACCATGGACGACAACGTGCCGCCCTCAAACACGCTGCTTGTCGTTGACGCGTTGATGAAGGCCGGAAAAGATTTTGACCTGCTGATGATCCCAAACGCGCACCACGGCTATGGCGACCAGACGACGTACATCATGCGGAGGCGGTGGGATTACTTTGTCACCAACCTGATGGGTACCACGCCTCCGAAAGAATACAAGCTGGTGATGCCCCCGCCATCCCGTTAAAGACTCTGTCAGTACCATCCGTTCAGGGCAAGCAACGTGGTTGGGGAATCTACTGCACAACTCCACTGTCGCCGGTCGCAGCGCCTGCCGCTGTCTTGTTTGGTGGAACCTTCCATCCATCATTCGTAAGCACCAGCGTCGTCTGCGCGGAGTTCGTCGCTACCAGCGCGCTTGCAAGTTCAGGAAACGCAGTTTGCGTCTCCTGCGCCTGCGCCCACCCTTTTACATCGCCCAGCGTATAGGTATAGTTCACGGTCGTGGTTGCGCCTGGCTGCGTGCCCGCGGGCGTGTTACTTACAACCTCCTTTACCTTGCGGTGCGCAAAGCAGAATTTGCCATAACCCGGCTGCGTTGGATCAGGCGTCCATTCACCGCGGCCCTTCGCCGTCAGATCGTAGCTGTTTGCCTCTTTCTTGATAATCAGCAGCTTCGTCTTCTCCACCGGCGTACGGCTCAGCAGACCTTGATCCACCAGCGCATCAAAGGGCCGCACCTTGTCCGCATTGTCCTTGTCAAATTCCTGCGGCAGTTGGATGGGCTGCTTCCACAGGCACTCCGGGAACTGATCGTAGTAGCTGTTGATGGCCGTTTTCAGATTACCGGTATCATCCTTCTTCTTATTGCATCCATTGGCGGCAAGGGCCACGACGGCGATGGCAACAGTTCCCGTGCGGAGCAGCATGATCGTTATCTCACTTCCTGCGGCAATAATAATTGCGTTGACCGGAATGTGTGATGCATGGCGTTCGCGCGGGGGGCGCTTGCCTCCGCGAACCCGTTCGCAACGAATATAGCGCCGTAACAATCGCGCGACGACGTGAAGTAGTATTTAGCCGTACCTGAAAGCCGTCAAAAAAGAGGTGACGCTTGAACGCGTGGCCGCGTGCCTTCCGTTTCCTGTTTGACCGCCGCGATGGTGTCAGTAACCACCTGGCCGCGCGATGGCTGTTCCTGCGTGCGTTTGGTTTAATTTACTTCTCGGCATTCTTTGCGCTGCTTTTCCAGGTTCGCGGGCTGGTAGGCGCCGGCGGCGTGATGCCCGCCACGAAGTATCTGGCAACGCTCCGAACACTCGGGATCGCAAGGTTTTTCTACGCACCCACGCTCCTCTGGTTTGGCAGCAGCAACGCGGCATTGATGCTGGTGTGCTCCATAGGCCTGATCGCCTCCGTGCTGGTCGTTGTCAACGTGCTGCCGCGCCCGACGCTGCTGGCCTGTTTCGTCTGCTTTCTGTCGTTCATCGCGGTATCGCAGGACTTTGGCCAATACCAGTCTGACGGCATGTTGCTGGAGGCCGGCTTTCTCGCACTCTTCATCGCTCCCACGGGCGTGCTGCCTGGATGGGGCAGACGCAGTCTGCCCGTCCGCGCCGCCATGTGGCTGCTGCTGTGGGAGTGGTTCCGGATTTACTTCGAGTCCGGCGTGGTCAAGCTGCAATCCGGCGATCCCACATGGCGCAACCTCTCCGCCATGTACGAGTACTACCAGAACGGACCACTGCCCACGTGGGTCGGGTGGTACCTGCAGCATTTGCCCCACTGGTTTCACATCGCAACCGCAGCGCTGACGCTCATCATGGAACTGCTGTTGGTGTGGCTGGTGTTCTTGCCCCGGCGTGGGCGCATCGTGTTGTTCTGGGTCGTGACAGTGTGGCAAGCCGGCGTGATTGTAAGCGCAAACTATGCCTTTCTGAACTACCTTGTGCTTGTCCTCGGATTTCTTCTGCTTGAAGATAAGTACCTCGCCCGCTTTGTGCCGCGTCGCTGGCGTGGCGGTTTGCTCGATGAAACTGCAGGCTCCACGTTGCTGCATGAGCCAGCGCATGAACAGCAAAATCCCTCAGCGGTTCGCCTTCTGCAACCACTGATTGCAGGCGTGTTCCTCCTGTGGGTTGCGTACGTCACAACGGCGCAGATGCTGCTCATGTTTCTTCCTCGCGCTCCTCTCCCCATGCTTCCCATCGCCATGGCGGAGCCGTTTCGCATCGCCAACAGCTACGGCCTGTTCGCCAACATGACGCCGCATCGTTACGAGATTGAGTTCCAGGGGTCGGACGACAACACGCACTGGACCGCCTACCGCTTCCGCTACAAGCCGCAAGACATCACTGAGCGGCCGCGCATCTACGCGCCGTACCAGCCGCGCTTTGACTGGAACCTCTGGTTTGCATCACTCGGCCCATGGCAGCAATCCATGATCGTCCCGCTGACGGAGGAGCGCCTGCTGGACGGCAGCCGCGACACACTGGGCCTCTTCGGCACGAACCCGTTCCCGCAACATCCGCCACGATTCGTCCGCGCCGTGCTGTGGCAATACTGGTTCAGCACAGCAGCCGAGAAACGAACCACAGGTGCATGGTGGCACCGCACCCTGCTGGGCACCTACGCGCCAACCGTAACGAAAATGCCCGACGGACACTACGGCATCGTTGCCGATCCTGAACTCAACGGCCCACCAGCACCCTAATTGTGCTGATTACAATTTGCTGACGGTATAGTCTAGCGCTATGTTCTGGCACTATCATCCCTACCTGACGTTCTGGGTGATCTGGCTGATTGCGTGCCCACTCGGTCCAGTTTTAGGGGCCTTGGTCAAACGGAGATGGAATGTCTTCCCGGTCCTATTCAAGAGAACTTTGCTGGTTGTCCTCTTCACCAGCTTGCTACTCAGTACCTTGTGGTTATTCTCACCGTGGTCGCTCAGAGGTGTGTGGGCTGATTTAATCAATCTGCCGATTGCTTACATGTCATTGGTTGTACTTTGCTGGATTCCGTTACCGCGCGCGGCTTGGTTGCAGAAGATCCTCCCGAATGCTGCCGGAGTACTTGCCATGCCGCTTGGCCTGGCCGTCTACACATTTATTCCATTCGCTACTGCCATGCAGACCGCGTTCCCAGAAAATGAGCATACGTTGGAGACCGGTCATCTGGTGCGGCTAACGCGCTGGGGCTGGGAAACAATGAACACGACGAAAGTTGAGCTTGTCTTCCAGCCACGCTGGTTGCCTTTTGCGGAGAGAGTCTCGAGGAGATGGTACTCGAGTGACCTGTGCGACTATGGTCCGGTTCAAATTACACGGAACCTAGGTACTGGAGCTGTGGAGATTACCTGCACAGAGAACAGCGCGCCCCATGTTGTACACGCCTTCTAGCGGCGATCAGGACTTCAGTTCCCAATCACACGCGCACGCATCCGATAGAATCGACACGTTGCGCAAACGCGCCTGAGGGACGACGAGACACATGGCTTCGCAGATGGCAAACATTCCCGCGCTGAAGGAGTTGCAGGGACAACTGACGACCAAGATGAAGGGCGCCGTGGAAGATTTTCGCGCCAGCCTGCTGGCCGTGCGCACGGGCCGCGCCAGCGTGCACATGCTGGACAATATCCGCGTCGACTACTATGGCTCGGAGATGCCCATCAACCAGCTCGCCCAGATCAGCGCGCCGGAGCCGAACCAGATCGTCGTGCAACCCTTTGACGTGGGCGTGGTCGGCCTGATTGAGAAGGCCATCCGCACCAGCGGCCAGGGCTTCAATCCCATGCACGATGGCAAGATCATTCGCGTGCCGGTTCCGCCCATGACAGAGGAGCGCCGCCGTGACGCGGTGAAGCAGCTGTCCAGCATCCTGGAAGATCACAAGACCAGCATCCGCAACATTCGCCGCGACGGCAACGACGTCATCAGGAAAGCAACGAAGGACAAACTGATCAGTGCCGACGATGAGAAGCGCGCCATGGAAGAGACGCAGCAGATGACCGACGCGCAGATCAAGACTCTGGAAGAGATGTTTAAGGTGAAAGAGAAAGAATTGATGACGGTGTGACCGGGCTCAGTCGTCTGGGAGGTAACTCGGCGTGACCTGTCGCGGCTCCTCCCTCAACGGCACCTCCGCCCTGCCTTTCTTTCGGCGCAATTCCCGTGTCATGCTCAAGCAAGCTTTCGCACGAGATGCTTTCGGAAGGGCACGGCTTCAGCCGTGCCATAACGCGGGCGCTGCAAAAGCGGCTTTAGCCGCCGAGGTACGCTTTACGGCGAATTAACCGACGGAGTCAAGGTGACTGAAGAGAAATTTGACGCCGTGGTCATTGGATCCGGCCAGGGCGGCAATCCGCTAGCGGTCGCCATGGCCAAGCACGGGTGGAACGTGGCCGTTGTGGAGCGCCGCTACCCCGGCGGCACCTGCGTCAACGACGGTTGCACGCCATCCAAGACCATCGATGCAAGTGCGCGCGTGGCGTACCTGGCGCGGCGTGGCGTTGATTTCGGCGTGGAAACCGGGCCGCTCTCCGTTGCCATGCCAGCCATCTACCAGCGTAAGCAGAAGCTTGTGCTCGCCTCCCGCCAGAAGAACGGCAGGAGCCTGCAGGGCGAGCACCGTACGTTGCTGATGGGTGAAGCGAGCTTCGCTCCAGAGCAGCCCGGTGCGGGAGAACACGCCATTGACGTTGCCATGCAGGACGGCAGCGTGCGCCACCTGCTGACCCCGCGCGTCTTCATCGACACGGGCGAGCGTCCCCACCCGCCACATCTCGATGGTCTGGACCGAATGCCGTACCTGGACAGCACAAGCATCATGGAACTCCAAACCGTCCCAGATCACCTTGTCGTGCTTGGCGCAGGCTACATCGCGCTTGAATTCGCGCAGATGTTTCTCCGCTTCGGAGCGGAGGTTACGGTGCTGGAGCGTGGCGAGCGCATCGCGGCACACGAAGACGAGGACGTATCCGCATGCCTGCGCGGCATCCTTGAAGAAGACGGCATGCGCGTCATCACCTCCGCAGCCGTGAACAAGGTGAGCGGCACCGAAGGCGCTATCGTCGTGCATGTAACCATCGGTAACGGACCGGAGACGATTCAAGGCACCCACCTGCTGGTGGCCACGGGACGCACGCCAAATGTCGAGCCGCTCCATCTGGAACGCGCCGGCATCAAGCAGGATAAACGCGGCTATATCGAAGTGAATGACCGCCTGGAAACAAACATCGCCGGCATCTGGGCGATCGGCGATGTCAAGGGTGGACCGGCCTTCACCCACATCTCCTACGACGACTTCCGCATCCTGCGCACCAATCTGCTGGAAGGCGGAAGCGCCAGCAAGAAAGATAGGTTACAAAACTATGTAATGTTTACCGACCCTGAGCTGGGGCGCATCGGCCTGAACGAGACGGACGCCGCCAGAGAGGGCCGGCCCGTGCGTGTGGCACAGATCCCCATGAAACAGATGGCACGCGCCAACCAGATGGACGAGCCGCGCGGCATGATCAAAGCCCTCGTTGACGCGGACACCAAGCAAATTTTGGGCGCAACGGTGCTTGGCGTGGATGGCGGCGAGTTCATGGCGCTCATCGAAATCGCCATGATGGGGAAGCTGCCCTATACCGCGCTGCGCGATGGCATCTTCGCGCATCCCACCAAAGCCGAAGCGCTGAACACGCTGTTCGGCAACTTCCGCGACGGCAAGGAGTAACACGCCCTGGTGTTCCCTGGGTGCCCCATCTTTCCCGCGCAGCGGCTAAGGTGGGTTCTATCTCCTCCAACACTCGAGTGAGCCAGTGCGGTACGCTAGCCCGGTGTACTTTCGCGAACACGCCAGTTCTGCCTCCTCTTCCTTCCTCATCATCGCAGCGCTCTGGCTCTTCCTGTACGGATCGTTCGCCCTGCTGTCGCCGCCATTGCTGGATGATGCGGATTCCGTTCACGCGGAAGTTGCCCGCGAGATGCTGGTGCGAGGCGATTGCGTGACCCTTTACGCAAACGGCATTCGCTATCTTGAAAAAGCTCCGCTGCTGTACTGGTCCATGGCCGCGTCTATGCGCGTCTTCGGCGTAGGCACCGCGCCCGCCCGGCTTCCGCTGGCACTCTATGCGCTGCTGCTGTTCCTGCTGGAGTGGCGCTTTGGCAGGCGTGCCTTCAGCAGCGAGCGCGCTGGCCTGTACGCAGGTGTCGCGCTTCTGCTCAGCTTTGGGCTCTTTATCTTTACGCGCATCTTGATTCCTGATGCCATCGTCTGCCTCTGGCTGACGGCGGCTGTGTACTGCGTATGGCTCGGGGAAAACAGCCCGCAGGAGTACAGTGGCGACGCACCCCTGCTCCCATGCCTTGGGTTTGCCGCGGCATGCGCGTTGAACGTGCTGACAAAAGGCCTGATCGGGCTTGTGTTTCCCGTGGGAACCTTGCTGCTCTACCTCTTGCTGACCTGCGGCGCAGCCGGTGCGATCCGCAGGCTGTGGCATCTCCGCCCGGTCAGCGGCACAGTCACCTTTGCGCTGATCGCCGCGCCGTGGCACATCCTGGCCGCGCGCGCCAACCCCACCGAGGGGCATCCCTCTGGCCTGACTCACCCCGGCCCTCTGCTGCCGTGGTTCTGGCGAGGCTGGCAGGTTGGCTCGCCATCGCTTGGAAACGTGCACGGATGGGCGTGGTTTTACTTCATGAACGAGCACCTGCTGCGCTACCTGAACCTGCGCGTGCCGCGTGATTATGACACGGTGCCGCTGCTGCTCTTCTGGTCGCTCCTGCTGGTCTGGCTCATGCCGTGGAGCGCCTTCCTGTTTAAAGCCGCCGGAACCGTTCCCCTGCTGCAAGCGGCTCGCCGGGTGCCCCACCAGCCTGCCCTGAACCCATCGAAGGGCGAAGCGAAGGCGGGAGCCACAACTGGTTCAATCGACCAGGAGCAAGAGACTCTGCTGTTGCTCGGCATCGCCGCGCTCTTGCCGCTTGCATTCTTCTCCTTCTCCACCCGGCAGGAGTACTACGTTCTGCCGTCGCTGCCGTTCCTCGTACTGCTGATCGCGCGCTGGCTTGACCGGGAGGCCGCAGAAGCCGAAGCCTTGGCCGTCCCATCACCGTTGGCGCGGACCGGGCAGCGCATCAGCACGGTCCTTCTCGTCATGGGAGCGCTCATCGCGCTGGCGTGCGGCTACTTCCTGCTCCACGCGCAAGCCCCCGCGCCAACGACCGATCTTTCGTCCCTGCTGAAGCAAAATCCAGGTGAGTATGCCCTGTCCTTCGGACACTTCCTGGATCTGAATGGGCCTGCTCTCGGTGCCTTCCGCGGACCGCTGTTCCTCACCGGCGCCGCATGGTTCGCCGGGGCGCTGGTCAACTGGCACGCTCGCCGCAGATACCGGCCGCACCTGGGGAACATGGCTCTGGCAGCGGCCGCGCTCGTCTTTCTCGCGGCATCGCATGTCGCCCTTACGCGTTTCGCCCCAGTGCTCTCTTCGCAGAAGCTCGCTGCGGCCATCGCGCCCGTGCTGCGTCCTTCGGACCTCCTGGTCATCAACGACGAATACGAGGCGGGCTCAACACTCGGCTTCTATCTCCACCGCAGCGACATCCACATCCTCCACGGTCACTCCGCAAATCTTTGGTATGGGTCATTCTTCGCGGACGCACCGCACATCTTCGAGACAGACAGCTCCATCCAGCAGAAATGGCGCGGTACAAATCGCATCTTTCTCTGGACCGATCCAGCAAAGCTGCCCGCATTGCCGGCAAAGGCATATGTGATCGCAGAGGGCGGTGGCAAGCAGATCCTCAGCAACTACCCGTAAATACAAGGTTGGGTCGAATACTTACCCAGATGTAACATACGTTCCATTTTGGCATGACTCGCAAATTCTTCCAGATAGGGAGAAAACCTTCCGCCGGAGCTTGCGCCCAAATTCCGCGTACACTTGTGTAAGTTTCCTGCGTTTAGTGTAGACCCCCGAATCGCCACTAGGCGCTGTCGCAGAGCAACCTGCGCCTGTGACGATATCACATACCTGGATGGATATGAACCTTAACGATCTCCCGGCCGGCGCGGCCGCCCCAGTACACTCTCGCGGCGTGTGGAACATGCGCCCTTTCCCTTTCTCATACCTCTGCATCTGCCTCGGCACGCTGCTACCAGTTTGCTGCGCCGTACACGCACAGACGCTGCAGGTAACATATGGTGCCAAGGGTGTGCAAACTCTCTCATTCAACGGCGTGACGTTAGAGGATGTAGGTGCGAACCCCGGTGACGCATTTCATATCTGGCACATGAAAGCCACGGACCTGCAGGGTAACGTACGCACCGATGGACAGAGTGGCTGGGGCGAAATCAATAACGGAGAAAGCTGGAACGCAGCGGCCAATACTGAAACCTATAGCTTCAACTGGGGCAGTATCAAGACACAATTCGTGCAACAGGGTAATAACCTGAACATGGTTGTTACGGAGACGAACAATGCCGGGTCCGGGCTTATCTTTGACGGTGCGGAGATCTATCCCTTAGCGCTGCACTTTCCGCAGGATCCGAAAAACTTCAGCGGCTACTCACAGTACGCGATCACGACCACTGCGCCCGGCATAAGCGTCGCGGACTTCGGCAGCGGCGTGGTCACATCGGTGATCCCCGACGAGTCGCAACCGCTGTATGGCGGCTGGAAGAACGCAGGCACGGCCACATACTCGCCTCTCATGGTCTCCACGGCGCCCGATGGTCTGGCGACGTTCTTGCCGCGAAACGACCGGCCCGTGCAGCCGGGCACATCGTTCACCTATACGGTCTCGCTCCGCTTCACGGCCGAGGGAACCCCGGCAAACGTCTCCGACGCATATGCAAGCTTTGCTGCCACGTATCCCAGCCAGATGACCTGGACGGATCACCGCATTATTGGTACCGCGTTTCTGGCGAGTTCAGCCGCGAATACGAACGGCATCAATCAGCCCGGCGGTTTCCCAACAAATCCAAGGCGTTACTTTAACGATGCATCCGTCAATATCACCACGCCGACCGGTCTGCAGAGCTTTCAAAACCGCATGTTATCCCTGGCAGCGACCAACGTAACCAATGCGCAGGCAATGAACGCACAGGGCGTTGTCACTTGGGACATTGAAGGTGAGCAATATCCGCAGAACACCAGCTATGTCTGCTCGCCAGACCAGATTGCCACCGTTGCGCCGGAAATGGAGAGCATCGTCACCAACACGAATTCACAATATGCCGGGCAAAAGCTGGATGACGCTTACTTCAAGACAATGACCAGCGCCGGCTTGAAAGTGGGTGTCTGCCTTCGGCCGCAGCAATTTGTGCTGGCATCAAACGGAACCGCCAGCCAGAACAATCTAACTGGGAACGCCGCGATTGTTGCCAACCTTGAGACAAAGGCCAAGTTTGCAAACTCACGGTGGGGTGTCACTCTCTTTTATGTGGATTCCACGGTGGATGCGAATGGCGGAACCCTGGATCCAGCGATCTTTCAGCAGTTAATCACTGATATGCCAGGGTTCCTCTTTATTCCAGAAGAGAGCACACCACGATACTACGCGTATACCGCGCCCTTCTATACCTTCCTGTTCCATACGGACCTGGGGACAAATGCGTCAGTGTATAACTACTATCCCAAGGCATTCGGCATGAACCTCATCAACGATGTAGCCGCCTCCACACTCGCCACGTATACGCCCCAGCTAACGGCATCGGTAATCAGGGGAGACATCCTGGCCGGCCTGGTCACTTACTGGCAGGCGAATGATTCAACATTGGTAAATATCTATCAAGCGGCTGGCGTGGCCGCCCCCGGCCCGATCCAGGTCTCGCCCGGAATCACGTGGGTCGCCCCTTCAGCAATCTCCTATGGGACGCCGTTAAGCACGGCGCAGTTGAATGCTTCAGCCAGCACGCCGGGGACGTTCATTTACTCGCCCGCACTCGGTACGGTATTGCCGGCCGGAACGCAGACGCTGATGCTTACCTTCACACCGTCGGACACAAAGGACTATAAGTCTACCACTGCCACGGTAAACCTTACGGTGAATCAAGCCGTCCCTGCCGTCACATGGCCGACGCCCGCTGCAATTACGCAGGGAACGGCCCTAAGTGGAGCGCAACTGGATGCAATGGCGAATGTGCCAGGTACATTTATCTACTCTCCCGCTGCAGGCACAGTGCTGGGTGCAGGAACCGCGCCGCTGGTGGCGGCATTTACTCCGGCGGATAAGATTAACTACGCTCCCGCTAACTCAACAGTATCCCTCCTGGTCAATGCCGCGCCTGTCTCCACGCCTGTAACGCCACAGATTACATGGGCCACACCCGTAGCCATCATCTATGGAACCGCGCTCGGCGCCGCGCAACTAAATGCGACCAGCAACGTTGCAGGAACTTTCGCGTACAGCCCGGCTGCGGGTACCGTGCTCGGCGCAGGTGTTAAGACGCTGCAAGTTACCTTTGTCCCTTCGAACACCTCCTCATACAAGACGGTAACGGCCACAGTAAGCTTGTCCGTGGCTCAGGCGAAGCCCGCGTTGACGTGGGCCGCGCCCGGTGCGATTCCGACAGGAACGCCGCTAAGTGCAGCGCAACTCGATGCCACGGCCAGTGCTCCGGGCACATTCACCTACAGCCCCGCAGCCGGCGCAATCTTGACAACCGGCCCGCAGGTATTAAGCGTGACGTTTACACCGTCCGACGCAGCCGATTATGTGAGTGCGTCGGCCAACGTGAGCTTGACGGTCAATGCGGCAGCACCTGTTGTCACCGGTCCGCTGTATATCTCGTCGCCCAGCGCTGGTACCTCGCTGTCAGGTGTGACTGTGATTGTGGGGCAGTGCATTCTTCCGCTGGATGCGGCAGGCACCTTTCTCATTGTTGACGGCCAGTGGCTCCAGTGGATACGCGCAGCCAGCGCGCCCTTTCTTTATACATTGGATACGCGGGCACTCACGAACGGAGCACATACGCTGCAACTCTGGGGACACGATATCGGCAACAACACCACAATATCGCCTGGCGTCACAGTCACCGTGGCCAACTAACTCGGGTTTTCTTTTAACTGTTACGAAGTAAATGAATCTGCGTTTCTTCCCCGCCGGTATATGCCGGCCTGCGGAAACGCAGATTCTTTACTTCCCCATCAAGGACATACCGCTTAGGCAGAGGGCAGTAGCTGCCAGCTGCACCGAGCACAGCCCCGTTGGTGCTGCTGGCAATCTTACGCAGTAAGTGCGGTCATATGGGTGATCTTCCCGTCGCCACTCCATCCCGCAATTCTGAGAGTGTTCTAACGCGAGACACGCACCGCCCTCTTGCAGGTAAGAGGCCCGCCGATACAAGTCTTGTAACCAGTTCCTCTTCTTCCTGGAGTTCGCCATGCACAACTTGTTAATTGCCTCATCTTTCGTCGCCACGCTGATCATCCCCTGCCTCTTCGCCGCCTATCCCGGCAAGAACGAAGTACCAACGAACTTCTGACCGGACTGTAGGGCCAGCAAGACACGCGCGCTCACACGCGTGCCCGTCATGACGGCGTACGCATCTGCTTTGGCTGCCGATCTCTGATGACCGTGAAAGGGTGGCACGGTATCTCGCGGCGACGTGCGAGGGCTACGTTCAACGGCACGCGTTGCTGCACGTGCTGCAACTATCTCCAGATTGCAGCCGCTTGGGTGAATTTGGATGTTCCGCAGGCGCAGCAAACGAGGCGTGTTTTTGTGCGCAAAACAGCCGTTTTGTGCATTTACGTTAGCGCTAACGTAAACATGCCGTGCGTCTGGAGTGGACGATTCCGTGCATGTAAACAACAAGCCTTTTAATCTAGCGAAGGTAATCTGCTAATCACCTACCGCCTTTTTGAAAATGTTTCACGTGAAACATTCCCGGCCCGCTTTTGCCGGGATCCTGAGTTAAACGGATCCCTGGACCACGCTCTGTAGAATGAACGCAGAGCATGGACCCCAAATTCATCCGAAATTTCGCGATCATCGCGCATATCGACCACGGCAAATCCACCCTGAGCGACCGGCTGCTGGAGCTGACCGGATCCCTGACCCAGCGCGAGATGCAGGCGCAAGTGCTTGATGCCATGGACCTTGAGCGCGAGCGCGGCATTACCATCAAGGCGCACTCCGTCCGCATGATGTACCAGGCCCACGACGGGGAAACCTACCAGCTCAACCTCATCGACACCCCGGGCCACGTCGACTTCTCCTACGAAGTCTCGCGCTCCCTTGCCTCGTGCGAAGGTGCTTTGCTCGTTGTCGACGCCTCCCAGGGAGTCGAAGCCCAGACCCTTGCCAACGCCTATCTCGCCATCTCCAACGGCCTTGAGATCATCCCTGTTATCAATAAGATCGACCTCCCGAGCGCCGACATCGCCCGCACCAAGGAGATGATCGAAAACACCGTGGGCCTGCCCACCGACGATGCCATCGCTGTCTCCGCCAAGACCGGACTGAACGTCGAGCAGATCCTTGAGGCCGTCGTTCACCTCATCCCTCCGCCGAAGGGCACCGCTAACGCGCCGTTGCAGGCGCTCATCTTTGACAGCTGGTTCGACGCCTACCGCGGCGTGATCGTTCTGGCCCGCGTCATCAACGGCACGCTGCGTACCGGCCAGCGCATCCAGCTCATGTCCAACGGCAAGACCTTTGACGTCGAGTCCATGGGCGTCCTCACCCCCAAACCTGTTGAAATAAGCACGTTATCCGCTGGAGAAGTCGGCTTTTTCGTCGCCACCATCAAGGACGTGGCCGACACCAAAGTGGGCGACACCATCACCGATCCCTCAAACCCCGCGACGGAGATGCTGCCTGGCTTCGAAGACATTAAGTCCATGGTTTTCGCTGGTTTATACACCGTGGAGTCGCACGAGCATGGCATGTTGCGCGAGGCGCTGGGCAAGCTGAAGCTCAACGATGCGAGTTTTTCGTTTGAGCCGGAATCGTCCGTGGCGCTCGGATTCGGGTTTCGGTGTGGCTTTTTGGGCCTGCTGCACATGGAGATCATCCAAGAGCGGATCGAGCGCGAGTTCAACCTGGACCTGATCACCACCGCGCCAGGCGTGCGGTACCGGATCACGCTGACCGGCGGCAAGATTGTTGAGGTCGAGAACCCCTCCCGATGGCCCGATCCGACGACGATCGAGAGCATTGAAGAGCCGGTCATCGTAGCGAAAATCCTTACGAATGAGGAATATGTGGGCGGCATCCTGAAGCTGGTGGAGGAAAAGCGAGGCAAGCAGCAGAATATGGAGTACGTCTCCGCGAACCGCGTCATGATCACCTACGAGCTGCCGCTGAACGAGATTGTTCTGGACTTCTATGACCGGCTCAAGAGCGTCTCGCGGGGCTACGCGTCGCTGGACTACCACCTGGCCGGCATGTGGACCTCGCCCATGGTCAAGATGGACATCCTGGTCTCCGGGGAGCCGGTGGATGCGCTGAGCATCATCGTGCACCGCGACTTTGCCTATGAGCGCGGGAAGGCTTTGGTGCACAAAATGAAGGAGTTAATTCCGCGGCAGATGTTTGAGGTGGCGATTCAGGCCGCGATTGGATCGAAGATTGTGGCGCGGGAAACCGTCTCCGCCATCAAGAAGGACGTGCTGGCCAAGTGCTACGGCGGCGACATCAGTCGCAAACGCAAGCTGCTGGACAAGCAGAAAGAGGGCAAGAAGCGGATGAAACGCATCGGCAAAGTCGACATCCCACAGGAAGCCTTCCTCGCCGTCCTCAAGGTCGGCGAGTAGCGTTTGTCACGTCCCGGGAGTGCTCCGCAGCGCCCAGCGCTGTTTTCATCGCATCAATAAAGCGCGTTTCAAGGTGCTCACGTTAGCGCTAACGTAAACGCCTAAAATGCACGTTTCGGAGCGGTTTTGTCACATAATCAGGAGATCCGCCGTTCCGTTCTGTGTCGCGCCCGGGCAGGAATGTTTCAGGTGAAACATTCTGAATAACCGGACACGCTCCGGGTCATTCACTTTCGTTGGATGAAATGCTCTTGCGATGACACTACTTTCAAGCTCATCCTTCTCGGGTGCCCAAGGCAGATAGTCTGTACGGCGACTCTGCTCTGCTGTCAGTAGTATTCTCTGTCCAGAGGGTGCGTGATGTCCGTTCAGGAGATGATTGCGTCACTGGAAGGCCAGAAATCGACTGTGTTCAGAGGTACGAGAACGCAATCCAAAGCCTGAGGGAACTGCAGGACGTGCCGGAACCGGAAATTGGCACACACCGCACACTCAGCTTCGAGCCCATCCAGATTGAAGGCGAACCCCTCTCGCAAACTGTTATAGACGGTAGAGGGCCATCCTAACCCTGAACTACTTCGACACGAGCGCGCTTACGAAGGCGATTGTGACAGAGCCGGGTACGGCGGTTGTGCGTTCATTGTTGGAGACTGTTCAAGGCAACGCCGCATTTGCGTCCGCGTTGCAACGGGCGGGTTGCGGTCAGCAATCGTCATGCGGCATTCGCGAGGGGAGCTAACGGACGGACAAGCGGATCAGGCGTTTCTGGCGGTTGAAGAACTGCTCAGCCTATTGACGGTGGTTCCGGTGTCGGAGCCGATACTATCCCAGCGCAGCGTCATCAATAAGCCAAACTCGTCTGCGGGCACTGGATGCAATCCAGTTGGCTACGGCTCTCAGCATCCATAGCCCGCCAGAGGCGGCACTGACCTTCGTCGCGGCCGACAAGCGCCTGCTTGAGGCCGCACAGCCAGTGGCCTTTCTATCCTGAACCCTCAGCAAGCAGTTGAACTCTAGCCATCGCTGAGACCACGAATGCGAGAGGGATGCACCAGAACGGCAAGGCTGCGCAGGAGGGCGGACGCATTGCCAAACGCGCCCGCCTCCTCACTGGAAGAGAAGACCGGGCAAAGTGTGGTTTCGAACGAGAACTTCCTGCCGCCTGCTCGTGCGGCAAAACAGCTTTCCTGAACCACTCCTGCACTCTGCAGTCAAGTGGTATTCTAATTTTGTGGGGCGGTCACGTCTGTGGAGGAGCAGATAGCGACTCTAGCTTCGGAGAAGCAGAGTTTCTGACACAGCATGATGAGCGTGTCGCGGCGCTTCGGCAGCTTCGTCCTTCGGCTACTCAGGAGAGAAAGCGAAGAGGCTCCTCCGATTCGGCCTGGTTCGCACTTCACCCTGTTCCGACCAGCGGGATGCCTGCGTCAGAGAAACTTCTTCGCGACCGCGGACACGCCGTTGTGCTGCTTCTGTTTCCCAGCGTGCTTCCTGATCTGTTCTGTGAGCGTGGTTTAAGCATTGCCATTTACCAGTAAGCGTTTTGGTGCCCTAGAGGGTGGGCCAACACTTGCCGATATTCAACGCCAGTGCACTAGACAATCTGTTTGCTGCCGATTATCTTTTATCCGAAGAAGGCCACCGTGTCCACAGCAACTCCTATGAGCGACAACATAAGATCACTCGGAGAAATCTTCGGCGAAATCCCAGCTGGGCCGCGCTCCCTTATGACCCGAGGGCTTCGCATCATAGGCTCTTTGACAAATCAGAAAATCGCGACTTTGTCGTCGATCCTTACTGAGAGCGTCGATAGTTTAGGGGAGTTGGACACAGAGGACGCTAGCAGGAGCCTAGGCATGACTGCTGATGAGGCAGGGACTGTCATTAGCGCCTCGTCGTTACTCATATACCTCACCTCGTCAAGGGACGAGACATCTCAGGCGATTGAAGTTGAACTCATTAAAGCAGGTCTTCTTCGAGATGCTGATCGCTCGGCAGTTGCTGAACTTTTGTCCCATCTGTCGAATGACAAAGAAAACATAAAGAAGTCATTCGACATCTCGGAACTCGCTTCCTCTACGCTCCCTAGCTTTCGGCATTTGAGCACTTCATTGGATCTCAGATTTAGGTTTGAACAAAACACGATTGATCTCACGGTGCCTGTTATAGTGGCATCCCTTCAGACTGATGACGGCCTGAGCAACACATTTTTTCAGATGAAGCCTAGCGATGTGGTGCGTTTAGCCGACCAATTTACCAAACTCAAAGTGCAAATCGAGGCAGTGGAAGCGTGGGTCTCAAACAAGAAGTAGGCCTATGGGCGCTTCGAGCTGTTTCGACTGCTCTCGGCGTAATGGTGTTGTATTGCAAATGGGGCAAAGGAGGTCTAAGGAGCTATGTTCCGACAGATTTTCTACGAACCCTGCATCTTTCGGATGAGCGCATCACTCAAACTGAGGCGTTGATTTTTCTCTTGCTGGGAACTGCAGTGGCCATGATAATGACGCAACCGCAAACTGTTCAGCAGGCCTTCGCTGCTGGGCTGGGCTGGACAGGACTCATCGCGAAGTCTCCGAGAACAGGACGTTAATAGTGACTCTCAGCTACAGAACCTACGATCGTGCATGGAACGTTATTGCATTCCTTAGCATCGTGAGTGTCATCCTGATATCTCGCTTCAGTCTTCTATCTAAACCTTGGTCCTATGGATTACTGGGGAGTGCTCTGCTGGCATCTACATTTCTAGCTCTCTTTGTGAAGAGAGTTGCAGAAGCAGTTCCTCAAGAGACGCATACAACAGAAAGCGCAGAGATAGATTTTCAGGCTACATCTTCCGAGGGTCTGGCGATTATCTCGCACCATCACGCAACACCAAATGACCATCCCTATATCTTTTCGCTGCTGCGCGCTGCTACTCTGCACGAGCAGACTCTCGAATCAGCTATGAGCATAAGCAAATTTCGAGATCAGGAAAATCGTGATGTGCTTAGCCTTTATAAGCTGTCTCATCTGATACGAAAAGAACAGCGGAGAAACGTTCTCGAAGAAGCGCGTGAGCTAGCGCGGCATATGACAGGAACCAATCTTGCCGTTCATATCTCACCTAATTCTGAAATTGCAATCTGCGAAAGAATGATTTCTAGAGAATGGCCAACAGTCACTTCTGTGGAGCAGACGTCAGCAGAAGCGACGATCACATATCTCAATTGAGACGCTCGATTCAGAAACGCTCAGATGGCCACAGCAGAACGTTTTGGATGACGGCTATTCTTTGTTTACTGATATGAGATTACACAATCTCACAAAATGGCTGCATTTAGGAGACTTTTATGACCAAGCGTTTGCTGTGTGGCGTTTTGGGTGTGGTGTTGGGTTGTTCTGCGATGGGTGTTGCGCAGGGTGGTGGTGGGTCTAATCGGGCGATTGGGTTTAATGCGGGTGCTCCGTTTTCGAATGGGGTGGTGGCGGGGAAGACGCTGTATGTGGCGGGGCAGCAGGGGCCTGCGCTGGATGGGCCGAGCCGGGGCAAGGTGGCTGGGCTGCCGATGGAGGAGCAGACGGCGAACACGATTGCCGCCATCCAGAAGGTGGTGGAGACGGCCGGGTTCAAGATGACGGACCTGGTGAATGTCACCGTCTACGTGACGGACCTGGCCGATGTGCCGAAGATGAACGAGGTGTACAAGCGGCTGATGCCCGATCCCAAGCCGGCGCGGGCGACGGTGAAGGTGGCGGGGCTGATTGGGGACGCGAAGATTGAGATTTCGGCGATTGCGGTAAAGCAGTAGCGGTGTTGCTGGCAGGAAATCCCACACATCCGCTGCGCGTATGTATGGGGCACCCGTGATCCCGGCGAAAGCTGTGGGGCGGTGGGAGCCTCGCGGACGCTGGGCTAATCCCACACATCCGCTGCGCGTATGTATGGGGCACCCGTGATCCCGGCGAAAGCTGTGGGGCGGTTCGGGAGTCTGGCGCACACTGAGGGGAACCCACACATCCGCTTTGCGTATGTATGGGGCACCCAGCTTTGATTTTCGGGGGCTGAAACGGTACGGCTCCCGGGTTGATGGCGTGCATGTGGTGGTGCTGCGGACGGCGGGCGAGGCTGGTTGCTGTGGTAGCCTGAAATCGAGAAATCCCTTGTGGAGGCGCGCACAACGGCGTGCCGCTGGGGTAAGCAGATTCATTGAACGCAGAAGTTCGCGCAGCGTCCTGCCAACCAAAGGAAAAGCGCCACGTCCATGACCAGTTCCACCGCAAGCGGCAGTACGTACGATCTGATCGTCATCGGTTCCGGCCCCGCCGGCCAGCGTTCTGCCATTTACGGATCGAAGCTGGGCAAGCGGGTGGCGCTGGTGGAAATGCGCGAGGTTGTTGGTGGTGCGTGCATCAATACCGGCACGATTCCCAGCAAGACGATGCGCGAGGCGGTGCTGCACCTTTCCGGGTATAACTACCGCTCGATCTATGGCATGAATTATCGCGTGAAGGAACGCATCACGATGGCGGACCTCGCCTTCAGGGTGCAGCACGTGATTAAGACGGAAATCGACGTAACGGAAGCGCAGCTGAGCCGCAATAACATTGAAATGCTGGTCGGGACCGCCTCGTTTGAGGATCCGACGCATCTGCGGGTGACGAACTCGCGCGGGTCGAATGTGTACCAGTCGGAGCACATCATTATCGCGACAGGAACCAAGCCCGCGGCGAGCGATACGGTGCCGATCAATGGCACGAGCATCATCAACAGCGATCTGGTGCTGGACCTGAAGGCGCTGCCGAAGACGATGATTGTGGTCGGCGGCGGCGTTATCGGCGTGGAGTACACCTGCATGTTTGCGGCGCTGGGTGTGCGGGTGACGCTGATCGAAAGGCGGCCTCGGCTGCTAGAGTTTGCGGATCAGGAGATTGTGGAGGCACTGAGCTATCATCTGCGCGACAGCCGCGTGACCATGCGGCTGAACGAAGAGGTAGAGTCGGTCAGCGAGAATCCTGATGGCACGGTCACGGCGAATTTGGAGAGCCGCAAGAAGATACAGGGAGATGCTCTGCTGTATGCCGTTGGTCGGCAGGGCAATGTGGATGAGTTGCAGCTGGATAAGATTGGCGTGGAGTCGGACTCGCGCGGGCGTATCCCGGTGGATAAAGATTTCCGCACGAAGTGCGCCAATGTGTTTGCCGTGGGTGATGTGATCGGGTTTCCTTCGCTGGCGTCGGTGTCGATGGAGCAGGGGCGGATTGCCGGTGCGCGGGCCTTTGGCGATGAATCGATTCTGTCGAATCCGAGCTACTACCCGTACGGCATCTGGACGATTCCGGAGATCAGCTTTCTGGGCAAAACAGAGGAGCAGTTGACCGAGGAGGATGTTCCGTACGAGGTTGGAGTGGCCTACTATCGCGAGATTGCGCGTGGACAGATTCGCGGCGATACGACCGGGCGGCTGAAGCTCATCTTCCATCGCGAGAATAAGTCGATCCTGGGCGTGCATATCATTGGCGAGGGTGCCAGCGAGCTGCTGCATATCGGCCAGGCCGTGATGGCTCTGGGCGGTACGGTCGATTACTTTGTGGAGACGGTGTTCAACTATCCCACGCTCGCGGAGTGTTATAAGGTGGCGGCGTTTAATGGCTTGAACCGGCTGCGGCGGGGAGATTAGTTAATAACTACAAGTCTGATGACGGAATACATAAGCATTAAAGCTTCGGAAATCCTGCATCAACACGACTTAATAGAGCTTCTCAAGTCGCTATTTCCAGAATCCGTGAAGCGAGTCGGCCGCATGGCTCTCAAGGATTGCGAAACATATGAAGTTCGCGCACCATCGGCTTCGCCGAAGTTGCAGGAGATTAGAGATTTTATAGCAACTAAGCGAAAGCAGGAAGCACGTGGGTTCGCCGGCTACACGATAGGACGATATCTTCGTAACTACACTGCAGACGAGCTTAAGAATGCGGAGATTCTTCATCTTCACATCGCGCCGCATTTCGAACCTGCTGGCGAGGAGTGCGGGACGATTTATGAGACCCTATGTTCTTATTGTAATTTAGGGCGTCAGATGTCTGACCTTACTCTTGGATTTGCGTCGTGCGCCTCAGCATAAAGATATTGCCGAAACCATCGCTTGGCTGGAATGGATAGTTTCTTCGAGGGTCGTTCAAGCCTTTACCGAAAATTACTTATATGGCGTGGAGTTTAGGCCAGTTTTCAAGTTTAAAGATCCTATCCAGAGTTCTCAGGAGTGGTATCAACTACAAGTCGTTGACAGAGCAGGAAGAGTAGCTGAAAAGACACTCATCGGCAGAGATCCCTTTAGTCCGTTAGAAGTTAGCTGGCGCTGCCCGTTAGGGCACACAGTAGCAGCCCAAATTCTTTCCGAGGTGTACCTCAATAAGGAAGCTTGGGACGGTTCTGATATCGCTGTAACAAGTTCTCTCTTTGGACAGGGTCGCAACCTTCTGCGTCCAAGTCCGCTGATCATCATTTCGCAACGTACGTACCGGACCTTGCAAGAAGCAGGGCTGAAGGGATACTCCGTGGAAGTTGCGCATCTTGTCTGACTGCCATTTGGGGCTGACCTCAGCGGCTGAAGCCGCTTTCTTCCTTGCTCATTACTGCATAGCTAAATTTTCTATACGCATGCTTCATCGTGTGACATATGGGGTGCCCTACCTTCGCGAAGCTAAGGTGGGCGGAGTGGTATGAACGTGCCGGAGAGGTAGTAATCCCACCTTAACCGCTTTGCGGTGAAGGTGGGGCACCCGGGGTGGAGATGCGGGAACTGAGTGTGAGATCCACGGTGGCCGGGTGCGGCTTCCAAGTGTCGGCACGGCTGTAGGATGGGATGAGCGTTATGGCTCGTTTGCGGAACAACAATGCCGCGCCGGATGCGGCGGAGTTTTTGAAGCTGGCGCGGAAGCGGCATACGCTGATTCCGGTGTACCGGACGGTGGTGGCGGATCTGGAGACGCCGGTGTCGGCGTTTTTGCGCATTGCGGCGCATGAGCCGGAGGCGTTTCTGCTGGAGTCCGTCGAGGGCGGCGAGCGGATTGGCCGGTACACGTTCATCGGCATCCGGCCGTACAGGAAGATTGTCTCGCGCGGCGCATCGATTGTTGCGACGGAAGGCAAGCGGATACGGCGCTTCGAGGGGGACATCTTCGAGGAGGTGAAGCGTGCACTGAGCGAGCACCGGCCCGCGCGGCTGCCGGGGATGCCGCCGTTTACGGCAGGCGCGGTGGGCTTCTTCGCCTATGATGTGGTGCGGCAGATTGAGCGGCTGCCGGAGACCGCAGTGGATGAGCTCCACGTGCCTGACGCGTGCCTGATGTTCTTTGACGAGGTGCTGGCGTTCGATCATGCGAAGAAGGAAATCTACCTGATCATCACGGCGAACCTGTTGCGCGAGCCGGATGCGGGGAAGGCCTATAGAAAGGCACTACGCCGGCTGGACCGGCTGGAAAAGCAGCTTGCAGGGTCGTTGCCGGTTACGGTGAAGCGGCGGAAGACGCCCGGACCACTGGAACTTACGCCGCGCACGCCGAAGCGGCTGTTTCTTCAAGCGGTGGAGCGGGTGAAGGAGTATGTCGCTGCGGGCGATGTCTTTCAGTGCGTGCTGTCGCAGCGGTTTGATTGCGTGCCCGAGGTTGATCCGTTTGAGATTTACCGGGCCCTGCGCATTGTGAATCCTTCACCTTACATGTACTTCTTGCGCTTTCCGTTGCCGACATACGGAGTGCAGACTGAGACGCCTGCGTCCATCGTCGGGTCGTCGCCGGAGTTGCTGGTGCGGGTGCAGAACGGAACTCTGACGTACCGGCCGATTGCGGGCAGCCGTCCGCGCGGTGAGGATGAGGCCAGCGACCGGCAGATGGAAGAGGATTTGCGCGCTGACTCCAAGGAGACGGCGGAGCATGTGATGCTGGTGGATCTGGGACGCAACGACCTGGGGCGTGTTTCGGAGTTTGGCTCGGTTGTGGTGAAGGAGTTGATGGTGGTGGAGCGTTACTCGCACATCATGCACCTGGTCAGCGGCCTGCGTGGCAAGCTGCGGCACGACCTGAGCGCGATGGATGCGTTCCGCGCCTGCTTTCCCGCCGGAACACTCTCCGGCGCACCGAAGATTCGCGCGATGGAGATCATCGAGGAGTTGGAGCCGGCCCGGCGCGGCGTCTATGGAGGGTCGATCTTTTACGCGGACTTCAACGGTAATCTGGACAGCTGCATCGCCATCCGCACGCTGTTTATGCATGATGGCAAAGGGTCGATCCAGGCGGGTGCGGGCATTGTTGCGGACTCCGTGCCAGAAACCGAGTACGAGGAATCGGTGAACAAATCGAAAGCAGTGATCCGCGCCATTGAGCGCGCGCGGGCACGTTGAATCGGAAAGACGAGTAAGGATGACTCACTCCAGCTTTGACCTTGGCAGTATGGCCACGGGCGACGTCTACAAGCTGATTGCATCGCTGGTGATGCCGCGGCCTATTGCGTGGATTACAACAATCAATGCGGAAGGCGTGGTGAACGCCGCGCCGTTTTCATTTTTCAATCTGCTGTCAAGCGATCCTCCGCTGGTTGCCGTTGGCTTCTCAGCGGCAAGCGACCGCGAGGGCAAGGACACGCTGGCAAACATCCGCAGGACGGGCGAGCTGGTCATCAACCTGGTGTCAGAGGAGTTGGCGCAGGCGATGAATGTGACGGCGATTGATGCGCCGCGTGGCGTGGATGAGCTGGCGCTGGCGGGTCTGGCGACCGCTGCGGTGGGCCGGGTCCGGCCGCCACGCATCCAGGCGGCTCCTGTGTCGATGGAATGCCGCACCTTTCAGATCATCGAACCCGGCGGTGACAGCACCATTCTGCTGGCGGAAATACTGCACGTCCACGTGCGGAGCGATGCCTTTGAGGACGAGTCGCGGCTGCGCATTGATCCCAATGTGCTGCGGCTGATTGGGCGTATGCACGGCGGTGGAGGCGGAAGCTACTGCACCACGCGCGACCTGTTCCAACTGGACCGGCCCGCATGGCCGAAGGCGGATAAGGTCTAGCGCGAGAGCCGGACGACCATGCCCACCGTGACGCCAGAGTTGTTGGCAAAGCTGTTGACCGGAATCTTTACCGGGGCAGGATCGCCGGGGATGACCTGCACGCTGGAGCGGTTGTTGAGGCGGTAGCAGATGGCGAAGTCGTTGACGGAGACACCGTCGTCTGTATTGAAGCGCTTCGCCTGCATACGGCGCGCAATTCCGCCGATGGGACTGGCGTCCACCAGGCTTAACATGCCGGGTTCCTCTGGCAGTGCCACGTTTGCGACGCTGATGCGCGACGGCCTGCGCGCGGCGGCGGCGGCATGCTGCTCTTTCCCGGCATTAAAGCGCAAAGGCGCAAGGGCCAGCGTTGGCAGCTCGGGCAGTGATTCCGCAATCCCGGCGGAAACCGGGTGCATGCCTTCTCCAGCGGGCGTAATGGAGATGATGGGCAGCGACGGCTCAGCCAGGCTGGCGACCAGTGTCGCGGCTGGCGCATTGGCAGCAGCTTCCGTGTGGTGATCGGCGGCCGCGGCATGGGCCATCCCGGATGACAGAAGAAGAGCGAGGGCGAGGCTGACTTTGGGGGAGGTCATGCGGTTGTCCTTTCCAGCCTTATCGGCCTGGAGTTGCCCGTCGCCGCCACAAATACGCGTACGACTTTGCTACATCGACTTGGAATGCAGGGCGCAAGAAATATGTTGCATCCTTTCGCCATCAGTGAAAGAAAAGCTCCGTTGTGGTGCCGGACCGTCTGACGTTCATCGTCAGCCTGGATTGGTGAATCGGTCTAGGTGAAGACTCCAGCTTGCCGGACTAGATAGCAACGCAGATGCCAAAACAGCCTAGAACGGTCTAAGTCTTGCGGGATCGCATAGGTGTTTAGACAATCGCCTGGATGTACCAGTGACTTGTCTCGGTTGACACGTAAGTCCCTGTTGCAACGTGGCTTCCACGTTGAACACCATTTGCAGTAAGAGGAAGCTTGTCTTGTGGGAGAGTGCGATGGCTGCTTTGCTTGTCCATACACGAAAGCATCCATGCTAAAACAGCGGCGTTAGACTGGAGCAAAGGCTTCGCATGGTTTTCGTTCTGGACAATTACGATTCGTTCACCTACAACCTGGTGCAATACATGGGGGAGCTGGGTGCGGAGATGGTGATCCGGCGCAACGATGCGGTGTCGCCGGAGGAGATCGAGGCGATGCGCCCAGCGCGGATCTTGATTTCGCCGGGGCCGTGCACGCCGCAGGAGGCGGGCTGCTCCATCGCCCTGATCCGGCATTATGCAGCGAAAGCGAAGGGGACGCCGATTCTGGGCGTGTGCCTGGGGCATCAGGCGTTAGGTGCGGCCTTCGGCGGCAACGTGGTGCGGGCGGCGCGGCTGATGCATGGCAAGACGAGCGAGGTGGAGCACGACGGGCGCACGATCTTTGCCGGTCTGGAGCCGAGGATGACCTGCACGCGGTATCACTCGCTTGTGGTCAGCCCGGAGGGGTTGCCGGAGCGACTGGAGGTCTCGGCGCGCACGCACGACCCGGAGGGCGAGGTCATCATGGGCCTGCGGCATCGCGGTCTGCCGATTGAGGGCGTGCAGTTTCATCCGGAGAGCGTCCTGACGAACCACGGCAAGCAGTTGATCGCGAACTTCCTGAAGATGTGACGATGCGAACCCGCCTGCTTTCCGCCATGTTCCTGCTCCTCGCGGGACAGTATGGGTCTGCGCAGGAGTCCATTGGCACGCTGAAGACGGAAGGCGCGGAGATCAGCGGCATGGTGACGGTGAGCGGCGGACGCGCCATCATCGCGAACAGCGGAATAGTCTCAGCAAGCACGCAACCGGCAGAGATTGCGCTCAGCCGCGGCGGGTCAGTCAAGGTGTGTTCGGGGTCGTCCGTGCGGCTGTCGCAGCCCACCTTGGGCGTCGCACATCCACCGC
Organism: uncultured Terriglobus sp.; assembly: GCA_964248165.1. Classification (GTDB taxonomy): domain Bacteria; phylum Acidobacteriota; class Terriglobia; order Terriglobales; family Acidobacteriaceae; genus Terriglobus. The sequence goes on from CAXTXE010000021.1 coordinate 47,805, forward strand.
TGCTCACCGCGCTGAATCGCGGGGCCATGGAAATCCGCACGGCTGCCGGGAAGAATGATGTGATCCTTACGCCTGATCTCCGGCTTGAGCTTTCAGACGCGGCACCGTTGAACCTGCGCATCCGGCTGGTGGCGAACGGTGACACCTGCGTGGACAACGCCGGCAAGGATGCGCCGATGGTCCATGCGACGGAGGCGTTTGGAACCGGAGCATACTTGATCCGGCCGGGCCAGCGGGTGCTGTTTGAGCATGGCAGCCTGAGCGAAGTGGTGGATCATGAGACATCGAATTGCGGGTGTCCAGGTTCTGATGCATTGGTGCTGGCGGGCGAAGGGAAACGCGGGAACGGCAAGGTGCCGCCGCAAACGCAGACGGCGCGGGTGAATCCGTTTCCTGAGGCTGTCAGCCAGGGTTTGCAGCAGCCCACCGTGCCGCAGGTGGCCAGCGACCAGACGCATGTGCAGGTGTCGAGTACGCTCAACTACAGCGGGACCAACAATGCGGTCACCGGTCCGCCTGGCGAATCCACTACGGCAGGAACTTCCACATCTGTCGCGGGTAGCACTTCCGAAGCGAGCAGCACTTCCGCTGCAGGCGCACCCGCTGCAGAAGCAGCACCAGTTGCCGCTGTACCTTCTGTGCAGGCGAAGGTTGTGGAGGCCGCGCCACCGCCCGCCGGACCGAATGTCTTCCGGGCGATCGGCCGCTTCTTCAAGCGGCTGCTTGGCGGATCGTAGAAGCTGCCGGGCGCTACAATCTTGAAGAGCGAAACAGGCTTCTGGAGTTCCAGCCGGTTGCACAACCTCAGATCAGCACCACAGGAGTAGATCTTATGGCGATCCCCGCCACGCAAATGCGCCCCGGCATGGTCATCAAGCACAATGAAAAGCTGCACTCGGTCTTTGCCGTGGAGCACCGCACCCCCGGCAACCTCCGCGCTTTTATCCAGGCCAAGCTGCGCAACCTCGAGTCGGGTGCCATGTTTGAGCATCGCTTCCGTTCCGGCGATGCCATTGAGCGCGTCGTTGTCGACGAGGTGCAGATGGAGTTTCTGTACAACGATGGCGACGAGTACATCTTTATGGACATGAACAACTACGAGCAGACATCGCTTGGCCGCGACATCCTGGGCGACGCCGTCGACTACATGTTGCCGAATATCAAGGTGGATATCAGCTTTATCGATGGCAAGCCCGTCGGCGTTGAATTGCCCAATGTCGTCGAAATGACCGTGGTGCAGACCGAGCCAGGCATCAAGTCGGCGACGGCATCCTCGGTAAGCAAGCCCGCCAAGACGGAGACCGGCCTTGTAGTGCAGGTACCCGCGTTCATCAACGAGGGCGAAAAGATTCGCATCGACACGGCGGAAGGCGCATACATGAGCCGCGCGTAGGACGATGAACAGACTTGACTTCCAGATGATGGCTCATTTGCGCCTCGATGAGGCCGAACGTTTGCTTGCAGCAGAGAGCTTCAGCGGTGCGTACTATCTGGCAGGCTACGTGGTTGAATGTGCGCTCAAGGCGTGCATTGCCAAGTCAGTACAGGAACACGAGTTCCCCGAGAAAAAGCGAGTGAACGACTCCTATAGTCACGATCTCACCCTGCTTCTCAAGACCGCAGCTTTAGAACAGGAACTTAAGGCCGCCCGTCAACGGCTTCCAGGCCTGGGTCAAAGATGGGATACTGTGCAGGAATGGAACGAAGTCAGCCGGTATCGGATTTGGGAACGAGCTGATGCCGAATCGATGGTGGACGCAGTTGGAAACCGGAACGAAGGGGTACTCCTATGGCTGACTCAACACTGGTAGGGTTCGACGTTGCCGCTGGTGACAAAGTTCTTAAGGCCCTTGACCAGGCTGGCATCGATCTTGCCGTAGCATTGTGGGCCAAGACCAGCGACTATGACGAACCCCGTCTTTTCATCGCGTCACCTGCCTTCGACTCGGACTCAAAGCTGGAGGCACACTCCCGCGTGGCGAATGCGGTTCAACCGCAGTTCACATGGTCTGCTCCGAATATCGTCATCCTGCGCATGCGCGATCGTTTCGTGATGTCGCTGCGCAATATTTTTGGCGGAACGCTCAGCGTCAATGGCATGAGGCTTGGCGGCCAGTCGATTGGTGATCGCTATGTTGAAGACGCTTACGTTTATCTGATTCGCTGAATACGACGCCGTAGATCGCGCAGGCAGGCTTGCGCAGCCGAACAAAGAATTCATCACAGCGCTGATCTCTTGATGCACAAGTGATTTGGGCCTACTAACATTTCACCACGACCGCCTGCATCCAAAGAACGTATGCGAGTTGGTGAAGTTAAGACAGCAACGCTGAAGCTGGTGTATGAAGAGGGCGGTCCGGCAGACGGCAAGCCGTTGATTCTGCTGCATGGGTGGCCTGATTCGCCGCGCACGTGGGACAAGGTTCTGCCCGTTCTGCATGGTGCTGGGTATCGCACGATTGCGCCATATTTGCGCGGCTATGGGTTGTCGCAGTTCCGCTCTCCGCTGCTGAGACGCAAGCCGCGCCGCACCGGCCAGCCGGTAGCATTTGCGCAGGATGTCATTGATCTTGCGGACCGGCTCAAGCTGGAGACGTTTGACTTCGTGGGACATGACTGGGGCGCGCGTACCGGCTATGTCCTGGCGGCTCTGTTCCCTAAACGGCTGGAAAAGCTGGTCACCATCTCCGTTCCCTATCAGCCCGGTCCGGCCGTGCCGCCTCCCATCGCGCAAGCGCAAGCGTACTGGTACCAGTGGTATCTCTGCTCCAAGCCGGGAGAAGAAACATTTCGCGCCGACCCAGTTGCCTACGGCAAGCGGCAGTGGGATACGTGGAGTCCAGCGGGGTGGTACACGCCGGACGAGTTCGCCGAAACCGCGAAGAGTTGGACCGGCAAGGATTTTACCGACGTGGTGCTGCACAGCTACCGCTCGCGCTGGGGCCACGCGGAGCAGGACCCCGCGTACGCTGTGCTGCAAGCGCGTCTGGACAGTACAACGTCGCTGGGCGTTCCTACGCTCGCGTTGCATGGGGTTGATGACCGGTGCGTGCTGGCCGAAACGACGGATGGGTCGGGCAAGTATTTTACCAACGGTTACAAGCGGATTCTGGTGGACGGTGCAGGCCACTTTCCGCAACGCGAAACGCCGCGTCTGGTGGCGGATGAAGTCCTGCGGCACCTGCGGGGACGCGCCTCGTGAGTGATGGGCTGATTGTCCGGCACTATCAAATCGAGGGCCGCGTGCAGGGCGTTGGCTTCCGCTGGTTTGTGCATGGTGAAGCCGCCGCGTTGGGCCTGCGGGGATGGGTGCGCAACACCGATGCGGGCCACGTCGAAGCCGTGGCTGCGGGCACGCCGGAGCAGATTGAGGCTCTGGAGGATGCTTTGCAGCGCGGGTCGCGCGGCAGCCGGGTAGACCGCGTCCGCGTGCATGATCTGCAGGAGAACGAGGCGGAGGCGCTGAAGCCGTTTGTGATCGAGGGAGCTTTCTGAACCTGCCCCTGCGGCAGCGGCGCTCTGCGCGCGTGTTGCTGCTGGACGAGTTTGAGCGAGTCCTTCTGCTGCGGTTCGTGATCGAGCGAAGCGATGGTGAGTACACCTTCTGGGCAGCACCAGGCGGCGAGGTCGAGCAGGGTGAAACGGACGCTGCCGCTGCCTTGCGGGAGCTGCATGAGGAACTTAACCTTACCGTTCCACTATCAGGCCCGCTGTGTACTGTCGCTGGCGAGTACGAGTTTGAGGGTTACTGGAACCGAAGCACCGATATCTTCTTCGCATCACGATGCAACGTACAACCAGCGCTCTCTGGAGCAACTGCGCAGGAGAGGAAAGTATTGCAGGAGTGGAGATGGTGGACCGCTGCTGAAATCCAGAAAAGTACGGTGCCTGTCTACCCGGTAAACCTTGCCGCACTGTTACCGCTCGCTACAATGAGTGTCATGCAGCAGATTAATTGCGAGCCGCTGAAGGCGCTCATCCGGACCGTTCCTGACTTCCCCAAGCCTGGCATACTCTTCTATGACATCACGACGCTGCTGAAGGACAAGGCGGGTTTCGCGCAGATGATCGACGCCTTTGCCGCGTACTACATCGGCAAGCAGGTAGACCTGGTGCTTGGCATCGAGGCGCGCGGTTTTATCTTTGGCCCGGCGATGGCATACCGCCTGAACGCCGGATTCGTGCCGGTTCGCAAGCCGCGCAAGCTGCCCGCGCCCACCGCAAAGGTGACGTATGACCTGGAGTACGGTTCGGACTTGCTGGAAATCCACCTCGACGCGATCCAGCCCGGACAGCGCGTCGTCATCGTGGACGATTTGCTGGCTACCGGCGGCACCATGCAGGCAACGGTTCAGCTTGTACGCCAACTTGGAGGCGAAATCGCGGGCGTGGCGTTCGCCGTAGAGCTCGATTTTCTCAAGGGAAGGGCCAAGTTCCCGGACGTGGATGTCTATAGTTTGCTGCACTATAACGAATAAACTGCTCACACCAACGCTAAATCTTGAAGTCTGATGCCGTGAGTGGCGGCCCCACTACTTTTAGGCCATGACGGGCATACACGGCGGCCATTTCCTCGCGATCTGGCGGGTCGCCCATGTTTAATGGATGCACGTACGCTGGAAAGAATTGATCAATCTGCCCTGCCGGATCGAAGAGATTCAGAATGTGAGCCGGTGCTGTTCCTAGCGCAACGAATGCATGTGGAACGTTCATGGGTGCCATGTAGGAATCACCTGTCTGCAGAACTTTTTTGTCAGAACCACATTGGATGCCGATGCTGCCTCCAAGCATGAAAAAGAGTTCATTTTGATGAGTGTGGACATGGAGTTCCGGACCTCGGCCAGGAGGCGTGTTGATCTCGACAAGAGCATAGCGGCCATTAACGTCCTTGCCTGCGACCTTGGACAGGAAAGGCGGTCCGCCATGGATAGACCACGGACTTCCAGCGTGGCCCTGTTGTGCAGCCAAAAAGTACGGACCAGAGGCAGTGACGTTCTCTTGCGCTTCAGCCTTGAGGGCAATACTTGCCGCTCCGACTGCCGCTACCGTGTTGGTAAGGAGTTGCCGTCTGCTTGTCCGGTCCATCGATTTACCTCCAATAACTTCGCTTCCCGCAGGTGCAGGAACTCATTCAACTTGAGATATCCTTTGCGCCGGAACCAATCTTCCATGCGTTCGCGCAGGAGGTCAAGAGGAATACGCAGACCAGCTTCCATCAGTCCGTCGGCGATGGGCAAGGTGTCGTCGAAGATGGCGTCGTTTGTGAAGTTGCGCATGGCGAAGCTGTCGATCCATTTGACCGGGCAGGGTGCGACCGTGCCGTCTTGCCTGAGGTACTCGACGCTGAGACGGCGGACGAACATGCCTACGCGAACAGGACGAAGCACGCGCCCGGCAGCTTCATGGCGCTGCGCTGCGGGCCCAGCTGACCGGTCCTTGCGTCACGCGGGAAGATCGCGACATCGCCGCTGCGGAAGTTGGCGGCAAGAAACCAGCGACCGGTTGCGTCCAGCCGGATTTGCCGGTTCTCTACGCCGTCCTGCCTAAGAAACTGAATCTGCCGCAGTGTGCCGTCTCGCTGCACCGCCCAGACAACAAAGCTCTCGAGGCCGCGATTGCTGCCGTAAAAAAAGCGGCTATCCGGTGAGAGCATGATGTCTGCGGCACGGCACTTGGGCGGCGCGTCGGCAGGCAGCGTGGAGACAGAAGACTGCAAGGTCAGCATGCCCGCTTCGGCGTCCCACAGCAGCAGATCGACCGTGTTGGTCAGCTCGTTGTTGTTGTAGATCCACTTGCCATTGGGGTGCAGGACGAGGTGGCGCGGCGCGGAGCCGGGTGCGGCCTTCCAGAAGGGTGGATCGTGCGGCGTCAGCCTTGCCGTGGCGTGGTCAAGCCGGTAGATGCGGATGCGGTCCGCGCCGTAGTCGTTGACCAGAACGAACTGGCCTCCTGGGGCCACCAGGATGGAGTGGCAGCGACTGTGCGGCTGCGCGGGCGCGGGGCCGTGGTCCGCGTCGCCGTACTCAATGTGCTCCACCGGCGCGGAGAGTGCGCCTGTGTTGTCGATGAGGTAGGTATTGACGCTGCCGCTGCCCCAGTTCGCCTCCATGGCGACGCGGCCTGAGGGGTCGAGTGACAGGTAGTTAGCGATGGTTCCGTTGGCCGTCTGCACGTTGATCTCCCGCAGCGGCGACGGCCCGTCCACGATGTCGAAGCCAACAACGGACGCGATGCCATCCACCGCACACGTAGCATACAGGCGGCGCTGGTTCACTGGTGACAGCGCCATTGAATCGTTGCCGGAAAACTTCGCCGCAATCTCCGGCTGGGTAAACTCACCCGTTGCTGGGTCAAAAGTTGCAACAAAGATGCCCTGAGCTTCCTTGCCGGTGGTGCCAATAAAGGCGCGCTGGCGGGAGAGCGTGTATGCGGCGAAGGCTTGCCTGGTCAGCAACGTGGCGGCTGCAAGCGAAGCGATGAAGTTGCGGCGATGAAGCACGGCTTGGCGCTCCCGTAGCAGAGAGTCCAGCATACTCCTGAAGCTAAAGAACCCACCTTAACCGCTGCGCGGTGAAGGTGGGGCACCCAGGAGTGCGGCGATGAAGCGTCGCGGTTCAGCTTGGACATCAGGCCTCACAGGAAGAGGTCCAGCATACTCCGTGCTGGGTGCTATGCGTTTTGCGGGGTGTGGCCTTCTTCGGGCAGATGTCCGGCGTAGGTCTCGGGCTTGACGTCGTCGTTGATGACGGGCAGCAAGGGCAAATTCAGGGTGCTGCCTGCTTCATTGACGACCGCGTTTACGTTATTCAGCACTTCGTCTACCGTCATGGTGTACATTTCGCGGCCGTTGTCGTAGCCGCTTTCCATCATCGTCTTCAGGTAGAGGCCTGCTGCTTGTACGGCGGCGTAGTCCGTGATCACGTGCCCGGCGCGGCGCTTCATTTCAACCCAGGCGATGTTGGGCATGGCGATCCACATGGCGCGGCCGCTTACGTCGAATCGTATGTCCGTGGCGTCGGCGTGGCGCGTCGCGATAGCCACGATGGTTGCCTTCCAGACACAGTGCAGGTCTTCGCCGGTCCATTTGTCCGTTACGTGGAAATCCTCATACATGGCGCGAGACGCTCCTCTCAGCAGGGTAGCGGCTGCCGAGCCGCCGGGCAAGCGCCGTCCGTTTGTTGGCGCGGAGCATCAGACCTCACTATGGAGATCACCCGCGCAGGATCGCAACCTTCCGGCAAGGGACCGGCGGACTGGTTTACCGGCACCGTCCGCATCGACCCGCTGTTTCAGGCACCGGACCCAGCGCGCGTTGCCGGAGCCAGTGTCACCTTTGAGCCGGGGGCGCGCACCGCGTGGCACACGCATCCGCTAGGACAAACGCTAATCGTCACCGCAGGCTGCGGATGGGCGCAGCGCGAAGGCGGCGCTGTGGAAGAGATTCGTCCTGGAGATGTGGTCTGGTTCGCTCCCGGCGAGAAGCATTGGCACGGAGCCACTGCCACCACAGCCATGACGCACATTGCGGTACAGGAACGCCTGGACGGCAAGGTGGTGGAGTGGATGGAGCACGTGACGGAAGAACAATACTGGCGATAAGCTCGTCTCGTCGCGCATTCCCGCGTCATCCAGGACGGGACCACCCGCTCTCCGCCCCATGGGCATGCCATGGCAGATATGGCCATCGGTCCTGTACCTTTGTCATAGCACGCACGTGATGAAACAGATTCTTTGCAGCTTCCTCGCTCTCTGTACGCTTGCCGTCATGGCGCAGGCACCTGCACCCGCAACCAGGAGCGTGGTCATCACCATCGATGGCAAGACCTACGCGGGCGTGCTGACGGAGCAGCCACCGGCGGGTCCAGCTGCGGCTGAAAGCTCACCTCCAGCAGAAAGCGCGCCCACACAGACTGCGTCTGGACCGGTTTCTCTGCCTGCACACGCGCTGCCTAAGATTCTGATGGGCCCGGGCTACGCCTACAACCAGCCGGTCACATCGCTGCCTGTGGATACCCGTTTGATTCCCAGCGGGTACGGAGCCAACGGCGCGCCCAGCCGCGTGGACACTGTGGACGAGCACGTCCGCACGTGGCAGGGCAATTACGGCCTGCGGCTGGACACGACCATTCCGTGGTCCGTGGTGAACTCCAAAATTGATCCTGGCGTGATGACGCGCGTCCGCTTTGCTCCCGATGCCTACAAGGACGAGAGTGATTCTCTGCGCGATCCGCTGCCAGTCGCGAAGGCGAAAATCGAACATGCGGACGATCCGAGAGCCGACCACCATGTCCTGGTCTACGACGCAGCGACCGGTCTGGCCCACGAATTGTTCGGCGTATCGCGCGCACCAGATGGCGGTTTGCAGTGTGTGCAGTATTCGCGGTGGGACTACGCCCGTGGCAGCAAACGGCCAAACGGTTGGACCTCTGCCGACGCTGCTGGCCTGCCCATCCTCTACGGCCTGCTGCGGTATGACGAGGCTGCGAGTGGAAGTATCCGGCATGCGCTCCGCGTTACGCTCGAACACTCCCGCAGCGGCCACCAGGGCGGATACTTCATTCCGCCGGCAACCCACGCGGCCGGAGATCTCTTTACCGTTGGTGCCGTCATGGGGCAGCGCTACCGGTTAAAGGCCGGCGTTACGCGCAGCGGCCTTACCCCCCTGCAGAAGGCAGTATTCGAATGCCTGAAAACCTACGGCCTGTTTCTGGCGGACAACGGGGCCAACTGGCTGATTTCTGGCGATGACGATCCGCGCTGGGGCGGCGAAAACCTCTCCAACCTGGACCTGAAGGGCAGCGATTTTGAAGTGGTGGATAGCGGTCCCATTGTGGACCAAACGGGCCAGAGCGTCGTCTATCACGGTCCACCCCTGCCCATTGATCCGCCTCACAGGTAATTGAGCCGGGAACCACCAGCAGCAGCCGGAAAGGGCTGCGGGTCGCCTTTGGGGGAGCACTTTTGCCCCGGCTTTTACCGCGCTGGTACACTTCATCATGGCGCACGCGTGACTCGCCGCTTATTCGCGCCCGCTACCCTGGCTGGCATTTCTGGCCGCCCGCAAAGGATTTACAGCTTGGAAACAACCACACGCACGCGCACCACGCCCCTTGCCGTTCGGGAGAACGGTCCGTTGGCCGTGAACACCAACAGCAGCAGCACAGCGTTTTTTGACCGTATACAGAACAATCGCGCGCTGGCGCTCCCTTTACTGATTGGGGTTGTTGCCCTGATCGGCCTGATTGCCGTCATCGCAGGCATATACAGCTACCGCTCCAACGCTGCCAGTGCCGCTCTGGCCGGGGCGATGGAGACGTTTGATACGCCCGTGAACACTCCGGATCAGCCCGTTCCGCCCAGCGTGAAAAGTTTTCCAAGCGTGGAAGCTCGCGCTCGTGCCGCCAACGCGGAGTTTGCCGCCGTTGCCGATCATTACGGCATGACTCCAGGGGGACGTAACGCACAGTATCTTCAGGGCGTTACGGCCATGCAGACCGGGGACAACGCCACTGCGGAACGTCTGCTGAAGAAGTCCGCCGGTGACTGGAACCACGATATTGCCACGCTGGCGCAGCTGTCGCTGGCGGGTCTGTACCACGCTACCGGACGCGATCCGCAGGCCATCGATCTCTACAACAAGATCGCTGACAAGCCTTCCACCGTGGTTCCGGCGGGCCTGGCGCAGTTGCAGCTAGCCAGCCTATACGAGAGCGAAGGAAAGGCTGGCGAGGCGAAGAAGCTGTACGCGCAGATCAAAGACAAGAACCCCAAGTCCGCCGCTGCGGAAATCGCCACGCAAAAGCTCACCGGCGCTCCCTCCGCGGAGTAGAGCAGGACAGCATGGCGGCACCTGAGTCCACACCGGGATCGCTCGCGCAACTCATCCGGCGGCGGGCCGTTGCGCGGGTGCAGCCGAAGCCAGAACGTGTGCCTGACCGCGCCGGGCAGTTTGGCTTGCTGTTCACAGAACCAGAACCCGCTGAAGCTGTACCCCGCCTTGCCGGGACACAACGCAAGCTGTGGTCCGTGGCGGAACTGGTCGGCACGATGCGCGGCCGGCTGGAACATGACTATGGCGACGTTTGGGTGCAGGGTGAAATCTCCAATTGCCGCCCTGCGGCTTCGGGTCATCTTTATTTCACGCTGAGCGATGGTGATGCCCAGCTTCCTGTGGTGGTGTTCCGCAAGCAGGCTTCGTTGTTGCGCTTTCGCCCGGAGGACGGCCTGGCGGTGTTGGTGCGCGGGCGCGTTTCGGTCTTTGAGAGCAGGGGCCAGCTTCAACTCATCGCCGAATCTCTGGAGCCGCGCGGTGCAGGAATCCTGCAGATCGCATTTGAGCAACTGAAGGCGAAGCTGCGCGCTGAGGGCTTGTTCGAGGCAGAACGCAAACGCCCGCTGCCCGCGTTTCCGCGCACGATTGGCGTCATCACGTCCACGCAGGGTGCTGTTCTGCGCGACATTGCCGCGGTCTGCCGGCGGCGTCATGGCTGCCTGAACATCCTGGTCTTTCCCGCGGCGGTGCAGGGTCCAACCTGCCCCGGTGACGTTGCGCGCGGTGTGCGCTACTTCAACACCTCACAGACGCACCGCGTGGATGCCATTGTGATTGCACGTGGCGGAGGATCGGCTGAGGACCTGGCTGGCTTCAACGACGAAGCGCTCGCACGCGCGATTGCCGCGTCAGACTTGCCGGTGGTCTCCGCGGTCGGGCATGAGACGGACTTCACGATTGCCGACTTCGTGGCCGACCTGCGCGCTGCGACGCCCTCCGCCGCGGCAGAGCTCATCACGGCGGCGCAACACCGCGTGGAGGAGCGCGTGCAGGCGCTGGAAGCCCGGCTGCTGCGCGGCATTCGCTTCCACCAGATGCACGCCCGGCAACGCTTTACGCGCGTAACCGCAACCGCGGCATTTGCGGGCATGCGCGACAGCATCGCGCGCCGGGAACAACGCATCGACACGGCTCGATTTCGCCTGGAAGCGGTGGCGAATACGCTGCTGCAGGACCGTGCCGCACGGCTGCGCAGCCTTTCCGCCCGCCTGCAACAGCAGGAGATCGGCCGCGGGATACTTCTGGCCAACACACGGAATGAACGGCTGCGGGAACGTCTGCTGCGTGCGGGAACGTTGCTGATGCAGCGACCGCGCCAGCGCATGGCGGCGGCGGAGGCACGCCTTCACACGCTTTCCCCCACCGCCGTTCTGCAACGTGGCTACGCCCTGGCCTTTCGCGTGGATGGAAAGCTCTTGCGCTCGTCCGCGGAGGTGAGCGCGGGCGAAGAGATCGTCACGCGGCTTGCCGTTGGTGAATTCCGTTCACGCGTGCTTCACGTTCAACATCCCCCACAGGACCGGCCCCATACCGCATGAGAAAGCTTTTTGGAACCGATGGCATTCGTGCCGTAGCTGGTGAAGCACCGTTAGATAAGAAAACTATCCATGCCGTGGGAGTCGCGCTGGCTCACCATGTCACCGCTCCGGGCGGGCAGCCACGCATCGTGCTGGGCATGGATACGCGGGAGTCAAGCGCATGGATTGCCGCGACGCTCAGCGCCGGTCTGAGGCGTGGCGGAGCGGCGGTGGAGAGCGCGGGCGTGATTACCACACCGGCAATCGCCTTTCTGACGCGCGCACACGGCTTCAGCGCGGGCGTGGTCATCTCCGCGTCGCACAATCCATGGCAGGATAACGGCATTAAGGTCTTCGGCCCAGACGGCTACAAACTGCCGGACGCGACGGAGCTTGCCATTGAAGATGAGATATTCCGGCAACTGGCCAGCAATCATGTTGAGGAGGCAAGCGAGGAAGCACCGCCAGCGGTAGAGGAGAGTGACCGCGCCGAGTATGTGCGCTCGCTGCTTGGTTCCGTCCAAGGACTTTCGCTGGACGGCAAACGCGTTGTCATCGACTGCGCGAATGGTGCTGCCTCGGTGGTTGCTCCGCAACTGTTTGCAGATTTGCAGGGCGAGGTCCGCATCCACAACGCCAGCCCGGATGGACGCAACATTAACGAGGGCTGCGGGGCGCTCCATTCGGAGGTCGTCGCGAAGATGGTGCTGGACGAGAAGGCCGACATTGGCATCACCTTTGACGGCGATGCGGACCGTGCCTTGTTTGCCGACGAGCACGGCAACGTGGCGAACGGTGACGCCGTGATGCTGCTGGCGGCGCGCGACCTGCAGGCTCGTGGCTTGCTGCACGACGACCTGGTTGTCGCCACAACGATGTCCAACATGGGCCTGGAAGCCGCGCTGAAGCGCAGCGGCATCGGCATGCTGCGCGCGCCGGTTGGCGACAAGTATGTCCTGGAACAGATGCAGAAGACCCATGCATCGCTGGGCGGCGAGCAGAGCGGGCATATCCTCTTCACCGGCAAAAGCACAACTGGCGACGGCCTCTTGACGGCGCTTCTTGTGCTTGACATCGTGCATCGCAGCGGCAGATCGTTAGGCGAACTAACTTCTGACTTGAAGACCTTCCCGCAGGTGATCGTCAACGTAAAAGTACGCGAAAAGAAGCCGCTTGAGACCATTCCGTTCATCGCTGAAAGCATCCGCGCGGCCGAGGAGGCACTGGCGGATTCAGGCCGGGTCGTCATTCGTTACAGCGGCACGGAAGCCTTGGCGCGCGTGATGATCGAGGCCGAGGATGAGACCGCAATGCGCCATCACGCGGACGCCATCGCGAATGCCATCCACGCGGAACTCGGCGTTTAGCGCTTCTTCCGGGAAGCGTCCTGCCACTGCCGTGCCGTGTATACCCTAATCCACAACCACCCTGGGCACGCGGCTGTGAATGCCGCAGAGGATCTCGTAGACGCTGGTATCTGCCAGGCGGGCGTGCTCTTCCGCAGTGATGCATCTGGTGCCTTGCTCACCCAGCAGAACGGCTTCGTCGCCGGTCTGGACGTCCGGGATGGCAGTCACGTCCACGACCGAAAGATTCATGGACACGCGGCCAACGATGGGTGCGCGGGAGCCATGCAGCAGCACCGCTCCCGCCGCGTGGCTGTCTCTCGATGAGAGTGCGCGGCGGAATCCATCCGCGTAGCCCACCGGCAGCAGCGCCAGGCGCATGGCGTGTGGCGCGGTAAAGGTGGCGTTGTAGCCTACGGTGTCCCCGGATTGGATCTCACGCAAGGCGGCCACTCGCGCCGTCCACCTCATCACGTGCTTCAGAGATTCCGCGACTCCCGGTGAAGAACCCTCCAGCGGCAGCGCGTATCCATAGAGGGCCAGACCCGCACGCGTCATCGCCTTTGCACCCATCCTGTAAGCCAGCGCGGGCAGCTCGCGAGGAACAAACCCGCTATCCAGTGAAGACGTGTTGCCTGCGTGGACGATCAAGGGTCGCAGGCCGGCTTGGCGCACCTGCTCCAACGCTGCGGCGAACGCCACCATTTGGTGGGCGTTTTGCGGGCTGCCTGTGCACTCGCTGGACGCAAGATGCGTCAGGACACCTTCCAGCAGGAGCGGTGACCCCGGCGCGAAACGTGCCAGAAGCTGGTGGAGCAGAGGCCCGGGAGCAACGCCCTGCCGTGCCATGCCCGTATCGATTTCCACGTGGACCGGGAGGGAGCGTGCAGGCAGACCTCGGCGGCGCGCCTCCGCTTCCAGAAGGTCGAGGTGATACGGTTCCCAGACCACGGGAGTGAGCCCGCGGTCAAGACATGCGGCCTGCTCGCCCGGCCACAGAGCGCACATCACAAGGACGCGCGGCACCATCCCCTGTGGAAGAATACCGAGCGCGCTCCGCACGGACGCACCTTCTTCGACCGAGGCTACGCCCAGCCATTCCCCGCCCGCTGCGGCCAGCACAGGGGCGCATTGCGCCGCGCCATGGCCGTACGCATCCGCCTTGACGACGGCCAGCACATCCATCGCGGTTCCCGCTGCATGGCGCAGCGCCGTGTAATTCGCGCGAAGACGGGACGCGGAGATTTCCGCGGAAACGTGACGCGTATGAGTCTGCGGGACGAATGGCATAGCAGCCCCTTCATGGTACCGGTCGCCATCCCCGAACCGTGGCCCGCGCATCGCTCGAGATTAGTATTCCTGCTGCTGTGCGGTGCAGGTGCTTGTGCCGGCGAGCTCGCGGCGTTGGTACTGGCTTGTAAATTCAACGATGAAAATTTGGTGCTTGACGGATGGCTTGGGCGGACTTATAAGTGCAGCACTTCCTGGCATGCCGTTCTGTGATGCGCCCAGAATGGCTATGCGACGCGGAGTTAGTGAGGATTAACTATGTTCGGATCATCCGTACTGGATATTGCCATCGGCGCGGTATTTATCTTTCTTCTGCTCAGCGTATTTGCCACCGCCCTTCACGAGATGATCTTTTCCTTTATGAACATGCGCGGCCGCGAGTTGCTGAAGGGTGTCGCCACGTTGCTGAGCGACCCCGCGGCAAGTGGTCTGGTGTCAAAGGTCTATAACCATGGCCAGATTTTCGGGTTGTTTGAAGGGGAGTTCGATCCACGCAAGACCCGCAAGCTCCCCTCGTACATTCCGTCGAGAAATTTCGCGCTGGCGCTGCTGGGGTCCATCGCGGAACCGTACTCTGAGGCGCCGTCCCCCACCGGCGCTCAGCCCGCACCCGTCGTGCATGAGGTCATCGTTCTGACAAAAGGCTTCAAGGATGCTGTGCAGAAACTGGCGGACACCACGGAGACTGAGAAGGTTGGCAAGCCGCTGGTGGCCATGATGAACATGGCCGGCAACGACGCGGCAAAGATGCAAAGTGCCGTGGAAGAGTGGTTCAACAGCGGCATGGATCGCGTTTCCGGATGGTACAAGTACAAGACGCAGTGGATGCTCTTTGTTATTGGCCTGTGTATCGCCTGCGCGCTGAACGCCAGCACGACAAGCTTTGTCCGGCAGCTTTCACAGGATGCCACGATGCGCGCCTCCATCGTTGCCGCCGCGGAGTCAGCGAAAGAGCCGTTGGTGAACAAGGACGAGACGACCGTGGACAGGATCGCCGATACCCGGCGTGCGCTGGCCGAAGTCAACAACATCGGCGTTCCGCTGGGGTGGCGCGCTGACGATTGGAACCGTATCGTTTCGAGCCCTAAACATGCCGCGAATACGGCGCTTGGCTGGCTGATCACGGCAGTCGCTATCTCGCTTGGAGCGCCGTTCTGGTTCGACATGCTGAACAAGATCATGGTCGTCCGCTCGACGGTAAAGCCGCGCGAGAAGAGTCACGATGAAGGCTCAAAGGACAAAACAAAGGGATAGCGGGACTTCGTTACATCAACTCACGATGGCAACCGCAAGCCGTGAAGTTACTGCTTCGGTGCCATGATTTGATCCTGTTTCGTTTCGGCGGACTGGAAGAGGTAGACGCCCAACACGCAGATCAGCGGCTCCAGCACGTGACGAAATCGCGCCTGCACGGTGACGGCGTAGTACGGCAGCGGCAGCAGAACGAACGCCGCCGCAAACAGCCTCGCGGCGGGTACGCGGCGGTGCCACGCCAGCGCCGCTCCCAGCAGGCCAGCCAGCGAGAGGAACTGAAAGTTCATCAGGCGAACGTACTCGAGCACGCCGGCTTCCTCAACCGATTTTGGAACGCCCGCCCAATACATCCACGTTCGTTTGATGGTTAACTTCACGAACTGTCCGGGATGCGCGCGGATCCAGGCCTTCGCTTTTGCCCCGCGATCGGCAACCCAGGCCGGCTCGCCCATGGCGGCATACTCGACCAGGACGCGGCGGTTCTCCAGCGGCACCGTGCGTCCCCACGGGAATCCGGTGGACCAGGGCGCGTTGCCTTCGTAGTTTTCCGCGCCAAAGTTGTCGCGTAAAGGAATGAAGTGGTGGAAGACGGCGTAGTTCCGGGCGGTCCAGGGCGCCAGCGTAAGCAGAAACAGAAGTCCCGCAAGCGCCGCGTGGCGAAGACGTGCGGATGTGAAGCCGTTTGCGCGCAACGCGTAGATCGCTGTGACAGGAAGCATCAGCAGCGGCGTGGGATTCAATAACGCAAGTACGCCCCAAAGCAGGCCGAAGGCAGACCACTGCTGCCATGACGGCGCGCAGCCGTCCGCGCTCTGGATTTCCCCTGCTCCCCGCATTCTCAACGTCAGCACAAGAATGGCCGTAAACACAGCCGCCGTCGCGCACATCTCCCACACCCATCGCACCGCATACTGCATGGCGGCGGGGTACAGCGCCCACAGCCACGCACTCCACAGCGCGACGCGGCGGTTGAAGCAGCGCCATCCAATCTCATACACAAGCACGGCGGTCGAGGCGGAGAGCAATGAATTGATGGTCAGCAGAACAAACGCCGACATGCGCGTGTACACACCGAACAGCTTGAATACCCCGCCACTCAGCAGCGTGTACAGCGGCGGCGTCCATGCCGTGGGCCCGGTATGGCCGGTGAACGGATCACTGTAGCCATAGCCGGTGGCAAGTGCACGGCCGATGCGTCCCATCTCCCAGCCAAACTCAAAATGATCGTCCGATGGGCGGATGCGAAACGTGTGTGCCAGCAGAATGTACAACACGCGAATGGCCAGTGCAGCCGCAAAGATGCGCCGCTGCACTGGGGGTTCATCAATGTGCTGAGATACTTCCGCGGCGGAGTTCATGCCTTTCTCACCCTATCGTGAAAAGGCTGCGCCTGCGCGAAGACGGCCTTATTGCTTTTCTTCGAAGTTCAGTGACGCCGAGTTGATACAGTAGCGCAAACCTGTCGGGCGTGGCCCATCGGGAAAGACGTGCCCAAGGTGCGACCCGCAGCTAGCGCATACGACCTCAACCCGGCGCATGCCGTAGGCATTGTCCTCGATGGCTTCAATCGCGTCCGCCGATACGGGCGTATAGAAACTGGGCCATCCCGAACCGCTCTCAAACTTCGTCTCCGACGTGAACAGCGGCGCGTCACATGCCCCGCAGTGATAGAGTCCGTCCGCGTGATTGTTCGCCAAAGCACCAGAGAAGGCGCGTTCGGTGCCTTTCTGCCGCATCACGTGGAACTGCTCGGGCGTCAGCAGATCGCGCCATTCCTGTTCAGTCTTTTGTACGCGGCGTCCCGTCGTGCTCGCTGTCTCAGCCATGGGTCATATCCTCCTGCGATTAGACGCGTCCCGTGGCACGCACGACGCTTTACGGGAAGCGTGCAATTACCTCAATCTCCACCAGCGCATCCTTTGGCAGCCGTGCCACTTCCACGGTCGAGCGCGCGGGAGCCACCACTCCCTCTGGCGCAACGCTTCGCGCGTAGATGGCGTTCATTGCGGCGAAATCCGCCATGTCTTTCAGGAACACGGTTGTCTTCACCACGTCCGCGAAGCTCAGACCTGCTGCGCTCAGGACGGCATCCACGTTGGCAAGCACGCGTTCGGTTTGAGCCTCCACGCCGCCGTCCACCACATTGCCGGTTGCTGGGTCAAACCCCACCTGGCCGGAACAGAACAGGAGGTCGCCTGAGCGAACCGCCTGCGAATATGGGCCAATGGCAGGCGGAGCACCTGACGTCGCGATTGCAGACTTTTCACGAGACATACGCACCATGGTAGCCGGGAAGAGCGCGTACAGGAAAACACGGTAAACGCAAGCACTCACCTCCGCACATAACGCGGTGCTGAACAGGAGCGCGGAATAGTGGCCAAATTCTTCTCATTTGGTTTCCAGTGGTTTGCGCGCGAAGTAATACAGCGCAAAGGCCAGCAGCGCGAACATCAGCACGCTGACAGGATCGCGGTGCAGCAGGTTGTGTTCGCTGAAGCGTGGCATGGTCTTCTCTGCCGCGGATTCGTAGAGGCGGATGGCGACGCCGAGCAGGCCCATGATGCCGCCGGCCGCGATCAGTCCCGAGGCGAAGAGTGAGCCTGGGCTGATCTCGTCGTTGTCGAGGTCGGTTAGCGCCTCATTGCCGGTCAGCGCTGCTTCCTGCTCGTCCAGTGTAGGTCGTGCAGTCCATGGCGCTTCCAGACGAGCCAACGCTGCCTCCTGTTCGCTCAAGGAAAGCTCCGAGAAGATTGGTTCGCGAGGCTCACCATCTGCCCTGACCGTGAAGCTCACAGCACTTGGAGTGGACCTTTCGAGTAGTTTCCTGAGTCTTTCTTCGTTCCGCAACCTGGCATCGCGCGCGCGGGCTTTCGCGATGGCGGCATCAGCCATCCAGCGGACAACACCGCCGGCAAAGATGGCCAGCGTAGTGGCGATGGAAAGATAAGCTCCAACAGCCAGGGTCAGCGAGCGGACGCCCATCAGCTCGACGGCGATGACCAGCGCCACGCCCAGCAACACAAGCGACCATGGCAGCTTGTGCGAGAGGATGCCGTTGATCACCGTTGCCATCAGGCGGCCCTGCGGAGCGGCGGCTTTCTCGCTGCCAATGCCCTGCACCCACTGGATTTCCAGCTTGCCCGTAGCCCGGTTCAGGAGGTATTTGCCATCTTCAATCGTTGACGATCCGATGGCGTTGATCAGTTCGTAACGTGTGGCATCGGTCACGTCGATGCGCTTGCTGTTGTCTGCGGGGTCGACCAGGGCGATGTGCGGGCGCGGGAAGAGGCCTTTGTCCTGAAGGCCCTCCGGCAGGGATTGCAGGTTAACGGCAATGGGTGCTGGCATGCGGCGAAAGCTCTCCAGGCCCTTGTTCATCCCGTTCAGTGTCAGGCCAATGACAAAGGTGGAGACCACGACGCCGATCATGACGGCAAGCTGCGTCTTCCATGGCGTTGCGCCAATGATGTAGCCGGTCTTCAGATCCTGCGCGGTGTCGCCGCTGTTGCTGGCCGCGATACACACCACGCCCCCAATGGTGATGGCCAGCGCTCCAAAGGCTGGCGCGGTCCATCCCTTAACAAGAAAGATTGCTGCCGTCGCCATCAGGGTCGCGATGGTCATGCCGCTGACCGGGCTTGCGGACGATCCGACGATGCCCACAATGCGAGCGCTGACGGTGACGAAGAGGAATCCGAAGACGACGATGAGCAGAGCGGCGGCAAGGTTGGCGAGCGCACCGACCTGCGCGCCGGGAACAGGTTTGAACTGCAGAAACGCCCACATAATGGCGACAAGCAGGACTGATCCGCCGTAGACGAAGGAGTTGGGCAGGTCATGGGAGGTGCGCGCGACCCGGTCCGTCGTTTCGGCGGTGGTTGTCGCGGCATTCTTTTTTGCCCGCAACGAGCCGGTGAGGGCGGTGGCAATGGTCGGAAGTGTGCGCAGAAGGGTGAGGCATCCGGCGGCGGCAACAGCGCCCGCGCCCATCGGGCGAATGTACGTGCGCCACAAGTCACTCGGGCTCATGTCGCGGATGAGCACGGTGCCTGGATACAGCGGCATGGAGAGATGCGCGCCAAAGAAGTAGATGGCGGGCATCAAGACCAGCCAGCTGAAGACGCCACCTGCAAGCATCACACCCGCGATGCGGATGCCGATGATGTAGCCTACGCCCAAGTACTCAGGCGTGGCGTCGGCACGGATCGATCCGCCGCGCAGGAGGTGTTGCGGTCCAAGATTGAAGTCTTTGGAGGGCGTCGCGGGCCAGAGACCGAGCAGATTCTCATTCTGAAAAAGGGTGTAGACCGAGCCGAGACCCAGACCAAGGAAGACGCGCGACGCGAACGATCCGCCGCGCTCACCCGCCATTAAGACGTCGGCGCAGGCGGTTCCCTCCGGGTAGAGCAGAAGGCCATGCTCTTCCACGATCAGCTGGCGGCGCAGCGGAATCATGAACAGAACGCCGATCCATCCACCGAAGAGCGCCAGGGTAAAGATGCGCGCGTACTCCAGGTCAAAGCCCAGAAAGATCAGCGCGGGCAGCGTAAAGATGACGCCGCTGGCGATGCTTTGCCCGGCATTGCCCGTGGTCTGGACGATGTTGTTTTCCAGGATGGACGCCCGTCCAAGCACGCGCAGAATGGAGATAGACAATACGGAGATGGGAATGGACGCTGCGACGGTAAGCCCTGCGCGAAGGCCGACATAGACCGTGACCGCACCAAACAGAATTCCAAAGAGCGCGCCAAAGAGAACGGCGCGGAAGGTCAGCTCCGGGCGGCTTTCCGCTGACGGAACGAAAGGCCGGAAGGTGGTGCTGGGCGGCGGCGAGGTTGCTGTGGCCATGCGTCTCCTGATGGACATGCGTCGCGGTGGTGGAGTGGTGACGAGTGTACCAGCGTACGCTTCCCCGGCTTACGGTTGCAGACCGCAACGGTGCCACATGCCACCGTGCGCGCGTAAACCTTTAGCCGTGTGCCGCGTCTTTCCTGTCGGAATCTCGTCTGAAACAACACGCGGTATTCGCGTGAAGGAACCTTATGATGACCCGCCGCCCATGGAAATCTGCCCTGCTTTGCTCCGTTCTTGGAGCGCGCTTTGTCTTTGCCGTTCACGCGCAGAACCCGACGGCAGGAGGCGATCAGCGATCGCAGCCCGACGCGCAGAGCGGAGGCTTTCAGCGCGGCCAGGGCGGAGGTCAGGGACAGCAAGGCGGACGCCGCGGCGGTGGGGTTCGCGGAACCGTGACGGCCGTGAGCGGAAGCACGGTCACGTTTAAGACGGAGGCAGGCGAAACCTGGACCGCGATTGCCACAGAAAACACGCGCGTGCGCCGCGATGGGCAACAGGGGACGGTATCGGCCATTCAGCCCGGCGATGAAGTGATGGCCATGGGCATTCCTGACGCGGACAAGCATGAGATCCACGCGATGATGCTGGCGGACGTGAGCGCCGCGCAAGTCGCGAAGGCAAAGGCGAATCTGGGCAAAACCTACATCGCTGGCCGCGTGACAGCCATCAACGAAACGCAGTTGACGGTTATGCGATCGGATCACGTCTCGCAGCCCATCACACTGGACGAGACAACATCGTTGCATCGCGGCGGCCGTCCCAACGGAGAGGCGTTGGCTGCTGCCGGGCTGGACATGGCTGCGCTAGGCGGTGGTGCCTACGGCGGCGGCGGTGGTGGACGGCGGAACGGCGGGAACGGTGGAGGCAATGCGGGCGGTGCCGCTCCCAACGAGAACGGCGAGGCCATCACGCTGGCCGATGTAAAGGTAGGGGACAACGTGATCGGCACGGGGTCAATGAAGGGCGGCGTCTTTGTTCCGACGGACCTCCACGTGATCGAACGGCCTGCGGGCGGACGCCGTGGCCCGGGCGGCGCTGCCACGGGCGACGCTCCGCCTCAGTAAATGGTGCCGGCCGCGCAGCCGGTAAACGAAACATCTGGGAGTTCTCCGCCGTCTTTCCAGTAGCCCCTACCGCTGAAACGTTGTTGAGAGGTCTCGTGCGCGTTTCCCATCGATTGCTGCGTGCCTCGCTTGCTGCTGTTGCGGCAGGAGCCCTAACGGCGCACGCGCAAACCGCGCCCGCGCCCCTGCCAGCGGCCCCGGTGACCCAGCCCACCGGCGGGCAGGTTGGAACAGAGGTGCAGGGCGGCACCATCACCGGCACGGTGACATCCATGACAACGCCGGACAGCAACGGCAAACGCCCCGCTGGCGTGCCTCTGCCGGGCGTGACCGTGACTGCCGCAAATACATTGACGGGCCGCAAATATACTGCGGCAACGGACGTCACGGGCAGCTTCCGCCTGCTGATTCCGCGCAATGGCCGGTATGTTCTGCGAGCGGAGTTCGCGGCCTTTGCGCCGGCAACAGCGGAGGTGCTGCTGAATGCGGCACAACACACCGGCTCAGCCACGTTTGCGTTGGAGCTTGCGTCGCGGGCGGCGGCGCGCACCGCTCAGACGGCCGGCAACAATGCAGCGGTGGCTGCGCTGCTGGGCGGTGACACGCAGGCGCTTGGCCGTGGGCTGCAATCCCTCCGCGCCAACGGAACGACTGATGCGGATACAGAAGTAGCCTCGGCGGGCGGCGGAGCGGAGGGCGCGGCGACGCTGCCGTCGCTGGCCAATCTGGGCGCGGCGGACAGCAGCGGGGCAAAAGCGGTCGCAGTCAGCGGGCAGGCCGGGCAGACGAATGGCCTGGGGGGGTTCAATGAGGATGAAGTGCGTCAGCGCATCCCGGGCG
>CAXTXE010000022.1:0-67827 GCA_964248165.1 uncultured Terriglobus sp.
AGATGGGCCAGTTGTCGCCGAATCCATCGTGGTCCTTTGCCTTGAACTCGTAATCCGAGTGCCGAAACGATTGCCGGCCCCAATAGGGCGAGCGTCCGCCCACGCTGCGTACCCGCACCCAGTTGTACTGCTGCCCCGGCGGATAGTTGTAGGGAATCACCTTCTCATCGACCCACTGATTGGCACTGAACTCAGAAGCCTGAAAGATATGGGGATGACGCCCTGGCGCATCCAGGCCGCGAAAAGGTAGCTGACTGGCCGGCTTCAGCGTGCGGTCGCGCTCCCAGTTAATCATGGGGCCCGCGTCCAGCATGGTGCACGAGATGCCCTTTGCTGTGAGAAGCTTTGCGGCCAGGCCGCCGGTGTGACCCGATCCGATGATCAGGACATCCACTTTCTTTAGTGCCATTGCTTATCTCTTTTCTGTACTTCGCGCGAATGCTTATGCGTGGGCATGCCGGGTGACCGGAGCGGCGGTTTTCGCAACACCGTGGCTCACCCACGTTTCAATGCCCGGATCAAGGGGAGCGAAGTACAGGCCCACGCCGGGTGTACGTTCACCCGATGCCTCCGCAGCCGATGCCCACATCGGCGAGTTCATCGTCGCCGTGCGGATATCGCGGTGAACAAGGGCAACAAAACGTTCGTGCGTCTCCCTCGGCGGATGGTCGTTGATCCACGCCTTCAGGTGCGGCCTGATGACCATGTCCGCCTCCTTCGCGTCAGTCTTCGCAAAGGCCATGCCGCACTCCTTCATGGAGTCGGCGTTCAGCCGGTCCAGCCCGTTGTTGTACATAGCCTGCCGTTCCGCCGGCGAGGCACCGATCAGGAAGTCGAGAAACTCCGGCACCCCGGCCTGAACGGCACCCGGGTAGCTTTCACCGGGTGGCATCAGCACCTCGCAAAAGTGCACAAGCGTGGCGTAGCGAGCCGGTGTGAAATACCGCACCTCGGTCACAGCGACAATATCGGGCACCGTCACCGGGATATTGGGCGTATGAAACTGCGCCATCTGCTGCATGCGCGAGGCCGCACCCGGGCTGGACGCCATGTTCGGCGCAACAGCCGCGGTCCCCTGGTCAACCGTGCCTGTTGCTGGAACAGCAGGTTGTGCCTGGGGTGGAGCCTTCTGTTGCCCAAGTGCCGTGGAGACCGCAGCCGATGCAGCGGCCATTCCTTTAACGAAGTCACGCCTCTTCATGGCGGCAATCTTATGCGTCTCAAACAACGACCGTCAATGGCACAGAGACCGCTTCGTGTGAAATTTTCACGTGCAGATCTCGCAACCGTGGTAGCGGCAAGTTGTTCCGTATCTACGGCGCGCGGTGCGCAATTTCCCGCCGGACTCAGTAGCGCCAGTTCTTCACGTCCGCCCCGGTCGGCGCGGTCTCCACCATATGCTCCGTCATCAGCGGCAGAACGCGTTGCGGCCAGTTCGCATTGTTCTGCTGCATGGTGTACTCCGCTGGTCCGCCGGTGTAGCAATGCGGCATGCCAGGGCCGTACTGAAAGGTCGCATCGGAATGCGGATTCGTCGTGGCGTCCAGTTGCTTCTGTAGCAGGTGCACGGCGTTGTTCAGGAAGTACGTATCGGCGTCGCCTACCGCGATGTGAATCTTGCCTTCCAGCTTCGGCCCCAGCGTCGCCCAGTCGCGCTTCAGGATCGCGGCCAGGTCATAGTGGTCGTGCCAGTACTGCACCACCTGCTTGTTGATCTGTCCGGACAGCGGATCGATCACATCCGCTGGATAACCATTTGCACCTGCGGGCGAGTAGACCGCCTGCCAGATGTCCCACTGTTCGGTCGAGCGCCCATGCGTGCCCAGCACATACTCAAAGGCATACTCGTCGCCGGTGGTAGCGAGGATGGTCCCATCCGGCAGACGGTCTGCCGGGATGGGTACAGAGCCGAAGGGACCCTTGCGCATAAACGCATTGGCATCGTTGTATAGATCGATATTTTGATAACCATGAAAGTCAACCGGATCCGGGCAGGCCGTGTACGTGCCGTTGTAGCGGTCCGGGTAGAAGATTTGTGTCGCTAAGCTCTCCCATCCACCGGTTGAACCGCCCGCCGTGGTACGCGCCCAGCCCTGCCCAATGCCGCGGTACTTCGCCTCCACCGCAGGGATCAGCTCATCATTGATGGCGGCGCCATACGGCCCTACGTTCGCTGAATCCACCACGTAGGAATCGTCGTAGTACGGATTGGCGTTCTGCACAAACAACATGATGACCCGCGGCAGGCGGCCTGTCGTCCAGTCCTGAAAAAAGCGGTATCCAGCCGCAGCGCGCGGACTGCTTGCCTTGGGCGCGCTCGCCGTGAACGCGGGACCCATGCCGGCTTTGTAGTGATCCTGCCAGACAACCAGCGGATACTTCGCACTCGGATGCTCATCAAAGCCATCCGGCAGCAGCACCCATGCGCCCAGGTACATGTCGCGACCCCAGAACTGGCTCAGCCTTTCGCTGCGAAATCGCATGTACTTCAGCCACTTCGCCTCGGGCTGATGCATCGCAATCACCTCCGGGTCGGCTGGCGTCCCCTTGATCTCGGGGATGACTTGATCAAGCGTGATCTTCACCGCAGCCGGAGACTTCGGATCGAAGTGCAGCCTGACTGGCTTGCTGTACGGATTGCCAGGCTTCAGGTTCCAGTGTTGGCCCTCGCCACGGTCCGGCGGCAACCACACCGTTTTGCCGCTCCCGAGATGAAACTGCTCGTACACGTTGAAGACGCCTTGCACGAAGTAATCGCCCGCATCCAGATCCGCCAGCGAACGCCGGGGATACCCGAAGGTCTTCGCATCGACCGTAATCGTGCTGGCTGGAGGCGCGCCATCGATCCCCACATCCGCGCCAAAGCCCTGAGCCGACCGGTACTGTTCATCCATCTGCATGCGCGGCTCGCTCGCATCACTCTTCGCAAAGACAAGCACCAGATGCCCGTGCAGCGAAGGTGGAATTGTTACGTCAATACCTTGCGCCATGGCAGATGCTGACACGAATAGCAGAGCAGTACGGAGAATCTTCATAGATATGTGCTCACTGTACATCGAACCGTACAGCAACATGTCTTGTCTCGTCATCCTGAGCGAAGCGCGCCAGCGCGTAGTCGAAGGACCTGCTTTCCTTTCGATCCCAGAATCTCGCGGCCCTGGTCCCGCATGGCTCTGCCGTGAAAAGGCGTGAGGGCATACGCTAAACTTACCCTCGATAAGTACTCCACAATCCCGGAGCCATCATGCAATCCAGCTACAACGGCATCGCCGTTCCCACCGCAGGCCAGGCGATCACGTACGCGGACGGCACCTACACCGTGCCTAACACACCCATCATCCCGTTCATCGAAGGTGATGGCGCGGGCCGCGACATTTGGAAGAGCGCACGCGCGGTGATGGACGCCGCCGTGGCAAAGGCCTACGGCGGCAAGCGGCGCGTGGAGTGGTACGAGATTCTGGCCGGCGAAAAGGCCTACCGGCTGCACAACGACTGGCTGCCGCAGGACAGCGTGCAGGCCTGCATCGACTTTCGCGTCTCCATCAAAGGGCCGCTCACCACGCCGGTCGGCGGCGGCATCCGCAGCCTGAACGTTACGCTGCGTCAGACCATGGACCTGTACCAGTGCGTGCGTCCGGTCAAGCACTATCCGGGCGTGCCCAGCCCCATGAAGGACGCCGACGGCGTGGACGTCGTCATCTTTCGCGAAAACACTGAAGACATCTACGCAGGCATCGAGTTCAAAGAAGGTTCTGCGGACGCCGTCAAACTGCGCGAGTTTGTCAACACGGAGCTCCTTGGCAACACGAAAAAACGCCTGCGCGACGACGCCGGTATCGGTCTGAAACCGATCAGCGTCATGGGGTCGAAGCGCCTTGTCCGAGCCGCGTTGCAATACGCCGTGGACCACGGACGCAAGGTCGTCACCATCGTGCACAAGGGCAACATCCAGAAGTTCACCGAGGGTGCCTTTCGCGAGTGGGGCTACGAGGTCGCGGCCACTGAATTTCGCGACAAAATCGTCACCGAGCGGGAAAGCTGGATTTTCGGCGCGCTCGACAAAGACCCAAGCCTTACGCCGGAAGCGCTGGCGAAGATCGTCGAGCCGGGTCTCGACTTCGCTCCCGCCAGCTTTGGCGGCAAGATTGTCGCGGAAGTCAAGGCGGTGCTCGCGGCTATTGGCCCGACGCACGGCGGCGGCAAGTGGAAGAGCCTTATCCTGGTGAACGACCGTATCTGTGATGCCATGTTTCAGGACCTGCTGCTGAAGCCTGCCGAGTACGACGTGCTGGCCACCACCAATCTCAACGGCGACTACCTTTCCGACGCCGCCGCCGCGCAGGTGGGCGGCCTGGGCATCGCTCCAGGATCAAACATCGGGGATGGCTACGCCGTCTTCGAAGCCACGCACGGCACCGCGCCGCGCCTTGCCGATCAGGATGTCGTCAACCCCGGCTCCGTCATCCTCTCCGGCGTCATGCTTTTCCAACTGCTTGGCTGGGCGGAAGCGGCGGACCTGATCGAACGCGCCATGCAGGAAACCATCCGTCAAAAGTACGTCACCGCTGACTTCGCCAAACAGATGGACGGCGCTACGCAGGCCAAGACGAGCGAATTTGCTGCAAGAATCATTCAGAACATGTAGCCATGAGGATTGATGTCGTTTGTCAGATTTATCTTTGTCTTAGCCTCGATAACGATGACTGCGTCACGTCTATGTGCCCTTTGTAGCTACAACGGCGTGATGTATGCCAGAACGACGATATCTCAGGAATTCCGCGATTCGAAGTGGGTAGTTCGCGTTAAGGTCTTAGCAGCCGACAATCACTGGTCAGATGTTGACGACTCCTGGACCATTTACACCGTGCAAGTCAGGACTGCCTACAAGGGTCAGCCTCCGCTTCGCATGCGTGTCTTCACCTATCGGGATAGCGGCGGCTTTTATCTTGACAAGGGTACAAACCCAGACCTGGGTGGGGAGTATCTGCTATTTCTGGATCCGATCCCTAGGTCGGCAACTCGCCCCGCTCAGGCTAGAGGTGCTACGGACGTGAATTACCCATGCGGTCAGTCAAAAGGATGGAACTTGATCGCCGAGACTGAACAGCAGCAGTTGAGACGGCTGTCAGGAGCACGGTTCAGGATCTACAACGATCCGCTGCCCACAGACGAGTTGCCAAAATAAAGCCTTGTTGCTGAAACGCCTAAATGGGCGCACCGACGCTTGTTAAGGCTCTCACCACTCCGGAAGCAGGCGTTCATAGTTACGCCCGGCGTGGAAGACACCAATGATCTCGACCAAGTCAGGTTGCACCGTAAAAGCGATGCTGGTGTGACCTCGGTAGTGTGTCATCCGCAGTCCAGGACGCAAGTCGTCTCTCCTGATGCCGCGATTGGGGAATGTAGTCAGGCTTTCACAGTAGCCAACAACCGCATCGGTGTAGGAAAGCGCGATCGCCGCAGACGAGGCTTTCGCGATAAAGCGGTACAAGTCAACAAGCTGCTCTTCGGCTTCGGGCGTGAAGACAACGCGCAACAGCTTAGCTCGCTAGCGCCAGATCATGCTCGGAGGCCAGCCGGGCGCGCACATGGCTCGCGGAAACACCCCGTTCTTGATTGGCATGCAGGGCGTCGCAAGCGGGAACCACTTCGAGGTTGAGCCAATCTTCCATAGCCCTATCGCGTATGAGCAGTGCGTTTAACCCATCGCGAATGACCTCACTTTCGCTAGCGTATTCGCCACACACAACTTTAGTCTTGATAAGCTCAGCCATGTCGTCCGGGAGCGTAACATTCAACTGCTGTAATCCCATTGATCTCTCCTCCGCTTAAACGATTGTAGATGGGTTACTTGGCCGCCGCGCCGGTATAGTACCCATCCCGCGCCTGCAGGATCAGCTTTTTCTCCTTCGGCACCTCCACCGCGATCTTATGGTATCCCTCGTCTGTATTGGCGGGCGAAAAGCCGATGCGGTACTGGCTGCGAAGTTCTTCCGCGATCTGGCGGTAAATTTCGTTCAGCGGTGTCTTCTTTGTTACTTCGTACACCCGGCCGCCGGTCTCGTCGGCCATGCGCTCCAGAATCTTCTTGCCGTCCACGCGCTCGCGGCTGCCGCCACCGCTGCCACCACCGGGATACCCACCGCCACCGCCTGGGTATCCGCCGCGCCCACCGCCGCCGCGTCCACCTGGGAACCCTCCGCCGCCACGGCTGTAGCCGGAGTCGTGCGGCTGCTCCCCCTTGTAGTAGATCGCGTAGAGTGCGACATCATTCCGCTGCGCCGCTTCAATGGCAGCGGTCAACGATTCTTTGCTGCCGCGATCATCGCCATCAGTCAGCAGCACCAGGGCCTTCCGGGCCTGGCCTGCTCCCGAACCTGTTTTCGCCGCAGGAGCCTTCTTCAGCACCTCATCCGACGACAGGAAAACGGCGTCGTACAGCACCGTTCCCGCACCTCCGTAGCTGCTGCGCCCGCTGCTCGAACCACCTCCACGCCGACCGCCATAGCCTCCGTTATTGCTGGTGCCGCTACCACTTCCACTGCCGTTGCTGCCGTTCTGCGAGGTGTCCTGCGGGTCGGTGGAGTCGTGCAGACTGGGCCGGTCTGTGTCCGCATCGATCTTCTGCAGCGCCGCCTGGAGCTTGGGGACGGACGGCGTGACGTCGGCGAGCAGATCGGCGGAGTGGCCGAACTGCACCACAAAGGCGCGGTCGCGGTCAGGCGTCAACATGCCATCCAGAAAGGCCGACGACGCGGTGCGCTCCGCATCCAGGACAGTGCGCTGGCTGCCGCTCACATCGACCAGCAAGCCGACCGTCAACGGTACGTCGTCCTCGCGGTCAAAGTAGCGAATCGGCTGCGGTTTGCCATCCACCGTCAACGTAAAGTCATCCTTGCCCAATGTGCGGATCAGACGGTCCTTGTTGTCCCGCACCGTGACCGGCACCACCACCAGGTTCACTGTGACGTTCAGCGTGGGCGTTGCGGGCGCGCTTGCCGGGGCAGAGACCTGCGCAGACGCGGCGCACGCAAGAAGGGACAAGGTGCAAAGAGGCGCGAGCAAACGGTGACGCATACCCATTTGGACGTTGAACAGCGGAGGAAGGCTACAGTTGAAACGGCTACGCAGCGCGCGAAGCGTCCCCGCCGCTATGCTGAAGAGGTGAACGGTGTGGACGCAACCACGGAGCGCAAGAATCATGCGGGTGCTGATCTGCGCGGGGCCTTGCGAGCAAACGCGCGCAGAGCACAAGCGCTCGGCGAAGGCGGTCTGCGCTTCACCGACCGGGTGCGTCTTGCTTATTGGAACGCCTTTCAGCACGACTGCCTGACCACCGCCAAAGCGACGGCGTACTCCGCCGTCTTTGCCATATTTCCCATGGCCGGTGTGATTGCCGCTGTTGTCGCGCTCTTGCCTCACGCCGCACCCCTGCGTGCGCAGGTGGAGATGCTGCTGGACCGCACGCTGCCGGCCAGCGTGGTACCGCTGTTTGAGAGATATTTCACAGCATCGCCAGGATCTCCAGCGTCGATCAGCGTCTTTCTTGGAGCGATTGCGACCACCGTGTTTGGAGCGTCAAGCGTGCTGACCACGCTGATGGAAGGCTTTCGACGGGCCTACAACTTGAGCGAGGATTGCTGGGGTACCGGCTGGCGGGGAGGCGTGCGTAAGCAGTTGCAGTCATACCTTCTGGTGCCGGTTGCGCTGGCACCGTTGGCGCTGGCTAGCGGGCTCGTCATCTTTGGGCATTTGCTGTTGCTCGCGCTGATGCACTACTCGCCGACGGGATGGGACGCCGGACTTTACCGCACAGCAAACACCATCCGGTGGGCAGCATCGCTGGGTGCGACCGCAGGCGTGGTTGCGGTGATCTACCGCTACGGTGTGCCGCGGCCGCCGTCCTGGCGGACGGTTCTGCCTGGCGCTGCACTGGCCACGGCAACATGGTTTGTTTCCACGCTGCTGTTTGGCGTTTATGTCACGCGCTTTGCCAACTACTCGCGTGTGTACGGATCGCTGGGCACCGGCGTGGTCCTTCTGATCTGGCTCTTCCTGACGTCGCTTGCAGTGCTGTGCGGCGCGGAGCTGAACGCAGAGATGGGCCGCGGCTCCACGGAAGCATCTGCACAGCCAACGCAGCCTGGGCGGTGACCGGGTTCCGCCTTCTCCCGTCCCATTTGCCGTAGAAGATGTGCGGCAACGTTAGAATGGGCACACCAGGCTGCGACGCATGGCTGGCCCACGGGGAACGATGACACAACGCAACAACATGCTTGGCACCGGCCGCAGCGCAAAAATCGTGGCGACGCTCGGCCCCGCCTGTTCCACGGAAGCCGTCTTCCGCCAACTCGTACGCGCCGGCCTGGATGTGGCTCGCCTCAACTTTTCTCACGGGTCGCACGAACAAAAGGCAGAGCTGATCCGCATGGTTCGCATCGTGTCTGAGAGCGAAGGCAAGCCCATCTGCATTCTTGCCGATCTTCAGGGGCCAAAGATACGCACCGGCAAACTAGTAGACGGCAAGCCCGTGCTTCTGGAGGCCGGCAAGCGCCTCGTCATCACACCCAACGCCATGAAAGGAACGGCGGAGAAGGTCAGCACCGTCTTTCCAACACTTGCGGAAAATCTTGGCCCGGGCGACGCCATCCTGCTCTCCGACGGCCTGATTGAACTCCGGGTCGCGGAGGTGCAAGGGACCGATATCGTCTGCGAGATCGTGAACGGCGGCATTCTTGGCGAAAACAAGGGCATCAATCTGCCCGGCATTCCGGTCAAGGTTCCCGCGTTGACTGAAAAAGACGAGGAGGACCTCGAGTTCATCGCAACGCAGAACGTTCATGCGCTCGCCCTTTCGTTTGTGCGCACGGCGGAGGACATTCGCTACACCCGCCGCCGCATGGCGCAACTGAACTGCGATGCGTGGATTGTTGCCAAGCTGGAAAAGCCGCAGGCCATTGAGAATCTGGAAGAAATTCTGGAGGAGACCGACGGCCTGATGGTGGCCCGCGGCGACCTTGGCGTGGAGGTGCCGCCGGAAAAGGTGCCTGCCATCCAGAAGCACATCATTCGCCGCGCGCTGGCCTATCGCAAGCCGGTCATCACCGCCACGCAAATGCTGGAGAGCATGATCGACAACCCGCGTCCTACGCGCGCCGAGGTCAGTGACGTGGCCAACGCCGTCTACGATGGCACCGATGCCGTGATGCTCTCTGCGGAGTCCGCGGCCGGCAAGTATCCCGTGCAGGCGGTTGCCATGATGGCAAAGATCATCGTGGAAAGCGAAGCGCAGATGGCAATGGAGCGCGCCACCATGCCACTGCCCCCGCGCAGCCAGCGCTCGTTCAAGCTAAGTGTGGCGGAGACGATCTGCGAGAGCATGGCGCTCTCTGCCGATGACCTCGACCTGAGCGCGATCGCCATCTTCACTGAGAGCGGCACATCGGCCCGGTTGATGTCCAAGTACCGTCCCAACACCCGCATCTTTTCGCTTTCTACCGACGACAACGTAATCGGCAAGACGATGATGCTGTGGGGCGTCTACCCGATCAAGGTAGACCGTTTCGGCGGAGGAGACCTCCAGATCGAAATGGCGGAGGAAACCCTGACCCGCTTGGGCCACGTGCAGCCGCGCGAGGTCTTGGGTATCGTGGGTGGCACCGCCAGCCGCATCGGCGGCACCAACTTCATGAAGCTGCATGAGATTCGGGACCCGGCGTAGTACTGCCCGGATTAGCGGCCGTCTCGCAAACGTTTCGCCAGCCGCTCCGGCAACCCTGCCATCAGAATGCGGCCGCCAGCCAGATCCACGTCGTACGGTTCCCGGTGAAAGGCGATGGTGTTGGCTTCGCTGTCCAGGATCGCGTAGGCCGCGCGCGGATCGCAGTCGCGGGGCTGGCCCACCGAGCCTGGGTTCAGCAGATATCGCTTCCCGTCGTCCAGATGTAGCGTCCACTGCGAGGTCCGGTTGCCCCGCCCCTGCTGCGGCCTGGTCTCAAACCATCGTCCATCGGCCCATCCAAACCCACCCTGCACGTGCGTATGGCCAAAGAAGGTGCAGCGCGCCACCATCTGCTGCAGCGGTGCCCAGGCATCCCGGATGTTCAGAATGTAGATATCCTCGTGCAACGGTGATCCGTGGGAGAGCGCCGCGCTGCCGTTCAGGGTCAGCAGTGGCCCGCCGGGAAGCCCGCGCAACCACTCGGCTGACTCTGGGGAAAGGTGATCCATCGTCCACAGGGCGGCGTCGCGCGCGCCGCTGGTGAAGTGTGCCGCGGATGAGATACCCGCGCAAACCTTGTCATGGTTGCCGCGGACGCTTAGCGTGACCACGGCACGAAGGGTGGCAACCACCTCATTCGGGCTGGCACCATAGCCGACGACGTCGCCCAGATTCCACACCGCGTCGCACGGTCCGGCTGCCGTCAGCACTGCTTGGAGAGCCTCAAGATTGCCGTGAATGTCAGAAAGTATCAGCGCGCGCATCTGGCCTTGTCAGCGCCTGCGCGCGGAACCTACCTATCCTAACTGAAAGATTGGACAGGGGTTGTCCCGGATTGGGACACAGTGGCAAGAGGCCGCGAACGGTCCATATGCATCGTGGGAACAGCAGCAAGCAGCGCCTGCGTGTACCGGTGCTGAGGATGGCGAAACAGTTCCGCCGCCGGGCCGGTTTCGATGATCTTACCGCGCTGCATGACCGCCACGCGGTCCGCGGTCTGCGCTGTAACCGCGAGGTCATGCGAGATGAACAGCATACTGAGGCTGTGCTGGTCACGAAGCGTGCGCAGGAGGCGGAGGATCTGCGCCTGCACCGTGACATCGAGCGCGGTGGTGGGTTCGTCGGCGATCAAGAGCCGGGGTTTGTTAACCACGGCCATGGCGATCATGATGCGTTGCCGCTGGCCGCCGGAGAACTGGTGCGGGTAGTCGCGGATGCGGCGCTCCGGGTCGGGCAGGGCTACCGCGCGCAACGATTCCAGCACGCGCTCGCGCTCCTCTCGCCGCGAGAGCCCGGGACAATGGACGCGGAGGCACTCCCCGATTTGCTCGCCGATGCGCATGGAGGGGTTGAGTGCCGTCATCGGCTCCTGGAAGATCATGCTGATGTCGCGGCCCCGGTGCGCGCGCATCGACCGCTCCGGCAGGGTGAGAAGGTCCTGCCCGGCGAAGCGGATGCTGCCCGTCACAATCGCGCCCGGGGCGAGCAGGCGAAGAATGGCAAGTGAGGTCACAGACTTGCCCGAGCCTGACTCTCCCACCAAGCCAAGAACTTCACCTTCGTCAATGCGGAACGAGATGCCATCCACAGCCAACCCCTGCAAGCCCGAGAAACTGATGGTGAGGTTCTCCACCTCCAGCAGCGCCATCGTCCTAGCCCCGCAGCGCGGCCAGGGTCTTCTCCAGACTGGCGGAATCTTCCACGTTAAGCGGCAACAGCGACCGGTCGATTTGCCGCAGGAGACCGCTGAGGACGCGACCCGGACCTACCTCGATGAACATCGTCGCTCCGCCAGTTCCGCGCAGCAGGTCAATGCATTCCGTCCATCGCACGGCACCACTTACCTGCCGGATGAGGCCGTCCCGCGCCTCAGAGCGGCGCGTCACCAGGCGCGCATCCACGTTGCTGGCTACGGGAAAGCTGGGGTCGTTGAAGACGGCACGCTCCAGGTCAGGGGCAAGCCGCTCTGCCGCAGGCTCCATCAGCTTGCAATGGAATGGCGCGGAGACGGGCAGGGGAACGCAGCGCTTTGCACCCGCCTCCTTGCAAAGATCGATAGCGCGCGCGACGGCGGCTGCCTCACCAGAGATCGCCGTCTGCTCCGGCGCATTCATATTCGCCGGGGCAACAATGGCGTTGTGCTCGTCGGAGGCAAGCTGGCACAGGTCCGCGATGCGGGCCGCATCCAGGCCAAGGATCGCGGCCATGGCACCGCCGTTGGGCGGCACCGCCTCCTGCATGTAGCGGCCGCGAGCCTGAACAATCGCAACCGCATCGGCAAAGGCCAGGGTTCCAGCCATCACGTACGCGCTGTACTCCCCAAGGGAATGCCCGGCCGCAACAGCAGGCGTGACACCATGTTCCGCAAGCACCCTGGCCGCTGCGACGGAGACCGTCAGGATGGCAGGTTGGGTATATTCGGTCTGTTTCAACTGCTCTTCCGGCCCCTCAAAGCACAGCTTCGACAGGCTGTAGCCAAGCACGTCGTCGGCTTCGTCAAAGACTGCCCTTGCGGCGGGAAAGTTCGTGGAGAGGTCGCGGCCCATGCCGACGGTCTGCGATCCCTGCCCCGGGAAGAGGAAGGCGATGGTCTGATTGCTCATGCGGGAACGCAACCTTCCTTACGAACGCTCAGGTCCGTTATCCGTCAGATGCTGTCACATGCGGGATCGTTCAGAAAGCGTGCAGGCGCTAAATGCCGACGCCAAACTCCGGGCTGGGGTTCCGGTCTCCGGCATGCGCGTAGTAATCGTAGGGGGTGCGCCGCTTGATCTTATAGCGGCCGCGCAACTCACGTCCGGCGATAAGCCCAAGGGCCACAACGCCCATGCCACCGGCGATCCATACAGCCATCAGCCCAATCCGTTCCGCGGGATTCTCATTTTCCGGCAAAGCAGCCTCTACCGCGGCTGGAATCTCCGCAATGCTGCGTTGCAGCTTTTTCTCCAGCTCGTCCAACAGGGCGCGACGCCTTCCCAGCAGCTTCATTGGCACATCATAGCGCAACCTCGTTACGCCACGCCGCCGTTGCCCGTGACTTGGCTGGCACTTCTTTCCGGGAGTGAAACAGCACGAAAAATGGCCGAGCGGCGTGCTACTCCAGCGTGAAAAGTGTGTCCAATACAACATGGTGGCGAACGTGAAATCGTGTGCGCTGAAGTATCTGGCGCCTGCGCTGGCAGGCGTATTGCTTTTCTGCGGTGTTATGACCGGGCAGATGGTGGGTGATCCCGCGGCCCAGAACGTGGCGCCTCCCGTGGCGGCTCCGCCACCATCCAGCGCTCCGCTGCCGCCGCTCAACTTCGACGCGGTCATGGCCAGCGCCAGTTCGCAGTCATCGTTCACCTTTGACCGCTCCATGCTGCAGGCTGCCGATGGTTTCTTTGCAGGCAGTGACCCGGAGACGCGCCGCGTGGTGGCCGGATTGAACAGCATCACGGTGCACAACTTCCATGCGCGCGACTTTGCACGGTATGACCCCGGCGCGCTTGCCTTCATCGATGACCAGATGCGTGGTGCGGGATGGAAGCATCTGGTAAACGCCAACGGCAAGGCCGCGAGCACCATGACCGATCTATGGCTGCACTACCAGGGCGCAAACGTCACCAACGTGACGGTGCTGACGCGTGGCGACCGCAATATGAGTGTGATCACAGTCGATTGCACACTGCGTCCGCTCGATCTGATGCACCTGAGCGGCCACTTCGGCATACCAAAGGTGGATGAAAACGCAGTAATGGTTCCCGCGCGATAGCGGCACAAAGGGTCCGCCACGGCGGCGCAAGTCAAGTTCGACCCCAAAGAGATTGCGCAAGAGCAGCATGGGGACGTTAGGAAAGCTGAGGCGTGTCCTCACCTCTTCCGGGACTAACGATACCTTCAAGGTGAGTCCTGGGCGTGCTAGACCTTCTGTGCGCTGCGCCGGAAGAGGACGAGTGCCAGACCCAGACAGACGATTGAAAAAGCCGCCAGCCAGCAGACATGCCCCGCGACGCTCCACCGTATGGGAAAGCCGATGTCATGGATGGCAAGCTGGCCCAGATGCCACGTGGGCCATACCGGCGCAACGGTGCGAAGCCACTTCGGCAGCGCTTCCAGGGGTATCCAAAGGCCGGAAAGAAATGACATGGGCAGATAGATCAGGTTAACGAAGCCGATGGCGGCGTTAGGCGGCACCACACACGCCAGCAGGATGCCCATCGCAGCAAACGGAAACACCCCGAGGACCACGGTTGCGGCCAGCTTCGCAATTTGCACCGGGGTGAAATGAACGTGGCCCATCGTCAATCCGCAGAGCAGCAGCAGACTGAAGATGATAAGGCCGAAGGCTATCGCCGTGAACAGCTTGGAGAGCAGATAAGCTGCAGGCGGCATGGGACTGGCCTGCTTCAGTTCCAGCCATCCCTGCGCGCGCTCGTTCGCAATGGTGCTGCACAAGCCAAACAGCGATGAGCCAACCAGGCCGAACACAGAGTACGTTGCCAGCAGATACTTTGCCCGGTCAAATCCGGAATGATCCGATGAAGCCATGACCACGCCAAACAGCAGATAGAAGCTGATGGGAAAGCCAATGGTGGCGACAGAAAACGATCGCGCACGCAAGAGGCGCAGAAACTCGTACTTGGTTTCCTTGACGTAGGGCTTCAGCGCGGCGGTGAGTGGACTTGCTACGGTACTCATGCCTGCCGCTCCTGCGTTCCCCGGTTCCGTGTGAGTTCGAGAAACGCATCCTCAAGCGCCGGGCTGGAGACTTCCAGGCTGTGCAGCGACGTATCCTGCGCCAGCAAGGTGCGCAGGACAGACTCCGCGTTCTCCACGGTCAGCGTCACCCCTGCACCGGTGTGCTGCACGCGGCGCACACCGGGCAGGCTGCGCATGAACTCGTCAGTAAGCACCGTGACGCATTGAATTTTCCGGCCTCCGGCGCGGCTCTTGATCTCCGCCGGCGTACCTTCCGCAACCACCGAACCCTGCGCGATGACCAGGATGCGGTCGGCCAGCGTGTCTGCCTCTTCCAGGTAATGGGTGGTCAGCAGAACCGTCTTGCCGCAGTCCGCCAGTGATCGCACCTGCTTCCACAGGTTGTGGCGCGTCTCGATGTCCATGCCTACGGTCGGCTCGTCCAGGAAGATAAGGTCCGGGTCGCCGCACAGGGCCAGCGCAAACAGCATGCGCTGCTTTTGACCGCCGCTGAGGTCTTTGAACTGCCGCTTCTCGATGCCTTCTAGACCGGTGGCTTTCACCAACTCTGCCGGCGGCAGCGGATGCAGGTAGTAGCTGGAGAAGAGGTCAAGATACTCCCCCACGGTGAGGGTCTCAGGCACGCGCGCCACCTGCAGCATCGCGCCCATCCGCTGGCGCACTTCACGCTGGCTGGGGCTGCGGCCAAAGACTTTCACTTCACCTTCCGAGGCCTGCAGCAAGCCCAGCAACAGCTTGACGGCCGTCGTCTTCCCTGCGCCGTTGGGCCCAAGCAGCGCGACCACTTCTCCCGCGTTCAAGGTAAGCGACAGGTTGCGAAGTGCAAGATGCGAACCATACCGGTGCGTGACGTCATGAAGTTGCGCGGCGGCTACTCCGCGATTTGCCGATGCCGGTGGCGATGGCGATGGCACAACAGTGCTGCTCATATGATCACCCTTAGATCACACGGCTGTAACGGTAGCCATTGCGGGTGAGGACGGACAGCAGTTCATCGGCCTGATCGCGGCCGCGCGTTTCCATGGTGATGTCGATGGTGGTGTCGCCCAGATTCACGCCATAGTAGGCCCGGTTGTAAAGCGTGTCGACGATGTTGACACCATGTTCCGCGATGATCTTTGTCAGGTCCTGCAGTGCACCGGCGCGGTCCAGCAAGTGGATGCGCAAGCGGATCAGGCGACCGTCCTGCACCAGGCCGCGCTCAATGATGCGTGAGAGCAGCGTGACATCGATGTTGCCGCCGCACACCAGCACTGCCGTTCGTGTGCCGGGCTGCAGTGAGGTGCGGCGCTGAAGAAGAGCCGCGAGAGCCGCCGCCCCGGCCCCTTCCGCTAACGTTTTCTCCCGCTCCAGCAGCACAAGGATGGAGGCTGCGATCTCATCTTCGTCGACCGTGACGATCTCATCGACGTACGCCTGCACCAGGGGGAATGTCTTGCCACCGGCTCGCCGCACCGCGATGCCATCGCCGATGGTGGTCGCCGCGTCGATGGTTATGGGTTCGCCCGCATCGAGAGCCGCCTGCATACTCGGCAGGCGCGCGGTCTGCACGCCGATGACCCGCACAGCCGGCCGGAGTGACTTGATCGCGCAGGCAACACCGCCGATCAGCCCACCGCCGCCTACCGGGACAACCACCGCCTCCAACCCGTCCACCTGCTCCAGCAGTTCCAGGCCGATGGTGCCCTGACCCGCAATCACGTCTGCGTCGTCGAACGGATGAATGAAGGTCGAGCCGTCGCGGTCGCATCGGCGGCGCGCCTCAGCGTAAGCAGCATCATAGTTGGCACCGTGCAGGATCACTTCCGCGCCAAAACGCCGTGTAGCGGTCACCTTTACCAGCGGCGTCGGCTCTGGCATCACAATGGTGGCGTGGATGCCGCGCCTGGTGGCGTGGTACGCGACACCCTGTGCGTGGTTGCCGGCGCTGGCCGCAATAACACCACGCCCTGCCTGCTGCGGCGTCATTAACGAAATGCGGTTCAGCGCACCCCGCTCCTTAAAGGCACCGGTCATCTGAAGATTTTCCAGCTTCAGGAAGACTTGCTGGCCGGTGAGTTCGCTGAGTGCGGAAGAACGCCCGCATGGTGTCAGGTAGACTGCGTGGCGCACGCGCACACGTGCCGCTTCCACATCCTCCAGCGTGATGGCTAGCTTCTCCAGGACAGGCATCTGTAGAGCCTAGCTTATGCTGGATTTTCGTTTACGTGACACATTGTTTTGAAGTGCGAGGCGTTGGCCGGCGTGGTTCCGGTCCAGCATCTCCTGCAGCCGCTCAAGCGCGCCCAGCAGAGCGTCGTTGAGAGCGCGCAGTTCTTGCGGGCTGGCACCGGACCAGACCTCCTGCTCAATGCTGGACCAGAGTGCGAGACCACGCTTGAGCACTTGCCTCCCTCTTCGAGTCAGTTTCGCGGTCAGGATGCGGCGGTTTGCCGGTGAAGCCTCACGTTCAATCCAGCCTTCCCGCTCCGCCCGGATGACAGCGGCCTGCATGCTCTGCGGCGTGACATAGCACAGGCGCGCAAGACCCGCGGCGGAAGTTTGCGCGTGTTCGTGGAGCGCGTTAAGCATCCGCAGTTGGGCAAGCGTGATGCCCTCCCGCTCCAGCGCCGCTTCCAGCAGCGTACGCGAGCCGGTGAGCATGCGCTTCATCCCCGTGGAAAGCTTGCGCTGTTCCCGGTTCCGATTTGGGCTGGCCATTCGCCGCATCCTTATCAGTGCCCTGATACGCTATATCAGCATACTGATATGGCGGAAACATTGCATCAGGCGGAGTGGAAGCCCCGTCACAATCCATGGCTGATTGCCTTGACGGTGACGCTGGCCACTTTTATGGAGGTGCTGGATACCTCCATCGCCAACGTGGCCCTGCCGCATATCGCCGGCTCTGTAGGCGCTTCGCAGGAAGAGGCCACCTGGGTGCTTACCAGCTACCTGGTCGCGTCGGCGGTCATTCTGCCGATCTCCGGGTGGATCTCGAACCGGATCGGCCGCAAGCGGTTTTACATGACCTGCGTGGTCATCTTTACCACATGTTCACTGCTCTGCGGCCTGGCACCCACGCTGCCACTTCTGATCGTCGCGCGCATCTTGCAGGGGCTTGGCGGAGGCGGCCTCGCCCCGAGCGAGCAGGCGATTCTTGCCGACACATTTTCCGTCGAGAAGCGCGGACAGGCATTCGCGCTCTATGGTGTGGCCGTGGTGGTCGCGCCTGCCATCGGCCCCACGCTTGGCGGCTGGCTGACAGACAACTACAACTGGCATTGGATTTTCTTTATCAACCTGCCCATCGGCCTGCTTTCGCTGTATCTTTCCAACCGCATGGTGGAGGATCCGCCCGAACTCGTCGCTCGCACCAAACGCCGTGATCCGGTGGATTTCACCGGTCTCTTGAGCGTCGGCATCGGCGTGGGGCTGCTGGAGTTCACGCTGGATAAAGGGCAGGAGAAGGATTGGTTCGGCTCCGGCGAAATACAGCTGACCGCAATCATCGCAGTAGTCGTTCTCGTCTTCTTTGTCTTTTGGGAGTGGAACCACGTTGACCCCATTGTCGACCTGAAGCTGCTGAAGAACCGCAACTTTGGAACGGCAGTCTTCCTGCAACTCATTCTCGGCATGGTGCTGTTTGGATCAACCGTACTGATTCCGCAGTACCTGCAGGTGCTGCTTGGCTATACGGCCGAGCGCGCGGGTGAGGTGCTGTCACCCGCCGGCTTCGCCATGATGATCATGATGGCCATCGCCGGCCGCACGCTGGGCAAAACCGATCCCCGGCTAACCGTGATGCTGGGCTACTTGGCCGTGGCGGCCGGCCTGTACAACCTGACCCGGCTCGACTTGAACGCGGCCTTCGGAACCGTAACATTCTGGCGAGTGCTGCAAGTGCTTGGCTTGCCTTTTATTTTCATTCCCATTAGCACCCTTAATTACGTCGGTGTGCCGCGCGAAAAGAGCAACCAGATCTCCTCCCTGTCGAATTTCGCACGCAACATTGGCGGGTCGGCGGGGACGGCTCTGCTGACGACGTTCCTGGCGCGGTCAGCGCAGGTTGAGCAGGTGGGACTCGCCTCTAACATAAGCGCTGGCAGCATTGGGCTGACGCAGTATATTCACTTTTTCGCTGAAGGAACACGAACCACCATCGCCGCGGCGCAGCCCTCCGCCATCGCCGCGGCGTACAACCAGATGATCCGGCAGGCAAACATGCTGGCGTATAAGAATGCGTTTGCCTTGCTTGCCTTTACGCTGCTGGCCCTGTCGCCGCTGGTTTGGATCATGCGCTTGCCGCCAAAGCGGGTGAAGGTCGATCCGGAGCAGATGGCTGCGCACTAAGCTGCTCTGCAAGGCTTAGCAAAGCTGCAGACACTTCTGAGAATTTAGCTTTCGGAGGGCGTAGCTTCAGACACCGCTGAGAATTTCGCTCTCGGAAGAACATGGCTTCAGCCATGCCGTAAGGGGACCGGCTTTCAAGGCGGCTTTAGCCGCTGAGGTCTGCTCATACTCGTCCACAACGTCAGCCAGCAACTACGTGAGCTAATAACTTCAGCTACTGCGCGGAAAGCCTACGTGCTCGCGTATGACAAGCCCTTGCGGAAGCGGTTGGCGCGGCTAAACTCTTCGCGGAGTTCGGGTGTGCGCAGGTTTTCGCGCAGGTGCTGCAGATGCTGCTCCAGGGTGAGCAGAGTTTCGGCAATCGCTTGCTCGTTAGTATAGGCGACATCGCGCCACATGCTGTATGGGCTTGCGCCTAGGCGGGTCATCTCACGCAGAGCGCGGCCGCCGATGGCGCGCATCTCTGGGGAGTCGCCGAATTCATCTTCCAACATCGCGGCCATTGCGGTAGAGACCATTTGCGGCATGTGGCTGACCCATGCGCAGATGCGGTCATGCTGAGTGGGGTCAAGGTCAAGCGTGTGCGCCCCGAAGCGTTCAATCCATTCGCGCCATGTTGTTTCGATGGTTGTCGAAGCGTGCAACGGTGTAAATAGCCAGGTTGCACCCCGAAAGAGGCCTGCTTCAGCCAGCGCGGCACCTCCGCTCTCCTTGCCTGCCATCGGGTGACCGGGAAGGAAACGTCCTGGCATCAGCTCTTGTGCGGCGGCTGAAATCTTTGCCTTCGTGGAGCCTGCATCGGTGACCAGTTGGCCCTCGCGCAGCAAAGGCGCAATCCGCTGCATCCAGTGCAAAATCCCGAGCACGGGAACTGCTAAAACCACAACGTCCGCCTGCTGAATGGCAGCCCTGTGCTCGTCTGGTGAACGCGCGGCGTGATCGATGGCTCCCATACGCTCCGCGGCAGCGAGTTCGTCACCGCTGGCGTCAATACCGGTGAGTCCGCCAGCAAAACCGGCCTCGCGCAGTGCGAGGCCGATGGATGTGCCGATCAGGCCGGTGCCCACGATGGTGATTGAGTTCATCAGAACACAAGGTGCTATTCGAAGAAGAGCAGCGAACGCTTCTTCGCCAGGCGCGCCGCATCCGCGACGTAGGCGGTGGGATCGGCGCTGCGATTGAAGGCATGGCCTGCATCCTCGTACACGAAGATAGGCACCTCAGGATGCGCGATTTGGATTTTGGCGATCTTCTCCGCCGGGATATGCTGGTCCTCGCCGCCAAAGTGGAGCATGACCGGACACTGCGGTTCCTCATTGACAAAGTCTGCGATGCTGCCGCCGTAGTAGCCAACCGCTGCATCGACTTTCAGCCGCGCCGCGGCAAGCCATGCCATGGTGCCGCCGTAGCAATACCCAACGATGCCCACGTTGCCGTTCGTTTCGCTGCGCAGCCACTGGATGGCGGCGTCCACATCCAGTACGGACTTGTTCATGTTGATCCGGGGTACAAAGCTCATCGCCCTGGCCCATCCCGCTTTGTCGTAGCCGATCTTCACACCCGGTTCGATGCGGTCGAACATGGCAGGCGCGATGGCGAGGAAGCCGTCGCTTGCCCAGTCATCCGTGACCCTCTGGATGTGATCGTTGACGCCAAAGATCTCCTGCACGACGACCAGCGATGCCTTTGGCTCGCCTTGCGGACGCGCGACATAGGCTTCCAACTCCACGCCGTCTGCCGCTTTCAATTTGACCCACTCTGACATTTCGATACTCCTGAAAGTTGAAAACTACGCGATGGTGCGGCCAACGACTGGCGCAAGCTGCCGCAACTGGGCTATGAGCTTGGTCAGCTGGTCGGGGTAGAGGGATTGCGCGCCATCGCTCATGGCTTTCTCAGGGTTGGGGTGCATCTCCATCAGGAGGCCGTCCGCCCCGGCGGCGACCGAGGCAAGCGCGAGGGCCGGAACAAACTCACGCTTGCCGACGCCGTGCGACGGGTCGCCGAGGACGGGCAGGTGCGTCAGCTTCTTGAGCACGGGGATAGCGCTGATGTCCATGGTGTTGCGCGTATAGGTTTCAAAGGTGCGAATGCCGCGCTCGCAGAGCATCAGGTCGTAGTTGCCGCCGCTCAGGATGTACTCGGCGCTAAGCAGCACTTCCTCAATAGTGGCGGAGATGCCGCGCTTCATCAGCACCGGCTTCCGCACGTGGCCGAGTTCGCGCAAGAGGTTGAAGTTCTGCATGTTGCGCGCGCCCACCTGAAAGCAGTCGATGTAGGGCAGCATCGGCTCGATCTGCGAAATTTCCATCACTTCGGTGATGACCAGCAGGCCGGTCTGATCGCCAACTTCGCGCAGCAGCTTCAGTCCTTCCACGCCCATGCCCTGAAAGCTGTAGGGCGACGAGCGCGGCTTGTACGCGCCGCCGCGCAGGAACTGTGCCCCCGCCGCCTTCACCTGCTGCGCCGAAAGCAGAATCTGCTCGCGCGATTCCACAGAGCAGGGACCCGCCATGATGGTCACTTCATTGCCGCCAACCGTGACGCCGTTCGCGAACGTGATGACGGTGCCCTCCGGCCGGAAGCCACGCCCGGCCAGCTTGTAGGGCGAGGAGATGCGGTACGCATCCTGCACGCCGTTCATCACCTGAAACTCCGTGACGTCGAACTGGTCCGGCGTGCCCACACCGGCAAGAATCATCTGCCCCGCGCCACTGGTGCGATGCACATTGAAGCCGAGCTCCACCATCTGTTCAATGACGGCCTGGATGTGTTCGCCCGTGGCGTCCCCCTGCATAACCACGATCATCGTGCGTGTCCTTCGCTTCCCTTTTGAATTCGGTTCAAGCCTGCGGCGCGCGGCGCTGGAGGGAACGCATGACGTCCATGATGCGCTCGTAGATCACCAGCAGCTGGCCGTCTGGCAGGTCGCCCGTGTTGCATGCCTGCACGTGTTGCAGCACGGCCTGCTCGCGGTCCGGCTCGTAGATATTTGCGCCCGTGCGGCTCTTCAGATCGCCAATGGCGGCAGCGGCCTGCGCCCGTTCACACAGCAGCCGCACGATCTCTTCGTCCAGCCCATCAATCTTCTTACGCCAGTCCGCGATCTCCATGCCCGTTCCTTTGCTGCGTAGGTATGTGTCCA
The DNA here is from genome assembly GCA_964248165.1 of uncultured Terriglobus sp. GTDB lineage: Bacteria > Acidobacteriota > Terriglobia > Terriglobales > Acidobacteriaceae > Terriglobus. The sequence goes on from CAXTXE010000022.1 coordinate 21,900, forward strand.
TTCTACTGAGCGTCACCGCCTGCCGAGCGCAAATCGCGTATGAACTCGCCAACGGCACGTGCCTCGTCGCCAGGACTGGACTTCTCGATCAGCGCCACGATCGCGCTGCCTACCACTGCGGCGTCGGCAAACTGCATCACCGCACGGACGTGCTCAGGCCGCGAGATGCCAAAGCCGACCGCGATGGGCAGGTCCGTGAACTGCTTCAAACGCTCTACAAGCTGCTCGGCATCGCTGGCGATCTGGTCCTGCGTGCCCGTGATGCCGACACGGGAGATGGCGTAGACAAATCCCTTGCTATGCTCTGCAATCGCTTGCAAGCGTTCATCCGGGCTGGTGGGAGCGGCCAGGAAGACTGGCGCGAGGTCATTCTCTGTCATGGAGGCGAGGTATTCACCGGCTTCTTCCACGATCATGTCGGTCAGCAGCACGCCATCCGCGCCGCTGGCCCCGGCTGACACGCAGAACTCCACCATCCCCATCCGCACCACAGGGTTGAGATAGCTGAAGAGGATGATGCCGCATCCTGGCCTCGCCTGCCGGATGCGGGCGCAGAGTGCCAGCACATCGTGGAGTGTGACGCCGCGAGCGACGGCACGCTCGCTGGCGCGCTGGATCACCGGGCCGTCGGCAAGCGGATCGCTGAAGGGCACACCAAGCTCGATCACCTGCGCTCCATTGTCGATGGCGGCGAGCGCGATGTCGTACGTCGCTTCAAGGGACGGATCGCCTGCGGTGAGATAGACGACTAGACCAGGCTTGCCAATGAACTTAATAGGCATCAGCACGTCCGAAGTTGTTCTTATCTGCTGTTGACGTGACCGGGCGTGAAAAGAACAGAGCCGTCTCTCCAGCAGCAGGTGTACCTGTGTAGAGGGCCATATCGGTTCCACATAGTTCGAAGCCAAGACGCTGATACGCACATATTCCTGGCATATTCAGGTTACTTGTCTCTACCCAGAGATGAACGGCACCTTGCTCAATGGCATATACCTCTGCCGCTTGCAAGAGTAACCGTGCAATGCCTTGCTGTCGCCAAAGCCGGTCAACATAGAGATGACGAATAGCAAGTCTTTTGTTCCAAGACAAGTATTCAGCTGCTATGAACCCGCAGACATTGTCGTCTGATCGCGCGACAGACGCGAAATGTGGTAGCTGATCTCGCGCGTGTAGGTCTTCTAATTCAAATTGCTTGGTGATCGGCTTCTCTAAATGGACTCTGTTAAGGCAAATACGGTCGGAAGAGCAAACGACATTGTAGATTGTGTCTGTTGTAAAACTCGTGTCCACGTTACGGATTCGATCGGCGTACTCTTCTATGTTTATTTCCTGAAGCATCACGTTCATTGGCTTAGCCCGATTTCTGGTGGGAGCACTGCCTAAATTCGATTCACGGCTGAAGACTCCCATATGTTTGTCGCCAACAGCATGATTCTAGCTGACATTCAGTTCCCTGCGAACTTCTTCAAGATCAGCAGCAAAATCCTGATCGACAACCGTCACGGTGCGATTGGCAAGCCTCTGCAAGCCTCTGGAAGGTCTCGGCCGCCGTCCACCCCGCCTCACGCTTCTCTGGCGCCACGAGGATCGGCCACCAACCCGTTTGTATCACGACCCCATCGCCGGCCTTCACTCTCGTCAGCAGCCCAGGCAGCTTTTCCGCGATTTCATCCTCAGCGATATGAATCACACTCATGCAGCTCATCATAGCTGCAGTTCACAACGGAAGGATTCCATTTCTTTGCGTCGCGAGGTCGGGAACTTGGGCGTTTGTCTAACCGCATCGATTTGCCTTGTACTGCTTCCAAACAGCCGCGTTGTCACTTACATAGAAGATCGGTTCCATCTTTTTATGCTCCATGATTTCGACTGTGCCGTTCACCGCAACTGGTACGAAGTGTGGATAGTGAGACACAAATGGATCGGATGAGAAACGGGGAAAGCATTCTTTTCCATAAACCTGCTGGATCAGATGACCGTTGGTGTCTTGCAATGCAAATCCGACGTTCGGCCCCCAAGGAACGCTGTAATAGCTCATCGAAAGCTCGACATCACTGGGTTTCACTCCTGACGGCAAGACAATCCACTTCGGCAATCTGGAGTCGCTTGCCAGCGTGAAAGTTGATTCAGGAAAATACCTGCATCCCTTGGTAACCAGCAAATACGCCGAAGTAAATACTGCACAAATAAAAAGGACAAACAGAGCACGCTTCCTCATCGCGTGCCCTTGTTTTCGGCGGGCGCGCTGCCCAGGTTCAGTTCGCGGCTGATGATGCCCATGTCTTTGTCGCCGCGGCCGCTGAGATTGACCATGATCGTTTGATTGCGGCTCATGGTGGGTGCGAGTTTCAGGGCGTGAGCGATAGCATGGGCGGATTCCAGCGCGGGCACGATGCCTTCGGTACGAGAGAGGACCTTCGTGGCATTCAGCGCTTCATCGTCAGTAGCGCTGACGTATTCGGCGCGGCCCTGGTCGTGCAGCATGGCGTGCTCCGGGCCCACGCTGGCGTAGTCGAGGCCGGCGGAGACGGAATGGGTGAGCGCCACCTGCCCGGCATCGTTTTGCAGGACGTAGCTGTAGGTGCCCTGCAGCACGCCAGGGAGGCCTCCGCCCTGCTTGCTGAAACGTGCAGCGTGGTCGCCAAGCATCGGACCACGGCCGCCAGCCTCCACGCCGATCAGGCGGACGTTTTCATCAGGGATGAACTCGTAGAAGGCACCAATGGCGTTCGAGCCGCCGCCGACGCAAGCGACCACCGCATCCGGGTCGCGGCCCACCTGCTCAGCAAACTGCCGCTTGGCTTCCTTGGAGATGACGCGGTGGAAGTCGCGCACCATCGTGGGATACGGATGCGCTCCGAGCGCCGAGCCGAGGATGTAAAACGTAGTGCGGACGTCGGTGACCCAGTCGCGCATGGCCTCGTTGATGGCGTCCTTGAGCGTGGCGGAACCGGTGCCCACGCCGCGCACGTCGGCACCGAGCAGCCTCATGCGGTAGACGTTCAGCTCCTGCCGCCGCATGTCTTCTTCGCCCATGTAGATGACGCATTCCAGGCCGAAGAGCGCGCAGACGGTGGCCGTGGCGACGCCATGCTGGCCCGCGCCGGTCTCCGCGATGATGCGCTGCTTGCCCATGCGCCGCGCCAGCAGCGCCTGGCCAAGGGCATTATTGATTTTGTGCGCGCCGGTGTGCAGCAGGTCTTCGCGCTTCAGCCAGATCTGCGCTCCGCACAGTTGTTCGCTGAGGCGCTTTGCGTAGTACAGCGGCGTGGGGCGTCCGACGTAATGCTTCAGCAGGCCATTCAGTTCTTCATGGAAGGCTGCATCGTTCTGCGCGTCGGCATAGGCGCGTTCCAGTTCCAGCAGCGCCGCCATCAGCGTTTCCGGTACGTAGCGTCCGCCGTATGCTCCGAAGCGCCCTGACCCGATGGTGCGCGACACCTCTGTAATTTGCTCCAACACGGGCATGGGGTTACTGCCTTTCTGTTCATTTGTATAACGCGAAGAAGCCGCGGCTTGTATGGGCCGCGGCTTCCGGAACTTGCCTCAATCTTGATGAACTGCTCGTGCAGTTAGAGGACGAAATCCATTGGCACCGAGGGATGCAACCCAGTCCAGTAGATAAATCGCCAATAGAACGTCTGTACCATGTGCGAAGTCTATAGCAAAGCGCAGCAGAAGGAAACTACGTCAACGCGTTTAAGCCTGCAACGGTCAGGTGGGATTGCGTGCGTTTTGGATGAAAGCTTCTACCTTCGCGCGCTCCTTGACGCCGGGAGCGCGTTCCACCCCGCTGGAGACGTCGACACCGTAGGGATGCAGAATGCGCACTGCCACCGCCACGTTTTCCGGACTCAGGCCTCCCGCAATAATGACCGGAATATGGATCCCGTCGAGCGCAGTTGCCACCGCGTCCCAGTCGAAGGTGACGCCAGTGCCGCCGGTGCCCTTGCGTGTGCGTGTGTCGATGAGCAAGCGGTCTGCAAGCGCGTCTTCTGAAACTCTTCTGCATGAGGTAAGGAACTCAGTCATCTGCGCGGACCAAACCTGATCTGCATCCCACATCAACACCTGCATGATGCGCGCATCTATCCCATCGGCGCTCAGACGTTGCCGCAGGGAGTGGACCGATGCCCTGCTGTACTCACGATGCAGTTGGATGCCTGTCAATCCAGCCCGCTCAACGGTACTCACGATGACACTTGCGTCAGCGGTGGTGAAGACTCCTATCTTTTCCAGGGCATTTGGAAGTTTTGACACCACGGGCGCGATCTGTTCCGCAGTGACGGTGCGTTTGCCTGGTGCAAAGATAAAGCCCACTGCATCCGCACCGGATGATGCTGCGTGCAAGCAATCTTCCAGACGTGTGTTGCCGCAGATTTTGATCCACATGCAGCTAACCTGCGCTGGCTTCGCTGAGCATCGACGCAAGCGCCGCGCCTGGGTCAGCGGCACGCATCAGCGACTCTCCAATCAAGAACGCGTTAAACCCTGCCTGCGACATGCGCTGGATGTCTGCCGGGCTGCCGATGCCGCTCTCCGCGACGCGCACGCTGCTTGCCGGCAGATGCTGCGCCAGTTCTTCTGACGCACCGGTGTCCACCGCAAACGTGCGCAGATTGCGGCTATTGACGCCGTACATCTCGCAGCCGAGCGGAAGCGCGCGGTCCAGCTCGGCGCGGTCATGCACTTCGCAAAGCACGTCCAGATCCGCCGCACGCGCTGCTTCGCGCAGATGCTTCAGTTTCGCATCGGTGAGCGCCGCAACGATCAACAGTATGGCGTCGGCGTGGTAGGCACGCGCTTCGACGATCTGGAATTCATCGACAATGAAATCCTTGCGCAGGCATGGAATGCTGGTCGCAGAAGAAGCGAGTTCCAGATTGTGCAACGAGCCCTGGAAGAACGGCTCGTCGGTAAGCACGGACAGGCACGCAGCCCCTCCGCTTTGCAGCGGCTGGGCCAACGCTGAAGGATCAAAGTCAGCGCGGATCAGGCCCTTGGACGGCGATGCTTTCTTGAGTTCGGCAATCACAGCTGGCCTGCTTTTTGCGGCTTGACGGAGCGCGTCCGCGAAGCCGCGTGGCTTGTGCAGGGCGGCCCTTTTCTCCAACATGCGCAAATTTGCCGCGCTCTTGCGCAAGCGAAGGTCCGCGCGTGTCTGCGCCACGATCTTGTCGAGGTACGTCCCAGTCGCAAGGGCGGCGGCCATCAACACATGCTACCGGAAAGGTGCAAGCAAGCAGAAAGGCGCGACCGAAGCCGCGCCTTTCGATCATTGGTGCCGAAAAGAGGACTCGAACCTCCACACCCTTGCGAGTACATGGACCTGAACCATGCGCGTCTGCCAATTCCGCCATTTCGGCACGGAAGCGAATCTCTGGCAGAGCCGGGACTTTCGCTTGCAGCACTCTCAGTCTCCCAAAGCTGTCTCTGCGTGTCAATGTCAGGCACCGTCCGAAGACATTCTCAGCCCCTGTCAACCAATGCACCGGGACGGGCATCCAACGCGCGACAGTAAATCCATGAAAAGGCAGTTTGCGCTGTGCTGCCTGAAGAGATGCATGAACCCACAGGATTCCACCCAACCGGCGGCAAACGACGCTGTCATTCCCGAGGAACTTGCGCTGGAAATTCGCAAGCTCGCGCACGATTTAAGCAATGCGTTGGAGATTATCGTGCAGACCGGATATCTGCTGAGTACGGCCGATTTGAAGTCGCCCGCCAGCGACTGGTTGCGGATGCTGGACAACGGCGTCAACAAGGCACTAGAGATCAATGCCGATCTGCGGAGTTATGTTAAGGCACACACTCCCCGTTGACGCTAGCTGGCCGGTTTTCCGGCCGCCTTTCCGCCCTTTCCTTTTGCCCCTGCCGCTGCCATCGCAAGCGTCTCACGCTTCACGGGGATCTTCGCTGAATCCGCTGCGGGAGTCTGGGACTTAGCGGCTTTGCCATCGACTTTGGCGGACTTCTTTACCGCGGATTTCTTGGCTGCTGCTTTTTCTTTAGCTGCGGTGTGCCGGGTCATCAGCGATTCCAGCTGCTGGAGCAGAACGCGGGTATGCATCGGCTTCACCAGCATCTTGTCCGCACCCATGGAACTCAACGACTCCTCGTCCACCGGGAACGCCGTCAGCAGAGCGATGGCCGGGTTGTACGGCGCTTCCTTCGCGGCGGCAATCACTTCAGCTCCAGCGTGCTCGTCTTCCATCCGCATGTCGCTGATGACCATCTCGTACTCGCGGTGCTTAATCCGCGCCTTGCCTTCGCGCGCCGATGTTGCCGTGTCCACGTCAAATCCGCTGATCTCCAGAACAGCCTTTAGGGTCAGCAGAACCGCAACCTCATCATCCACCAGTAAAATGCGACGCTTCATCGAACTGTTTATCTCCCGGGAGTTCTCCGCGCCCGTTCGGATGCGAGCCGCGGCAAGTACACAAACGCAAGCATACCCTTTCCGCCACGGTTTTGGAGCAAGAGCTCCGGTGTTAGCGCGTCCATGGACGCCGCAAACTGAAGATGCGGCGCTCTGCCGTTTCATCACAGGATTGCGGAAAGTGCCTGCACGCAGCGTTGTATACTGCGATATGCAGCGCAGCCTGCGGGGTTCGACGAAACCACCGCACAAGCCAAGCCCTGCGGAGGCGACCTATTCCACCGTTTAGCGACAAGCGTGCCATCAAGTCATTCATCCGCACCAACGAGAAAATCCGCGCACGCGAAATCCGCGTGATTGACGAGAATGGCGAACAGCTTGGTATCATGGCACCGTTCGATGCCCTCAAAATGGCGCGAGAGCGGTCCCTGGATCTGGTGGAGGTTTCGCCCAATGCGGTGCCGCCGGTCTGCCGCATCCAGGACTACGGCAAGTACCTTTACGAGAAGGACAAGAGCGACCGCGCCGCACGCAAGAAGCAGAAGATTATCGTCGTAAAGGAAGTCAAGTTCTCCGTCACGGTGGACGAGCACGACTACCAGACCAAGAAGAATCAGGCTGCCCGCTTTCTATCAGAGGGCGACAAGGTCAAGGCATCACTGCGGTTTCGCGGACGCCAAATGGCGCACCGCGACCTTGGCTACAAGATCATCAACCGGCTGATCATGGACATCGGCGACACCGGCATCGTCGAATTCATGCCGCGCATGGAAGGCACCACCCTGCACGCCATCATCGCCCCCAGCAAGAAGGCCGAAGCCTCCGCACCAAAGAAACAAGCCGCCCCACCCGAGGAAGTCACCGCGCAGGCCTAGCGATTTGTTCTCGTGCTCGCCGGCTTAGGTTGCGTGACAAAGGTGCCTCCGTCGCTGCCTACGGTGAACACCATCTGCGAGTCCGCATTCTTTTTGGGTCGTAGGTTCAGGATACGCAGACCCTAAGCGCCACATTCTTCATCCGTGTTCGGGAACGAATCACAGAAGTTCCAATGCCCAACTGACACCTTCGCCTCCGTGTCAGGGCTGCTGAAGTAAGCGTACCCAACCCCTGCTCATCAAGCGCGAGCATGGCTCCGCCGTGATTGGGGTCAACCGGCAGCAGAACGAGTCCAGGGTTCTTACCGCCACCACCAAAGCCACGCGTTCCGAGCACCGCTCGTACCACGCCGGCATCATCCACGATGCGAACTTCTCTTAAGGTGAGCACTCTTGGAATAGGAAGAGTGGCGTTGGCGGTTTTATGCGCAAGCCACCAGACGGGCAAAAACGCCGTCATAAGGCTTGTGATGAATGCAGTCGCCAAAGTTCTGATGCAACTGTAGACACTGCCAATCACAAGTTTGTGCCCGCCTTAGTCAGCAGGCCAGTTTGCCGCCGCGCGTCACAATGCTGAGCTTTTCTGAGGCCATGGTGCGTTTGGCCTGGCTGCGGGCGTGGGTTGCCCATGGTCCTACCGGGTCCAGACGGACGTAGTGCATCCAGTGGCGGAGGGCGCGGCGGCGCTCGCCGGTGCGCTCGTAAGCGAGGGCAAGATTGTAGTGCGCGTCAGCGTAGTTGGGCACCAGCTGAATTGCGCGGCGGTAGGCTGCGATAGCCTCGGGAAGGCGGCGTAGTTCGTCGAGCACGTTGCCGAGATCGAAGAAGGCCAAAGCGTAGTCAGGGTCGATCTCCGCGGCGACCCGATAGCAGCGCTCGGCCTCGGCAAAGCGCTGCGCATTGTAGTGAATCGTTCCCAGGTTGATGGACGCGGGCGCGTGACGCGGCCACAGGCTCAGGATTTCCATATAGAGCCGTGCCGCCTCTGACACGGTCTCCGGCTTTTCCTCCAGTTGCACCGCCTGCTGAAAAAGCTCCTGCGCGCGGACCTGGTCGCGCAGTTTCCGCTCGCGTGAGCGTTCCGGTTTCAGCGGAGACAGTTCGCCGCACTCACGTGTTTCGAAATCGAAGCCAAGCTGCTGCGTCAAAGGATCGAGCAGAGCGCCCCCGTGCCGGAACATGAGACGCGCGCCACGGGACACCGGCACACTCTCGTGCAGTGGCTCCGCGACCCCCGCAACACGCTGCATGGCTGCTACGGATCGCTGGATGGTGTTCATGGAGACACGCTTCCGCAGGTCACGCAGGCTGCGCATCCCGCGCAAATCGCGCATGGTGAATCCCTCACCGGGCTCCACCAGGCCGGCACGCTGCCAAACGGTGATCTGCTGCTGCGGAACTTTGAGAATGCGGGCTGCATCCTGAAGGGTGTAGCGGGAAACAGGCGCTGTCATGGCCGGCATCGTCTGTGCTCCGGCGTTCCATGGCGGACGGAACGCCTCTCTAGCCGAGTATGCGGGGAACGCCCGCGTGACACAAGGCCCTCAGCCGCCAGCACATCAGAATGTCGTGGATATCTGGTACCTGCGCTGATTCTGTGCTGCGTTGGAGCTGTTCCGTTACTTACGCGACAGTTCAGTCGATGCGCCCTTCGAGGACACCGGTGACATTGTGGAAGTGCTTCAAGTCATCGTCAATGCGGTCGAGACGCCGGTTGACCTGCTCGAACTGGCGGTCCATGCTGGTCTTCAAATCACTGAGTTCTCGGTTGGTGCCCTCTTTAACGTCGCTGAGTTGACGCTGCAGGCTTTCCTTCAGGTCGTTAGCACGGCTGTTTGACTGAATCCACGAGAGAATCACCAGGACGCTGGGAATTGCCACGGCGATATAGAACTGCATGTTGCTCATCGTGTGGCGCTCCTCCGCGACATCATAGCAGCTTCTCAAAACAACCCAAGGCCTTTCCGCAACTCGGCGATGCTCTGCCCTTCCTGCTGAAAATGCCTGACGACCGTGCCACTGTGCAGTGTGCGTGAAACAAGTGATGGAGATGGGCAGACAAAACTCATGCCGGCGGACCGGAAGCGCATGGTGTTTGCATCCTCGGCGCGGTCAGTCAAACCTTCGCGGGCGAGGAGATGATTCAGTGCCATCTGATCATCGCGTTCGATGGCGGTTTCCCTGGCGAAGCGGTCGAGCAGGTCGTGCACCGCAGGTGTTGAGCGCCACAGCATGAAGCCGCAGCACAGCACAAAACCTAGCTTCCGGTTCACGTCCATCGGCAGGCTGTGATCCTTCTGCGCCACGACATCCGCCGCAGGCAGGTTGCCCAGCATGGGCGCGAGATCGGACACCGGCACCGCGTCAAGATCGAGCACAAGAACCGAGTGCCCGCGCCGCACCATCTCACGCAAGACAAGCACGCGCAGCAGCCACAGCACGCCGCGCGAACGTGGATGCAGCCCGCCGCGCGCATCCCAGGCAAAATGTTCAAGCATATCCAGGGTGAAGACACCCGCCTCATGCTGCGTTGCCGTCATAGCTGCGTCATCCATGGCGATGACCACGATGCGCCCGCCAATGTGCCAGCGCACCTGTTCCAGCCATAACCGCCACAGATCGAGGTAGCGGCTGCTAAGCGGCACCAGCGTGAGCGGCTCGTCACTCAGAGGCAACGTCAGCCCTTCGATACGCGCGCTGAGATGGGTCTGTAATGTGCCGTCCATGAGCCCGCGATTCACTGCGAGCAACCGGTGCGCCGCATCGGCAGTATGCGCGTTTGCCGCCTGCTCGCCAGCCTGTTCCAGCAGTGAGTTCGCCCGTGGACCGTCGCCCACCGCGGTGGCCATGGCCGCGAGATCGACAAGCAGTTCCGGGGTGGTATTTACGTTACGGCGAATGAGGCTTTCCAGTAGGCTATGGCTCTTCTCAGGGCCCGCGCGGTGCGCCATCATCAGCGCATACTGCAGGCGGCCGACAGAGTTGCCATCCAATGCAGTGAGCGGTACCCGGCTCAGAATCCACGCAGTGTGATACCAGCGGTGCAGCCGCGCCAGCACCCGGCTTGCCTTCGCTACGGCGTTCGCAGTCAGACAGCCTCCACGGTCCGGCGACGGACGCGGCTCATCAACAAGACGCGGAGTTCATCCATCTGAAACGTGGCGTACGCCGCTGCGGCCAATACTGTCGTACAGCCCACGGCTACGGCCACTGAGACAGGTAGCGTCCAGTGCGCGTCCCACATGGCCGGGAACGCGGTCAGCGCGAAAGCGATAACGATAAAGACGTTGAAGCGCTGCAAAAGGCCGTTATTGATACTGTAGTTCTCCGGGAAGAGCTTGCGATTGAGGTGGACGACATACGCGGTCTGGATGATCTCCCACGCCAGCCACGTAACAATGAAGCCAGCGACGCCCCACGCCTTCATGATGGGCACCGATGCGGTCAGCATCACAGCGTAGCCGAGCAGGATGCGCGTCGAGAGCTTTTCGTGCTCGTTGCTTGAGGACTGGAACTGTGTCTTGTGTTCCTTCAAGCCAAGCACGGCGGAGACAATGGCCATCTCAATACACAGCACCGGCTGGTACGGCAGACGGCCGTGCAGCCACACCCGGAAGAGAAACGGACACAGTAGAAGGCTTCCGATGCTGACGATCGGAATCAGGAAGAGGACGACCCGCTCAGACAAGTCGTAGAGGCGTCGCAGCTCGCTCCAGTCAGCCTTGCCGACGAGCAGTGTGATGTCCTGGCCGATGACGCCGCTGGCCATCGAAAGCACCTGCCGTGACATCTGGAAGACGACGCGAACAAGCGCGAACACCGTCACCATCGACGGCCCAAGAACGCGCTGGATCACGATCACAGGTCCCTGCCACGTAAGAAACCCCGCCATCGCGATGAGACCGAAGTGTGCGCTTGGCTTGACCATGCGGCCCACCTCCGCCCATGAACCTTCGGCAAGCGACGGCACCAGCACCGGCTCGGTACGGCGCAAATCGACCAGCGCATACACGGTAAAGATGACCAGCGATGCAAGCTGCAGCCCCGCCAGTACTGGGAATGAACTGCGCTCCGCGACGGCGATCGCCATCGCCAGGATGCTGAGAAACCGTTGCGCGCTGGCCACGTAGTTGCCGCGGTGCAACCTGCCCACCGCCATGTAACTGTTGGTCAGCAGACTGAAAAACATATTGATGCCAATCTGCAGGATCAGCAGGTACAGCGTCACCGCCGCTGCGAACGCGCCCACATGCCGCAACTTCAACAATGACGCTACTGGGAGGACAAACACCACCAGACCACCCACCGCGAAGATGGCCAGAAACGACAAGAGGAGCCGGAAGGCGCTCGCCTGAATCGCCTTTGCACCGGGGATGTCACCCCGCGTGAACAGGATGGTCATCTGGTTGTTGGCGTAGGTCTGCACGCCATAGTTCAGCGTACCCAGGTAGTTCACGCTAGCGCTCAGCGCGATCCACTCACCATAGACCTCCACGCCAGCGCCGTAGAACTTCAAGAAAAATGGCGGCACCAGCAGCTGCGTCAGCACCGTAAGGCCCTGGCCCAGAAATCCAGTAAACAGCAGCTGTAGAATGCGTTTCAGTCTCATGCAGGTGGCGGACGCGCCTCCCCTCAGTCTACCGGCAACGCGTTCAGGGTGGTGAGGTGACCGCGAGCACGCAACGTCAGTATGATTTCTCCATGCCGTTACCCATCAAGACCTGTGCCATCTGCGGCGAGCCGTTTGAACTGCGGCCGGGGAAGCCGGGCTTTGCCACTCACTGCCCGGAGTGCACCGCAGAGGAGCAGGAGACCGCCGCCGAAGCCGCAAAGAAATCCGGCATGGACGCGGACCAGCGCAAGGAGAAATCCGAGATGGATGCCGCGCGGCGCGACGCCATCCGCAACATGCTGTACCGCAAGAACATCTGAGCAGTGCCTTTTCGGGACGAACCGAAGCCGGTGGGCAAACTGGGTTTCGCCGCAGCGGCATGACGGATTCAATGACGATAGACTTCGTCGCTATGCCGTTCACCTTCGGCAGCATCGCAGCGCAGACAGCAGCAACAGGATCATCACTGCGGATGCCGCGCGCGAACTGAGCCTGAAGAAAGGCGACACCGCCGCCGCTCTCGTGAAGTCAACTGACGTGATGATCGAGCGCATCGATGCGTAGCAACTTACTCCCCGCGGAAGAACTTCTGAAGCAGCAGTGCATTTGATGTGGCATGTCCAAGGGTCGTGTTATCGAACATCACCCAACACTCGCTTCCGGGATGTTGTTGTCCGTCAACGCGCAACCGCTCTGCCAATCCGCTCAGAAACTCCTCGCTGTACTCCGAGTAGTAGGTGCGCGGCGAACCGTGCAGACGCCAATACTGGAGCGCAGAGCTGCCACCTGGCTCGTTGGCACGGGGTGATCCTGCCGGAGGATCAGCCGCGACTCGTGCCACATCGAACTCACGCAGCAGTTGATCCGCCGCACCATCAAACCAGCTTGCATTTCTTGGCTCTACTGCCAGGTTGCCGAGGTAGAGTTCACGCACAGTCCCAAGAAACTCTCGAACAACGCCCTCGTCAAAGATGAGGCTGGGCGGCAGTTGCACCAGGACCGGCCCAAGCTTCGGCGTCGCGCCGGAGTTCAATCCGCTCACTTCATCAAAGAACGTCAGCAGCAGACCGCCCCCACCGCGCAACTTGGCAATATGCGTGATGGTCTTCGGCATCTTGACGGAGAAGCGAAAGCCATCTGGCGTGCTCGCCGCCCATCGCTCCCATGTGCTGCGCCGGTGCGGCTTGTGGAAGCTGGAATTCACCTCAGCGCTGGCAAAGACACCGGCGTACCGCTGCAGGTGCGAGCCTTCCGCGGGAAACGCACCAGCGGATCCCCGTGGCAGCGTCCATCCCGCCGTTCCTACCCGAATCATAGGATGAGCATGGTTAGGCAAGCTAACGGCTAAGCTGCGTGTTGAAGAAATCGACCATGTAGCCCCAGGCTTCGCGCGATTCCGGCAGCGTGCTGTTATTCCAGAAGCAGTGTGGCAGCGCCTCAAACACGGCCAGCCGCGCATCATCGCCCGCCCGCAAAAATGCACGGTGCATGATGCTGGTGCTGCTCAGGAGCAGGTCACGCTCGCTGGTCAGGAACAGCGTTGGCGGCATGCCATGCAGGTCCGCGAAGAGCGGCGACAGCACGGGATTTTTGCGGTCGGTGCTGCCCACGTACTCCGGATCCAGCGGTTCACCCGGAATGGGCACATAGCCCCGCAGGCCGTCCGTGTTGTACAGCGCCCGCGAATCGCCGCCATTCACCATGTCGCTTGGTGTGGAGAATGACCCCAGCGCACCCGGCATAGGGATACCCATCTGCTTCAGCCGGACAGCCATCTGCAGCGTCAGCCCCGCGCCGGCAGAACTGCCGAAAACGCCAATACGCTGCGGCTTGTATGTCTTCAGCAGTTCCCGATAGACCGCGACCGCATCGTCAACCGCCGCCGGAAAAGGGTGCTCTGGTGCCAGCCGGTACAACACGCTGACCACGCGCACGCGGCCAAGTCCAGCCACCGGCATTGACTCAGAATACGAGCCTGAATCAGCGTTGAACCCACCGCCATGCAGGCAGATTAGAACGTGGTCCGCATGTGCTTGCGCATCCTTCGGCGCCATGTCATGCACTGGCACGTCAGCAATGCTCGTCTCCTTGATCTCCAGCGCAAACATCTTGTTCAACTCATCGCGGTGGCGCAACTGTCCGGCGTCAATGTTGGCACGACGCTGCTCGATAGTCTGCGGTGTATTGGTGTCCGACGCCGGACGCGCAAGCCATTGCCGCGCCTCCGGGCTGAGGTGGTACGGCGGCGGAATTACCCGCTGCATGCGCACCGTGCCGTCCGGTTCAACAACAGCGTGGTTCGTTGTGATCGCCGCAGCCGGGTTCGCCTGCTGTGCGGAGGCAGTCAACAATGCGGCAAACAACGCAGGTGAACAGGCACACTTGGTCTTCATGTCATCCTCAAGCGCCGCGCATATTTCCGGCAGTCCGGCCATGGTAGCGGCGGCGGGCCTGAACCGGCAAGCTCCTTCATCCACGTCACCGAAACGGCACGTTGCCTACGCTTTCCATGCGGCCCCGCAGCGGTCTCTCCCGCAGGGCGTTCTACACTTGCAAGCATGTGCGGCATTGTTGGTTACATCGGTCCCAAATCAGTGGTCCCCCTTATCGTTGAAGGCCTGCGCCGGTTGGAGTACCGCGGCTATGACTCCGCCGGCATTGCCGTTGCGGGCGGCCAGGAGAACCCGTCGAAGCTGGATGTTCGGCGCGCTCCCGGCAAGCTGGGCAACCTAGAGGCCGTGCTGCGCGAGCGCCCTCTGCATGGAACCTACGGCATCGGCCACACCCGCTGGGCCACGCACGGCCGCCCCACGGAGGAAAATGCCCACCCGCACCGCGACGGCACCGGCACGCTGGTGGTCGTCCACAACGGCATCGTCGAGAACTACCTCGCGCTGAAAAGCGAACTGATTGCCCGCGGCCACAAATTCGTCAGCGAAACCGACACCGAGATCATCGCGCACCTCATCGAAGACGAACTCGAGAGAGCAAGCAAAACGGGTGCCCCAGGTTCGCCGAAGGCTAACCTGGGTTCCGGCTCCACAAATGAACCACAAACGGAAGCCAACTCCGCCGAGGCTATCGTCTCCGCTCCAAGCTCGTCTATCCCGCTCGAAGAAGCCGTCCGCCGCGCCGTCAAGCGCCTCACCGGAGCCTTCGCCATCGGCGTGCTCTCCGCGCGCGAGCCGGACAAACTGGTCGCTGCGCGCTCCGGCCCGCCTGCCGTCATCGGCATCGGCGATGGCGAATACTTCCTCGCATCCGACGTGCCCGGCATCCTGCACCACACGCGAAACATCGTCTTCCTGCAGGATGGCGACTGCGCGGTCCTCACCAAGTCCGGCGTCACCTTCACCGACTTCGACGGCAAAGTCATCCAACGCCCGCCGCAGCGCATCACCTGGGACCCCATCCAGGCGGAAAAAGGCGGCTACAAACACTTCATGCTCAAGGAGATCAACGAGCAGCCGCGTGCCGTTCGCGACACCACGCTGGGCCGCGTCTCGCTTGACTCCGGCCAGGTCTTTCTGCCGGATCTGCACATCTCGCAAGACGATCTGCGCGCCGCCACCAACATGACCATCGCGGCGTGCGGCACCTCGTGGCACTCCGGCCTGGCGGGCAAGTTCATGATCGAGCGGCTGGCGCGCCTGCCCGTCGATGTGGACTACGCCAGCGAGTACCGCTACCGCGATCCCATCCCCGGCGCGCTGGGACTGCTCATCACCCAGTCCGGCGAGACCGCGGACACCATCGCCGCGCAGGCCGAAATGATCAGCAAAGGCACGCCGACGCTGGCCATCTGCAACGTCGTCGGATCGGCCATCACGCGGGGCGCCCAGGGCGTTATCACCACCAACGCCGGGCCGGAAATCGGCGTCGCCAGCACCAAGGCCTTCACCGCGCAACTGACTGCTCTGTTTACACTTGCGCTGTATTTAGGGCAGCAGCGCGGGTATGTTTCTGAAGAGCAGTCGCGGCTTTATGTCGATGAACTCGCGAAGATTCCCGGCAAGCTGGAAGACGTGCTGCGCTCCGTCGACGACCAGTGCGCGCACCTGGCCAAGGAGTTCTCCACCGCCCGGGACTTCCTCTTCCTGGGCCGCGGCATCCACTACCCCATCGCTCTTGAGGGCGCGCTCAAACTCAAGGAAATCAGCTACATCCACGCCGAGGGCTATCCCGCCGGAGAGATGAAGCATGGGCCAAACGCCCTCATCGACGAGACGCTGCCCGTGGTCTGCATCGCCACCAAGGATCCCGCCGACCCCACCAGCGTCCTCAAGTACGAGAAGACCCTTTCCAACATCCAGGAAGTCACCGCCCGCAGCGGCCGCGTCATCGCCATCGCCACGGAAGGCGATCACGAAATCACCGGCCTTGTGGAGCACACGATCCACATTCCCGCCGCGCCGGAGCTGCTCCTCCCCATCCTGGAAGTCGTTCCCCTGCAGCTACTTGCGTACCACATCGCGGTGCGGCGCGGATGCGACGTAGACCAGCCACGAAACCTCGCGAAGAGCGTCACCGTGGAGTAGGCAGTTTGCCGAAAATGTTTCACGTGAAACACTCCCCGGCTGCCATAAAATACGACAGGCCTTCCACACTTTGCTTTCACGCCTTCAACAGATGCTGAAGTCCTAGGCCGCAAGAGCTTACGTTAGCGCTAACGTACGTGGCAAAAACACGCTTTTTGAGCGAGTTTCTGCGCTGTTTGCAAGCGCGTTTCTCGCGTGATTTTGGCTGGCCAAACGGATCTCTTCGACCCGGAACAACTCAACCAGTTCCCCATCTCCGAGCCGGTGAACATCGCCCTGCACGCTTCCTCTTGATGCCAGCGGAAGACCATGCCGCCGCCATCCAGCACTCCCGCTCCAAAGTCCAACCCACAGAACACACCTTCGACCCGCGCCTGTGCAGCCTGGAAACGCCTGCTAGGCTTAAAAATACCTAATGACAATCAGCAGGTATGATCAGCCATTCAGAATCTGTTATCACTGTTGGTGCGCCTCGAAGCTGACATTGCGGGGGAATTTGGACCCGCTAGCTTGAGGAACAGCTAAGAAGTATCTTCATCTTCGGTTTCAGCCACTGAGGACTCCTTAGCACTCAGTTCGAGAAGATCAAGTTGCTTATCGAGCAACGCCTTCTGAGCCTCTTTGAGCACCTCCATGCTCATGGGAAGTTCAAGCCTGATGCCTTCTTCGATAATCTGCCTGACAGTGACAATCGAAATATGATCGTAGCTCCTCCCCATCTCAGGATGTCTAAACGCACCGGCACTCTTTGCGGCTTCCTTCATCGGTTTGGTAGGCTCTTCGAGAGTTATCAGGACGCCCAAAGGTGCATCGACTGCTGCCATGTCACCCCGCAGTGTTGCAATATCGCTTCTCTGAACGCCGCCTGACTTCACCTGAAACAAAACTTTAGCGTTCGTAGCACCCGTCCTAAAAAATGCAATTCCATCAACTCCGCCGTCGGATCCCTTCTTTGTATTGACGATTGCGCGTCCATTTGTATAGGTGAGAACGGCCCATTTCTCGAACTCTTTTCGTAAACGATCATCTTTTTTCTTTGCTAGAGCCTCGGCTGAGGCCATATCTCGAGGTAGACCGTCCAGCACAATTTGTGAAGCGAGACTCTTGCCGTGAGTTTCTTCCAAACGGCGCATGATCACTGTGATTGCTTGATAGGTTATATCGATGCCGATCCAATTTCGCTTAAGTTGCTGAGCGACATCGACCGTAGTGCCACAGCCACAGTAAGCATCTAATACAATGTCGCCTTCGTTGCTACTCGCTTCTACAATACGCTCAAGCAGTGCCTTTGGCTTCTGCGTGGGATAACCAAGTCGTTCGCTTGATGTCCGTCCTACCATATCGATTTGCCAGTAGTCTTTCATGCCAACCAACGTGTACCAGCCGATTTCGTCCTTGTACTCCGCAACACCTTTGAAGCGGTAGGGTCTAAAGCCCCGGTTGTATGACTTCTCCTTTAGTTGATTAAACGTGTGCTGCTTAGATTTTGCGTAGAGGAAAATGACATCATGTTTACGACTGAAGTGCTTTTTGCTAGCACCACCGGACTTATAACACCAATCGATTTCGTTCAGGAAACGGCCACCTTGTGAGCAAAAGATTGCATCTAGTACAAGTTTGATGTAATGACTAGATGTTGGATCACAATGTAAGTAAAAACTCCCGGTGGGCTTTAGGACTCGTCGGATTTCAACGATACGAAGAGAGATGCTGATCAAATAGGCAAGTAGACTACCAGTACCCAAGACGTTCCTTAGACCCTTTATCAGATCAACCAATTGCGAACAGAAACGACCGAGTGGATTGTCCAGTACTTCTGCGTAGCCCGCTATTGCTCGGTCGTCCCAAAGCCAGGTGTCAGTAAATGCCTCGGCTTGCGCTCTGTCTTCTACACCAATATTGTTGTAGATCTGGTTGTAATTGCGCTTCGAGTTAAATGGAGGATCAATGTAACAGAGATCCACTGTTTCGTCGCGAAGATGCTTCCGGAGAACATCAAGGTTGTCTCCGTAGAAAAGCTTGTTTTGCGCAGTCTGGGTCACTACCGCATACTACGCTTTTTGATTCAGTTGGCGCATCCACAAGGTGTACAGATATGGTTGGATTCCCGCTGAGAGCCAGCTCGAGTCCGATAGCGTTTCATGAAGATGGCTAGTGAGGGGCAGGATGATTCGTGGGTGTATTTGCGGCGGGGCGGACGTTTGTGGCTTGGATACGGCTGGGGTTGATGGTTGTGGGCTTTGCCTTGGCTCGCTTGACTGTTCTGCGAAAGATGAGGCGGGTGGCTGCACACCATTTCTGATCCCGCACATGACTTCGTCATGTATGGGGGCACCCGTACACCTGTCCACTCCCCATCTCGTCTTACACCTCACCGGTTCTGATCCCGCACATGACTTTGTCATGTACGGGGCACCCGTCATCCACCTCTCCACACTAGGTCCGGTCAGGCGTTGTACACTCCTGCCATGCCGGACGGGCTTAAGCGGTATCAGCGTACGGGTGATGTTCACCTGGTCACGTTTAGCTGTGATGGCCGCCGTCCGTATCTCGCCGAGGGCGATGCTTACCGGACGTTTGAGCAGGTGTTGGAACGGATGCGTGCCCGGGCATGGACTCATGGTCTTCGGTTATGTCCTGATGCCGGAACACGTACATCTGCTTGTGAGCGAGCCTCCGGTGACGCGGTTGGATGCCGTGCTAAAGGCAGTCAAGCAGGAATCCGCTAAGAAGCTGCGGCAACTGGGCCGCAAACATTTCTGGGAGGAGCGGTATCACGATTTCAACGTCTTCTCAGAAGCCAAGTTCAAGGAGAAGCTGCGGTACATCCACCGCAACCCGGTGAAGCGCGGCCTTGTCACCAAGCCTGAGGAGTGGCGTTGGAGCAGCTTTTGTCATTACCAGACCGGCTTGCCCGGGACGATAGAAGTCGAGTCGTGGTGGACAGAACAAGCTCGTACCCGGCTAAGGGAGATCGATCCCGGCGGAGGTGAATCCCGCACATGACTTCGTCATGTACGGGGCACCCACTTTGTCATGTACGGGAGGTCCATCTCTACACCTCAACCCTGAATCCCGCACATGACTTCGTCATGTACGGGGCACCCACTTTGTCATGTACGGGAGGTCCATCTCTACACCTCAACCCTGAATCCCGCACATGACTTCGTCATGTACGGGGCACCCGCTTTGGTCATGTACGCGGCAACAGTCTTTAATGCGCGGCGTTTCCTCAGCGAAATGCGATGGTGGTACTCTCTGGGCACGGCCCGTTTTATCATGCGCAGATTTGTCCTGCTGTTGTTGCTCTCCCTCATCGTGCCGGTCGCGGCCTTTGGCCAGGCGTGCACAGGATTGTGCCTGCAGCAGGTGGCGTGTCCCGCGGGCGGACCTGCGACGACCTCCATAAGCGGAACGGTGTACTCGCCCAACGGAACGGACCCGCTGCCGAACGTGCTGGTGTTTATCCCCAACGCGGCTGTGCCTGCGTTTACGCCGGGCGTGGCGTGCCTGACGGCGGGATCGGCTCCGGGCGGGTCGCCGCTGGTCGGCACGATTACCGCGCCGGACGGCACCTTCCACATTGACAATGTGCCGGTTGGCAGCAACATTCCGCTGGTGATCCAGTCGGGACGATGGCGGCGGCAGCTGACCGTCTCCACGGTGACCGCGTGCACGGATAACAGCTTTTCCACGCGCATGCCGCGCAATCAAATCGAGGGCGACATTCCGCTGTTTGCCGTGGCCACCGGCTCAGCGGACCAGGTGGAGTGCGTCTTGCGCAAGGTGGGCATTGATGACGCGGAGTTTACCAATCCGCTGTCAACAGGGCGCATTCACGTCTATGCCGGCACCAACTCTGAGGGCGCGATCATTGATGCGAATACGCCGCTGCAATCATCGCTGATGAGTAATCCGAGCGCGCTGAATCAGTACGATGTGCTGATGCTGCCGTGCCAGGGCGGCCAGTACACGCAGCCTGCGGGCCAGCTGAGCAATCTGATCCAGTACGCGAATGCGGGCGGCCGCGTCTATGCCAGCCACTTCTCATATGTGTGGATGTACCGGAATCCGCCGTTTGATACGGTTGCCAACTGGGATGTTGAGCAGCCGGTGCTGCCCGACGGCAATGCGACCGTAAACCCGTCGTTCTACGGAGCAAGCACGCTGACCACATGGCTGCAGGTCGTGAATGCAAGCCCCGCGCCCGGGCAGGTGAGCCTGACGACGAACAAGCACGACCTGAACGGCGTAAACCCGCCCACGCAGGCATGGATCACGCTGAACGATCCGGCGGCCGGCAATCCGGTGATGCAGTTCACGTTCAATACGCCGGTTGGCAGCACCAACCAATGCGGGCGCATTCTGTACAACGAGTACCACATTGAGAACCGTCAGGCAGGCGCGCCTCCCTCCACCGGTAAGCCGTTTCCTACGGAGTGCTCCACCTCGCCGATGAGCAGCCAGGAGAAGCTGCTGGAGTACAGTCTGTTTGACCTGACCAATCAGGGCACGCAGCCCACGCTGACGCCCTCACCGAAGGATTTTGCGACGGGCTACATCGGCTTTGCGACGGCTCCGCAGACGTTTACGTGGACGAATAACTCCATCTTTAACGCAAGCATCTCGTCAACGCCCGTGACTGGCGACTTTGCCGTGACTGGCACGAATGGATGTTCGTCGGTGGCACCGGGCGGGTCGTGCACCATATCCGTGGTGTATGCGCCGACGGTGACTGGTCCGGAAAAGGGCACGCTTTCCGTTGTGTCAAATGGCAACACGGCGACGGCTTCGCTCACCGGGACTGGCGCGCAGCCGCTGGTGGTGTCCACCAACGCGCTTGCGTTTGGCAATACGGATGTGGGTGCGTCCGTCACGCAGACGTTTACAGTGCATAATTCCGCCTCCGGTGCGGTTGCGCTTGGCCAGCCGGCAATCAGCGGTGACTATGCTCTGAGTACGACCTGCGGCAGCACGCTTGCGGGTGGGGCGACCTGCACTGCGTCGGTCACGTTTACACCCAGCACCACCGGCGCGCGTTCCGGGCAGGTTGCGTTTAATGGCCTCCTAACCAGCCTTACAGGGAATGGCGTGGACTTCTCCACGGCGTTCACGCCTGCATCTGGCAACGACATTGCCGGGATTGCCGTGAGCACGCCGGTTGCGGTGCTGCCTATCGCTGGATACAACGCGTCCGTCACCTTGACGTGTACGACGACGGCACCTGCGTCCAGCTGCGCCGCCAACGTTGTCAGCACTGTACCGTCGTCCGGCGGGGGCGTTGGCGTGGAGATTAACACCACGGCGAAGTACACCGTGATCGGCTATGGCGGCGTTGGCATAGCGGGCGGTCGCAAGAGTTTTGCTGGACGCGCATTGATGTTGCTGGCGTTTGTGGCGGGTGGATTCGTCTGGAAGCAGCGGCGCGTTACCCGTGGACTTCGCGGGACCGTGTGGCTTCTGGTGCTGTGCGCCGCGGGATGCGGCCTGCTGAGCGGATGCAGCAGCAAGACCCCTGCGCTGAACCCGGCGTACACACCTCCAGGAACCTACAGCTACACGCTCACCGCGACGGATGGTTTCCTGACGCATTCCGCCACATACAGCCTGGTGGTAGCGGCAAAGTAGGCCGGTGCCTATAGAAACGCAAGAGAGAACGACATGACAATCCACAAAGTATCAGCAGCTGTTATCGCCGGGGTGCTCTGCGCTCTGGCCAACTTGATGCCATCCGCCGCGCAAACCATTGCCGCAGGGACGCCAATCAAGGTGGCCATTGTGGGCCTGACACACGGGCACATCCGCGGCTTTCTGCATAACTTGCCCAACAGCACGAGCGCGAAGCTGGTTGCGATTGTGGAGCCGGATACCGCGCTTGCGAAGAAGTATGCGGACCAGTATCACCTGGATCCGAGCCTGTTCTACAGCGACGAAGAAACCATGCTGAACAAGGAGCACCCGGATGCGGTGCTGGGCTATGGAACGATTGCCGAGCATCGCAAGGTGATTGAGATTGCCGCGAAACACGGCGTCAACAGCATGGTGGAGAAGCCGCTGGCGACCACCGTGGAGGACGCGCTTGCCATTCGCAAGGCCGCGCGCGAGCATCACGTGCAGGTGCTGGTGAACTACGAAACCACATGGTACGCCAGCAATGCCGAGGCTCTCTCTGATATTGAAAGCGGCAAGCTGGGCACGGTGCGCAAGGTGCTGGTGCGCGACGGCCATGAGGGGCCGAAGGAGATTGGCGTAGGGCCGGAGTGGCTGCCATGGTTGACCGATCCCAAACAGAACGGCGCGGGCGCGCTGTTTGACTTTGGCTGCTACGGCGCGGACCTGGGCACGGTGATCTTTAAAGGCGCGACGCCAGAGAGCGTGACGGCGGTGACGCAGACGCACAAGCCGGACATTTACACCCGGACCGATGATGATGCGACGGTGATCGTGGCCTATCCCGGCGCGCAGGTGATCCTGATGCCGTCGTGGGACTGGAGCTTTGCCGTTAAAAACATGGAGGTTTACGGAACGCAGGGCGAACTCTTCACCGTGGCCGGCAAGGATATCGTGACGCGCTACAAGGGTGACAAGACCGAATCCACCGCGCATCCCGCTCCGGCGCTTTCACAGAACGAGAGCAATTCGCTGGACTACCTGGCTGCGGTGCTGCATGGCCAGATCAATCCAAAGGGCGACCTGTCATCGCTGGAGACCAACGTGATCGTGGTGCAGATTCTGGATGCCGCTCGCCAGTCAGCGAAGGAACGGAAGACGATCGCCCTGAAGCCGCTCCCGCAATAGAGGTGGTTCATTAGCCTAACTAACTGGACCAACAACAACGGCAGCCTCTGCCGGCTGCCTCTTTTGTTGGAACAGACTGGGAGAAGGTTTGAAGCAAGGGTGCGAATTTGCCTGAACTTCGGCTGCAAGAAGATTACATAGGGACAGACCAACGTGCTCTTGCACAGTGGTAACCACACATCACTTCTCTGGTAACTGGCACTTCGCCGAATCTTCTCTTCGTGTGAGGCTGCGGCTATTTCGTTTGACTTACGCTCAGCACGTTTGCACGAAGCCGTCCAATGCGGCCACCCGGCCCAACGGCGAACGGCAGTGAAAGCGCATTCCAGTTCCTGTCCGCGTCCGCCGTGTCGCCCTGCGCGGGATCGGGCCGTAGCGGCGTCCAGTTGCGTCCATCATCGGCGGATATGTCCGTGCCATTTGGACCGGCCGCAATCCATGTTTTCAGCACCGGGTGATACGCGACGGAAGAGCGATATCCATGCGGCTCTGTCGCGCTCGCCTTCCAGGTCAAACCATCATCCGTGCTGCGTGCCGCGATGTGCGTTGCGCTGTCCAGCGCGGCATAGTCACCACCCACCGCGATCAGTGTTCCAGCGTCATCCGCTACGGCAAAAATGCCGGACGTAGAGGCTTCCCCGCCGACGGGCAGCAAGGCAGAGTGAAACCAGATGCGGTCCAGGCACTGCCCGGGATCGTTGTAGCTGGTGGATTGCGAGCACTGCGGCCACACGCCGCGAAACAGATGGCCTCCACCACCGCCGAAGACAAGGCCGGAAGGCAGAAGCAGGAGCGATTGATTGCTGGCGGCGAACGCTCCGCCTGACGTGGCGGCGGCTAATCCGTCAGCCTTGCTTTGCAACCATGTCTCGCCGCCGTCCTGCGTGGTTGCTAGGAAGAAGTGGCCCTTCACGGGATCGCCGAGGATCCATCCTTCAGCTGGTCTGCTGAACTGAATTGCGTCGAAGAAGCCCTCCGGTGCGTCAGGGTTGGTGAAGACAAGCTTCCACGTGGCACATCCATCCGCCGTCTTGTACACGCGCGAAAGATCACCGTTGCCGCTAGACATGACCAGCGCCGTTCGCGCATCGAAGGCCTGCACGCCACGAAAGTCAAGCTGTTCTGCGCCGGGCGGAGGTGCGCATGACGTCCAGTGCGCTCCGCCATCAACCGTGCGGAGCACCGTGCCGCGGCTCCCGCTTGCCCACGCCACGTTGCCATCCACAGTGTCGATGCCGCGCAGGCTGGCAGCCGTTCCGCTGTGCTGCAGGGTGAACTGCGCACCCGCATGGAGCGCGGCCGTCATAGATAGTGCGATTACAGCGTGTGGACGCATAGGCCGAGTGTAGCCGCAGATGGCATCCCATACACCATGCCGTCGTCGGTCATCGCGGCCATGGACTACAACGAGAGCACGCGCGTGATGACGGTGGTGTACCGCGGCAATCGCGGCACATACCGCTACTTCAACGTGCCGCCGGATGAGTGGACCGCCTTCCAGGCAGCGCGTTCAAAGGGCACCTATCTTAACGAGACATTCAAGACGCGCAACTACCGGTACCAGAAGGCACTCGCCGCTGATCTGCAATGCTGATGCCATGCGGCGTCTCTAGCGGCCTACCACCAGCACGGTAAAGGTATCCGGCACCATGGTGGGGCGGGGACGCGGCACCTCGGCGGTGGGCGCAGGCGTTGCGCCAAACTCAGCGGTGACCAGGTAGACGCGGCCGGAGACCGGGTCATACGACATGGTGCGCGCGCCCTTCTGTGTCGCCAGCGTTTGCACCGGCTTGTAGCCATTCTTCGCGTCGATTACTGTCAGCGTGCCGTCTCCGTTGGAGCTGAAGGCCAGCTGATTCTTGCTGTCGTATCCAGCGGCGTCGGGACCGCTTCCTATCTCCGCCAGCGCCAGCTCCTTGCCGGTATTCGCGTCCACCACGACCATCTTCTTGCCATCGCAGACTGAGAACAGGCGCGCGTGTTCGCGGTCAATGGCCATGCCGGATGGCGAGTCGCATCCCGCAACCGGCCACGTGTCTACCAGCGTCTTGGCTTTCGCGTCCAGGCGAACGATGCTGTTGGTGTCCTCAATGTTGTCAAAGACCATGCCTTTGCCGTCGGCCTGGGGAAACTCCGGTTTGCCCGGCAGCTTGATCGTCGCCACCACGGTTCGCTTGGCTGTGTCGACGACGCTTACATCCTTGCTGCGCCCGTTGAAGGCCCATACTGTTTTGGTGACCGGTTCATACACGATGCCGTCAGGATTAGTGCCAACCGGAATGCTGGCCACAATCTCCAGCGTCTTGCGATCGAAGACCACCACCGCGCTCGCGCCGCCGTCGCTGATGTAGCCAAACTTTCCCTCCGCGTCCAGCGCGACACCGTGTACGGCTTTCAATCCGGTTACCGCGCCCACGGCTTTGCCGCTCTCCGTATCCACTACCTCCACGCGCGGCCCATGGGTGATGTACAGCCGGTGCGCCGGACCGTCCGCCAGCAGGTAGTCCCAGCCGCCCTTTCCGCCAATCTTCCAATGGTCGATCACGCGATAGGGCTGCTGGGCAGAAGCACCAGCTGCCACCGACAAGGCCGCCACAAAGGCGGAGCGAAGAATCAGGGATCGCATATGAGGATATTTCTCCAGAAAAGTGAGTAACGGTGCTCGACTACTATGCATGTGCCAGATTAAGCCTGCATGAAGGTCGCTGTCACTTCGTGGGAATTTGCGGGGGCGATACTCAACAATGAGCAGGCGTATGCATTTCGTCTACTGCAACGGCTTCGCTACGCTCTCGCAAAGAAGCGCTCGACATCGTTAATGTCCTGGGTAAACCTGTATGGTGGCAGGCTGTCCAGGAAGATTTTGCCGTAGCTCTGGCGCTGAATGCGGCTGTCGAGGAGCATCAGCACGCCACGATCGGTATTGGAGCGGATCAGGCGGCCAAAGCCCTGCTTCAGCGCGATGACCGCCTGCGGAATCTGTAGGTCATGGAATGGTTTGCCGCCGGCAAGTTCCACTGCTTCCATGCGCGCCTGTACCACCGGGTCGCTGGGAACGGCAAAGGGCAGCCTGTCAATAATGACGCAGCTCAGTTGCTCGCCCTGGACGTCCACACCCTGCCAGAACGATGACGTTCCGAAGAGGACGGCGTTCCGCGTTTCGCGAAACTCGTCCAGCAGAGCCTTGCGCGGCCCCTGCCCCTGCAACAGCAGCGGAAAGGGCAGTTCCACCAACATGCGCTCATACATCTGCCGCATCTGTGCATAGCTGGTGAACAGGCAAAAAGCGCGGCCACGCGAAAGTTCCAGCACGCGGCGCACACGTTCGACAGCGACAGGCATGAAGCCTTCGTCGCGCGGGTCTGGCATGTAAGGTGGCAGATACAGCAGCGCCTGCCGTCCATAATTAAAATGCGACGGCACGGTGAGTTCGCGTGCGCCCACCAGTCCCAGCCGCTTCGTCACGTGGTCAAAGCCGCCCTGCACCGTCAGTGTGGCGGACGTCAATACGACACTGCCAAAGCCACTGAACAAGGAGGTGGAGAGAATCTCAGAGACGTCAATGGGTGTCGCTTGCAAATACGTGTGGAACGCTGCGGGCGTGCCTGCCTCCATGCGCGACGCATTGCGCACGCCCCCGGCCGCGCGCCGCTCGATCCAGAAGACCGTGTTTGGGTCTGAGGCCTCCATCAGGAAGGCTGAGCTTACGCGAAGATCGGTGGTGCGGCGTTTCAATCCTGCGGCCTCTTCCACGTCGTGCAGGCGGTCCAGTTCGTCGCGCAGCCGGTCCAGGGCAGTCAGGTAACTTACATACGCATCGCCGCGCTCCTCAAGAAAGCCGGGACGGTCGTGAAAGGGATGCCGTCCAAGCTGCACACCGTCCATCGGCAGTGACCCAAAAAAGGCGCGGCTGCGGTCGCGGAGAGCCGCCGTTGCACTTTCAATCGACGATGACGAAACGCCTTTGGCGCGGAGCATCAGTTCGGTGTCGCGTGCCAGTTCTTCGCAGCGCTGCTGTGAGATGGATACGCCGAAGTAGTCGCTGGCAACGGCCTCCATCTCATGCGCCTCATCGAAGATGACCGCTGCTGCATCCGGCAGCACGCCCGCGTCCGGCGCGCCAGCTGCCTGCTGCTTGATGTTCAGGTCCGCGAAAAACAGGTGGTGGTTAACGATAATCAGGTCGCTCTCAAGGGCGCGTTTGCGCATCGCGGTGATGTAGCACGGCTCGAAGTTGGGGCATGTCTGACCCAGGCAGGCATCGCTGCGCGCATCCAGTTTGCTGAACAGCGGCGACGACTCCGGCAAACCCACGATGTCCGCGCGGTCACCGGTTTCGGTCGTCCGCTCCCAGTCGCGGATGATGTGAAACTGTTGGATCTCCTCCGGCTGCGTCAGCAGGGGTGAACGTTCCAGCGCATACAGCTTCTGCTTGCAGACGTAGTTTGCCCGGCCCTTCATGGTGCATACCTTCAACGGTCCCAGCAGCGACTCGAGAAACGGAATGTCTTTGAAGTAGATTTGCTCCTGCAGATTCTTGGTTCCGGTGGAGACGATCACACGCTGTCCGCGGTCACGCGCCATGCGCAACGCGGGCAGCAGATAGGCCAACGTCTTGCCGGTTCCCGTGCCCGCCTCCACAATCAGGTGGCGCTTGTCATCCAGCGCGCGCTCTACGGCCTTCGCCATCTCGTACTGCCCTTTGCGCTGCTCGTACTGCAACGAGGATTTAGCCAGCAAGCCGCCGGGCGCGAAAAACTCGTGCAACGTGGGCAAAGCGGTGGTAGGGGAGGACACTGGCACGGCGCAGGGCAGACAGCACGATCATATTCGCCCAAGCGCTGTTATGTATAACGTTTTCCGTGATACGCTTTCCGTGTGATTCGTCACTTCAAGAGCGACGAAACCGCAGACCTCTTCCAAGGGAGAAAGAGCAGGCGATGGTCTGGTATTTCTACAGTCGCACTGCGGAAACTGGACCAGCTCCATCACATTGCGAATCTTGCAGACCTTAACGCGCCACCTGGAAACCGGTTAGAAGCACTTTTAGGTAGCCGAAAAGGACAGCACAGCATCCGAATCAACGCCCAGTGGCGCATCTGCTTCAGATGGCACGAGCAGAATGCGTACGATGTAGAGATCGTGGACTATCACTAGGAGAGTGGTATGGCCGTGGAAATGCCTCAGGACGGATGGCGCTATCAGCGTGTAGCAACCCACCCTGGCGAGATGCTGCGTGAGGAGTTTATGCTTCCGCTTGGCATTTCCGCCAACCGGCTTGCCCTGCAAACGGGGATGCCAGCTACCAGAATTACTGAAATCCTGCACCGGCGTCGCGGCGTCTCCGCCGACACGGCGCTGCGGCTGGCCCGCTTCTTCGGCACGTCCCCGCAGTTCTGGCTCGGGTTGCAATCCACGTACGAGTTGTCAAAGGTACAGGTGGAGCGCGGAAAGCTGATCCAGCGCGAAGTAACACCATTAAAGCGCAACCAGGCAGCCTGAACGAACTATGCAGCTGTGCCCATCAGCGTCAGCAGCAACAGCGTGCACACGGAGAGCAGAACCATGGCAGACGACACAGGCCGCTCGTATCCGTGAGCGTGCGACAGGAACGCCGGCAACGCCACCAATGCAAGCAGCAGACCGAAGCCCGGCACGATGTACCAAAGATATTGACCAAGCATTCCCGTGCGGTACCGGATGAGTCCAGCGAAGAGTTGAATGATGGGAAGCAGGGCGCAGGTGACGCCTCCCAGGCGCGCCATGATCATCGCTTCGGTATCGGGCAGACCGTTGTGACGCCGTCCACCCGGCCGCACGGAGAGCCACCAGAACGCAGCGATCACCGCCGGCGGTGCCAGCAGCAGAAGCCCGGAGATCAGTGAAACCAAATCCATAGCACCCTGCCCTGCGGGCGAGCCCGTCCCTTCGCTTACTACAAAGTATTATCCGGAACGGCAACACGGAATGCGCTTGGAGCGGACTTATACGCAACTCTGCGCTTTCGCGAATTGGGAAAACTCCATTTTCGACTCTTCGGACGCGGAGAATATTTCCCTGGAGCAGCATCTCAGCCCGCGCTGCTACGCTTGATGAAAGGAATGGCGCATGGCACCCGAAAAAAAGCGGCTTGGCAAGAAGCACCGGTCGGCACAGACGCGGCCCCATAAAGGTGCCACTCCCAAGGGAGCAAAGGCGTCCGCTTCCGCCTCGGGTGGCGCATCTCCCAAGGGACGGAAGACGCTTGCGGCCAAGAAGTCTGCCGCATTCAGCAAAAGCAAAGTGCGAACGCAGTCGCCGGAGCGGCAGAGGGGCCGCGCTGTAACCGGAGCGCAGCGGCCCTCCGCAGCCCAGGGGGAAACAGCACGGCCAATACGCGGCACACGCGGCCTGGACAGCGGCGACGGTGCCCGCGCCAGGGTGAACTTTGCCGCGCTGTCTGACCCGGAGACTGAGAACGCTTTTGCTGCCATCCTGCCGCTGATTGAAGAAGCCCAACAGCCCAGCGACGCCATCGCGGCACCTCTGTTCGCCATCTGTGGCCGCCCCAACGTTGGCAAAAGCACGCTGTTCAACCGGATGACGGGCACACGCCGCTCCATTGTGGGCGACGAGCCGGGCATCACGCGCGACCGCATCTACGGTGAGGTGGATTGGGAGGGCCGCGTCCTCCGCATTGTGGACACTGGCGGCGTGGTGCCGGACGACGAGGCGCTCATCCCCACGGAGATCTTCCGGCAGGCTCGCATCGCGCTCGACGAGGCGGGAGCCATCGTGCAGGTGGTGGATGGCCGCAGCGAGCTGACTCTGCCCGACATCGATCTGGCGCGGCTGCTCATCCGCAGCGGCAAGCCTGTCTTTCTGGCGGTCAACAAGATGGACACATCACAGCTTGCGCCTCAGGCAGAGCAATTTCGGACGCTTGGCTTCAAGGATGTCTTCGCAGTCAGCGCGGAACATGGTCTGGGTATCAGTGACCTGCTGGACGCGGTAAGCGCCGCGCTGCCGGTTGCAACCGGTCCCACTCATGACGGTGACGCTATCGTGAATGGGGCACCCGCTTCCGGTCCCACTCATGACGGTGACGCTGTCATGAATGGGGCACCCGGTTCTGGTCTCGCTCGTGACGGTGAAGCTGTGGTGAATGGGGCACCCGTCTTTTCGAGTGGAACGGAAGCGGGTGCCCCACGTCTCGATTCTGAGACGTGGGATTCGCCCTCGGAGAAGCAACCCAAGGAGCGCAAGCTCCGTTCCCACGGCGAGCACGTCAGCCGCGAGACGCGCATTGCCATCATTGGCCGGCCCAATGTGGGCAAGAGCACATTGCTGAACGCACTCACGGGAACAGACCGCGCCATCGTCTCGCCCATTGCGGGCACCACGCGCGATGCGGTGGACGAAACCGTCGAGCAAAACGGGCATAACTTTCGATTTGTCGATACAGCGGGCATCCGGCGCAAAGGCAAGACGACGATGATGGCGGAGAAACTTTCGGTCATCATGGCACGCAAGCACCTGGAAGCCGCGGATGTGGCGCTGCTGGTGATTGACGCCACCGAGGGTGTCACCGCGCTGGATGCCAACATAGGCGGCTACGCACATGAGAGCGGACGCAGCGTCATCATCCTGGTAAATAAGTGGGACGCGGTGACGACGGCACGTGAAGACGGCAAGGCACCCGCCGATCAGAAGGTCTACACCAAACAAGTCCGCGACGCCTTGAAGTATCTGGACTACGCTCCGCTGATCTTTATCAGCGCCAAGGATGGCATGAATGTCGGCGAGGTCTTCAAGAAGGTGCAGCTGGTCGCGCGCGAGCGGCGCAAGCGCATTACTACCGGCCAGATGAACCGCTTCCTCGAAACCGTCGAGTTTGAGAAAGCAGGCGTTCCCTATAACAAGCGCCTGCGTATCTATTACATGACGCAGGCAGCCGTCGCTCCGCCTACTTTCGTTCTATTTACCGACCGCGCCGTGAAGCTGCACTTCAGCTACGAGCGCTTCCTGGAAAATCAGATTCGCGCCAGCTTCAGGTTCATCGGATCACCCATCTGGTTCAAGGTACGGGCACGGAACAAGAAAGCAGAGAAGTAAAATCTCTGCGGCAGGCCATCAAGCTTTGGGCGTTCATGATGGAACCGCAGTTTTGAAATTGAGATTGAGATTGTATACTGAAGTAAGCAAGGAGAAGAATCTATGCAGATATACTCCGACATGGTTTTTTCAGGCGTGCCTCAGGCGATTCAAAGATTTCTAGAACAACTTGATGGATTGGCGAAGATCGGAGTTTGGACTCGCGACACCAAAGCTGAAGAAGCGATTAGATCCCTGCTGCCGGAAGGTGAGATCGTTAGAAGTTATTGTAATAAATCATTAGATGAGTTGCCTCAAGCTAATCTCTGGCTGAAGATCACAGCAGACGAGTGGAGCGTTACAAATATCGTTCCGGTGGGCTCGGAACCACTCACACCCTCAGATTACGCTCGTCTGCTTTCAGATTTTCGCGATGGAATTCTTCCATATGCTAATGCATACGACGTGAGCATTAGCCAACCGAAGAGTGAAGTCGGACCAGAACACTTCCTGTCGGAACGCAGCGCCCGTATGCTCAAACAATTTTCATTACTCGCTAATAAGACAACTGGGGCTTCTCATCCACGAGATCTTCAGAGATGGAATAAATTCGTGATTAGCGTCCATCAGGATCGTTGCGGAATCGGAGCCGGGGAACTGCAACAGCTTCTCATCGAGAATGAGCACTGGCCCGAAGAGAAGGCTGCGAAGCTGTCTCTCCTCTTTGAGTATGAAAATTCTTTGTTAAAGACCTTTGATGAATACCGTTAAGAGCCTCCAACTTGCCGTTGAGGCGATACTGGAACTCCTGCACCTGTCTTAGCCGTGGATACCTGCGGCATTCTCGACGTAGTTCGAAGTTGCTATCGGTTCCAAGCGCCGATCCATTTACTGGAAGGCGCAGTCGGAGCTATTGGTGCTTCTGTATCTACACCCGCTGCTTTACATATCATTGTGTTCGAGCAGATAGAAACAGAGTTGGAGAAGAACATCGTAAGCGAACGTGCTAACTTACGAAAGGAGATGGCGAAGCTAGAAGCTACGGGGAAGATAGCACTCTCGCTGTCAGATGCTGTGCGTTGGAGAGCGAGTGTAGCGGCAATTGAAAAACAGCTTTCAGGCTATCCAGACGCGTCGACAGCAGCCAGTCACCGTGTATCCAACGAACTACAGTGCGTAGCAAGAGCGCGCGCGCGGCTTGCCGTGGGCGAGAAGCCTGGGAATCGGGGATCAAACAACATAGCAGATTGCGTGATCGTCGAGCACCTGCTCGAACTTGGTGCTCGCCTTCGCGCAGCTGCGTTTTCTCGTGACATTTTGTTTGTTTCCAGCAATAAAAGAGATTTCGGAGGACCTTTAGGCCTGAAGAGCCCTTTAGACGTTCAGTTCTCAGCTCAGTCAATTGACTTTTACCCAGACATCGACTCAGCTATTCGTCAGATCAAACGTACTTATCGCCCTTAGCCAATCACGCCAAGCGGTTAGGCCGCGTTCGCATTGGAGGCGGTGGCGTTCTTTCTTGTCGCGTATCTTCTTGCGTAAGTCTTCTTCGAGCGGTGGCAGCAGGTCGAAGGTGATGTTGGCTGGCTGGAAGCGCTTGGCTTCAGCATGGGTAATGTAGTGAACTAACGACCCGTGGGCGGAGAGGCGCGGTGCTGGTACTGGCTGCTGACCGCGTGCAAGGTTTGCGGCGAAACGGCCGGCCAACATGCCGCCTGCGATCGACTCTGTATAGCCCTCCACGCCGGAAAGCTGGCCCGCGATGAGTACCTGCGGGTGGTCGCGCAGTTGCAGCGTCTCCGTCAGCAGCGTGGGCGAGTTGATATAGGTGTTCCGGTGAATTTGCCCGTAGCGAAGAAAGCTCGCGTTCTCAAGGCCGGGAATGAGGCGCAGCACCCGCGCCTGGTCGCCGAACTTGAGGTGGTTCTGGAAGCCGACGAGGTTATACGAATCGGCGCGCAGGTTTTCGCGGCGCAGTTGCACGACGGCGTAGGGTGTCTGGCCGGTACGCGGGTCGCGCAGACCCACCGGTTTCATGCAGCCGAAACGCAACGTATCCTTGCCGCGCCGGGCAAGCTCCTCGATGGGCAGGCAGCCTTCAAAGTAGTCCAGCCGCTCCCACTCCTTTGCTTCAACCTCATGCGCGGCGAGCAGGGCGTTGTAGAAGGTTTCGTACTCTTCGCGCGTAAATGGGCAATTGATGTAATCCGCAGTGCCCTTATCCCAGCGGGCCGCGAAGTAGACGCGGTCCATGTTAATGGTCGTCGCGTCCACCACGGGCGCGATGCTGTCATAAAACGCGAGATGATCTGCGCCGGTCAGCCGCTGCAACTCCGTTGTCAGCGCGGGTGAGGTCAGCGGACCGGTGGCAAGGATGGTCAGGTGATCGCCGTTTTCCTCAAGCGTCGTGACTTCTTCACGGACAACCGTGATGCGTGGCTCCTGCGCGATGCGCTCCGCCACGCGCCGCGAGAACTCCACCCGGTCTACGGCAAGGGCGTGACCGGCGGGCACGGCGCAGGCGTCAGCTTCGGCAAGGAGGACGCATCCGGCGGCGCGCATCTCCTGCTTCAAGAGCCATGGCGCGGTGTTCTCGCTCTCGCTTTTCAGGGAGTTGGAGCAGACGAGTTCCGCGAAGTCCGCCGTCTGATGCGCCTCGGTTGAGCGGTGCGGGCGCATCTCGTACAGCGAGACCTCGCAGCCTGCGCGAGCGGCTTGCAGCGCGGCTTCCGGGCCGGCCAGACCGCCTCCGATGACCTTGACTCTCTTCACGGTCACGCCGCACCGGCATCGTCCGGCTTGGTGTGCGGAAGGACGTGCTTGCCCATTGCGTTCTGCGTGGCAGCTATCTTAGCGGCATCTGCCAAGTCCTGCGGTCTGCCAGCAGCTAATTTCGCGCGAAGCAGATCTCCGGCAGAGATGAAGTTCGTTGGAATGCGGTCGTCGGTGATCTCGGCCGGAACACGCCGCTGCCACGCTTCCTCTGTTTCCACGCCGGAGATGCTTTGAAGAATGTCCACTCGAGAAGGTTCTACCCCCACCTGAAAGACGGCGTTCGGATCTCGAAAATCGCTTGGAGAAATTTGGCCCAGCGGTGCACCGAACGCAGCAAGGGCGCGGTAAACGGCATGACTGTTTTCTTCGCTATCGCGGATCAAAAGATCAAGATCCTTAGTGGTACGAGGCTCTGTATGGTGGCTTACCGCGTGGCCGCCGATGACCAGGTATTCAACGCCATTCTCGTTGAATGCGCGTAATAAGTCTTTCTGATCGTCCCAGACTTGCGGCATCGTACCCCTTTGCGATGTACACGGCTCGCGTCATTTCGAATGCCGCTTCCAGGCGTTCCCCGAGAGTCTTGCTTTGCCAGTACAGGAGTGCTTCCTCATCCTGCCGCGCCTTGCTTCCAATCCGGCGGATGACACGGGATTGCTTGCGACGCTCGATCTCGTCGAGTGGAAGGTCGAGGGTGGACGCAACCGGCATGATAGTTCCGTATTTCAGTCTACCGCTTTTGTTTACTTCAACTTCTTGAGGTTGCAAGTCAGGCGACCCTCAGATGGGCGGCCGCAATCGCATTTGATATGACCTCATCTGAAATGCCCTGTTCACGCAAGCTCTCCGTAAGCATCTGCACTTGCGATCCCTCAAGCTTGTCCAGGTCGACGCGCAAGCCCTGTCCGATGTAGGAACGAATAAGAGGTTGATAACCGGAAAAACCCAGGGCCGGAGCGATTTCCTTTAGATCGTCGATCACATCTTCAGGCAGACGAATACTAATCGTGGTCATGGGACGATCTCTCTGCAAGCGGCGCTTCATGCGCTCAGCCATTGTTTTCATAGATATTCTTCTCCGATCGAGTTGCGAAGCGCGCTGAGATGAGGCGAGTTCTTCCGTAACTGTCCTGTTCGATGTGCACAACGAACAGCAAATCGCGGTTTAACGTAGACCCAACGGCAGCCAACCGCTCCTCTTGAGCTCTCGAGGCATCCCACAACTGCATAAGAGGATCGAGAAAAACCTCGCAAGCCCGTTCAAACGGCAACCCATGTTTCTGTAAATTTGCGGCAGCCTTATCGTTGTTCCATGTGAACAGCATGCCTCGGAACTGGAAGTAGACGTCCACGTATGGACATTGTATATGCGTCTATGCCGGAGCAGCGGCTAAAGTGTTCAACGCGTTTCCACTGATGCGCAGATTCAGCCACTCGCGCATGACCTCCGCGCCCGTGCTCTCGTAAAAGTCGAGCGCGGGTTGGTTCCAGTCCAGGCACTCCCATTGCAGACGGGTGCAGTTGCGTGCGACGGCGACCTTCGCGAGATGGCGGAACAGCGCCGTGCCGATCCCGTGCTTGCGAAGGCGCGGGCGCACGAAGAGATCTTCAAGGTAGAGGGACGGCCGGCCCTCCCACGTGGAGTATTGAAAGAAATACAGCGCAAAGCCCGCGACTTCGCCCTTCCACTCCGCCATGGTGCAGCGGAAGTACGGCTCCGGGCCGAAGCCGTCACGGAGCAAGTCGGCCTCTGTTGCGACCGCCGCGTCCGGTTCCTTCTCGTACGCTGCAAGTTCGCGGACGAGGGCAAGGATCTCTGGGACATCTGCCGGGACGGCGTCGCGAAGGTGCAGATTCTCCACCGATCCGCAGGTGGATACGCTTGCCTCCGCGGCGGACTCGCTCACGGACGATCCTTGTCCGCATCGGGCTTGGGTGCCGCGGATGGTTTGGCGGCATCCTTCGCGGCTTTCTCAGCGGACAGATATTTATCAAACGGCACGGAAAACGCGAACAGTTCGTTATCCTTCGTATCCGTTTTGGTGTGGATCATCTTGACGTAGAGTTCGGCGTTCTTCAGCGGCGCATCGTCGATTTCCTTGATGTCATAGAAGAGAAATCCGCTGGCGCTGCTGTGCGGCGGGATGGCGGTCTGCGAGAAGGAAAAATCCTTGTCGTCGTCCAGTATTTTCTTGTCCACTGGCGTAGGCCGGTACGTGATGGGCGTGCCGGGGACGCGCTTCTGCTTGATGTCGCTGAAGCGGAAGAGGCGGCGGTTCAGCTCGTCGGGAGTGGCGGCGGGCAGCTTGGTGCCGTCAGCGGCGATGAACTGGATGCGCGCCTGGTTCAAGTCAAGTGGACTGTCGCTGTCGTTCTGGATGACCAGGCGCACCGGCAAGATGCTGTGCCCTGAGTAGTCCAGCCGGAAGAACTCGCCTTTGGCGCGGGTGTCGAACGGCTCGGCCGCAATGGTGACGTGCTCTTTCTCATGCGTATCGTGCGCCGGATAGGCCGAGGCCGCCAGCGCGGGCGGCGCTTCCTTCTTGGCCGCGATGGCAGATGGCACCGCAACGGCGGCAAGGAACATGAGGCAGGCAGTAAACCGGAGGAGAAGGCAGGACATAATGTGTAAGACGGAGACGCACTTTCACCGGACCACGCTTCGGCGAGGCCCTTCGCCATTATCCGCCGGAACCGCAAAGAGGGTAAAGTGGGCTTTGACCGGCCAAGTCTTCCCTTTGCGGAGCGCGGCTTATGACAAAGCCGCATGATGATGCTTTACAGTGCCGCGATGTGTGTTGCCCTGGTGGTCAGCGCTCCCGTGTGGGGATGGCGGATGGCGCGGCAGGGCCGTTACCGCGAAGGTTTGCGCGGGCGGTTAGGCGAGGTGCCGTCGCGCCTTATCGAGTTCGTGCGTGGACGGCCCGTGATATGGCTCCATGCGGTGTCAGTGGGTGAGGTACAAGCGGCAACCCGGCTGGTGACAGAGCTGGAGCAGGCAGCACCCGGGTACGCGGTCGTTGTTTCCACGACAACGCCGACCGGGCAGCGGGTTGCGCGCGAGCGGTTCGGCGTGGACCGCGTCTTCTTCTATCCGCTGGACTTTGCCTTTGCCGTGCGGGCATGCCTGCGCGCGCTTCGGCCCAGCCTGCTGATCCTGATGGAAAGTGAGCTATGGCCACGCGTGCTTGTGGAGTGCGTCCGCGCAGGCGTGGCAGTGGCCGTGGTTAACGCACGGGTGAGTGACCGGTCGCTGCCGCGCTACATGGCGCTGCGTCCCTTGTGGAAACCCCTGTTGCAGCATGTGCGTCTGCTGCTGGCGCAATGCCAGGAAGATGCGCGGCGATGGATCGCGATCGGCGCTTCACCGGAGCGTGTGCGCGACGTTGGCAACTTGAAGTACGACGTGCAGGCAGCGGAGGAGACACCGCTGACCACCCTGCTGCGGCAATACTTTCCGGCGCGGGCGGCAGTGCTGGTATGCGGAAGCACGCACGCCGGTGAAGAGGACGCCTTACTGGATTGCTGGCGTGGGATGTCCCTGGACGATGCTGCTGTGATGATTCTTGCGCCGCGGCACCCGGAGCGCGTGCCGGAGGTGGAGGGCCTGGTGATCGAACGCGGTTTAACGGCGGCGCGGCTCACTGCATGGCGGCTGGCACCCGCAGCGATAGCCGCAGGTTCCGTGCTCCTTGTCGATACCGTGGGAGAGCTTGCCGCGTTGTATGCGTTGGCGCGTGTTGCGTTTGTGGGGGGCAGTCTGCTACCCCGTGGCGGGCAGAATCCACTGGAGCCTGCGCGGTTCGGTGTGCCTGTTGTCATGGGTCCGCACTTTGAAAACTTTCGCGAGGTGGGAGAGCGAATGCAGGAGGCGGGTGCCTTGCAGATCGTCTCCAGTTCGACGCTTTGCAAAGTGTTGAAACAGCAGATGCGAGCGGAGAACTCAGACGAAGCGCGCGCCCGCTCACAAAGCGTCTTCGAGAGCGAAGCGGGTGCGACCGAGCGGACGGTCGCTGCCCTGCTGCCACTGCTGCAAGGGAGCACGCCGTGAGTGCCGCAAGACCGTGGCTGCTGCCCCTGGTTCCGCTGTATGCGGCGGGTCTGGCGTGGAAGGGACGCGGCTTTGAACGGAAAGCCGGGCATGTGCAGCGGCTTGAATATCCGGTGGTCAGCGTCGGCAGCCTCTCTGCGGGAGGCGCTGGCAAGACGCCATTCGTCATTGCGCTGGTTGAGGCGCTGCGCCGTGCTGGAGTGGGTGTGGACGTGCTCTCGCGAGGGTATGGGCGTCAATCCACGGAGAGCCTGCGGGTGGACGCGAACGGCAGTGCGGAGCAATTTGGGGATGAGCCGCTGCTGATGGCGCGGCGGCTTGCGTGCCCGGTGTATGTGGCAGGGCAGCGGTTCCGCGCGGGGCAAATGGCGGAGACGGACCGGCGTCTTGCACGGCATGACCGGCAGCTTTCCGTGCACGTGCTGGATGATGGATTTCAGCACCGGCAGCTGGAACGTGCGGTGGATATCGTTCTGCTCACGGCGCGCGATGCGACCGATACTCTGCTGCCTGCGGGCAATCTGCGTGAGCCGCTGCGCGCGCTGCGGCGGGCTGACGTTGTGGTGCTCAGTGCGGAAGAAGCTGATCAAACGCGTGCGGTCGTGGAGCGTGTGTGTGCCGGGACCGCAGTACCCAAGACGTGGATCATTGAACGCCGGAGTGCCATTGTGGAAGGACAGGTGTCAGAGCGGCCGATGGCGGTCTGCGGCATCGCCCGTCCCGAGGATTTTCGCGCGTCCCTCGCCGGGTTGGGTTTGTCTCC
Source organism: uncultured Terriglobus sp. (assembly GCA_964248165.1). Classification (GTDB taxonomy): domain Bacteria; phylum Acidobacteriota; class Terriglobia; order Terriglobales; family Acidobacteriaceae; genus Terriglobus. Next base: position 60,764 of record CAXTXE010000022.1, read on the forward strand.
GTGCGGCATGATCGCGCTAAGGGATCATCAGCGTTATGACGATGCTCTCGTAAAGAAACTTGTCGCGCGGGCGAGGGCTGCGGGTACCGACGGATTTGTGACCACGGCTAAAGACGCGGTAAAGCTGACCCCTCGAGTGCGAGGGGCCATGAGCGTGATCGGTCCACTTGCGGTGTCTGATGTGATGGTGCATCTCCTCGACGAGCAGCGCTGTATGGCGGAGTTGATTGCCGCGTTGAAGACGTGGCGGGAGCGGCGGTGAACGGGGGCGAGTTGGCGGGCGGGAGCCGCAAGCGTGCGCCGCGCGTTCTGATGGTGCGCGTGGGTGCCATGGGCGATGTGCTGCACGCAATGCCGGCCGTGGCTGCGCTACGTTCCGCTCTGCCTGACGCCTGGATTGGATGGGCTGTTGAACCGCGATGGGCACCGCTGCTCCATGCGCAATCAACGGCTGCTCCGCACATGGCTGATCTTCCACTCGTGAACTGTGTACACCTTGTTGAAACAAGATCCTGGTCCAAACGTCCGTTATCGTTCGGCACATTTAGAAGCGTGAACGCGCTGCGGCATGCCCTGCGAGGGGAGCGGTATGACATTGCCATTGATCCCCAGGGATCGATCCGCTCCGCTGTCATCGCTCGAATGAGTGGTGCGGCACGCGTTGTCGGAAGCGCACATCCGTGCGAAGTACCGGCTCGCCTGCTGTATACAGAGCGTGTCACTCTTCGCACCGGACACGTTGTGGGCCAGGCAGCGGAGATCGTCTCGGCAGCCATGAATCTCCATCTGCAGCCCGCACCTGCGCCGCTTCCGGTGGATGCGGCTGCGGACCGGTGGCGTGATGCTTTTCTAACGGATGATCCCCGGCCATGTGTTTTTCTTGCTCCCACGACGGGGTGGGGCGCAAAGCAGTGGCCGGCCGCGCGGTTTGGCGAGGTGGCAAAGCGTCTGGCGGATAAAGGTTGCCGCGTGCTGGTGAATGTTTCGCCCAACGGTCAGGATGCGGTCGCGGACGAGGTGCTGGCGGCTTCCGGGGGCGCTGCGGAGCGGGTAGCGTGTACCTTGCCGCATCTGACCGCGCTGCTTCGCCGAATGTGCCTCCTGATCGCGGGGGACACAGGGCCGCTGCATCTGGCGGCTGCGCTCGGCGTACCCGTTGTTGCGCTGTTCGGGCCCACGGACCCGGCGCGCAATGGGCCGTATGGGACGCGATCAGTTGTGCTGCGACATCCCTCCAGCATGACGAGCCACAAACGCCACGGCACCACTGAAGCGGGGCTGGCGAAGATCACGCCTGATGAGGTCGTCTCAGCTGCAGTTCGGATGCTGGGCGTTGATAATGACGAAGGATGAGCAGTGAGAGTCAATGGGAGCGCGTGGCGCGGCGTATTCGCGTTCCGCTGGGGTTTGCGTTTGCCGCTGTGTTTCTGTGGCGCGCGCGGCCTTCCCCGTCATCGCTGCTCTTGAGTCTGTTGCTGGTGCTTCCCGGACTCCTGCTGCGCGGCTACGCATCCGGCTATGTCAAGAAGAACGCCGAGCTGACGCAGACGGGACCTTACGCATATACACGGAATCCGCTGTATCTGGGATCAATGCTGGTTGCCTACGGCTTTGCCGCGGCGTCCCGGCGATGGGAGTTGGTGGCGCTGCTGACCGTGCTGTTTGCGGTCATTTACCTTCCCGTGATCTTGTCGGAAGAGAAGTTTTTGCGGACGCACTTCGCTGAATTCAATGCGTATGCCGCGCGCGTGCCGCGGCTTCTGCCGCGTTTTCCGCCCGCAACGGCAACCGGCAACCTTAACCAGGCAGGGTCATTTTCGCCCGCGCTGTACCGCAAACACCACGAGTACAATTCGTTGATAGGTGCTGGCGCGGTGTATGCCGCTCTGCTCCTGCTGTTGTGGCTTCGTGCACGTTCCGGATCACCCTGAAACGTTTTCGACCGCCGCACGTTCCAAGTGATATCTCCGTGGCGGCAAACTCCACGGTGATACGTAAAACTCACGATCCTGGGAGCAACCGCTGCTTTGAACCGGTTTCATAAAGTCCTTCTGCTTGCCGCAACGCTTGTGCCCGCGGCCCACTCGCAGAAGGAAGGCGTGCCGCCCGCGCAGGCACCTCCGGTAACTCCTCCCACCGCAGGCTATATCTTTCCGCAGCACCAGACGCTAACGTACACGGTGGATTGGCGCGTCTTCACTGCCGGGCGTGTTGTTTTTCAACTGGATCAGCAGAACAACCTAATGCGCGTGCAGGCCACCGCCGATACGGTGGGCGCGACCAACATGATCTTCCAGGTGATTGACCGCTTTCAGTCCAGCTTCAACACACAGACGGGCTGCTCTGGCGGTTTCAGCAAGCAGACACAGGAGGGCCGCCGCCGCGTCTCCAGCGACCTGGTTTTTAACCCCGGTGCTGCGGCACCCTCACCCGCGTCCGCCAGCACGGCGGTGCTTGGCACGCAGGCACTGACCGAACGCAACCTGAACCGGAACACCACCAAGCAACAGAGCGGGCAGATTCCTGCGTGCGTTATCGATTCGCTGTCCGGCATCTTCTACGTCGGATCGCAGAACCTGGTCACCGGGCAGGACTTCAAGTGGCCGCTGGCCGATGCCATGCGCACCGTGAGCGTCACCATGAAAGTGGAGGCCCACGAAGAGGTAAAGACACCGGCGGGCACCTTCAACACAATCCGGGTGCAGCCCACGGCGGATGCGGGCGTTGTCAAGAATCGCGGAACCATCACCATCTGGTACACCGACGATGCGCGCCACCTTCCAGTGCAAATCCGCGCAAAGCTCTTCTGGGGAACGATCACGTTTCACCTGCAATCGTCTGAAGCGCACTGAGCCGCGTGTGTCCACAGCCTTAATGTAGGCATTTGCCTGGTCAGCCGGGCGGCCAGGTCATCTGCCGTCCGCCCAGAACGTGCAGGTGCAGGTGATCGACCGTTTGCCCGGCGTCCGCGCCGCTGTTGATGACAACCCGAAAGCCGCCCGGTGCGTGCTCCTTACCAATCTCCGCCGCCCGGCGCAACAGGTGTCCCAGAGTTGCGGCGTCGGCCGGCTCCACATGGGCCAGCGACGGGATCGGTCGCTTGGGAATCACCAGGATGTGCACCGGCGCAACCGGCGCAACATCATGGAAGGCAAGGCACACGTCATCCTCAAAGACTTTGCGGCACGGAATCTCACCGGCGATGATGCGGCTGAAGATCGTGGAAGCAGGCATGTCAGAAGTGTAACGAGTCGAGATCGACAGGATGTGCCAGTGTGTGGAGTAGTTGGATGACTTTCTCGCGCAGCGCGGGAACATGAACCACCACCGTCTCCCACGTCACTTTCAGATCCACATCGTCGTACTCATGTGCCAGCCGGTTCCGCAGACCTATGGCTTCTGTGAAGGCCAGCAGTTCATGTCGTGCAATGAAGTCCCGGTCTGCCGCCCGGATGCGAGCGGCAGCTTCGCCGATTACTTCGACTGCGCGAAATAGAGCATCCTGAAGCAACACATCTGAGTCGAAGTCGGCCTTGCTCTTTGCTTCGGAGTACAGGCGGACGCGATTACTTGCAACGATGATGTGTTGCAGATACTCCGGAATACGTTCAGGGTGGGTCAAAGAGGTTTCGCCTCTGCAAGGATGCGATCACGATGTCGCGGGCGCAGACTTCTCGCGATGGAAATGTCTACCTTGATGTGGAGCAATTCCTCAAGGTCATTGCCCATTCCGCCCAGGTCGAAGAGCGACATGCCTTCCAGAGGATCGATCAGGAGGTCAAGATCACTCTCTTCGTCATCCATCCCGGTTGCCACCGAGCCAAAGACACGCGGATTTTCTGCCTTGTGCGCGTGCACAATCCGGCGTATCTCTTCCCGATGCAGTTCCAACGCTTCTGAGGCTCGCATGACCGTCTCTCCCGTCCAGTGTCCCACGGATATCACCAGCACTGCACCAGCAGACCATCAATCCAGCCGCACCAGATAGGGGAGCGCGCCTGGTTCCGCGGTGTGAATGGCGCTTGCTATCTCTGTGGCCTGCGCGCGGCTTGCACCCACCGGATTCACGCGCACCCAATACCCTGTTGGCCCTTGAAACTGCAGCACACCAGCCGTTGCCGCATACCTCCGCTGCAGGGCAGCCTGCAGCCTGGATGCGTTGTTGCGGTCAAGAAAAGCTCCCACCTGCACGCACCACTTCCCTGCCAAAGCGGCCGTTGCGCCCGGCTCCAGGATTTCGATCCGAACCTGTGCCACGCCCGTCCGGTACACCCCGGCCGCCTTTGCCGCGCCAAGCGAAAGATCGAGCACGCGGCCATGCACAAAGGGCCCGCGGTCAGTCAGCGTCACGGTGACCGCTTGGTTTGTCGCAAGATTCGTGACCTGTAGAACGGTTCCCATGGGCAGCGTCCGGTGAGCCGCCGTCAACGCGTTCTGGTCATAGATCTTTCCGTTGGCACCGGGACGATTGTTGTAGGGCGGTCCATACCAGCTCGCTATCCCGGTAAGTGTAGTGGCCACCCGGGGGGAAGGAACGGCATTGTCATCCAAGACAGCATACGGAACCGGAACCACGGGGACACGCGGCGCGACATCTGGACTCGCAGGCTTCTGCGGATACGCCAGTGGAGGGGACGGCGGGTTGCGGCTCGTCTGCGTGCGGTGGCTGCAACCAATCGCGAAAAACAGGCTGAATATAGCCGCACAAAGCAAGCCAGAGTGCCGCGCCGCTGACAGGCGTCGCTGCGGTAAGCCATTCGCGTGGTGATCCCGCCGGATCATCGCCTCACTTGTGGTCATCCAGCGTCTGCGCCAATGCTCGCAGTTGCTCCGCTGCGGTGCGCAGCGCGGTGGAGCTGTGCCGCCGCACATCCGGCACCACCTCATCATTCATATACCGGATCAGTCTCTGCACCTCGGCATCCGCGCGCCCTGCTGCCTCCTGCACCTTCTCGTTCCACTCAGCCATTCTTACCCCCAAAAAGCTCTCTTAATTAGACCGGAGAAGCTCCCGGCCCAACGTGCAAGTCAGACCGGTGCCTCTACAGTAAACGCGCGGGGCGCACGGAAGTCGTCCTGGAGGCTCGCGGTTCTCCATTCTTGCGACATGGTTGCTGCATGACCAGCGCATGTACGTTGCCACACCCGCGACAAAACGGGCCAGGCGATCTGAGCAAACATGTCAAATCGGGAACACAAGGAAACCCATTCACTGCAAATATTCACCGTTCACTGCTCGATTGTTACGGTTCCGTCAATCCAGGTATTCATTAGGGCCCCTACCAACTAGCTTCAATGAGTCGCAAGTTGCTGTATCGGCGCGGGTTCCCGCAAGTAAAAAAGTAACGCGGAAAGCCCGGGAAACATCCTACTCTGGGTAAATCCTAGAACCGCACACGGCGCAGCACATTCAGGAGAAGGCATGGCCAAGGCATCGAAGCTCGCAGAAAAGTCCCTCACCCTCGCCGCAAGGGCAGGGTGGGCGGTGTTCGACAAGCTGAACAGCATCAGTCCCAATGCGTCGTTTACGCCCAAGTGGAGCGACAAGCCGCTGCTGAAGAGCTACCAAAAAGAAAAGCCGCCCCTTGGCTGGCCGCGCACCACCGATTCGCTCTGCCCCCGGTGCATCCCTGAGATCCGTCAGCAGATCATCGACGGCAAGCTGCCCCATGAAATTCTGCTGAATGAAAAGGTCGGGGAGATCAAGGCGCAGATCATCGAGCGCGACGGCCAGATTTTGATGGTGAAGGACTGTCCCATCCACGGCCACTTTGAAGACGTCATGTCGATTGATCCGCCCATGATGCAGCACCTGGAAGAAGTCTTCCCAGGCCGTGACATCCGGGCGCACAACGACGAGAAGCTGCACAACCACGGCACCAGCACCGTCACGCACGGTCGCGGTTCGGTTCTGACCATCGATCTGACCAACCGCTGCAACATGATGTGCGATCCGTGCTTCATGGACGCTAATCAGGTCGGCTTCGTCCACGAGCTGACATGGGACGAGATCAAGACGATGCTGGACAATGCCATCCAGATCAAGCCCCGCCGCCAGATGTCCGTGCAGTTCTCCGGCGGCGAGCCGACGTTGTCGCCCTACTTCCTGGACGCTGTCGCCTATGCACGTAAGGTGGGATACAACTCCGTGCAGGCCGCGACCAACGGCATCGAGTTCGCGAAGAGCAAAGAGTTTGCGAAGGCTGCGGCAGAAGCCGGTCTGCGTTACGCCTACCTGCAGTTCGACGGCATCGGCAACGCCGCCAACTCGCACCGCAAGGTTGGCAACTCCTTTGACGTAAAGCTGCAGGCCATCCACAACCTGCATGAGGCTGGCGTCGACATCGTTCCCGTAACGTGCATCATCAACGGCATCAACAACGAGCAGGTTGGGCGCATCATCGAGTTCGCGCTCGACAACCCGAAGAAGATCAACTTCCTCTCCTTCCAGCCGGTCAGTTTCACGGGCCGCGACGAGGCGGTTTCCGACGAGCGCCGCATGGCGCAGCGCTACACCCTGTCCCATCTCGCGCATGACGTCCGCACGCAGACCGGCCTGGGCGAGTCCACTCGCGACTGGTTCCCCATCTCCTTCATGTCTACGTTCAGCGACTGGGCCGATCTCGTCCACGGGCCGGATCATGACTGGGGCCAGCTCTCCTGCGGTTGCCATCCGAACTGCGGCATCGGCATGGCGCTGATGATCGACAAGGAAACCAAGGAAGCCGTTCCCGTCACCGCCTTCCTCAATGCGGATCGTCTTGCCAAGGACGTAGCCAAGGTCAATGACGCCGCCCGCGGCAAGTTCCTCTCCATCGTGGGCGTGTCGCTGGCGCTGCTGCGCAATTACGATCCGGCGAAGGCACCGACACACTTCAAGATCGTGGACCTTCTAACCAAGTTCGATAAGTGCTTCGGTGCCACCGGTCGTAACTACGGCAAGGTAACGGCAGACCGCACGCAGGCCGACATCGAGATGCGCCGCAAGGATCGTTGGAACTTCCTCTTCATCGCCGGCATGTGGTTCCAGGACCTGTTCAACTACGACTTCCGCCGCACCGAGC
>CAXTXE010000023.1:0-15907 GCA_964248165.1 uncultured Terriglobus sp.
TCGGTCAGCCCTTCTGTGATGCGGTTAAGGATCGGTTTACTTGCGGTGGCGGCGGTGGTGACGCGCTGCCGGAGCGTTGCGCGGCTGAGCCTTCACGGTGCTCTCGTCCACTGCCGTGCCCAGGTTGCTGGCGGATGCGCCAGACGGGATTAGGGTCGAAGTGACGGAGTTTGCGGCATCCGTACCGGTGTAGAGGCTGATGCGGGAGGCATCCACACCCTTCTCACCAACCAGATAGGCCTTCGTGTTGACGGCGCGTTCCGCAGCTTGACGGGAAGCGTTGGTTGCCGAGTTTCCGACAAGGGCCAGCTTCGCATCGGAGTTGCGCTGCATGTTCAGGGCGATGTCGTCAAGGCAGGCCTTGGCCTCGTTGTCCACGCGGTTGGGGCGCTTTCTGTCGCGATCAAACGTGATCGAGCAAAGCTGCGAAGTGGTGGGCTGAACGATCGGTGCTGGGGCATTGATCGTGACCGAAGTGGTGGCGGTCGCGTTCCGGCCCTTGTCATCCTGCACGTTGCAGGTGACTGTGATCGTGCCAGGTGCCGCACCCGTGGTGGAGAGGGTGGCGGTTGCGCCGCTGCCCGAAACCGATCCAGAGGTGGAGCTATAGCTGTAGGTGTAATTGACTGTCCTGCCGTAGGTGTCGGTCACCGTGGAGGTGATGGTCGACGATCCACCAGGTGCAACAGTGGAGGGGCTGGCGGAGCAGGAAAGTGACAATGCCGGAATCGCATTAATCGTGAACGGAGTTGTGCAATCCGCAAACTGACCAGCCTTGGGGCCTTCCGAGACAGTTCCCTTAACGTTGTAGTTGCCGGGGTTCAGGCCAGTGGTATCGACCGTGGCAACGTTGCTTGTTCCACTCACCTTGCCGCCGTCAGACGTCCACGAGTAGGTGGGGGTCTTCTTCGGGTTCAGATTCGTTGCGGTGCCGGTCACCGTAATTGGATCGCCCGGATATCCCGAAGTCGGGCTGGCAACGCAGGCAAAGGTGACAGGAGGCGGCGGGATGATGTGGCCGAAGTGCATCAGGATGCCGCTGCTCAACTGCGCGGAGCTGACATTGGCACGGCCGCCGAGAACGCCACCTGTGGGGATGCCGACGTACGGGCCGTAATCCTCATGAATGTAAACGTAATCAGCCTGGAACAACCGGATACCGAAAGCATGATTGTGAAACGGCAGGTCGTAATCCATGCCGCCGCCAGCCGTCAAAGACGGACCCCAGTTGTAGGGCTCGTGATACGTCGCGCCCGGAGTCTCGCTATTCGGTCCGCCTAGGTAGGCACCGCCCGCCAATGCATGGGCGAAGAAGGTAACGCTGGGTGTTGGCAAGCGGAAGATAGGACCTGCTGAGAAAAGCCCTAGACCGTCGTTCCGGCCATTCGGATGGGCTGCTGCGGAAAGTTCAATACCGGCGTACTTATTAAAGTAGAAGGCGCCTGAACCGATGGCACCAACGTCGACCGATGAATAGGTGACGCCGGCAGGCTTCACCTGGCCATGACCACTCCAGTAGGAATAGCCCAGAAACACGTCGACGCGCGACGGGTTTGGACCCGCTGGCGGTGCAGATGCTGGCGTTGTTTGCGCACCCAGGCTTGCAGCGCCCAGGGTTACTGCGCTCGCTGCCAGTACCGAACGGCCCAGTTTGCGAAACGGCTGAGAAAACATGCGACTTATCCTCCGCGGAAAAATGTATGCACGAACCGTGAGCTCTCGCAACACCGGCTCACTTGTTAACGGTTGCGATTGAAGTGTATAGCAGCATTTCTTCTCCGCGAAGAAATTTTTGCCACGACAAGACCGAATCCCTTCCACTCTACTGTCCGGTGTACATCACAACGGATGGATATACACCAAGGCCGAACCCAGTCAGTAACCAGCGGCGCTTCAAAGCGGCGCAACAGTAGCCATGCAATTTATGCGATGTTCAAAGAGCCTTTTATGCTGCCCCGCTCTTTTTGGATTTTTTCCTGAAGCAGTGTGATGGCGTATAACAACTGCTCTGGACGGGGCGGGCAGCCTGGCACGTAGATATCGACGGGCACAATCTGATTGACGCCTTGCAACAGCGCGTAGTTGTTAAAGACACCGCCCGAAGTTGCACACGCACCCATTGAGATGACCCACTTCGGCTCCGGCATCTGCTCATAAAGACGCCGGATCACGGGTGCCATCTTCTGTGAAACGCGCCCCGCGACCACCATCAGGTCGCTCTGCCGGGGAGATGGCCGAAAGACCTCCGCGCCAAACCGGGCAATGTCATACCGCGATCCCCCCATGCTCATCATCTCGATAGCGCAGCAGGCAAGCCCAAAGGTCATGGGCCAGACGGAATTCTTGCGCACCCAATTCACAGCGGCGTCCATTGAAGCCAGGACGACACCCTCGGGCTGCTGGGGTCCCCAGTTCACCTCACGCAGCTTTTCCCGATTCTTGCCAAAAGAGTCAAGCGCACCAAAGAAGTAGCGGTCGGTGCCCTGCGTGGCGGACGGACGACCGCTGCTGGAGGTCTCACTTGCGGGATTCATCATAACTTCCTCATTCTATGTGATGCACACTTCCATACCGCGACTCCGCGCACCGTCGATGGGATTCCGCCCTGGCGAACTTTCCTGTTTATCCCCGTGCTTGCCATTCGTTGTCTTCGATCCACGTACACCCCTTCTGCGTTTGCCTTGCCCTGAGGAGAATCATTTCCACCAAATGCGGCAGTTCGCTTGCCAACGGCGCGCCGTTGTGTACAGTAAACAAAACGAACCACACATATGCACTACTTTGCCCGGCCCTTTTCCCGCCGGCAACACCGCATCGTCTCGACGGTTGCGCGGTTGCGCAACCCCGGTTGCTATTTCAGCTAAAAGGTGAACTGCAGTATGCGTGATGTGCAGAAACTGTTCCGGCGCTGTTTCCTGATGTTTGCCATCGTTGGTGGATCACTGTTCTATACGGGCATGCACGCGCAGGTGCCTGCCGGCCCCGGCCCGGAGCTGCATGGCGTGTCTGGAACTCAACCTGCCCAGCCTGCCTCCGAGTCACGCCTGTCAGCCTTGGAAAAGCAGAATGCAGACCTGCAGACTGCTGTGGCCGCCGCCCAAACGGCGGGGGACAACGGGTGGATGCTCGTCTCCGCCGCGTTGGTGCTGATGATGAGCGGACCCGGCCTGGCGCTGTTCTACGGTGGTCTGGTTCGCCGCAAGAACATTCTTGGGACCATGATGCAGACGTTTGCCCTGATGGGCATCATCACGGTGATGTGGCCCCTGCTCGGCTACTCCCTTGCCTTTGGCGAGAACACCGGCCATCTTGGGTCCTTCATCGGTTCGTTTCAGAACGCCTTTCTGCATGGCGTTGGCCTGGTACCGGACAAGGTGTACGTCACCACCATTCCCCTGCAAACGTTCATGATCTATCAGCTCATGTTCGCCATCATCACGCCCGCCCTGATCAGCGGGGCGTTTGCGGAAAGGATGAAGTTTTCCGCCATGGTGCTGTTCATGGTCCTGTGGGCCGTGTTCGTCTACAGCCCCATGGCGCACATGGTATGGGGCAAAGGTGGTCTGTTAAATGCTTCGCTGGGCGGCCGGTTCCCATGTCTTGATTTTGCGGGCGGAACCGTGGTGCACGTCACCAGCGGAGTCTCCGCACTGGTGTGCTGCCTGTACATGGGCAAGCGGCGCGGCTACCCGGGTGAGCCGATGCCACCGCACTCGCTTGTGTTCAGCTTTGTGGGCGCATGCCTGCTGTGGGTGGGCTGGTTTGGCTTCAACGCAGGATCCGCTCTGAACGCGGGCACCTTGGCGACCTCGGCCTTTGTGAACACACACTTTGCCGCAGCGGCAGCCGCGTGCGGCTGGACAATCGCGGAGTGGTTGAAACAGGGCAAGCCCACCGCGCTGGGCGCGATCTCAGGGGCGGTTGCAGGGTTGGTCGGCATTACTCCCGCGGCGGGTTTTGTGACGCCCATCTCCGCGCTTTGGATCGGTCTGATTACCGGGGCATTCTGCTTTTGCATGGTGTTCTTCGTCAAGGCTGCGTTTGGCTACGATGACTCCCTGGACGCCTTTGGCGTGCACGGTGCCGGTGGAACCATGGGCGCGCTGCTCACCGGCATCTTCGCCAACTCCCTCATCAATCCCATCTTTGGCGCAAATAAAGCGACGGGCGTTCTGGAAGGCAATGGACATCAATTCCTGAACCAGACAGTTGGCGTTCTGATCGCATGGGCGCTGTCCATCGTTGGAACGCTGGTGATCTTGGTCATCGTGGATAAGACCATAGGTCTGCGCGTCTCGGCGGCAGACGAAGACACAGGACTTGACCTGTCGCAGCATGGGGAAGAGGGTTACCACGCCGAACCGGCATACTAACGTTGCGTGCGGTATGTACTTTCTCAATACATGAGGACGACAGAACGGCTCCGGTTCGGGCACAATGACGAAGCGCACAAGGGTTGAGGGACAATGCAGAAGATTGAAGCGGTAATCCAGCCGGGCAAACTGGATGCGGTGAAGGAAGCATTGATTGAGGCTGGTGTTGAAGGAATCACGATCCTGGAGGCGCGCGGCCACGGACGGCAGAAAGGCCACACCGAGTTCTACCGCGGCCGCGAATATTCCATCGATCTCCTGCCCAAGATCAAGCTGGAAACCGTGGTGCCCGACGCTTTGGCGCACAAGGCTGTGAACGCCATCATTGCCGCGGCGCAGACCGGCTCCATCGGGGACGGCAAGATCTTTGTTACACATGTGGATGACGCAATTCGTATCCGCAATGAAGACCGTGGCGATCCCGCACTGTAGCGGTCAGTTCACACTCCGCGCAGTTTAGCGGCTTCCCTGTGCATTCCCCTTGCGGAGGTGACGGCACAATGCCCGATTTCGCCGAAGCCGCTGAAACACGCCGGCTCTACATGGAGCGGACAAGGGCAGCCTCCCACGCGTTCCTGTCTGGCGCCGCAGACGGGCTGGCAACCATTGCCGCGCGAGCGAAGGCTGCCGACGACTTCCTGCTTGCTCTCTGGAACGATGCCCTGCTCAACAATGAGGGACTGCGAAGCGGCGTCGCCGTCGTCGCCACAGGAGGCTATGGACGGGGAGAGCTCTTTCCCATGTCCGATCTCGATCTCCTGTTTGTGGTGGAGAACAGCGCCGCTGAAACAAGGGCAAAGGATCCGGTCCGGCGGGTGTGCCAGCAGTTATGGGATAGCCAGGTCCGCGTAGCCGCAACCACGCGCCTTCTTACGGAATGCGACCGGTTCGACGCCGCAAACGCTGAGTTTGTGCTCTCGTTGCTGGATACCCGGCCGCTCGCGGGTGACAAGAGGCTCTCCGCCGGTCTGCGGGATACGGTGTTGCCCAAGCTCCTCCACCGCGAACGAAAAGCGTTGCTTGAGAGCCTCATTGGGCTTACTGAGGAGCGGCACGCCAGATACGGCGGCACGCTCTTCCATTTGGAGCCAAACATCAAGGAGTGTCCCGGAGGTTTGCGCGATGCGCACGTCTGCCGCTGGATGGCAAAGCTCACTGGAACAGACACTACGTGGACCGCGGAGTTTGACGACGCCTTTGCATTCCTTGCTGACGTGCGCTGCTTTCTGCATCTCCGGGCCGGACGCGACGCGAATGCGCTGGACTGGAAGACGCAGGACGCCGCCGCGGAGGCAGGCATCGGCGTTCCCGGCCGTGTGCCACGTAACGCCGCTCACTGGATGCAACTGTACTTCCGCCAGGCGCGCGTCGTGGGCCGACGCTTGCAACAGGAAATCGATAGTGTTCCGCGGAGCAAGCCGCTGTTTCGATGGCCAGGGATGTTCTCCCAGCGTGCGGCCGGCGAGCTGGCAGGTCTGCGGGTGGAGCGCGGCCGCATCCTGCTGAGTGAACCGTCCGCAACATCAGATCCGGCAGGTGATCCTGACATCGTTCTGCGCGCCTTCCAGGTCATTGCAGAAACGGGGGCCAAGCTTGCGTCCGCGTCGGAAATCCGTGTGGAGCACAATTTGCCCGCGCTTGCGTCGCAGATCGAGGACGGAGCCGGGGTGTGGCACAAACTGCGTCTGATTCTGCTGGGCCGCTTTGCCGGTGCCGCGCTCCGCTCCATGCATACGCTGGGCGTTCTGGAACTGCTCGTGCCAGAGTTCCATGGCATCGATGCGCTTGTGATTCGTGACGCATACCACCGCTACACCGTGGACGAGCACACGTTTGTTGTGATCGATACGCTGCACGATTTCGACACACCAGCAGGCGGGCCGCTCGCGGAATGGAAGAAGCGCTTCGCGGACATCGCGCGCGACGTCGAGCACCTGGACTTGCTGTACCTTGCGTCGCTCTTGCATGACACGGGAAAAGGACGCTATACCGGCGATCACACCCTGGAAAGCGCGCGCCTTGCGAAGAGTGTCTTAAACCGTTGGGAATTCGATGACTATGAATCAGGGCTGGTGCTGGATCTGATCACGAATCACCTGGAGATGAGCGCCGCGCTGCGGCGTGACATCTTCGACGCGGAAACCGTCAGGAGCTTTGCGGCACGCGTGCACGCACCAGAGGAGTTGCGCATGCTGGCGCTCTTCACTTACGCCGACATCCAGGCCGTGCACCCGGATGCGCTGACACCGTGGAAGGCTGAGAATCTGTGGCGGCTCTACATCGCAACGTCAAACTTCCTGGACCGCAACATCGACGAAGAGCGCTTCGACTCGCGTGTTTCAAGCGAGGTCGTCTTGCGCGTAACGGAGACACTCTCCGGAGAAAGCCGCGAATTGTTGCAGTTCCTCGAGGGATTTCCGCAGCGTTATCTGCGTACACGGTCTCCGGAACAGATTCGCACCCACTACAGCATGAGTAAACGGCTGAGCGAAGATCCAGTGCAGATCGATTTCACGTGGCATGAGGACCGCAGCGAAATCACGTTGGTAACGCCTGACCGGCAGATGTTGTTTTCACGCATCGCGGGCGCTCTGGCCGCATGGGGCATGAACATCATCACAGCGGATGCGTTCAGCAATGCCCGCGGAATCGTGGTCGATAGCTTCCGCTTTACCGACAGCTTCAAGACGCTGGAGATGAACCCTGGCGAACGAGACCGGCTGCTGCGGAGCGTGCACGATGCCGTCGCAGACCCGGCACGTGCGGCGCAGATGATTGCCGGCAGAAAGCGCTCCCGGCGGCGCGCGCCGTTGATGAAGGTAGCCACCTCCATCACGTTTGACATGGCGTCGTCCACGCATTCCACCGTGCTGCAAGTCATCGCTCAGGACGTGCCGGGCTTGCTGTACGCCATCAGCAGCGCCCTTGGCGAAGCGGAGTGCAACATCGAAGTTGCGGTGATCGATACTGAAGGCGATATGGCTATCGATGTGTTCTATCTCACACGGGGTGGCAGTCTGCTGGAACGCGCTTTCCTGCCGGAGTTGCAGGACAAACTCGCGGCTGAAATCGCTGCAAATGCGTCATAACATCCGGCGCTCTGCGGTATCATGGCCGCGTGAGCGTGATCGAGGATAGCCGGAAGGTTCTACAGGACTTCATCGCACCGGAGTTGCGTGCCATTGACGCGCGGCTTACAGCGATTGAGAAGCGCATGGATGGAATGGACCGCCGGTTCGACGAAACGGATCGTCGTTTCGAGAGAATGGAACGCCGCTTGGATCACATGGAGCAATCCATCCTCGCTGAGATCCGGTCACTTAAGAACATTCACGACCTGGAGCTGCGAATGGCTAGACTGGAAGCAGCTAGTTTGTCTAATCGGGCCATCCAGGCCACTAAACCTGAGAGCGAAGCAGCGTAGCTAGTATGTGGTCGCGCTCGTGTTCGACGGGGCCGCGATCCACGGGCCTACCTGCCCTACGGTACCAATATGCCGCATTAAACTCGTCGCCTTCATCGCGGTGCAGCATGGCATGCACCCAGGCGCACTCCTTGTCTGTACCCGCCTGCGCCTCCTCGTGAGCGGCCTGCCAGTCGCCGCGGGCGGCATGCCAAAGTGCACGCAAGGCACGTGTACGGGCGCGCTCGATAGGCCCATCCACGAACGACGCGACTTCCAATTCCATATCCGCAGGCACAGAAGCCCCCTCCTAATCCACTCTGTAGGATGAGGGTACGATGCTCCGTCGGGAAATCCAAGAGGGACAGGTAAAGTCTCTAGTTTGTGTGAACAAACTCCGAAAGACGTATGCGGCTGGCGGCGCGACGGTTGAGTTGTTTCAACACCTGCAGCTGACCGTGGCAGACGGTGAATTGCTTGCCATTGTGGGTGAGAGCGGTTCAGGAAAAAGCACGCTGCTGCATCTTCTGGCAGCGATGGACACACCCACTTCTGGCGAAGTATTTGTCGCCGGGCAAAACTTGTCGCGCTTGAACGGGCGGCAGCAGGCAGCGTTCCGCAACAGCACGGTTGGGTATGTCTGGCAGTTCCACTACCTTCTGCCAGAGTTCACCGCGGAGGAAAATGTAGCCATGCCACTCCTTGCACGAGGGACGGGTCGATCAGCGGCCCTGACGCAAGCAAGGCAATGGCTTAATGAGGCAGGCCTGGCGCATCGCGCGCAGCACCGCTCCGGCGAGCTTTCCGGCGGCGAGCAGCAACGCGTATCGCTGGCGCGCGCGCTGGCCACGCAACCTAAGCTGCTGCTGGCGGATGAACCTACCGGCGACCTGGACAGCCGCAGCGCGGAGGCGGTGTTTTCCCTTCTGGAGCGCTTGCACCGCACGCACGGTTTGACCTCCATCATCGTGACACACCATCTCGGGATGGCGGCCCGATGCGACCGCACGCTGTTGCTGCGAGAGGGTGCGCTCACCGATGTGCGCGCAAACCCACATACCGTACTCACGTCCCGGGATTTTCATGCTTCCAGCCAGTGATCCACGGCGGTTCCGTTCTCGCATCATTTTTCAACAAAGGACGTCTAAACAGCACGACATCATCAGGGTTCACCTGATAGTGTGTTGCCTAAGTTTCAGTGCAGATACGGCAATCGCGCGGTACAGGTAAACTGGGGTGAGAAGAGATGTGGGACGGACCTCCGGCGTGCGGTTGGAGCTCCGTTTCAGGTGTTTCCGCATCTCGCTTAAGAAGATGCGGAGACGAGTGGTGAACCATGGACCCGCCGGGCGGTAACGCCGCTGCGGGATGCCAGGGGGAAGCATGTTTGAGCGTTATACCGAGAAAGCGCGGCGCGTCATCTTCTTTGCGCGCTACGAAGCCAGTCAGTTCGGCTCGCCCTATATCGAGACCGAACATCTGCTGCTGGGACTTCTGCGCGAAGACAAGGCATTGACCAACCGGTTCCTCCGCTCGCACGCTTCGGTGGAATCGATTCGCAAGCAAATTGAAGGACACACCACCATTCGCGAGAAAGTATCGACCTCTGTCGATCTCCCGCTTTCGAACGAATGCAAGCGCGTGCTGGCCTACGCGGCGGAAGAAGCCGAGCGCCTGAGCCACAAGCACATAGGAACCGAGCACCTCCTGCTCGGCCTTCTGCGCGAGGAAAAGTGCTTTGCCGCGGAAATCCTGATTGAGCGCGGACTTCGGTTGCCTGTGATCCGTGAAGAACTGCAACGGACCACGCAGGACAAGCCTGCCCAGCAACAACAAAAGCAGCAGCAACAGCGCGCGGCAAGCGGGCAGACGAGTGAGCAGAGCATGTTGGCTGAGTTCTCCCGCGATCTGACACAGGCAGCGATGGATCAGCAACTCGATCCGCTGGTAGGCCGCGACGGCGAAGTGGACCGCGTCATCCAAATCCTTTGCCGCCGCACAAAGAACAACCCCGTTCTGATCGGTGAGCCGGGAGTCGGCAAGACCGCTATCGTCGAAGGCCTCGCGCAGAAGATAGCTGATGGAGATGTGCCGAGCTTCCTTGCGGAAAAGCGTGTTCTGTCACTCGACCTGTCGCTGATCGTCGCGGGAACCAAGTATCGCGGCCAGTTTGAAGAACGGCTGAAGACCATCATGAAAGAGTTGATGGAGAACCAGAACTCCATCGTCTTCATCGACGAGTTGCACACATTGGTAGGCGCGGGTTCGGCCGAAGGTTCGCTCGATGCGGCAAACATCCTGAAGCCCGCACTTAGCCGTGGCGAAATTCAGTGCATCGGTGCCACCACACCAGCGGAGTTCCGCAAGTCCATCGAAAAGGACCGTTCGCTCGAGCGACGCTTTCAGGCCGTCAAGGTTCCTCCTCCGAACGAGGAAGACGCCATCAAGATCATCATGGGCATCAAGGACCGCTATGAGAAGTTTCACGCGGTGGCCTACACCGATGACGCCATCACCTACTCCGTCACCCACTCGCACCGCTACATTCCAGACCGTTTCCTTCCAGACAAGGCCATCGATCTGATCGACGAAGCGGGCGCGCGCGTCAAGCTGCGCCAGACGACGCTCCCTGAAGAACTGACTGAGGTCCAGAAGCGCATCAAGTTCATCGTGCACCGCATGGAAAACGCCATTGCGAACCACGAGTTTGAGAAGGCTCGCTTTTACTCCGACGAGGAGCGCAAGGAGCGCGACAACCTCCGCGCCCTGCGTGACAAGTACCACCTGGACGACTCCTCCTCCGGAATCGTGACCAAGGAAGACATTGAAGACGTGGTCAGCCGCTGGACCGGCGTGCCCATCACATCCCTCAAGGAAGAGGAGATGGCCAAGCTGATGCGCGTGGAGGAAGAACTTCACAAGCGCGTCATCTCGCAGGACAAGGCCATCAGCGCGCTCTCTCGTGCCATCCGGCGTTCCCGCGCGGGCCTCAAGAATCCCGCCCGCCCCATCGGCTCGTTCCTCTTCCTTGGCCCCACAGGCGTGGGCAAGACGGAGATGGCGCGCACCCTGGCGCAGTTCCTCTTCGGCTCAGACAAATCGCTGATCCGCTTCGACATGTCGGAGTTCATGGAGAAGCACTCGGTCAGCAAGTTGATCGGCTCGCCTCCAGGATACGTTGGGTATGAGGAGGGCGGTCAGCTCACCGAGCGCGTCAAGCGGTCACCGTACTCCGTCGTTCTGCTGGACGAAATCGAGAAGGCGCACCCGGATGTCTTCAACCTGCTGCTGCAGGTGTTTGAAGATGGCCACCTGACTGACGGTCTGGGCAACACCGTGGACTTCAAGAACACGATTGTCATCATGACCTCAAACATCGGTGCCAAGCACCTGATGAAGCGTGAGGGTCTCGGCTTCCAATCTAACAAGGACGAAATTGTCCTTGAAAAGATGGAAGAGATGGTGAAGGGCGAGGTGAAGCGGACTTTCAACCCCGAGTTCCTGAACCGTTTGGACGAGATCATCGTCTTCTCGGCCCTCTCTGACGCGGACCTGATGCAGATTCTCGAACTGCTGGTGCAGAACCTGAACGCCAACCTTGTGCATAAGGCGATCACCATCTCCGTCAACGACGAAGCCAAGAAGTGGATTTTGGACAAAACGCTGGTGGATCGAACCTATGGCGCGCGTCCTCTCCGCCGGGCGCTGCAACGCTACGTCGAAGATCCTCTGTCAGAAGCGCTGATCGCCGGGCAGATTACGCAGCGGCCAGCCTTCCTTGAGGTCTATCTTGGCGCTGATCAGCTCTTCTACCGCCCCGTCGCGCAGGAAGGCGAGGAGCACCTGGAAGGCGCTGCCTTGTCGCTGGTCTAAGCCGGACACTGAGCAAACAAGAAAGCCACACCAGGCAGTCACTGGTGTGGCTTTGCTCTTTCTACGAACCGCTTAGCTTATCTGCCGGGTCGTGCGTGCAGGACTTTAGATTGATGTACGTGAGCATCGCTTGCGCCAAGAGGCACAGTGCAATCAGAAGCACATAGCCTTCAAAGTGCGCACCACGAAAAGTAGCGATCAACGCCTGCAAGGCCAGCAGCGAAACCACACTTGCGCCGAAGAATACCACCCATCGCAGCAGCCTACTGCTGCGGAAGCAGAGCGCCAGCAGGGTCAAGCCGGCTTGCAATACGATCGTCGCGGCAATCAGTTCTCCCTCGCCGTAACCTGCGTGCCTCAGGCGCAAGCCCATGGCACCCAGCCACAGGCCGCATAGCGCGGTAAAGCCGCACAACAGCATCAGCAGCGGGCTTTCCGCGAAGATTGCCGCCATGCGGGGCGGCAGGAAACTCAGCACGTGGCGCGCATACCAGAGGTCGGCACGCAGCCGGCCTAACGCTGGCAGCTTCACGGCGCGGTACTCCTCTTGGAGATCGCCCGCAACGCTCTCGCGATCACGGCACGCCAACATCAGCAGCAGGATGGCTTCCATCCAGCGCGACGGCGAAGATTGCTTCATGCGAATACCTCCAATGGCCAATTCTTGCCCTTCCACATCGCCTGCAGGGCCCGGCGTGTCTCGCTCAGCGCGCTTGCACCCGCCGCAGTCACACGGTAAAAGCGCCGCGCACGGCCCGCGCGTTCCGGTGTTCCATCTTCCAGACGCGACGTAACCAGGCCTTTACCCTCCAGCCGGTCCAGCGTCGTATACATGGCACCGGCGGAGACGGTGCGGCTCTCGCTGAATCCCTGCTCCACCTCGCGAAAGACGGCGCGGCCATATGCATCCTCGCCCAATCCCACAACCGCCAGCAGGACCATCTGCTCAAAGGTTCCCAGCAATTCCGCCATGCCTACATTGTATACATCGAAGTGAACTGGCCGTCAAGCACATCACGCACGCTGTTTATGACCATGAAGCGAAGACATCGCTTGCCGCCGACACTGTTTGCTGTACTTCCATCTCGCCGTGTGAGCTGGACACAAAGGCAGCCTCAAACTGCGATGGCGGCAGCCAGACGCCACGCTCCAACATGCCGCGATGAAACTGGCCGAAACGTACCGTGTCGCTTCCCGAGGCGTCTTCAAAGTCGTGTACCGGACCGGGCTGAAAAAACCACGTAAACATCGACCCTTCGCGGGCGGTACACAGCGGAACCCGCGCGTCGTGTGCCGCCATCGCAACACCGTCAGCGATGCGTCGCGTCGTCTCGCCGAGTGCGGCATAGAAGGCGTCGCCTTCCCGAAGCAGGGTGCTGATCTGCGCGATCCCGGCGGCCATCGCCAAGGGATTGCCGCTGAGCGTCCCTGCCTGGTAGACCGGGCCGAGCGGTGCCAGCAGATCCATGATCTCCGCGCGACCGCCAAAGGCACCCACCGGCAGGCCGCCGCCGATAATCTTGCCCAGCGTCGTCATGTCCGGCGAGACGTTATACAACGCCTGTGCGCCGCCCAGCGCCACCCGGAAGCCAGTCATCACCTCGTCAAAGATCAGCAGCGCGCCCTCACGAGTGCAGATATCGCGTAGCGCCTGCAGGTACCCCGGCAGCGGCAGGATTGTGCCAGCGTTGCCAAGCACGGGTTCCAGAATGATGCAGGCAATCTCACCGGAATGCCTTGCGAAAACCTGCTCTACCTCTTCGATGTCGTTGTAGCGGATTGCAGTGGTGAACTGCGTCGTCTCAACAGGAATCCCGGCCGAACCGGGGATGCCCAGGGTCGCGACACCGCTGCCTGCCTTTACCAGCAGCGCGTCTGAGTGGCCGTGATAGCAGCCCTCGAACTTCAGAATGCGCTTGCGTCCGGTAAATGCCCGGGCG
Source organism: uncultured Terriglobus sp. (assembly GCA_964248165.1). Classification (GTDB taxonomy): domain Bacteria; phylum Acidobacteriota; class Terriglobia; order Terriglobales; family Acidobacteriaceae; genus Terriglobus. The sequence continues at coordinate 13,590 of CAXTXE010000023.1, forward strand.
ACGCGGATGGCGCTCATCACCGCCTCCGTGCCGGATGAGACGAAACGCAGCTTCTGCATGGACGGTACCGCCTGCTGAATAAGCGCGGCGAGCTCGGCTTCAGCGGCGGTAGAGGCTCCAAAGCTGGTGCTCTTCCCTGCTGCTTCTCGTACCGCCTCCACGACAACGGGCGCGGCGTGGCCCAGGATCATCGGTCCCCATGATCCGAAAAAGTCGATATACCGGTTACCGTCTGCGTCGTACAGATATGCACCTTCGGCCCGTTCCACAAACGGAGGATCGCCGCCAACAGAACGAAAGGCGCGAACAGGCGAATCAACGCCGCCAGGGATGATCTGTTCGGCGCGGCGTTGCAGGCTTCGCGAACGGTCCAGCATCAGAGCCATAGCGTTCAGTATAGGTTTGTGTGTGCTCACGCCCGGCTCAACAGCTGTGCAACGCCGCCCTGCTATGCTCAAAGCTCAACTGAACCACTGCACTTCCGAAGGAGCAGACGTGAACGACCGTGCTGCAGAACCCCTCTCTGTACCGGCAAAACCCACCCCAAGACCCGTCACCTATGCCGAGGCCGGCGTGGATATTACCGAGGGGGAACGTACCAAGCAGCGCATCAAAATGCTGGCACGCAAGACCTTCAACAAAGGCGTCTTGAGCGAGATCGGCGGCTTTGGCGGCCTCTTCGGCCTGGATCTGCAGAAGTTTCCTGACCCGGTTCTGGTCTCCTCTGCTGACGGTGTGGGGACCAAGCTGAAGGTCGCCTTTGAGCTTGGCATTCATCACACGATTGGCTGCGACCTGGTGAACCACTGCGTGAACGACATCGCGGTGCAGGGTGCCACTCCGCTCTTCTTTCTCGACTATCTGGCCACGGGAAAGCTCGAGGGCGGCGTGATGGAAAGGGTCGTGGAGGGTCTTTCCGACGCGTGCAGATCCAACGGCTGCGCCCTGATCGGCGGCGAGACCGCGCAGATGCCCGGCTTCTACGCCGACGGCGAGTACGACCTCGCAGGCTTTATCGTGGGTGCCGTCAACCGCGACGCCATCATTACCGGTGACAAGGTTCAGGCAGGCGATGTCCTCTTCGGTCTGCCTTCAAACGGATTGCACACCAACGGCTACTCCCTTGCGCGTAAGCTGCTGTTTGAGGTTGCCCGGTACGGTCCCGATCAGTACGTCAATGAACTCAAGGACAAGACGGGCGCGGCGTTGATGCGGCAGCACCGCAGTTATCTTTCTGTCATTCGTAAGTTGTGCAGCGCAGACGTTGTCAGCGGCATGGCACACATCACCGGAGGCGGTATCACGGAGAATCTCCCGCGCATTTTGCCAAAGGGTTTATGCGCGCAGATACAGCTGGACGCGTGGGAGCCGCCGCCTTTGTTCAAACACCTCCAGGCGCTTGGATCGATGGAACGTGACGAGATGATGCGCACCTTCAACATGGGCATCGGCTTGATCGCCGTGGTACCAGCCGACCTGGCCAAGAAGGCAAAGGCTGTGCTCAACCGCGCCAACGAACGTCACTGCGTCATCGGCCGCATTGCGCGCGGCGAACGGCGTGTGCAGTACACATGAAGCATCCGCTGCAAAGGCTTGGAGTTTTGCTCTCCGGGCGCGGATCGAACTTCATCGCCATCGCGAATGCAATCGACCATGGCAGGCTGCGCGGATGCGAAATCGTGATTGTTCTATCAAACAGTGAAGAGGCGCCCGGGCTGGAAGCCGCGCGCGAACGTGGTCTGCACGCATTCGACGTGCCATCGAAGGGTGTTCCGCGCGAGGAACATGATGCCCGTATGCTGGCGTTGTTACGCGAGCATGAAGTGGACTACGTCATCCTGGCCGGATACATGCGCGTCCTGACACGCGACTTCATCACGGCTTATCCGGGGCGCATCCTGAACATTCATCCATCCCTTCTGCCAGCCTTTCCAGGCCTGCACGCGCAGCGGCAGGCGCTGGAGTACGGCGCGAAGGTGGCAGGCTGCACCGTACACTTCGTCAACGAAGACATTGACGGCGGTGTAATCATCCTGCAGCGGACAGTACCTGTCAGAGAAGACGACACCGAGGAGACCCTATCCGCACGCATCCTGGAGCAAGAGCATCGAGCCTACCCCGAAGCCATTACACGGGTGTTAGGTGGCCGCTATAAGGTGCTTGAGCGGCGGTACGTGTCACGCTCCATCAGAATGGCGAACTAACTGGTCCCATGTGTCAGAAGCGAGACATGCGGTGGCCGCTTTCAACCCGGCTAGTACCATCAAAGCCGTCCACTTTCAGGTGTAGGCAGGGTCGAAGACCCGCGATTCAGGTGT
>CAXTXE010000023.1:16007-59894 GCA_964248165.1 uncultured Terriglobus sp.
AGTGCAGGGTCGAAGACCCGCGATTCAGGTGTAGTGCAGGGTCGAAGACCCGCGATTCAGGTGTAGTGCAGGGTCGAAGACCCGCGACATAACAGCCTGGGCCGAAGGCCCAGGTAGCCTTTGTCTCATATGGCAGGGCTGAAAGCCCGGCACAAGACGACAGCTACACCTAAAGGCGAACTGCTTCAAATCTGCTGGGCACCAGTGGCTTCGCCCAGCGTCACCTGCACGTCAGACCGCCGGCGGCCGCGAAAGATAGTCACGGTAACCACATCGCCCGTCTTGTGCGAGTTCATTACGGCGCTGATGTCCTGTGCGCTTGTGATCTCCTGCCCATCGATCGCCACGATAAAGTCGCCGCCAAGCATGACCGGCGTGTTGCCGATGGACGCTCGCTGCGTACCTCCGTGCAGCCCCGCGCGCTCCGCCGCCCCGCCGGGCAGCACACGCTGAATCAGCACGCCGTAGTCGGCTGGCAAGCCCACCTGATCCGCGAGTCCCGGACCAACCTCAAGCGGCAGGATGGCAAGCGTTGGGCGGCGCACATGCCCATACTTGGAGAAATCGTCCAGCACGGCACGCGCGGTTGCAATGGGAATGGCGAATCCGATGCCCGCGCTTTGATCCGCGCCGTTGTTGGACGCAATCATCGTATTGATGCCGATCACCTGACCGCGCGAGTTCATCAGCGGCCCGCCGCTATTTCCCGGGTTGATCGCCGCGTCGGTTTGGATGGCGTTATCGATGGCGTTGCCATTGGGTCCACGCACGCTGCGTATGGCAGAGATGATGCCGCGTGTCATCGTTCCTGAGAGGCCGAAGGGATTACCGATGGCGAAGACCTTCTGCCCCACCATCAACGAGCGGGAGTCGGCAAGTTCCACCGGCTGCAGGTTGGGCGCGGTGATCTGCAGCAGTGCCAGGTCGTGCAGTTTGTCCACGCCAACCACCTGCGCCTTGTACTTATGCTTGTCGTAAAGCTGCACTTCGATGCGCTGATAATTCTCGCCGATGACATGATTGTTGGTCAGGATATGACCCTGCTTGTCCAGGATGAAGCCTGAACCCTGCCCCTGCTGCGGCACCGCGCCATAGAAAAAGTCGAACGCTACGGTCGTTGAGGTAATGTTCACCACGCTGGGCGTTACGCGCTTGTAGACGGCGATGTTATTTTGCTCTTCCGCGTCGAAGGCGGGTTCAGCATTGGCAACGTTCAGGTCAAACGTGCCCAGCGGGCCGCTCGTATGCACGGGCGAAGGTTCCGTGACCATGGCGGGCGCGTACCGCTGCACAAGCCAGGCCACCGATCCTGCCGGCCAAAGGTGCTGCGAGAAATAATAGAAGCTGCCCACCAGCAGCAGCACCAGCAAGACTCTACGGAACTTCATTGCAGTGCGCCTCCGTGCACCTGAGCTGACGGCGTCGCCGGTTGTCAGCCGTATTAGACGCTGCGCCAGCCTACATCGCTTCAGCGGCGCGGTCGATTGCTTCCCCCTTCAACACGGCAAACAGACGTTCCACATCGGAGCGCAACTGCTCGGGAGTTCCGGCGTTCTCGAGGACGAAATCAGCCAGCGCGGACTTCCGTTCGTCGCTCCACTGGGCGGCGGCGCGGCGATCGAAATCGGCTGCCGCCTCCAACGTTGACATGGACCCGCAGAGCCGCGCGATGTAGCGCGCGCGCCTTACCTCAATGGGTGCCGTGACAACGACCAGCCGGTTAAAGCGGGTGCGCCAGGGAGCCGGGCTTCCATCCTCGCTCCACTTCGTTTCAAAGATCAGGGCTGACTCCACCACCGCAACCGCCCAGGGATCCGCGGAGGCGACCGACGCCATCCATCGCGCCTGAGCAGCAATCACAGCGGGATGAACGATCGCGTTCAACTCATCCGCGCGTCCCTCTTCAAACGCGATGCGCGCCAGACCGGCGCGGTCCAGCACGCCTTCTTCTGTCAGGACCGTGCGGCCAAAGTGCTTGACGATGCGCCGGAAGACCTCCTGTCCCGGTTGCATCAGGGATCGTCCGATATCGTCGGAGGAGGAGACGTGCGCGCCGCATGTACCCAGCATGGCGGCGGCTGTCGATTTGCCGCTGCCTAATCCGCCCGTAAGGCCTACACGCAGCATGGGACTAGCGCAACCCGCGCCGAAGTTTCGCGGCCTTAATGGTGTTGTGCATCAGCATTGCGATGGTCAGCGCGCCAACACCGCCAGGCACGGGCGTGTATGCGCTGCTGAGGGCGTTCGCAGCCGGAGAAATGTCTCCCATCACCAGCGAGCCCCGCCTCCGGAAGGAATTCATGCGAACCGGATCAGACGCAAAGAACCGCTCGGCAACCGCCGCGTCCGTCACGCGATTGATGCCGACATCGACCAGCAGGGCACCAGGTTTGACCATCTCCGGTCCAAAGAAACCGGGATTCCCGATGGCGACGACGAGGATGTCGGCCGCACGCGTATACCGTGCGAGATCGACCGTCTTGATGTGGCATGTGGTTACAGTTGCATCCGCATTCAGCAGCATGGCTGCGGTGGGCTTTCCAACAATATCGCTGCGGCCCACAACAACGGCATCCGCGCCGTCAGTGTGTCTGCCGCTTCGCCGCACAATCTCCATCACCCCCGCTGGCGTGCACGGTGCCAGGCAGTCTTGCCCAATGTGCAGACGTCCCACATTGACCGGGTGAAATCCATCGACATCTTTCTCCGGAGAGACAGCTTCCAGGACCCTTTGCGTGTCGATCCCGCCGGGAAGCGGCAGCTGGATCAGGATTCCGTCCACCTCGTCCTGGCTGTTCAGATCAGCGATGATCGCCAGCAACTCGTCTGTGGAGATGCTCTCCGGCGGCCGCAACAGTGTGCTGCGAATCCCCAGTTCCTCGCACGTCCTGACTTTGTTGCGTACATAGATCGCTGACGCGGGATCGTCGCCGATCAGAACTACCGTAAGTCCCGGAACCACGCCGATGCTTTGCAGACGAAGCAGCTCGCCTTTCAGTTCAGCTTTGATCTCTGCGGCAATCGCAGTCCCATCCAGTACACGTGAACTCATACGTTCGCAGGATACAGTGCGGATCACCGCGCCCCGTGTAAGTCCATGCGGCTCAAAACGGCGTCTCTGTTCAGAAGATTACATTCAGGACCAGCAACCCGATGCGCACTGTGACGTCTAACCCACAACCTGCTGTGCGGAGGAGCCACATGGATATGCTGCTGAACGACGGAAAATTCACCGCCGAAGATGTTGCGAATCTTCGTGGCGAGTTGCTGCAGTCTGGCCTGGACAGCTGGCAGGCGGCCGAACTGATCTCCAGCTTTATGGGTGCGCGAGGCTACGGCATCTCGAGCGACGGTGCCCGCAAAGTAATGGTTCGCCTGGATGCGCTTCATTCCACCCTGGAATGTATGCACCGGGAGTTGGAACGCGTCGCTCTGGTGATGTAAGCCGTTCCTGATCCTCACACCAGACCTGTTTTTAGTGACGCGGATCACAAAGGCTTCTCGTTCTCAAACAGAACGAGAGCACAGGGAATTTCGGCTTTTAGGTAGGACACAAGCTGCCGATACTTGGCCGGGCTCAAAGCCTTGTTGTTTCTGCTTATCAAGAAGTATGACAGAGGAGCGCTGGTGAGGTGCTCGTCCGTAATCCCTCTATGAGCGTCATCCACCTTGCGCACGGGGGTATACAAGAAACTCCTCCGTAAAGTCGAAAAGTCTAGATGCCGTCATCTTACTGACAGACTTTTCCGTGGCAGATACATCCATTCTGGTGTAGCAGAACAGGGTGATCATCGCTTTGGCCACCTTCACGGTCCTGTGATCACAATACGAGTCCTACGTAGCCGGTGACAAAGCACCTATGCGGGTGCGGAAGTACTCCAGTGACAGTTCAAGGCCGTCGCGCAGTGCAGTCTTCGGCTCCCAGCCGAGCAGCGTGCGGGCCTTTGTGATGTCCGGCTTGCGCTGCTTGGGATCATCCTGCGGCATGGGCCGGTAGACGATGCGGCTCTTTGATCCCGTCACCTCCAGCACCGTCCGGGCACAGTCCAGGATGGTCCACTCAACCGGGTTTCCGATGTTGGTCGGCAGCGGCTCGCCGGAGTGCGCCAGCGCAACAATGCCGCGGATCAGGTCCGAGACATAGCAGAACGAGCGCGTCTGAAGCCCGTCGCCGTAGACAGTAAGATCCTCTCCCGCGAGCGCCTGCATCATCAGGTTTGAGATGACGCGTCCATCGTTTGGCTGTAAGCGCGGACCGTACGTGTTGAAGATGCGGACCAGCCCAGTCTGCACGCCGTAGTAGCGGTGGTAGGCCATCACCGTCGCTTCAGAGAAGCGCTTGGCCTCGTCGTAGACCGATCGCGGACCGATGGGATTCACGTTACCCCAGTAGCTTTCCGTCTGCGGATGCTGCTCCGGATCGCCGTAACACTCTGACGTGGAGGCGTGCAGAAACCGTGCACCATAGCGGCGCGCGTTCTCCAGCGCGTTCACCGTCCCATCGGAGCCGACGCGCAGTGTCTCCGGCCCCAGCTTCATGTAATCGACGGGGCTGGCAGGGCTGGCAAAATTGAACACAAAGTCCACCCGCCCGAAGTCAAAGAACTTGCAAATATCTGCCCGCTCAAAGCTGAAGCGAGTTTCGTGCTTCAGGTGGGCCAGGTTCTCGAGATTGCCCGTACACAAGTTGTCGACACCGATGACCTCCGCGCCCTCTGCCAGAATGGCGTCCGTCAGGTGCGATCCGAGAAATCCCGCGGCACCCGTAATCAGTACCCGCTGAGCTTGCAACATGCTGTTTGAACTCCAGGAGAAAATTGCATTTGTTGGGTTGAGCCGTTCCCTGCGTCATGGCGCGGGACTCAGGCGTGGACCGCGACCTCTTCACGGACGGGATGAGCCGCCGGCCTGCCGATGCTGTAGTAGGTGAGACCCCGGTCCGCGACCTCCGAAGGCTCAAACATGTTGCGGCCATCGATCAGAATGGGATACCGCAGCGAGGTGCGCAGCCGCGCGAGGTCAAGTTTGGAGAACTCCGGCCAGTCTGTCAGGATCAGCAAGGCATCGGCGTCCTCTGCCGCGGCGTACGCGTCACCCGCATACTGCAGCCGGTCGCTGGACGGCAGCACCGCGCGGCTGCGTTCCATGGCTGCCGGATCGAACGCCTTGATACTGCATCCCTCCGCCATCAGCAGGCGCACCATCTCGATGGCGGGGCTGTCGCGGATATCGTCTGTATCGCCCTTGAATGCCAGGCCAAGCACACCCAGCCGCTTTCCGCGCAGCGTCCACAGAGCAGAGCGCACCTTCGCCAGAAAGCGCTTCTTCTGGCTGGCATTGATCTTTTCCACCTCGTTCAACAGGTTGAAGTCCACGCCCATCTGATCGGCCACGGACCGGAACGCCGCAACATCTTTCGGGAAGCATGAGCCGCCGTACCCGATGCCCGGCCGCAGAAATCGCGGTCCAATGCGGCTGTCAAGGCCCATGCCATTCGCCACCTGCTGCACATTGGCATCGGTGGCCTCGCACAGGTTTGCGACAGCATTGATGAACGAAATTTTCATCGCCAGAAACGCGTTCGAGGCGTGCTTGATGATCTCCGCGCTCTTGGTAGAGGTCAGCAGAAACGGCGGCGGCTCCGCGCTGTGAAAGCGGCCGGGGATGATGCCGTCCTGCTCGTAATACGATCCGGTCGTGAGTGGAGCGTAGATGTCCTGCAACACGGCGGCAGCACGATCGCTGTCCGCGCCCACCACGATGCGGTCGGGATGCAGAAAGTCGGATACGGCGGAACCCTCGCGCAGAAACTCAGGGTTGGAGACAACGTCAAACATGCGCCGGTTGACGCCGTTGCGCTCAATGGAGCGGCGAATCCATTCGTTGGTGTACACCGGAACCGTGCTCTTCTCCACGATGACCTTGTAGCTGTCCAGATGGCGCGCTATCTCGCACGCCACCGCCTCCACATAGGACAGATCGGCATCGCCCGCCTCCGATTGCGGCGTGCCCACGGCGATAAAGATGGCCTCCGCCTTGCTTGTGGCCGTCCCCAGATCGCTCGTGAATTGCACCCGGGTGTTGCGGTAGCGCTGCAGCAGCTCCGGCAGATGCTCCTCGTGAATCAGCGAATCGCCGCCCTGCAACGCCGCAACCTTGCGCGGATCGTTGTCCACGCACGTTACCTGGTGCCCCATCTCAGCAAAGCACACCGCCGCCACCAGGCCAACGTAGCCTGATCCCACCACCGCAATTTCGACACACCTGCTCATTTCGACAGACTACCCCAAGGTTCCCTCCTAAGTACGCGCAAACCCGCGAAATAGACGTGCTGGCTGACTGATTTTGGAACAGCGCCGGACGTCCATGCCGGGAACGCCTAACCCGGCTCAGGTACACTTCGTAGAGATGCCACCTGGGACAAACCAGCCCCCGCCGCCTGATCTGGCGGGCCCTTCCACGTTGCTGGCCAGCGGCTCCACTGACGGAACTCTCAGCGAGAGTCTTGCTGTTCTGCGCAAACGTAAATGGGTTGTCATCGCCTGCCTCGTGCTCGGCCTCATCTACGGTATCTATAAATCAGCAACGCAGCCGATCCTGTATACCGCGCAGGGCCGGATTGAGGTACGCAACTCCAGCACAGCCAGCGAGTATTCCGTGGGCGCGGTGATCGCAGGGCGGCAGGACAGCCACCTGGAGACGGAGGTTCTGATCATCACCAGCGATTCCCTCTTGCTGAATGTGGCGCGGGAGATGAACCTGGCGAACAATCCGGACTTCATGGGTCCCGGATTCGCCCTCCGCGGCCACTATCGCGACCTGAATGATCCGGTGGTACGGTTTTCTGTCCTGAACGCATTGACTGAGTCGCTGACCGTAACCCTGATTCCCAGGACCGAGATCATCAAGATCACCTGCGTTACCTCAAAGGCGCAGCTTGCCGCGGACATCGTCAATCACGTCATCAACGCATACATCCAGCGCTCGTATGAGTCGCGTTTCGCGTCCACGCAGAGGGTCTCGCAGTGGCTCTCCAGCCAGCTCGACGATCTGAAGCAGCAGGTGGAATCGTCGCAGGAGCAGTTGATCGACCTGCAAAAGCGGCTGGGTGTGCTTGGCATTGGGTTTGACAGCAGCAAGCCACCCACCACGGAGAGTGCCGCGTCAGTGGATGCGCTGGTCACTGCCGCCGGCAAGGCCAAGGTGGAGCGCATCCTGGCTGAGTCTCGTTACAGGGTGCTGAACAGCTCGGATCCCAACCTGCTGGAGAGCAACCTGGATGTCAATGGAGGCCAGTCAGAACTCTCCAGGCTTCGCAACGATGCCGCGCAGACCCGCTCTAACATCGCGCAGCAGAGCGTCACGTTGGGGCCCAGGAACCCTGAAATCCTTGCCATGGAAGCTCACCTGCGTGAAACAGAGCGGGAGCTGCAGACCGAGCAGACGCGCCTGCTGACCGAGTCGAAACAGGCCCTGGTCGCCGCACAATCGAACGAAAAGCAGACGGCGGCGGCTCTCAATGACGAAAAGAACGATGCCTACCGGCTGCGCGACGCTCTGGTCGAATACACCCTGCGGCAGCGGGATTATGAAGCCAATCGCACCCTCTATGAGAGCCTGCTCTCCCGCTTGCGGGCCGCCAGCGTGCAGGCCGGCCTCGATTCGCTGGAGATCGACGTCGTCGATCAGGCATACCGCCCCGCGACGATTACGGCTCAATCGCGCACCAGCATTCTTGCCAAGACCCTCGCGCTGGGGCTGGTTGCCGGCTTGATCCTTGCCTTCACCCTGGAAGGTCTGGACACCGGCATCCGCAGCGTGACGGAGCTGGAGCAGGTGACGCAGTTGCCATCGCTCAGCGTCATTCCGCGTGTGCGGCGCGCCGGGCCGGAGGGTGGCAGCGGTCCGCAAAGCGTGGCGCGCAGCAACCTGGGTGTCTTGGCTACGTCCAAGTCGCAGTTTTCTGAGGCGTTCCGTTCGCTTCGCACATCGTTGCTGCTGGCGCGCACCGGGCGTCCGCCAAAGATCATAGTCATCACCAGTTCCACGCCAACCGAAGGCAAGACGACCGTCTCGACAAACCTGGCGGTCATCCTTGCGCAACGGGAGACGCGCGTGGTGCTGATCGATGGCGACCTCCGCCGCCCCAACGTGCACCACCGCTTCGGCATGAACGGGCGCATCGGCCTGTCCACCGTGCTGTCAGGCGGAGCGACGCTGGAACAGGCTGTCCGCAACGTGCCCGAGGTCCCAAATCTTGACGTTCTGTGCAGCGGCCCCGTGCCGCCATTTCCCACGGAGATGCTCTCCTCTGAAGCGATGCAGGATCTGTTGCGGCAGTGCGCGGAGCGTTACACCCATGTCGTCATCGATACGCCGCCCATCCTGTCGGTAACCGACGGGATCATTCTGGCGCGGTATGCTGATGCCGTGGTCCTGGTGGTCCGGTACGGCAAGAGCAGCCGCAATGTGGTCCGCCGCTCAAGGGAACTGCTGCTGCGTTCCGGGGCGGTCATGACCGGTGTGGTTCTTAACTCCGTCGACATCACCGCACCCGAGTATTACGGCTACTACGGCTACTCCGGCTACAGCTATTCCAACATCGATTCTGAATCGTGGGAGAGCGGATCCGGCACGCCGCTGCCGCAACGCAGCCGGGAGGAAAAAGAATGAGGACTCCTCGCCTGCTTGGAATCATCGCGTGCGCCATGTTGTCGCTCTGCGTGTGCGCCGCGGATGCGCAGTTTAGCGGAACCGCGCCCAGTTCCGCCCCGGGCCTCAACGTACGCCAGCCCTTAACCACGGATCCCGCAATCCTGTACCCTGCAGACCGTGAGATGCGGCTGATGGCGGGTGATCTGCTGCGCGTCTCAGTCTACGGCGTGGTGCCTGCGTATGTCGATACCGAGCGCGTGTCCCTTGAAGGCACTGTGCGTCTGAATCTTGCCGGTGTCATGGAGGTGCAGGGTCTCTCATTGAAGGAGGCAGAGCAGGCAATCGCCGCGCGCTTCGAGCAGGAACAGACCTTCCACAATGCTCAGGTGTCCGTTGAGGTAACAGAGGCACCAGGCCACAACGCCACGGTGATCGGCGCGGTGCGCGGGTCAGTGCCAATCGTTGGCAAGATGCGGCTGTACGACGTTCTTGCACGCGCCGGGCAGATTCCCCCAACCGCCAGCACGGTCATCCTTATCGAGCGCCCCGGCAATCCACAACCAATTGTTGTGGACATCGGCAGCGATCCCGCGCACAGTGCCGCCGGCAACATCCCTATCTTCGCCGGAGATACCATCACGATCAGCGAAGTGGGCCTGTACTACGTGGTCGGCGCTGTCAACCGGCCCGTTGCGAATCCACTGAACGGAGCGATTCCAACCACCCTGGTGCAAGCTGTCACAGCCGCAGGCGGACCAACTTACGCCGCAAAGCTGGATGACACGAAGCTGGTCCGAACCACAGGCACGCACCGGACTGTCATCAGTGTGCAACTCGGGAAAATCCTGCAAGGCAAGGCGGAAGACATCCCGCTGCAGACCGATGACATTGTGCTGGTTCCAACAAGCGCGCTAAAGAACGCCATCCGCAACGGTGGAATCACTACCGTCCTGTTTGCTGCCATTTCGCTTACTACCATCCTGATTAACCGCTGACGGGCGTTGCCACGGTGAAATCGCGTTGACAGATGACGTGCAGCGGAACACACGTACCACCATCCGGGTGGCCTATGTGGTGAGCCATCCCATCCAGTACCAGGCACCGCTTCTGCGGCACATCGCGCGCGACCCTGAGATCGACCTTACGGTGTTCTTCTGCTCTGACTTCTCCGTGGCCGGCTACAAGGACGAGGGCTTCGGCGTCGCTGTAAAGTGGGATGTCCCGTTGCTGGAAGGCTACCGTTCCGTGGTGCTGCCGCGCCTTCGCGACACCAACGAGCCTTCACCCACGCGGCCTGTGACGCTCGGATTCTTTCGCCACTTCAGGCGTGGCGTCGACGGCCAACCCTTCGATGCGGTATGGGTTCATGGGTACTCTTCGCTGAACTCGCTTCATGCCATGCTGGCCGCGAGGGCGCTGGGCTTGCCGGTTCTCCTCCGGTCGGATTCGTGGTTGCGCGACCGCGCCCGGTCAGGATCGACGTTGCTGGCAAAGCGCGTGTTTTTCCGGATGTTGCGGTCCATGGCGGATGGCGTGCTGGCCGTGGGTACACGCAACGAAGAATACTGGCGGCACTATTTCGGGAAGGACTTCCCCATCTTCCTGCTGCCTTATGCGGTGGACAACGACTACTTCGCCAGAGAGACAGCAACGGCTTCGAAGAGCCGCGGCGATCTGCAGGCAGCATGGAACCTGCAACCCGGCAGGCCGGTGCTCCTCTTCGCATCCAAGTTGCAGGAGCGTAAGCTTTGCGGCGATCTGCTGGAGGCATATCTTCAGGTTCATCAAACGAGCGGGCTGCACCCATATCTCGTGATCGTGGGTGATGGCGAGATGCGGGACGCGCTGGAACAACGTGCCGGTGAGAGCGGATGCCCGGATATCCGTTTCGCCGGATTTCGTAACCAGAGCGAGCTGCCGCGCTTCTTCGATCTGAGCACCGTCTTCGTCTTGCCAGCGCGGCACGAACCATGGGGCTTGGTCGTTAATGAAGCCATGGCTGCGGGTCTGCCGGTCATCGTGTCAGACGACGCAGGCTGCGCCGTCGATCTGGTGAGGCAGGGCGAGAATGGTTTTATCTACCCTGTGGGCGACAGGTCCGCGCTGCGCCAGGCGATGCTTGCCATTCTTGAGCCGGGGCGCGCCGGGGCGATGGGTGCGCGAAGCCGCGAGATTGTCGCGCATTGGAGCTACGCTGCGGATGCCGAAGGTCTTCGCGCGGCACTTCGCCATGTCACGCGCAAAAACCTGCATGCGCCGGCCGCCGCCTGAGTCACGATGCATATCCTCCACATCATCAGCACGCTTGACCCCGCCGCTGGCGGACCGGCAGAGGGCGTGCGTCTGCTCCTCTCGCAGATGGACGAGCACTGGACCGGCGAGGTGGTCACGCTCGATGCGCCCGATGCGCCGTTCTTGCGCGATTTGCCTTTTCCCGTCCACGCCGTTGGACCCATCGGGAGCGTTTGGGGGTACTGCTTCGGCGCAAACCTCTTGCCGTGGCTGCGGCGTAATCGCGGCCGCTTTGACGGATTTCTGCTGAACGGCATGTGGCAGTACTGCGGCCTGGCGACCATGCTCGCAGCAGGCAGGCGTGTGCCCTACATGCTGTTCGCGCACGGCATGATGGACCCATACTTCAAACGCCGCTTCCCGCTGAAACATGTCAAGAAGCTCCTCTACTGGTATCCGGTTGAGTTCTGGGTGTTGCGCCGTGCCTGGCGCGTGCTCTTTACCACGGACACAGAACGTACTCTTGCCAGCAAGAGCTTCGCGATGTCTTGCTGGAAATCAGCCATCGTGCCGTATGGGATCGAACTGCCCGCGATATTGCCGGAAACAAATGTGCGCGCCTTCTACGATGCCGTCCCGTCGCTTGAGGGCGGGCGTTTCCTCGTCTTTCTGGGCCGCATCCATCCCAAGAAAGGCTGCGACCTCCTGATTCAGGCATTCTGCGAGACCGCGTCATCGGACCCGGAGTTGCACCTCTTGATGGCCGGCCCGGACCCTGACAACTGGGGTGAGGAGCTGCGCAAGTCTGCTGCGAATTCCGGTGTTGCGGACCGCATCCATTGGCCCGGCATTCTGCGCGGACCTGCGAAATGGGGAGCGTTTCTGGCGGCGGAGGCGTTTATCCTGCCATCGCACCAGGAGAACTTCGGCATTGCCGTGGCGGAGGCGCTCGCATGTGGTCGTCCCGTGCTGTTGTCGGATCAAGTCAACATTGGCTCCATCATTGGCGGCGCGGGCTGCGCATACATTGAACCCGATACCCTGGAAGGCACCCGCAACCTGCTCCGCCGCTGGATCGCGACACCACCAGCGGAACGCGAAGCCATGAGCGCCGCTGCGTCGGCGTGCTTCCATGAGCGCTTCGATCTGCGCGAGAGCGTACACACTATCCGTTGCCTCTTTGAAGAAGCGTTGGAGAGCGGACAGTATAGGAAAGGCCGCCGCTGATGCCTCGGCCCGCTGATTACGACGCTTCAGAGCGGATTGCGGCGGACGGCATCGCCGATCCATATCTCCGCCCGGCGTTCACCGTGCGTAACCGGTTGCTGCGGCTCGCATGGGGTGTCGTGTGGCTTCTGCTGTATCGCACGTCGCCCGCGCCGCTGCACGCATGGCGCAGCTTTCTCTTGCGCTGCTTCGGCGCGGCCATGGGTCCAAATTGCCACTTCTATCCTGCCTCGCGAATCTGGGCACCGTGGAACCTGCACTGTGCGGATCAGGTCACTGCGGCAAATGGCGCAGAAATCTACAACCCCGCACCAATGCACTTCGGATCGCACTGCATTGTCTCGCAGGGAGCATATCTCTGCGGTGCCACCCACGACTACAACAGCACTGCATTCCCGCTGCTGGCGTACCGCATGAGTTTCGGAGCGTATAGCTGGATTTGCGCACGCGCCTCCGTGGGGCCGGGTGTGCAGGTCGGCGAAGGCGCGGTACTTGGCATGGCAGCGGTCGCCACACGGTCTCTCGAACCGTGGGCAGTGTATGCAGGCAATCCCGCCGCTGCGGTAAAGACACGCACAAGGACGGCAACACAGGCCGTAACACCAGAGGAAGCAACACAGTGATCTCCGTTGTGATTCTCACCAGAAACGAGGCCGCTGACATCGCCGGTGCCATTCAGAGCGTCGCCTTCTCAGACGATGTGCATGTCTTTGACTCCATGAGCACCGACCGAACACAGGAGATTGCATGGCAGTTGGGCGCAACCGTCCATGAGCGTGTCTTCGACAACTACGCCGCGCAGCGCAATGCATCGTTGACAGCACCACGTTTCCGGCACAGTTGGATCCTGATCCTTGATGCGGACGAGCGACCGTCCCCTGAGCTTGTCATGGAGATGCAGGCAGCAGTTCCGTCCGCGCCGGAAGATGTCGCCGCCTTCCGTCTGCGCAGGCATGACTACTTATGGGATACATGGCTGAAACACGCGCAGATCACGCCGTATTACACACGCCTGATCCGGCGCGGCCGTGCCCGGTATGTGCGTGAGATTAATGAGTTGTTGGAAGTAGACGGTCGCATTGTAGAGTTGCAAGCGCCTCTCAATCACTATCCCTTTTCCAAGGGCATCGCGCATTGGGTCAGCAAACACAATGTGTACTCCACCATGGAGGCCCAGTTGCTAGCAACCGGACAGGCCACTGCCAATGGCTCATTGCGAACCGCGCTGTTCGACAAGGACCGTCAAACGCGGCGTGCCGCCCAGAAAGCTTTGTTCTTTCGCCTGCCCGCGCGCCCAATGGTGAAATGGATGTACATGATGTTTGTGCGTGGCGCTGTTCTGGATGGCTATGCAGGTCTGACGTATTCCACCCTGCAAAGCTTGTACGAATACCTGATTGAGCTGAAGCGGCGAGAGCTGCTGCGCGGAAGCGTCAACACGGTTGGATCTAAAAAGGCCTCTGTTTAGCTGCGCAATTTCGCCAAGAGGTCCGTTGGGTGCACTGGCTTGGCCAATATCTCAAACTCATGGCCCTGCGCACGCGCCTTCTCCAGGAGGTCTGCCGTGGCGGCCTGGCCGCTGAACAGCAGAATCTTGCAATTCGGCAGCTTTGCACGGATCTTGATCGCTGCTTCAATGCCGGTCATGCCCGTCATAATCACGTCGGAGATCAGCATGTTGGGCTGAAAATCATCAAGGCTCTGCACGGCGTTTTCACCGGAGTACACCGCCTTGGCTTCAAAACCGGCCTGATTCAGGATAATCGCAAGCGTATTTGCAATCACCTGTTCATCGTCTGCAACCAGGACTCTGGGTTTGGCGAAAGTTGTTGTCATGTCTTCTCAGTTCTATAGCAGCCAATTGTGCAACTGCAAGTTTACACGGATGTAAAAGGCCCTGCCGGTTGAAGATGATACGCTGCTCTATTAGAGCGCAGGGCTGGGCTGGCATCCCGCATGTGACGTCAGCCGCCGCGTGTTGATTCATTTTCTTTAACGTGAGAGAGCATGTCCCAGGCGATCATCCGCGCGGAGCGGGTTGAGAAATACTATGCGCAGCCAAGCGAGAACCGCATTCAGGTGATCTCGCCAACCGACCTGGCCATTGTGCCGGGAGAAATTGTCGCGCTTCTGGGTCCTTCAGGCTCTGGGAAATCAACGCTGCTCCGCATGTTGACGGGCCTCTCCGTTCCTTCAGCCGGACAGGTGTACTGGCATGAAATCCCCATCGGAAAGGCAGACATCAACGTTTCCATCGTCTTTCAGAGCTTCGCGCTGTTTCCGTGGCTCACTGTGCTTGAGAATGTGGAAGCGCCATTGCAGGCGCGCGGCACAGAACCGGTGGAACGCCGCCGCCGGGCGCTGAAGATGCTTGACACCGTCGGTCTGGACGGCTTCCAGAAGGCGTATCCCAAAGAGCTTTCAGGCGGCATGAGGCAGCGGGTGGGCTTCGCCCGCGCCCTGGTGGTCGAACCGGAAGTCCTCTTCATGGACGAGCCGTTCTCCGCGCTCGACGTCCTTACGGCGGAGAACCTTCGCAGCGAACTTCTGGAGCTGTGGCAGAAGAAGACCATGCCCACGCAGGCGATCTTCATCGTGACCCACAACATTGAGGAAGCCGTGCTGCTGGCGGATCGGATCATCGTGCTAGGCCGCAACCCTGGGCATGTGCGCACGGATTTCAAAGTCGCGCTGCACCATCCCCGCGACCGCAAGTCTGGTGCGTTTACCCAGCTGGTGGATTACATCTACAAGGTGCTCACCCAGCCTGACGCACAGCCTCCTGAACTGCCCCGCACCGTGGACGGCAAACGTGTGCGCGATCAGCGCCTGATGAGCTACCAGATGCTGCCACATGCGCGTCCCGGCGGAATCGCGGGTCTGCTGGAGTTCATGATCGATCACGGCGGCACAGCCGATATCTACCGGCTGGCCAACGATCTGTCCTTCGAGATCGACGACCTGCTCCCCATCGTCGACGCGGCCTCCCTGCTGAAATTCCTCAGTGTCAACGAGGGCGACCTCGCGTTGACAGAGGTTGGCGCGGAGTTCGGCAACGCAGAAATTCTGCGGCAGAAGGAAATCTTTCGCGAGGCGGCGGTCGAGAACGTCCTGCTGTTGCGCCAGATCGTGCGTGCCCTGGAATCCAAGAGCGATGGCACCGTTCCCGAGGAATTCTTCCACGACATGCTGGACGAGCAGTTCAGCGAAGAGGAGACCCTGCGGCAGATGGAGACGGCCGTGAACTGGGGCCGGTATGCCGAGTTGTTCGACTATGACGCGGGCCGCCGTCGCTTCACCTTGCCCCGCATTCAGCACGCTGACGCACTGGAAGCAATCGCTTGACCGGGACCGCGCGATGAAGCTGCTGCCGGGCCACTCCCGCGCACCGGGCAGTTTGCCGCAGACGCTGCAGCGCGTCCCCTTGCTGGCACGCAGCCAGGCGGTACGGCGTTCGTGGCCGGTGCTTCTGGACCTGGTGGTGGCGTGCATCGGCCTTGCCGCGTTCTACGGCGTGGTGCAGATTGCGCGTCTCTGGATGGGACAGCCGCAACCGGGCGTCGTGCTCTCCCTTTCGCCGCGCGCGTTGCCGCGGTATGCCCTCTACTCCATGGTGCGCATGGGGCTCGCATACCTCTTGAGCCTTTTTTTCGCCATCGGCTACGGCTATGTCGCGGCATACAGCCGCCGGCTGGAATCCCTGATGATCGCCGCTCTGGATATTCTGCAATCCATTCCCGTGCTGAGCTTTCTTCCGGGCGTCATGCTGGCCATGGTCGCGCTGTTTCCGTCACGGCAGATCGGCCTGGAACTTGGTGCCATCGTGCTGATCTTTACCGGCCAGGTCTGGAACATGGCCTTCTCGTTCTACTCCTCACTCAAGAGCCTGCCACGCGAGTTGACTGAGGCCAGCACCATCTACGGCTACTCCCGCGCGCAGCGGCTGCTGCAACTTGAGCTGCCGTACGCCGCCATCGGGCTTATCTGGAACTCCATGGTCTCCGTTGCAGGCGGATGGTTCTTCCTCATGGCCTGCGAGATGTTTGTGCTGGGCAGCCACGATTTCCGTCTCCCCGGGCTGGGCAGCTATCTGCAGGTCGCCGCAGGCGCGGGAAACACCCCGGCAATCCTGTGGGGTCTGGGCACCATGATCTTCATCATCGTGGCGACCGACCAGCTGGTATGGAGGCCGGTGATCGCGTGGAGCGACCGCTTCAAGTTTGAGCAGGTGGAGAGCGCCCAACAGGTACGTTCTCCCCTGCTGCATATGTTGCAACAATCGCGGATGGTGCAGCGCCTGGAAAAGGTGACCTTTGCGCCGCTGGCGGACCGGCTGTACCGGCGTGAAGCGGCCCACCACTCCACCCATCCGGAGTATGACGCTGTACAGCGCAGGCCGCCCTCGCGGCTCCTCCGCGCCCTTATCTACACGCTGGCCATCGTGGTCGTCGTCTATGCGGCATGGCAGGCGCTTCATTTGCTGCACACGTTGCACGCGAGTGACCTGAAGCGCATCGTCGCGGGTGCCGGTGCCACCCTTCTGCGTGTGGTCGCGTCCCTGATACTGGCAACGCTTTGGACCGTGCCGGCTGGCGTTGCCATCGGATCGCATCCACGGCTGGCGCGTATTGCTCAGCCGGTGGCGCAGGTTGCGGCCAGCGTTCCCGCCACCGCGCTCTTCCCCATTCTGTTGCTTCTTCTGCTGCAAAGCGGCGCGGGCATGGGCACCGCGGCGATTCTGCTGATGTTGCTGGGAACACAGTGGTACATCCTGTTCAACGTCATCGCCGGAGCCATGGCCATCCCGACAGACTTGAAAGAGGTCGCCTCGCTCTTCCACTTCAGCTCGCTGCAACGCTGGCGCACGCTCATCCTGCCGGGCATCTTTCCCTTCCTTCTCACCGGTCTCATCACCGCTTCAGGAGGCGCATGGAACGCCAGCATTATCGCGGAATACTTCCATCTGCGCGGCCACACCCTGACCACGTTCGGGCTGGGTGAACAGATCAGCGCGGCGACGGATGCGGGCCGCTTCGCCGTTCTGCTGATGGCCACCATCGTCATGGCATTGATGGTGGTGACCATCAACCGGCTGGTATGGCGTCCGCTGTTTCGCATCGCGGAAGCGAAATACAAGCTCGGAGCATAGCAAGAAGCGCCATTGCGAGTCCCCATTCACGCGCGGGGTGCCCCATCCATGCGAGCTCCTCGCGCATGAGTGGGATGTCCTCTATGAGAAGCGGTTCGTTGCCACAACGCTTGCGGGGTGCCCCATTCATGCGCGCTCCTTGCGCATGAGTGGGTGTCCTCTATGAGAAGCGGTCCGTTGCGCGGGTGCCCCATTCATGCGACCTCCTCGCGCATGAGTGGGAGTCCTCTATGAGAAGCGCGTTCTGCGCCACAACGCCAGGCCGCCCCACCCAACACTTGCAAGCAGAACAACGGCCAGCACCGCGGCCCACCGCAGGTCCATGTTCAGCGCCGGCCGCCGCGCGTGGATACCCAGCCACACAAATACCGCGGTTGCCGCCAGCATGATGGCATAATCCCACCAGCGGCGGCGCTCTCCCGGCTGGAACTCATCGCCGCTCATTGCGGTGAGTGTCTCGCGGTAATCCAAACCGTAGCGGCTGCACTCGCGCTCCATGGCGGCGTTGCGCGACAGGTGCTCACGCCCTTTCGCAGCGGTGGAACTGATAAGCGCCGCACCCACGATCATGGCAAGCGAACCTGCGATCAGCATGGCGCGATGCGCATGATCCGCTCCCGCAAGTTCGTGGAAGACAAGCGCGGCCCACGCCAGACCCCAAATCTGGTTGGTATTCGACAGCGGAATCCCGCGTCCAATGCCAAGATATTTCGCCGCAAACTGCTGGAAGAGATCGCCAACCACCCATACGAATCCGCCCAGAAACAGCCAGAAGAGCACCGGTTGCGCAGCGCGCAGCTCATGCCCGATCACATGCGCGCCTCCGCCCAGCGTCACCGCAAGCAGCCCTACCGTCCCCAGTTCGCCCACGGTAAACGCCGTCACAAACGAAAGCGGATTCATGCCGCTGAGATACGCCTTGCGGTACGGCACATACATCGTTCCCCAGAGAACGCACGCACCCAGCGCGGCGGCGATGCCCTGCCCCGCGTGCGACCCTGCTGTGATGCCGCCATGCATGCTGCTGAAGCCCAGCAGAATCGCGGCAAACACAATCACCACCGTCCCCAGCAGCACGCGCGCGATACTGCCCGCGCTTGCGCCCTTCAACTCGCCAAACAGAAGTCGCGCCCACAACAGCCCAATCAGCGCATTCGCATTCCACAGCGGAAATGCAATCGCCAGGCCGACATCACGAATCGCAAACACGGTAAGCGTATTGGCAACGGCCCACAACGCCCCGGCCAGCAGCGCCCAGATGATGAGGTGCTTGCGCCGCAAGAGATCGCGTCCCACATAGCTCGTACCCTTCAGAAGCGTGGGAAACGTCCATCGCGCCGTAAACACTCCCGCAACCATGCACAGCGAAATCGTGTACGGCGACAGGCCGATATTCACCAGCTTGGTCGGAGCCTCCGCCGCGCCCAGCCACACACCCGCCGTCAAGCCGCAGATGACTCCCAGCCGGTGCAGCGAACCCACGCTGCGGGTCGATCTGCCCACGGGTGGAGCGACTGAACTCATCGCAGCCCCACCAGCAGGGCTATCCCTGCGAGCAGCACCGCGGCGGGGATGAAGAAATGCGAATCCGTCAGAACGGCTTTCCAAAGCGGCATGAGGATTCACTCTACACCAGCGCTGAAAGGCTTAACGGATCTCCGGCGCTACTCCTGCTTAAACCGCTTGCGCACAAGCCCCGCCACACCGATCAAGCCAGTGCCAAGCAACGCAAAGCTGGACGGCTCCGGGCTGATGGCGGCCGCATTTGGCGTGTAGTCATAGGTCAGCGTTCCTGACGTGTTCGTCGTGACCAGCGTGCCGCCGATGGGAAGAGCAAAGTTCAGCAGCAACGACTGCGTTCCCGTTCCTTCATAATCTGCCGCATTAAGGTACAGAGCAGAATTGCTCAAATCGGCGGAAAACGGAAACGTGCCAGAACCGAACGAGGCGGGAAAATACTCGAAACTCTGCGATGGATCACTGGCCGGAGAGATCGAGGCGAGTGTGCCAAAGGTAGTGGTCATCGCGGTTCCGGAAACGTCGATGAAGATGGTGTTCAGCGTGCCCTGGGACGGGTCGAACAGTGCAAATGGAGTCGACACGACGCCATATGAGTTGATTGCACTGCTGTTTTCATACACAGCGTTCCCGTTTGCGGTGTAGTTCACGGTAAGTGTGTCGGCATGGGCCAGCACACTGCACATCATCAAGGCAGTATTTCCTGCTACGAAAGAAAAACGCATCAGCACTCCGAAAAAGGTTGTGGTACACATCAAGATCGACAAGCGCTAATCGCAAGCGCTCTGTACGGTGACTGGCAGAAATAGATAACTCGCGACCTAGCTGGAAGTTATCTGACATCCCATCTCGAGATCGCTCCCAATTGGGAGTATTACGCCGTCCGAAGGGACATTAGCATGGTGTGACAGCGGCTTCAGTTCCAAAGAGCCGGCTGAACATGAGCTCTCACTCTCTCAAGTGCGGGCATCACCTCAGTTAGACTTGGTCCACGTTGAAATTGCTTACTTCATAGCTGGCCCTGTAACCAAAGCTTTTCAGGTTCCAATACTCATAAGCGATTTGTTTCAGGTGTTCATCGCGGGCCAGCCACCGGTCCCGGCTTTGGTGAGTTCTCGTTGTTCCTACCTCTCAAAGATAAGCTTCGACATAGTGAAGGCCTGAGTAGAAGAGCGAAACCATAGCCCAGTCAATACCGCCAACACTGTCCAGTGTTAAGAGATTTCGCGAACGCAACACTTCGCTCTGCTTTCTAAAGATGCTCCAACACCGTTGGCATGCCTACGCTGCGCTGACCAAGTTGAAGTCGAACGACACCTCTGGAAACGCTTCCATAAGACACATCTGCTTCGCATAGGTCTTATGCCGCAACGACTTCATAGGGTTGTCAGCGGCAATCCAAACAGATACCGTGCCGTCTTCGTGCTCAACGCTAACGTTTTCGACTTGTGGAATCGAACGAAATTCATCCTGAATCACGGTTTCGATGTCACCCGCACGTGTGAGATGAGCAGATGTCTCAACTGCAGCTAAACCGGCAGCCGGTGTTGTGGTTGAAAGGCTCACCGAATTATCCTGCCCGAATCAACAGCGACATTACATAACTCGCGCCGCGCTCTGTACCATGGTGCGAGTATGGCAATCCGGCTGAAAGATATCGCGGAGGACCTCGGCGTCTCGGAGATGACGGTCTCCAAGGTGCTGCGCGGCAAGCCGGACGTGGGCGAGGCCACACGCCAGCTTGTGCTGCAACGGGCCAAGCAGCTGAACTACCGCCCCAACATGCTGGCCCGCGGCCTGGCTCTGGGCAAGACATCCACCGCTGGTCTCATCGTGCCTGACCTCACCCATCCCTTCTTTGCCGAGTTTGCCCGCGCCCTGGCCGCCACCCTCCGCACCGGAGGCTACGCCCTCCTCATGGCATCGTCAGAGGAAGACCCCGCCATTGAAGAGCAGGAAATCCGCACGCTGGCCCAGCGCGGCGCCGATGTGCTCTTGCTCGCCTCCTGCTGGACAGAGTCCAAGCCCAGCCGGGCGCTCCGTGAACTCAGCGCGCCCCTGATTCTCATCGACCGGCTGCTCAAACGCGTTCCCGCACCCTTCATCGGCATTGACGACATCCGCGCCGGCGAAATGGCCGGTTTGCACCTGATCGGACACGGCCGGGAGCGCATTGCGCACATCGGTGCCCGCCACCTCAGCACCGCGCGCGACCGTGAAGCTGGTCTTCGTCAGGCTTTGCAAAGCGCGGGCCGCCGCCTCTCCCGCGATCTCGTCCTGCACATCGACCGTGTGGAAGAGAGCGGCGAAACCCTTGGCCGCCAAGCCATGCGCACACTCCTCAACCTGCGCAAACCGCCTGACGCCGTCTTCTGCTACAACGACGCCACGGCCATCGGAGCCATGGACGCTGTCCTGGATGCCGGCCTCCGCGTGCCGCACGATATCGCCATCATGGGCTGCGGCAACCTGCGCTACGCCGCCCATCTCCGCGTGCCGCTTACCTCCATCGACCAGCGAACACCGGAACTCGGCCGCATCGCAGGCGAATACGCGCTCCAACTCGGCACCGGCAAAAAGCAGATCGTTGACACCATCCGCCTCGAACCCACCCTTGTAGTCCGCGCCTCCACCCTTCCCGAGCCGTCATTCTGAGCGGCCTGAGCTGTCATTCTGAGCGCCCTGATCCGTCATTCTGAGCGCAGCGAAGAATCCCGAGACACTAGACGTGGCGATGAACGTCGAACGCTTTTTCGCAAGCTATACTTTGCCTCGAGTATGCCGCTCTTCCTGAGCTGTCTTTCTGAGCGCAGCGAAGAATCCCGAGACACCAGACGGAGGGACGAACTTCGAAGCCTTCCCGTAAACCACACCTTCCTTGACTATGCCGCCGGTTCAGTTTGAAATGCGAGCCAGAGGCTATGCGACTTCACTCTTGCGAAAAGCGTCAAATACGGTGTAACGTTAGCGCTAACGTAGCTCCCATAAGGAGACAGCATGGCAACGGCACCGGTTCTGGAAGCTCCGCTGAGCGCGGACATGGAAGAGTGGGACGAGTTTCTCAAAGGACGCTATCAGGAAGGCAAGTCCGAGGAGGAGTTCCGCCAGTACGACGCGGAAGCGAACCCCGGCGTGGCAAACTTCTACCGCCTGAACCACGAAAATCAGACCTTCGACTACGTGATGGCCAAGGAGAAGGAATACTTTGCCCTGGATAAGGGCGAGAAGAGCATCTGGGAGGCAGCGGAGTTTCTCAACACTCTGGTCGATGACAGCGACCCGGACACCGACCTCACCCAGATCGAACATCTCCTGCAAACCTCTGAGGCGATTCGCGCTGCCGGACATCCGCGCTGGTTCGTCCTTACCGGCTTTGTCCACGACTTAGGTAAAGTCCTCTGCCTTTGGGGCGAGCCGCAGTGGGGCGTGGTCGGCGATACATTCCCCGTAGGCTGCGCATACTCCAAAGACATCGTCTTCCCGGAATACTTCGCGAATAACCCTGACCTCCATCATCCCGTGTACTCGACCAAGTACGGCATTTACGAGCCGAACTGCGGGCTGGACAAGCTGCACATGTCCTTTGGCCACGACGGCTATATCTACGAGGTGATGAAGAATTACCTTCCGGAAGAGTCGCTCTACATGCTGCGCTACCACTCCTTCTATCCGGCTCACAAGCACGGCGCCTACCGCCACCTGATGACAGACCACGATGTGGAAATGTTCCGCTGGGTCAACGAATTCAATCAATTCGATCTGTACAGCAAAGGCCACAGCAAGCCGGACATGAAAGAACTCAAGCCCTACTATGACGACCTGTTCGCGGAATTCTTCCCGGCAAAGATCGCCTGGTAGAACCTCAAGGGCACACCTTCTCGTTGAGCGTGGCGGATGTTGCGCGATGTCTGCTCCCGTCACGCTTAATCGGTAAGAAAGAACTAGGGTTAGCTGCGGCTTGTTTTGGAGCTTTTCATTTTGTTCAGATTGCCGCACAATGGAGCCATGGTGTTCCCTCTCTCAGCAATCCGCACCTCTTGTTGACGCTGAAGAAGCGAACGCTCCTTTGTCTTTGCACCTCGCAGCCTCCGGCCACAATATCCTGAGAGTCACGCCGATGCACACCGTTTTCCTTTGCTGTTGTTGTCTCTAACGCCTCGCACCTCTGTGTCGCAACGCGACGCATGGCCCGGCAGACAACATCGCAAAGGAAACTCATGTACAGCTCTCGCCTCGGTGTCACCCTGAATCTCGCTGTCTTCCTCCTTGCTTCGCAGGCCCGCTCCCAGGTAGTCGGCAGTAGCCTAAGCGGAGTCATCGCGGACAGCACCGGTGCCGCCCTTCCCGGCGCAACCGTTCATGTGCGCAACGATGAAACAGGCACGGAGCGCCGCCTCCTGACCGATGCGTCCGGACGCTACGCAGCACCTTCGATCCCCGTCGGTTTGTATACCGTGACGGTCGAGGCCGCAGGCTTTGCGACAGAACGCCACACCGGCGTGGTCCTTACCGTGGGCCAAGCGCAGCAGTTGAACATCGTCGTGCACGTCGCCTCCAGCGCGCAGCAGGTAGACGTGACCAGTACCGCGCCGACGGTTAATCTTTCCAATGAACAGGTCTCCGGCCTGGTCACGGAACGCCAGGTAAAGGAGCTTCCGCTGAATGGCCGCAGCTATGACCAGCTCATCACGCTCAACCCGGCCACCGTCAACTACACCTCGCAGCGCTCCGGCTCCATCGGGACGTCGAATTCCTCTGTAGGCAACATGTTCTCCGTCTCAGGGCGGCGGCCGCAGGACAATCTCTACCTCCTGAATGGGGTGGAGTACACCGGAGCTTCGCTCATCAACGTGACGCCCGGCGGCACCAGCGGACAGCTGCTCGGAGTGGAAGCCGTGCGCGAATTCAACGTCGTCGCAGACACCTACGGCGCAAGCTATGGCAAGCGGCAGGGTGCGCAGATCAGCATTGTCACCGTGTCAGGAACAAATCAACTGCATGGCTCCGTGTATGAGTTTCTGCGTAACTCCACCCTGGATGCGCGCAACTACTTCGACCAGGCCAAGAAGCCTGAGTTTCAACGCAATAACTATGGAGCAGGGCTTGGCGGACCCCTTCGCCACGACAAAGTCTTCCTCTTCGGCAACTACGAAGGCTACCGCCAGAACCTGGGCCTGAGTGATGTCACTCTTGTACCGGATGCCGCATCTCGCGCGGCGGCAGTCCCATCGGTCAGGCCCCTGCTGAACCTGTGGCCGGTAGCAAACGGCCCTGAACTTGGCTCGGGCATCGCCATTGCCTACTCCTCGCCCGCGCAGCACATCCGCGAAGACTTCGGCACGGCGCGTGCCGATGCCAACCTGAGCGTCAATGATCTGCTCTTCGGCGTCTACACCGTGGATGATTCCACCGCGCACACGCCCACGCAGAACCCGCTTTCGCTGATCGATGAAGCTCTGCGCGAACAGGTACTAAGCCTGCAGGAGCAGCACGTCTTCTCGCCCCGCCTCCTGAACACCGCCCGCTTCGGCTTCTCGCGCGCGGGCTTCAACTTCATGGGATCGGTGCCGTCCGACGTCGCCGCCGTATCAGGCACCTTCGTGCCCGGCAAACCCGTGGGCGCAATCGTGATCGCAGGCTCTACCGCGTCCAACGGATCATCCCAGATCACGGGAGCAGGTTCCAACGTCGGGTCCAACAATCAGATCACGCGCAATCTGTTCACCTTTGACGATCACGTGTATTTGACGCTGGGCAGCCACACGCTGGAGGCTGGCGGCTGGCTGCAGCGCCTGCAATCAAACGATAATCTCGCGCAGAACCAGTACGGCCAGGCCAGCTTCGCGTCCCTCGCAACGTTTCTCACTGGCACCATCAAAACGTTTACCGTGGTTCCCTCCGCGACGGAACTGGGATGGCGCTCGTGGTTCGGTGCTGCATTCATTGAGGACACATGGAAGCCCACGGGCACGCTTGAACTCACCGCCGGTCTGCGCATGGAAAGCAGCAACGGATTCAACGAAGCGCAAGGCCGCGCGGGCGTCTACACCATCACAAACGGCGTCATCAGCACCAACCCAACCGTCGGCAGCAACGGCCTGCTGACGAATCGCGCGAAGTTCCTTCCTGAACCTCGCGTCGGCCTGGCATGGAACGCCACTGGCGATGGCAAGACCGCGATCCGCGCGGGTTTCGGCATGCACTCTTCGTTGCTGGACAACCTCGATTACCGCCTGGACCAGGCCGCGCCATACAACACCACGCTTACCTACAGTGGGACGAGGGTTGCGAATCCTACCTCCGGAGCCCCCGGCCTCATCTCGCCCTCCACAGTGCAGACTGACCTGGCAACACCCACCGTGGTCAACTACACCGTGCGCGTGGAGCGCGAGCTTGCGCAGGGTCTCTCCTTGACAGCCGGCTACATCGGATCGCACGGCTATCACCAGATCCTGTCTGAGAATCAGAACGAGCCGGCCTCCATCGTGTGCAACAACAACTGCCCGGGAAACGTGCCCAACGGCACGCTCTATTACCCGAACACCACCCGCGCCAACCCCGCCGTGGCAAACACCACATCGTGGGTCTCGCAGGGCAGCAGCAATTACAACGCCTTCGTGGCGGACATACGCCGCTCGTTGCGCAACGGCCTGCAACTACGCGGCGTGTACACCTTCAGCAAGAATCTCGACAACGGTTCGGCCTGGAACACCAGCGTCTCCGCCAACACACCCGCATTCGTCTCGTACCCTAAGAACCCCGCGCTGGATTACGGCCGCGCCGCCACCGACGTGCGTCACCTTGCCGCAATCAACGGCAGCTACGATCTACCCTTGGGCACGGGTCATCCACTGTTTGCCCAGGCAGGATCGCTCTCCCAGCACCTTGTCCTCGGATGGACGGTGAGCACCATCGTCACACTGCAAAGCGGTCTGCCCTTTACGCCGCAGCTTGGCTACAACCCGACGGGATCAGGCGACACGCGGAATCCCGTCAGGCCAAACATCAACGGAGCGTTCAACGGCTCACTCTACATGCATGGCAGCACGGCACAACGCGCGGCGCAGTACTTCAACCCCGCCGCCTTTTCCGCGCCTGCTTATGGCACCGTGGGCAATCTTGGCCGCGACACGCTGCAAGCTCCCGGGTACACCGATTGGGACACCGCTCTGCTGAAGTCCACCCGCATTGGTGACCACGTTTCTCTGCAATTCCGCGCTGAAGGCTTCAACCTGCTCAACCACACAAACCTGCTCAACCCCAACCCGGTCGTCTTCTCATCAGGGCCGTCCCAGGGCAGCCCGGCCAACCAGGGCGCAGCCATCGTCGCGAGCCCAACCGCCGGTGTCGTCACAGCCGCATCCACATCGCGCCAACTGCAGTTCAGCGCAAAAGTCCTCTTCTGATGTCCTCGTGCCTCCGCGCGCGAGCCTATGATGATTGCAAATCTTTGACCTGCTGCTTTGCGAGGTGGCCGATGCGCATCAACCGATCTGTTCCACCCTGTCCGGTAATACCAATCCTTCACTACCCCGATCCGGGCTACGCTGCGCACTGGCTGCAAAGCGCTTTTGGATTTAGCGTGCGTCTGCGGATCGGCAATCATCGTATCCAGATGCGCGCGGGTGAGGGGTGCTTCACAATCGCGGAGGGTCACGCCACGCCCAACGAGTCATGTGCGGTTCAGGTGCGTATCGAAGACGCTGCAGGGCATTGTGAACGCGCGCGGCTTGCGGGTTCCAACATCATCAGCCTGCCAGAAGATCAGCCATACGGCGAGCGTCAGTACAACGCGCAAGACTTCTTCGGCCATCGCTGGAACTTCACAGAAACCCTTGCCGACGTAGCGCCCGAAGCATGGGGCGGGACCTCTGTTGCCCTGTAGGCAGGAGTCCTGCTTCGCAAGCAATTGTGCGACGGCGGAACAGCCCGCGCATCTGATCTGCGGAGGACGGAAGCATGTTTCTGGTCACGGGCATCACGGGCAATGTAGGCGGAGCAACGGCACGCCATCTTTTAGCGGCGGGCAAGCAGGTGCGGGCACTCGTCCGTGACGAAGCGAAGGCAGCGGCATGGGCCAGCCAGGGAGTCGAACTCGTCCGGGGCGAATGGCAGGATGCGGCAGCCATGGCACGCGCGCTCGACGGTGTGGAAGGCGCGTACCTGATGATGCCGCCCACCCAAACACCCTCGCGCGACTTCCGCGAAGCGAAGGCCGTTGTCGCCAGTTACAAGGAAGCTCTCGCCAACGCCGCGCCGCCAAAGCTCGTCGCGCTCTCCTCCATGGGGTCCGAAAAGACCAGCGGTCTCGGCCTGATTACCTCCACGCACATCCTGGAAGAAGGCCTCGGCAACCTTCCCATCCCAACCGCGTTCATCCGTGCCGGCTCGTTCTATGAGAACTACCTCTTCGGTCTGCAAGCCGCGCAAGGCGGCACCTTGCCCATCTTCTACGCGCCAACTGACCGCAAGCTGCCCATGGTCGCCACGGAGGATATCGGAGCGGAAGCCGCCAGGCTGCTCACCACGGAGTGGACCGGCAAGCGCTTCATCGAACTCGGCTCCATGATCAGCTCTGACGAACTCGCCGCAGAACTCGGCACGGTTCTCGGCCGCGACGTGAAAGCTCAAGCTATTCCGCGCGAGGCCTGGTCCGGCGCCCTGCAACACATGGGCCTGCCTGCAGGTAGCACATGGGCCTACGAAGAGATGATCGACGGCGTAAACTCCGGCTGGATCGGCTTCGGCATCGAAGGGACGGAGGCGGTTACAGGCACAACCAGCGCAAAAGACGTCTACGCAGCCGCGCAGAAGAAATCCGCGTAGTCCTGCTCAGTGACGGCGTGCGGCCTGACCAGCTTCGCGCGCTTGCGGGCTGTGCGCCCGCAAACATAACAGCCTAGGCCAAAGGCCTAGGTGAGGGTGCACAACCATTTGCGGGCTGTAGGCCCGCAACATAACAGCCTAGGCCAAAGGCCTAGGTGAGGGTGCACAATCGATCTGCGGGCTGAAGGCCCGCAACATACACCTCTAGATGCCTTAGATCAACCCCAGGCCGCCGTCCACTGCGAGCACCTGTCCCGTCACAAACGCCGGAGCCGTTGCAAAGTAGAGCAGAGCACTCACCACGTCCTCTGGCGAGCCGTCGCGCAGCATGGGCGTCTTCCCTGCCATGCGGGAAGCGTCGCCGGGGAAAACAATCATGCCGGGCGCAATGCAATTCACGCTGACCTCCGGTGCCCATGCCTTCGCCATGGTCTGCGTCAGCATGTGCAGTGCGGCTTTGCCGGCACAGTAGTGGCCGTGGCTGGCCCATGGCCGCAAACCGCCCAACGAGCCAATGTTGACGATCCTGCCCACCCCCGACGCACGCAGCGCCAGCAACGATGCCTGTGCGACAAGGAACGGCCCGCGCGTGTTGGTCCGGTACATGGCATCCCACTGATCCGGCGACAGGTCTTCCAGCGCGACGGACTCGAAGATGCCGGCATTATTTACTAAGAGGTCAAGCCCGCCCAGGAACGAAACCGCCTCCGCGACAGCAGCCGTAACCTGCTCCGGCTCCGTGACATCGCACGCGACGGCCCGCGCCTTGACGCCGTATGCGGCAAGCTCTTCAACCGTCACTGACGAAACCGAATCAAGCGTGCGCGTGCTGACAACGACATCCGCGCCGTCCCCAGCAAGTGCCAGCGCAAAGGCGCGGCCCAGACGGCGCACACCCCCTGTGACCAGCGCGCATTTCCCGCGAAGCCGCTCCCCGCTCACGGGTTGGAAGGCGACGAACCCGCCGTGCCGTCTACTGTGGAACCAGTGGGCGCGCTGCTATCATTCGGCTGCTTCGCTGGCTTGCTTGGCGGCAGCGGAACGGTGTGATCCGCCGGAACCGTTGCATCACCCTTTGCAGCGGTATTCTTCGGCAACGACGGCAACTGCAGCACCGGCGCACTGGCGGGCAAGGGCTGCGGCGTCACCGGCGTCAGCGTGCGATGTGTCGGCTCCTGCACGCCCGTCGTCCGCGTCGACATCTTGCCGGAGTTGTCCTCATACGACGAAATCTGCGCCTGCGGACGCTTCATGCGCACCGTCATCTGACGCGACGCTTCCGTCAGCTTGATGCTCTCCGCGTATGTGGAAAAGCCGTTTGAGATCACCTGGATCGCTACGTCTGAGCCGGTTGGTATCACGTCGATGAACGCCTTGCCGTCGGTTCCGGACTTCACTTCAAGATTGCCCTCATCAACGCCGTCTTTGCTGGGGTGAAAGATGACGGCGGCGTTCTCAATGATCTTGCCGTTTGAATCCTTCACCACCAGAACTTCCAGGTGGCTCGTCTCCGGCGGTGCCTTGTACTTGCGTCCATGGCGGGTGTCCTGCGCACGCGTGCAGGGGAGAGCAACACTGAGCAGAGCGGCCAAGATGAGAAAGCGTAACTTCATGCCCTGCATTTTACCGCTCTTAGGCCACACCCGTCGCACAACTCCATTCCGGAATGGAGTTACATGCTTGACATTGCGTCCCTTGCGCAAACTTTGCGCTCTTCGCGTTCTGCTTACTCTTAAGCTCCGCACCTTGCATCGTGACATGAGCGGCTTTCACTCACATTTCACCAAACGGCGCTTGACATACGTTAGCACTCTCCGTACATTAGCGCTTGGAGGGTGCGACTGCTAAAGCCAGCCCACCGAACCAACATTCAAGGAGATCGAACGACCCATGGCATCCACATTTACACCGCTGCACGACCGCATCCTGGTCCGTCGCCTGGAAGAAGGCGAAACGCTTCGCGGCGGCATCATCATCCCAGATTCCGCAAAAGAGAAGCCCCAACAGGGCACCGTTATCAGCGTAGGTAAAGGCAAGAGCAACGACGAAGGCAAGGTCTTCCCGCTGGACGTCAAGGTCGGCGACACCGTCCTCTTCGGCAAATACTCCGGCACTGAGATCAAGCTGGACAGCGAAGACCTCCTCATCATGCGTGAAGAAGAAGTCCTCGGCATCCTGAAGTCGTAACGGCACTCGGGTGCCCCAGGTTCGCGAAGCTAACCTGGGATCGGATCCCGAGACATCTGGCCTCAGCTAAGTCATCCCGAGTTTTCGCAACAGACCAAACACGCAGCTCCAGTGAGCGCGAAAAGGAAAGAGACACACAATGGCAAAGACAATTCTGCACGGTGAAGACTCCCGTCAGGCGATTCTGCGCGGCGTCAACGTCCTCGCGGACGCCGTTAAGGTTACGCTGGGCCCCAAGGGCCGCAACGTCGTTATCGAAAAGAAGTTCGGTTCCCCCACCATCACCAAGGACGGCGTCACCGTCGCCAAGGAAATCGAGCTGAAGGATCCGCTCGAGAACATGGGCGCGCAGATGGTGCGTGAAGTTGCTTCCAAGACCAGCGACGTCGCCGGCGACGGCACCACCACCGCT
The DNA here is from genome assembly GCA_964248165.1 of uncultured Terriglobus sp. GTDB lineage: Bacteria > Acidobacteriota > Terriglobia > Terriglobales > Acidobacteriaceae > Terriglobus. The sequence goes on from CAXTXE010000023.1 coordinate 46,214, forward strand.
ACCGTTCTGGCCCAGGCCATCTTCCGCGAGGGCGTTAAGACTGTTGCCGCCGGTGCTAACCCCATGGCGCTGAAGCGTGGCATCGACAAGGCAGTGACCGCCATCATCGGCACCCGCGACAACGACGGCGCTGTCCAGGGCGGCGCGCTCTCCCGGCTCTCCAAGCCTGTCTCCGGCGACATGATCGCTCAGGTCGGCACCATCTCCGCGAACAGCGACTCGCAGATCGGCACCATCATCGCCGAGGCCATGAAGCAGGTTGGCAAGGACGGCGTCATCACCGTCGAAGAAGCCAAGAGCATGGAAACCCAGCTCGACGTCGTCGAGGGCATGCAGTTTGACCGCGGCTATCTCTCGCCCTACTTCGTCACCGACCCTGAGCGCATGGAAGCAGCCTTCGAGGATCCCTACATCCTCATCTACGAGAAGAAGATCAGCGCCATGAAGGACATGCTGCCCCTGCTGGAGCAGATTGCCCGCACCGGCAAGCCGCTCATCATCATCGCGGAAGATGTTGATGGTGAGGCGCTCGCCACCCTCGTCGTCAACAAGCTGCGTGGAACGCTGAACGTGGCTGCCGTTAAGGCACCGGGCTTCGGCGACCGCCGCAAGGCCATGCTGGGCGACATCGCCATCCTGACCGGTGGCAAGGCCATCACGGAGGACCTCGGCATCAAGCTTGAGTCCGTCAAGCTGGAGGACCTGGGCACCGCCAAGCGCGTCACCATCGACAAGGACAACACCACCATCGTCGACGGCGCGGGCAAGGACAGCGAGATCGACGGCCGCGTACGCGAAATCCGCTCGCAGGTGGAGAAGACCTCGTCGGACTACGACCGCGAGAAGCTGCAGGAGCGCCTGGCCAAGCTGGTGGGCGGCGTCGCCGTCATCAAGGTCGGTGCGGCCACCGAGACTGAGATGAAGGAGAAGAAGGCGCGCGTGGAAGATGCCATGCACGCAACCCGCGCCGCGGTCGAGGAAGGCATTGTCCCCGGCGGCGGTGTGGCGCTCATCCGCTGCATCCAGGATGTGGACGCGCTGGTCAAGACGCTGGAGGGTGACGAGAAGATCGGCGCCAACATCATCCGCCGCGCCATCGAGGAGCCGCTTCGCATGATCGCCTTCAACGCCGGCGAAGAGGGAGCCGTTGTGATCGGCAAGATCACCGATAACTCCGACATGAGCTTCGGCTACAACGCCGGCTCGGACAAGTACGAGGACCTGGTCGCGGCCGGTGTCATCGATCCCACGAAGGTGACGCGCACTGCCCTGCAGAACGCGGCCTCCATCGCCGGCCTGATGCTCACCACCGAAGCCATGATCTCCGAAATCCCAGAGAAGGCGAACCCCGCAGGCGGCGGCGGACACAGCCACGGCGGCGGCGGCATGGACGGCATGTACTAAGGGCATTGCATGCAGCAGACGCCCTGCGCGCAGGGAACAACCGGGGTGCCCCACCTTCGCCGAAGGCTAAGGTGGGCTCCAACCACACACAAAGCCTCGGAGCAATCCGGGGCTTTGTGTTGTTCTATGCTTTCATCTGCCCTACAACATGGGCCACCTCAAGAAATCGGAGATTTACTTTGAAAGACCTGCTGGACTACTACGAACGTGTCGACGCAGAAGCGGCTGCGGTTCAACTCGCGGTTCTTGAAGAAGTGACGTATGTCAACGTCATGAAGACGGGTGCAGAGCAGACGATTGCAAGCGGTAAGCGAGCAGTTGATTGGATATCTGGCAAGTTAGGGGTCGGAACAGAGTTAAGCAAACAAAAAGTGTTAACCACAGCAGAAAGAATCACGGCGCGGTCGCAGCATTGGAAAGGTCACTCGAAGTCAGCCATAGACCAGGCGCTTTTTTCTCTCGTCTCGAAAAGGCTCGGGATTGAAAGAAACAATGTAGCGTTCATGTCTTCCCGCATCATTGAAGAGGCCGCAGCTGGATATGCTGTTTCTGAAGACTTGCTCCCGAGCCAACAAGCGTTGGCTATTGCAAAGAAATATATGGAGGACTGCCAAGAAGGCTTGCGAGAAAAACTTCGGAGTCAGAGCGCAGAGCAAGTTCAGGAAACCGAGCGAATCCTGAAGGAAACTTTGGCCCGTCTTACCGCTAACGAGAAATTAGAGATACAAAAGGCGCTCGAATTAGACACTCTATCGGCATCAAGTGTTCGAGATGTTGTTCTAAAATCTGGAATACCTTTTGCAGGGATTGCAGCCGTCCAGGCTGGAGGCTTCGGCGGCTATCTAGCGCTAACCACAGTGATGCACGCGGTCTTCACAAGCATGCTCGGCATAACGCTTCCGTTTGCCGCATACACAACGGCAACCAGCGCACTTTCAGTGCTTACGGGACCGTTCGGGATCATGTTCTCTCTAAGTTTAGGCATGTTTGGGTACTTTTGGGGTAAACGAAAAATTGAACGTTCACAATACGCGATGCTAGTCTCCACTTGCGTTGGCCACGCAACGGAAGCTCTAGTCCCTCCTACGAATACCCTTCCCTCGGCGCAAGCCTACAACCTCCTTTCCGATGGCCAGTCCAGAGTAGACACAGTATTTACGCCACAATCTGAAAAAACTGACTTCTTCGCCTTAGAAGAAATAACAAGAGAACGGGAGGCTGCAGAAGACTCAGCTTCTTCTTCAACCTCGCTACGAGAAAAAGCATTACTTAATGTTGATTCTTTGGAAAGGTCTCTCAAAAGTACTCAGGAAATAATCGCGTCTTTTACGATCACGCAGACCGCCGAGTCGGGAGTCAGATCATCTCTCGAAAAGATGGTCTACGACCAACAACAAAAGCTCAGAAGGCTAGAGAACGAACTTACTACAGCAAAGGAAGCATACACTCAGGCTCTTTCACGAGAGGCCGCCGAGAAAAAGAAGGCACTGGCGGCGGCGGCGAAGCAGGAAGAGCGCATAGAAAGAAGATGTAAGGAATTGAAGGCGCTCTGGCAGATTCGTTATTCCCGGATCGTATTCGATTCATCTCCTCTCAGATGGGCAGCCAAACAGGATTTTCAAGATCGTATAGAAATTGAAAGGGCATTGGCCGAATTACATGATGCTAAGGATCCCGTTGCGTTAAGCAGGAACCGAATGCACGCTACGCACGAGCACCATAGCGGATTTACTTTGAAAAATGGTACTCCGTGCAGGATTTTCTACTCGGTGCGGGACGGCTGCATCAACATATCGAGGATGTGCAAGAAGAAGGATGCCTAGCTCGACGCCCGGGTGCCCCACATCCTGAAAGGATGTGTGTCACACAGAAACGGTACGCAATTCCAAGTCCAACAACAATCAAGCATACTGAAAGCAGGCGCTGAACGCTTCGTGACCGCAAACATCTCACGCAACACGCGTTTAACGCGAGCCTACAGCCCGCCTGTGTTTTATAGGCGGACAGGTGGCCCGTACATGGCCGAGTACGGGTGCCCCATACATGCGCCGCTCTTGCGCATGTGTGGGATCAGGGATGTGGGTCCGCAGGTACGGCATCCAAACCTCCGCCCAGCATCAACCATGCGGGCTGTAGGCACGCGCTAAACGTCTCGAAACGGCAAATATCTCGCGCCACATGCCTTTAACGCGGGCCTACAGCCCGCAATCCCGTCCACAACCTATACCAAGGCTGTTATATGACGGGCCTTCAGCCCGCAGCGTTTCACAAGCGGCTTTAGCCGCCGAGATAGAAACGAACCCACACAAAAGAGCTGCTTTAGCGCTGAGATGAACTCACATCCCGGAGGCTTAAGCCTCTGTGTTCCCGATAGCCTTTGTGCTATCCCGGAGGCTTAAGCCTCTGTGTTCCCGATAGCCTTTGTGCTATCCCGGAGGCTAGAGCCTCTGCGTCTCCGATGGCCTTATACGACTGGTTTGTATACTGCTCATCATCATGGATAAACACCGCCGCCGGGTGCCCCATACATGCGCCGCTCTTGCGCATGTGTGGGATCAAGGGATGTGGCACAGCAACGCCATCTAAACTCCCGCCCAGCATAGGCCAAGTGGGCTGAAGGCACCCGGTAAACCCTCGCACTCGGCACAGCCTTTACCCTGCAGGAGGAGACGGCAACGCACGCCTTCAAACCGTCACAAACAGACGGTTTTTCAGGCCTCCGTCTTATGCAAAGTCGGCATTTACGTTAGCGCTAACGTGCGGTATAGACGACCCCGCACAGCCAACCACTTGGAAGAGCTCACCGAGTCTGTTCACCTTACCAAAACAATCTTCGCCGCGCCTGTCATGTTAGTTGATATGTTTCACGTGAAACAATTTCCCGGCACCGTACCAGTCGACGGATGCTACGACCTTGAACCGTCCGCACTCACCGCCTGGGCGGCATGCACCTTCAGCCCGCTGACGGTGGAGCTTACCTTTAAGCGCTCCAGCTTACGGCTGCTGGTCTGGAAGCTCACGAGATAGCTCTCCTGCAACGCACGGTCGAACTGCGTGAAGTACGGAGCCAGCGAGACGGGGTTGATGGTGCCCTGGTTGAACGCTTCGCCGCCTGTCCCTTCAGCCACCTGGCCCAGATAGCTCTGCCCGCTAAAGCTGCCCAGTCCGCTGTTCACCTCCCGGCGCCCGTAGTAGATGGAGTACACCGGCACCCCCGCTTTTTGCGCGTTTTCCATGGCCTGCTGCACGTAGGGGCTGTCCTGATTCATGGGACTGACCGAGCCGTTGTACCGGTCAATGCCGCTGGTGATCATCAGCACCACGCGCGCCGCGCCGGTGTTGGTAGGCCAGCGCTTTAAGAGATCGTCCAGGCAAAAATAGGGACTGCCGTCAACACCGGCTCCAGAGATTGGCAGACGGACAGCCTTCAACTCCTGCTCTGGATCGGTGCTGAAGCCGGACGGAAACTCGGCGTGCCCGTTGCGCATGTAGCCCACGCCAACAGCAACCTGCGGCGAGGCGGTCTTGGTCACGAACTGTTCCACTTCCTGCAGCTGTGTGCCAAAGTTGGATCGCAGCCCATCGTCGATCAGAAGCGCCACCTCCACGGGGCGTCCACCCTGCCGCATCAGCGGCTGTACGCGGCTGATGTCCGCCTTCTTGCCGCCGAACTCCAGCTTGAGGTCAGAAGCCTGCAGCGTGGCCGGTGCCTGGTTCTTGGTTTCCGCCCGGACAACTACACGCACCATTGCGGGGCCCTCATCCTGGGCAGCGCCTTGCAATAATGGCATGCCACATAAAACAAGCGCCGCGCCGAAACCACCTAGACGAGAAACCATAAACATGACCTCCATAAAGTCTTCGTCTATTGGACGCACAGATTGCCTCCGCAAGAGGCTCCAGCGAATGTTTCGTGACGGAAGAACGCGCTATTACCCGGATGAGGCATGGCGGCCAAGTCTTACTCCTGCGGGAAACGGACCTTCACACCTGCCCGGATCGTAAACGGCAGACCGGGGTACCCAAACGCTCCCATGTGCTGATCGTTGAGCAGATTTTCCGCCTGTGTGAACACGGCAACAGACGGCCGCAGTTGATACGTGACGCTCGCATCCAGCTTGGTAAAACCAAATGCCAGGTTGCGATTGGGCAACAGAAGGGAGTTATCAAAGCTGGCGCTCTCATACGAGCTGATGAATGTGGAATCATCCGAGCGTGATGACATGGCACCTTCCAATGCTGCATTCCACTTTGTTCCCGTGTACTGCAGCGCGAAGTATCCTGTTTGCGGCGCGCGGCGAAACGGCCGTTGCCCGACCAGTGGAGAACTAATTCCGATCGGAACGCCGGGATACTTCGGGTTAATGGTTGGCTGGCCGGTCAGCGCCTGCAGAGCATCCCCTGAAAAGGACCGCAGCACGGCAGCATCCAGGTAGGTATAGCCCGTGTGAAGAAATAACCTGCGCGCCATCCCGTACTCCAATTCTGCCTCTACTCCCTGCGCGCGGGTTGAAAGAGAATTGAAGTAGAACCCATACAGTGTCTTCGGCAGATTCTGGTTGAAGTACTGGTTGTATAACGTTGTCGGCACGTACTCAATTCCATTGCCGTAGATGTTATGAAAGTAATTGAAGTGCAGGATCGCGCGATCTCTATAGATGTTTTGATCGATTCCACCCTCGTACGTCCGGCTGCGCTGCGCGCCAATGGGAGTAACTCCAAAGCGCATGATATCCGGTGTATCACCAATGCCCAGCAGCGAAACATACAGTGATGAAAGTTGCGCTGCCAGACTCGGCTCCTGCACGCCCTTGGCAAACTGGAAGCGTGCGCGCGTGCCGTGCAGCCAGTGTCCGCCTGGCCGCACGGGATAGTACGACAGGCCGAGCTGTGGTTCAGCTTGCGTGCCGTAGAGTGAGTTACGTTGCACGGCTCCGCCCAGGGTGTAGAAGACGCGATGCCGGAACTGTCCTTGTACTTCCATGGTGTAGTCGAAGTTACTCCGGCCAACCTGCTGATTGGCGCTGAACAGAGGATATCGGTAAGCACCTCGCTCATTCTGGAAGCGAAATCCTGCGGTGACGGTTGCATGGTCACTAAAGCGGTAGTTGCTCTGGTACTCCAGCCCATCGCGATTGGAAACAAGATCGTAGCGTGCGGGAAACGGATCATACCCAACGATGGACTTGCCCGTGGCTGACGTCCCATTCGCGCCCCGGATCGTGACCGTCTTGCCGTAGTAGTCGCCGAAGCCGTCCGGCGTTCCATTGCTTGCAAACTGCTGCGCCTGCTCCCGCTTACGCGCGTCAAGATAGCGAAACGTGTTATGCCATCCATTGCGCCTGGTATCATCCACCACGCCTGAGATATAGGTGTCCTGATCGCCCTGCTTACCGATTTGTGTCAGGCCCTGGAAGTCATAGGGGCCCGGCAGTCCCTCGGCGGAGACGCCGTTGCGCACCGTGCCGCGGAGGCTAGTGCTTCCCGTGATGCTGTAGCCGATGTTAGCCGCCTCCGTCACCGCACGAAACCGGTCGTTCGGCAATGCATTGGAACTATCGAAGCGGGAAAATGCTGTGTAGTAATCCAGCTTGTTATACGTTCCTGAGACCGTGGCCTGGTTACGCCAGGTATGCAGGTTACCCGCGTCGCCGGAGTAGGTCAGCACTGGGCGAAGCGAGGTTCCACGCGGCGTTTCAAAGCGCACCACGCCAGCGCGCGCATCTGTTCCATACAGCACACTATCTGGGCCGCGGTACAATTCCAGCGCATGAACCGCGGTAGACGAAACAGGTCCGAAGTCAAAGACCCCACCCACGTCGTTCGCGGGCACATCATCGATGAGTATCTTGTTGGCATCGGAGTTTCCACCGCGCACAAACAGCGATGTCACCGCACCATACTGTCCGCTCTGCACGACGGAGACGCCGGTTTGCAGCCGCAACTCTGACCCAATGCCGACGCGGGTCTGCAAGGCCTGGTCAGGTATCAGCGATACGCTCCCGCTCACCTGTTGCACTGGCGTTGGCACGCCGGTCGCGGTCACCGTGATCTCCTGCCGTACCGGCGAAAGCGTGAGAAAGAGATTGCGCTCCACCAGGTCGAGTTGCCTTCCGTAAAACGGCACGTCCAACTGCGGTGAGAAGTCCGTCGCGCTTGCGATCAGAACGAAGCGGCCATCTTCCGTGGACCGAATCTCATAGCTGCCGTCAGGCAATGTAATGGTGGAGGCGACAACCTGCGTGCCTTTAACCAACTGCACGCGAGCGTACGGAACGCCGCGGCCCAGCGGGTCACGGATGCTTCCACGCACAACAACGGCGTGCGCGGCAATGGATAGGGTCGAGCTCAAAAGGCAGACTGCGGCTAGCGCGCGCACACTGGTACTTGCGCCTCGCTGCTTGGCGATGCGAAACATCATCATTCTCCTACGCTCCCCCTCGGGGGCGTGGCTGCGTGCCAGCACCGGAATCGGTCTCCTGACTTGACGTGATGGCATTCCCGCTCATGCGTACGATGAAATCGTCTTCCCACTTGCGCAGTGACGATGTCATCCTAGAGCGGCAATGTCTCCTAACATGCTAGGAGAACACGCTTACAGTTGCGGGGCAGTGGCGGATTTGCACCGCTCTTCCCAAAGCATTCCCATGCAGTTTGGCGTGATTAGGAGCAGCATGGCGGTCAGTGGAAGCACAGCGACACCGCATAAAGGCGAGTCCTTAGTGTACGCGACACCTTACCTGGGTGCCCCAGCTTCGCGAAGCTAAGCTGGGTTCCTAGGCGTTTGCTAAGATCGACTGCGCCACGTCCGCAATGACTCCAGCAGCGCGTTCGCACGCCGCCGTGTCTACGTCGCGATGCGTGACCAGACGCACGCTGTGCGGGCCAATTGCGCTGGCCAGCACACCGCGCTCTTTCATCGCGGAGACCAGGGATGGCGCATCGCCTTCCGTCGTAAAGATCACGATGTTCGTTTCCACGCTTCCGGGGTCAAGCGCTATGCCTTCAATCTCCGAAAGCGCGTGAGCCAGCAGCTTTGCGTTTTCATGATCTTCATGCAGTCGCTCTGGCATCTCTTCCAGCGCAATCAACCCTGCGGCAGCCAGCACACCCGCCTGCCGCATGCCTCCGCCCAAGGCTTTGCGCAGTGGACGCGCCCTGCGGATATGCTCCTCCGTACCCACCAGCAGAGACCCTACCGGCGCACACAAACCCTTCGACAAGCAGAAGTTCACCGTGTTAAAACCACGCGTCAACTCCGCCACCGGCGCGTCCAGCGCGGCAGCGGCATTGAACACACGCGCACCATCGAGATGGATTGGCAGCCCGCGCCCGTGCGCGCCTTCCACCAACTCCCGCATCACGGCCAGCGGAGTAACAGTTCCACCCGCCATGTTGTGCGTGTTCTCCACCCAGACCAGCCCCGTCTGCGCCTTGTAGTACAAGCCTGTGGTGGCCAGCGCAGGTTCAATGTCGCGCCAGCGCAGAACGCCGCGATGCCCCGCAACCGTGCGCAGCTGGCAACCGGAAAAGACGGCCGCCATGCCCATCTCCCAATCCATGACATGCGCCCGCGACTCGCACACCACCTCCTGCCCCTGCTGCGTGTGCAGCCGCAAGGCAATCTGGTTGCCCATCGATCCCGTCGGCACAAAGATCGCCGCCTCACGTCCGAAGACTTCCGCAGCGCGGGCCTCCAGCCGGTTGATCGTGGGATCTTCCCCATACACGTCATCGCCAACCTCAGCCGCAGCCATCGCCGCCCGCATCGCCGCCGTCGGCTTCGTCACCGTATCGCTGCGCAAGTCGATCACATCGTTCGTACTCATGTCTTCTATTCTCATAGATGTCTCTCAACCCGTCATCCTGAGCCCAGCAGTTATTCGAGAGCAGCCGTCGTCCTTCTTGCCGAGCCGCCGATGTCGTTCAACTGTCATCCTGAGCCTGCCCTTGGCTCGTCGAAATGACAATGTCATGCACACAGTTCAACTGTCATCCTGCGAAGCGAAGGGTCCCGACATAACTCCAAAAGCAGCACAGACTCTTCAGGCTTTCCACCCGAGAGCCGTTCTCGTTCAGACGTATCAAGAGGGTCGAAGACCCGAAACATAACAGCCTGGGCCGAAGGCCCAGGTATCTTCTGCCCTCAGCAAGCCTCACCTGCGCAGGCTCGGGCAACCGCCTCAGCGGTGTGTAGTCCACTTTCCAAATTCCTACAAGTAGGAAAATCCTCTGTTTTGCCCCTTACTCTAACTTGTCCTCATATAAGAAGCGGTGTAGGGCAATGGACCTCTAGACGTAAGTTGCTTTGACGCGCTTGGACGATTCCAAGTAGGACACCCATACAGCGCATGAAAGCACGCCACCGATAGCTCGTCTCGCCTGTCCGGCGTCGTGACTGTGGAAGGTTGTGAGAAAAACAAGCGTGTTCAATACAAGTAGCGCCCACAGTAACCATCGACCTTTCTTCACGGCCCCTGGGCGCACACGCCACATGCAAACCCCTACATATATGCACAATGCGACTAGCGCAATGTCAAGCAGCAAGCCAAGCGTCGGATGAAAGATGTCCTCTCCGTTCGCGCCATGCGTGGCAAAGATACTCAGCGGGGTCAGTATGGTGAGACCGATGCACTTGACTAATAACCAGCCGCGCACGCCCTTATAGCGCGAAAGATCAGCGACCTTCTCAGTTGCCACCACTTGCGCTGAAACCACCGCCCCACGCGTTGTGAGTACCTGCTTTATTGCAACAAACGCTTCGTCCGACCACTGGCTGCGATCATTTACCTGCCAAATCGCTATTAGATCAACCGTTGTCTTGTCACGCATCAGGTCTGTGAGCTGCTCAAGTGAGACATGCATCTTGGCGGGAGTCTAGCTGCAACACTCTTGCGTGTCTAGTGACGCTCCGTTGCATCCGAACCCGATCAACCAGCGTTCTGCTCCGATTCTAAGCCGTAACAGACGTAAGAAGCTCACCAAAGACACTCGACGAAAGCAATCGCCCGCGCGGAGTCAGCGCGATCCTCTTAGATGTAACTGTCATCAGCCCTTCACGCGCAAGCTCCTTGGAACGCTCGATTAAACCAACCACCAGATCAGCGGGAAACAACTGACACAGCTCCTCTAATCCAAGTCCTTCCATCAGCCGCAATCTTAGAAATACCGTCTCCTCCCATTCCCCAAGCGCCTCAATCCACTCCGGCGCACGCGCATCCACCCCGGCAAGGTAGCCATCCAGATCATCCCCATCCGCAAATCGCACCGCTGCACCACCCGCATCTCGCAGCATGGAATGAGCATCCAGCCCCAAGCCAAGGTACGGCGCGCGTGTCCAGTATTTGCAGTTGTGCCGCGAGCGATGCCCCTCCCGCGCAAAGTTCGAAATCTCATACTGCCGCAGACCCGCGCGCTCCAGTGTCTCGCACGCCACCGCATACATCTCCGCGACCAGCCCGTCATCCGGAGCCGCATGTGCGCCGTATCGCACACCCGGCCCAATTAGTTCCCTGCCGAGCCGCGACCCCTCATCCACCTCCAGCATGTATACCGAAGCATGATCGACACCGCTGCTAACCGCCTGCGTCAGCGACTCCGCCCAACTCAGCGGAGTCTGGTAAGGCAAACCTGCAATCAGATCAACGTTCAGGTCGCGCACACCTGCCGCCCGCAGACGCTCCAACTCTGCGAAGCACAGTTTGCCGGTATGCAGCCGCCCCACGGCCCGCGACTCTGCATCCACAAAGCTCTGTACGCCCAGCGAGACGCGGTTCACGCCGCAAGCAAGCAGAGCCTCCAGCATGGCGTCCGAGATTTGCCCCGCCGCGGCCTCCACGGTGATCTCCGCGTCTGCGGCAATAGCGAACGTATTACGGAGCACATCGAACATTCGCCGCATCTGCGCGGGTTCCAGCAGAGACGGCGTTCCTCCGCCCACGAAGACGGAATCCACCCGCGAGGGCAGCGTCAAGCCACGCTGCGCTGCAAACGGTATAGATCCAACAATCTCCTCACAGATCCGGTCCACATACGCCGCCATGCGCCCGGGCGGAAACGCGTCCGATGCAAAGTGGCAGAAGCTGCACTTCGCCTTGCAGAACGGCACGGAAAGATAGAGCCCCAGCGAATCCATTCCTGTCCATCTTCCCATGCGAACAGCATCCTTCCTGAACCGGGCCGGGTAAGTGACACATCTACAATCAGTACAGACGCATGGCAAGACGCTCCAAAAAAGCAAAGCCTGAGCAAGCCGCCGCCTCCAAGGCTGGTGAGGAGGATGTTCTCGGCAAGGCGTACGACGGCCGGCTGATGCGCCGACTGATTACCTACCTGCGTCCGTATACGGGCTTCGTTGCGCTCAGTCTAGTCGCCGTCGTTCTGAAGGCTGCCGCGGACGTGGTGGGGCCGTACCTGGTCAAGCTTTCCATCGACCGCTACATGACGCACACGCCCAGTTCCAACGCCTGGTTGCCTCGCCACTTGAGCGCGAACGCGATGACTGGCATCAGCCAGTGCGCCGCCCTGTACCTTGGTGCGCTGCTGCTGAGCTTCGGGCTTGAGTTTCTGCAGACCTACATGATGCAGTGGACCGGCCAGAAGATCATGTTTGACATGCGATCGCAGATCTTCCGCCACTTGCAGCGCATGCACATTGGCTTCTACGACCACAATCCCGTCGGCCGGCTCGTCACCCGCGTCACCAGCGACATTGACGCGCTGAACGAGATGTTCACCTCCGGCGTGCTGGCCATCTTTGAGGATGTTTTCGTCCTCATCTTCATCGTCGCCATCATGCTGCGGATGAGTTGGCCTCTGGCGCTCCTAACGCTTTCGGTGCTACCGCTCATCATGTATGCCACGCGGCTGTTCCGCATCTCCGTGCGTGCCAGCTACCGCCGTATCCGCACGGCCATCGCCAAAATCAACGCTTACACGCAGGAACACGTCAGCGGCATGAGCGTGGTGCAGTTGTTCAACCGCGAGGGACGCGCCTTTCGCGACTTCGAGGCCATTAACGCCGAACACCGCGACGCCTATGTCGACCAGGTACAGGCCTACTCGTTGTACTACCCCGCGGTCGAGCTGCTTAGCGCTGTTGCCATCGCCATGGTCGTGTGGAAGGGCGGCCTGGGCGTCCTGCACGGCAGCCGTTTCTTTGGAAGCATGGTGACAGTAGGCGTGCTCGTCGCCTTCATGCAGTACGCGCAGCGCTTCTTCCGGCCCATCCAGGATCTCAGCGAGAAGTACAACATCCTCCAGGCCGCTATGGCCGCCAGCGAGCGCGTCTTCAAGCTGATCGACACCGAGCCGGAGATTGTCTCGCCGCAGAACCCCTCCCAAGCCTTGTCATCCCGCAGCGTGTCCCGCCCACAGTTGTCATCCCGCAGCGAAGCAGAGGGCTCTGCTTCTCGCCCCACTTCTGAAATGCCATCCGCCGTTGAGTTCCGCAACGTCTGGTTCACTTACCAGCGCCTCACAGACGAGCAGCGCGCCTGGGCCGCATCTGCCAGCGACGCCGAACTCTCTGCCTCCACTGAAATCGAGTGGATACTGCGCGGCGTTTCGTTCACCGTCGCGCGTGGCGAAACCGCCGCCATCGTCGGCCATACCGGCGCAGGCAAGACCACCATCACGGCGCTGATGATGCGCTTCTACGACGTCCAGCGTGGCAGCGTTCTGATCGACGGCATCGATGTCCGCCAGTTGCCCCTCGAAGAGCTTCGCAGACGGTTCGGTGTGGTCCTCCAGGATGCCTTTCTCTTTACGGGCACCGTCCGCACCAACATCCGCCTGGGCAGTGACTGGATCACTGACGAAGAAGTCGAACGCGCCGCCGACGAGGTCAACATCGGTGACTTTATCCGCACCCTGCCAAAGGGCTTTGACAGCCCCATGCAGGAGCGTGGCGCAACGCTCTCCACCGGCCAGAAGCAGCTCATCAGCTTCGCCCGCGCGCTCGCCCACCGCCCGGAGATCCTCATCCTCGACGAGGCCACCAGCTCCGTCGATACTGACACCGAGCTTCGCGTCCGCTCCGCGCTGGAACGGATGATCGTAGGCCGCACCTCCGTGGTCATCGCGCACCGGCTCTCCACCATCCAGCGCGCCGACACCATCCTGGTCATGCACAAGGGCAAACTCCGCGAGAGCGGCACCCACAACCAGCTCCTCGCCGAGCGCGGACTCTACTGGCGCCTCTACCGCCTCCAGTACAAAGACCAGGAAACCACACCCATACCCATCCCCGCCGAACCCCTTCGCCTCCCACCCGGCC
>CAXTXE010000024.1:0-57290 GCA_964248165.1 uncultured Terriglobus sp.
GAGCTACTGCATTAAGCATGGACGTCTCAACTGGAGACACTGACCTCATTAGCTCCGAGACTGCGACTGATCGTTACCTGACCCACGTGTCCCGCCCCCAACTCTAAGGGCGCACCCGCTTACGTGGCCGGGACAAACGAACCTGCACCAAGCGAAGATTTAAAGCGAACGAATGTCGGCGTCAAGCCGTGCATGGGGATCGGGACGAGACTGCCCTCGGGAGCCGCCTCTACAGCCTTCACCGCTGCATCGATATCATCTGGAGCGGCCTGCTCCGTATATATACCCCAGGCCGAAACAGGAACAGGAACTCCAACAATGGCGAAACCTTGGTTGGTCCCATTGATTCAAAAAACAGTATAACCGGGCCGTTCTTCCAGCTCTCGACGTGTTCGCTTAAGTGCTCGTTCTTGGGGCACATTGCGGTGAGCCTCAGATCAGTTCCCAATTCTTCACCTGAGATCAAGCAATCCAAGATATGGACGTTTTCGATTTCCTCATCTGGAATGCTGGGTGGCCACGGAATCGAGACGTTGAAGTATCGTTGGATCGAAGCGACCATCTGAATGAGCGTTGCGAGTCCTCGTGGCATCCAGTGCGGTTGTTGAGATAAACCAGCCCGCAAAAAGATGCGATCCGTTGTGAGATGGATTACCCGCAATTCGGCCCCTGCCATTAAACTATCGATGAATTTGACACAGCTATCTATGCGCGAAAAGTCAAAGGATGCGAACGAAGTCGAGAGGTGAAAATCTTGGGGTTCCGCGCCTGGTCTGAGGCTAAGAACGAAGCGTACTTCAAAAGGCTGCGCAGGATGGTGTAGGCGAAATTCGATTTCTTCCACGCCTGCTCGCAAGACTTCGAGCTTCATTATCGGAATCCGAAGAATTTCGGACGCACTATCGACTTCGAGCCGAACATCCTGCTCCGGCACATGGACGACGCTGGGAGTCACTTCGAGATGTCCACCGTCAATGATTTCGGCTGACGGGATCAGTGGAATCGAACTTCCGTCGAATCGAAATTCGCGCGAAATGAGCGTTTGGGCTCGACCAGTTCTTACCCCTTCCAGAAGTTTCTCCAAGCCGACACTTGAAAAGCTGAGGTTAAACTGCGGCGGTTGGGTCAATTTTCCCGCGTCAGTTACTAGAATGTCGGCGCGCGTGCCGTGTTGGAAGATTGAAGCGATGACGCCTTCCTGCTTCGGTCCTGGGTTCGTAGTTGAGATCGACGGCCCTGTTGTCACACGTACTTCGTACCCTGGGTGATTTCGATTTACCGCCTCTGCGAGCCTTTTTCCAGCCATCAATGCCGCGTCAGAACTGCTCTGAACGGCCAGGAGTTCAGGACGAATGACTTCCACGAGCGACTTCGCGACCGATACGACGCCGTCACTGCTTTGGAGAGCAACTTTATCCGCCATGATGGGCAGAAACTTGAGCACATCCCTCCGCGAGATCTGATGCCAGATTGGAAGGATCACCTTGCGCCCGTCCATTTCTCGCGCGAACAATCCATTCAACTCCGCTCTCGTCCAATTCTTCGCAAAGAACGCAGGACTGAACACGACGACCCCGTAGAGAGAATTTGACAGACCAAGTTCGATGAATCATGCAAGCTATCACCCACGCGGAGGCTGAAGCGGTCATACCAGACCTCCAAACCCAGCTTTGTCAGCTCATGTGCCAGCGGTTCAACGAAGGTCGATTTGTCTTCTGAGGCATGTGAAAGAAATGCGTCATATTCAAATTCAGGCATGTAGTTAGCCTACGCTTCTTAAAGGGATCTCTGAGGCCCTGACTCGTTGAGATGAAGCCCCTCCCTCTACCAGGCCTTTCCTGAAGCCCACCGTTGCTTCGGACGGTTGCTGGGTCCACAACTAAGTACCGAGAACGCCCTTGTATGAAGTCGTGTTACAGATCGAGAGGCGTCCATCAGCACAGTTCATGCTTTTCGGGGGATCAAGCTCCGGTACAGCGCAATCGTCTGCTCCGCGATGGCGGTCCAGGAGAAGGTTTCTTCGACGCGCTTGCGCCCGGCTTCGCCGAACTGCTTTGCCTTGGCGGGGTTGTCCAGCAGGTCGTTCAGGCGCGCGGCGAGATCACGGGCGAACTGCTCCGGGTTGGAGGGGAAGGTCGTGACCGGGTCCTGCTCGAAGGGGACGAGATAGCCGGTTTCGCTGTCCACGACTACCTCCAGGATGCCGCCCGTCGCACTGGCGACCACCGGGACGTTGCAGGCCATCGCCTCCAGGTTGATGATGCCGAACGGCTCGTACACCGACGGGCAGCAGAAGACGGCGCAGTTGCTGTACAGCTGGATCGCTTCCGGCTTGGTGACCATCTTCTCAATCCAGACGATGTCCGGATTGTGCTGGCGTGCGACTGCGACCTTTTCGCGCATTTCGAGCGCAATTTCCGGCGTATCCGGTGCACCTGCGCAGAGAACCACCTGCGTGTCTGGCGGCAGATAACGGATGGCGTCCACCAGGTGCGTGACGCCCTTTTGCCGCGTAATGCGCCCCACAAACAGGACGTACGGACGCGACGGATCGACGCCATACTTCACCAGAGCGTCAGTGTCCAATGTTTTCTGGTATTGCTGCAGATCGATGCCGTTGTAAATGACATGAATGCGGCTCGGATCAATATCCGGGTAGGCGCGGAGGATGTCCTCGCGCGTGCCCTGCGAGACCGCGATGACGGCGTCGGCGTCCAGGATGGCGGTGCGCTCCATCCACGAACTCATGGCATAGCCGCTGCCCAGCTGTTCCGCTTTCCACGCGCGCAGCGGCTCCAGGCTGTGCGTCGTCAGCACGAACGGGATGTTGAAGAGCTTCTTGGCCAGAAAGCCCGCCATGGAGACGTACCACGTGTGCGTGTGCACGATATCGATGCCCGCTAGCGGCTTCATCTGCGCCAGATTGAGGCTGAGCGCGTCGAGCGCGGCGGTAAATTTCGCTGGAGTTCCCTCGGCCAGCAGCGGCCACGGCTCCGCGCCGCGCACGTGCAGGTTACCCTCGTCAGAATGCTGCGTGCCCCAGCAGTGCACCTCCACCTCGATGGACTTCGCCAGCTCGCGGCTTAGATACTCCACGTGGACACCTGCACCGCCATACACATTCGGTGGAAACTCCCTCGTCATCAGGCCAACTCGCATATGTGTCCCTCCATGCTCTTCGCGTTGATTGGGATGCACGGCGCAAAGCATCCGGTGTCAGGTTCGCACATTCATCTGGTGTCAAGTCCCGCACATGACGCTGTCATGTACGGGGCACCCGTTATTGATTGACGCCGCTGGCTAGCACGCCGCCGTCCACCACAATGGTGTGGCCGTTGGTGAAGCTGGCGGCTTCGCTGGCGAGATAGATCGCTGCGCCGACAAGCTCCTCTGTTTGGCCGAAGCGGTTCATCGGATTCCGCATCCGCAGTTCGTGCCCGCGTGGCGAGCCGTCCAGCAGGGCCGCGTTCAGGTCCGTGCGGAAGACGCCCGGAGCAATGCCGTTGACCAGCACGCCGTGCTTTGACCACTCCACGGCGAGCGAGCGCGTGAGGCTCAGCACGCCGGACTTGCTGGCGGCGTACGCGGCTACCTCGGCCAGCGCCACAAAGCTGTTCAGCGATGCGATGTTGATGATGCGTCCATAGCCGTTGCCGATCATGTGATTGCCGAAGACCTGGCAGCAGCGCAGCATCCCGGTCAGGTTGGTGTCCATGATGTCCGTCCACTCGGCTTCCGGCACGGTCAGCGTGGGTGTGCGCTTGATTTTTCCCGCGGAGTTGACAAGGATGTCCACCTTGCCGAACTGCTCAACACAGTTGGCAAGTAGCGCCTCGATCTGCGCACGGTCCGTCTGGTCGCAGGGTTGACGCAGCGAACTACGTCCGAGGGCCTCGATTTCCGCCGCAATCTCGTCGACCTGCTCCACGCGCCGACCGGTGCTGACTACATCAGCCCCGGCCTGCGCCAGCCCTAGCGCAATCGCCCGGCCAATGCCGCTGGTGCCGCCAATCACGACCGCGACGCGGCCTTCCAAACTCAACGGGTGCTTCACGCAGGAACCTCCACATTGGCGCGGCGCAGCCCTGGCGCAAACACCTGCAAACAGACAAACGCAACCATATACACCGACCCGGCAAGGATAAACAGGCTGTTGTAGCTGTGCGTCAGCTGCAGGATGTGCCCGGCCTCCAGCGAGAGCAGCGTTCCGCCCAAAGAACCCGCCATGCCCGCGATCCCGATGACGCTGCCCACGGCGCTGCTCGGAAACACGTCCGATGCCGTGGTGTACAAATTCGCCGACCAGCCCTGATGCCCGGCGGCAGCCAGACTTAAGAGCGCTACGGCAAGCCACTCCGATGTAACACGTCCGGCGAAGAGCATCGGCAGCGAGAAGCAGGCGCACACAAACATAGCCCCATACCGCGCGCGCGACCCGCGTATTCCCATCCGCTCAAAAAATGCAGGCAGCCATCCCCCCGCGACCCCACCGACGGTCGAGACAGCGTACACGACGATCAGCGGCAAGCCGAGGTGCTGCAGATCGACATGAAACCGCGTGTCTAGAAACCCTGGTATCCAGAAGAGATAAAACCACCAGATGGGGTCCGTCAGGAACTTGGCCAGCACGATCCCCCACGTTTGGCGATAGCCGAGCAGCCGGGCCCACGGCAGCTTCGGCCCCATCTGTTCGGCATTGTCTTCGTAGATGTGCCGCAGTTCCTCGCTGGTCAGGGTCGGATGGTCGTCCGGCGTGCGGTAGTTGACGTACCACCACACGATCCACGGCAAACCCAGCAGGCCGGTGAAGAGGAATGCTGCGTGCCAGCCATAGTGCATTGTGATCCATGGCACGGTCAGCGGTGCAATGATCGCGCCTGCCGTCGCGCCGGAGTTGAACAGGCCCGTCGCTAGCGAGCGCTCCCGCTTGGGAAACCAGTCGGCAACAGTCTTCACCGCGGCGGGGAAATTACCCGATTCACCAAGCCCCAGAAACAAGCGCGCCACGCCGAACCCGAACGCCGTGCTGACCAGAGCGTGCGCCATTGCCGCAGCGCTCCATGTGGCCATGATGACGGTATAGCCGATCCGCGATCCCACGCGGTCCACGAGGCGTCCGGCTACTAGCAGCCCGATAGCGTACGCCACCTGAAAGACAGCAACTACATGCCCGTAGCCCGACTCTGTCAGCCCGATGCTGTGCTCCAGCGTAGGCTTCAAGATGCTGATAACCTGCCGGTCCATGTAGTTGATCGTCGTGGCGACGAACAGCATGGCGCAGATCGTCCAGCGCACATGGCCGATGCGAGCGGCTATACCGGAGCCGGGCTGCAGACCGGCCGTGGGCGTCAATGTGGACACAGAGTCTCCGTTACAGCTTGTAGGCGCGCCGCACTAGGTTACACGTCAGGTCCTGCGCCAGGCCAAACGCCTCGTCTGCCTCCAGCGTATGCTCGGCCACCAGCCGCGCCAGAAACGCGCAGTCGATGCGGCGGGCGACATCATGACGCGCCGGAATCGACAGGAACGCCCGCGTGTCATCGTTGAAGCCGGCCGTGTTGTAGAACCCGGCGGTTTCAGTAGCGCGCTCGCGGAAGCGCATCATGCCCTCCGGGCTGTCATGGAACCACCATGGCGGTCCCAGCTTCAGACAGGGATAGTGCCCGGCCAGCGGTGCCAACTCGCGGCTGACTGCGCTCTCATCCAGCGTGAACAGGATCACCGTCAGGCCTGGCTCATTTCCGGCGACATCCAGCATCGGTTTCAGCGCGTCCACGTAGTTTGTTGGCGTGGGAATATCCGCGCCCATGTCGCGCCCGAACTTCGCAAACAAGTGCGCGTTGTGATTGCGCGAACTGCCCGGATGAATCTGCATCACCAATCCATCCTCAACGCTCATGCGCGCCATCTCCGTAAGCATCTGCGCGCGAAATACTTCGGCGTCGTCGGCATCGCCTTCGTTTTCGCGGATTACCGCAAACAACTGCTCGCACTCGTCCGGCGACAAGTTCGCCGTGCGTGCCGTTGGGTGTCCGTGATCCGTGGCCGTGGCACCCAGACCGATGAAGCGTTGCCGCTCCTTGCGCAGTGCCGCCAGGTAGCCCTGCCACGTATCGGTGTCCTCGCCGGTCTGCTCGCCAAGCCGGACGATGTTCTCTGCAAATCCCGCGAAGTCTGGATCCACCACCGAATCAGGGCGGAACGTTGGAATGACGCGCCCGTTCCAGCCAGAATCGTGAATCGCCTGATGGTCCGCCAGGGAATCTACAGGCGAATCTGTCGTCGCCAGCACCTCCATGCGGAAGCTCTCGTAGAGCGCGCGCGGCCGGAACTCCAGCGTTTGCAGCTTCTCCGCGATCGTGTCGTAATACAGATCTGCCGTCGCGCCGCTCAGCCGCTCCGTCATGCCAAACTGCTCCTGGAATGCATAATCCAGCCACAGGCGCGAGGGCGTGCCGCGAAACAGAAAGTAGTTCTCCGCGAAGATGCGCCACACCCGGCGCGGGTCTTCAATAACCGGCTGGCCAATCTCAAGGTCCTCCAGCCGGATACCCTGGCTGTACAGCATCCGATGCACGTAATGGTCAGGCTGGATGAAGAGCTTTGCCGGATCGGGGAACGGCTCATTCTTCGCGAACCAGGCCGCCTGCGTGTGCCCGTGCGGGCTGATGATGGGTAGATCGCGCACCGTCGCATGAAGCCGTCGCGCAATGTCGCGGGTTGATGGGTCGGCTGGGAACAGCCGGTCGTCATGTAATAAGGCCATCTGCGTCCTTTGCGCGGGGTAAACGCCATACCATCATGCACGCCACACCATTCCGTTCGCAATCCGGTACACGCAGCGGCAACAGCAAACCCTTCGCGTCATTAGCGCACACCTTTGCGTCCTTAGCGTTCTGTCTTTGCATCAGACAAGCAACTGCACACAAGGCGTACACTAGCCCACGTGCCCTGGTTCAAGATTGAAGCCCCGCATGTTTCGGAAGAGCAGATCAAAGCGGCCTGCGACCGCCTGCTGGCGGAAGCCCGCACCCGCATTAAGCAGGACCTGAAACGTGTCCTGCTGCTGCCGCCCGATCTGACGCGCGCGCACTCCGGCAGCGGATGGATCACCGAGTATCTCTACAACGCCCTGCCTGACGCGCACGTCGAGGTGATCCCCACGCTGGGCCAGCACGTGCCGCACACAGAGGCGGAGAACAAGTGGATGTTCGGCAGCATTCCGGAAGAACGCATCTTCGCGCATGACTGGCGCAACGGATGCACGCGCGTTGGCACCATACCAGCGTCCCTAGTTCGCGAAACCACCGGTGGCGTCGCCGATTGGGAGATTCCGGTTGATCTCAACTCCAAGCTGATGGATGAGCCATGGGACCTTATCATCAACGTCGGTCACGTGGTTCCGCATGAGGTTCTGGGTTTTGCGAACCACAATAAGAACTACTACATCGGCCTCGGTGGTAAGGACACCATCTGCGCCTCGCACATCGCCGCCGCGGTTTATGGCATTGAGAACAATCTAGGGTGTCTGGTGACGCCGCTCCGTGCCTGCTACAACTGGAGCGAAGACGAGCACCTGAAGCACTTACCTGACGTGTACCTGCAGATCGTCATGCAGCGCGACGCCGCGAACAAGCTGGTCACCAGCGGCATTTACGTTGGCGACGACCTCGACACCTATCTCGAAGCTGCTCGCAGGAGCCGCGACCAGAACATCATCCTCTTCGACAAGCCCGTCAGGAAGATTGTTGCCGTGATGCAGGCGGACGAGTTTCGCGCCACCTGGGTGGCCAACAAAGCTGTCTACCGTACCCGCATGGCCCTGGCCGACGGCGGCGAACTGCTCATCATCGCGCCCGGCGTCGAGCGCTTCGGCGAACAGCCGGAGGTTGACGCTCTCATTCGCAAATACGGCTACAAGGGTACGCCGCGCACCCTGGCGCTCTACAAAACCGAGCCTGACATGCAGGAGATTCCGCACGGCGTGGCGCATCTGATCCACGGCTCCAGCGAAGGCCGCTTCACCATCACCTACGCGCCCGGCCACTTGTCGAAAGAAGAAATCGAACAGGTCGGGTACAAGTACGCTGACGTAAACGAGATGCAAGAGCGCTACGACCCCGCTGTGATGAAAGAGGGCTGGAACACCATGCCCGATGGAGAGGAAGTCTTCTACATCAGCACTCCTTCTGCTGGACTTTGGTCCACACGCGAGAAGCTCGATAATCCATCCCGCAAAGACCTCTCCCGAGAGCAAATCCTGGCCGGCGACATTGCGTGATGGACTGCGATCTGCAGGCCGCACGGTCCACTTTGCAGCAGCAGCTTCGCCGCTACGATCACCTCGCCGTCGCCTACTCCGGCGGCGTGGATTCGGCCTATCTCGCCTGGGAGGCCCACGAGGTCCTCGGCGCAAACATGCTCGCCGTCATCGCCGATTCGCCCAGCCTGCCCCGCACGCATCTCGCCGATGCCATCGCCTTCGCTGACCACCATGGCATCCCGCTTCGCATCGTGCAAACCGCCGAGATGGACCGCCCGGGCTACGTGCGCAACGACAGCGCACGCTGCTTCCACTGCAAGGACGAGCTCTTCCGCACCATGGAGCAGGTCCTCCGTGAGACGGGCATGACCACCATAGCCTATGGCCGCAACCGCGACGATAGCGGCGACTTCCGCCCTGGCCAGCGCGCCGCCGCGCAGCACCACGCCGTCGCCCCGCTCGCCGACGCAGGCCTGGGCAAGGCAGATATCCGCGCACTGGCGAACGCCGCCAACCTGGAGGTCTGGGATCGCCCCGCCTCCGCCTGCCTCTCCTCACGGCTTGAGTACGGACGTCCGGTAACCATCGAAGCGCTCCGGCAGATCGAAGATGCGGAAGAAGCTCTGCACGCCCTTGGCTTCCGCCAGCTCCGCGTGCGCCACCACGGCGAACTTGCCCGCATCGAAATCGAGCGCTCAGAGCTAAACCAAGCTTTGCAGATCGACATACTTGCACGCATCACCGCCGCCGTCAAAGGCGCGGGGTTTACCTATGTCACACTGGACACAGAGGGATACCGCAGCGGCAGCATGAACGCCCTCCTGCCCGTGACCGCGCTGTTGTCTTATCCCTCTGCGTGATGAAAAGAAACCAACAACGCGGGTGCCCCACCTTCTTAGCCTGCCCTGAGCTTCGTCGAAGGGCGCAGCGGTTAAGGTGGGTTTCTCTTCCCTGTGAGATGAAAGCCGCTTCAACCCAGGTTAGCTGCGCGAACCTGGGGCACCCGGTCGCATTATGACTCGGGAAACCCTGCTTGCGCTCCTGCAAGAACTTCAGGCTGGCCAATCCACGCCGGACGAAGTCGCGGACAGACTCGCTTCGCTGCCATTCGAAGACCTCGGCTTCGCCAAAGTAGATCACCACCGTCCGCTGCGCAGCGGCATGCCGGAGGTCGTGTTCGCTCAGGGCAAGACGCCGGAGCAAACCGCCGCCATTCTCTCCCGCATCCACGCCAGCGGCACACCCGCCATCGCCACCCGCGCCTCGCAGGAGGACTTCGCGGCTACCCAGCGGATCATCCCAGAAGCCCAGTTCCATTCCACGGCACGCATCATCACCTGCGGCGAACCGGCTTCGAGAACGGGCGGCAAGGTCGCCGTGGTCTGCGCTGGAACCAGCGATTTGCCCGTCGCCGAAGAGGCTGCCTTGACCGCCGAGTTCCTTGGCGCGACCGTCACCCGCGTGACCGACGTTGGCGTCGCGGGGCTGCACCGCCTGCTGGCTCATCTGCCCTCCATACGCGAAGCCGATGCGGTGGTCGTCTGTGCGGGCATGGAGGGTGCGTTGCCCTCCGTCGCCGGTGCTCTCGTTGCCGTCCCGGTTATCGCCGTTCCCACAAGCGTGGGCTACGGAGCGGCATTTGGCGGCATCACGGCTCTGCTCGGCATGTTGAACAGTTGCTCGCCGAACGTAACGGTCGTCAACATCGACAACGGCTTCGGCGCCGGATACGTAGCTACGCTGTACGCAAACCGCCCGGCACGGTAAGGTTAGGTGCGCACGTTCCGCAGAAAGTGGAGCACCTGAGCGAACTCTCGTCATCAAGACCACGCAGCCTGCGCAGTCACCAGGTGATAACGCTGTCGCTGCTGTTTACTGCAGGCCTCGTCAACTCACTGGACCGGGCCTCGCTGTCGATCGCAAACACCACCGTCCGGGGCGAGCTGCACCTTTCCGCAACGCAGATGGGATGGCTGCTCTCCGCCTTCTCGCTTGCCTATGGTCTGGCGCAACTGCCGCTAGCCGTGCTTCTGGACCGCGTGGGAACCCGCGCGGCTCTTGGCGCTGGTCTCACAGTGTGGTCTGGAGCGCAACTGCTCACCGGCCTGGTGCGCGGCGCGCCCATGTTCATCGTCTTTCGCATCCTGCTGGGAGCGGGCGAGGCACCCTTCTATCCCTCGGCCGTCCGCAGCGTGCGAGAGTGGTTCACCAGCAGGACACGTGGCCGCGCGACCGCCATCATGAGCAGTTCGCAGACGTTCGGACTGTCGGTAGCGCCGCCGCTGCTCACCCTGCTGATGCTGCGTCTGGGCTGGCGCGCGATGTTTATGCTGCTGGGGGGAGCCGGCCTCATCGTCGCCGCCCTGTGGCTCACCCTGCACCGCGGGCGCGGCACCACCATGTACAGCGACGAAACCACCGGGCCAGAGCCTGGCAACGCTGTGCCAAAGCTGCTGCGGCAGAGAACGGTCTGGGGCATGATGCTCGGCTTTGGCGGCATTAACTACACCAACTGGCTCTACACGGCGTGGCTCCCCGGCTACCTCGAAGGTGAGCGCCACCTGTCGCTGGCCAAGAGCGGTTGGCTCGCCGCCATACCCTTCCTGGCGGGGGCATTTGGCATGTTGACCAGCGGTCTGTCGGTCGACCTCTTCGCCCGGCGTGGCGCGGCACTCACTACTGTCCATCGAGTCCAGCTGGTAGTTGGCATGGTGCTCTCCGCATCCGCCACCTTCGCCGTTTCGCGGAGCGTCACTACCGGCGCAGCCATCGCAGGCATAAGCATTGCGTTCTTCTTCATTCATTTCGCGGGCACGTCCGGATGGGGCTATGTGCAGGCGGTCAGCCCGCCGGGCTACGTTGCTTCTCTCGGTGCGCTGCAGAATTTCGCCAGCTTTCTCATCGCGTCTGCGGCCCCGGTCATTACAGGCTTCTTCTTCGACCGCACGCATTCATTCACGATAGGCCTCATGGTGTGCAGTGCCGTCACCCTTCTGGGAGCTCTCAGTTACGCCACCCTCGCGGCGCCCAGGGGAATGCACATGAAATCGTGAACCGGCATTTGCTTCCGATCCAACGGCGCATCGCGCAGCCATTTACCATAGAGTGCGGGATGAACCGGCGCGCACAGAAGCGCGTACCCATACACGGACAGACAGGAAAACGTGCCAGAGATCAAGAAGCCCAACCAGGCCGGAGGCGGCAACAGCAACACCTCTTTCCTCATCATGATGGTCGTCATGCTCGGCGTCTTTGCCGGGCTGCAGTTCTACCGCAGTAAGAAGACGCAGCCCCTTCAGCCGCCTTCCGCACAGACGCAGAGCCAAACAGCAGGCGCGTCAAGCACACCGCAAAGCGGACCCACGGGGACCACGGCGGCCTTTAACGCCAACGCCGTGCAGCAGCCTGCGGCAAGCGCGGCCCTGCCCGCCGTCGCAGCGTCTGCCGAGCAGACCACCACCGTCGAAAACGAGTTGTACAAGATCACCTTCAGCAACAAGGGCGCGGAAGTCCGCAGCTGGGTGCTGAAGCGCTTCAAAGACCGCTACGGCGCGCCCCTGGACCTGGTAAATGACGCGGCCGCCAAGCAGTTCGGCTATCCGCTGTCGCTCTATACCTATGATGGCAACCTCACGAACGAACTGCGCAACGCGCTCTTCGTGCCATCAGCCAGCGGCTCCCTCGCTGCGCCGCAGACGCTCACATTCCGCTTCCAGCAGGGCAACGTCGAAGCGGAGAAAACTTTCACTTTCGATGCCACCTACGTCCTCAAGACTGAAGCGGGCGTCAAGGTAAACGGCGCGCCTGTCCGCGCGTTACTCAGCTGGCCCGCCGGTTTCGGGGATCAGGAACAGGTACTGGATTACAACGGCTCGCGCATCGAAGTCATGCAGGACGGCAAGGCCGAGCATCTCGAGTTCAAGAAAGTAAGCGGAGGTGCCACGCTGAACGCGCCGCTCGGCTATGCGGGTACCGCGGACGGCTATTTTGCGGCCATCTTTCTGCCCAACGACCCGCAGACCGCTACGGCAGTCACGTTGCACAACACCATCGACGTACAAAAGCTGGCCCGTGACGGAGCCGGTAAAGGCAAGGTCACCGGGAAGCCGGTCGATGTTCCTGTGCTGGGTGCCGCAGTGGGCGATACCAGCGGCGTGGCAAAGGCACGTATCTACGTCGGCCCCAAATCGGTGGACATACTCAAGACGATTTCCGTCTCGGGCTCATCCGCCACGCTGGAACCCGTCGTCGACTTCGGCTTTTGGGGAATTATCGCGAAGTTCCTCTTCTGGCTGCTGAACTGGATTCACGACCATGTCGCCAGCAACTGGGGTTGGGCCATTGTGGTGCTGACTGTGATCCTGAACGTCGTCATGCTGCCCTTCCGTTACCAGACCATGCGCAGCGGCCTCAAGATGCAGCGTATCCAGCCGCAGATGGACGCCATTAAGGCCAAGTACGCGAAGTACAAAGTGACGGATCCAAAGCGCACGGAAATGAACACGGAAATCATGGCTCTGCAAAAAGAGAACGGGGTTAACATGTTCGGCGGCTGCATTCCGACACTGCTGACGTTCCCGCTGTTGTTCGCCATGCTGGGGATGTTGCCCAAAGTCGTGGAACTGCGCCAGGCGCATTGGTTCTGGCTGCATGACCTGACCGCCGCTGACCCCTACCACATCCTGCCCATCACCATGGTCCTGTCGCAGTTTCTGGTGCAGTTCTACATGCCCGCGCCGGGCGTCGATCCGCAACAGCAGCGCATGATGGCCTTCATGATGCCGGTCTTCTCTGGATACATCACATGGAATTACTCTTCAGGACTTGCGCTTTACTGGTGTGTTGGTAACCTCATCATGATCGCCGCGCAGTACGCGATGAATCAGACCAAAGAGGGCCGGGAGATGCGCGAACTGGCCATGAAGCGCGCACGGCGCAAAACTGGCGCTCCACAGGCGAAAACTATCCAGGGGAAGCGATAACCCATGCAGGACCTGAAGACTGCTGCCCAGAAAACAGCTGACTTTCTCAACATGCTCACCACCACCGGCGGCCTAAAGCTGCGCTTCCGAATTACCGCGGGAAGTGGCGCAGCCGACCCGGACGGCTTGGAAGACCGCCTCATCTACGTAGAGATCAGCGGCCCTGATGCCTCCATGCTGACCGCTCGCGACGGAGATCTGCTCCGCGCGCTGGAGCATGTGTGTGCAAAGATTCTGCGCCTGCAGCCTGACGAGCACGACCGAATTTCGTTCGACGCAAACGGATTCAAGGCCGCGCGCAACCGGGAACTGCTGGAAGCGGCCAAGGCGGGAACGGACGCTGTGCGCGCGTCAGGAAAGCCGTATCGTTTTGAGCCGATGAGTTCGCGTGAACGCCGGATGTTGCACCTGGCCTTGCGCGACACCGAAGGCATGCGCACCGAATCCAGCGGCGAAGGCCCATCTCGCTTCGTCGTGCTCTACCCTGAAAACTGGCAGTCCAGCGAACGTGACAGCCGCGCCGAAGAGATACGCAAACGTTTCCGTCGCAGGTAGACACCCTCAGCAATCCGTCAACGGCGGAAGATCTGAGCGCCTTCTTACAATAACCTTGTGCCCGCACCGCACACAGACCTCGACGACACGACCATCGTTGCCATTGCCACGGTGCCGGGCCGCGGCGGCATTGGCATCGTCCGGCTTTCGGGTCCACAGGCAGTTGGCATCGTTCAGCAGTTCGTACAGTTGGCGCCACCAGAGCCGCGCATCGCTCACTATTGCATTCTGCGCGATGCGACCGGTGCGCGAATTGATGACGCGCTCATCACCTTTTTCCCCGCACACCGCAGCTATACCGGGGAAGATGTGGTTGAGATTGCCACCCACGGCTCACCCGTGGTGCTGGATTGGGTTGTGCGCCAGGCCGTTGAGCGTGGAGCCACACCGGCACGCGCGGGCCAGTTCACTGAGCGCGCCTTCCTCAACAACCGTCTCGACCTTACCGGGGCAGAGGCTGTGCGCGATCTCATCGAAGCGCAAACACTCGCGCAGGCGCAGCAAGCCGCCGGGCAGATGGGCGGCTCCATCGCTGCAGCCGTCCGGCCCGTCAAGCAATCGCTCATCGAGCTCATCGCGGCACTTGAGGCCGGTATCGACTTCGCGGAGGATGATATCGACATGCTTCCCGCGGCAACGATCGTTGAGCGCATCGATCATCTGTTAAGCCCTTTGACATCGCTGCTGGCCAGCTTTGCCCATGGCCGCGTGCTCCGCGAGGGGCTGCGTCTCGCCATCATCGGAAGGCCAAATGCCGGCAAAAGTTCGCTGTTCAACCGGCTGGTTGAACGCGAGCGCGCCATTGTTACAGCCGCGCCTGGCACCACACGTGACGTCATCGCGGAACGGATCACCGTTGAGGGCGTTCCCATCGAACTGCTGGATACTGCGGGCCTGCGCGAGACTGCTGATGAAGCTGAACGCATGGGCGTCTCACGCTCACGCGAAGCTGCAGCTGAAGCTGATGCAATCCTGCTGGTGGTGGATCTTTCGCAGCCGTCAGGGGAGACCATCAGCCCTGAAGTGTTCAAGCTGCTTGAAGGCCGCTCCGTCATCGTTGTGGAGAACAAGTGCGACCTGGTACCGAAGGTTCAAACAGTTATTGACCACTCCAACCAGCCATGGGCGCGAATCCGGACCTCGGCCGTTACAGGAGAAGGTTTACCCGCCCTGCGCTCCATGATGCTGCACCCGTCGCAAGGCAATGCGAATACGTCCGGAATCGCAACCCTGACGAATCTACGTCAGCGAGACGCTGTAGACCGCGCCGTCACCGCCCTGCAGCAATCCAAATTGGCCGCACTCTCTCTTTTGCCGCACGAGATGATCTTGCTGGACCTTCACGAAGCTCTTCACGCGCTCGACGAACTCACCGGCGAAACCACCACGGACGATCTGCTGAACCTGATTTTCTCTACCTTCTGCATCGGCAAGTAGACCCGCTCACCTACCGGGCAGGTTTCATGCCGTTACAGTCGTAATCAGTTCCCGCAGATCAAGGCTGGATGTGGATGTTACACCGCGCGGAGTTGTTGGACCTATGATGACCGCTTCATGATGCCCTTCGAACCATGCGACAAACGCCGAGCGCTCATGGCCAGGCAGGCGCTGCTGACTTATCCAGTGGTAGTAAGCAGACATATCCGCATCAACAAGCGACCCGGCTGGATCAAGCTCTGTGTCCGGCGCAGTGTTGGCGAGCAATTCGCTCATGGAGCGCTGCCGTTGCCTGGGCGCAAAGCGCACCAGCAGGGTCATTGCAGCCGACCGCCGCAACACCTCCCTAGCTGTCCACTGTGCAAACGTGGTGCTGTAGATTTGCGTCCCTGATCCCTCTGTGAGCAGCTTGATTTTGAAGCGATCCAGCAAAGGCTCCCCGCTAATCCCCAGGGCCTCCGGCGTTAACTGCGCCAGGTAATCGCGCAGACGTTCCGGCCCCATGCCGGGCGCGCTCACCTGCTGTTGTATCTTCTGCAGCAGGTTCTTGCGTACCGGTGCCAGGGCTGCATAGGACACCTGATGAATCAAAGAGCTGCAAGATGCGGGTACCCCGCCATCGACATACCAGTGCGCATACGGCACGGGATGCGCACTGGCGCGCTCGGCAACAACCGCCAGTAGCTCTTGCAATCCACCATCAGGGTTTACATTGCTGAAGTACGTCCCTAATGAACGCAGTTTCTCAAAGAGCCGCAGGCCGGGTTCCCGCACGCCTTGCCCAATCACCGCGATTCCTAACCGCTGAGGCATCTGCGGATCGGTGGGAACATCGACTTGTAATTCTTTGCCGTAATCGGCTGCCGCTTGCCGGAACGCATCCATCTGGTGTGTGCTCCAAAGGTATGCGGAGAACTGCTCGGTATACCGTTGCGGCTGATCTACCCAGTCCACCTTCTCTTGTTCCGGTGTCAGCCGAAGTTGCCAGAAACCTTTAAGCAGCGTTCTCAACTGCTCGGAAGTAAGTGACGACAAGCTAACGAGTTGGCCGTCAAGTTCGGCGCGCTCTGCTGGAAATTTATAGTCGTATTCAATAACTTCCTGCAGCAGGCTGGGCAGAAATGCCAGAGGCAACTGACGCAGCAGCAGAAGGTGCGAAACAGCAAGCCTTCGCGCCTGCGTGGGATACTTCGCAAAGTGCTCGGCCGTAAGTGCAAGGGGCAGCATGGCTATAACAGCTCGCGGATAGGTTGGCCCTGTGAGCGCCGCGCAGAGAAACCCAGCATTGAACCCAATGTCGGAACCAGATCGACCGGCTCCACGGGCCGGTCATACACCACACCCTCGCGCACACCGGCACCGAGCGCCATCATCCATGTGGTACGCGACGCCACATCGCCCGTGCGATGGTGCTGAAAACCATTCCCGCCGATCTCCGTGTCTGAGTCTCGCCCGAAGTCAGGGAGAATAAACATCGTTGTCTTTCCCGCGTACTCGGGATCGTTCTGGACAGCTTGCCACAGTTCACCACACAGGCGGTCTGTGCGCCGAATCGCCTCCAGGTAGAGCGAATACGCGCCGGTATGTGCGACATCGATGTCATGCATCGTGACCCACAATAGGCTGGGAGCCTGCTGCCGCATGAGTTGCTTCACGATGTATAACGACAACTCATCCGGGCTGGACAGGGTTCGCGCGTGCGCAGCGAAATCGCCTACGGATAACTTCAAAACAGCCTCGAGCTGTTCCAGATCAGCGTCGCCGCCGCCCAACACCGGCGTGAAGAGCGGTGTCTCGTAATTGTCACGCAGCAGGTGTCCAAGATTCGCAGTGTTCCCGTAGGTCGCTGCCTGCAGCAGGTGCTTTGGCAAGATAACGCGTGCACCCAGGCCAGGCCCGTAGGACCGGTCATCACTCTCTCCTATCCGGTTGAACCCATTGCTGGGAGCCACCACCCATGTATTCGAGAGCGGTCGCTTCAGGTCTTTGCGGAAATACTCAAACGCCGTGGGATGCGCTGGTGGAACAGATGCAAAGTTATTCAGCGTTTCGTAGACGCCTGTCACCAGGCTGGCGGTGGCGACGTAATGGCCAAGAATGCCCCGGTTCATCATGTGCGTGAAAAACGTCGACTGCGGTGCCAATACCCCGAGCATATGCGGGATGTTATGTTGACCTTCCGGAGCAAACGTCTCCTGGTCGCGCGCGCCTCCGCCAAACGTCACAACGATGACCTTGCGCCCTGCCACAACCTGCTGCCCATGTAGAAAGGGACTGGGCGAAACTAACGCCGATCCCAACGCAAGTCCGCCCGCATCACGCAGAAAATCGCGGCGGCTTCGGCTTAGTAGGCGCGCACTTTCCTTGGTGGAGGCGTTCTGCATCACGTTCTGGAACATCGCACACACTTACTCTTACCTCCGACACACCTAATTGCATCATGGGTGGGAAGCCGGTGATGTCGCTTCCACACTTACTACGAATTGCTGCACTTCGGCACGTTCTTTGTCTATCTCGGCATGACGCGCTGCTTCCAGCGTTTTGAATTGATCGAGCTCCGCCCGGGCCTTCTCCTTCTCTCCGGCCTGGGAATAATAGCGGCCCAAGCGAAAATGAGCTTCGGCTGACTTTGGGTCAAGTTGCAGCGCACGTTCAAACTCCGGCAAAGCCTTGGAGTAAGCGTGCTCGTCATTGTAAAGAATACCCAATTGAAGATGCGACTCGGCGAATGTACCGTCCAACTCGATGGATTTCACCAGCAGCGCCTCTACCACCTGGTAATCGATTTCCGCGCCTTCCACTCTGCGTCCCTTCCATAAAGCCATGGCATAGTAGTACTGCGCGCGAGCGTTCCTTGGCTCCAGAGTGGCATACTTGCGAAAGGCTTCAATGGCTGACTGTGCCTGATCTGGAGCGCTGAGATATGCCTTACTCAGGAACAGGTAACAGCGCGGGTCCGCAGGGTCGAGTTCCGCCGCGCGCAGCAGCGCCTGCACGGCCTCAACATAGTCAGTACGCGAGTACAGAGCCATGCCAAGTCCCGCCCATAGCCGGGGTGATTGCGCGTACCGTCCCGTCGCATCACGAAAGATGGTGATTGCAGCATCATATGCCCTGTGCAGCAGCATTTCGCTGCCCCAGACAAACAGGTTCTCCTCACTGGGGTCCAACCGCGCCGCTGCGGCAAACTCGTTGGCGGCCGGCAGGAACAAGCCGTCCTTCTCGTCGATGCGCCCAAGCAGGTTGTGCAACTCGCCCGATTCCTTCTCCCTCAGCATAACTTCCGCCAGGGCTCGAGCCTGCTTCAGATCTCCCGTAAGTAACTCCGCGAGAGCCAGATTGTAGCTGCTGCCATAGTCCTCCGGACGAACTGTATGGGCTGTGCGCAGATACGGCTTTGCCGCCGCTACTTTGCCTTCCGCCAAGAATAATGAGGCTAAACTCCGGTTCGCATCGAAGTTTTGCGGATCGCAAGCAATCGCCTGCTCAAACGCTCTCGGTGCGTCAACGGGTTGACCCGCACGCACCAGTGCCGTACCCAAATTCACCTGCGCGGCAGCCGACTTAGGCGCAAGCTCCGCGGCAATCCGCAACTCCGACACGGCTTTCGCGGTATTTCCTTCGGCGCTGTAGGTCAGGCCAAGCAGTTCATTTACCTCAAAGCTTCTGGCATACCTCCGCTTCAAAGACTCCAGCCGGTCTGCGGCATCTGCGTATTGTCCTGAGCGGTACGCTGCTTCTGCCGCTTTCAAATCCTCGTCTAGATTGGGGCGTGATGTCTGCGCCGCGTTGATGCCAATGCAGAGGACACATACAAAACCTCCGGCAAGTCGCACACCACGTATTGCCGCCAAGCTCTTCATGTGAAGCACTGATCTCGTCGTCGCCTGCTGCAAACACACAGGCACACGGCTAAAGTATGTCAGAAGAAAAGCCCGGAGCGCCATACCCGGCTCCGGGCTTCGCCATCGAGAGGGCATCCTCTCGTCAGTAATACAGCTTCAGAGCAAACTGAACCTGCCGCGGATCATACGGAGCATCGCGGGTAGATCCAATTTCGCCAAAGGTGGAGCTTGTGGATGGCTGATTGAAATTCAAAGAGTTGCTGACGGCAACTACACCGTTGCCCCCGAAGCCGGGAGCATTAAAGTTTGGATGATTGAGGATGTTGAAGAACTCTGACCGGAACTGGAGGGATGTCCGCTCTGTGAATTGAAAATTCTTGAACAGCGACAGATCAAAGCGCTTGAACGGAGGTCCATAGGTGGTGGAAGGCGTTCCCCCAAGTTGCAGCAATCCCGTGAGAGGAACGCAACCGGCGGGCTTGTTCGGTATAGGTCCATTGAAGCCGAGTTGACAAGGCTGGCCGAAGGCAGCGGCGTTGCCAAACCAACTCAGCTTGCCGTTGGTATCCCGGTGCAGGCCCAGTTTAGGATCTTGACCTGGCAAGATAAACGCGTTGCACCCTGTGCCGGACGTAACACCGGTCGGGCATCCAATTGTGATTGGCTGACCGTTCTGGAGCGTCACAAGGTACTGTAATGCCCACCCTCCCAGGGCGGCATCGGTAAGCCGGCTGGAGTTGCCAAGGAAATGCTTTCCCCTTCCTGCCGGCAACTCATAGCCTCCGCTGAAGTGGAAGACGTTACGTACGTCAAAAGAAGCAAGTGCCCAATCAACTCTGGTCCCGAACCCAGGTACATAGGGTGCCCGGAAACCACCAGTACTGCCGCCGTTCAGGAGATCAGGCGCATCTGTCATCGTCTTGGCGTAGGTATAAGTCGCCAGATACGAGAGACCGTGCGATAGACGCTGCTCAAGCTTCGTTTGCAAGCCGTTGTAGACGCTTGCGCCTAGGGTCTGCTGCAAACTGCCACCTTGTCCAAAGTCTGGGAACGGCAGGTAATTGTGATTCGCAGGGGTATCCGGCAGACTGGTATTGCGAACCAGCGGAGTATTTGCCGGTACAAGCTGCGAGGGCCGGTTGTTGCCGACGCCCACCTGCAAGTGGCTTGCATGCGTGTAGACATAAGCCGCGGTAAACGACATGTTCTGCGTTAGAGCGTACTGGACACTAAGGTTGCTGCTCAGAGTATTTGGCGTTTGAAAGTTAAATTGCAGGCCGGACAACCCGAGCCCTTTAGCGTTGACGGCAAGCGGCGTGAAGGAAGCGCAGGCTAGGCCGGACTCGATCGTGGCACTTCCACCCGGGCCAGCAGCGGAGCAGCCGCCATAGGGGTTAGCCTGCGACGGAAACGGAGCCGCGTCTGAACCGTTGTTCTGGAAGTTGAAGGCATACGCGAACGGGTAGTTACGACCGATGTTGGGGCCGTATCCAGCATTCTCAAACGCGTTGAAGAATAGCCCGACACCCGAACGAATGACGAGTTTCTGGTTCGCCTGGTACGCGAAACCAAAGCGCGGGCCAAAGTTGCTCTTCTGCGTCTGTAGCACACCCTGGCCGTACTGATCCGTTGAAAGAAGCGAGATGCCATCCTTGGCCAGCAAATCAAGAAATCCATTTCCGTTCAGCGCTGGATTGTTCGCCGTCGACGACAGCTGACGAGGGGCCTTGCCAGAGGCCGGAATGATGTACGTCGGAGCTCCGGTTGGCGGGCCGCCCTGCACAAAGTTAGCCTGCGCTCCGTTCGTCTCCGCGATGGGGCTGAAGTAATCCCAGCGCAGGCCAGCGTTCAGTGTGAGTGAAGGCGTGATCTTGATGTCATCCTGGAGATATCCTGCCCAGTAGCTGCGTTTGTCGTACGTTTTGCTGATGTTTGACGCCTGCACCTGGTTCGAACCACCCACGTAACTTACACCATTCGGCACCGTGGTCGCAGTTGGCACCAGAAGTAACTGTGCGCGAGCAGTTTGATCTCCGCTCTGGCTCGGGATCCCGGCAAAGTTCCCGGTGAAGTCAAATTCGCCGCGAGAGTAGGGTGGCTGCAGTGTATTGAAATGCACATCCTGGTACTCGAAACCCATCTTGAAACTGTTCTTGCCATAGACTTTGGTGAAGTCATCCACTACCTGGAGCGTTTGACTCACTTCATCCGACGGCAAGTAATCGTTGCTGCCTAGGTTACTCAGGCCCGAGATGCTGATTTGCGGAAGGCCGCCATTCAGATTTCCCTGCGGAACGCCCTGGATACCAAATTGAGCCGGAATACCGCTGACCCCGCCGGAGGGTCCAGTACGCGTGGTGTGCAAATGGTTGAAGCCAACACGGGCTACATTGATGGTGCTCGGTGTGAACACATGTGTATAGGCTAGAACCGCCTGATCCGACTTGGCCGTCTGGATGCCCTGTTGAAAGCCCCCACCATCCGCGATCCCGCCGAAGATACCGGGAATAAAATTGGGGTCGTCGACGTAACTGAAGCGGCCGAATATCTGGTCCTTGTCTGAGAGGTTGTAATCCACACGCACGTCGAATGCGTTCCGGTGCTCGTACAGTTTCGGGCTGTTAGAAAAATTCTGCTGGTTTGCGGAACTCGTATTTGTTGTCGGTGTGGGGTAAAGATTAAGTAGCTTAATGGCGTTTGGATCCAGCCGGCTGGCGGGAAGCTGGTTCAAATTGCAGCCGACGTTAAAGTCGAGCGTGCTTGGGGCGCAATTACTGAACGGGTCTCGCGCAAAGCCCGAGTTAGCCGCGACTAGTCCTGAGACAGGATCGACTACGCCAGCTGTGACAGCCCTTGTTGTTGCCGGATCGAGTATTGTCCCGGGAGGAATAAAACGGTTCAAGGCATCTTGGCGTCTTGGATCAGGGTTAGTCGCGGTCGGCGGTATCGATCCTGGTGCCTGGAGACTTACCATGTCCGCCAGATTTGTAAAGCCGCTGTTTCGCTCCGACAGATTCGGTACCGTGCCGTTCAGCACGGTGCCCTGCACGCGCCGCAGACCTTCGTAGTCACCGAAGTAAAACAGCTTGTTCTTGACGATCGGGCCGCCGATAGAAGCACCGAACTGGTTTTGGCGCAGTTCACCCTTCTTGACGTGGTTGTTGTTTTCGAACCAATCCGCGGCGTCCAGCTTGTCGTTGCGGAAGAATTCCCACACCGCACCATGAATCGCGTTTGTGCCCGACTTTATCGTCGCATTTAGCACGGCACCGGCTGAGCGCCCGAGCTCGGCGCTGAAGTCCGCCGTCTGCACCTTGAACTCAGCAATCGCGTCCACGGGAGGCAGAATCACAAAGTTGGTACCATTCAGGAAGTCCGCCGCGTTTGAGTTGTTATCGATTCCATCCAGCAGGTAGTTGTTTTGCGCCGACTGTAATCCATTTGCGGTGAAGGCACCGGAAGCGGCGTTGCCGCGGGTGTCCGCTTGGGACGTATTGACACCTGCGCTCAACTGCGCCAGGAAGGTGAAGTTACGCCCATTAAGCGGAAGGCTGACGATTGTATGCTCATCAACCACCTGGCCGACCGACGACTCATCTGCCTGCAACTGCGGCGGTGCGGTTGAAACCGTTACGCTTTCGTTTGTGCCGCCGGCCCTGAGCTGGACGTTGACCTTCTCGTCCTGACCCACGGCAACTGTCACGTTCTCCTGTGTGGTCGTGGAGAACCCGGGCGCGGCCACCGTTACCTTGTAGTGGCCGATCCGCACCGGTGAAAAGGTATAAATGCCGCTCTGAGTGGTGTGTGTTTCAAGGGTAAGTCCCTGGTCGGTGTTCAAAAGCGTTACCGCCGCATTGGGAACCACCGCGCCGCTGGCGTCCTGAACCGTCCCGGTGATCGACCCCTGATCCACTTGACCCGAAGCGGATGCTGAGCAGAAGAGGACGCCGCATACGCTCAACAATAAAGCGCTTATGCCATATTTAGATTGTCTGACAAACCTGCGTGCCACGGTCATCCGAATGCCCCCTTGCGAGCCAAAGTACTCATGCGAACGCGCCGGTTCAGAACGAGCCAACGCAACCTTTTGTTTGCCGGGTAACAATAAGGCGCGCCTGTGGCATTGTCAATGTAGTAGCCCGCCGTACACCTCTGCCCGGTGTGCGCCCCGCTCATCGCGTAACGGGCCGAAGACAGGTTCTACCTTAGTTAGCTGTATAAAGGCGCTGTGGAGCACGCGGGAATACACTTAGAGCATGGCGCATCATGACATGCTTCGGCACTTGAGCCGGCGCAGCGTCCTCAAGACTCTTACGGCTGCACCGTTCCTCTTTCGCCCCTCACCTGTTCACGGGTCAGAGTGGTTCCCTTTGGATACTGGGCAGCCATTCCCGCCCGGGGATACTCCCCTCGACACGCGCTTCGTTCCAAGCTATCCCGCGCGGTCTCCGCTGGAAGACGTGCTGCGCCGGGTCAAGCCGGGATCTGATGAATTCGTACTGGAAGGCTACGCCTTTGAAATTGGACTCGTCATGGATCGCTGGAGACAAGCCTTCAAGTCAGGGGCTTTTCGCGATCTCCTGCCTGACATCCATCCGGCCGTCCAGTTTTCTTCGCTGGCACCAGCCAAGGAGACCAGGCTCCGCAGCGGCGGCGTGGAGACATTCCGCGGTACCTTCAGCAACGATCTGAGCGCTGGTGTCAACCCGTTGATGGCCAGCCTGCAACGTTTCGCGGGCTCTTTCCTGCGCATCGTCACTGTTGAGTTTGAGATAACCGGCATTTCCGTACCGCAGGGCGGCGAGCGGGTGATGAAAACGGACGTGCGTTACAGCTTTGTATCTGAAGCTGCAGATCGGCAGCGGGAACAGCGCATTGGCATGTGGATAATGCATTGGGCGAAAGACTCCTCCGCTGGCTACACAGCGGCTTGGCAAGTGCTCCACTGGCAGGCTGCAGGCGAAGAACGCAGCGTTCTCCGCGGACCCGGATTCCAGGATGTGACGGAGCAGGCATTTGCGGCTGCGCCGTCATACCGCGAGCAGATGCTGCGCGGCTCTGATGAGTGGCGCACCGTTCTGGACGCGGCCAGTGGCATTGATGTTTACGGAAACAACGGCATTGCCGCCGGCGACTACAACGGGGATGGCTTTGATGACCTGTATGTCTGCCAACCAGCTGGACTGCCGAACCGGCTTTACCGGAATCGTGGCGATGGCACCTTTGAGGATGTTACTGAGGCAGCCGGCGTCGGCGTGCTTGATAATACCGCGTGCGCTCTCTTCGCGGACTTTCGTAACATCGGGCTGCAGGACCTGCTGGTGGTGTGCGGTTCTGGGCCTCTTATTTTCATTAATCGTGGTGATGGCACCTTTACTCCCAAGCGCGACGCCTTTCAATTCATACGTCCCCCACAAGGCACATTTACCCACGCTGCCGTAGCTGACTACGACCGCGATGGACGCCTTGACGTCTACTTTTGCTTGTATAGCTACTACCTCGGACTGGATCAATATCATTACCCAGCACCCTACTTTGACGCGCGAAATGGTCCTCCTAACTTTCTCTTCCATAATCAGGGCGACGGCACCTTCACCGATCGTACGCAAGCAGCCGGATTAAATGCCGAAAATGACCGGTATAGCTTTGCGTGTGCCTGGGGAGAAAATCCTGAGACCCAACGGCCCGACCTTTATGTGGTGAACGACTTCGGTCGAAACAATCTCTACCGCAACAATGGCGACGGTACGTTCGCTGCAGTCTCCACAGCCGCGCACGTGCAAGACGTGGGTGCCGGGATGAGCGCGGCTTGGGGTGATTACAACAACGATGGCCGTCCCGATCTCTATGTCGCAAACATGTGGTCGGCATCGGGGCAACGTGTATCAACACAACCTAACTTCCATGCTGAGGCAACGGAGGACGTGCGCAAGCTTTACCAACAGCATGCGCGCGGTAACACCATGTACCGGAATGAGGGGACCGGCACCTTCCGTAACGTTAGCCGGCAGTCTGGCCTCGAGGCTGGGCGATGGGCCTGGTGCTCTGATTTTGTTGACTTTGATCACGACGGCTATGCTGACCTTTATGTCACCAATGGCTACATCACTGCACCGGGACACGCTGCGCGAAATACAGCGGCCGAGCGCAGCATCGATCTTGGCAGTTTCTTTTGGCGGCAGGTAGTCGCGAAGTCGTCCAACGACGCCACACCATCCCTGGCCTACGAACACGGATGGAATGCGCTTAACGAACTTATCCGTACAGATCACTCATGGAGCGGCAACGAGCCTAACGTGATGTTTGTAAATAACCGTGACGGCACTTTCTCTGAAGTATCAGGAGCCCTGGGTGTGGATTACTTGGAGGATAGCCGCTCCTTCGCGCTGGCTGACCTTGATGGTGACGGCCGCCTGGAGATAGTGCTAAAAAACCGCAACGCGCCGCAACTGCGCGTTCTGCGCAACGCCATGGAAGAAATTGGCAGATCTATTGTGATCCGGCTCCGCGGCACCCGCAGTAACCGCGATGCAATTGGAACATCCATAATAGTGACTGTGGGAGATATTCAGCAAACCAAGTCTTTGCAGGCCGGCTCGGGATTTCTGGCGCAGCACTCAAAGGACCTCCACTTCGGCGTCTCTCATGGCTCCGCAACGATTAAAGCAACAGTGCGCTGGCCAAGTGGTCTGGTCCAGCACTTCGACTCCTTGCCCCACAGCAGCCGCATTCACCTTCAAGAAGGTGACGCGAACTCTATCGCGGAGCCGTTTGCGTCTCCTTCTCGTGCGTACGCAACCGCGTCCCCGGTTCTCCCTGCGCCCGCTGCCAGAAGGATGCAAGCTTCAGTGGAAACATGGCTGCTCGATCCGCTGAAGGCACCTGCGTTCTCTTTGCCGGACCTATCCGGCCAGACAAGGGCGATCGTATCGCTCCGTGGCCAGCCAGCTCTGCTGCTGTTCTGGTCCGTGGCCGCCCAAGACTCCGTGAAGCAGTTGAGACGCCTTCAGGCCAGTCAATCCGTTCTCAACGCGACCGGGCTTACGGTTCTCTCCATCAACGTCGACGGTCAGCCACGCAGTACGGACGTGCGCGCGTTGGCTGCAAGAGACAAACTCACAGTTCCAATTCTTATTGGCTCTGAAGAAATCACCGGGATTTATAACATCATCTTCCGGTATCTATTTGACCGCCGCCACGATCTTGCCCTGCCCACAGGTTTTCTGCTTGACAGGGAAGGGCTCATCGTTAAGGTCTACCAAGGGCAGTTTGACCCAGACCGGCTGGCGTCAGATGCGCGCAACATCCCCTCTACAGCAGCCGGGCGCATGCGGATAGGGCTGCCTTTCACGGGCTTGCTGCACGAAGCCAAGTTTTCCCGCAACGACTTCACGTATGGCATCGCATTCTTTCAGCATGGATATCTCGATCAGGCTGAAGCGTCCTTCCGTCAGGTCGTCGCGGCGCGTCCCAACGATGCTGAGGGTTACTACAATCTGGGAACCCTGAATCTGCGCCGGAACAATTATTCTGAAGCGGAGGGTTTTCTGCGCCGGAGCGTACTCTTGAAGCCGGATTATCCGGAAGCATGGAACAATCTCGGCATGCTTGCCGCACAGCAGGGTCAGACAGATGATGCCATACGCAATTTCAAGCAGTCTCTTGCTCTAAGACCAACCTACGCAACTGCGTTGCTCAATCTAGGCAATCTCTACCGCCGTCAACGCGACTTTAGCAAAGCTAAGGAGTACCTTATGTCGGCGGTGGAGTTGCAACCGGATGACCCGGAGATCATCTACAGCTTGGGCATGCTCTTGGCTCAAGAAAATAGCTTACAAGCCGCTTCGGACTATCTGCAGCGGGCGATAGCACTGCGACCTGACTACGTAGAGGCATTCAACAATCTAGGCGTGATCGCCGTTCGCAGTCAAGATCTCGGCACTGCGGAAAGTCAGTTCAAGGCGGCGATTCGGCTCAATCCCGGTTTCGATGACGCGTACTTGAATCTTGCCCGCCTCTATGTGCTCCAGCACGATGCGGCGAAGGCGGAAGCGACTCTTGAGTCCCTGTTGCTCATCAAACCGGAGAGTGTGTCTGGCAAACAGGCTTTGCGTGTCCTGAGAGCACAGCCGTGATGCGCAGTCTAGCTTCTATAATCCGCGTATGTACCTGCCGCGCAGGCGTTTTCTCGGATCCTCCCTGTTCCTCATGGGTGGTGCTCTCACAGAGGCACTTGCAACCCCCGTCTGCAAATGGCCTGACCAGTCCCTGGTAGAAGCCGCTACGCGCAACGTCGCACCCGCCTCTAACCTCCCGGCCGTGCAATTTATCGACGTCGCGCAGCAGGCCGGCATAGCGATTCCGAATGTATGGGGTGGTATCGACCATAAGCGGTCTATCCTTGAAGCCAAGGGCAGCGGTCTCGCCTTCTTCGATTACGACCACGACGGCTGGCTGGACATCTATCTCACAAACGGCACTCGCCTCGACGCTGACTGGCCGAAAGGGAAGGCACCAGTCTCACACCTTTATAGAAATAACCGTGATGGAACATTCACGGATGTTACAGAGCGTTCTGGTCTGGGTGTGACTGGGTGGCAGACTGGCGTCTGTGTGGGTGACTACAACAATGACGGCTGGGATGATCTGTTCTGCTGTTTCTGGGGCCACAACATCCTGTTCCGCAACAACGGAAACGGAACTTTCACCGACGTGACGAGGAAGGCAGGTCTGTATAACGTGCAATGGCGTTGGGGCGCGGGTTGCACCTTTTTGGACTACGACCGCGACGGCTCCCTTGACCTGTTTATCTGTAACTACTTGAAACTCGATCCCGGGAGCATTGCACCCGCCAGCGACACGCATTTTTGCCAGTGGAAAGGTGTTCCAATTATGTGCGGTCCGCGGGGTCTGCCTGGGGGGACCAACCTGCTGTTTCACAATGATGGGGATGGAACCTTTACTGACGTCTCGGCTAAGTCCGGAGTCCTGAAACCGGGACCACGCTACTCCATTACCGC
This sequence comes from uncultured Terriglobus sp., assembly GCA_964248165.1. Classification (GTDB taxonomy): domain Bacteria; phylum Acidobacteriota; class Terriglobia; order Terriglobales; family Acidobacteriaceae; genus Terriglobus. The sequence continues at coordinate 28,103 of CAXTXE010000024.1, forward strand.
GGTGTCGTACGATTTCGATAACGATGGCTGGCCGGATATCTATGTGGCGGTAGACTCACAGCCTAGCATTCTGTTCAAGAATAATCATGATGGAACCTTTACAGACGTTGCCGTGGAAGCCGGCTGCGCCTACAGCGATGGCGGCCATGAGCAGGCCGGAATGGGAGTTGCCGTAGCGGATTACGACTGTGACGGCTGGTTCGACATCTTCAAAACAAATTTCGCGGATGATACTTCCAATCTATATCGCAGCAATGGAGATGGCACTTATACGGACGTGACCTTTGCGGCGGGAACAGGCGTCAATAATTCGTATGTGGCCTGGGGTTGCGGTTTTCTTGACTACGACAATGACGGCTGGTCAGACCTCATGCAAGTGAATGGGCATGTGTATCCGGAAATGGATCAATATCATCTGACGCAGACCTTTAAGAATCCACGTCTTGTTTACCATAATCTTGGTAATGGACGTTTCAAGGATGTCTCCGCTGAGATGGGACCTGGTATCAGCGAGAGATACTCCAGCCGCGGCGCTGCCTTTGGCGATTTTGATAATGACGGTGGCATGGGCGCCCTAGTTCTTAATATGAATGAGCAGCCGTCGCTCCTGCGTAATACCGGAGCCAGGGGCAATTGGCTTAAGATCAAGCTGATAGGCACTGCATGTAATCGAACCGCAATCGGTGCCCGCGTTAGAATCATCACTGGAAAGCACGTGCAAATGGACGAGGTGCATAGCGGAACCAGTGTGATGTCCCAAAGCGACTTACGCCTGCACTTCGGCTTGGGGCAAGCGACGTTTGTTGATGTTGTGGAGGTGAAATGGCCCACAACGCAGAAGACGGAACGCTTTACACTCGTGCAGGGCAACCGGATACTGCAACTTCGCGAGGGGGAGGGCACCCTGACTGACATCACTCCCAAGCGCGCGCCGACATCATCTAGCGAGCCATTGCACCGGCCGCTGATCCAGGGGAAATGACTACGAACTGCTTCACCTCGCGCCGCTGCTGCTCAGTACGGACTGCATTCTCCGCGTCTGCTTGTTCGTGCAATGCGAACTCGCGTTTAGCGCGCACAGCATCGCCCAGCCGGTCGTAGATTACCGCCATCCGGTAGTGCGCTTCACCCAGCAACGGGTTTGCCTCCGCTGCTGCAGAAAAAAAAGTAAGTGCCTCATGATAGTTGCCTTGCTTGAAAGCCAAAATTCCAAGTTGCAGATTTGCATCCGCATACCTTGAATCAAGCGTTACTGCTCTCCTTAGCAGCATCTCCGCGCGTTCCGGCTGGGGCGGAATAGCCTGTCTTAGCAGTACCATCGCAAGGTAATAAGAAACTTCGGCATCGTTCGGCGTCAGGCGCAGGGACTGCTCCAGTTTGCTCTGCACACAAGGCAGCGGCACCGGTGAAGCAAGCGCCGCCTTTCCCATAAGGAGGTACGGCTCACGCGCCTCTGGAACCAAAGCCGAGGCCTCACAAAGTCTCTCGGCGGCTTCGTCGTAACGTGCGGCTGAAAACAAGGCTGTTCCCCAGGCCGTGCGGAGGCGCGCGGATGCAGGATGAGCCTTGACACCGCTGGCAAACACCTGGGTTGCTTGCCATATCGCCCGGTGAAGCAGCAGCTCTGAACCCCACGTGAAGTAGTTCTCCTCACTGGGATCCAGATGCGTGGCACGTTCTTCCTCTTGCACCGCCTCGACAGGTTTTCCGAGTGCCTCGTCCAATTCGCCTGCCAGCCGGTGAAGATCGGCCGAGTCGTTGTTCTTGATTACATCTTGAACCAATTGCCTGGCACGCACAAAGTCGCCGCTTCCGCGATACGCGACCGCGAGATGATATGTATCTTCAGCGTCGCCTTGGTGTAATTGCAGGGCTATTTGCAAAGGATCAAGCGCCTGCTTGTACTGGGCAGCTTCTAAGTAAAACATGCCTAAGTCGCGATTTGCACGAAAGCCCCGCGGATCTGCCGCCTGTGCTGCACGCAGACGCGCCTCTGCGGCGACATTCTCTGACGTGTTGCCATTCTTTGCCGTAACCGCCGTGGCAGCGTGTGCGTCAAGCGCGATCGCTTCACGATTCAAGTCTTCACTCGTGCGCAAGGTCGCGTCGGAGCCGTGGCCGCCGGCAGCCGTCCAATCGGTGACGCCAGCAATTGAAAACGCCGGCGCGTCTGAGAACTGGAACCCGGACTCACCTTGCTTCTCCGCCGATGAGGCCGATCCCGCCGGTTGCGCTGCCTTCTGCGCCGGTGCTTGGGATTGCGCCTGCGTGTTCAACGGCATGATGCCGAAGATGCCCAGCAACAGCACTCTGGAGTACCCAACGCGGTGGAGACTGACGGCTCTCGATCGTGTACGCATGTCTCACCTGTACCGCGCCAGGGTACAGACGAACTATATCGCAGACGGTCGTCGCTGCGACGTTGTCTTCTTCGTCACCGTGGCTGCGTCAAGCCACTTGGCGATGGGTTCAAACGCGGAGATCGGACCTGTCCAGCGAAGCTCATCGACGTTCCCGAAGAGTGGGAGATCGCTGCGGAGCGTGGCCAATGCACGAAAGAGCAGCGCCCTGTTCCACTCGCCACGCAGCACATCGTTCAGGCCGCGCGGGTTGGCTACCGCAAGGTGCCAGTCGCGGCTGTCCAGCGGGATCATTTCAAACGTGCCAAACTTCGCCAGCACCGCAGTAGCCGATTTCGCGCCCCACCCACGCAGGCCAGGATACCCGTCTGCCGCATCGCCCACGAGCGCGAGGTAATCAGGGATGGACGCAGGCGGCACGCCGAATTTCGCGATCACCCCGGCCGCATCGCGCTCAATGCGTTGACGGCGGTCCACCTGCACCACGTGCGAGCCACGCACGCACTGCGCCAGGTCTTTATCTGGGGTACATATCCATACGCGCTCCACCCGTGCATCCTGCGCTGCAAGCGCCGCGGCAGACGCCAACGCATCATCTGCTTCGTACTCCACCATTGGCCAAACGACGATCCCGAGCGCCTGTAGCGCCTCCTCCAGCAACGGGAACTGCGCGCGGAGATCAGGGTCGATGCCATCCCCGGTCTTGTAGCCAGGCCAAAGCTCATTGCGAAAGGACTCAATCACATGATCGGTCGCCACGCCGATGTGGGTTGCGCCTTCTTTTGTCATGCGGAGGATGGAAGCAAGAACGCCTTTCACCGCCCCCACTTCACGGTCGTCCTTATCACGCATTGATGGCCATGCGTAGAAGTGGCGAAACAGTTCATACGTGCCGTCAATCAGATGAACCTGCATGCAATGACCTTACCTCACACCAACAATCTTCCCTGTCAAGTCTTTTGGAGGTGTAAGTGATACCACCGAAAGGCGATGCCTACTGTCGTGGTATTGTTTGCAACCGAAATACAATAGAAGAGTAGGCAGTTTGTTCCGGCCCCTTACAGAATTCCTTTTCATCGCCGGGCTTCAGCAAACGGCAGCATTCACGATAACTTGTGCGGTGTCTGGCGCGCCGGGTTTACTTACCTTTGCAGAATCTGCTTCCTGGCAACACAATCCAGGCCCGAGTGCACCCCGCTCCGCAACGCAGGAGGTCTCTTTGGCAATCGGTCTAATCGCGTGGGGTAGATTTCCTGACCCGGCACACACCGGCAAGCGCATTACGGTTCCGGCACCCTCTACCGATCCAGGTAAACCGTGGCTGGCGGATTTCATCGCGGAAGAAGCACCGGCGCTGGGCCAGTCCTTCGACGTGGTGCAGTGGCCACCGGTAAGCATGGCACAGGGTGGCACTGGCGCGGGATGTGACGGCTACGGCGTCGAGCAGAGATGGAATCTGGGCGGCTTATCGCCCACTCGCTATGGCATGCTGCGCAGCCTGATGCGCGCCGTGGCAGCATTGCGCGCACATGGAACGGAGAGTTACGGCGACCTGGTGTTGCATCAGATTCTCGGCCCGGAAAACGAGGGTGTGGGGAGATCGACATACCCTGGCGCGGACGGCACCACGATGAACGGACGCGGCGCAACAACGCCTGGATGGTTTCGCGGTGGCGTAACGGGCGACGATCCCATCCCACCGTTCTGTCAAGAAGACGATGTCCCGGACCGAGTGGGTGACAGACCATTCGGCCGCGAAGTCAGCTACCAGCACTGTCAGCCAGCTGGCGTCACGACGCGGGACGCAGTGGACCTGTTGCGGTGGATGACGGAACGTGTTGGCTTCTCCGGTTACCGCTTCGATGACGTGAAAGGTACGTGGGCACCGGCGGTCAGCGCCATCATGCGTTCGTGCACACTGCCGTTCTACGCGGAATATTTTGATGGTGATCCGCGAAACCTTAACGCATGGTCTACAGAGCAGCCCATGTCTAGCCGCTCCGCCGTGACCGACTTTACCCTGCACTACCGCATCCAGGCGGCCTGTAATGGCTTCGATGCCACAGCCTTCGAGCAGAACGGACCAGGCTTCTGGCAGTGGAACCCGGACCTCGCAGTCGGCTTTGTTGACAATCCGGATACCGACATGGAGCCGGGCCAGCAGGTCATCTTTAACAAGGGCATAGCATACGCATATCTGCTGACCTTGCCGCTTAAGCTGGCACTTATTTACGGCAAAGATTACTTTGGCCCGGAAATCTGGCCCGGCGCATACGGTTTGCGTGAGGAGATCGATAACCTCTGCTGGATAAGCCGTACCTTCGCCATCGGCGGCTATCAAACGCGCTATGTGGATCGCGATGTTCACGTGGCAACGCGCGACGGCAACGGCGGCGCGCTCGGCTGGAGTGGCGGTCTGCTGACAGCCATCAACTTCAACGTACTGTCACCACGCACAGTGACTTGCGGCACACCCTTTGGGCCGCATCGCCACCTGCACGATTACACAGGCCACCACGCCGATGTCTGGACGGACGCGTACAGCCAGGTAACCTTCACCATTCCGTCTAATGCATGGTCCGGTGGCATGTCGTACCTGTGCTTTGCACCGGCGGGTGTTTCCATGGCGTACCCGCTGCGAAGCCTGCGGACCGTCCAGGTCTTCACCGCTGACAACACGCTGGACGTCATGCCTGCACGCAACGGCACCCGCGATCTGCCTCAATCGTTGTACTGCCGGGCGCATTCGCCACTGCGAATCACATGGGGATCGTTCACCCCAGAACTGCCTCCAGGCGCGTCGCTGCGTGTCTCCATCCTTAGTCCCAACGGCACAGAGCTGGCCTTTGCGGACGCCATCCCTGCCCGCGAAGGTTCGGTCTCCTGCACAACTGCCGAGACGGGATGGCACACACTTCAACTAACCGGGCAAAGCTTGCCGAAAGCCGGCGTTAACTTCAGGCTTACCGCGAAGTACTTCGGAGACTAATGATTTTCAGGGTTCTTCCCATTGTTCTTGCCTTGCTCATCGCAGCGGCAGGTGGGGCGCAACGTCTGCTTGCGCAGACGCCACCTGCGCTTGTCACACGCGGCTTCGATAACCAACGTTCTGGCGGCAACGTATTTGAAACCAAACTAACCGTTGCAAACGTGAGCGGTTTGCGTCGTATCACTACCATCCCGGTCACCGGTGACGCGCGGGGCATGGAAGCGCAGCCGCTCATCCTGCCCGGCGTCAGCGTGGGTGGCGGCGTGCATAACGTCATGGTGCTGGCCTCCATGGCGAACATTGTGCGTGGCGTGGAGGCGGCGGACGGCGCACAGTTGTGGACCACCGATCTTGCCGCGCAGCAACCTGCCTGCCACGCCATCAACAGCACGCCGCAGATCGACATGCATGGCATCAATGAGCACTGGGGCATACTCTCCACAGGCGTCATTGATCCTGAGACACAGCGCGTGTACCTGGTCGCATGGTGTTCACCGGACGGAACCATGGCCCGCGCCATGCATTACATCTACACGCTGGACATCGCCGACGGCAGAATCGCGGCTCCGCCGGTTTCGCTTGCTCTTGTCACAGACGGCTCACAATACTTCAATGCCACGGCCCGCAAGCAGCGCACCTCGCTGGTCATGACAAACATCCGCGGCGTGAAGACAATTTTTTTCGGATGTGGCGCAGTGCTGGAGAGTCCAAATGTTCCGGCAGGCTGGATCATCGCCTTCGACCCGGTCAGCAATCGTGTCTCAGCAGCGCTTTCGCTGTCGCAAGGCACCGGCGCGGGCATCTGGATGGCCGGCCAGGGCATGGCGGCTGATTCGCAGGGTGATCTCTATGCCGTCACCGGAAACGGCTCGTATAACGGCGTTACCGATTTCGGCGAAAGCGTGATCAAAGTGCGGTACCAACCTGCCAACGCCACCGGCACGGCCTCGCTGAAAGTCATCGATTCGTGGTCACCCTTCTCCGACAGCAGCCGCCTGGGGCTTAATCCGGCTCTTACGCAACCCACGGTACCGCTGCGTCTGGGCAAGGTGGCAGGCATCAGCGCGCCGTCTGACCCGGTTGGCGGCAGCATGGACATGCCGCGCAAGACACGTACCGTCACCACTACGGATGAGCGTGGCAACACGGTCCCGCTTGTTTACCCCGTACGCACGGGGAAGGATGGCCGCTGGGGTGACGAAGACTTCGGCTCCGCCGGTGGAACGCTCATTGAGAAGTACGGCGTCTACTTCGCTGCCGGCAAAGACGGCATAGGATACGCGGTAAACAGCACGTCCCTTGGGCACACCCAGCCCGCTGACTTTAATAACATGAAGGCTAATTGCGCCAAGCTGAAGAGCCCGCCGGCGTGGGTTGCGGCCTCGCCGGGTCCTGTCGATCCCTGCCCGCAAGACACCACCACACTCGACTTCTTTCCATGGGGACGCACCCGCCACATTCACGCCACACCGGTTCAGTACTGGAGTCCCACGCGTGGCTTGACCCTGTTCGTCTGGGGGGAGAACTCGCAGCTGCACGCATGGACCATGGACCCGACCGGCAGGCTGACCTACCTGGCACAAGGCAGCGAGACCGCCTCTGCACAGGCACCCGTCAGCAATGGCCAATTCGGCGGCATGCCCGGAGGCTTCTGCACCCTGTCCAGCAACGGCAATCAGCCCGGGACGTCGCTGCTGTGGTGCACCATTTCATACGGGGACGCAAATGCGACGGTCACCAACGGACGCCTGCTCTGCTATGACCCAGAAAACCTGATCACCAACGCAGACGGCTCCAGGACATTGCGCGTTCTATGGGACTCCGAACAGGCTGCTATCCCGTTCATCTTCAACAAATTCGATCCCCCGGTAGTCTGGAATGGGCAAGTCTACGTGCCGAACTACGCCGGCGGCGTAGAAGTCTTCGGCCCTGGGCAACTAAACTATGTGCAACCTCAGGAATGACGCGCCTCACATCTATCGCACGGGTCACGGGACTCGCCTTGGCACTGGGCGCATGCACGCACGCACGCACACAAGTTCCCACGTCCTCTGCAAAGCAGGTCGCGGCCGACCAGACCGCTTACCACGCGGCACTTGCCATCCGCGACCCTGCCCAACGGCTGCTTGCGTTGCGCACCTTTAGCGTGCAGTACCCCGAGAGCAAGTACTTCGACGCCGTACAGGACGAGGCACTTCGCGTTTTGCTGAGGTCCTTTCCCAAACGGACTGCGGAGATTCAAGACCAGGTCCGCGTAAACGTACAAAATGCGGACAAGGGCCTGGATCGCTGGCAAGTGGAAGCAGATGAAGCAGAGCAGCTGGCCACAGCCAACGTTGCGCTGCCCCTGGCACACAAGCTCGCCGAGGATGCGGTGAAGAACTTGACCGAAGATAACTATGGCAGAACCATGGCGCGAACCTACGGGCAGCTTGAACTGCCACTGCCCGCCCCGCCGGTCATTCTTGCTCAGTTCAAGTCTGCGCGCGCCGCTGCGGTGGTGGCGCTCGCGCATGTGTCGCTGCGGGAAGGCAAATTGTCACAGGCGGCTTCCTTGCTGAACGAGGCTGCAACGCTGGAGCCACGAAATGCCGGCCTGCACGCGTTGCGCGGAGATCTGGCCTTGCGCACCCACCATGACGCGGAGGCGCTCGATGAGCTGGAGCAGGCCCAGGTGGCGGGTGAGCTGACGGCGCAGCAGGAGGAGGCGCTGCGCAATTTGTATCGCGCAGCGCACGCGGGGCGTGACGCCGGGCTGGCAGAGGAACTCGATGCACGCTCGGACGTTCTGTTTCCGCCGCCGTTTACGCCGCCGGATCGCACGCCAGTCACTGGCGGTCATACGGCGTTGCTGGAACTCTTCACGGGCTCAGGTTGCGAACCCTGCGCTGGTGCCGACGCCGCCCTGAATGCACTGCTGGGCACGTACAGCCGCACTGAACTTATCGCACTTGAGTGGCATGAGCATGTGCCCCGGCCGGACCCGTTGGCAAACCCTGAGTCCGTGGAACGGGCAGAACTGTTCGACGCTGAAGCCACACCGGAGTTCGTTTTGGACGGCAAGCGGCTGCCAGTCTTCGGGGGTCCTCGTGATGCGAGTGAGGCCGTTTACAAGCAGCTCACAGGCTACGCCGATGCGCAGCTAGCACGAGAGAGTGGTGTGCAGCTACATCTGGCAGTCACCCGCGACGCGGACGTCCGGTTACGCTCGACGGCCACAATAAGCGTTGAGCCGGAAGAAAAATTGAAGACCATCACCGCACGGGAAACCGCTCCGTGGCCCGGTGAGAAAGTCCCACTTGCCCAGGCACGCACGCGCAATCCTACACCAAACCTTATCCTGCAGTTTGCCCTGGTTGAGGACAACGTTCGCTACAGTGGCGCAAACGGCGTTCGCGTTCACCGGATGGTCGTCCGTGCAGTCAGGGCTGCTGACCAGGAGGTTCAAGCTGGATCCGACCAAACATTCCAGGCAAACTTCGACCTCAACAATCTTTCGTCAACACTTGCAAGCTACCTTGCAGAGTACGAGAAGAACAACGATCGCTTCGGTGAGTTCCAGTTCGTGAAATCTGAAACGTCAATCGATTCGAAGCATCTCGCGGTGGCCGCCTGGGTGCAGGACGCCGTAACGCACCGCGTGCTCCAGGCTGCATTCATACCGGTCGATGCCGTGCGGAACTGAGCTACGCGGTCGCCACCGCCACCGCGCGTTTGGGCAGCTTCCAGTTCGGCCTGACCCAGTGGCAGGTATACCCGTACGGAATACGCTGCAGATAATCCTGGTGCTCCGGCTCCGCTTGCCAGAACGGACCCGCAGGCTTAACTTCCGTCACTACCTTGCCGGGCCACAGACCTGACACATCCACGTCCGCGATGGTGTTATCCGCTACATGCTTCTGCTCGTCGCTGGTGTAGTAGATCGCCGAACGGTAACTCTCGCCACGGTCATTGCCCTGACGATTCACCGTTGTCGGGTCGTGTATCTGGAAGAAAAACTCAAGCAGAGTCCGAAAGCTCAACTTCGCCGGATCAAAGACAATCTCCACCGCTTCGGCGTGCGATCCATGATTCCGGTATGTCGCGTTCGGCACCTCGCCACCGCTGTACCCCACGCGCGTGGACACTACGCCGGGGTAGCCGCGCAGCAACTCCTGCATCCCCCAGAAACATCCCCCCGCCAAAATCGACGTCTCGGTATCCATCGCTTCACCTCCATCTGGTTAGATGCACCTCACCATCGCGCTCAGCTCCCACGCTGGACGGCATCGAAACTGCCGTTGAAGGTGCACGCTGCCCAAGAATCGGTTCTGCTGGATGAACTCATGTTACGAACGGACATTGCTGACGGTAGTAACCGCAAGCAGGCAACCGGTCGGTAGCTTCTACCAACCATCGATATCCGTACGCCGGACTCGAACATGGCCGCCAATGCTGTATTGGTGGAGTGGCTCATCTTTTGAAACGAGTGACAAGTCATGCTCACGCGCCGTAGCTACAAGCATCCGGTCAAACGGATCTTTATGGATTGTTCCTGGCAGCCGGGTGGATTCAATAAGAATACGAGTGGAAAGTGGCAGGAGAATAGCTCCTCCGTCTTCAAAAACCATTTCCCCCCAGTGCTCGACAGACATACGCAAGTCGATGCGTTCCGAGCAGCCAGCATCGCAATTTCCCACACGGAGGCGGCGGAAACGAAAGCTTTCCGCTCACGCTCCACCGTTCGATCTCTTCTAACAGCCGGACGTCGAGATTGTGCCGGTCACCCTTTACTGCCCAAAGCCAGACGTGCGTGTCCAGCAGAAATCCCGCCATTATTCCCCACATATCCGCTGGAAGAGCCCATCAGCCCGTGCGTCACCCCTGCGATGGCTTCTTCATCCGTCTTGCTTGTGCTCGCCTTATGCAGATCGACACTGAGCGAAAGCAGGAACACCCGCAATATGGGAGCGGCAATCCGGGGCTCCAGCTTGATTGTTTGCACAGTCAAAGGCTCGCGCTCTTGTTCGCGAGCAGTGCGTTTGCGCGTGCGATGAACTCTGAGAGCGGAACAGAACCTTCGTCACCCTTGCCTCTTGCACGTACACTCACCGCCCCCGCCTCGGCTTCCTTGTCCCCCATTACCAGGATGAACGGCACTTTCTGCAGGCCGTACTCCCGAATCTTCGCATTCATCTTCTCGTTCCGTGCGTCCAGTTCCACGCGCAGGCCAATCGCCTCCAGCTGCTGTTTCACCTGCGACGCGTATGCGAGGTGTTTCTCACTAATGGGAACCAGTCCCACCTGCACAGGCGCAAGCCACAGCGGAAAAGCTCCCGCGTAGTGCTCGATGAGAACGCCAAAGAAGCGCTCCACCGATCCGAACAGAGCACGATGCACCATCACCGGCTGGTGCTTCTCGCCATCCTCGCCCGTGTATTCCAGATCGAAGCGCTTCGGCAGATTGAAGTCGAACTGCACGGTCGAAAGCTGCCACAGCCTACCCAGCACATCCACCAGCTTGACATCGATCTTCGGGCCGTAAAACGCAGCCTCGCCCGGCATCTCGCGATATGGGATGTTCTTGCGCCCAAGCGCTGTCTTCAAGCCGTTGACGGCGCGCTCCCAATCCTCTGGAGCGCCCACGTAATGCGCCGCATCGTTCGGATCCCAGGTCGACAGCTCCACCTTGAACTCGGAGAAGCCAAAGGTGCGCAGCACCTCTTCGGCGAACTCGACGCACGCGACGACCTCATCCTCAATCTGCTCGCTCGTGCAGAAGATGTGTGCATCGTCTTGTGTAAATCCGCGCACTCGCAGCAGACCATGCATGGTGCCGCTGCGTTCGTAGCGGTACACATTGCCAAGCTCGGCATAGCGCACGGGCAGATCGCGGTAGCTCTTGGGGCTATTCTTGTAGATCAGGATGTGACCCGGGCAGTTCATCGGCTTCAGCCGGTACTCGGCATCATCCAGTTCCATGGGCGCGTACATGTTTTCGCCGTAGAAGCCCTCGTGCCCGCTGATCTGCCACAGCTCGCGCTTCATCACGTGCGGCGTGCTCACCAGGTCATATCCCCGCCGCAGACATTCATTGCGCATCCAGTCTTCCATCGTCTTGCGGATGATCGCGCCCTTCGGATGCCAGAAGATCAGACCCGCACCCGCGATTTCCTGAATGGAGAACAGGTCCAACTGCTTGCCCAGCACACGATGATCGCGCGCCTTGATCTCCTCCAGGTGCTTGAAGTGTGCGTCGAGATCCTTCTTCTGGAAGAATGCCGTGCCGTAGATGCGCTGCAGCTGAGGATTCTTTTCATCTGCAAGCCAGTATGCGCCCGCAATACTCATCACTTTGAAGGCACGCACGCGCCCCGTGGCAGGCACATGCGGCCCACGGCAAAAGTCCAAGAACTCGCCATTCCGGTAGAACGAAACGTTTTCGCCGGGTCTGGTGAACTTCGTGATGAAGTGCACTTTCATGAAGTCGCCCTGCTCTTCGTAGCCGCGCAGCGCTTCCTCATGCGAGATGTACTCATGCCTGAACGGTTCGTTGCGCGCCACGACCTCGGCCATTTTCAGTTCAATGGCGGCCAGGTCTTCCGGCGTGAACGGCTTGTCGCGCAGGATGTCGTAGAAGAAGCCGCTATCCGTCGCTGGTCCGTGGCCCAGCTTCACATCCGGGTACAGTTCGGTGATCGCCGTCGCCATCACGTGTGCGGCAGAGTGCCTCAGCACGCGCAGCGCATCCGGGTCGCTCTCCTTCAGCAGCCAAAGCGACACATCCTCATGAAGAGGTTCGGCAAGATCGACGATGCGCTCCGCCATGGGAGCGTCGGCATACATGCTCTCCTCAGTGCCTGCGCCGCCGTGGGAATCGTCGGTCTGCTGCTCCGCGCCGTCCACCGCCGGCTCGCCACCACTGGTGCGGATCTTTGCGACCACGGTAGCCTCTGCCAGACGTGGCGAAATGCTGTGCGCAATAGCATAGGGCGTCGTTCCGGCGGGAACCTCGCGAACATTGCCATCGGGAAGTGTAATGCGGATAGTTGATGAAGAGTTCTGTTCGCTCACATCCCACAGGATAATCGCCCGAGCTGCTTCGCGCCGCCCAGCATGACTTCATCCTTGCTGCCGGTCAGGCCATTCTCTCCTTGAGTTCTGCCATTGCCTATCCCGTCAACTGCTAGTGGTAGTCACGTGCCCTTGTTCCCGCACCATGTCGGTCGTCGCTAGCAAGAAGGACGTGGACACCCGGTTGCGGCCATCGCGCTTTGACTGGTAGAGCGCGCGGTCTGCCGTGAACAGCAGGCCCTCCGGCATGCGGATCGTTCCGCCGTGCAGGGCCATCACAGTGGAGACACCGCAACTGATGGTCAAGAGACCCTGGCATGCCACGTTCCCAACATTTGGAATGCCGAGAGCGTGTACCTGCGGCGAAGTCTGTTCGCGGCCGCTTCGGCTTGCTCCAGTGACCTGGATGGCAACAGGATGACGAACTCTTCTCCGCCAAACCTTGCCGCGATCCCACCCTGAGCCTCCGCAACACCCTTCGCGAGCTGGGCAACCGCACGCAAGCAGTCGTCGCCCGCCTGGTGTCCATAGGTATCATTCAGCAGCTTAAAGCAGTCCAGGTCGGCCAGGATCAAGGACAGCGGGCATCCCGTGGAGAGCGTTCTGCTCCATTCACACGCAATCGCTTCGTCGAAGGCGCGCCGGTTGCCGATGGCGGTTAGGCTATCGGTGACGGCCTGCTGCGCTAACCGGTCCTGCAGCAGCTTGCGTTCGGTAATATCGCGCATCACCACCACAGTTGTTATGCACCCGTCGTTCTGCTTCTCAAGAACACGCACCTTGCTCTCTATCCATATTCTTTTGCCGTCTTTGCGAATCGCCTCAACAATGGCGGAGATGGTCTCTGCTCCATCTCGCGTCTTTTGAACATTCTTCGCGATGGCGGCGAGCGACTCTGGCGCGAAGATGTCCGCCGGGGTCAGCTTCAGAAATTCCTCGCAACTCCATCCCAGCACATCAGGCGTTGCAGGCGAGGCGTACAAGTAACGTATTCCGCTCGGACTCACTTGGGCATGACAGATCATGTCCAGGCTGTGCTCCATCATCAGACGGTAGTCAACAACCTGAGTTTGCTGAGATGGCCGCTTGGAGCGCAGCCGGTCGAACAAGGCGAACATAGTGCCATCATCGGCGCTGCTCACCATCTCATCAGGCGGCCGGCGGCAGTTTGCACAATCGGCTTGCCTGAACTGACACGCTTCCGCAGCAGACCTTCGACGAAGCTATGCACCGCAATGTATGCTGCCGGATGATGACCTCCCGACGCGATCTTTGCCTGTCTCTTCCTGCCTTTGCACTGTTCAGCGATGCGTTTGCCCAGCAGCCTGCCCCACCCGCAGCGCAGGAGTCCAGACCTGATCCGGCAAAGATCGCGCGCGGCACAGAAGTGTTCGCGCATAATCAGGTCTTTCGCTGGGACGAAAAGCCGCTCCTGCCTGGCAAAGCCACGTCCATCCAGGGCGTCAACCAGGGAGCGCTCATCACCGGCGAAGGCGTCGAGATGCACAACACCGTTCTGGCTCCCGGCCATGAGCCACACCCGCCACACCAGCATGAGCATTCCGAATGGCTGCTCATCCGCGAAGGGCAGGTGGAATGGATGATCGATGGTCAACGTCAGTCCGCCGGGCCGGGCGACATCTGCTACGCCGCCAGCATGCACATGCACGGCATCCGTAACGCAGGCACGGTTCCTGCAAAGTACTTTGTCATGGCCGTTGGTCCCAACCTGAAAGGTTGACCGCCCGCACGATCCCCGTCGTACGTCTGTTCTGAAAAAACTTCGCCACGCAGGGAGCTGCGCCTGAGCGTCCCGCGTGCCACATGGCAGCCTGCCGTGTTGACGTTCCACATCGCGACCCATTTCGGAGCATCGCGCAGTCCGTCTCCCCCGCCGAAACAGTCTGTGTGCAGCCATTGCCTCACTTCTTCTCCCAGGCTGCCGTTCTCTTAAGGAAGGAGAAAACGTATGCCGGTCGAATGCGTCCCTTCCAACCTGGAAAGCGATATCCGTTGTGCGGTCTGCGGCCAGGGATTTCTGCTCTTCTCCAAACGCGTCACGCAACATCAGCGCGCTGCGATGCGCACTCTGGTCCAACATGCCCTTCGCAGGCACCATAGGGAAGTTCACAGCGGTGACCATCCGCAATGTGGCTTTACGGTTGAGCTTGCTGTCAACACCCCAATGCCGGCGCTTGTCTGAAGTAACATGCGCCGGTTCAGCGTTCCGGTTGCAGCCCGCAAGGCGCAGCCGTTCTGGAGAGTTCCGTGACGATTGCCTGTCTTTCTTCCGAGACCGCCTATGACGTGCAGTGCCCCGTCTGCGGCCGTGGTTTTCTATTCCTGACAGACCCCACGGAAGCGGTGGACAGCGGTGCCCTGCGGCGCGTCGCGGGTGCCGCGTTGGCCTCCCAGCATAACCGCCTGAAATCACAAATGGATCGCCGCAATAAGAGCCGCGACCGCCGCATTGGCCTGCCTGATCTGCGCGCACTGAAAGTCGAGCGGCGCCAATCCGACCGCCGGGGAATGCAGCGCGACCGCCGCGAAGGACGTCCAGAACAACTTGGCACGGAGCAGGAGCGAAGGACCGCCGCCGCCACCTTCCGCCGGGGCAGCGGTGCCGTTCATCCCAAAGACATCTTTTACCTGCAAGGCTGGGACGGTGAATCCGCCAGCAAAGCGGGTGTATGGACAAACGGTGCAATCCTGCAACACGCCGCCCGTTGCTGAGCGTTCACACAGTGGTTGCGCCGGATGGACCTGAACATGAATCGCCCGGTATCGAAGCATCATCCGATTTCTGCAAGTAAACCCCTTGCAGGAGTTCTCCGATGCCTTCTCTGTTGAAAGTGGACGTCAGCCCGCGCGGCGACGCCTCGTACTCGCGCCAGCTCGGCAAAACGTTCCTTGAAAGCTGGCAGACTGCCCACCCCGGTGCAACCGTCGTTGCTCGTGACCTTGCAAAGCAACAACCCACCTATGTGGATGTGCAATGGATCGGCGGTGCCTTTTCGCCAGGCGATCAGCGCACTGACGAGCATAAAGCCGCGCTCAAGCTGTCAGACGACATCATCGCCGAGGTACAGGCCGCCGGCACCATCCTGATCACCACGCCCATGTACAACTTTCAGGTCCCGGCTGTTCTAAAGGCTTGGATCGACCACCTGGTCCGGGTCGGCATCACGGTGAACTACACCGAGAAGGGCCCGGTTGGAACGCTCACCGGCAAGAAGGTCGTGGTGATCGTCGCCAGCGCGGGCGCGTATGAAAAGGGCACGCACAGCGAAAATTACGACATGCTGACACCCTACCTGAAGCACGTTTTCGGCTTCATCGGGCTCACCGATGTCACGTTTCTGGCGGCAGGCGGAGCCAGCGCAATCCAGTACGGCAAAATCTCCGCCGAGGACTGGAAGAAGCCCTACGAGGAAAAGGCAGAGCAGATGGCAACTGCATAAGGCGGGCATCCAGCAATGCTCTTCACAATGCAAGGCCAGGAGAGCAAGGGGTGGTGGGGACGCTGGTGAGCCGGTTGGGGATTACTTCCATGATGCCGGGGGTGAGCAGGTCCACGTCCGGCTTGATCCTGACGCTTGTCGCGAGCGATTTTCTCCGCTGCAAGCATCCCGGCACGGGTTGACGCGCTCTAAGCCGTCATCGTTTGTTCGATGCTGTGGTAAGGCGTTGAACCTGAGAGGGACTTGTCATGCTGATTGTTCTTTTGATTGTGCTGCTTCTTGTGTTTGGCGGTGGCGGGTATTACATGGGGCCGGGAATGGGCTACTACGGCGGCGGCGGACTGAGCCTGATTGTGCTCCTGGTGCTGCTTTGGATGCTCTTTGGCCGGGGCCGCGTCTAGCAGCCGCAACGAGGGGCGGCACAGTGAACATCGGGCATCCGAGGCGTGTCTGTGGCCGGGTGGAATTTGTGATACCCGGGCTTTGCTCTGAGGTACGACTTAGAGCCGCACTCAACACGAGAGAGAACCGTAGCACTCAACAGTAGAAAAGGCCGCACATTGTGCGGCCGTTTATACTCAATGCGCATGATTACGCTGATGCTGACGCGGCCTCGGCGTTCTGCGAAGTCGAGATGCGGGTCAGCAAAGCGTCTGTCTTCTTTTCTTCTTCGAGCGACTGATTGAGCACGGAGGCGTGCTGCAACAGTCCCAGAACACCAGCCCAGGCGATTGCCGATCCATACGACGCGATCTCGTAGTGCTCGATCTTCTGCGCGGTCGCGATCAAGCCTGCGTCGCGGACCGGCCCTTCGCTGGACTCTCGGACGATGTTGGTTCCAGAGCCGATCAAACCCGTGATGATCGGATCCTTCTTGTCATCATCGTCACCCTGCAACTCGGTCAGAAGCCGCTCCAGCCGGGAGGCCTGCTGTTCCGATTCCTGCTGGTGCGTGCGAAATGCCTGTTGCAGCTGGGTGTCCTGGGCATGCTCAATCATGCTCTCCAGGCCCTTTACGATCTGTGTCTCCGTGGAGTGCAGATACTGAAGCTGCCCTCGATACAGCGAGCGAAGATCATCGTATTCATTTGGCGTAATCAATCCCATGTAACTATCCTCCATTAAAACGGTTCTGGCAGTAAGAGGCTCCAGGTGACGCGCGCGTTGGTCGATTGCACGCGTCACCGGGTCCGCCAATTTACGTCGTGGACCGGACGCGCGCTACAAGGAGAACGTTAAGCCGTGTACCCCATGCCGGCCAGCGTCTTGCGCATGAAGTTGATGCTTTCCGTGACGCCCGGCATGGGATCCTTGCCGTTGATTTCGTATTCCAGGTCCACGTACCCGGAATACTTCATGTCGATGAGCGTCTGAAAGATCTCGCGCACGGGCATGATGCCCTCGCCAACGGCGCACTGGCTCTCCTTTTCCGTCGCGCTCTTCAGGTCCTTCATGTGCATGTCCAGCAGGCGCGGCCCCACATCGCGCAGCGTCTGCGGCACGTTGTCGCCGGCGCGCATGGTGTGCCCCACATCCACGCAGCAGCCCATGCGCTTGTCCATCGTGCTAACTACTTTCAGGATGTCGTGCGGCGATGGCCACTGCTTATCCTCAGGCCCGTGATTATGGATGGCAAGCTTAATGTCGTACTTCTTCACAAAGCTCTCCACCCGGTCAATGCACTCACGCGTGGGCGATCCGACGATCAGCGGGAATCCCGCCGCCTTCGCGTAGTCGAACTTCTGCCTGATGTCGTCGTCATCGTCCTTCAGGAAGTAGATCGTCCCGCCGCCGGTAATGACCAGGCCAGCATCGCGGTAGACGGCGGCTTCCGCGGGGACGGCGTCCAGCGGTGTCATGGGCAGGTGGAAGTCCTTTAGATTGATGTTGCGCATGTTGAGCTGGTGCATGAAGTCGATCAGCTGCGGCGGTTGCTTGAATTCTCGGAAGGTATAGCTGGCGATCCCCAGCCTCACCGGCGAGGGCTTGGCGGCAGCGGCATGGCGGGACAGCAGGAGTGATCCCGCAGCCAGGCTGCCAGTCTTCAGCAGGTTTCGGCGGGTGATGCGGTTCTCTGTGCTGGCCATGCGTTTGCTCCTTTTTGTGTCCGGCCAAATGGCGTGGCGAAATGCGACTTCGCGCACCCGCTTGCCCAGACAAATCGTATACAAGGTACACGGGCGAGCTGACCTTTGGCCAACTGAAGTTCCCCGGTGCCCGCTCCGCCCGGCGTAGCGTCTAACCTGGCGGGAGATCAAACGATGCGGCAGGCATGGGGCCTGATCTGTGCGGTTCTGGTGGCGGGAAGCGCCTTTGCGCAGAATGGCCTGGGAAAACTTGACCCGTCGCCTCTGACGGGCAGGACGCCGGAAGAAATTCTGGCCGAGGTAGGCAAGCATGAGGCTGCGTTTGCCAAGGCTCGCGAAAACTACGTCTTCCGCCAGACAGTCGTGATGCAAACCATCAACGACGATAACGGTAAACCGGATGGCGAATACCGCCAAATCACAGACATTGGCTTCAACAAGGACGGCACGCGCAGCGAGGCAGTCGTATTTGCGCCGCAGAATACGTTGGAGCGGGTGACTCTGGATGCCTATGACCTTGAGGACGTTGCGAAGCGGATTCCGCTGGTGCTTACCACGGAGGACCTGCCGAACTACGACGTGAAGTATGTAGGCAAGCAGAAGGTCGATGAGCTGGACACGTATGTCTTCGACGCGACCCCAAAGAACGCCGACCTGAAGCACCGCTACTTTCAGGGCCGTGTCTGGGTCGATCAAAAGGACCTGGAAATTGTGATGATCAACGGCAAGAACGTGCCGGACGACATCAAGCACGGCCACTTCTCGATACCATTTACCACGTATTACGAGCAGGTCGATACTGTGAACTGGTTTCCAACCTATACGCGAGCGGATGGCACCGTGCACTTTGCCCCGGGAAACTACAGTGCAGGTGGCGACATCCACATGCGCAACACGGTAAGGTACACCGACTACCGGCGTTACCGCTCGACCGCACGCATTATCTACAACGGACAGGAAGTTACCAAGCAAACGCCGGCCGATGGCCAGGCTCCGCAGGGGTCCTCCCCGTCCAAGCCGTAGCTCTCTTGAAGTCGCAAGGGGCTGTTCGGCACTCCACCGGGCATGTGCGGCTGCTCTGCATCGCGCCCGAGAATGTTTCACGTGAAACATTCTTGCAAACACGACAGGTTGGCAAAAATTCGGTTTTGCATTGTGAATAGTTTCTTCACTCGCAGGTTGCCGGCCACCGGGCTTACTGCGGCACAGTCGCGTTTACGTTAGCGCTAACGTAAGTGCCACATCCGCGAAGAATGTACTTTCCAGGTTCCTGTCCAGCATACGCATGCTATCCGTCGTGGAGTTCCATCTCAGCTGTGGCGAGGGCGTCCCCCCCGGAGCGCATGGAGCGCAGAACGGCGAAGATCGCCTTTGACGAGAAGCCGGCCGCAGTCAGCCGGCGTAAAACGCGGGCGGTGCTCTTCTCGTCGGTTGGCGGATGAATGCGGCGGCGTTCCATATGCTGCCGTACCAGCGCCTGCTCATCCACCTCACTGTACGCGGCCTCCAGCGTGGTCGCAATCAGATCGGACGCGATGCCTTTTTGTTGCAGATCCTGCTGCACGCGGCGTTTGCCAAGGCTGCGATTCTCCTGCCGAAGACGCGTAAAGTCTGCGGCAAAGCGCTCGTCGGAGAGGTAGCGCATCTCCTGCAGCTTCTCCAGAACATGCGCAACTGCCGCGTCGCCGTCAGGGCCGGGTTCCGCCCGATCCCGCAGCTTGCGGCGCAAGTCGCGCACGCTCTGCATCCGGGCACCCAGCGACTTCACGGCGTAGTCAAACAGTGCCGGTTCAGCCAGCGGTTCACGCACCTTCTTGCGCCCAAACTGCATGGAACGATTATGCGCTGGCAGCAATCCCTTGACCACAACGCTTGTCCACGCTGGCAAACATGCGCCCTCTACTCTTCCGGCTGCATCGTTTCCCTGATGGTTTCCGCCACGTCATCAATCGACGTCTCCTCGCTCAAAGCCGCAAGCTCCCGGTCGCGTCCGATACTTTGCAAACCCAGCCGCATCGCCATCTCGCGATTAATCTCCAGCAGCTTCGTTGTCTCCTTCTCTGTTAGGAGAAGTATCTGTAGAACCAGGTGATCGCGCTCGTCTGAGCGGCGGCCCATGCGGATTTGGCGCATCAGGATGAAGCTTGCCAGCAGAATGGCCTCCATTGCGACAAGCGTGTCGAGCATGGGGAAGGGATACGCGTCAAAGTGCCAGCGCGCGGTGCCATGCAGCGTATTAAAGAGGATCCATCCCGCAAAGACGAGCAGGTGAAGTAAAACGAAGGAGAAGCTGCCAGCGAACGCGGCAATGATGTCTCCCAGGCGTTCCGCTGGTGTGCGTTGCTGAAAAAATTCCTGCTCGTGGCGTGCGATCAGTTCGATCTGCTCTTGCAGGTGGGGATGATCCATGCTTCACCGTGCCTCTACCGCGGTAGGATGCGAACGGCACGGAGCGGTCCAGGAACCTGCTGTCCACGGCAATTCGAGGCACGCGCCACAGCTTCTACAGGCGCATCGGGATCCCTCGCGCCTGCAGTTCCCGCTTCAGCACCCACGAATCCGTCACGCCGAAGTGAAAGATGCTGGCGGCAAGGGCGGCGTCGGCTTTGCCGCCGCTGAAGACGTCGGCAAAGTGCTGAGCATTGCCCGCGCCTCCGCTGGCGATCACTGGGATCTGCACGGCCTCGCTCACAAGGGCGGTGAGTTCGTTGTCGAAGCCGGCGCGGGTACCGTCGGCGTCCATGCTGGTCAGCAGGATTTCGCCGGCTCCCCGCTGCTCGGCTTCACGTGCCCAATCAACCACGCGTAGGCCCGTCGGCTTGCGCCCGCCGCTGACGTAGACCTCGGCCTCGCGTACGGGATGGGTTGCGTCTGGCCTGCGGCGGGCGTCGATGGCCACGATCACGGCTTGCGCGCCAAAGCTCGCGCCGATGTCGGCGATGAGTTCGGGCCGGGCGATGGCTGCGGAGTTGATACTGACCTTGTCCGCTCCAGCCTCGAACACAGCCGCAGCGTCCTCGCGGGAGCGAATGCCCCCGCCCACGGTGAAGGGAATGAAGAGTTCCGCCGCTGTGCGCTTGACGGTGTCGATCAGCGTGCCGCGGCCCTCGTGCGTGGCGGTAATGTCGAGAAGGACGATCTCGTCGGCACCCGCAGCGGCATGACGGTGCGCCAGCTCGGCGGGATCACCCGCGTCGACGATGTGGACAAACTGGATGCCTTTGACGACGCGTCCAGCACGCACGTCAAGGCAGGCGATGATGCGCTTTGTCAGCATGTTCTTTGTCAGGATTAGCCCTTGAGCGCTGCTGTAAGCAGGGCTCGCATAACCTTTTTCTCTTCCATGGTGAGGTCTCTTCCCAGGCTTGTCCGGCAAGAGGCAAGTACCCGGCCATCGTGGACCATGGGCACAGAGCGAGTTCGCTCAATAGCCTGAGCAAGGTTGGCGGTCTCGTCTGGGCTGAGACGTTGAAGCACGCTCTGAATACCATCTGTCAGACTCTGTTTCAGACCCGGGGAGACCACAAGTCCCGAAGGGGCGGGTTCAGATGCGGACGATAACGCGGGCGGAGCGGCGAAGACTGACGGCGGCAGAGCGGATGAGATCATCTGAAGGAACGTGCCCACTTCCGTTGAAGAAAACTCGTGCTTCGTATCGGCCTCCTGACGCAATTGCAGCGACTGAGAGCCACGAGAAGGCTCAATCCCAATCAGGTGCACTCTTACCCCAAAGCTTTGGGCGATCTGTACACCAATGAGTAGATCTTCATCGCCCCCAAGCAGGAGCGCATCGCAGATGGCGCTGTTGCGCGAAAGCTCCACGAGATCTGTTACAAGCAGCGAGTCAACGCCCTTTTGCTGACCAACGCTGTTGATGAAACCAAGGCGCAGCTTCAAATTGTCTAAGTCAGCGAGCGTGCGATGATCCTGGGTTGGGCCGCGGGACGTACCGTCATACCAGTAAATACGGAGCAATGGCGCTTGCGGCTGGATCATCTGCGCGAGATGGATGAGTTTTGCCACGAAAACGTCGTGTGCCAGTTGCAAGTTCTCACGCTTAGCTTTACTGCCCTGCAGGCAAGCAGAACCTTGAGCATAGAGATACCCGGCATCTACGAAGATTGCTGTGCGTTTCATTGCCGCCTCAAAGGAAAAGGGCTCCCGCAGGAGCCCTTATGTAGCTCGGTTGCGCAATAGTGATGCATAGGCGCTTCCCGAGCCACCATATTACTACAGACGCACGGACATCAAAACTTCACGAAGTTTCGCAGCAGCCGCAGACCGGTGTCGCCGGATTTCTCCGGGTGGAACTGAACGCCCATGACATTGCCGCGCTCTACGGCTGCGGTGAAGGAACCACCGTAGCTGGTGGTTGCGGCGGTGTCTGCGTCCACAGGTGCTCGCCAGGAGTGAGTGTAGTAGACGAAGCTGCCGTCGGCGATGTTGCGCAAGAGGCGTGAATCTGGACGGATGTCTTCGAGCGAGTTCCAGCCGACGTGCGGGCTTTTCAGGTCCTCGCCGTTGTATGTGGCGGGGAAGCGTTCGCACGCGCCGCCAAAATGGCAGAGGCCGTCGGTGGATTCGGCCTCCGTCGAACCCTCGTACAGCCATTGGAGGCCGACGCAGATGCCAAGGAAGAGCACGCCACGGGCGATTGCTTCGCGCGTCGCTTCAGTTAACTGCAGGTCGTGCAGAAGCTGCGTGGCACGGAAGTGGCCGACCCCAGGGAGGACGATCTTATCTGCCTGGCGCACATCGTCCGGCGATTGCGTGACATGCGTCTCCGCGCCGAGATAGCGCAGTGCCTTGACGACGCTGGTGAGATTGCCCGCTTTGTAGTCAATCACTTGAATCATATGACAGCAAGTCAGAAGGTGAAGCGAGTCAGCAAGTCAGCGGATTCACTCCTGATACTTAGGATAGCCTGCAATGGCTCAAGGCTATCCGGCGAATGGTGCGGCCTTCTTGGTCCAGGGTGAGGCGGCGTAGTAACGGCGCAGCAGGCGTGAGGCGTCCTGCTTTAGTTGGAGCAGATCCTTTGCCTCCTGCGTGGGTTTCGAACTGTACTGGAGTACTTGCGGGTTTGTGGGTGCGGGCTCAACGCAGCGGTAACGAATCATACGGAGGACGAGGTAGAGGGCTTCAGCGGCTTGCGGATCCTGAGTGTTGGCCTGCACCTTGCGGACAATTTGCTGGCCGACATACAGCGAGCGCATGTCTGTCAGCGTGCGGCCCTCCTGCCGCCCGCGCTGAAGGCGGGCGGGACGCGTTAGTAGGGTCAGTGCCTGGTCGTCTTGGTGCGTTCGCCTGCATGTATGCGAGTCAGCGGTGCTACCCTTGCAGAAGACATGATTGAGAGGTTTTGTTCCATGGCTACTGCTGTCTTGACGCCGGAAACTGTTCACGCTACTGGCGAAAACCTATCGTATAAGGTTGCCGAGCTTTCGCTGGCCGCCTGGGGGCGCAAGGAGATCGACATTGCGGAGCAGGAGATGCCGGGGCTGATGAGCATTCGGGCGAAGTATGCCGCGGACAAGCCGCTACAGGGAGTCCGGGTCACCGGATCGCTGCATATGACGATCCAGACGGCGGTGCTGATCGAGACGCTCAAGGACCTGGGTGCGGACGTGCGCTGGGCCAGCTGCAATATCTTCTCCACGCAGGATCACGCGGCGGCAGCCATTGCGGAGACCGGCACGCCGGTGTTTGCCTGGAAGGGCGAGACGCTGGAAGAGTATTGGTGGTGCACGTACCAGGCGCTGAGCTTTCCGGATAACAAGGGGCCGCAGCTGGTGGTGGATGACGGTGGCGATGTGACGCTGCTGATCCACAAGGGTTACGAGCTGGAAGACGGTGATCGCAGCTTTGTGGACGGCATGGCTGGCAGCGAGGAAGAGGCGGTGATTCAGCGGCTTCTGCTGAAGGTGTTGGAGGAGGATCCGCAGCACTGGCACAAGCTGGCGAAGGAATGGCGCGGGGTGTCAGAGGAGACCACGACAGGCGTGCACCGGCTCTACGACATGATGAAAAAGGGCAAGCTGCTGGTGCCCGCGATCAACGTGAACGACTCCGTGACCAAGAGCAAATTTGACAACCTGTATGGCTGCCGCGAGTCGCTGGCAGACGGCATCAAGCGGGCCACGGACGTGATGATGGGCGGCAAGGTCGCGGTGATCTGCGGCTACGGCGATGTGGGCAAGGGCTCGGCGCACAGCCTGCGCGGCATGGGCGCGCGCGTGGTGGTGACGGAGATCGATCCGATCAACGCGCTGCAGGCGGCGATGGAAGGTTTCGAGGTCACGACGCTGGAAGAGACACTGGGGCGCGGCGATATCTACGTGACGTGCACGGGCAACGTGGACATCATCACCTTCGAGCACATGCAGGGGATGAAGGATCAGGCGATCGTCTGTAACATAGGCCACTTCGACAACGAGATACAAATGGACCGGCTGAACGGTGCTCGTGATGTCGAAAAGCTGGAGATCAAGCCGCAGGTGCATAAGTACAGCTTTCCGGACGGGCATCAGATTTTCGTGCTGGCCGAGGGCCGGTTGGTGAACCTGGGCTGCGCGACGGGCCATCCAAGCTTCGTGATGAGTAACAGCTTCAGCAATCAGACACTGGCCCAACTTGACCTGTGGGCGAACCGCGACAGCTATGCGGTGGGCGTGTATGTCTTGCCGAAGAAGTTGGATGAAGAGGTGGCGCGGCTGCACCTGGAGAAGATCGGAGTCAAACTGACAACCCTCTCCAAGCGGCAGGCGGACTACATCGGTGTGGCGGTCGAGGGTCCGTACAAGGCGGAGACATACCGCTATTAGCCGTCAGGCAGCAGGACCATTCATTAAAACGTGCGTTGATGTTCGCTGGGTTATGCATCGGTTGCCGCGATTTCCGAGGGCAAGCTGCAAATCGGAGTGAGCGAGCAAAGAACCGGTGTAGGCCGTCAGCCTGCAAGGCAAGTAGTGTTTGAGCTAACCCATTCAGGATCTGCTGAATCTGCGAACAGGCTATTCTGTTAGTGCAGTTGAACAGGAACGTGCGGTCATGTTGATTCAGAACGAATTTGACATTCAGTTTCACCTTCCAGGCGACACCCCCATGGTCGCCCTTCTACACTTGCATCCTGCGCTGGACGGGTCGCTGCGCTCTGGTGACGAGCTTTCCGTAGAGCATATCGATGCAAACAGCATCACCAACCTGTTGCCGGAAAGCTACATGGACAGCTTCGGAAACAGGTGCGCCCGGTTCCACGCTCCTCCCGGTGCGCTGCGGCTAAGCGGAAAGAACACCGTGGAAATAGTCGAGACGCCTGATCCGCAGCCATTCGGCGTCGAGCAGCAATGCGTGGAGGATCTGCCGCCCGGCATACTGCAGTTCCTGCTGGCGAGCCGGTACTGCGAAGTGGACCGGTTCAGTGCGATTGCTTATGACCTCTTCAGCAATCTGCCGCCAGGAGGTGAGCGGGCCATGGCCATCCGCGACTGGGTGCACTGGAAGGTGCGCTTCGACTACGCAAAGGCCCGGCCCACCAAGACCGCGATGGATGTGTACACGGAACGTGAGGGCGTGTGCCGCGATTTCCAGCACCTGGCAATCACGTTGAGCCGCGCGATGAATATCCCGGCCCGGTATGTCACCGGATATCTGGGCGACATTCGAATACCGTTCTCAGGTCCGGGGGATTTTTCCGCGTGGTACCAGGTATGGCTGGGCGGCCGCTGGTGGGATATGGATGCCCGGCACAATGAACCGCGGCTGGGCCGTTTGTTAATGGCTACCGGGCGTGACGCTGCGGACGTTGCTATTACAACATCGTTTGGAGTGGCAAACCTGACGCACTTCTACGTTGAATCCAATGAGGTTGATGAGAGCGGCGTTCGTGTACCGCTGCCGCAGCGCGTGTCCTTTGGCTCAGTTGCGCCCAGCGCAAGTGCTGCACGGCCGGAGAACGCGATAGTGGCTCAGGCAAGCTGATCTGTTTCCAGCAGGTGTCTCGCGGCAGCAGTGTCAGGTGGGAGTAGCCGCTTTGTTAGACTTGGGCAGGCATGAAGGTCAGTCTACCCTCGCACGTTCCGATGAAGTGGGTGTTGTCCTTCGTCCTGGTGCTTGTCATTGTGCAGATGATACAGGGCACCACAGCCCTGCTGGCGTGCACGGCAGGGGCGTTCATCATCCTGGCCGCGCTCGCGTTCAACGCAGCGGGTGGTCTGCAGTACCCCAGCGGCGCCTATATCTTCTTCAATGCGCTTCTTTCCGCAATTCTGGGCATCGTGATGAAGGCGGTACTGGGCGAACCGCTGAATACCAATCTGACTGACGCGCAGTACACGTTGACGGTGTACGTCACCGGTATGTGTGCCATGCTGGTTGCATCGCTGCTTAATCGCCGGTTTCGACGCCGGCCTCCCTTGCTGCGCAACACGTTACAGAACGTGCGAATGGACCAGGTTGCGCTGGGTTGCTTGATCCTCTCGATTGCCGTTACGTACGCCGCCCCTCGATCCATTACCGGCACCGTTAGCCAGTTCAATCGTTTCGGCATTCTTGCGATCCTGCTTTCGGTGTCCTACAGGCTGAAGGAGACAGATGGCAGGCGATCTTTCACCTGGGTGGCGTTCATCGCATGGCTTTACAACACGCTGTCCGGCTTATTGGAGTTTTCAAAAGAAGGTATGTTCACAGCCAGTGTTGCATGGGCCATTGCCGCAGTGGCGTCTGGCTATCGGCTCACTTGGAAGCGGGCGGCTATATTGATCGCGATAGCAGTCCCGGCATTGACAATCCTGACACCATTTTCACAAGTCGGACGTGTTTATAAGGTTGCCGGTGTCAGCCGGGTTGACACAGCCATCGACCTTCTAAGTCACCCTTTGCAAACCCGTGACCTCTACGAGCGGTCGCAGGTCGATCGCTACCTGGCTGCTGCTGATTACCACTGGTTTAATCAGCCCCAAGGATTGCTGGACAGGCTTACTGTGGTTCCGATTGACGATGCGTTAATTTACGCGACCGATCATGGCAGTCCGGGATCGTTGGATGTGGTTTGGAGTTACTTCGCTAATGCGATCCCGCGATACCTATATCCGGACAAACCAACGCTGCTTACCGGAAACGTATATGGGCATATCGTTGGCGTAGTTGGAGAAGAGGATTACACGACCGGCATTTCATTTACGCCGTATGCGGAAGCGTACCATGCGGGTCACTGGTTGGGTGTCACAGTAATTATCTGCGGCATGTTTCTGATGCTGTTCATTGTGTGCGATTCTTTAACTGGGAGTGTCGCGGATGGACCGTGGGCGCTGCTCTATTTCGTAGCGTTTGCTCATCAAGCTGCTGAAGGTCTGTTAAGTGCCTTGGTGTACGGAGCTACTACATACTCGCTGGCAGTCATCGCGGCGCAAGTTATTACAACCTATGTCGCTCCCGTTGTTGGCGCATTTGCGATTGCGCCGAAGCGGCCGAACTTTGCCGAACCACATGTGCTCCCCGGAACGGTCCGGTAGAGCAGGACAGGAAACTGCATGAACAAGCTTGTCGTAGGAAACCTCGTCCACCGCCCCTTGCGTTCGCTGATCTCGGCGTTGGCTGTGGCTATCGAAGTCATCATGATCCTGTCGATTGCCGCGATCATGCTGGGCATGTTGAATGGGCAGAAGACCCGCACCAGCGGCATCGGTGGAGATGTGATTGCAAAACCGGGTACCACGTCCAATTTGATTGGGGTAAGTGGCGCACCCGCATCCGCCAAGGTAGAGCAGGTGCTTGAGAAGCTGCCGCACGTGAAGGTGGCTGCACCGGTGTACATCCAGCTCACCGCCAGTGGCAATCTGGAGAACATCTACGGTATCGACTACCAGAGCTTCAACGCACTGCGTCCATTTGTGTTCAAGGAGGGAGGTCCATTTACCGGGCCGGACAGCATCATTGTGGATGACGTCTTCGCCAGCCCAAGCAAGAACATCCATGCAGGTGACAAAACCCTGGTTCTGGGCCGGTTCTTTACCATTTCCGGCATCGTGGAGCATGGCAAAGGCGGACGTAAATTTATTCCACTGGAGACGATCAACGCGATCAACGGAACCGGGAATCGCTGCAGCGTCTTCTACATCCGGACAGATGGTGCGCCTAAGTGGCAGAACGAGGTGAAGAACGAGATCCATGCAACAGATGGTTTGCAACAATGGGACGTGCAAACCTTGGATGAGTTTCTCTCTCAGTTAACGCCGGAGAAGCTGCCGGCCTTCAACATCGGTTTGCGTGTCGTCATCGGCATCGCCGTGATTATTGGTTTCATCGTGATCTTCCAGTCGATGTACACGGCGGTGATGGAGCGCACGCGTGAGATGGGGATTCTGAAATCGCTCGGAGCCTCCAAGGCTTACATCGTTGGGATTGTTCTGCGGGAGACGAGTCTTCTAGCGATCTGTGGCATCGTCGTTGGAGTGCTCGCGACGTATCTCTTGAAGGCGATCCTTCATCTGCGTGTGCCGGTGCTGGAGTTTGCAGTAACTCCTGGTTGGGTTCTCGCCGCAGTACTCATCGCACTGGCAGGGGCAATGTTAGGAGCAATTTATCCGGCTCTGAAAGCGGCGAGTAAGGATCCCATCGAGGCGCTTTCCTATGAGTAAAGGGCAGCCTTCTCGCCCTGCGCCGAAACGCGAAATTCATCTGGATTTTATACGTGGTCTGGCCGTGTTGATGGTTGTGGATTTCCATACCACTGAACTGTTCCAGCGAGCCCACCTTCCTTTTCGGACCGGCGATCTTGGCGTCGCGATGTTCTTTGTCCTGAGCGGATTTCTGGTTGGAGGAATCCTGCTGCGTGAGTGGGACCGGAAAGGCGCGATCGACGCAAAGAGATTCCTCATCCGCCGCGGGTTGAAGATTTGGCCGCAGTACTATGTGTTTTTGCTTGTGATGCTGCTGACGCGGCATCGCACCGTGCATCAGTTGCTAGGGAACCTCCTCAACATACAGAATTATCTCGGTGGCGTCGCGCATACCTGGAGCCTTGCGGTCGAAGAGCATGCTTACCTGCTGCTCACCGTTTCACTTGTCGTGAGTGCAAGAGTCAAAGCTTCGAAGTCAGCAGTTTTAAAGAGCTTACTTGTTCTCCTGGTACTCATCGCACTTTATCGTGACAGTATGTTCTGGCGGGGCGTCAATGTTTTTTTAGGGCAATTATATAGTTGACGAATCCCGCCCTTTGCGGGATGATGGACTCTCCAG
>CAXTXE010000025.1:0-17700 GCA_964248165.1 uncultured Terriglobus sp.
CCATCTGGAGTCTCTTAACCCTTGATACCTTTGCTTCGTTCCTCTTTGGTGGTCGGTGGATGTTTGTTTGCGATGATGCTGCCCGTGTGTTTGGCCGCGCAAACGGCGGCACCGCCTCCCGCTGCTCCGGTCAATCCGCCGCCCGCGACTGCCGCGCAGAGCAAGCCGATGGCCTCCATGGGCAGCGACACGCACATGACGAAGGATCAGGCCGCGGCGCTGTTCCGGTCGGTGGATGAGATTTTGGTATTTGTCAGCAAAGACACGCATCTGCCTTCGACGCATCCCGTGAAGCGCAAACTTCTGACCCGCGACGAGGTGAAGCGCGAACTTGCGAAGAAGATGAATGACGACGAGGGCACCAAGCGGCTGGAGCGCTCAGAGTTGGTGCTGAAGAAGTTTGGCCTGCTGGACCGCGATTTTCAGCTGCGGCCCTTCTTGCTGAATCTCCTGACGGAGCAGGTGGCCGCGTACTACGAGCCGAAGACCCGCACCGTGAACCTGATGGACTGGGTGTCCCCGGATGAGCAGCGGCCAGTGCTGGCGCACGAGTTAACGCACGCCGTGCAGGACGACCATGTGCACCTGGAAAAGTGGGGCAATCCAGAGCCGGAGAACATCAGCAAGAACGTCGCGGATGACAACAAGCACATCGCGCTGGATGAGGCTTCTACGGCGCGCGAGGCCGTCACGGAAGGTCAGGCGATGGTGGCCTTTGTGGATTACGAGTTGAAGGACAGCGGTAAGACGCTGGCCACCGCGCCGGAGCTAGGCGATCGCGTTCGCAGCATGTCAACGGACACGACCGATTCGCCGGTGCTGGCGCGCGCTCCATTGCTGCTGCAAGAGTCACTGCTGTTTCCGTACAGCGCTGGGCTTGGGTTTGAGCAGGCATTGCTGACGCAGCGCAGCGTGGATGCTGCATTCGCGGGCGCGTTGGACCGTCCCCCAACGTCGTCGCACGAGGTCATGCATCCCGAGGATTACATCGCGCGCCGCCCCGTTCCGCTGCTGACCATGCCGGATATCCACCCGCTGCTGGATAAGGAGTGGGACCCGTATGACGTGGGCGTGATGGGCGAGCTGGATGTGCGCATTCTTTCCGAGTTGTTTGGCGGGCAGAGTATTGCGGGTCCGGTTTCTGTCGCGTGGGATGGCGGCATCTACTACGCGGCGCAGCGGCGCGCGGCGACAGCGGCGCAGAAGGCACTGCCGGGTTCGATTGGCATTCTGTACTACTCGCAGTGGAAGAACCGCGATTCGGCGCGGAGCTTTCTCAAGGTGTATGCGGAGGAGCTGCCGCGCAAGTACGACTCGCTGAAGCGCGTGGAACTGCAGGATGGCGATGGCGATCACCAGCTCTATACCACGGCGGAGGGCGATGTGTGGCTTTCACTGGAAGATAAGGGCGTGTTCGTGTCTGAAGGGTACGACCGCGCCACGGCGAAGCAACTGGAGACGCTGTTCCGGGATGCACAGGGTCATGGGCCGCTGATGACGGCGGATGTTGCTGTGCCGCGAGGCGAGTTGGCGCTGCGGCTGTCGCGAATGCTGCCGGGCATCGGTGTACCGCGTGCGGCGATGGTTTCAGCACGGCATCTTCTACGGTAAGCGCCGGTATACTCAGCCTTGGTTGATACGCAACTGCTGCAACTGGATTTTTCGGAAGTCATAGCTTTAGCCATGCCGTAAGTGCAACCCGTAATGAGTCGCAGCAGAGGTGAAACCGCTTTCGGAACGGCATAGCTTTAGCTATGCCGTACGTGCAACACATACAATACGGCTTTAGCCGCTGAGGTCTGCTTTCTTCCCTCGTCAGATTTCAGCGGCTGTGCAGGAGACAAGTTTGGCGCAAGCGGAGATCGGAATCATCGGCGGCAGCGGGTTGTACACGATGCCGGGTCTGACAGACACCAGCGAGATCAAGATGGAGACGCCGTTTGGTGAACCGTCGGAGAGCTTCGTGCTGGGCACGCTGGAGGGGCGGCGCGTCGCGTTTTTGGCGCGGCATGGTCGAGGGCATCGCATCCCGCCCAGCGAGCTGAACTTCCGCGCCAACATCTATGCGATGAAGAAGCTGGGAGTCAGCTTTATCCTGTCGATTTCCGCAGTGGGTTCTCTGAAAGCAGAGCATAAGCCGACGGACTTTGTCATCCCTGACCAGTTTATTGACCGCACGTTTGCGCGCAACGCGACGTTCTTCGGCGACGGCATCGTGGGTCACGTGGCCTTTGGTGATCCGGTGTGCGCCGTGGCGGCGAAGGCGTTTGATCAGGGCTGCAAAGATGCAGGTGTGGTGGGCAAGCTGGGCGGCACATATGTGTGCATGGAGGGTCCGCAGTTCTCCACCCGCGCTGAGTCGAACCTGTATCGCAGCTGGGGCGCGGACGTGATCGGCATGACCAACCTGCAGGAAGCCAAGCTGGCCCGCGAAGCGGAGATCAGCTACGCCACCCTCGCCATGGTCACCGACTACGACTGCTGGTACGAAGGCCACGACGATGTAACCGTGGAGCAGGTGATTAAGGTGATTCGTGACAATACGGCAAATGCGCAGGAGGTTCTACGCGGCGCGGTGAAGACTCTGCCAAAGGATAACAGCGGCACGCCGGTGGCTTCCGCCTTGAAGTTCGCGATCATGACGGACAAGAAGCTCATTCCAGCCGAGACACGCGAGAAGCTAGCGATCTTTTTGGATAAGTATGAGTAGATCGTTTCTAATCGTCTCCTCGTTTCTAACGTTATTAGCAGACCCGTAGGTCCCCCATGTCGAAAGCCTTCCGAGATCTCGATATATGGCAGCGAGCCATGGACCTTACCACCGAGGTTTATAGATTGACCGAGGCTTTTCCAAAGCACGAGATATACGGTCTTACCTCACAGATGCGCCGTTGTGCCGTGTCCGTGCCGAGTAACATTGCGGAGGAATCAGCACGGAATACCAAGCGCGACTTTGCAAACTTTGCAGCCATTGCAAAGGGTTCAAACGCGGAGTTGCAGACGCAGCTCATCATTGCTTCCCGGCTGGGCTATTTGCATCAGGAAGATTTTGGAATGTGGAAGCGCTGTGCTGTCGAGTCGCCCGGATGTTGAGCAAGCTATCGGAGTCGCTGCGTGCTGACGAGAACCGACCTCAATTGAGGCACTAGCTACGCAACGAAACACGAGAGGAACGAGGAGACGTTTGTCTATTCTTGTTGTTGGTTCTGTTGCATTTGACACGTTGACTACGCCTTCGGGTAAGCGTGAGAAGGTACTTGGCGGTGCGGCCACTCACTTCTCGTTGGCAGCTTCGTTCTTTACACAAGTGCGTGTAGTTGGTGTCGTAGGCCATGATTTCACGTTAGAGCATGAAGCTGTGATGACCCTTAAGGGGATTGACACCTCCGGCATTGAACATGCGGACGGTCACTCTTTCCATTGGACCGGCAGTTATGAAGGTGCGATGAGCGAGGCGACGACGCTGAGGACGGACCTGAACGTCTTTGGCACCTTTGATCCGAAAATACCGGCGACTTACAAAGGTTCCGAGTATCTGTTTCTGGCGAATATCGATCCGGTGTTGCAGTTGCGGGTGCGGCAGCAGATGCCAAACGTGAAAATGGTTGCGGGCGACACGATGAATTATTGGATCAACGACCATCGTACGAACCTGGAGAAAGTGTTGCGCGAGGAAGACATCCTCATCATCAACGACGGTGAGGCGCGGCTCCTGAGCGGAGAGCACAACCTTGTCACTGCTGCGAAGAAGGTGATGAGCATGGGACCCCGCTCGGTGGTCATCAAGCATGGTGAGTTTGGCGCGACGGCGTTCTTCAGTGAGCGGTCGTTTGGCACCGGATCGAGCGCAACTTCATTTCGCGCTCCTGCGCTGCCGCTTGAGCAGGTGGTCGACCCAACCGGGGCGGGGGACTCGTTCGCGGGCGGCTTTTACGGCTACATTGCATCGCAGCCGGAACTGACGCCGAAGGTCTTTCGCAAAGCGCTGTTTTATGGCGGCGTGATGGGATCATTTGCGGTCGAGCGGTTTGGCACGGAGCGACTGCAGGAGACCACGCGCGAGGAGATTGACGAGCGTTTTCAGATGTTCCGCGAAATCTCGCACCTGGACCTCGATGCCGCGTAGGGTCACGCCCGGGCGGTCGCTGCGCTCGCCACGCACGGTTGCGCGTGAACCGCGCGACCTCAATGGCATCTATCCCGCCACGCGGAAAGAGCTTCGTCCGATTGCGTTCGCGGCAGTGATCCTTGGGTTTCTTGCGTTAGCCGTCTCCGCATCGCGCGGGTGGATGCTTTTGTACGGCGATGCGGTGGCGCACTTGGGCATCGCGCGGCGCATCCTGGATGCTCGGTATCCCGGACTGGCGCAGTTGGGCGGTGTGTGGCTGCCGCTGCCGCATCTGCTGATGATGCCGTTTGCTCAGCGGATGGAGTGGTGGCAGAACGGCCTGGCGGGGGCGTGGCCGTCGCTGGCGGCGTATGTCGCGGGCGTGACGGGGTGCTATGCGCTGGGACGCAAGCTGGTGTCCGCGCCATGGGCGTTTGCGGCGACGGCGTTCTTTGCGCTCAATCCGAACCTCCTGTATCTCTCCACAACGGCGATGACGGAGCCGCTGTTTCTGGCGCTGCTGCTGTGGGCGACGGTCGTCGCGTATGAGGCGGTGGAGGCGCTGGGCACGGGCAGGCGCGTAACGGCGAGCATCCGCATGATCGTGAGCGGCCTCTTGACCATGGCGATGGTGTTTACGCGCTATGACGGATGGATCATCGGCGCGGTCATATGGGCCGTGCTGGCGGTCGCGTGGTGGCGCTCTGGTCCCGAGACGAGGCAGGCAACACGGTTAGCTTTCCTAACCATGACGGTGCTGGCTGTCGCGGGTCCGCTGCTGTGGTTTGCGTACAACGCGAAGTACGAGGGTGATTGGCTGGACTTCATGCGTGGGCCGTATTCGGCTACAGCGATTGAGCGTAAGACGACTCCGGTGGGTGCCGCGCCCCGGCGGGGCATGTACAACCCGGGATGGGCGTTGCTGTACTTCACGCGCGCTGCGCAGGTGGATGCGGTGGCGTATGACCTTGGCTTTGGCGTGATGGTGGCGGCGTTGATTGGGGCCTGGCTGCAGTGGAAGGGCAAGCTGTCGCGGATTGCGCTTCTGCTGTGGCTGCCGCTGCCCTTTTATGTGTACTCGGTGGCGTGGGGGCATGTGCCCATGTTTGTGCCGCAGATGTATCCGGGGGCGTATTACAACACGCGCTACGGGATGGAGCTGCTGCCCGCGCTCGGCATCGGAACGGCAATGACGCTTGCCACGGTGGAGCGATGGCTGCGGGTGAGGAGCGTGAAGTGGGCGGACGCGTTCTTCTTCACAGTGCTGGTGTGCCTCATCGTAAACGTGTTCGCCATGATGGGTACGTTCGGGTTGCTGGCGAACCGGCTGCTGGGTGGGAACGAGGTCACGGGTGACCCGAGGGTTCCCAAGTGGCTCTCCGCGCCGCCGCTGGTGTATGAGGAAGGCGTGGTGAACGCGCGCACGCGGATTCCGTTTGAAGTGGAGTTGTCGAAGGAGATTTTGCGGCTGTATGCGGGAGGAACGATCATGTTTGACACGACCGATCACATCGGCGCGATTCAGGATGCTGGCCTGCCTCTGAAGACGCTGATCAGCCCGCTGGATTCGCAAAGCTTCGACCGGGCACGTGTGCAGCCGGCGAAGTATGCAAGCCTGGTGGTGGCGCTGGCGGGTGATCCGGTGTCGAAGGCAGTGGCGGCGCATCCTGAGGGGCTGAAGGAGATCGAGGTGATGTGCCACACGGGCCAGCCATGCGCCACGCTGTACAGCAGTGAGTTAATGGCAGGAGACACGCATTGATTCCGTTTGTGAAGGCACATGCGTGCGGGAATGATTTCCTGATCATTGACGAGGATTTGGCAAAGGGACGTCATGCGGAGATGGCGCGGCTGCTGTGTGCGCGGAGCACGGGCGTGGGTGCCGATGGGGTGGAGTTCCTTCACCGGCGCGGAGACGGGACGATGGCTTTGCGGCTGTTCAATGCAGATGGTTCAGAAGCTGAACTATCTGGAAATGGCACGCGTTGCGTGGCGGCGTGGCTCGCCTACAGCGAGGGGTTGCACGAGGCAAAGCTGGAAACGCTGGGCGGCATGCGCACCTGCCGCGTGATGGAGCGCGATGCGGAATACTGCTGGATCGAGACATCCATGGGGTTGCCTCAGGTCGAAACGGCAACCGTGGAGGTGGCCGTCGTGGGTGGTGTCGCCGGCGCGGTAGTGGATGTCGGTAATCCGCACTTTGTGATTTTCACCGGTCGACCTGACTTTGGCGTGGGTGACATCCCGTGGCAGGAACTGGGCGCGAGTATCTGCACGCATCCTGAGTTTCCGCAGGGGACGAATGTGGAGTTCGTTCAGGTTCTAACGCCCGGCGAGATTGCATTTCGCATCTTTGAACGCGGCGTGGGACCGACCGCGTCATCTGGGACGGGGACATGCGCTTCGGCGGCAGCAAGTATTGTTCTGCGCGGCTGCGAACGCTCGCTGATTGCGAGTTCGCTGGGTGGGTCACAGCAGGTGACGTGGCCGGAGAACGGTCAGATGCTGCTGACAGGACCGGCGGAAATCATCTGCGTGGGCCAGGTAAGCGTGGCAGGGTTGGACGCGCGGTGATTAAGCCACAGCGGCTGCGGCCGGGAGCTCGCATCGCGGTGGTGTCGCCTGCAAGCGCGCCGAAGGAACCGCTTGCTCGCCTTGGCTTGGAGCGGCTGCGGTTGCTGGGCTACGATCCGGTGCTGATGCCGTCCGCGCTGGCGAGTGGCCCGCTGTACTACGCGGGCGTTGCGGCAGCGCGGGCGGCGGATCTTCATGCCGCATTTGCTGATCCGAAGATCGATGCGTTGCTGTGTACGCGGGGCGGATGGGGAACGGCGGAGCTGCTGCCTCTGCTGGATGCCGACCTGATCCGTGCGCATCCCAAGCCGTTTCTGGGCTTCAGCGATCCCACCACGCTGCATCTGTGGTTCGCGCAGACGTGCGGCGTGCACACGTTTTATGCGCCGATGCTGTCACCAGATTTCGCGCGCGAGGGCGGGTTGGAGCAAGGCGTGGATGTGCGGTCATGGAGGTGTGCCCTGGAGCAGACTGAGCCGTGGAGCGTGGGAGAGCGCGAGGGCATGCGCGCTTTGCGTGCTGGACCGGCAGTCGAAGGAAGGCTGTTCGGTGGGTGCCTGGCGCTGCTGGTGGAGTCACTGGGCACTCCGTATGCAATGCGATTGCCGGATGAGGATGTCATTCTGTTTCTTGAAGAAGTTGGCACCAGGGCGTACCAGTGGGACCGCATGTTGCTGCACCTCCAGTATGCGGGTGTGCTGCAGCATGTGCGCGGGATTGTTTTCGGTGACATGGTGCAGTGCGCGGCAGATAGAAGTGAGGCAGAATTAATAGAGGCAGCGTTGTTGCACAACCTGCGGGACTTCACCGGGGCAATCGCGATTGGGCTTCAGTGCGGGCATGTGAACAGACCGAATGTGACGCTGCCGCTTGGCGTGCGCGCGCGGCTTGAGTGTACCTCGGGGGCTTCTCTTTCCTTTCTGGAAGCCGCGGTGTCATAGGCGCGCGGAAGCGATACAGTAGAAGCCGATGAGCAGGTTTGAAGGACAGCGGAAACACATTCACCTCATCGGCATTTGCGGGACGGCGATGGCGTCGCTGGCGGGAATGCTGCAGGCGCGGGGACACCGCATAACCGGGTCTGACGCGGCGGCGTATCCGCCGATGAGCGATCAGTTACGCGGCATGGGAATCCAGCCGATGCAGCCCTATGATGAGCGCAATCTGGAACCCGCACCGGATTTAGTCGTGGTGGGTAACGCGATCTCGCGCGGCAATGTGGAACTGGAGGCAGTGCTGGACCGGCGGATGCCGTTTACCAGCATGGCCGCGCTGATCCATGATGAGTTTCTGCGCGGGCGTGAGCCGCTGGTGGTGGCAGGCACGCACGGGAAAACGACGACCACAAGCATGTTGGCATGGATCTACGAGGTGGCTTCGCGTACCCGGCGGGAGCTTGCGCCGTCGTTTCTGATTGGCGGCGTGGCTGAGAACTTTGGCGCCAGTTTCGCGGTACGTGACACGCGGCCGTTTCTGCTGGAAGGCGACGAATACGACACGGCGTTCTTCGACAAGGGACCGAAGTTTCTCCACTACTTTCCCGATGCCGCGATCCTGACCAGCGTGGAGTTCGACCACGCGGACATCTACGCGGATTTGGCTGCTGTGAAGACAGCATTCAAGCGGCTGGTGAACCTAATACCCCGGCGCGGCCGTTTGGTGGCGTATGACGGCAATGATAAGGTCACGGAATGTATCGCACGTGCGTTCTGCACCGTCGAGCGGTATGGCTTCGCAGATGATTCGTTTTGGAAGCTAGCGGACTTTCAGGCTGGCGCGGTGTCTCGCTGGACGCTGTTGCGGGGCGGTAAGCACTTCGCTGATCTTCAACTACCCATGGCGGGCGAGCACAACGCGCTGAACGCGACAGCCGCTGCGGCGCTGGCGGCGGGGCAGGGGATTGAAGCGGAAGCGATTGCCGAAGCGCTGCGGACGTTTCGCAGTGTGAAGCGCCGGCTTGAGGTACGCGCCGAGGTGGATGGCATCACGATCATCGACGACTTCGCGCACCATCCCACGGCGATCCGGGAGACCCTGCGTGCGCTGCGCGGATCGTACCCGGGGCGCAGGCTGGTTGCTGTGCTGGAGCCACGTTCAAACACTCTGCGGCGCAATGTGTTTGAGCAGGAATTGATCGAGAGCCTGGCGGTTGCCGACGAGGTGGTGATTGCGGATGTGTACCACTCGAGCGCGATCCCCGTGGCGGAGCGGCTGGTTCCTGAACGGGTGATTGCGGCACTTCGATCGCGGGGTATTCCCGCACAGATGTTGGCCGATGCCGATGCGATCACCGCTGCGTTGACGCCTTCATTGCGCCGGGGCGATGTCGTCGCGATCCTGTCAAACGGCGGATTTGGCGATATCTACAGCAAGCTGCCCCTGGCACTGCAGGCGTTGCGGCTTGAGCCTGTGCACTGATGTGGGCTTCACTCAAGATGGTGACCGTCTTCACGCTGCTCGGTCTGCCGGCAGGACTGATCCTGATTCCGTGGACGCTCTTGACGGGCAACGTTGGCCCTATGTACCGCGCCGGTCAGTGGATCGCGGGCGCGGGGCTGCGCGCGGCGGGCATACGGATTGAGCGGAGCGGGCGGGAGCACATTCCTTCAGGACGGGCGTGCGTGTATGTGGCGAATCACGTGTCCAACCTCGATCCGCCGCTGCTGGTGCCGTTGCTGCCAGGAACGCCCAGCATCATGGTGAAGGCGGAGTTGATGAAGATTCCGGTGCTGGGACGCGCCATGCGCCTGGCTCGATGTGTGCCGGTGGAGCGCGGCGCTGGGCGTGAGGCTGCCATGCGGTCCGCACGGGCAGCGGCGGAGGTTGTTGGCAGCGGCCTGTCGCTGCTAGTCTTTGCGGAGGGTACCCGGTCGCCCAACGGGCGGCTGCAGCCGTTGAAGGCGGGGCCGTTCCATCTGGCGCAATCGACCGGCGCGCCGATCGTACCGGTCGTGCTCAGCGGCACGGAGAGCATGATGCGCAAAGGCGGCGCACGGGTCTTTCCAGGTGTGGCGCGGGTGCGGTTTTTGCAAGCGGTCGATCCGGCTGTGTTTCGTACCCGGGCGGAGTTGATGGACGCAGTCCGAGCCGCAATGATCGAGGCGCTGCCGGAGACTATGCGGCCTGCCGGTACAGAGAACGCGGCTTAGCTTCGCTATTTCAGAATGGCGTTGTAGCCGTCCCCGGCGAGACGCTGCCGCATGGCATCCGCATCTTTTTTGGTGGGAAACGGTCCCAGTTGCACGTGGATGAGATGGTCGTTCGGGTCCGGCCGCGTAAGTACGGTATAGCCACGGCGGCGCAGGGCGCTCAGAAGAACGTCGGCGTCTTCCTGATGGCTGACGGCGGCCACTTGTACATAGGTCGCTCCCGCTGTTGCGGGCGCGGTTGCACTCGCCGCAACG
This sequence comes from uncultured Terriglobus sp., assembly GCA_964248165.1. Classification (GTDB taxonomy): domain Bacteria; phylum Acidobacteriota; class Terriglobia; order Terriglobales; family Acidobacteriaceae; genus Terriglobus. Next base: position 10,087 of record CAXTXE010000025.1, read on the forward strand.
GTTGAAGGAGCAGGCGCAACGCGCACAATTGGAGCGGGAGCCTGCGTGCCAGAAGGGATCTCTTCAGAGGTTCGCGTACGAGGCGCAGGCGGTATGACAATGGGCGAAGCGTCTGCGTTTTCTGCCGCGGCAGCGGCTCGCCCCGGCATCGGCTTGGAGTCTGCTGCCGTCGATCCCGCAGGGCCAACGTAGCCGGGAACGGGTGTGCTGGCGGCCGACCCCGGCGAGGGCTTCGGGGCGTTGCTGCTGGACGCGATGTCTGCCGTGGTCGTGTTGTCGCCCTCGGCAATCGCGGCGGGTGGGACCGACTTTCTGCCCATCGAATAGCCAAAGCCGAAGAAGACGGCGCAGAGCAGTGCCAGAGCGAAGAACAACCCCAAGACGATGCCGGTATTCAGCGTGACTTCGCGCTCCGGGGGATGCGTCTCGTCGATCTCGGGCGTGCGGCGGGCGGACGCGCTCTCTGCCACAGCGCGGCGTGCGGGCAGCGGCAGATCGTTTCCGGAATCTTCAAAGAGCGGACTCATGGATACCTCATGTGGAATGCCGCTAGAAGTGCAGGTAGATCCCCACCTGAGGCTCTGTCACAAAGGTGGTCTTCAGGATGGTGAGGTAGTTCTGGCCGAAGTCAGGGGCCTTGAAAAAGATCTGCCGGATACCAACGCGCAGGCCCAGGGTGTCACCGACAAGGTAGCTTTCTCCACCCACGTTGTAGTAGTAGGCGGCGCGCGCCTGGTTTTGCAGGCCCTGGCCGCCGTTCTTCGTGGGTTTAAACTCCATGACGCCCGCGCCGCCGCTGATGTACGGCTTGAAGCCGAAGATGGTGTGCTCAGGCCGCACAAGGTAGCCAATGGTGTACTCGCTGGCGGTCGCCTGGCTTTGGAACGGACCGACATAGGCACCGGTCGTCGTGCTTTGGTTACAGCAGGTATAGCTTTCCGTCGTGCGGGCGTAGCCGTAATTGAACTCCAGACCTTTGTAGGGGGACTTCTGACCACGAATGGTACCCAACACACCGGCGGCAGTACTGGCGGTCTGGGTTACGTTGTACGGTGATCCCAGAGCGCTCTGATTCACAGTTCCCGTGACGCCTTTGGTAAAGAAGGCGATGCCCGAAACACCCAGGTCAAAGTGGCTTAGGATGCGGCTGGTGCGCGTAACGGCAGGCGGTGTGTCCTGCGCCTGCACCCTCGGGAGCGAAACCGCTATTAGGAAGAAAAGAAGGACGAAACACTTACGCATGAACTGCACGAAACCTCGCGCCGGGCTGTGCACCGGCCAGCATTCAGTGTACTGGACGCACCTGCGGTCTAAGCGGTTGCGGCGACTGGAACTGCGGTAACCTCCAGAGTCATCCCGTCGGCGCGAAGTACTTTGACGCGTTCGCCAGCCGCGACAAAGGAATCCCGGCTGCTGAGGCGGGCATGCCAAAGTTCCCCCCGCACCAGAATCTGCCCTTCGGGCGCGAGCGCGGTTTGCGCAATCGCCAGCCAGCCCAGCATCGCCTCGGCACCGGTCTTGATCTTGGCGCGGCGAGCCTCAAATCCGAGGACGATCAGCGCCGCGGTAACGCCGCCAAATCCCAGGCCGGCACCAATGGCGACCGGCCAGCTTACCTGCAGCTGCGGCAGCGGCCCCTGTACCAGCGTCCCGAGTCCGAGGACCAGGGCGATGATGCCGGTGCACGCGAGCACGCCGTGAGCGGGAAACTGCGCTTCCAAAAGCAGCAGCAAGGCTGCGGCCATGCAGAGAACAATGCCGGTGGCGCTCAACGGCAACATCAGGAGGGCGTACGCGGCCAACAGGATGAGCAGAACGCCTGCGGCACCGGGAACGACGGTTCCAGGCGTATTGATCTCCAGGTACACAAGGAGAAATCCCAGGGTCAGAAGCAGGATGGAGAGATCCGGATTCATTAGAGTCAGCAGAAGCTTTTCCTGGGGCTTTGTACTCACGGTGTCGATGTGCGCCCCGGACAGGCGCAGCGTGTCTCCCAGGCGCGTGATGGTTCTGCCATTCGCCAGGCGCAGTGCGTCCGCCGGTTTTTCCGCGACGCCGTCCACAAACCCTGCGCGCACAGCCTCAGTCGCACCTATCCAATGCGTTCCTGTGGCGAGATCAACGTTCGCAGATCCGCTGCGGCGGCGCATGGCAGCCGCCGAGTTCAGTGCGGCAAGCAGACGGCTGCTGCCTTCACGGCGCGCCTGCGCTGTAAGTCCGTGCGGCTGCTGCGCCCACAGGGGCGTCAGAAATGTTTCGGGGTGGAGGAGTGCAACATCCGCTTCGGCCAAGAGACGCAAACCCTCGCCGGCAATCCTGGTGCGCGGCCTGCCAGCCCACACGATTACTGGAATGCGCGATTGCCGCATGGCAGCAACCATGGCATCCGCCGCCTCCGGCATGCCTCCAGGCGTGCTCAGATTCACAAGAATGGCATCGTAGTGCTCGGCGTTGGCGCGGTCCATCTCGCGCGTAAAGATTCCCGCGCGTTCTCCCTGCAATGTGTCATGCAACTCAATCTGTAGAACGCGCGCTGTTTGCGAGTAGAGATCTGGGAGAAAACACAGAAAGCAGACGAGCCATCGCAGGCGCTTGTGCATGAGAGGCGGCGAACCGGTGTCGAACATCAGGGAAGGGACACTCCACGGCTTGCGAGAAGTGCCTTCATGCTGCGGGCGGCGGAGTCTTTCGGATCGACCCGTAAGGCGTTGCTGACGTCCACGCCCGCCGCCGCGTTGTTGCTGGAGGCAAGGTCCAGCCGGGCAAGCGTCAGGTATGCTGCCGGGGTCTGCTTCGCCTGGAGGCTCAACTGGGCTTCCTTGCGTGCATCCTCTGTGTTTCCGGAGCGCTCACGGACCTGCGCCAGGCCCAGATGTCCGGCGGCCGAGTCTGGATCGGCGAGAAGCGCCGCCTGAAACTCACGTTCCGCCTCCAGCACGAGACCCTGGTTCAGGTAGTCCTGGCCGGCTTGCGCGTACTCGGCGGCTTGCTTTTCCGGTGGGAGCGTGGAAATGCGCGCAGCACGCATCTGGTCCAGTTGAAAGGCGGCCTGGCGGAAGGCGGCTTCGGAGTAGGTGCGGCGAATGCGCTCCTGCGGGTCGAACCCGGGCGGTGCGGGCTGTGTTCCAGCAATAACGCCCTGCAATGTCCTGGCTTCGCCGTCGGTGGGCCGCAGCTTCACCGCCTGATCGATTTCAGGTTTCGCGTGAACGTTATCACCGCGGCGGTGCATGGCCACGGCGACGTTGAAGTGGTAGTCAGCATCCAGCGGATCGGCGGAGGAGGCACGCTGCAGAAGGGGTGTCGCGTCCTTGTGCTGACGCGCCATCGCCACACCCTGGTTGTTGATGACCTCAGGAAGTGGCAGCTTGGTGCTGAGGAGCGCGAAGGCACCTTCCGCGTCTGCATAGTGAGCGCTGCTGAAGCGGGCCAGGCCGCGATAGAAGTTGGCCTCAAGCGCCAGCGGGTCGCTTGACGGAACCTTTTCCAGAACAGAGGCGGCGTTATCGTAATCGCCGTCCGCGTATTCGTCCTTGCCCAGCGCCAGCAGGGCGGCGGCGTCGGCTGGTGCCAGGTTTACGGCGGTCTTCAAGCGCTTCAGCCGCTCGTCATCCGTGCTGGCCGTGATGCCCCGAATATAGCTCTCATACGCATCAAGCTTCAGACGGGCGGACGCAGCTTGAAAGGCGGTTTGCGAAACGGCGAACCGGGGATCCATCTGCCGCGCGCACAGCCACGCAATATTGTTCTCCACATCCAGGAGCCGCGACAGCACGGCACTCTGCTCCATGGGCTGGGACAGGGTGAGGCGATTGACCTCCAGCACCTGCGCCTGAGCGGACACGTTGCCGTCCTTCACCGTAAAGCTGCCAACCAGGACGAATTGCGCATCCAGCGTCTGCGCAATGCGGATGGTGGTGGCGCGCGTGGGGCGAAAACCCTCAGGCAGGCCAAGGTGATCGAGTGCGTAGACCCGGTCGTCGCGCGAGATCGTCAAAAAGCCGGTGGAGCGGAGGCGCTGGTTCAGAGTATTGGCGAAAGACTCGCCGATCCAATCAAGCGCGGGCTGGCCGGAGCGGTTATCGAAAGGCAGCACCAGGACGACGCGTCCACCCGCCTGTTCGGTCTGCGCATACGCCGCGACCGGCGCAATCGCGAACAGAAGGAACAAGGCAAAGCGAAGAGTACGCGAGAGATACATCAAGCTTCGATTATAGTTTGCCGCTGCTGGTGTCTTTGCGTGCAACGGCCGGCATCGCAAGGCGGACATCGTAGCCGCGCGGGAAGTAGAGCACCGCAGCCCACTCGCCTTTGCGGTCCTCTTGCCAGACCACACTCCCGCCCAGTGCGCGCGCGATTTCGGCGGGCAAGAGATCGCGGTGGTAGCCATAGAAGCGCTGGTCGCTGGTCCGGCTGCCGCGGGAAAGGCCGAGGCCACCGCGTGGGGGATCGTACTTGGTGGAGAAGACAAGCGCAGTGTCAAACGACCCGGCGTTGCTTGCAGCCTTCGCGACCTCTTCGGCGGAAAAGTTCTCCATCTGTACGGTGCGCATGGGCGTCTGCGTGTATCCGAGTTCGGGCCGCTGCAGGTCCGCCGCAACCGGCCATGCTGTGAGAACGGTTGCACCGGGGTAGCGATTCTGCAGCTCGCGGATGGCGTCTTGCTGGACAACGATCATGTCACGATAGGCGAGGTTGTCCTCCGGCGTGAAGGGGTACGGTGGGGCGACCTCGCAACCGATGGCGAAACCCGCAAGGGTGAGCGTGGCGATCGCGGGCCACCACGGCGTGCGGCTCTTCCATGCAGCGACGCAGAGCAGAAGCACAAGCGGGTAGGCGGGCAGCAGATAGCGGGTGAGCAGCGCTCCGCCAAGGATGGAGAAGGCAATCCACTGCGCGACGATGAGGACCAGCAGCGTTCGTACGGTTGGACGCTGCAGAAAGGGCCTTCCGTTAACGCTGGGCAACAGAAAGATGGCACATGCCGCGATGACGGGCAGGTATAGATTCATGTGCACGGTAAGGTGGATGAGCCGGTGCCACAACGACAGTGCGACGCGCAGTGGTGAGAGGTTCGCGGTGGCGTTGTACTGGAGAAACTCCGGATTGCCGAGCATGAAGCCGGTCTTCGCCCGGTGGTACAGGTACCAGCCGAGCAGCGGCAGCGCAGGGAAGGCGAGAGCGGCAAGCCAGATGGCGTGCTGGGCTGATTGCGCACGGAAAAGTGATGCAGATTCCCCTTCGGGAGGCTCAGGGCAGGCTTTCGCTTTGCTGCGACATTTGATAAAAAGCCAGGCTTCTAGCAGGAAGAGCGCCGCAGGCAGCACGATGGCGGTTTCTTTTGAGAGCGCGGCAAGGGCGAAAAGCAGAGCCGCGCTGATCGCCTCCGGCAGGGAAGATGGCTGCGGCGTGCGTGTGCTGTCCTGCGTGTCCCAGCATCGGCCGCTGATGTGGAAGGCGATGGCCCAGAGCGAAAAGGCTGCGGCAAACATGTCCGCGTGGGCCAGCGTGCTTTGCGCGAACCAGATCGGATAGATCGCCGTCAGCACCATCACCGTGAGTCCGGCGAGGTCACCCAGAAGCGTCCGGGCGATACGGAAAACGGCGAGAAGTGCTGCCGTCGTGATCAGGCACATCAGGATACGTGTGCTCAGGACGTGAAAGCCCATCAGCTTCCACCACGCGGCCAGCAGGATTGATGGCAGCGGCGGGTGCGCGTTGCGGACCGTGCTGTCCGGGATCAGCGTTCCCAGACGGAAAAAGTCCCAGGCGGCGGGAATGTAGTAGCCGCCTTCATCCCAGAAGTAGGGCAGGCGCAGCAGCGTGAGATGCAGAAGGTAGACGGCAGCAAATACCGGAGCAAAGAGCAGGGGAACAGAGAGCGGCGTGCGCCGCGCGGCTGCTGTCATGTCTCTGCTCCGGTATGAGGCCGGGTGCGGTATCTAGTTGACGGGGACGGGACCGCCGCCCTGCTGGTAGGACTGCGGCTCCAACCGGAGTTCGCCAAAGGTGCCCTCATACTGGGCGAGATTCTGGCCAAGTATGTTGAAAAGCGCCTTTGCCTGCTGCGGGCTGAGAAAGATGCCTTGCTTGGTGAGGAAGGTGACCTCGTCCGGGCTGTTGCTCTGCATGGTGCCGAAGACGAGTTGGAAGTCCCACACGCTCATGCGGATCTGCACGCTGTTGGCGTACACGTCGTTGTAGTCTTCTGACTGGGTGACGCGAAGGGTCGGTTCGATTTGTGTGTTGTCGCTCATGCTCTCTCTGTTGTGCGGAAATCGTGGTGCGGAAGAGGGGACTTGAACCCCTACGGATCGCTCCGCTAGATCCTAAGTCTAGTGCGTCTGCCAATTTCGCCACTTCCGCACGCAACTCTAGTCTACCCTGTTTGCGAACAGCGTTATTCATGGGCCCATGTCTGTACGGCTGAGTGCACCCGGGTCCAGTTCCGGCTCTATACGGCGCAGCAAATTTTGTATTTGACATGGGGCGAGATCGGCGAAACACTGGCTGGCAACCTGTTACAGCCCACCGCACGAGGTATTTGCCGCGATGCCGGCGATCTATGGTCTGGTTCCGCTGATCGTTTTAATACCGCTTATTCCTGCGTACATTTTGTTCAAGACGTTGAAGACGTCCGCGGAGGTGAGCGGGAAGGAGTTCTTTGGCTTCCAGGTGCAGCTTGGGGGTGCTTTTGCGGGATATTTCGTGCTGCTTCTGCTGCTGGTACATGTCTTTTCCGATTCGATCCACCCGCCCCGGACGCAGACGGTGTACCACTTGAAAGGCCAGGTGGTGGATGACCAGAACCAAGGGGTAGCGTTGACCGAGGACAGTTTTGCATTGATCCCGGCGCAGCGGCCGATGGTGTCGACCAGCAAGGACGGCCAGTTCGACCTGAGTTTTATCGTCGATCCAGATGAAGCCAGCTATCCCTCGGTGGAGGTTAGTTATGGCGACTTTCTGCCGACCGATCTTGTGCTTGATCCCAACCAGGTGACGGCGGCGCACTCCCCGCTGAAGATCAAGCGGGATAATGCGCAGCACATCATCTACGTGGAGAGTATTCCGTTGCGTCGCGCAGCGCAGGGTGAGGTGCATGTGTCTCCTGCGCAGCCGGTGAGCGGCATTGCTGCGGAATACCAGAATGTCGCGCCCGCGCATCCGCAGGCCAGGCCGGCAGGTTACGGCGTGGGCACCGATGATCCCGCGACTGAGAGGAGTACGCGATGACAAAGTGGACCCTTTGTACCGCCGCCTGCGTATGGCTTGGTGCCCTGCCGGGCGGAATGCGAGCGGCCACGGTGCGCGGCCAGGTGACGTGTTCCGCAGGTAATCCAGGCGCGCTGACGGGATACTTCGTGACCGTCTTCCGTGGCGACATTGGGCGGTCAAAGCAGGCGGCGGTGGGTAGCGATGGAAAGTTCTACCTGTACAACGTGCCTGCCGGAAAGTTTGCGTTGGAGTTGTGGCAACGCAGCAATCCTGGTGCGCCGCCGAAGGTCTTTGAGATCGTTGTGAGCGATCCGTATACCGATGTGCCCGCGCTCGGTGTTCCGTGCTGACAGGTTCTGGACACGAACAGAAAAGAGGCGCGCCTCCCCGAGGGGCTTT
>CAXTXE010000025.1:17710-55427 GCA_964248165.1 uncultured Terriglobus sp.
CTGCACACCAACAAAAAAGCCCCTCCAAGCCGCGTGGCTCTTTTCTGCATCAGGGACAGCTTACTGGATGAGCTGCGTGGAGTGGCTGCCGTTGGCGATTGCCGCGGCGCAGGAGGGCGCGGCAGAGGCTGGAAACGGCGTGTTGCGAATCTGTACCAGCGCTCCAGTCGAGGAGTTCAACTGCAGACCCGTGACTGTGTTGTCCAGGAAGTTGGACGTGTACAGGTAGATGCCAAGGGCGTTTTCAATCGTGACACACGTGGGTCCAGTGCCGGTGTTGGTCGAGCCGGAGCTGGTGGCGGAGAGTGCGCCGGTGCTCTGCGCGATGGCGAAGGAAGAGACGGTGCTGGCGTTGTAATTGGCAACGTAGAGGAACTTGCCGCGCGGATCGATGGTGATGGCCTGCGGCTGCGACTGCGTGGCGAAAGGCCCGGTGGTGATAGCGTTGGGCGTGCCGCCGGAGTTGATGCCGTAGCCGATGATCTGATTGCCCGAGCGGTCGGTCACGTAAAGGAAGTTTCCGAGCGGCGAGGCAACGATCGCGCTGGCCTGGATGCCGGACGGATATCCGGTGGACGTGCCGGTGCCGCTTGCGATGGCGGTGTTGCCGATGGGCGTAATGGTGCCCGCGCTCAGGTCACGCCGGAACGCGAGCAGGTTGTTGGTGGTGTTGGTGTCCTGATCGATGGCGTAAACGTAGCTGGAGCAGGTGGTGTTGGAGCAGTTGGAACCGTTGATCGCCGTGACAGTGGTGTTGGAGACGTTTGAGGTAACCGCAATACCCACCGGGTTGATGCCCAGAGGGAAGTAGCTCAGCGATCCATTGGCGACCGGTGTGCCAAGCGAGACGATGCCGCTGCTGTCCGTTGTGAGCGGGAAGACTTCCACGCCACCCGGGCCCGGGTTCGCGTTGGTATAGCCAGGCTGGTATGTGAAGGTGACGTAAAGAAACTTGCTGTCGCCAGAGATGGCAAGCGCGGTGGGAAAGCTGCCGGCAATGGTGACGGTCTTTTCCGCGTACAGCTTGCCATCCGTGCCGATGCCGAAGTTCACGATATTGCTGTCGTCGTGGTTAATGACAAAAACTGTCTGCTGATTGGGTGTGACGAGCAGAGCGACAGGGTTGCGTCCGCCGGTGTCCTGCCCCGAGCTGGCCAGGCGTATAAGCGATCCAGTCTGGTAATCGATACCGTACTCGTTCAGCACACCGTTAGGTGCGGACGTGGTCCCGCGTGCTGACGTGACGTAAAGAAAGCCCACGGTGTAATCGCGTGTGCAGGCAGTCAGCCCGAGACAGGCGGCGAGCGAGAGCACGGAGGCAGCGGCCGTCCGGCGAATCTGGTTCAACTTCATGCGATACGTTCCTTAACCCTGGTACAGATGGCGGCCCCCTGGACGATCCCGGGCAGCCGCGTGATGCTAACTGGTAATGCCGCTGACGACAAGGCAAGCTGGCCGCCCCTGCGCCTGGAAGGTAGAGCCGTGTTGCAACACGGCCAACACGCCCTGCGCGTGATCGATGTGATAGCCGGTGACGGTACCATCCTGATTGGAGGTGTAGACCCACTGGTGTGACGGGTCTTCGATCATGCAGACCGGTCCGGAGCCGACAGGAAACGGATTCAGCGAACTTGGCAGCTGCGTCAAATTGCCGTTGGTCTGAAGGGTGTACACGGAAAGGCTGCTCTTGGGCGTGGTGGTGGAGCTGTTGCCTCGGTTCAGCACGTAAACAAATTTGCTGGCGGAATCCGTGAGGGTCCACACAGGCGTGACACCGCTGACAAAGTTGGTGTACGGCGATCCTGTGACCGGTTGCAGAACGCCGGAACTGCTGACCGTGTATTGAAAGATGCGGTTGTTGGCTGCGTCCGTCAGGTACAGGTAGTTTCCGCCGGTGGTGATGGATGTGATGTTATCCACCATTGGCGGAGAGTCGATAATCTGCGTGGAGTTTGCATTCACCGTGAGCTGCCCGCCGGTGCCCACCTGCAACGAGGTGACTGTCTGGTCGCCGTTAACGACGATGATGACGCCGGAACTCGTCGTCTTGATCCGGGTAGGCGCAGGCCCTGTCGTGGTGTAGGTCAGGTAGGTGCCGTTCACCTTCACGGACTGGTTCTGCACCAGCGTCAGCCGGCCCGTGTTGCTGTCAATGGCGAAGACGGTCACGGAACCGCACGGCGCACTGAGCAGGCCCGTGGCGGATGAACACACCGTGGTCGTGTTTGGGGAGATCGCATCCAGCACGTAAAGGTAGTCGCCGCCGGTGCTGATGTCCATCCATTGCGGCGTTCCGCCCTGGCTGGCAAAGGCCTGCTGAAAGGTGAGGACGCCGTCACCGCCGACACTGAACTGGGCGACGGAATTGATGCCATCACCCTGATTCATGACGTAGACGTACCGGCCGCCAGGCTTAACCACGGCCATGACCGGGTTCGTCCCGCCGGAGGTGAAGGGCGAATGCACGATCTCCGTCAGATTGCCGGTGTTGTTGTCAATCTTGTAGCCGGTGATGGTGTTCCCCGCACCATTGCTGGCGGCCTTGCCTTCCATCACCCAGAGGTATCCGATGGTGCCGCCGCCGCATGAGGTCATCCCCAGGAGAAGTGCTCCTGATACCACACAGGCCAGACCCAACCGGCCGCTTCCGCTCAACTTCATGTAATTCCTTCGATTCCCAATCAGCTGCGGCTCAAACGGCCACACGTGTCCTTGCCATTCCCGGGAAGTGAAATGCTCTACAGATTGTATGCGCCGGGGCGTGTTTCCGCTACCGGCGCGGTTGGTTCGTGCGATGCCGGATAGACGTTCCGGCAAGTGAAACGGGAGCCACAAGGGCTGGATAAAGCCGTACCCCGCGAAAAAGGACGCTCGAGGATTTGTGGTTGCACTGGTGGGAACAGGCCTCTCGCCCCTGCTCCCACCTGGCGCACTACCAAACTCGGCAGGCGTTTGCCGGTACCATTGGTTCCCCCTGCTTGCAGGAGAATGCTTCCGCAAACCGGGACGAGTTTTGCACGGCACCATTGACGCGCCACATGCCAGAGGAGTGCGGGTCTGTCTTGGCCCGGATGCGCGCCGTCTGCTCGCGCGTGTTCTCGCACCACACCTGGGCGAAGCCCAGGAAGTAGCGCTGGTCAGGGGTAAAGCCGTCGATCTTCCTGGTTGCGGCGTCTCCTCCCAGCTTGGCCAGTTCCTTATGCAGCGCGATGTAGCTTACTTGCAGGCCACCGTTGTCCGCGGTATTTTCGCCCAGGGTCAGTTTGCCGTTCAGCGTCTGGCCGGGCGCGACCTGGAAGTTGCCGTATTCGTTCACCTCGCAATCGGTTCGCTTGTCGAACTCGGTCTTATCGGCAGCGGTCCACCACATGCGGACGTTGCCCTGCGGGTCGTACTTGCTGCCCTGGTCGTCGAAGCCATGCGTCATCTCGTGGCCGATGACAACACCAATGGCACCAAAGTTGACGGCGGGATCAATTTTGAAGTCGTAGAACGGCGGCTGCAGGATTCCGGCCGGGAAGTTGATGTCGTTGTTCGAAGGGCTGTAATAGGCGTTGACCGTTGGCGGCGTCATGCCCCACTCTTTCTCGTTGACGGGCTTGCCGATCTTGGCGAGATCGCGGCGGTCGTCAAAGATGGCTACCCGTTCGGAGTTGCCCACACGGTCGTCGCGCTTGACGGTAACCGAGCTGTAATCGCGCCAGATCTCGGGATATCCGATCTTGTCGCGGAAGGCGGCCAGCTTCTTCTGTGCTTCCACCTTTGTCGCGGGACTCATCCACTCCAGGCTATTGATGTCTTCTCCCAGCGCGGCTTCCAGCTGGTGGACGAGTTCCTCCATATTTGCCTTGGCGGCCGGTGTGAAGTTCTTCGCCACCCAGTCCTGTCCCACAGCCTCGCCCAGGGCGCGGTCCGTGGCCTGGGTGCAGCGCTTCCAGCGCGGTGCCTGCTCTGCCTGCCCAGCGAGTGTCTTGGCGAAGAAGTTGAAGTTTTCCTCGTCAAAGGGCTTGGACAGATTGCCTGCCTGGCTGTGCACTACGTGCCAGCGCATGTAGCTCTTCAGGTCCTCGACGGAGGCGTTCTTGATCTCGGCGTCCATGGCCTTGAAGAAGTCTGGCGTGGTGTTATTCAGCGAGCTGATCGGGACGCGCAACGTTCCGAAATACTCGTTCCACTGGTAATCCGGCGTGGACTCCTGAAGTTGTGCAAGCGTTTCGATGTGGTAGCGCTTGGCAGGGTCGCGGAGATCGACGCGCGGCGTGGCACCCCTGGCGAGAGCGGTCTCAATGCGGATGACGGCCTGAGCTTCCGCTGCAGCGCGCTCCGGCGTATCGCCCAGGAGGACAAACATCTTGGTTACGTGCGCGCGATACTCGTCGCGAAGCTTGGTCATGCGATCATCATTTTCCAGGTAGTAGTCGCGGTCCGGCAGAGAGAGGCCGCCCTGGGAGATGTCAGGGATTTGCCGTGTGCTGTCTTTCTGGTCCTGCTGCGAACCAAAGCGGTAGAACAGGTCTGTCCCGTACGCGTCTTCCAGCGTTCCCACCACTTTGGCAAGCTGCGCCTTGTCGTTCCAGGTGGCGATCTTATCCAGCACGGGTTGGATTGGCTTGGCACCTAGCTGGTCTGCCAGGCTGTCGTTCATGCACGCTGCAAAGTAGTTGCCGTACTTCACCTGCAAAGCTGTGGCGGGCTTGTCCGCAGCCTGCTTCAGAAGTGCGTAGACGGTGTAGAGGTTGTGCTCGCCCAGCTCGTCGAAACGTCCCCAGCGTGTTTTATCCGCGGGAATGGGGTTGTTCTTGCGCCAGTTGCCGCATGCGTATGCATAGAAATCCGTGCACGGATTTACCGATGTATCCATGGCGGACACGTCCATGGATACGCCTGCCTTCGGTACCGACACAGGTGCCTCCTGGCCGTCAAAGGTTAGCGTAATCTGCTGCGCACCGGCGGTTGCCGCCAGAGCGAGACTGCCGAGGGCGGCAAGCATACAACGAAACGATGAGACCATGAGTGTTCCCTGGTGAGAAGATGGCGGTGAGGCTGCGTGTCTCCAATGTAACGGATTTGCGCGTCTCGCGGTGTTTTTCTGAAACACGTCGGGTGGTTGCCCCGGGCAAGTAGTTGAAACGTCCACCCATCAGCACGCATCCATCTAGACAGACCTTACACCCAAGAAGACGGATCAGGAGATTGCCACCTGGTCGCCGGAGCAGAGAGAACGGATGCCCAGTCAGAGTGAAGTAAAGTGGTCGCAGCTGAAGGTGGGCATCGTGGTCCTTGTCTCCGCTGTATTGCTGGTGACATTGCTGTTCCTGATGACGGGAGCATCAGGTTTGGGCGTCTTTTCGCACAAGATCACGGCTGTGACGTACTTTGACAACGCGGGCGGAATCAAGGATGGCGCTGCTGTCAATTTGGAGGGCGTGACCATTGGCACGGTGGAAAGTGTATCGGTGGTGCCGGACGCCAGCCGCAAGCTGACGCCCATCAAGGTGGTGATGAAGCTGGATGGCAAGTATGCCCAGGACTTGCATACCGATACCAAAGCAGCGCTCTCAACCGTCGGCGTGCTTGGCGACACGGTGGTGGACCTGAACAGCCAGACCGCAACAGGGCCTCCGCTGAAAAACGGTGACGAACTGAAAACGCTGGACACGCCCAACCTTCAGGACGTGGTAAAGGCCGGTCAGGGCACGATCGAAAGCCTGAATGTCATTCTTGCCAAGATGGACCGCATTGTAGATACGATCTCGTCGGGTAAGGGATCGATTGGCGGCATGATCTATGACGACACGCTGCTCCGCCGCGCCAACGAGACCGTGGAGCAGTTGCACAAACTGGAAGTGAACTTGAACAATGGTGAGGGATCGCTTGGCAAGCTGCTGCACGACGATGCCATGTACAACCACCTGAACGCTACGACGGCCCGGCTGCAACACATTGCCGACGATCTGGACGCGGGCAAGGGAAGCGCGGGCAAGCTGCTGAAGGATGACACCCTGTACAACAATCTGAACGCTACGCTGCAACATGCCAACAGCATCATGGCCGACGCCGACGCGGGCAAAGGCGGCATCGGTCTGCTGACCAAGGACCAGGCGTTTGCCAACAAGCTGAACGACACCGTAACACGGCTGGACAACGTAATGACCGGCATCGACAAGGGCGAGGGCACGGCGGGTCTGCTGGTGAAAGATCCCACGCTCTATCACAATCTGGATAAGCTGGCGGTCGATTCGCAAAGCCTGGTCAACACGATTCGCAGCGACCCAAAGAAGTATCTGACGATTCACTTCAAGGTGTTCTAGCTGGCACCTGCTGAACGCACTCTCTCCAATACCGGCGACAGGCCGAAGCTGAGGATCAGGTTGAGCGTGAGTGCCGGAAGAGCGGCGTACATCGCCCAGGTTTGTCCGAACAGGTGCAGCGGGTAGACTCCGCTGCCCTTGAAGTCGAGCGCGACTGCCATCGCCGTCCCGCACACCATCCCGGCCAGCCAACCAGCGAAGACTGCCCACGGATGCAGCAAGCGTTTCAGGAACGCTCCACAAATCACGGCGGGAAACAGTTGCGCGATCCAGATGCCGCCCAGCAGCTGCATCTCAATCGCATAGGCGCCAGGCGTCTCCAACACAAAAGCGAGCGCGCCCACCTTGACCACGAGCGAGACGATCTTTGCCTGCGCGGCTTCCTTGGATGGAGTAAGCGGCGTGTGGGCAAACTCGCCCCACAGGTTGCGAGTAAAAAGGTTCGCTGCGGCGATGGACATGATGGCTGCGGGCACCAGCGCACCCACGGCAACCGCAGCCAGGCAAAAGCCAGCGAACCACTCCGGAAACATGCGCATAAACAGCAGCGGAATGATGGCGGAGCGGTCCGCCGAAGTAATCCCGACGCTGAGTGCGACATAGCCAAGCAGAGCCAGCATCCCCAAGAGCAGCGAATATGCCGGAAGCAGAGCCGCGTTGCGCCGGAGCGTGTTTGGCCCGGAGGCGGACAGCACGCCGGTGGCTGTGTGCGGGTACAGGATAAGGGCCAGCGTGGAACCGATGGCCAGCGATGCGTAAGGCAGCAACTGCCCGGGCTTGAGCAGGAGCGATCCGGGTGGCGTATGGGTGGGCAGCGCCGGTCGCGCTACGGCAAAGATGTGCGCAAATCCCCCCGCCTTCGCCGGCAGAATGAAAATTGCGGCAAACACCATGATGTACAGCATGATGTCCTTGATCACCGCGATAATGGCGGGCGCACGCAGGCCAGCGGAGTAGGTGTACACGGCGAGGATGACGAAGGCGGCGATCAGCGGCCATTCGCCTCCCAGACCCATGGCGGCGAGAGCGACTTTCATGCCGACCAGTTGCAGCGCGATGTACGGCATGAGCGCCAGAATGCCGGTGAGCGCGATGGCTACCGTCAGCGGACGAAAACTGAAGCGTCCGCGAACAAGATCCGCAAAGGTCACATAGCCGTTGCGGTGGCAGATGGTCCACAGCCGAGGCAGGGTCGCCATCATGTAGGGGTAAATCAGCACGGTGTACGGAATGGCGAAAAAGCCCATCGCGCCCACCCCGTAGACTGCTGCGGGGACGGCGATCACGGTGTAGGCCGTATACATGTCTCCGCCCAGCAGGAACCAGGTGATAAAGGTGCCAAAGGAGCGGCCAGCCAGACCCCACTCCTCCAGTGAATGCATCCCCGCCGTTGGCGCGCGCCATCGCGCCGCAAGGAAGCCTGCGACCGTGACCAGCAGGAAGAAGGCGCAGAAGACGGCAAGCGCAACCGGATAGATCTTCATGACAGGATTACTCAGGATGGTAGCAGGCGCATCGAACCGTGCATGGGTCGAGCGCTGGTGGGTATCGGAGTTGTGCTGGTGGTGGCTGGGCTGGCCGTTATGGGGCTTACACGGCTGGGTTTGCCGCTTGGCCGGTTGCCAGGTGATTTCGCCTACCGGGGCCGGAGCTTTTCGTTTTTCGCTCCGGTCGGAACGTCAATCCTGATGAGCGTGCTGCTGACCCTGGTGTTGTGGCTTGTCTCGGCTTTCCGGCGGTAGTCAGCTGATGGCGATGGAGTCCGTCCGGCTGGACAAATGGTTATGGGCGGCACGCTTTTTCAAGACGCGGGCGCTGGCGGTGAAGGCATGTGACCTGGGCCGGGTAAAACTGCGCGGACAGCCTGCAAAGCCCGCGCGTGATCTGCGCGCCGGGGACTCCCTGGCCGTTACCAACGATGGTGGAACCTTTACGGTCGATGTGTTGGCGCTTGCCGATGTGCGCGGACCCGCTGCCGTGGCGCAGACGCTCTACCGCGAAACGGACGAAAGTGTAAAATCCCGCCAGCGTGAGCAGGAGGAGCGAAAGGCAAATCCGTGGTTTGAACTGGATCGCGCGGAACGGCCCACAAAGCGTGACCGGCGCGATCTGAATCGTCTGCGAGGCCGCTAGCGTTCCAATCCCCACTCGTTGACCCAGTGGAAGCCGCGATCAAGCAGAGGGTAGTGACTTGGGACGGGAATGCGCGTCAGCGTGAGTGTGACCGGCCTGAACTTCTTCACTGCATCCTGGTTCTTTCCATCCGCTTTCGGCGGGATGGCGGTGAGCGTCGCGTGGTCGCCGTCCTGGAGCTTGACGCTGAAGTTGACCGG
This sequence comes from uncultured Terriglobus sp., assembly GCA_964248165.1. Classification (GTDB taxonomy): domain Bacteria; phylum Acidobacteriota; class Terriglobia; order Terriglobales; family Acidobacteriaceae; genus Terriglobus. The sequence goes on from CAXTXE010000025.1 coordinate 26,355, forward strand.
GTCATTGACGTACACGCCAATGCGCAGCGTTTGTGCTTTGCTGTCCGGATCGAGCCAGGTGCGCCACAGTTGGCCATCGGCGCTGCGGGAGAAAGCACGTACGGGTGAATCGACATAGAGAGCGGTGATGGGCTGATGCTCCGGGCTGTCAAACGACGACGGAGGCTGTTGCGCTTCAATGTTCCAGGCTCCTAACAGCGGATTCGCCTTCCGCAGGTCCGCGCGCGAGTGACGCCATGCCATGGCCGTGCTGACCGGCATCCACACGAGAAAGGTCGTAACAAAAATCAGTTCGACTGTTCGTGTCGCGATGCGGAATCCACGCCGTTCCACCGGAGGGACCCAGACGCCGGACGGTGCCGCAGGTTGGTGAAGCCAGAAGAAGCGGAAGAGTGCTGGTACATCCGGGATGGTAATGAAGAGCAGCGCAAGCAGAAGATTCGCTGCAAACAGCTTCACCGGCACATCGAAAAACAGGTTGTAGAGCAGCACGTTCGCCATCACGAATGCGGACAGAAGCGCACCGGCAAGCGCAGTTCGCCGGAACAGGATCAGTACACCGCCAAGCACTTCCGCCACGCCGCACACAATCTCGTATTGGGGATTCATTCCAATCAACGACCACAGGAATGTCATGGGCGACATATTGCCCACTGGCTCGTTCAAGACCGCGATCGATACCGGAGGCATCTGGAAAGGGAACAGTTTCGCCAGGCCGTAGTTGAGCATGAACATGCCGGTGGTCAGCCGCAAAAGAAAGCGCAACCATGCGTACAGGGTCTGATACTCCACGCGCCGGTTGCCGCGCGCGGCTGCAATCAGCGTCCACAGCACGCCGCCGCACACAGCAAGAGCCACGAATAGAACCTGCAGCACCCACTGCGCCAGGATGTCACCCGATCCGGTGGGATGGAACGTCGCTCCGATGCCCGTGAAGTGGAAGACGTGCAAGGACAGGAACTCGGCGGCGCGAAAGAGCGGGAATGTGAGCTTGCCGTCGATCCATCCGCCAACGGGACCATAGCTCTGGAAGATGCTGCCGTTTCCATCACAAAAAGCGAACAGCAGAAAGTAGATGAATGCCATCCGAAACGCCAGCCGGGTCAGCGGCCGCCATGGCCTGGGCTCTGGTGGCGGGGTTGCACCCGGAATCAAGGACGCCGTCTCCCTCGGCACATCCTGCGTCACCGTCATGCGGAGCCCCCAATGAATGGAATAGCCTGATGATCTTTGTGCTCTCGCGGACTGTCAATCGCAAATCGGTGACAGACAAACCCGGTTCTTGATCTAGACCGGCCGCCCCGCGTTATAAGTGGAACAAGCATCAATTTGGGACGTGTCGAGCGCGGCCGGTGAAAGCAGATGTGCTGGCGCAGCAGGCAGGAACAGATGCTGTAGACACTGCGCATGGCAACTGTTCACCCCCACGTGTCACTCCACAGCATCAAGACGAGACCTGCCGCGCCCGTGCAGGTATCGTCACGGCACATCCCCGAGCTGGATGGGCTGCGCGGGATTGCCGTGCTGATGGTGATTGTGGGGCATGGCACTCACCACACGCTGGTAGCTGTTTCCGGCGTGTCTCTGTTCTTTGTGTTGAGCGGATTTCTGATCACGCGCATTTTGCTGCACAGCACGGGAAAGCCGCACTACTTCTCAAACTTCTATGTGCGGCGTGCACTTCGCATCTGGCCGCTGTATGACCTGATTCTCGCCGTCACGTTCCTGACACCGCTGTTTACGTTTTCGCACACCGCGGTCCCGGCGTGGCGATAGGTACTGTACATCCAGAACTTCTGGACGATGCAGGGCCAGCCGCCGATCCTGAATCCCACGTGGTCCCTGGCCATTGAGGAGCAGTTCTATCTCGCATGGCCGCTGGCCGTGCTGCTCTGCGGCTCTGCAAGGAGAACAGGGCTTGTTGCGCTCCTGCTTGTTGTTAGTGCGCCGTTGTTTCGTGTGCTGTACCACCTCCACGGCATCGATCCGTACGCCATGACCTTTGGCCGGTTGGATGGTCTGGGCTGCGGTGCGGCGCTGGCGGCGCTCTCGCAGCGCTCACCGGGGCGGCGTGGGAAGGCGGTGCTGCTGGGAGTCTGTGCGTTAGGAGCAGTCGCGCTGCTGCCGCTGCTGCATGATCTCGTGTTGCGCAAAGCCCTAAAAGATACGTCTACAAATCTGCTGTTCGCAGCTGCGGTTGGAACAGGGTTCTACTGGACCCGGTCAAAGCAGACCGGCCTGTTAAGGGCACGGGTCCTGCGATATTTCGGAACCATCAGCTATTGCGCATACCTGGTCCATTTGCCGCTGATCTACCGCTTCGGTTTCCCGGCGGGATTCGTCTTGACGGTTAGCATCGCAACAGCGTCTTTCTTCTTATTTGAGCAGCCGATCCTGCGACTGAAAGAGCGTTTTACGCGGGCTGATCCCGTTGTGTGAAGAGAAAAGGCCGGACGCAGCCGTGGACGCATCCAACGGTGCAGGCCGCGGTTGCGGCGTGGAGCGTGCGATGAAGAAGGCAATTTTCTGGGGAACATTGGCAGCAGGCGCAGTAGCGGCGTACCTGATGGTGAAGCGCGGCGCACCGTTGACCGAAGTGGTTACGAGAACCCTGCGCAATCCGTTCGGCGCTCTGGGATCGGAACTGCAATCGGCTATCACGGGGAAGACGAAGTCACTTACCGCTTAATCGGCAGAAGAGCTGCTGCGCCCACAGGTTGGAGGTGGTCAGGCGGAAGCCGGCCACCGGTGCTTCGCCCTCCATAGACCCGGGCCGTTTCAGCACCTCGGTTTGGCGACTGGGACAAATGAATGGTGACCGTTGCTTCGTAAGGATCGATCAACCAGGCTAGCTGCGCTCCATTGACGATCCACGCTTCCATCTTTGCTCCCAGCGTCCTCTTGTTATCGCTTCGGGAACAGATCTCAATAATGAAATCAGGACAGAGGGAAGATAGCGTTCTGTCTGGTCAGGTGTGAATCTGGTTATACGGCTGCTCTTTGTCCAACAAGCATCGGGGCTCAGTGTGGACCCGTCCGGTAGATTCCATCCAGCGTTCGAGCCGTCGGCTTCACCCGTGCCATCTTCGTCGGCCCATAGCATCAAGGCACTCGCGACGCGCAACTCACGTCGCCCTCCTTCATTGCCGACTGGCGTCATGATGACAAGTTCCCCATGTTGGTTTCTTTTAATACGATAGGGCTTGTTTCTGCGAGAAAAGGCAATTAACTCGTCATCAGTAAACGGCGAAGAAGGACGCAGGATGAGCGGTAACGGTAACCCAGTCAGCGACCAGTCGGATGTTTGCTCTTGAGTGTAAGCCATGGCTACTCCTCCGCCCAAAGTGTCACAAGTGAGAGCCGAAAACCGGCGACCGGCGCTTCTGCTTCGACAGCATCGGGACGGTGCTGAACTTCAGGCTCGCGGCCCGGCCGATAGATGGTCAGCGTTGCTGCGTACGGATCAATCATCCAGGCAAGTTGCGCCCCGTTGGTGATCCACTTCTTCATCTTGTCCTGAAGTGTTGACACGTGATCTGACTCGGAGAGGATCTTCAGCACAAACTCGGGACAAAGTGGAGGAAATGCGCGACGCTGCGCTCGCGTCAGGCCGGTCCAACGCTCCTTAGACACCCACGAGGCGTCGGGACTTAACGTAGATCCATCCGGGAGATTGAAACCGCCCTGCGAGGAGAATGCGATGCCGCGTCCGTCCTGTTCCGTCCAGACATCCAGCGCACGGATAACACGAGCCTCCAAGCGGCTACCCTCACCTCCAACGGGCGTCATTACGATCAACTCTCCATCTGCATTTTTTTCGATGCGCAGCAAGCGATTCCTGCGTGACAGCAGAAGTAACTCATCATCCGTAAACGGCGAAGGAGGACGCAGGATGAGCGGCAACGGTAAGCCCCTCAGCGACCACTCGGATTTTTGCTCTTGAGCGTGCATTGGCCTACTCCTCCGCCCAGAGTGTCAGAAGTGAGAGCCGGAAACCGGCGATGGGCGCTTCTGCTTCGACAGCATCGGGATGGTGCAGAACTTCAGGCTCGCGGTCTGGACGATAGATGGTCAGCGTTGCTGCGTACGGATCAATCATCCAGGCAAGTTGTGCTCCGTTAGCGATCCAGAGCTCCATCTTGTCGCGCAAGGCAGCAACCCGGTCTGTGCCGGAGCGGACTTCAATCACAAACTCCGGGCATAGCGGAGGAAATTTCTCTCTCTGCTTGCGTGTCAGGGTATTCCAGCGTTCGTTTGAAACCCAGCTCGCGTCAGGACTTAATGTCGAGCCGTCGCTTAGGTTGAAGCCCGTGTTTGAGGAAAAGACATGACCACCTCCGGTCTCCTTCGCCCAGTAGCCTAGTTCGCTAATTACGAACGCTTCCCACTCGCCGCCGCTTCCTCCAACTGGAGTCATGATAACTAGATCTCCATCCGCATTCTTTTCGATCCGGTAGGTTCTGTTCTGCCGCGAGAAGAGGAGCAGATCATCGTCCGTAAACGGCGAAGGAGGACGCAGGATGAGCGGCAACGGCAAGCCCGTCAGTGACCACTCCATACGTCCTCCTCATGCTGCGAATGTTTTTGTGCGCGTTAGGCAACCACGTTCAGGCCCATGGAGCGTGCAGTTCCTTTGATGCTCTTCATGGCGGCTTCCACAGTGGTGGCGTTCAGGTCAGGCATCTTCTGCGTGGCGATCTCGCGAATCTGGGCTTCTGTCACAGTGCCGACTTTGGCCTTGTTCGGTGTGCCCGAACCCTTTTCGATCTTCGCGGCCTTCTTCAGCAGCACAGGCGCGGGCGGCGTCTTGGTGACGAAGGTAAAGGTGCGGTCAGCAAAGACGGTGATCACGACGGGGATGGTCAGACCAGCCATGCCCGGGTCCTTGGTGCGGTCGTTGAACTGCTTGCAGAACTCCATAATGTTGACCTGCGCCTGACCCAACGCGGGGCCGATTGGCGGCGCGGGTGTAGCCTTGCCGGCCATGACCTGCAGTTTGACGTACCCATTGATCTTCTTCGGTGCCATTGTTTTCTTTCCTCTCGGGTTGGTCGCGAGCAGGGTAGAAGCTCACCTCTTCACGACGGGTACTGATTCTGTAAAAGCGATCACCAGCAGTTTCCGCTACTCGGCGTGCTTCTCCACATGCGAAAACTCGACTTCGGTAGGCGTGGGCCGGCCGAAGATGCTGACCATGACCTTCAGCGTCTGCTTGTCCTCGTTGACATCGTCTACCGCGCCGTTGAAGTTTGCGAACGGCCCCTCGGTAATGCGGACCTGCTCGCCCTTCTCAAACTTGACCTTGAGCTTGGGCCTATCCTTCTGCACGTCGGCGCGGTTCAACATGCTGTTGACCTCGGCCTCGCTCAACGCGTTGGGGGTGTCGCCAGTCTGCAGAAAGCCCGTGACGCGTGGCGTGTTCTTCACCAGGTGCCACAAGTCGTTGTCCAGGTCCATCTCGACGAAGACGTAGCCCGGCAGGAAGACGCGGTCGATGGTGTACTTCTTGCCATTGCGAAGCTCGGTGACAGGCTCCACCGGAATCTCGATGCGGCCAATTTTGTGTTCCAGGCCGAAGGCGCGGATGCGGCTCTCCAGCGACTCCTTCACCTTGCGCTCAAAGCCGGAGTAGGCGTGGATGATGTACCACTTCAGCTTTTGTTCCGCTACCGGCTCGCCTGGGTGCTGGTCCGTGCCTTCAAGCGGTTCGCTTACGCCCGCTTCGGCGTGATGCAGAGCGATCTCTTCCTGGTCCACCTGGTAGGAAGCTGTCGGAATCGCGATGTCGTTTGCCATAAGTGTTCCTAATCCGTTCTCGGTCTAGCGGTGCGTCAGCCAGGTGATCAGAGCGTTCAGCGTGTGATTGATGCCGTAGTCCACCGCCCAAAAGTACGCGGCAAAGGCAAATACCGTGACAATGACCACAGCGGTCGTGGTGCGCGTCTCTGTACGGCTGGGTGTGGATACCTTGCGCATCTCGTTGCGCACATCCCCCAGAAACGTGGAGAGCCGTTCCCACTGTCCCTTAGCGCGATCTACGCCCGTTTCATGTGCCGCTACCGTGATTGCCTTGGCCATGGTTGCCTCAACTCTCTTCCGCTCGATTGATGCAGGCACGCCGCGACGTACCTTTGCTTCCCGTGAACAACTAAACGTGGCAGGGGCGCTCGGATTCGAACCGAGAAGTTCGGTTTTGGAGACCGACAGTTTAACCGTTGAGCTTACGCCCCTGTGTCAGGGCTTCCGCCCAGTCCCTGCTGCACAACCACCGCAGTCCGGGCGAACACCTTATGATAGCCGATTTCCCCAGGGAGCGGAAGCCATCAACCCGCCCCTTACAGTTGTGAATGTCCAGCCTTGGCCGCGAAGGTCTTTCCGTGACTTCCAAAAAGGCGACCTCAGGAGTAGTCCGATGTCTTACAGCGTAGTCTTTCCAAGAAGAGTCTGCGAGGATCTCTAGCGTGAACGTTTTTGCCCGCATTTCATGGGTTACGATTGCGATGTTGTGTTCAGTCTTGTTGGCTGCATCGCAAGTCTCCGCTCCTCACAAGCACATTTCCGATGGTGTACTCGGTCAGCTCCTCGGTACTTGGACCGTGACCGGCTCAACCTTGGGAAGGCCGACTGTGACTGGAGCCCACGTCCAGGAGGACTTCAACGGCTCGTTCCTTGAGATTCACATCGAAGACCCCGCCAAAAAAGATCGGTATGAAGCGCGGGTTTTCCTGGGCGAGAAGCAGAACGGCGATTTAGTGGTCCACTGGCTGGATGGCACGGGAGCGGAAATGTCGCAGACCCTTGGAACGGTAGTGTTGCAAATGACGTAGTGACCCTGACCTTCCCGTACCCTGAAGGCACCTTCCACGACAAGCTCACCTACGATCCTGCGCACGACCGGTGGCGTTTGTTCATCGAGACGGGACCAGCCGATCATCTCAAAGTCTTCTCCGATTGGTACTTCGACCGGAGCAGCCCCAAGCCCTCTCACTAGGAGCAGGGGCGGGGCCGTCCTCGAAGAAGCCCTTCAAGGAAAGTTGAGCCAGCGTTCCGGGCTGCAGGTTCCCCTTGGGCCGGAACACTTCCACAATGCGACTTGTCGGTACTGATCTATGGCAACGCTCAACGCGCTAAGTGTAAGAACTTGGCGAGCGGGTACTCTCCATATGTGAGCCACATGTTGACAAAAAAGTGGAAGGCAATGAGCACGTAAAGGTCTTTGCGAAGCCACATCAACAGCCCGAACGCGAGCACGAGGCCAATCAGAGGCCATGTGAACGGGATTTGCCAGAGGTGATAGAGGGCGAAGAGGCACGGATTGATCACCCAGTTCGCCCGTCCAAGAAAGCTGCTCGTCTTCATCAGATAGCCGCGGTAATACAACTCTTGGCCGGCAAAGTTCCCGATGAACAACAGTGCCAGAGCGACCGGAGGAAAGGCGTACAGCCCAGCCGGATCGCCTCCAAAGATGCTCCATCGCGGAACGTGGAATAGTGGAACGGACTGAAAAAAGGCGCTCAGTGGTGCCCACACAAACTGCATGTAAGGAACGGATACTAGAGCGAAACCGCAACAAAAGACGGGCAGAACGATAATGAGGCCCCTGAGATCGATCCGGTCCAGGCCGAGGAAACTTAGAGATTCACGGATTGTGAGGTAGTCAAACAGACGCAGAAAGATAAACGGTGATAGGAGATGCCACCCGAAGGTGATGACTAGAAGCCAGCCGAACTGGAGGTAACGAGGGGAGATCTGTGTAATGCGGAGTTCGGCGAGATATAGTGCGGGAACGTTGATGACGATCGCAGCGAGAAGCCCTGGTAGGAAATAGAGTGCCAGATAGGTGGCCTTGCCAAAGGCTGATGTTGGCTGGCAGGTCCGCGCCCATGTGTCGTAGGTTTGATCACTGCGCACAAAGAGCCCTGTCAGCCAACCCCGCCGATGCTCGTACGTACCCTGAATTTGTCCCGTTGCACTCGTCTCCGTTGGTTCGGCTTACCTTACCGCTATGTCAAGTTCAACTGACCCGCAATGAAGCAGTGCGAGGGAGATTTGCGACGAAGTGACGGCCTGTCACGACCAACGGTTCGCTAAAATCCAAGATATGTCTGCAGCGATAGAGTGGCGGGGCACAGGATTCTGGCAGTTACAGTGCGGTGGGTGGCTCTTGCTCTACCTGCTATGCCTAGTCGCTGCCGCGCCGCATCTGCGCGAGTCTTTCATCTTAACCTACAATACCTGGGGGATTGTCGTCCTCTTTGCGGCGACACTTGTCTTTCGTCCGGTGCTCCGGTCTGCCAGCAGCCATTGGCAAACCTCTTGGCTGAAGCTTCAGACCAGCATCTTTGGTCGAGCGGCCCGCCTTTGCAACGACGTTTGCTATACGAACAGGTAACCGGGTTGAGATCGTCCGTGTCGAGACGATACTGTGGATCGCTGCTTCACGCGATTACGTAGAACTTCATACAGAGCGTTCCACGCATCTTCTGCGAGATACCATGACTTCTTTGGCTCAGCGGCTAGACCCCAGCCGGTTCATGCGTGTTCATCGCTCGCGCATTCTCCGCCTGGATCAAATTCGTGTATTGATCCCTCTCGATAATGCAGAATACCGAATCAAGTTGCATGATGGCTCGGAACATCGTTCGAGTCGCACCTATGCAAGTGCTTTTGCAGAGTGGATGCACGCCGGGGCTGGCGACTTGGCATCGTCAAAGCCTTTCCAGCCGTAAGTAACGAGAAATGCCGTTGTGGTAAGCAATGTTAAGCCAAACACCGCGAGAATCCACCTTGATGAGCTACCGGAACCGGACGGGTCAGCGGTAGAGGACGATGGCAATGTTGTACACGCTGAAGTCGCTCGTCCGGTCTGGCGCGCAGGCACCGACTTCTGCCTGGGAGACGCCGCCCGCTAAAATGCGCGCATTCACCTCGGCTGGAAGACGGCTGAGGCCGGTGGCGATGTAGCGCATCACAAATGCCGGGCGTGGGCCGACATAGCCCGTCTGCATCTGGCAGATGGTGCGGGCGCGCGCCGTCGGCTGGACGCTTTGCAGACCCGTTCCCTGCAGCAGCCCGGCTACCTGAAGTTCCTGATCGGCATAGGACACAGGCTGGGGCTTGTACGCGAAGTCCTCGACCACCCAGAGCTCACCACGGTACGGAACAGCGGCAATCCCGACGACGTTCACCTCCCGGTCAAGAATATTGTCGCGATGATGCGGCGACTGCATCAAGGCTTGATGGAGATCGACCGAAGACGGCCCCTCGCCGATGTTTTCCGTGACCAGGGGAAAGAATGTGCCGGTGGCGGAAGCCCGTTCCATCGCATCCGGTTCGCCACTCAGTTGGTGAGCTAGGGTGCCGCTCGACCCCATGCGTGATGCGTGCTGCCGCGCGGCGGCCGTCAGGGTGTTGTTCCAGGCCAGAGGTGGCAGACCGGCACTGGTTCGCTCCACATTGATCGATTCAAAAAGGTACTGCTCGGCGATTGTGGGTCCTTGGCCGCGCAGCACACCGCCAAGCAGCAGTGCCCAGACCGCTGCGGGAACTATGAAATCAGTGATTGATCTACGCCGGGCCAAGCTCTCGATCCTTGCCGCACAAACCTATCCGTACGGACAGCATACCCGGCCCAGAGTTGCGGTCTTGTGCGCAAGCCTTTTCTCACCCATGAAGCGCAACTGGAAAAAATAAAGATGCGTCCAGCTCTCGTTCTTCATCTTGAAGACATACGTGATGCACGTGCGCGCAAACTCACGAAAACGGAGGAGCGATATGCGTATCTTTTTAACCGGCGCGACCGGGTTCATCGGATCAGCCATCGTTCCCGAGCTGATCAACGCTGGCCATCAGGTGCTCGGGCTGACGCGGTCCGATGCGGGTGCTCAGGCGCTAGCCGCCGCTGGTGCAGAGGCGCACCGGGGCGATCTTGAGGACCTGGACAGCCTGCGGAGCGGTGCAGCGGAGGCGGACGGCGTAATTCACTGCGCCTTCGATCACGACTTCTCCAACTTCGCGGCAAACTGTGAGAAGGACCGGCGCGCCATTGAGGCGCTGGGGGACGTGCTCGCCGGGTCGGACCGGCCGCTGGTCATCACCTCAGGCGTCGGCTTTGGCTCCAACCAGCCAGGCCAGCCCGCTACGGAGGATGTCTTCCACGTGAACAATCCTCATCCGCGTAAGGCGTCGGAAGAAGCGGGCCGGACCCTCGCAAACCGTGGCGTCAACGTGTCCGTGGTGCGGCTGCCTCAGGTGCATGACACGGTGAAGCAGGGCTTGATAACGCCGTACATTCAAGTTGCGCGGCAGAAGGGCAGCGTGGCATACATTGGCGAGGGCGGGAACCGCTTCTCCGCGGCACACGTCTCGGACGTTGCCCACCTTTACCGGTTGGCGCTGGAAAAAGCGGAGCCGGGCAGCCGCTACAACGCCGTTGCCGAGGAAGGCATACCCATCCGCGAGATCGCCGAGGTCATCGGTCGCGGCATGAAACTGCCCGTGATCTCGCTGTCACAGGAGCAGGCCGCAGCCCACTTTGGCTGGATGGCCATGTTCGCCGGTTTGGACCTGCCAGCCTCCAGCACCATCACCAAAGCCAAACTTAACTGGAATCCAACCGGCCCGGGGCTGCTCACCGACCTTACAAACATGCGCTACTAAGTATGCGTGTGCGCGCGCGATGCGCACTCATTCCAAATGCCTCTGCTAGCCTGCGTCTTGGCGGCGGCCAGTACGATTAAGGTCGAGTATAGTCGGGGACATGAAATGCTTTGCGGGAGTCGTTCTGCTGCTGTGCTGTGGTCTCGTGCGATCGCAAGGGCTTGCGACTCCGCCTCCGGCTGATCAGAAAACGTCGCCCTATGCTGCGGAACGTGAACAGGCGATGGCACCTGCTCTCGAAGCGATGCGCCAACGTAACTACACCAGCGCGCTATCGATTTTTGAGGCGGTGCTGGCGGATTATCCAAAGGATGCTCGCGTGCTCATGTTGGCCAGCCAGGCGGCTCGTCTAAGCGGCGATAACGCAAAAGCATTCACGTACCTTAAGACTGCAATCACCCGTGAACCTCCCGGCCATCCCTCATGGGCAATGCACGTGCAGATAGTGCCCATGTATGCCGCAGCGGGCGACATGGAAAAGTTTGACAGTGAGCGGAAGCTTATCCGCGATGCTGCCGCTTCGAATGCGTGCTTCTTCAACAGCTTCACCAGCTACATGATCGAGGAGATACATCAGGGCGATCAGGTCATTACCGTGCTGGAATATCCTCGCCTTTATGGCCGTTTCCACACTCGTTATCGATTCTTTATGCCTGTAATATCTGCTGGAGACTGGAAACCCTACATCGATTGCGAGTCGGACGACATCGACCAGATTTCATTGGCGAAGAGCCACCCCGAGTTGGCCGCAAAGGGTGAGCGCAGCTTTTCGCTGGACGGCTACCCGCAAGCTAACATGCACGCCACTTATACATTGTTCCAAGATGGAGAGCCATCGTATGAGACTGTGCGTGCGGTGGTTTTGAAGAATGCGGCTCCTGTCTCAACGACTACAAAAACAAAATAAAGCGGCGAGCCGGAGCTCGCCGCTCTTCCGTACACTTCCACTAACTTACCGCGACGCAACGTGCGGCTGACTTGTTGTTTCGTTATTTGATGATTTCGGTGATGGTTCCTGCGCCGACGGTTCTTCCGCCTTCACGGATGGCGAAGCGGAGGCCTTTTTCCATGGCAACGGGGGTGTGGAGGGTGATTTCGAGCGAGACGTTGTCGCCCGGCATCACCATCTCGGTGCCCTCCGGCAGCTTGGCCGAGCCGGTCACGTCCGTCGTCCGGAAGTAGAACTGCGGGCGGTAGCCGTTGAAGAACGGCGTGTGGCGGCCACCCTCTTCCTTGCTCAGGACGTAGATTTCGCCCTTAAACGTCGTGTGCGGCGTGATCGATCCCGGCTTGGCCAGGACCATGCCGCGCTCCACGTCTTCCTTCGCGATGCCGCGCAGCAAGAGGCCTGCGTTGTCGCCCGCCAGACCCTCGTCCAGCTGCTTTTTGAACATCTCAACGCCCGTGACGACGGTCTGGCGCGTTTCGCGGAAGCCGACGATTTCCGCCGGCCCGCCAACGTTGATCTTGCCGCGCTCGATGCGGCCCGTCACCACCGTGCCGCGGCCAGAGATGGAGAAGATGTCCTCGATGGGCATGAGGAAGGGGAGGTCGACCAGGCGGTCCGGCTGCGGCACGTTCTTGTCCACCGCGTCCATCAGCTCGTCGATTTTGGCCTCCCACTTGGCCTCGCCGTTCAGCGCGCCAAGCGCCGATCCGCGGATCACAGGCACATCGTCGCCGGGGAAGTCGTACTTGCTCAGGAGTTCGCGGACCTCCATCTCGACCAAGTCCGTCAGTTCCTCGTCCTCGACCGCGTCGCACTTATTGAGGAATACAACGATGTACGGCACGCCCACCTGGCGGGCCAAGAGGACGTGCTCCTTCGTCTGCGGCATGGGGCCGTCGGTGGCGGCGACCACAAGGATCGCGCCATCCATCTGCGCCGCGCCCGTGATCATGTTCTTGATGTAATCGGCGTGGCCCGGGCAATCCACGTGCGCGTAGTGCCGGTTGGCCGTCTCATACTCCACGTGCGAGGTCGCGATGGTGATGCCGCGCTCCCGCTCCTCCGGTGCATTGTCAATCGTGTCAAAGCTGCGGAACTGAATCTTCGGGTTGTGCTTCGACAACACCTTCGTGATCGCCGCCGTCAACGTCGTCTTACCATGATCAATATGCCCAATCGTACCCACATTCACATGAGGCTTCGACCGGTCAAACTTTTCCTTCGCCATACTGAATCTCCTGAGTTATGCCTGCGCTGCCAATCGCAAGGCTGGTTCTAAAGTCCATGTTCGGGCTGCCGCACGGTGCGGCTCCAAGCCCAGGAAAACTTGTGCAGGACTACTCAGTAGTAGGCGTAGACCTTGAGGTACTTCCGGCGAAGTTCTGGGTCTACTCTCTCCAACGTGCTCAGATAATGTTCGCGGATCATGCCCTGGTCGCCGTCGCCGAGTGCATGGTAACTGCTCTCAATGTCAGAGCCTAGTTTGCCAGCATGTGCGACCTCTTCGAAGTGGCGGATGCGCAACTTCGAGTGCTGCAGTGACTCTAGAAACGCGGCAACATTGCCGGTGGAAAAGGCGCTGTCAATGGACTGCTTGACCGCGCCGAATGCGTGCTGATCTTTGACTGCTATGACTGCCTGTGTGTACATCTGAACCTGCGTGCGTCCTTACTGAGAATCTTTGGAGCGGGAGACGGGGATCGAACCCGCGACCAACAGCTTGGAAGGCTGTGACTCTACCACTGAGTTACTCCCGCCCGTTAGCTGCTAGCTCTTAGCCTCTAGCTCTTAGCTGAAAGTGCCTGCTAAGAGCTAGTAGCTAACTGCTTAGAGCTACTGAAATCTGGAGCTGATGGAGGGGCTTGAACCCTCGACCTCTCCCTTACCAAGGGAGTGCTCTGCCACTGAGCTACATCAGCCTGCGTGAAACAAGCCTATACCCGCTCACTGCTCGCGTGCGGACTGCTTGAGCTTCAAACGCCCAATCAGGACCCGAAACGCAAAGAAACCTAACAGCACCCATGCAAGCCAGCGGTACTTGCCCGGTTCCATGGTGAGTGCCACACCGATAGCCGCTCCCGCGATGACAAGCAGGGCGACGATCATCCGCTGCTGTGATCCGGGTCCGTTCATCGGGTCCTGCGAAACTGTGGTGCACAGGGGAGGATTCGAACCTCCGTAACGCGTTGCGTGGCAGATTTACAGTCTGCTGCCATTAACCACTCGGCCACCTGTGCATTGTCTCTGCTGCCGTCCGGTGCGGGATGGAGCTGGCGAAGGGATTTGAACCCCCGACCCTCTGATTACAAATCAGATGCTCTACCGGCTGAGCTACGCCAGCCCACACGGGTGAAGTTCTAACGGTTCCGGTGCCCGAAAACCATCAGACAACAAAGAACGCTGCCAACGAAGCGCAGCGCTGGTATTGACTTTAGCACAACCGGACAGCCTCACCGAGGCCAAAAAGCACTTCCGGAAAGCACGCGCGGCCGTTCCGGTGCATCGGCCAGTGTGAGCGTAAAACGATAGAAGAACTGGTTGAATGTTCGCGCTGCGTCAAAGTTGACCGGCTGGGTAAGATCATCCTGCGGACGGTGGTAGCGGACGCGGTACCACTCGCGGTACCGCCGCTCCTCGTCCGTGCCCGGTTCGAAGCCGAAGATGAAGCCGATTGCTGGAATACCCTTCTGCAGGAAGGGGTAGTGGTCAGCCCGGCGCAGAAGCCCGCGCTCCGGCTCCCGGTCTTCCCGTACAGTTATGCCCATGGTGCTGCCTACCTGCTGTGCTGTTGCGCCGAGGGTGGTGTCGTGGATCGCGAGCGCTGTCAGGGTATGCAGGGGAAAGAGCGGGCGAAGCTGGTCGAGGTTGACGTCTGCCACGATGGCGCTGCGGGGTACCGTCGTGTGGTCGGCAAACCACCGCGCTCCCAGCAGGCCTTTCTCTTCGCCGGTAAAGACACAGAAGAGGAGGGAGCGCTTCGGCCGTTGCAGGACATCGCCCTCTGACGCTGCGCCGCGGTGAAGATCGTCCGCCATCTGCACCAGGAGTGCCACATACGCCGCATCGTCCAGTGCGCCGTTGTACAGGTTGTCACCATTGACAGGCTCGCCATAGCCATATCCGTCCAGGTGAGCGCTGACGGCGAGAAACTCGCTCTTCAGGTTCTCATCCGCACCCGGCAACATTGCCAGGACGTTCGGACTTGCGATGTCGCGCTCCGCCGTGTGCAGCGTTGCGGTCAATCTGCATGGAAGGTCGAACGAGGGCAGCGGTTCCTTTGCCCCCGCTGCTTTCAGCAGCGCCGCTCCATCATGGTCTGTGCCTTCGAGTAAGTGCCGGAACGTATCTGCATTCAGGAGCGCGGTCAGGATGGGCGTTGCCGGACGCGGCGCTTCGTTCCCGGTGCGCAGCGTGACGCTGCGCGCGTATGGGAATGGCCAGCGCACCGGCTCCAGCTTGTAGAACGGATCATCGACCGTCAAGACAGCCGCAGCACCCGCCGCCCGCGCATTTGCCACACGATCCGGGGAGGCATGTTGTCCGCCCAGGCATAGAACGACTTTGCCTTGGATGTCTTTCAAATCGCTGGCGGTACACGCTCCGCGCACGGCAAGGTTGCCCTGCGTCCGGGATGGCGCGGTCTGGATGGCAGTGGGGTAGATTTCGTACATCAGGCGCAGGTCGCGTGCGGTGCCGTTGCTCTGCTCCAAATGAAAGCGGGAGTCGCTCTCCAGCCGTACCTCATGCATGGGCACGGCCTGGAAGAAGGTTCCGTTTTCGCCGGCAGGCTGCAATCCGGCTTGCTTGAAGCGCTCGGCAACGTACTTCGCTGCGCGTTCGTAAGCCGCCGAGCCGGTGTCGCGTCCCTCCATGTTGTCGCCGGAGAGCGCTTCGGTGGTATGCCACCAGGCGCGCGTGTCCGCGTCGTGTATGTCTCCGTCGCGAGGGTGCAGCTGCGCATACGACGTGACCGTCAGAGAGCAGAGTAAGGCTAAGAGGGCGCGCGATACGGGTCGAAGCATCTTCTGATGCTACCGCTTTAATCCGTAGCGCTAAAGCCGCTGAGCAGGCAGTCTCCAGGCAAATTGCCGGTATCACCTTCAAAGCGGGCGATGACGAAAGGCCGTAACCTCAGAGGCTGGAGCCATCCTCAAAGACAAGGCTTCTTTGACGTCGATGAAGCCATAACCTTCCGACGCCGGACTCCCTCAGGCGAGAAAGATATTCCGGTTCAGGTAATCGTTGCGGAACTTGCCTTGCGGATCGACATCCGCGGCGAGTTGCCGAAACCGAGGCATAGCCGGGTATTGCTGCTGGATGTAGCTCCCGGGCATCTCGAAAATCTTGCCCCAATGCGGGCGCGCTCCAAAGGACATCAAAAGCGCTTCGATCCGCGGAAGCAGCTTGCGTACGGCGGGTTCCTCCGGCTTCCATGTGAAGTGAATGGCCAGCGAGTCGCGAGCGTGCGCCATGCTCATAGGCAGATCGTCTGCTGCTATGGTGCGCAGTTCCGTGATGAAGAGGTGCGGCGTGATCTCATCGCGCAGCGTTTCCACGGCGCGGATGGCGCGGTAGCCGTCTTTGCGAGCAACGAAATATTCGGTCTGCAGTTCTTCGCCGTTGGATGGCGTGAACTCCATCTTGAAGTGCGGCATGCGAAGATACCATGGGCCAATGCTTCCCATCTGATCCGTGCAGGCTTCCGCCGGATTCTTGACGATGGGGTGAAGCTTCTGTGTCTGCAAGGTTGCCCCATAGAAGAGCGGCGGCAACGGTTTCTGTGTGGCACCCGGTGCGACGCGGTCCTTGATCCAGACTTCGCTGGCCTTGTTGCCCTGCCAGTCAGTGAACAGGCTGACGCTGTAGCCCGCGCCCATGATTGCGTCAAGGTTATGCTCCAGATGGTCGAAGGACAGGTTCTGGTACACAACCTGTGACATATTAAAGCTCGGCAGCAGGTCGAGCGTGACGCGGGTGAGAACGCCAATGGTGCCAAGGTGCACGACGGCCAAACGGAAGCGGTCACCATCCTTGTCGCGCGAGAGGGTTAGGGTGCGTCCATCGGCGGTGATGAATTCGATGGCGCGGACGGCGGTGGCGAGGTTCTTGTTGTGCACGCCGGAGCCATGCGTTGCCGTGGCGATCGTGCCGCCAACGGAGATGTGCGGCAGCGAGGCGAGATTGTTCAGCGCAAACCCGGCCTTGTCCAGCACGGGCGCAAGCTCGCCATAACGCACGCCAGCACCTACGGTCGCTGTTTTCGCGGCGTGATCGATGTCGATGCCCTTGAGCGTGCGCAGCGAAATCTGCGCGTGATGGCTGTCCGCAATGTTGTTGAAACAGTGCTGCGACCCGAGCTGCTTGATCCGGGGGCAATCAAGCACGACTTGCCGGACCTCGTCCGTATTGGACGGGGCGTAAACCGTGTCCGTGCCATAACGCAGGTTCTTGGACCAGTTGGTTCGAGGGACGTCGGCGTGGCTGTTCAGGGCTGTGTCCTCTGCAAAGCTGCGCCGTTCAAGGGTGCTGCCGGCCAGTGCCAGCGCGGAGGTTTGAAGAAGTTTACGGCGGTTCATCGGTTCCGGCCTTTCCGGATGCATCTCTGTATACCGGGTCTGCTGTTGCTTCGGCAAGCAGGTGCGCCGTAACGCTGCTGATGACCGGAGAGTGACGAACGTGAGCGCCGCGATTTAGCATGAGGCACCCGAGGTGCCATGCTTAAGCGTAGAGTTCCCGCCGTGTGCTGCGCTGTTCTGCTGATGGGACGTGTTGTGGTGCCGCAGAACTTGGTTGTTCGTGTCGAGCCGGGCAGCATGCCGCGCGTGGCCACCGTCAGTGACCGCTTTCAGTCGTACAACGTCGAAATGGCCGAGGTGACAGGCGGCAACTTCTGGAAGCCCTATGACGAGATCGATGCCATGCGGGCGCAAAAACCGGAGGGTGCCAATCAGCCCACCGGCCTTGATCCAAATCTGTTCCAGTACCGTCCGCCGATCGACCTCAGCAACGTGAAGCTGCGGAGACTGGCGGCGGCGTTGGGACCGGCGTACATCCGGGTCAGCGGCACATGGCAGAACTCCACGTACTTTCAGAACAACGATGCTCCTGCACCCGCCACGCCGCCCTCCGGTTTTAATGGCGTGCTGACGCGCGCGGAGTGGAGGGGTGTCATTGAATTCGCAAGAGCGGTAAATGCGGAGATCATCACGTCCGTGGCGACAAGCGGCGGAACGCGTGATGCGAATGATCTCTGGACCAGCAGCCAAGCGGAGCAGTTTTTCGATTACACCAGGCAGGCGAGTGGCGCGATAGCCGCGACGGAGTTCATGAACGAGCCCTCGTTTGCGCAGATTGGCGGAGCACCGAAGGGCTACGATGGAGCGGCGTTTGGGCGGGACATTGCCGTGTTCTCGGCCTTTCTGCGAAAAGCGGCGCCCGGGACAGTTTTCCTGGGTCCGGGCAGCGTGGGCGAGGGCATTCCGCTGGCGGCTGGCAGCGGCATGTCGTTGCTACCAAGTTCCGAGATGCTGAAGGCTACCGGGCCTGTCTTCGACGCATTTTCGTATCACTTCTACGGTGGTGTGTCGGCGCGTTGTAGAGGCGGTTTGAAGGCGGATGAAGCGCTGTCTTCCAACTGGCTCGATCGCACAGACATCGTGGAGGCTTTCTATGGCAAGCTGCGCGATAGGTATCTGCCGGGCAAGCCGCTGTGGCTGACCGAGACCGGCGAGGCCGCGTGCGGCGGCGATCCCTGGGCATCCACATTCCTGGATAGCTTCCGTTATCTGAATCAGCTTGGCAGCCTGGCGAAGCGGGGCGTGCAGGTGGTGGCGCACAATACGCTGGCAGCCAGCGATTATGCCCTGCTGGACCCGAAGACGCTGGACCCACGACCCAACTACTGGGCGGCACTTCTGTGGCGCAGATTGATGGGAACCACCGTGCTGGACGCGGGGCAGCCGTCCTCGCCGAATCTCTACGTATACGCGCAATGCCTGCGGGGTACACAGGGCGGCATAACGCTGCTTGCCATCAACACGGATGCTGCATTGGCCACGCTGGAAGTGCCACAAGGCGCGCAGCGGTACACGCTGACCGCAACCGCACCCGATTCAAAGCAGGTGCTGCTGAACGGCAAACCGCTGATCCTTGGCCCGGGCGATACGCTGCCGTCCATCGCACCCGTGATTAGTCCAAAAGGTCCCACGCAACTCGCACCGCGCAGTATCACGTTCTTCACTATTGCCGGAGCGAACAACCCTAGTTGCCGTGCGTAACGGCATTGCCCGGCGTACACCATGAGATAGGTGCGCCGTCCAAGACACAGGTATCCTGGCCAATGAAACGTACTGCTTCCGTTCACCCGCCCGCCCGCATTGCTGTTCTTGCACTGCTTTCTGGAATTGCTCTCGTGTGGCAGATGCATGCGCAGGGTACGGTGGAAGGTCCCATGCCGCAGTTGGCGGGTAAATCCACGCAGGCGAACACCTCTGTCTCTCCGCCCGCGCAGAGCAGGCTGCTGGACAACGATGCGGTGGTGCGGATGACAAGAGCTGACCTTGGGGACGAGATCATTCTTCAGGCGGTGCGATCTCAGCCCGGCGATTACAAGACCGGCGCGGATGATCTGGTTGCGCTGAAGCAGGCTGGCGTTTCGCCTGCGGTGATTGAAGCCATGCTGGCGCGTAACAGCGGCTTGCAGCAGCATCCTGCGGCCGCGCCGGTGGAGGTTGCGCCGCTTTCAATCAACACGGATGATCCCGGCGTCTACTTCAAGAATCGGCAGAACCAGTGGGAAGAGGTTGGGCCTGAGCTGGTGCACTACCGCGATGGCGGTGCCCTGAAGAGCCTGGCCACGCACAACATCATCAAGAAAGACTTGAATGGCGAGGTAAGCGGGCCGAAGTCAAAGCTGCAGATCGGAACGGGCACGGAGATGATGATCCTTGCACCGGCAAATACGGATGGCATCGAGTATGTGATCCTGCGCTTCCATCCCAAGAGCGACCGCCGCGAGTTTCGCGTCAAGACCGGAAATGTCTTCCACTCAGAGACGGGCACCGACCGCGACGCGCTGGAGATTCCCATCCACAAGGTGTCCCAGCACCTCTACGGCTTCACCGTGCCGCATGACCTGGAAAAGGGCGAGTACGGTGTGCTTGCACCCGGCCAGGCAGGAATGCCAGGTATCAGCCACGCAGGGAAGATCTACACGTTCTCGATTTCGGAGTAGGCCCGCAACGCGAGGTGAACAATTACGACACAGCAAGAACGATGGACCCGGTGCCCTTGCTGCCGGCGTATGCCCGGTGCGCCTGCTGAATTTCTTCAAGAGCGAAAGTGGCTTTAATGGGCACGCTGATCTTGCCGGATGCGAGCCACGCAAAGAGCTGTTTGAGGTCTGGATTGTAGTATCTTGACGTGCGGTTCAGCCCGTAGAAAGTGGTGTGCCTGCTCGTCCAAAAGGCAAGGTTGCGGGCGAGCAACTTGGCGACCACCGGGAGGACAGGCGTGCGAGGTGTCTGGGTAAGCGACGGCAAGTTCATGCCGTAGCCGACCAGGATGCCGCCTTTGGCAAGAATCGCGTAGCTTTCGTCGAAGCTCGTATAGCCGAGCGGGTCGAAGACCGCAGCCACTCCGCCCTGCCGCTGCACGTGGCCGATCCAGTCCTTGTTGGAATAGTCGTACACCGTCGCGCCAAGCGCCTGCAACTCGCCGTGCTTACTCACCGCGGCGGTCCCAGACACCTGGCACCTGTGCAAAGTCGAAAGCCGCAGGAGCGCGCCACCGGCTGCGCCGCCGAGACCGTGAATGAACACCCGTTGGCCTTCTTTGACATGCGCGGATCGATGCAGCATCTGGTAGGCGGTGAGCCAATCCAACACAAGTGCGACAGCCTGCTTCGGATCTACCTGCTCAGGAACGGAGACGAGGAACTGCTCTGGCAGATTGATAAGTTGCGCCTGCCCGTCATACTTTGAAAGACAGGCAACCAGATCACCCGGCTTGAACTGGGTGCAGCCCGGGCCATTCGCGCGGACACGGCCAAGGACGCTGTACCCTGGCGTGAGAGGCGGCTTCTTCTGAAAGGGATAGGTGCCGCGGCGCATGTTCACGTCCGAACCTGAGACGACAGAGTATTGCACCGCCACCTGAACTTCTCCTTTGGAGGGATCAGGCAGTTCGCTCTCCACCACTCCGAGTGCGCTCTCGTCACCGAAGCGCGTGATCATGACTTTACTGTTGCGAGACATCCGTGCCCTGCTGACCAGGCCTTTGCAAGCCTCCTCATGGGATGAGAATGGCTGGAGCATGATGCATGTTTTTACAACGTTTCGTGTGACTCGCTGCCAGGCATACAGGTAGGCAGGATGGCTGCGTTCAGCTACTCTTGATGCTCTCACGAGTCCGGGCGAATTCACGCCGCGCACGCCTGCAAAGATTTCCCTTGCAATTTCGTACGTTCCCCATACTCTTGCTACGCAGTAGTGCGGTGAGCTTTGAAGAGGCGATCTAAAGAGTCGCAAAGGGTGGCACTATGTTGACCTTGGAAATCATGCAGAGACGGTGGCCGAACGGGAACCAGCATGTTCCTGGATTGCTGGAAGGCATCGTGGCGGCCGCACCGGCAGTGTTCGCGACGTATGGGTTGACGACGCCGTTGGTGGTCGCCCATGCCATGGCGCAGTTCAGCGCGGAGTGCGGGCAGGGGCTGAAAATGTTGGAGAACATGAACTATTCCGCGCAGGGCCTCCTGGCGACGTTTCACACGCATTTCACGCCTGCCATGGCGGCACACTGCCAACACAACCCGCAGATGATCGCGGAGATTGTCTATGGTGGCAGAATGGGGAACGCGCCTCCGCCAAGCAACGATGGATACGTGTTCCGCGGCGCGGGTCTGGCGCAGATCACAGGACGCAGCAATGTGGAAGGTCTGTCGCAGTTTCTCATTGACCACGGAGCTGCGTTCAACATCCTTGCAGATCCCGAACTGATCGTGGATCCAGCCCACGCCCTGGAAGTGGGTGTTGCTGCCTGGGTGCGGTGCGGCTGCCTTCCCTGCGCCACGGGTGACGACGTGACAGAAGTGACTAAAAAATTGAACGGTGGCCTGAATGGTTTGGCCGAGCGGCAGCGGCAGTTTGCCCTTTGGAAAGCGGAGTTTGGCCCGGACGGCAGCGCACCACCAGCCGCGTAATGCGTTTTACCTCTGGGCCAATGCCGCGCATCCGCTATGCTTTGCTGAGTGGACGCGCGCCGCAAACGGACGCTGTACTCGCTTGGCATTGCCTCCGCGCTGTTGCTTGCGCTGGGTGTGCTCCTATTTTTGCGATGGCAAGCTCCGCCGGAAGTCGCGCGGCTCCTGCCGGAATCGGACGCGATTGTCTACCTGAACCTCAAGCCGGTGCGTACCGCAACACACTTCGACCAGCAGCCGGTGCAGGCGTCCCCGGAGTATGCCCGGTTTGTGGCGGAGACAGGTTTCCGTTGGGATCGCGACCTGGACCACATCGCAGTGGCGGTGCACCGCATGGCCGACGCGAACGGGCCCAACGGCGTGGCAGCGTACACCGGCGTGGTGGAGGGCCGCTTTGATACCGCCAAGCTAGTCGAGTATCTGAAGACGAACAGCACCGCCCATGAGACCTATGCAGGGCACGAGGTCTACACCATGCCGGGTGGCGATGGGCGCGTGCTCCGCGTCAGCCCCCTGGGATATGACATGGTGGCCGCCAGCAATATGCCAGTGGCGGAGCAGATTCACTCCGTAATCGATAGGTATGCCGCGGGTGCGTCGCCGTTTTCCGGATCGTCGCTGCTGGCATTGCGATACCGTGAGGTTCCTTATTTCGCACTGGCCTGGGGCATCGGGCATGTTGGCCTGCCGTTCAGTGAGCGCGGACACATCCAGGTGTTCGGGGTCGAGCTTCCATTATCGGAGGACACAGACTTTATCGCGTCGGTCACCTTTCGCGGCAGCCTGCATCTGCGGGTTGAGGAGCTTGCGCCCACTGACAGTGAGGCTGCACAAACTGCCATGAACCTCAGTACGATCCTGAATCTTGTGCGAGGCTTTATGCCGGGTACCGGCACGCCTCAGGATCTCGCCGTACACCAGGCGTTTGAGTCCCTGCAGGTACAGCAGCGCCGGTCGCGCGTGGTGGTGTCAGGGAACGTCTCACCTCTGCTGCTGGGTATGAATGCGGCGAAATCCCCGTAAAGTGTGGGCGGTCGTCGCCGACGGTTGCCAAATTCGGCGTTCCGGCATCTGATAGAACATATGCGCTTTCTGTGTTCCTTAGCATCGTTTTGCCTCCTTGCCGCGCCGCTCCCTGCCCTGCACGCGCAGGCGGTGAAGACCGGCGACGCCGCCTTTGAGAACGCCACTGACGAAAAGCCGGGCAATCGCGTCCATATCACCCTGGCCGACCTGCCTGTGCCGCATCCCGAGCAATCCGTTGGAAACGGCCCAAAGCTGGTTCCGCGGAACGGTGCCGTGCCAACGGTGAAGCCCGGTTACAAGATTGACCTGTACGCCGACGGTGACTTCAAGGTGCCTCGGCTGATCCGCACCGCGCCTAACGGCGACCTGTTCCTGGCGGACACCGGCGCGAACAGCATCATCGTGATGCGTGGCGTGGGCGCGGATGGCAAAGCCGCGCAGCGTGAGGTCTTCGCCACCGGCCTGAATGCACCCTTTGGCATCGCCTTTTATCCAGCGGTAAATCCAAAATACGTCTACATCGCGAACACAAACTCCGTGGTGCGCTTTCCCTACAAGGACGGCGACATGAAGGCCACGGGCGACGCTGAGACCATTGTTGCGCAGTTGGCACCCACCAGCACCGGCCACTCCACGCGGGACATCGTGTTCTCGAAAGATGGCTCGCGCATGCTGGTGTCCGTTGGCTCAGGTTCGAACGTGGATGACCCCGATACGCATCCCGGCGAGTTTCACCGCGCGGACGTGCTGGAATACAAGCCGGACGGCACCTTTGTGAAGGTGTACGCGTACGGCATCCGCAACTGCGTGGGCGAGGCGATTCAGCCATCCACGGGTGAGTTGTGGTGCTCCGTGAATGAGCGCGATCTGCTGGGCAATCGTCTTGTGCCGGACTACATCACCAGCGTCAAAGAGGGCGGCTTCTACGGCTGGCCCTGGTGGTACATGGGCAACAAGCAGGATCCGCGTCACGAAGGCAAGCACCCGGAGTTGAACGGCAAAGTGATTACCCCGGACGTGCTGATGCAACCGCATAATGGATCGCTGGAGATGGTCTTCTACACCGGAAAAGGCATGCCGGGAGTCAGCACGGGAGACATCTTCGCCGCGGAACATGGATCATGGAATCGTGAGCCACGCACCGGCTACGAAGTGGTCCACCTTCCCGTGAAGAACGGCAAGGCTACCGGCGAGTATGAGGATTTCGTCACCGGCTTTACAACAGCAGACGGCCAGGTTTGGGGACGTCCGGTGGGCGTAACGGTCGCCAAAGACGGTGCGCTGATCATCGTGGAAGATGGTGCCAAGACCATCTGGCGCGTGACGTATACCGGCGGCAAAGAGACCGCAATGAAGTAGAGCAAGCTGCCGCCTTTTAGAATAGGCTCCGGCGAACGAAACTGTTCGTTCCCGAAGCCTTCTCTATGCTTCACGGAAGCACGCAGGTTGAAAAGAGTGGCGCAATGTAGCGTGGCGCAGCTACACTACCGCTGCCTCTTGACCACCGTTGCTCACTTACGTGCGGAAACCCCACTGCAGCCGCTTGCGGCTAGCCGCAGCTACTTCCCGCAGCTGGACGGTGTTCGCGCCATTGCTGTCGCGATGGTCATGATTTTCCATGTTTCCCGGCCAGACCTGCGCGTGCCGGGTCCCATCGTCATTGGGCAAACAGGGGTAGACCTCTTCTTCGTCCTGTCAGGGTTTCTGATCACGGGCATTTTGCTGAAGTCACCGCAGGAGGACTGGCATGAGGTGCGCACCTTCTACACGCGGCGTGTACTTCGTATCTTTCCTCTGTACTATTTCGCGCTGATCGTTGTGTTTCCGCTGTTCCTGCACCGTCATGCGTCGTGGGATCTTTGGCTGTACCTGACCAACATCAGAATCACCTGGCAAGGAGCCGGCAAGTTAAGTGGCCCGCTGCATTTCTGGTCTCTTGCCGTGGAAGAGCAGTTCTACTTAGTGTGGCCGTTCATCGTTCTGTTTCTGCCAAGACGTCACCTCGGTAAGGTCCTGGCCGGCATGTTCATGCTTGCCATTGCGAGCCGTATTGTCCTTCTGCACTTTGGGCTTGAGGTGTTTTACTTTACGTTGTGCCGGCTGGATGTACTGGCCGCAGGCGCAGGTCTGGCTGTCCTGCAGTACCGGGGCAAACTGCAGCAACTGCGGCGCGCTTCGTTGTACGTACTTATCGTAAGTATGCTGGTGGTCGGCGCGGAAGCGAAGTTCTTTCCAACCGGAAGCTGGTGGCTGCAGGTCACTAAATACAGTGCGCTTGCGGTGATGTATGCCAGCAGCATCGCGTGGATCTTGACTGCGCAGTCCTACGTGCTGAGAAAGGTGCTTGGCACCGCTCCGCTTCGTTTTATAGGCCGCATCTCCTATGGCCTGTACGTTTTTCATCCCATGGTGTTTACCTGGGTGCTCGATCACTATGCCCATGGCCCGGCTTTGCTGCGCGCGGGTGCGGCGTTCGCCGCCTCGTTCGCGTGCGCGCTGCTTAGCTGGTATGGCATGGAGCGTTATTTCATCGGGCTAAAGGATAAGGTCGCCCCTGAGCGGGCACACTTTCCCGCTGCGGCACCGGCCATGACGGCGCTCTAACTAGTGGCTTATCTTGCGGGCTGCTGATGCATGGGCGAACTTGCCTCAGGGCAGCAGGTCAGCCCATGCAGACGTTTGCCAGGCACGCCACTGGTCTGCCGGGGTCGCGGGCCAGCGCTGCGTTCCGTACCGGACCCAGGCGTCGCGGTATACCAGCCAGTCGCGGTCAGCTTGGCGTATGGACTCAGAGCATCCCTCGCAGCCAGTCTTAAATTGAGCTAGATCGTCGCGATACTTACCATTCAATTGGCGGTCAAGCCCCTGAAATGCTGCAGCGCTGGCACCGGCCGCGGGCGGTGAGCCGCCGCGAATCGATTTCAGAGCGGCAAGCCACGCACGCATCATAGCCAGATCGTCCGCTTCGGTGATAGGACCGCAGCCCGTGCCGCCATCGCAAACCGTTTGGCTCATCAGCCCATAGGAATCATGGAAGTCTTTCCATGACTTCGTAAGCGCGCGGAAGGAGGGCTTCAGCGCGGGTGCGGTTGCTGCGTCGACAGCCGCTTCCTGTTCCTGCACCTCCTTTGCCATCTTCCGAATCTGTATGCCAAGGCAGACGTAGTCTGCGGACCGCCCGTAGCTGCTGCCCTTTTCCGTGCAAAGGGAGAAACGGCCGCCATCGGCCATCAGCTTGTTAAACTCCTGCAGGTGTTCCGCGGGGGACGCGCTCTCGATGCCGTCGGAATAGCTGCAGATGAACTGCCGTGCCAGCGGCAGGTTGCGCTCTACGCCTTCGCCATTGCCATAAATCATCGCGAGCACCAGACCGTCGTTGCTGTCGATATCGTCTGGAACCGTAGAGCCTCCCGCTGCCAGGCTCTGCACAGCCTTTGCCCTCGCGGGTGCGACATCCCGCTGGAGCAAGCCAAGCTGCGCGAGCACGCACGACCTTGCCTTGTGAACGTGATCCGGCTCACTACCGTAATAAAGATCAATCGCAGAACAGCGAGTCTGAGGTGGCGTTGTTCCCGTGGGCAGCGTATACACCGGAGCGACATCGACCGGCACACCCGCGGCGCGAACATCCGCAACCGTTGGGCGATCCCCTTCCGGTACCTCGGCGTGAGGCAAGACGGTGCACGCATCGGCGGGCTGTTGCGCGAGCGAGAACAGCGGAGCCAGACAGACGGAAGTGAGTATCAACACGCAGAGCGCCGCCTTGATCGCGACATGCCCCGCTCTGCCCAGAGATGGCATGGGTTTGTTGTATACGGTCCGCCAGAAGTCCGCACCCGCAAAGTGTGCCGGTGAATGCTAGTAAGTGCCGCTCTCGCGTTAGAAAGCGTGCGGCGCCGCCGTGTTGACAGTGTCTTCGGATACAGTGTTGCCATGCTCCGCAAGCTCATCTGGTTGGGTGCCTGTCTGGTCGCTTTACAAACCGCTTCGCAGATGAGTTAGCAGCCCGGGGCGTGACACTGGCCCTTGGCCAAAGCCGCTACGACCCCGCCGATCCAATGAGCAAGATGTTCTTCAACATTCTTGCCACCTTCGCGGAGTTTGAGTCCGACCTGATTCGACTGCGAACCCGGGAAGGCATGAAGATCGCTCGAGCAAAAGGTAGACTCCGAGGCAAACAGCCCAAGCTGTCAGACAAACAGCAGAAGGAGTTGGGTCGCATGCATGGAACCGGCCAATACACGATCAGCGACTTGGCGGAGTTGTTCTCTATATCTAGGCCTACGGTCTACCGGACCCTCCTCCGTTCCGCTCAACCGTAATGTTCCTCTATAGTCGGAAGCACTGTGGCCTGTTCGCTTGAGTGCTCGGTGAGTGCATTGACGATTTCACGCCAATCCTTAGTTCCTTCCATACATGCGATGGTCGAACATCAATATAGAGCTTCTGGGACAGACTCCCTAACGGCCTTGTAATTGGGCCTGATTCTAATCGACGTGGATGACAACTTTACCGATGCTTTTTCCAGACTCCGATGCTTCATGAGCCGCGACAATCTGATCGAGTGAGAAACGAGAAGCGATGGTTGATTTGAGCCAACCCTCTCTGAGGCCCGCCGTGGTTGCCGCAATCGCGCTCTCATGCGCCTCCCGCGACATCATGTACACATTCACAAAGCGAATGGTCGCATCGAGAAAAAGGAGGCGCAGGAAGGGGATGGTTGGTTCTGGCTGGCTGTCCGAGGAGTACGTGGCAATCACGCCGTTCACTTTGAGGAGCTTGATCGAGGAGGCAAGTGTCTCGGCAAACGCAACATCGATGATTCTATCTACGGCTGGAGCGCCTTCCGTATCCGCCGCTTCCTGGATACGACCCACCACATCTTCTTCATGCCGGTTAATCACAAGATCTGCCCCCGCAGCTGTAGCTACGAGCGCTTGCTCAGGACGGCTGACGGTTGTGAATACCCTGGCGCCCGCCGCCTTCGCGAACTGGATGGCATGAACGCCGACAGCGCCGGCGCCTCCGGTCACGAGCACGGTTTTACCGGCCACCGGGCCATCAGCGAATACGCAGCGGTGCGCTGTCAGAGCCGGAACTCCAAGGCACGCGCCCAATTCAAACGAGATGTTGTCCGGGAGTTCTACCGCATTCGCGCTTGGAATGACAACGTACTGTGCGGCACACCCAGCCTTACCTGCGACCAGAGCTTCGTAGATCCATACTCGCTGTCCGAGCCGGGAAGCAGAGACGCCCTCGCCTATTTCCTCGATGACACCGGCTCCATCCTGGTGCGGGATCTGTTGCTTATTTCCCGGGAGGAGAGGTACGCGTGCTCTTCGTTTCGTGTCTGACGGATTCACGCCGGCTGCATGTACTTTCACCAGAACCTTGCCGGGTTCGATGACGGGTTCTGCAAGTTCCCCGACTTGCAGCACGTCCCGTGCGCTTCCGTTGCGGTCATACCATGCTGCTCTCATTTTGTGTCCTCGTGCTCAGACTTAGTTCTTTCATGACGCTGTCGGGCAAGCCACTACTGACTCGTTGTGTTCGTCGACCGCAGCAGCGTTTGTGTGATTGGGTGTGGTAAGGCGAACTCTTCCGCTAGTTGTCGAAAAAGTTCAAGGTCCTTGGCTGGGATCGGAGACGTGTTGAGGACCTCCTTCTTCTCAGCGATGGCCGTACCGTAACTGCGATAAATTGGCGAAGGGAATAGCGTCTCAGTCAGCATCTTCACGGCGGCCATCGTATCCACGCCTGCACTCTCCGCTATGGCAAGACCCTCCATGAGCGAGCGTCCAGCCGAGATGATGAGGAAGTTTCCGAGTTGCTTGAGTACGGTGGGAACCCCTGGCTGTTCTCCCATATCGAAAAGCGCAGAACCACCCATGGCGGTAAGTACGGGCTTTACGCGGTTCTTTGCCTCGAAGGGACCGGCATAAGGAATGGCCAGCTGACGGGCAATGACTGCTTCCGGGCGACCGAAAACCGGAGCCTCCACATACGTCGAACCATGGTCGGCATGCAGCTTTGCCAGCCTCTTTGCGGCCTCAGGTGAGCCGGTACACATGCCGATGTGTATTTCGCCTTCCATAGCCGCAAGGAATGCAGGCGTGACAAGACTTGCGGTCGTGTCAGAGTCCCAGAGGACAGACACAACGATGCCATCCTTAGCCGCTACCTCCAAAGGATCGCTGGCTACCTGCGCTCCACGTTCGGCGAGCGTCTCAGTCTTACT
>CAXTXE010000026.1:0-47324 GCA_964248165.1 uncultured Terriglobus sp.
TCTTGCCCCAGCCCCAAAGCCCCATGCACAGCCCGTTGCTGAGCCGCAGGAAAGTCCACGGCGCATCCTGCACGGCGATGTCGCTGAGCTCTACTTTCCGAAGCGGCTCATCACATGGACAACGGGCGAAAAGACGCAGGTGGCGCGTGCCTTTACGGATGAATCGAAAGACTCCGGCGGGGAGCACACGGCCGCTGCTCTGTACCGGCATGAGTTTGGCGAATCCATGCTGGTACTTGCTGGCATGCTGCTCGCTACCATTCTTGGCGTGCTCGCGATGCTGAAGAAGCGCGATCACGACCCGCAGTAAGCAGCGATAATAGCAATTTATGTCGCGCCGGAAGGAAAGATAAATAACAAAGGCAGCGGACCTGGTGCACCGCTGCCTAAAGATTGACACGGAACGATGTACGCTTTACCGCGACACCCACTCGCACGATAAAAGGACAACATTGGTGACGTGGAACACTGTTCCTTCGAAGACGTCGACTTTCTTGACGATGCAGGCGTCTCCGTCCTTATCGATCAGCTTTACGTCATACCGTCCCGGATCGACAGACAGGTCAAGGTACTGGCGCGGGAACAAATATCCTGACAGCCGGTCGTATCCCCAACGCTGATTACTGGTGCGTGTCATGTACACGTTGTCGATCCGAAACGAAGATTCGTTGGAAACACGGAACGTTTCGCTGTCACTCTGGGCGGTGGCGGTTCCGGTTGCCATGGGAATGGCTGCACAAGCGGCCAGCAGCAGGGATTTGATTGCTGAGATCATGTCAGGTTCTCCTTAGCGGACATCTTCAACTCACTACACCTATAGAAGCGTCGCTTAGGTGCTGCCCTGCTCAAGAAAGTAAAATGCCAACGCTGCGCAACCAGCCGGTGCGAATCGCAGAAATCCAGCGCCTGCCTACAGTTGAGAAGGGCGGATGGGTAAGTGCGTTTCCTGTATGAGGGCGGGTTCCGAACAGGACAAGACAGAGAGGACGCCGGATCTAGAAACCTGTAATGGAGTTAACCTTTGTTCAGCACCCTGCGGCAGTCGCGGGCAATCTGCACTTCCTCTTCCGCGGGAAGAACCAGCACCTTGCCGTTTCCCTGCCCGTCAGCAGAAAGGCCAAGGAAGTCTAGCCCTTGTAAAATCGCGGATCGCGCGTCGCTGCTGTTCTGGCCGATGCCGCCAGTAAAGACGAGCAGATCCAGACCGCCCATGAGAGCCGCGTAGCTGCCAATCGCTTTGCGCACATCCGTGCAGAAGACATCGCAGGCAAGTGCCGCAGCGGCGTCCCCTGCCTGCGCGCGGCGTTGCAACGCTCGCATATCACTTTCACCGTTGGACAGCCCCGTCATGCCGCACTCGTGATTTAGAAGTTGCTCCAATGCGTCGGCCCCAGGGTTCTCCGTGCGGAGGATATACAGAAGGACGCCCGGATCAAGATCGCCGCTGCGTGTCGCCATGGGGAAGCCGCCTGCCGGACTCAGGCCCATGGATGTGTCGATGGAACGTCTGTCGCGGACGGCGGTGACGCTGGACCCGCTGCCCAGATGCGCAATCACCAGCCTCTCCGGAGCCGGGCTGAGGCGGTGCATGACAGACTCGCACGACAGGCCATGAAATCCGTAGCGTTGCACGCCCGCGTCGAAGTACCGCGTGGGCAACGGCAGGTGAGTTGCGACATCCGGCATGGTGCGATGAAAGCTGGTATCGAAACAGGCGATCTGCTCTGACGCGGGAAAAAGCCCCTGTGAGGCGCGAATGATGCGCAGCGCCTCTGGGATGTGCAATGGCGCAAAATGAATGGCGGCTTCGAGTTGCTGCAGGACCTCAGAGGTGATGACAGTATGCTCACGCAGATGCGGGCCGCCATGCACCACGCGGTGGCCAACGGCGATGGGAGATTCGCTCAGGTGTTCGTGCAACGCACCGGCCAACACACTCAGAGCCTGATCCTGCGTCTCCAGAATGTGATCCTTTTGCAACAGGATGCTGCCGTCCGCCGACTGGAGCCGCAGCGTGCCGGTATCACGTCCGATGCCGTCCGCGCTGCCGTGCAGCAGCATCTGCTCGTCGCTGGTGCCTGCCCCAAAGACACCGAACTTCAGCGATGACGATCCGCTGTTGAACACAAGGATGGGAGCGGACCCGGACATCACGCCTTCTCCGGCCAGGTCCAATTTGTGATCTGCGGCTGGTCGACGCCCTCGCGATATACGTAGTCAAGATTCTGAATGATCTGGTTCTGCAGCCATTCCTTGACATGCGCGGCGGTGGCCTGCAGCTTGGGTACGCGATCGATCACGTCAATACACAGGTTGAACCGGTCAATCGAGTTCAGGATGGCAAGCTCCAACGGCGTGTCGATGTTTCCTCTCTCGCGGTAGCCGTGGACGTGCATGTTTTCGTGGTTGCTGCGCTTGTAGGTGAGTTTATGAATCAGCGATGGGTACCCGTGGAAGTTAAAGATCACCGGCTTGTCCACGGTGAACAACGAATCGAAGTCGCGGTCTGAGAGTCCGTGCGGATGCTGTGTCTCCGGCATGAGCCTGAACAGGTCCACCACATTCACGAAACGTATCTTCAAGCTGGGAATCTTCTCGCGCAGGATAGCGACGGCGGCAACTGCTTCCATGGTGGGGATGTCGCCCGCGCTGGCCATCACCACGTCCGGCTCCACGCCCTGATCGTTACTGGCGAAGCCCCAGATGCCGATGCCCCGGGTGCAATGCTCCACAGCCTCTTCGCGCCGAAGAAACACAAGGTGAGGCTGTTTGTCCGCGACGATGACGTTTACGTAGTCGCGCGAACGCAGGCAGTGGTCCGCCACGCTCAACAGGCAGTTGGCATCGGGTGGCAGGTAGATGCGAACGATCTCCGGGCTTTTGTTCGTGACGATGTCGAGAAAGCCCGGATCCTGATGCGTGAATCCGTTGTGATCCTGCCGCCAAACCAGCGACGAAATGAGCAGGTTCAGCGATGGAACAGGAGCACGCCAGGAAATCTGTTTTGATTTCTCCAGCCACTTGGCATGCTGATTAAACATGGAAGCGATGATGTAGATAAACGCCTCATACGAGTTGAGCAGGCCGTGGCGGCCGGTCAGCACATACCCCTCCAGCCAGCCTTCCAGCGTGTGCTCGCTGAGCATCTCCATCACGCGTCCATCAAGAGCGATATCGGTGCCGTCGGCGTCTTCCGGCTTGTACTCCTCGAGCCATGTTTTCAGGCTGGCCGCGTAAATGCCCTCGAGTTTGTTGCTTGCTGTCTCATCCGGCCCGAAGACGCGAAACGAGGTCATGTTGCGCTTCATCACATCGCGCAAATAGGTAGCCAGGACCGCCGTCGGCGACTGGTACGTAACCGCGGGCTTTTCAATGGAGACCATGTAGTCCTGAAACAGGGGCAGGTCCAGCGGCTTTGACAGAACGCCACCGTTGGCGTGGGGATTGGCGCTGATGCGCCGGTCACCCTTTGGTGCCGTAGCCTGCAACTGCGCCGTGGGCGTGCCGTTCGCATCGAACAACTCTTCAGGACGGTAGCTGCGCAGCCAGCCTTCTACAATCGCCAGGCTGGACGGGTCAGTTTGCGGGTCCAGCACCGGAACCTGGTGCGAGCGCCAGAAGTTCTCCACCTTGTGGCCGTGCACCTCTTTGGGACCAGTCCACCCTTTGGGCGAGCGCAGAACGATCATGGGCCAGCGTGCCCGTTCCTCTTCAGTGCCGGCGTGGCCGCTGCTGCGCGCCTTCTCCTGGATGGCCCGGATGTCCAGCACGCACTGCTCCACCACTTCCGCCATGCGCGGGTGCATCAGCGCGGGATCGTCGCCCTCCACAAAGTGAGGCGCATATCCGTAGCCTTTGAAGATCGCTTCGAGCTCGTCATGTGGAATGCGCGCCAGGATGGTGGGATTCGCGATCTTGTAACCGTTCAGGTGCAGGATGGGAAGAACCGCGCCATCCCTGATGGGATTCAAGAACTTGTTAGCGTGCCACGACGTAGCCAGCGGGCCCGTCTCCGCCTCGCCGTCGCCCACCATCACGGAGACGATCAGATCAGGATTATCAAAGGCGGCCCCAAATCCGTGCGACAGACTGTAGCCCAGTTCGCCACCCTCGTGAATGGAGCCGGGCGTCTCCGGCGTGCAGTGACTTCCCAGTCCGCCGGGGAAAGAGAACATCTGGAACAGCCGGAGCATTCCCGCCTCGTCATAGCTGCGGTCTGGGTAGACCTCGGAATACCGCCCCTCAAGCCATCCGTTCGACAGCGTGGCTGGCGCGCCATGACCCGGCCCGGCGATATACATCATGTTCAGGTCGAACTTGCGGATGACGCGGTTCAAGTGCACCCAGGTGAAGCTTTGCCCCGGATCGGTGCCCCAGTGGCCCAGCAGCCTGCGCTTGATGTGCTCTGGCTTGAGAGGCTCACGCAGAAGCGGATTCGCGCGCAGATAAATCATGCCCACCGAGAGATAGTTGCACGCCCGCCAATAGGCGTCCATGGCCTGCAGTTCTTCCGCGGAAAGTGCCGTCGTCGAATTCTCTGCCATGATCCACCTCTGCCTTCCGGTTCCACTCTAGGCTTTCGCCGCACCTGTTCCCTGTTTGGATGCGTCCGGCTTTCCACTGGCCGATATGGGCCTCGCTACGATTTGCCGAGACCCGCGCCCCTTTAGTTGAAGGGCATAGTGTGGTCGAATAGGAGATCAGACGTTGAGCGATGGGCTTACATTTCAGCCGCGCCGCTGGTTGGGGAGCGGGCACCTGCAAACCATCGTGGGCAATTTCCTCCCCCGCGAGATCCGGCTGCCGGCCGCCGCAACGGAACTGATCCCCGTGCCCTTGCCGGCGGAGATGCGGGCACTGCCGCGAATGGTCGCACTCGATCAGAAACTGCCCAGCCGTGTGCTGTGCCACTGCCACTGGCAGCCGCGCGCCGCGGACACGGTGACGGTCGTGCTGGTGCACGGCCTGGAGGGTTCATCACACTCGCAATACATCCTTGGCAACGCGAACAAACTGTTCGCGGCCGGTTGCAACGTCGTTCGTATGAACATGCGCAACTGCGGCGGCACGGATGCGCTCTCGCCCACGCTCTACCACTCCGGCATGTCGGGTGACGTGATCGCCGTTCTGCAATGGCTCATTGCGCGAGACTGCGGACGCGTGGTGCTGGCCGGGTACAGCATGGGCGGCAACCTCGTTCTAAAAGCCTTGGGAGAACTGGGCAAGGCCGGCCCCCCGGAACTCATCGCCGGCGTCGCGGTTTCTCCTCCCATGGATTTAGGAGATAGCGCCGACGCACTTCACCACTGGTCCAACCGGCTGTACGAGCAGCGCTTCCTGCGCAACCTGCTCGCCCGCTACCGGCGCAAGGTGACACTCTACCCCGCGATCTTCGACAGGAACCGCGCGGAAGACGTTCACTCCATCCGCGACTTTGACGAGAATGTGATGACGCCATACTGCGGCTTCGATGGTGCCAGCGACTACTACGACCGTGCCGGGAGCGCGCGTGTGCTTGACCGCATCGCCGTGCCCACGCTGATCCTGCACGCCTGCGACGACCCGTTCATCCGCCTGACCGCCGGGACACGCGCTAAACTTCACGGCAATCCGTACATTACGTTGATGGAGCCGGCCCACGGCGGACACTGCGCGTTTCTCGAAAACCCAACGGATGAGTACGACGGCTACTGGGCGGAGCGTACTCTGCTCCACTTTGTCCAACAGCACGCTGCCGCGCGCGCAACGGTGCCTGCGTGATCAGCGAGTGGAGCGCAGAGTGCGGGCCGGACGACCCGGTTCTGGTTGTCCCCTGGAGCGACCCAGGCGGCTCACTCCGCTGGATCGATCTGCGCCGCGACCCTGACGCTCTGGATGAAATTGCCGAAGCGGACGAGCACCCTGCTCTGCTTGCCGCGCTGCGTGCCCTGAACGGAACGCGTTCCCCGGTCTTCACGGCCAAGTGCGACGCCTGGAGCATGGACGCGAACGAACTCCCCGCCACCCGCGACGACCTTTTGCTGGAGGCGGAGGTTGCCGCAGCCGGTTTCACCAGCTACATCGACCTCCTTTGGCGCGACCGCGCGATCTTCACCTCGCGCCACCGCATGGAGGGCGTGCTGTACCGCGCCGAGCGCCTGACGGCGGACCTGCCGCATGCCCTGGCCAAGCTGGAATGGACGCTGCGTCCCGCTGTCACTGACCTGGATGATGCCGTCGCGGAAGGCTTCTCCGTGACACTCTATGTCAAAGCCGTGGGCGTGGACGCCGCCGAAGCCACGCTGCGCTGGGATGAGGCACTGAGCGCGGCGACTGCTCTGCTCCGCTCCAAAGAGCTTGCCAGTCTCTAAGCTAACCAGCCAACGCGTACTCTCGTGCTACTTCACATGCTCTGCGCCACGCGAACAGGTAAGCTAATC
This sequence comes from uncultured Terriglobus sp., assembly GCA_964248165.1. Classification (GTDB taxonomy): domain Bacteria; phylum Acidobacteriota; class Terriglobia; order Terriglobales; family Acidobacteriaceae; genus Terriglobus. The sequence continues at coordinate 6,420 of CAXTXE010000026.1, forward strand.
GGAGGGGAACCAGTAGCTCAGCCCGGATAGAGCATCTGCCTTCTAAGCAGAGGGTCGCAGGTTCGAGTCCTGCCTGGTTCACCACGTGTCCCCTCACCACGTCGCACGCCAGATTTGGCCCTTGGTGAGTTGTGCCGTAGGAGTGCTACAGTTCCCTCATATGAAAAGCCGCAATTCCGACCGTCGCAAAGCCGTTGCTCTCGCCCTTGTCGCATGTGTCATTGCGAGCACATCCGTGGTGCACAGCACCGCAACGTGGTTCAGCACTGTTCGCTGGACAACATTCACCATCCTGGTACTGGCAGCCATCTTCCTTCGCATTCGCGACCGTCAGGATGGCACTCCATCCCCCACGTCTTCAGTGTGACGAAGGCCGCTAGACGCTCAATCGGCGGATTGTTGTCACCGGAGAGAATTTCATCATCTTCGACGAAGTTATCACCCGTCCGAACGAGCGTAGCTGCCCACGCAGGCTCTTGTGCTTTGCCGTTGATGTTTAGTGTTTTCAAGCTTGCAAGGTCAAGCCCGCGGCTTCCTCAAACACTTCCTCGCCGAAGCCGGAGAGCCATGTGATCCGCTGATCCCCGCGGAACCATGTGCGCTGGCGTTTGCTGTACTGGCGGTGGGAGGCCTGTGTCTTCGTCACGGCTTCCTCTTCGGTGAGTTGGCCACGAAGCACCGCCTGCGCCTCCGCATAGCCCAGCGCGTGCAGTGCCCGGCACTCCGGACCGTAGCGCTGGACCAGGTTTGCTGTTTCCGCGAGAAGGCCATCGGCAAACATCTGGGCGCAGCGTGCGTTGATGCGCCGGTACAGCGACTCGCGGTCCGGTTCCAGGCCGATCTGCACGATGCGGAATCCGGTCAGCGGTGCCGGCCGTTGCGCGTTCCACGCGCTGCTCATGGGCATACGCTCCAACACTGAAACCTCAATGGCGCGGATCAACTTCGGCGCATCGTTGACGTGGATGCGCGCCGCGGCCAGTGGGTCCAGAGGCCGCAGAACGCGGTGGAGCAGCAGCGGTCCGCGCCGGCCCGCAGCCTGCCGAAGCCGCTCGCGCAAGCGCTCATCGCGCACCGGAACAGGACTCAGCCCATCCAGCAGCGCCCGCAGGTAGAGTCCTGTGCCTCCGGTCACAACCGGCACGCGTTCTCGCGCGGCAATGTCGCGGACAGCCTCACGCGCAGCACGGCCATAGTCGCCCGCCGTGTACGGCACGTCCGGCGGCACCACGTCAATCAGGTGATGCGGAACGCGGGCGCGCTCCTCCCGGCTGGGCTTGGCCGTGCCAATCTCCATCTCGCGGTAGACGGCCACGGAATCGCAGGAGACAATCTCGCCGCGGAGATCGTCCGCCAGCCGCAAGGAGAGAGCTGTCTTTCCAGAAGCCGTCGGCCCAACCAGGACGATCAGCAGCGGTGCTGACTCCTCTACGAGCCGGTCAGTGCCGCTCACAAATGCCGCCACCATCCCGGAGGAAAGACGTTGTGAATACCTGCTCGCAGCACAATGATAACGAGCACAAGGAGGCCAAGCAGGAGAGCGCCGCCCACCTGCAGCCTCTGTTCCTCCGCCAAGCGCTGCTTGGTATCGTCATCGGACCGGCGATCGTGCGCGGATGTGCGTTGCGGTCGCATACGTTTACTGCGCGTCCTGCATATCCTTGTTCACGCGGAACTCGATGCGCAGTTCCAGGTTGGGCCCGTGAAACTCCTTCGGCAGTGGTTGCGCGGCGCCCAGACCCGTGATGGAGCCCCACGCGGCGCGGTCAATGGCCACATCATGCGTGGAGTAATCCAGATGCATCGATCCTGGGGCTATACGCCCATCCGGCAGTATGCTGAACCGGACGCCGGTAATGCCCTGCTTGTTCAGCGGCGGGCGGCACTCCTCAGGAATCAACGGCAGCCAGTTGCGCCGTATATCCGCCAGCAGCCGCTGCAGATACTTCGCGAAATCGACTCCCTGTGTGTCAGAGATGATTTGCGTGCCCATCTTGCTGCTGCCCTGCTGCCCGCGTCCGGTTGGGCCATAATCACCGCTTTCGCCGCCACTGCGCGCTCCCCGCGCTGCCTGCTCAATCTGCTCGCGCGCACTCCCCGGCGTGTTGAAGATGTTGCGGTTGGGAGAGGGCGCGGGAGCATCGGCCAGCGGCTGGCGCGACGGGACAGGTGTGGGCGGCGTGTTGCGCGCCTGCTGCTGCGGCGGCGGTTGCGTGGACGGTTGCTGCTGCGCGGGCCGGGGCTGTTGCGGCGCAGCCTGCTGCGGTGTTTGCGGAGCGGGCTTGGGTGCGGGTGGCGTTGGGCTCCCTGCCCGTGGCTCCGGCGCGCGCGGAGATGGTTTGGGGCTTTGCGCCTCCGTCGAATGCGTGCTGATATTCGGCGTGGGCTTTGTGCGCTGCAACTGCTTCTTCAAGTCGGGCGGCACATCCAGATACGTCATCTCGTTCGGGCGCTTGTCCGGCACGGCAGAGATCAGCACCGGCGCGTGCCACAGGTAGCGTGGACCGTAGACCATGACCCATCCCAGTACCAGCCACACGATGACCGCGATGTAGACCGACTCGCGAAACCGCGCGCGGGCACGTTCATCGTCGATTTCATCGATGAGCGTAATCAACTCATGCGTGTCTAGATACTCATAACGCGCGCGCAGCGTGCCGCGGCGCGGACGCGATGACGCCTCTCGCTCCCGCGGCGCGGCCTTGATTTCCGTGGAGCGGTCGATCTCAGGCCGGTCCAGACCGGGAGGTGTTTCGAGTGGGGGCACGCTTGGTATGGTCTCTCCTGTTAGGACTGCCGCCGCGGGCGATTTGTTTCGCGTGGGCGTGGCAATCCTGGCTCGCTGCCAACCCAATTTTCTCATCCATACTGTTGTGCGTGTTCCTGTCTCTCGACAAGCATCGCTAGAATAGAGGGGATGCACCTGTTTCACTTGCCGCATGTGCTGCTCGCCGCGACGGGGTCCGTGCCCGCGAAGCACGCATCGTTTGGCTTGCTGAAGCACCTGGGCAAGCGCTTGGAACATCTGGGTGGAACCGGCCTTGCAGTCGCCTCGCTGGTTGATTCGGCGCTGATTCCTATCCCGTGGCAGCCCATCCTGCTGCAACTGGTCAGCAACCATCCCCACAAGTTTCTGATCTACCCCTTGGTTGCCGCGCTCGCCTCGGCGCTGGGCAGCATGGTTCCGTTCTACGTAGGGCGGCTGGGTGGGGAGCTTTTTTTGCTGGGAAAAATCAATCGCGCGCGATATGAGCGGCTCCGCGACCGCTTTGAAGAGCAGGAGTTCCTTGCCATTCTTATCCCAGCCATGGGACCGCCACCCACACCCTTCAAGCTGTTTGAGTTTTGCGCGGGCGTTTTTGAGATGAAGCCGCTCACCTTCATCACGGCGGCATTCCTTGGCAAGCTGGTACAGTTCACCGTCTACGCCACACTCACGCATCTGTATGGCCCGGCGGTGGTGGAACTCCTCTTTCACGCCGTGCGCGCGCATGCTCACATGGTTCTATTCGTCGTGGGCTTGCTGCTTGTGGTTCTTGCCATCTGGGTAGTTCGCAGGGTGTTTGACCGCAGGCGCGGAACGCAGCTGCCCATTGAAGACGCAACGAGCAACGGCGACGTATCCGCACCAACGGTCGGCAAGGGATAGTCTCTTGCCTGAAAGCGGAGAGTTGCTCTGGCCGCCTGCTTCGCCTGGAACGACGTGGCAAGACATAGGCACCTATACTTACCGCATCCATCGGCGAACAATTCACCTATAGCAGGCAAGCGCACAGAGATGCGAATGCTTCGTGTAAGGTTGAAAAACACGGTGACTTAATGAGATTGGCAGAACATACGAGGCATGTGCGCGCATGAGCATTGCAGACCTGCTGTTTGGGAAGCCCCTGGCCACCAGCCAGGAAGAGCACGAGCACATCGGCGTTGCTGCCGGTATTCCAATCTTCGGCCTGGACGGCCTGACCAGCGCGGCATACGGCCCGGAACAGGCTATGTCGCTGCTGATTCCTCTGGGCCTTATCGGCGTGCAGCAGCACCTGATGCCCATCTTCACGGCCATCCTTATCCTGCTGACCATCCTGTACTTCAGCTACCGGCAGACGATTGACGCGTACCCCAACGGCGGCGGATCGTTTACCGTGGCCAGCGAAAACCTGGGCGACAATGCGGGCCTGCTGGCTGCCGCTGCCCTGATGATCGACTACATCCTGACCGCGGCCGTTGGCGTTTCCGCCGGTGTCACGGCGCTGGTGAGCGCGGTTCCACGTCTTCACCCGCACCAGCTGTCGCTGTGCCTGCTGGTTCTGGCCATCATCGTCATCGTCAACCTGCGCGGCGTCAAGGAGTCGGGCTTCGTCTTTATGCTGCCGACGTTTCTTTTCGTTGGTACGCTGCTGATTACGGTCGCCGTTGGCATCCTGCATGCCGTGCAGGCACACGGGCACCCCATCGCACTGAGCGCGCCTCCACCGCCTATTCCGGGCACCATGCAATACCTCACGATTTGGCTGTTGCTGAAGGCGTTTGCCAGCGGATGCGCGGCCATGACCGGCGTCGAGGCCGTCTCCAACGGCGTGACGGCCTTCAAGGAGCCGCGTTCGCGCAACGCCAACATGGTACTCACCGTCATTATTGCGATCCTGATCATCCTTCTGGCGGGCTTGTCTTATGTAGCAAAGGCATATGCCGTCACCGCGATGGATCCGGACAATCCTGCATATCAGAGCGTGCTCTCCATCCAGGTGGCTGCGGTCTTTGGCCGGGGCTGGTTTTATTACTTAACGATGGCGAGCGTTCTAGCCGCGCTCAGCTTCAGCGCCAATACGGCCTTTGCCGACTTCCCCCGCATGGCACGGGCCATCGCGCTAAAGGACTTCATGCCGCGCGTCTTTCTCATGCGTGGCCGCCGCCTGCTGTTCTCGCATGGCATTTATGCGCTCACTGGCTTTACCGCGCTCCTGCTCATCATCTTTGACGGTGTCACGGACCGCCTGATCCCGCTCTACGCCATCGGGGCATTCCTTGCCTTTACCCTGAGCCAGGCCGGCATGGTCAAGCACTGGCTCAAGACCACGGAAGCAAAAGGCCGTCACCTGAAGATGTTCCTCAACGGCTTGGGAGCCGTTGCCACCGGCATTACTCTGGTTGTCGTTCTTGTCGCTAAGTTCACCTCCGGCGCATGGATTACGGCACTCCTGGTGCCCGGCATCATCGCCACCATGTACGCCATCAAGCGCCATTACACCCGCGTGAACGCCGAGACTGAAGATTCGGCACCGCTCAGGCTCAGCGGACTTCAGCACCCACTCGTCGTTATCCCCATCGCACGCTGGGACAAGCTGAGTGAAAAAGCCGTACGCTTCGGTCTGGTGCTGGGCAAGGAGATCAAGATCGTCCACGTGGACAGTGAGAACGATTCCGGCTTCGACAAAGCATGGGAGAGCATGGTGATGCAGCCCATTCGCGACAACGGTCTCCCGGAGCCGGAACTTGTCATGGTGAAGAGCGACTTCCGCACCGTCATCTCGCCGCTGATGGACTACATTCTCAAGCTGGAGGAACAGAATCCCACGCGCAAGGTGGCCGTCATCATCCCGGAACTGGTGGTGCGTCACTGGTGGGAAAACTTCCTGCACAACCAGCGCACCCAACTGCTGAAACTGCTGCTGCTGGTGAAAGGCAATCAACGCATCATCGTCATCAACATCCCTTGGTATCTGTAGCGGGGGCTCACCTCTTCTTGGTTGTCATCCCGTAGCGCAGTTGATTTTCATCCCGCAGCGCAGCGAGAGCCTGCCCTGAGCCTGCCGAATGGGGATCTGCTTTTCCCCTGTGCACGGCACCCAGCTTGCGAGCCGTCTCACGCACGCCTTACAATGCGCTGATTCATCTCCGGGAGAACTCATGCGTCTGACACGTCGCGACTTTGCGAAACTGAGTGCCGCAAGCCTGGCGGCGGCCGCAGGGCCTCTGCGCGGCCAGAGCAGGCCAAATTCGAAGATCAACGGCGTGCAGATCGGCGTGATCAGCTACAGCTACCGGCAGATGAAGCCTTTTGACGCAGACGCGGTACTGAAGTACGCCGTTGAGGACGGCATCAACGCCTGCGAACTGGAGAATGTGCAGGAGCTTTGGGCCGGTGCGCCCGCGCCGCCTCCGCTTCCCATGGCGAACCGTCCCTCGCCTGGCATGCAGGTGGGTGAGCACCGCCCGCAGCCCTCGCCCGAACAGCGCGCTGCCATGGCCGCCTACGCTGAGTCGCTCGCCAGGTGGCGGCTGTCCGTGCCCAGGTCGAAGTATGACGATCTGCGCAAGATGTACAACGACGCGGGCGTCAGCATCTACGCCTTTAAGATCACGCTCAACATGAAGATGCCCGACGCCGAGTTCGATTACGCCTTTAAGGCAGCGAAGGCTTGCGGGGCAGACCAGCGGACGATGGAAATGCCCGACGGCCAGCCCGATCTTACCAAGCGCATTGGCGATTTTGCCAGCAAATACAAGCTCATGGTGGGATACCATGCGCATCTTCAGGCGAAGCCAGACACCTGGGACGAAGCGATGGCGCAGTCACCCTATAACGGCATCAATCTTGATGTCGGCCACTACACCGCGGCGGGCAACCACGATGCTCTGGCCTTTATCCAGAAGAACCATGCGCGTATCACCAGCATTCACCTCAAGGATCGCAAATTCCCGGAGAATGGCGGTCAGAACGCACCGTTCGGCGCGGGCGATACGCCTATCAAACAGGCGCTGCAACTGATGAAGAAGCAGAGTTACACCTTTCCCGCCACCATCGAACTTGAATACACACTCCCGGACGGCTCCGACGCGGTCAAAGAGGTGGCACGCTGCCTGAGCTACTGCAAGGCTGCCCTTGCTTGATTTGTCATTTCGTAGGCTTCTCTGTTGTCATCCCGTAGCCTTCCCTGTTGTCATCCCGTAGCCTTTCCTGTTGTCATCCCGTAGCGAAGCGAAGGGATACGCATCTCTGAGGATGCCGGTCCATAGTACAGGCCGTGAACAGCACAGCAAAGGCCCCGAGATACTCTCCGGGGCCTTTACTTTACTGTGCTGATTACACGCGCAAAGCGCGTCGAGAACCGCACGAAGTGCTATTCCTGTTCCTTACGGACCTTTTTGCGATTCCGCTTGCGTGCCAGGGCTTCCTTCACGCGCTTCTTCTCGCCGGGCTTCAGATAAAAGGAGTGGCGCTTGACTTCCTTGATGATATCTTCCTGCTGCACCTTGCGCTTGAAGCGGCGCAACGCATTCTCAAGCGGCTCACCCTCCTGCAGACGTACCTCTGCCAAAATTGAAAACACCCCGCTCTCAGGCCACGCTGGCCAAGTAACAGACTACCGCAACCCAGCCGCAAACGCGAAGTGCAGGAGAATGCAAACCCCGCGTCCTCCTGCACTTGCCTACGCTTTCGGTACGTTCGCGACATCCTGGTCTTCCGCTCCAAGCACCGGACGCTCCAGGTATTCGCTGAACAGCTTCTCGTAGATGACGCCGCCAATCGCCCCGCCGATCAAGGGTGCCACCCAGAAAAGCCACAGTTGACCCAAAGCCCATCCGCCCACGAAAAGCGCCGGTCCGGTGCTGCGCGCCGGATTCACGGAGGTATTGGTGACGGGTATGGAGATGAGGTGAATCAGTGTCAAACCAAGGCCGATGGCGATGGGCGCAAATCCGTTTGGAACGCGCTTGTCCGTGGATCCCATGATGACCAGCAGGAAAAACATGGTCAGCACGATCTCAGCGACCAGGCACGCAAGGAGCGAATAGCCGCCGGGCGAATGCACTCCATATCCGTTGGAGGCAAAACCGCCGGATGTACTGAACCCATCCTTGCCGCTGGCGATCACGTACAGAACGCCTCCGGCAACGACCGCACCCACCACCTGCGAGATCCAGTAGGGCAGCATGTCCTTTGCGGGAAACCGCTTGCCAGTGACCAGCCCTAGCGTCACCGCCGGGTTGAACTGTCCGCCGGAGATGTGGCCCAGCGTGTACGCCATGGTCAGCACGGTGAGACCGAATGCCAGCGAAACGCCCACAAAGCCGATGCCAAGCGTGGGAAATCCAGCAGCCAGCACCGCGCTGCCGCAACCTCCGAAGACAAGCCAGAATGTACCAAAAAACTCCGCCACACAACGCCTGGAAAGGGGCATTACGACTCCTACTTTTAATTGAGGATTTGAGCACGCGGAACATAGCGTCCGTGAGTCACAACCCTTTTACAGGCAAACAGCGCGGATGACTACTGAAATCTGAAGTTCCCTTTGCCCCGCAACCGAGGTTCGCGGATGACACTGCCAGAAGCGGGTGCCCTTTCTTTAGAACTCGACCTTCAGCGAGACCTGACCGGTGCGGTTGCCACCAAAATCCGATCCACGCGACTGCGTAATCTGGCCGAAATTTGCCTGTGTCAGATCGAGCACCGGGTCGGCAAGATTGGTGTGGTTCAGGATGTTGGTGAAGGTACCCTCGGCGCGCAGACGCAGGCCTTCGACTAGTGTGAACGACTTACTCAATCCGCTTGAAAGCGCAACGGTTCCCGGTCCATGCAGATCACCCGTTTGCTCTGTGCCAAAGCGCCCGATGGGCAGCGTGCCGACGCCGACCGAGCAGGTACCGATAGAAGCCGGATCGCTGCTGCCCGGGCAGGCGAACGCCGCCGTGTTGTAGTAGTGGTTGCGATTACGCGCGCCACTCATGGGATTGCCGATGCGGTCCGGCCGCTGTGTCGCACCACCCACAAGCAAGCCTGATCCCGTCCCAGAGGGATCAATGACTGTATTTGGGAAGTAGGCCGTCAAGAAGGGGCCACTCTGCCAAAGAAAGATGTTACTCAACTGCCATCCGCCCACGAGTGCATCGGCAATGCGGTTCATGCCGGCGCCGAAGGCGCGTCCGCGTCCCACAGGCAGTTCCCAGATCGCCGTCGTTAACGAACGGTGGCGGCGGGTCCCGGCGACATTGCCGTAGTCAGCGTGAGGATCGAAGCTATCTGTTGCGTTATAGCCGCCCTGCTCATCCACGAATCCTGAGGCGGAGCTGTAATTGCCGTAGGTTCCTTGATTGTCGGCCAGATTCTTGGCTAGCGTGTACGCCGTGTTAAACGACAAGCCGCGTGTCATCCTGCGCGAAAACTCCACCTGCATGGACTGATAGTCGGCCTGCGCAGACGTTTTGCGGTCAGTGATCTGATAAAAGTTCGGGAAAGGGTAGTCAGTATGAGGTGCAGCCGATGCAGGGCGCGTGCTAGAGCGCGGTAGCTGGTTAAACTGCGGCTGCCAGATCAGATGCCACGTATGCATGCCAATGTACGAAATACGGCCGCCGATGTTATGACCGAAATCATGATCGATGGATAAATCCTGCTGCAGCGAGTACGGATCGTGCCAGTTCGTATCGATCGCACTGTAAAAGTAGGACGACCCAATTGCCGGTGCAAACTGCCCAGAGGCGGATGTATTCGGGAACGCGAACGTGGGGCCGGTGGGCGAATAATTGTTGGTGAAGGTTTGAAAATTCTCCTGCAAGGTTTGAGCCGTTGCGTAGAACAGCGCGCCCGTGGTGGTGATGTTGTAATAGCCCATGCCGCCGCGCAGTGCGGTGCGGTCGTTGCCAAACGGGCGGTACGCAAAACCTACGCGGGGTAAAAAGCGCAGCTTGGGTGCGGTACGCAGGCCCGGTCCTACCCCCGCCTGCGTATTGCTGACTACAGGCGTACACGCCACGCCGTTGATTGGCTGACCGTTTGCATACGGATTATTAACGCCCGCTGCGGGACAGGCGTTGACATTGGCAAGCTCATCCACATCCAATGTGCCTGCATACCCGGCAGGATAAATGAGGCGGCCCGTGCGCGGGATCGATGGGTCGAAGTTGCCCGCCAGACCGTTGGTTGCTGTCAGAGGTGGATGATACTCATACCTCAATCCAAAGTTCAGATTGAGATTCGCGGTTGCCTTCCAGCTATCCTGCGCATAGAACGCGTACGAGTTAGCGGTAGCATTGTTGTCCTGATTGATGTGATCGCTGTTGTTTTCGTACGGCACGCCGGTAAGGAAGTCTGCCCACTCATTTCCGGTCGCGGAGTTGGCCGGATCAAAGACGAAGTTTCCGTAATTGATCGACGATGTCTGGCCTCCCGCTTCGGTGTGCGCGACTAAATGGCGAATGTCCGCGCCAAAGCGCAGCGTGTGTGATCCGGCCTGGTACGTCACGTTATCGACATACTGGAAAAGCCGCGACGCCTCATCAAAGCCCAACCGCGAACCAATGCTGAAAATATGATTGTCGTTAAAGCCAATATGCGGGATCCCGTTGAAGAACGCCGGCAATGACGGCAGATTCAATCTAGTCTTCGCTGTAAAACCCGGCCCGTCGAACGGGTTACTGTTACCGTCCTGCTCCAGCGTGAAACCGAAGCGAAACTCATTCGCCAATTTGGACGTAAATGCGTAATTGAAACTGCTGGCGAAGATACGGTAGTGCGCGAAGGCCGTACTGTTGGGCAGTGTTAAATCGGCAGGTTGCGTCTGGTTGTTGTTCTTGAAGGTGTAGCGTGCGGAAAGGGTGGCCTTTGCTCCAAGGTTCTGATCGCCACGTAAATCGAACTGATTACTGTTAATACTATTCGCGCGCGTACTAAGGTAGTTGTATCCGTCCTGCGCCGTGGCTGCGCCCAACGATAAGTTCGCCAGGTGGTTCGGGTCCGGCCAGAACTGCAAAAACTGCGCGGAAGTGGGACTGATGGGCACGATGTTACCCGCGTAGGTGGTGCCGTTGAAGGGGTTCGTCAGCGGCGTGCTGGTCTCCAGCGACAGGTTGCCTTGCTTCATCAACGTGGTGGGGACCAGCGCCTGAATCACTGTCGTCTGCGGAAACCGCAGACCTTCATACGCCCCGAAAATAAACGTTTTATCGTGACCGTTAAACAAATGCGGGATCACCACGGGGCCGCCAAAGCTCGCGCCAAAGTCCTTGGCCTGCTTTTGCGGTTTGTTCGCGGCATCCGTGCCATAGGGCGTGGCGTCAAAGCGGTCGCTCTGGAAGTACATGTAGGCCGAGCCGTGCACCGCGTTGCTGCCTGCCTTTGTCACGGTGGTGATCTCGCCCGGCTGGCCATACTCCGCATTATTGTTCGCGCCGTCCACGCGAATCTCGGCAATGCTCTCCGCCGAGGGAAATGCGTCGGCCTGCACATTGTTGCTGGTTTGGTTCTGCGCGGAGATGCCGTCCACCGTCGTTTCCGTCTGTGAGGGCAAACCACCCTGCAACGAAAACCGGATGCTGGGCGCGGGATGCGTCGATGGCGCGGGCGGGTAGCTGCCGGTATCGGGCTGCACGCCAGGCAGCGTCTGCACCACATTCAACGGAGAAGTGGATCCCGCGCCGCGATAATTCGCGGGTAGATCGAGTACATCGCGCGGCGTCAGCGCTGCCGATATCTGCGCGTTCTCCGTGGGGATCACGCCTGCGTCCGTTGCGTTCACCGTGACGGTCTCATTACCCGCGCTCACCTGCAGCTTGGCATCGTAGCGCAGTTGTTGCCGCGCCACCAGCGTGACGCCCTGCGCCGTCGTTGTGGCAAAACCAGGCGCGCTGGTACTGATGTTGTACTGACCTGGATCGACGTTCAGCACCGTATAACCGCCTGCGGCATCGGAGGTGACGGTGCGATCCGAGTTCGTGTCCACGCGATGCAGAACAATCGTAGCGTTGGGCAATGCAGCTCCCGCGCTATCCTGCACCGTGCCGGCGATGCTGCCCAGCACCGATTGCGCGTGCACCATCGGCACAAAGGCCATGAATGTAAGCGGAAGAAGTGGAGAACGCAAAACGGCGGACAGGGAGAGCGCGCAGGCGCGGGGAGATCGCATCGTGTCAGAAGCCTCACAGAGGGATGAGCCGCGCGCCCGGTTACTGTCAGGGCGTACGTGCGTGAACATTGGCGAACCGCGCGGCAACCTCACGCAGACGCGTACCAGCTTCAGGGTGCGAGTATACCGCTCACATCCCCACACGTCCTATCTTGCATAAGCCGCCGCGCTTCAGGCGGGGCGGGATGCGGCGGGTTTCACACAGCCAACGCATCGCCGCAATATTCACCGCGCGTCAACATGAATGGCTTTAAAGGGCTACTCGCCCGGATGGTAGCTCCGCTCGGTGTGCCCGCGCAGCTGGTCAGGGTAGAACATCACCTCGCGCAGATCGCCGGTTACGTAGCGCTCTGCTTCGTCCGTGAAGTGCTTCGAGTGCGGATCGCCGCTTTCGCCGCCGCACGTAACAGCACGCGCATGGACGCGCTTGGGATCGAACTCCACCACCGCGACAAAGCTGTTGCCGCTGCTGCCATACCGCTTCTTCGTATTGGGATACGCCCGCGCCGCGAAAGAGGCTAGTGAACCCCACGTCGCACCAGCGAATGGCACCGCCATACTCGGCTGCGCGTCATCAAAGTGCGGGGCGATGCTGTCGTCCAGGCGCTGGTAGCGGTTGATACTTCCCCACGGCATCTTCCACGTGCCGAAGTCAGCCGTCAGCTTGCCGCTCGCCGTTTGAAGCGCGGTCAGCAGTGTTTCAGCCGGAATCTTCGTGCTGACGTAGTCCTCCCACAATTCACCGGATTGCCGCGCCTCTCGCAGGACAGGCAAGCCGGCCACCTCGCCCCAGTAGACCGCCAACGACTCCGCCACAGAACCCGCGGCCCAGGTGAAATCCCATCTCCGCAGAACTTCGATCTGGTCACGCAGAGCCGTTCGTTGCGGGTCGCCGTCCGGCAGCGCGTCATAGGCCTGCAGAAGCGCCGGGACGGTCCGCGCAAACCATGGCTGGTACGGATCAAACGCCGCTGCCAGCAGCCCGTCCAGCGTGAAGTCTTTGCGGTTGTTCAACAGCCGCGTCATGTGCACGCCGCGCGACGTCTCACCACCCTGCTCCACGTACGGCGGATAGTCAGCCCTCTTGAGCGAGCTCTCACCCGCGCCATTCCACGGACTGTCATTCACATTCGCCAACCATCCGCTTTGCGGATTGCGCAGCTGCGGCACATGCTCCAGCGTCATCAGTCCCTGCCAATCGGTCGCGGGATTGCTGCCGTCCACCGGCTTGGTAAAGTTGTACTGCGTGTCGCGCTCCGGGATGTAGTTGCCGTGCCAGTACGCAATGTCGCCATCCGCGTCGGCAAAAATGGTGTTGTTCGAGGAGTTCGCCATCAGCTCCATCGTTGCGCGGTACTCCGCATACGTCCGGGCCTTGGTTCGCAGAAAACTCTGCTCCAGCGCGGGCACTGGCCGGTTCATCAGTTCCACGCTCACCCATGCGTCGCCGTCGCTGCGGACCACCGGGCCGCGATGGTCGAACTTGGCGTCAAACCCGCGCTCCTTCAGCGTTCCGTCTTCCGCCTTGTAGCGCAGCGTGATTCGCCGTGTCGTAAACGGACGCGTTTGCGCGCCGTACTTGTACCCGGTCACCTGTCCGCCTGCGTTGCGTACCACCGTGTTGCGGAACTCATCAATCGCGTCCACGTTGCTGGAGGTGTGCATCCATCCCGCGCGGTCGTTGAACCCCTGATAGACAAAGATCTGCCCCCACGTCACCGCACCGTATGCGTTCAGGCCCTGCTCGCTGGTCATCTGCAGTTCGCTGCGAAAGTAAAACGATGTATGCGGATTGATGAGCAGTAACGCATGATGATTCAGGGTATTGGAGGGAGCAATCGCCGCACCATTCGATCCGCCCGGCTCCACATCACGATTCACCTGCGCCAGCTGAGCACTCTCAGCGTTACGCGAATCCGCCTTCGCCTGCGCGGGTGTCTTCGCGCCGTAGAACTTCTCCAGTTCTTGCAGATTCACGCGCTCAATGTCGCCGCCTATCGACCCCTCGGTGAACGAGAGCGCCATCCACGGCTCAAAGTGCGTTAACACGCGCGGATGCACCTCCGGATGCCTCGCCAGATAGAAGTTCGCGCCGTCAGCCCACGCCTCCATCAGCCCCTGCAGCCATGCCGGGCTTTGCGTGTAGAACTGCTTCAACTGCACAGGATCGATGAACATCTGCTGGCGCAGGTCCTGCCACAGCTTGGCTTCACCCTCCGCCTCGGCCAGCCGTCCCAGCGAGACGAGATAGTTCGTCTCCACGCGATTGAAGTCGTCCTCGCACTGCGCGTAAATCATGCCAAAGACAGCATCGGCATCCGTCTTGCCGCGCACATGCGCTATGCCCCAGCTGTCCCGGACCACCTCCGTTTGCCGCGCATGCGCCGACCACCGCGCCGTCTCCGGGAGATTCGCCGCAACCGCGCCCTTCTGCGCACACGCCACAGCCGCGCTGCCCAGGCACAGAACCAGCACTGCCACATGCATCCTCATGCGAACGCCACTCCCAGCGGGTACGTCTGAAACCGAATCCATCCACTCTAGCAGCTTGGTTCCCTGCCTCTCTCATGGACCTGCCAGGGCCGGAGAAATGTTTCACGTGAAACATTTTGAGAAACCGGACAGGCGCGTTGAAGATCGTGTTCATGGCAGAGAAAGACATCTTCACAAAAGCAAACGCGCATCTGCTCTGCGTTCTACGTTAGCGCTAACGTACACACGGTTTTAGGACTAAAAACGCGCTTTTTGATATGTTCTGCAACATCTGCGCGCGGCTTTCGCGCGGCTTTAGCGCGTGCCTTCAGCCTGCAACGGCAAGGCCTTGATCGAAGCGGCCCGCAACCGCCCTTCAGCACCGCAGAGCGGGAGGCGCATCGGCGCAGCCTTCGCCCATGGCAATGCCAAGATCAGGAACGACCGCATCACCTGCGAGATGGTGGCTGAGCAGGATGTTGACGTAGAACGCTCCAGACTTGGTACTCTGCATGTGGCTGGGTTCAGCCATCTTTCTCAATCTTTCTTCTCCGGAGTTCTCTCATGCGCTTCTGCCGTCGAATGTCGATTGCCCTGCTTAGTCTGGCTACCGCCGGTTCCATGCACGCCGCCACCCTTGCCTCCGTCTCACCAAATCCATTAACCGGGGCGAGCCCCGCCAATTATCTTGGGGAATCGTTTACCGTAAGTGGGACTGGAAGCTATAACTCGGTCGCATTCGACTTCATTACTCCGGGAGGCTCGCCATACGCCATCGGCACGGGGTTTCTTCTGACGCAGGCATACGCTGGCACGCCGACTGGGCTGAGCAGCGCAACGGTGGGTTACCTGGGGTCTGCTGCTGCAAGCGGAGGATATTACACCTTCGCCACCAGCGTCGCGCTGAACGCAAACTCGACATACTACTTTTACGAGAATGCGCTGGCTCCAGCCGGCAGCCAGGGAGGAAACTTTTCGTCCGGCGCTACACCTGAGTATTTCTATGCGACAAGTGGCAGCGGCAACTTCACAGCGCAGCCCGGATTTACCGCAGCCTTCCAGGTGACTGGCAGTCCGGTGATGGCGACTACGGTGACACCGGAGCCCTCCAGCTTTGCGCTGCTCGGAACGGGCGTGCTGGGCATAGCCGGTACGCTGCGGCGTCGCTTCCAGGCTTAAACTTTGTCGTCGTTCTACGCGGAGAGGCTCGGGGCAATCCGGGCCTTTCTGTTCCAGGGGATGGTGTCGTGTTGCGGTACACCGTGCGAGTCTCATGTGGCTTTCTGCCGTGCCGGGTGCTACGCTTGCGGACTGCGGACTGACTATGTCACCTGAACTGGAATCCCTGATCGAAGCAGCCCGGAACCGCCCCTTCAGCGCGGCGGAGCGGGAGGCGCAGCGGCGCAGCTTTGCCTACGGCAACGCCAAGATCGAGAACGACCGCATTACCCGCGAGATGGTGGCTGAGCAGGATGAAATCTACAAGGCGAAGCTCCAGAAACAAATCGCAGTGTGAAACGCGCGTCATTTGACTTCAGGAGCGAAACTATAATTCCCACATCTCTACGAGACGTGGGGCACCTGCGCAGATCAATCAGAAGAGCGAACGTGTCTCGGTCCTACATCTCTGCGAGATTTGACGGCTCGCCTGCCTTCTACTCTTAGAGCCGGTCCCCGAATTCTTTCACAGCGACAGTGAAACCGGAATCCAGCCACTCCTCAAAGCCGGGGGCTATACCTTTCGCATCAGTCGTGTGCGTGATGACGAATGGGTCGGAGGAACAGATTACAAACTCCTCCGAGGCTCTCTCTTTGTCGTCATTATTGCTGAATTCAATTTTCGCAAACGCGGAGACCTCCATGATCCCAGAGAGTTCTCTTCCTGAGTGATGGAACGATACTAAAAAAACCAGCCTTTCGCCGTTAACTTTGACTGAAGCCTTCAATAGATAGTGGTTCTCAAGCAGGTTTGCGTAACGTCCGTTATTACGAGCTGACCTTCCGACTTCATAGCGGTACCAGTGACCGCTCTTCTTATCGCTACCCAACTCCTCTATTCGACTTTGCGCTTTGTCCATGACTTCCAAGGAAGACCGTAGTCGTTCGAGTGGTCTTAAGATTAACTGAGCGGCCATCGCCCTTAGTTCGACAGCTACGGCGTTGACTCGCCGAAGCTCATCGTGCTTCTTCTCCTTGCGCTTCTCTAGTTTCTCCCTGAGACTGTCGATAACTAAGTCTGAAACGCGCCGCGAGTCTTCGACCTCTCCGACGTTCAGAGCGCTCAGTATTGCCGTCCTTTCAAGTCGAGCAAAAAACTTTGCAAGGTGCGACAGGTCGCCATCATCCGCTAGACGCAAACATTCTAAATAGTGCGGACGCTCTTTCCGGTCCACCACTATGGGCAACAATTTAGCTTTGAGCAGGACAAGCGTAACAAGAGCACGGCTAACGCGACCATTGCCGTCTTGGTAGGGATGTATTTGTGTAAAACGATGCTGGAGCCAAGCCGCGACAAGGATCGGGTCTTCTTGACTGTACTCCTCTAGAAACTGCATCAAACGTTCGATTTCTAGATCGACGTTTACTGGAGGGCAATACTCATGCATACTACCGTCAGATGTTCTTGGATTGTTAGTAAGTAACTTAAAAGCGCCTCTGCGCAGAGATACCTCGACTCGATTTCCAAGGGAGTCGACGGCCTCCGTAGTCTTCTGATGAGACGTCAGAACTGCTTGAAGCTCGTGGAGCATCCCCTTCGTAAGCTGCCGCTGATCCTTCACGGCGGTTACTATCAAATCAATCGCTGCTTGTTGATCTCGGAGAATGTCTACCAGCTGAGCGGGTTCTATGTTTGTACTTGTATGCGATATATAGTCTTCTGCAAATCCATGCTTTACGAGTGTCTCTGTGGTGCCATCATCAACATCGTATAGCCGCTCTATCACTCCAGTCTCGATGCTAAGCCGGCGTATTAGGCGCTGGTTAAACTCCTGAAGTGCATGCGGGTGCATACTTTCTAGTCGTGCACGGGAGGCTTTCCAATTGGAATAGAGTGAGGCAATGTCAACAAGGTCTACGCCCCTATCTTGTTCCGACAACGGTTCGATTGGCTTCCATTTGTAACCCATCAGAACCTCGTGTATAGATCCCTACTCTGAGTTTACCAAGGCTTCTGCCAGACTTCCGCGACGGGGTAGCGGTTGATGGGAGTGGGTTGGTAGTTGGATTGGGTGATCCACCAGTCGAGGCGGGCTTTGGGGTCGTTGGCGAAGGCGGGGTCGGCGGCTAGTTTGGTTTGGAACTGCTGGTAGAGGGCTGGGTTGTCGAGCGCCATGCGCTGGGCGATGGGGACGGAGAGGTACTCGGCGGCACCGATGCGGCCGGTGCGCTCGAAGACGGCGTCGAAGAAGCCCCAGCGAGCCAATGCATCAGGAGCCAAGGGGTGGAGCATGGCCATGATGATGCGGGCGCGCGGCTGGTTCATGGGGACGTAGTAACTGCCGGCGGGCATGTGCATCCGCTCTGTGACGGGTGTGAGCTTGTAGTCCGTGAAGTCACGGCCTTCGAAGGGGAACGTGTCTTTCTTTACGTCGCTAAAGCGCCAGGTTTCCAGCGGCGTGTCGATGTCTTTCGGCGTGCGCTCCATCGTGACGCCCTGGAGAGCGAGTTCGTCCGCGATGGGCTTCCATGCCAGCGGGATCAGAAAGCCGAGCGGGACGGGCGCGGAGGCGGTGGTGTCCACGCCGTCATGCATGGCCACGGTGACGTCGTCCTTTTCCGCAGTGAAGCGCGGGACGGGTGCGCCGGTGATGGGGCTCGGCTCCATGACGCGCTTCAGCGAGTGGTAGAGCAGAGGGTGCGATCCCGCCCCTGTCTTGCCACCGAGGAACATCTGCTGGTCGCGGTGGCCGGCCATAGCTGCGTCATCGGCGTCGGAGTCGCGCACGGCGTTGCGCAGCGCTTGCGGGTCTTCCGTGACGATGTCGATGGAGTGCACCATGATGTCGTAGTTGGACCAGGCGCGGGTTTTCGGCAGCTTCAGCGAGTGCGTCTCGACGAGCAGGCAGGGCCGGTTGCGCGCGCCGGACCAGTAGTGCGAGTACCGCGGCGAGAAGACTTCCACGTTAAAGTCGGTGGGCCGCTGCGTTGCGGGGTCGATGCGGAGCGCGCCGTAGGGGCTGACCAGGTGGCCGTCCGCCTCCATGCGCTTGTTCAGTTCAGGGACGTAGCGAGTGGTGACCCAGGCGCGGCTGGGCGCGGCGATGTCGTCGTGCTGGGTCATGTCCCAGGTCACGTCGTACTGGTAGTCCGCGCCGTCGGTGACATGGTTGTCAAACATGAAGTCGGGCAGCCAGTCGTTATAGAGCTTCAGGAAGGCGCGCATCTCGGGCGTGTCGGCCTTCAGGTAGTCGCGGTTCAGGTTCAGGCCCTGCTCCTGCGGGCGCGTGCCGGTGATGTCCGGGCCGTTCTGCTGGGGGCGGTTGAAGGGGTTGCGGTCCTCGTGGCCGTCAATCTCGAAGACGGGGATGACGACGAAGATGGCCTTGTCGAGCCATGCGGCCTGCTTCGGCTTGTCCGTCACGGCCATGTCGCGGACGAGCATGAGGGCGGTGTCTTTGCCCTCAATTTCGCCGGAGTGGATGCCGCTCTGGATCAGGATGACGGCCTTGTCGGTCCGGTGCGCCTGCTCGGGCGTGAAGGCGCGGTCCTTTGAGACGATCACGGCGTACATCGTCCGGCCTTCTGGCGTGGTGCCGAAGGAGATGACCTTCACGTATTTGGACCGCTTCTCATAGAGCCGCGCCGTGGCCACGGCGTCCGCGTAGAGGCCGGTCTTCTCCCAGTTAGTTTTCTCGCCGTAGGTCAGCAATTCCGGAGCGACGCCCTGCGCGCTTGCCGCGAGGGAGGCAGCGGCTGTCGCGGAGGGTGGCTCGTACATGCTGTGCGGGCGAAGTTGCCCGTTCTGTGCGACGGCGATAACGCTGCCTAAGGCTGCGGTGGCAAGGGCCAGTTTGCGGAGCATGATTCATTGTGCGGCATGCTACGTTCCCTCGTCGCGAAATTCTCAGGAGGAGCTTGTACATTGGTGTTTCAGAAACAGCGAGTCAGCAGGTTAGCGAGTCAGCAAGCCAGCCGTCAGTGGTCGGGTAAGTCAGCGGCCAGCGGGTCAGCAATCAGCGGTTAGCGAGTCAGCGCTGTGCGGTCTGGCGTAGATGGGCGATAACCGGGCAGGTCAAGTCTATGATTGCCTGTCTTTAAGGGGAGCACACGGAGTATTGATCCGGCTGCCCTGCTGGCTGCCCTTTCGCGTCGTGCGTGAAAGCTGCTAGAAACATGAAGCACCCTGTAGCGTCTCAATCCTGAAGGCCCTTTATGACCATGAAACGACTTCCGTCATCCCGCAATGCCGTCTCTGTCGCGGCGGTTGCTTGTTCCTTGATGTGTGCGGGGTACGCGATGCGGCACGCCACGCCGGTGGCGGCGCAGCAGACGCCGAAGGGTTCGCCGCAGCCGGGTGGCAGCGCCAAGCCGACGGGCGGTGCCGCCACCGGGCAGACCGCGGGAGCACAGGCTGCGGCGGCTGATCCCGCGCATGGCATGCCCCCGGGGCAGCGTCCTGGATTGGTTGCGTATCCTGACCGTCCGAAGGCTCCGCAGGAAGTGATTGACCGGGGCAAGGCTGTGTACAGCGTGAACTGCGCCTTCTGCCATGGATCGGACGCAGGCGGCGGGTCAATTGGCCCCAATCTTCTGCGGTCCGAAGTGGTGCTGCAGGATAAGAACGGCGAGATGATTCTGCCGATTGTGCATGGTGCGCGCGCCGCGCAGGGTATGCCCCGGATCGAGATTGCAGATTCTTCCGTGCCGGACATTGCCGCGTGGCTGCACAGCCTGAAGGTGGGCGGCAACATGAGGTCCACGGAGAAGATCAACATTGTGGTGGGCAACGCGGATGCAGGCAAGACCGCGTTTGCGCGCACCTGCTCGTCCTGCCACACGGAGAGTTCCATGCAGGGCTTTGCCGCTCAGTTTGAGGATCCAAGGGCCATGCAGCAGGCATGGCTGCTGCCGGTGGCCATGGGACGCGGCCCCGCCGCTGCCAATGGTCCGAAACTGAACGTGCCGCCGGTCACAGCGACTGTCAGCGGACCTGGTATGCAACCGGTAACCGGCAGGCTGGGCACGCTGGATGACTTTTACGTGGAAGTCACCACGCCAGACGGTGTTCTGCACCGCTTCAGCCGCAGCAACGACGTGCCGAAGGTGGAGATCCATGATCCCCTGGAGGCGCATCGCGCGCTGTTCCGCAAGTACGACGACAAGGACATCCACGACATTACCGCGTATCTGGAAACACTGAAGTAAGAGGGCCGTTATGCGTTCCGCCACAAAGTTTGGCCTTGCCGCTGCGCTTGCAGCAGCGTTTGCAGCACCCGCCGCCGTGCCCGGGCAGTCGCTTGACCCCGCGCAGATCGCTCATCCCAGGCCGGACAGTTGGCCGACGTACTCCGGTGATTACTCCGGCACGCGGTACGTTCCGGATACTGAGATCAACACCGCCAATGTGCATGGGCTGACATTGGCCTGGGCGCAGCGGCTGCAGGGCGGTGCCGCAGCGCCTGCCGCCGTTCCCTTTGCGGCTGGGGGCCCGCCAGTTCCGACGATCGTAGGTGGCATCGGCACGAACGAGGCTCCGATGGGAACGATTAAGGGTGCCGAGATCGTGGTGGATGGCGTGATGTACGTCACCACGCCGGACAACGTGTGGGCGCTGGACGCGCTGGACGGCCACGTGATGTGGCACTACTTCTGGAAGACGCGCGGCGGAACGCACATCGGCAACCGTGGCGTTGCCATGTGGCATGACCGCGTCTTCTTTGAGACGCCGGACGACTACCTGGTGGCACTGGATGCCAAGTCCGGCAAGGAGATCTGGCATAAAGAGATTGCCTCGTTTGACCTGCAATATTTCTCTACCTTCGCGCCCGTTACCATCGGCGATCACATCCTGGTGGGTACGGGCAACGACCTGGACGAGCCTGGCGTGCTGCAGTCCTTTGACCCGCAGACCGGCGACGTGCAGTGGAAGTGGTACGCCGTCCCCATGAAGAAGGGCGATGCGGGCCTGGACACGTGGCGCAACCTGGACGCTGCATCGCACGGCGGCGGCAACGTGTGGGTGAACGGATCGTATGACCCGGAGACGCACCTGTACATCATCGGAACCGGAAATCCCACGGCAGCCTACACGTCGCAGATGCGCGGCCCTGGTGCCAACCTCTTCACCTGCTCCACGGTGGCCATCAACGTTGATACGGGCAAGATGGCCTGGTACTACCAGACATCGCCGCACGATACGCACGACTATGATTCCGCGCAAACACAGGTCCTGGTGGACGGCACATGGCAGGGTAAGCCGCGCAAGCTGCTGCTGACTGCCGCGCGCAACGGCTACTTCTTCGTCCTCGACCGCACCACAGGCGAGCATCTCTTGACCAGCAAGATTGTTCCCTCACCCAACTGGGCGGTGCCGGACAAGCTGGATGCGAATGGTGCGCCGGTCCGCGTACCGGCGAAGGACTTCGACCTGGGCGGATCCATCGTTTCGCCGGCGAATGGCGGCATCGTCAACTGGCCCCCGCCGGCGTACAGCCCGCAGACTGGCCTGTTTTATGTCAATGCCATCGAGAGCTATGCGATGTACTACCTGGCAACGACCGATCCGCGCGGTGCGATGGGCCTGGGCGGCAAGGATGAGCTAAGCCTGGGCTCGCTGGGGCAATATCTCGTCGCCATCGACTACAAGACGGGCAAGCCAGCGTGGATTCATAAGTACCCCGGCGTAGGTGGAGGCGGCGTGTTGCCCGGGATCCTGACCACGGGCGGGCACCTCGTCTTCGCGCCGGATGCCCATGGCAATCTGGTCGCGTATGACGCCGCTACTGGGAAGCAGTTATGGCATGCGCACATTGGCTGCACCAACGCTCCTGAAAGCTACATGGTCGCCGGTCACCAATACATCGTGGAGGGCGCTGGGGACACCGTCTACGCCTTTCGTCTCCAGTAAGCGTAGGGATGGAATAGCTTGAAAAGTGCTGGCGGTGGATAAGGCCCATCGGTCTGCCCGCTTCCAAAGGCTTCGACCATCAGCCGCAACCCCATGATTGGTAATGACTGCAGCAAGTGCTGGCATTCATTTCGCAAGGCACGTCTCATGGTGCCGTGGGGATAGTGGTATTCTGCAGGCGCGGAGGCGCAGGGATGACGAATCTTCAGTTGCTGCTGTCCATCGGCGTTCCAAGCTTCGTCGTCATTGCCGGATGGCTCCAGACGAATGCACGGTTAAGCCGGCTGGAAAGCACCACAGATGCCGGTCTCGAGCGCCTGTACAAGGTGATGGATCAGCGGTTCGCTCAAGTAGACGCGCGTTTCGCGCACATCGAATCGCACCTTGAACAGATCGACGCTCACCTGCGGCAGATCTACCATCTTACGGGCAGGCTCGTAGGCCGCGTTGACGCGCTGGAGGCGCGATAAGCGCTACTCCGGGAAACGCTTTCGGATACGCACCGTGCGCGCCAGCGGGTCCATGTTTTCCAGCACCTTGCGCCGAAGGTCCGGGTCAATGCCCGGCTGCTGGAGCCACTGCTTCACCGTGGCTTCGGCCTCGGGGCTGGTCTGCCCCTCCATAAACGATCCGAGCCACGCACCCAGGAAGAATATCTTGCGATCCGCTTGATCTCCGCTAGCTGATCCAGACTGCGTTGTAAGTACGGCAGCGTCAACAGTGCCTGCCGCACGTTGTTGAAGGGACGCAGGCTCTGCGTCAGCCAGTCCTCAGGCCTGGCATCGGTTGCCTTTGGCCGGGTCAGGTAGGCGTCAAAGTAGCGTTGTTTCATTGCAGGGTCGGGTGCCCCAGCAGCTACGGCCCACGCGGAACGGCGGCCATCGTCGCTGGTGTCACGCTTGGCTTCGGCGGCAAGCAGCGCGGGCGCGTCCGCATCGCCCAGCACGATCAGCCTGCTTACCAGATTCCACCGGTCGAGAGGACGCAGTTCTACGCCGGGAATCGTCAGCTTGCCCGCAAGCATGCGTTTCAGCGTGGCCCGGGCGGCGGGTGTCTCCGCGACGCCGCTTAAGGCGCGGAAGGCTACCAGCCGCAGGCCCACTGTTGGCGCGTTCTGCATGCGGTCCGTTGCGATGGACTCAAGCTGCGGAACCAGCGGCGTGCGCGCGGCGTCGCTCATGTACCGCTGGAGCGCTCCACCCGAGCGGCCATACTGGATGCGCGCCAGCGTCTCATCATCCTGCTGGGGAAGGTCCTGCGAGACCAGCTCTACGTAGCCGCGCGGAGCAGAGCGGGCGGTATGCACGTTCTCCCACAACGCTCCCCAGAGCATGGAGCGCAGGAGCGGGTCGGGCTTGACGGGGCCCAGCAGGACCGGCTTCACAGCGGCTTCGCTCGTTGCATCAAGAAGGAAGCGCCCATACGCCTCGTCGCCGCCGTTGGCGAACACATACGCGGGGCAGGCCTTGCCGGTGACGCCAGGGACGTCTGCCTGCGGCGTTAGCCAGTTCATGCGGATGCGCTCCGGCTCAACTCCGGCCGCGTACTGCAGCAGAACCTCGTTTGCGATGGGCCAGGTGTAACCGTCAGGCAGCACGTCCGTTTGCGTCAGCATGATCTTGCCGAGCTTGCCCGCCGCATCGCAACTCCACGACGCAGTCACTTCCGGCATGCCGCGCTGCAGCACCCACGCCTTGGCCCAGGCTTGCACGTCCTGGCCGCTGGCGGCTTGAAATGCGCCCACCAGATCTGCCCACTGCGCGTTGCCGTAGGCATGATCCTTCAAGTACGCACGAAGGCCGTTGCGGAAGCTGTCCTCGCCCAGGCGGAAGGCAAGCTGCTTCAGGATGGACGGTGCCTTCTGGTAAACGATGGCACCGTACGCGCTCTTGGCGTCCTTCAGGTTGGGGATGTCCTGGAAGATGGGCGTGGTGCCCTCCGTCTCATCGATGCCGTAAGCCAGCGGCTTGATGTCCTCATACATGTGCTTCCAGGGCTGCGACTCTGGGTCCAGCGTGGCCAGGGCGCGGTACGCCATGTACTGCGCGAAACCCTCTTTCAGCCACAAGTCGTCGAACCAGCGCATCGTGACAAGATCGCCAAACCACTGATGGGTGAGCTCGTGCAACACCAGCGTGTCGCGGCTGAAGCGATCGTTGGCCGTTGGTGCGGAGCGGAACAGCACGCCATTCTCATTCAGAAATGTCGCGCCGGCATGCTCCATGCCGCCAAAGGGAAATCCAGGGATGAGCACGAGGTCGTACTTCGGGAACGGAAACGGCTGCTGAAAGTAGTCGCTGAGAAAGCTGATGCCTTTAGCGGTCATCTCCTGCACATGCGGTGCCTCCGCCTGTGCACGTTTTAGCTGCGACTTGCGGACGTACAGGTCAGGCTCACCCGGCTTGCCGTTCAGCTTCGCCCACGGCCCGGCGGCAAAGGCGAAGAGGTAGGTGGAGATCGGCTTTGTCTCCGCGAAGCCTACGGTCTGATAACCCAACGAGGTTATCGCACCTTGTACTGCCATATTGGAGATCACTTTCCAAGTTAGCGGAGCCGATAAGGAAAGCGTGAACCTCCCCTTCAAATCCGGCTGGTCGAAGCACGGGAATGCCATGCTCGCGTCCATGGGCACAAACAACGAGTAGAAGTACTCGCTGCCGTCTTCCTTGTCCTCGTACCGGGTGATCGCCGCACCCGCCGCTGCTACAGGCGAGGTGAACGCCGTCTCCAGCGTGTTCTCCCCGGCGTGAAGCCGCGCGGCAGGCAGGATCAAATGACCATTCTTCAACTCCGCCGGAATAGGGGTGCCGTTGAGCTTCGCGCTCTGCAATGATCCCTCGCGATAGTCAAAGGGCAGGTCCCCTGCTGGTCCAGAAGAAAGCGTGAAGCGCAATATCTCTGTGCCAGCCATTGCCGTCGCATGGGGCTGCAAGCTGAACTGCAACCCATAATGCAGGTCAGAGACGCGAGACGCGCGTGCTTGCGCCAACGCACGAGAAATCCCGGCATCGGGTGCACTCATGGTCTCAGCAGACATCGTCCTGCAAACAGGCGCGGCAAGCAGAAAACAAACAGCGAGGAGCCGTAAGAAAACGTTGCGCATAGCTCACGGTACTACGATTGCCAGGGCGTTTCGAAGAAACTGATCACGAACTTGAATGGAACCGCTGAAGCCTTCGGAAGGCACAGCTAGGAGTATTTGAGCCAGCGCATGATCTCCGGCAGCGTGGGGCGCTTGCCGTACATCAGGATGCCTACCCGGTAGATGCGGCTGGCGATCCACAGCACGGCGTAGATCGTCACGATCATCAGCACGATGGACGTGACCACCTGCAAAACAGAAGGGTGGCCGAGCGAAATGCGCATGTACATCAGCAGCGGCGTGCAGAACGGGATCAGCGACATGACCGTTGCCAGCTTGCCGTCCGGCGAGTTGACCACCGCGCCCAGCGAGAACATGCAAAGGGCCAGCGGCAGGACGAGAAACATGTTGAGCTGCTGCAGCTCCTGCTCGGAGTTGGTCATGGCACCCAGCGCCGCCGCCATGGACGAATACAGCATGTAGCCGAGCAGGAAAAAGACAACAAAGAAGATGATCTGCGTGGGCGAAAGATGCACGTGCGCGCCGCTGCCCATGTAATGCGCGATCAGCGATGTGCTGGAGAGGATGAAACCGGCGGCAAGCCACACTGCGACCTGTGTGAGACCAACAGAGCCGACGCCCAGCATTTTGCCGGCCAGCAGTTCGCTGGGACGGATCGTCGCCAGCATCACTTCAAAGACGCGCGAGGTTTTTTCTTCGATGATGGACCGCGCCACGTTCATGCCATAGAGCATGATGACGAAGTACATCAGAAGGAACAGGACGATGACGCCAACATAGTTCGCTGTAGTGCTGTCCGCGTCGCCGGTTGCAGAGGAGTTCATCTGCACGGGCTGCATGAGCGCGTTCACGTCCTGTGCGGCCATGCCCTGATGCTGCAACTGCTCACGCATCAGGACCGAGTGCAGCGCACCCTGCAGACGCTCGCGCGTGGACAGGTCCGCGGAGGAGCGCGGCTTGTACTCGACCGCAGGGCGGCCGCTGGCATGTTCGGGCGAGCGAATCCACAGGTAGCCGTCGATGCTCTTGCTCTGCAACTCGCGGTCGAGCGATGGGCGTGTGTTCGCACTGGGCGGCGCGATGATGTTCACCGTCATGGCGCTGTTTTCGCCATTCTGCAACTCTTTTTGCAGGTCCTCAGCCAGCGGCAGGTCGTAGGAGACCACCACGATGCGCGAGTCGGATTTAGCGTTCTTGCTCATCAATACAGACCCGATGAAACCGCCACCCATCAGGAGCGGGATCAGCACCGTCATGATGAGAAAGCCCTTGGTGCGGATGCGCTCCAGGTACTCGCGCCGCGCGATCAAGAAGATGTTATGCATCGCTTCGAACTCCTGGGTGGCGGGTCAGGACTGCCATGCTGCTATGCATCGACGTTGCCGCCGACTCGCTCGATGAAGATCTCTTCCAGCGTTGGCTCTTTGACCTCGAACCGGGTGATGCGGGTGCCGTGCGCCACCGCATCGGCGAGCAGCGGTTGGGCATCCGGCTGCGAGCCACGCAGCTTTACCGTCGCGCCGCCGCCATACTCTTTTACGTCTTCGACGACGGCGTTGTGCAGAAAACTGCTGTCGCCTTCGAAGCTCACGTCCACGCGATTGCGCGGGTACGCGCTCTTCACCTCGCGCATACTGCCCTGCAACACCACGCTTCCGCGATGGATGAGCGCGATCTCATCGCACATGCGCTCCACCTGGTCCATGCGATGCGTTGAGAACAGGATCGCCTTACCTGCGGCTCGGAGTTCCAGCAACGTGTCCTGCAGCAGCGCGCCGTTGACCGGGTCCAGGCCGCTGAACGGCTCATCCATGATGATCAGGTCCGGGTCGTGCAGCAGCGCCGTAATGAATTGGATCTTCTGCTGCATGCCCTTGGATAGTTCCTCCGTCTTCTTGGGCAGTGCCTCCGTGATCTGCAAGCGGCTGGCCCATGCGCGGCCACGCTTTTCCGCCTCCGCCGCGCTCAGACCGCGCAGCTGGCCCATGAAGACGATCTGCTCCAGGACATTCATCTTCTTGTACAGACCGCGCTCTTCCGGCAGGTAGCCCACGCGCTTCAGGCTGTCCCGCTCAAACGGCTTGCCGAAGAGCTTGACGCTGCCGGAATCAGGCACGGTGATGCCGATCATCATGCGGATCGACGACGTCTTGCCCGAGCCATTCGGCCCCAGGAGGCCAAACATCGTGCCCGGCGCAATGCGCAGCGACAGACCCTCGACGGCAACCTTGCTTTCATACACTTTGCGGATTTTATCGAGTTCAACGGTGGACATCAGGTGATGCGGGCGTGTTCTGTTTTCGCCGCAGTCCTCAGTCTAATACCCCGTTGCGGGTGTGACCCGGTATTCGCCATCAAACAGATGCAGTGCGCCTGCAGGCGAGCAGGTGTTTTTGTGTACACATTTGTGTAGAATGCCGTTTGCTTGGTAGGCTACAGGGCGCAAGTAAAAAGCATCGTCCACAAAGCTACCGGTCGATAAGCTAACCCAATGCTGATCTTCTTCGTGCAGATGTCTGAGCAGGCGTGGCACCGGTTCCTTAATGCCATGAGTAGCACAGCACTCAGTCTTTGGGTTTCAGTTCTCGTCCTACCCGTAGGCATCGTTATCGCGTCGAGCTATTCCACCTGGCGAACCCAGCGCAAACAAGGCACAAAACTAAAGATGGATCTGGCTGCAGTTAATGCTGCGCGGCTGTCGTTTACAGTTTTAGCTGTCGTATACGGTGCCATCTTCGCTTACCAGTTTGCGGCGACGATTTACCAAGATCACAGATTGCTCGAAGCGGGCGTTCAATCAACTGAACAGGCCAAAAGTGAGCAGCGGGATACAGATCGCAAACAGATATCGATGCTGGAAAAGACTCTGCAGAGCGATGCGGTTGAGTGTGCTAAGGCAGACGGACAGAATGAGACCTTGCGTAGGCAAACCATCGATCAACAAACGCTTATTGCAGGCTGCCAACAAGATGCGATCAAGAGGCTGACACCCGCTCCACGATCTGTCATTTTTCTCTTTATGCAAGCCGACTCTTCTACAGAAAAGGACGTGACAAGAAGTCAGTACTTAGTCTTAACAGATCGAACTGTCACACCCGTAAGAATGAAGATAATTTGCCCCAACGCAGGCGATGTTGATTTCGCGTTGATTGTAGTGGGCAGTTCGACGATGTCAGGCGGTAATGCAAAGATTTCCGCTGACACTTACAACGTTCTGATGGACTCGCCAGCCTGGTCACCTTCCGCACCACTTCTCCTAACCACAAGAACGCATGGGATTGGGTCGCCCGCTTGTCGTTTGGATCTCGCTTCGTGAGCAGCAGCCACGATCAGGTCGTCCATGTCATCGCACGCTGAACCAGCTACGTTTCCGGCTTTCACGCGAGAGTATTTCATGGTGCGTGCTTGATAGCATCGCTGTGACGATGGTCGAACTCAACACGCCGGTGCAGCTGGTTAAAGGCGTGGGTCCGCGCAATGCGGAGGCGCTGCGCAAACGCGGCGTTGAAACCGTGGAAGACCTGCTCTACCACCTGCCCTTCCGCTATGAAGACCGTCTGGATCCCAAGCCGTTCAGCGCGCTTAAAGCGGGAGAGATGGCGTCGGTTATCGGCGAGGTGCGCGGGAGCACTGTTCTGCGCGCCAAGTCCATGCCCATCTTTGAGATGACGGTGGGCCAGGGACTGGGCACGCTGAAGGCTATCTGGTTTCGCGGTGCGTACCTGCAGGACAAGTTCAAGCCGGGCCAGGCCGTCGCGCTCTACGGCAAGCTGGAGGCTTCGCGCTCCACCACCGGCCAGTTCAAGATGATTCAGCCGCACTTTGAAATCCTGCCCACTGAGCAGGAGGCCAACGGCGCTCCGATGCTGGAGATTGGGCGCATTGTGCCTGTCTACGAGTCGCTTGGCGGCACTACGGCATGGGGCGCGAAACTTGGCTCCAAGTGGATGCGGCAGGTAGTTTGGCAATTGCTAGACCAGTTCGCCGTTGGTCCGCCGCTGCCGGAATCTCTGCCATTGTCCATTCGGAAGCGCCTCGGCTTGCCGTCTCGCTTGCAGGCGTTGCGCGAGGCGCACTTTCCTCCAGCCGGAACCTCCATGAGCGATCTGCAGGCCTTCACCACACCGGCGCACGCGCGGCTTATCTTTGAGGAACTGTTCTATCTCGAGCTTGGCCTGGAGTTGAAGCGCAAACGCCTGCGCGACCGCGCCGGGATTGCCTTTGTTGCCGACGACAACGTGCGCGCTGCTATCAAGCAGGTCTTGCCATTCCGTCCCACAGCCGCGCAAAAGCGCGTTCTGGGCGAAATCGTGGACGACATGCGTAAGCCGCAGCCCATGCGGCGTCTGTTGCAGGGTGATGTGGGCAGCGGCAAAACCATTGTCGCGCTGGAGGCTGCGCTCGTGGCCATCGAAAACGGCTACCAGGCTGTGCTGATGGCACCGACGGAGATTCTGGCCACGCAGCACTATCTCTCCGCGCGCAAGCTGCTCCGCCCCTCCACTCGCGAGTACAAGGTAACCTTGTTAACTGGTTCGCTAGAAGAAGCGGAGAAGCGCCGCGCCCGTGCACGCATCGCGCGTGGTGATGCGGAACTGGTCATCGGCACGCAGGCGCTCATCCAGCAGAAGGTGGACTTCGCCAATCTGGGCCTCGTCATTGTCGATGAGCAGCACCGCTTCGGCGTACGCCAGCGCTTCACCCTGATGAAGAAACCCGGTGCCGGTGACCCGGATGTGTTAGTGATGACAGCGACGCCCATTCCGCGCACGTTGGCTCTCACCATCTACGGCGATCTTGAAGTCAGCGTGATTGACGAGCTGCCGCCCGGACGGACGCCCATCGTCACGCGCCGCACCACGCACGAGCGCGCGGACGACGTGTGGGCCTTCCTGCGCAAGCAGGCGGCTGCGGGACGCCAGGCGTATGTGGTCTATCCCGTTGTTGAAGGTGCGAGCGGCGACCAGCCGGAACTGGATTTCGCGAAGGACAGCAGCGAATCAGCGAGTCAGCCTATCTGCGAGGCAGCGAAAATTGCGCGGCGCAAGCAATCGTCTGCGGGGGAGAAGGCTAGGAAGCCGAACGATCTGCTTGCAGCCGCGAAGCCGAACCTCCGTTCCGCCACGGAGATGTATGAGGAACTACGTCACGGCGCGCTGCACAGCCTGCGGCTTGGCCTGCTGCATGGCCGTCTTCCTTCCGACGAGAAAGAGATCGTCATGCAGCAGTTTAAGCGCGGCGACCTCGATGTGCTCATTACGACCACCGTGATCGAAGTGGGCGTGGATGTGCCGAATGCATCACTGATGGTCATTGAACACGCGGAGCGCTTTGGCATGGCGCAGATGCATCAACTGCGCGGACGTGTGGGCCGGGGCACCGCGAAAAGCTACTGCATCCTGATGACGGGTGGGCGCGTCTCGCCCGAGGCAGAACAGCGCTTGGACGCTATGACCAAAACTCAGAACGGCTTTGAACTTGCCGAACTCGACCTGCAACAGCGCGGCCCCGGCGAGTTCTTCGGCACCAGGCAGGCCGGCCTGCCTGACTTCCGCGTGGCCAACCTGCAACGTGACCGCCGCCTTCTGGAACTCGCCAAGAGCGAGGCCGGGGACTTCGCCAATCTGCGCACCCGCGATGTTACGGAAGAGGAACGTGTGATCGTCCGGGCGCAACTGAAGCAGCATTGGCAACGCCGCTACGGTTTGGTGGAAGCATGAGCACGTGAGTCGTTTCGAGTTGTTCGTTGCTCTCGTTGTTGCGGCCCCGAGCACTGGCTACGCCGCTGACGGTTTGGTGAAGCATGAGGCACGCCGTCTCCTCGTTGTTCGTTGTTCTCGTTGTTACGGCCACGAGAGACGAAACCAACGAGGAGACGAGGAGACGAGGAGACGAGAACAACGAGAACAACGAGCGTCAACCGGCCATCACCGCTGAGGCCCCAAGTGCCACGGCTTGCGGAGACCTGGCCGGGGCTGGCGCCGCAGCTGCTGCCTTCTTCGGCCCGCGCTTACGAGCCACCAGAACGCGCACGCGTTCCAGCAGTTCCACCGGAGAGCAGGCGCCTTTCGGCAGAAACACATCCGCGCCGCTGCCACGCTCAAACCCCGTCACCGTCCCCGAGACCATCAGCGTCGGCAAGCCCGGCTGCAATTCCCGCGCACGCCGGATCAGCTCTGTTCCGTCCATCTGCGGCATCATCAGGTCGCACAGCAGAAGGGCAATCTCTCCCGGGGCGAAACGTTCCAGAATCCCCAGGGCTTCGTGTGCGGCGGTTGCCGCGAGCACGCGATAGCCGCGCGTTTCCAGCAGAAATTTACGGATGGACAGTGTCTGTTCGTTGTCGTCGACACAGAGGATGATTTTTTTCGGGCGCATGTTTCTGGCGTTCTCCATCAGCGTTGTGCCTCCTTTGCGGAGGCGGTTGATGCATCACCTTGCGCCGTTTGGGCGCAGAAGAGTACGGCCGCGCCAAAGACGCGGCGGCGAAGCGTTGTTTCTGAATTTCGGATTTGACTGCATGTGCAACGCTGGTTGCACGGTTGCCCGGTCAGTTGCGCTGACTCAGCGCTTCCTCAAAGTACAAATGCCCAACGGATCGCGCAATGGCGAAATAAAAGCGAATATACGGCTTCATTTTGGGACAATGATCCACCGGTTCGCACAACTCACGCCACGTCTATGCGTTGGCGGGTACCTGCCCTGTGGAAAGCGGTTGGATTACAGGAGCGTAAACGGTCCCCATGCCGCGGGAATGGTGCGCCTCGCGACGAACATGTAGGGGCATCGCGCCCATGGTGAAGCCCTGCGTACAGGTGTGTGTATGCACGCCGCCCGCCAGTCTCCATTAGAGGCGGCATGGACGAACGTCGCGCCGCGGGTACAAAACTGGGCTACACTGCCTTCGCACGGCACCAGGACGTACGGTCCGCTCCGAACTGGATGGAACCTGCGCAGATCGAGCATATTCTTTCGCTTATAGACATAGAGCCCGTGTGAGGCGCTGCAAGGAGTACGCCGCTTGATCGCCTGTTCGCGCAGAGATGTTCTTCGATGGACCGCATGCGGTGCTCTGGGCTGGCGCGGGGTTCTGCCCGCCAGAGCAACAGAACCCCGCGTCGCTATCCCTGCATACAACACATTGTCTGACGAACAGGAGATCGCGCTTGGAAGGCATTTCGCAGCGATGCTTCAGCGAGAATGCGAGATCGTCTCTCATCCAATCGTCGACCGGTACCTGAGTGGAATTGTGAACCGGCTGGCCCGGCAGAGTCAGCGGCCCAATCTGCCGTACACCATCAAGCTGGTGAACAGCATGGAGGTAAACGCGTCTTCCCTTCCCGGCGGGTTCCTTTACGTCAATCGCGGCCTGTTGCAGTTCGCCGGAAGAGAGGACGAGTTGGTGGCGGCGCTGGCGCACGAGATCGGGCATGTGGTGGCTCGCCATGCCACCAACCAGCTCCTGCTGACGTTTAGCGCGCGTCGCCTGCTGCAGACCGCCGTGCAAAATCTGAACACAAACAACGGCGTGCTGGAAACCCTGATTGCGCGGTTTGGAGGTGCCGTCGCCATGCTCGCGCTGCTGCATTTCAGCCGGGAGAACGAGATGGAGGCGGACCTGCTTGGCTTTTACGAGATGCTGCGGGCGGGCTGGAACCCCGGTGGATTTCTCCACCTGTTCGAGCGGCTGGCTAAAACCGAGCGCGATGACCCGTCATTGCTGAGCCACTATTTTGCCTCCCACCCGTCATCGACGGCGCGCGCGGCCGTCATCCAGCATGAATTAACAGAGGTAAACGTTCCGACGGACGCCAAAGAGAGTTCGGTCTCCTTTGCGGCATTCCGCGTTGCGATGAAACTTCTTCCGGAGCCCTCCAAGCATGACTCTCCACGGTAGTGCCAGGACCTGCCTCGCGGGTCTTCTGTTTGTGCTGGGCGCACATGTGCCTGTGCCGAGGATTTGCGCGCAGGCTCCAGCCACTCCGGCGGGATCGTTCACTGCGGGTCCGGTGTACACCGGCGTGGATGGCCTGGACGCGCCGCGTTATCCCGAGATCGACGTGGTGCTGAGGAACACGGCGGGGCGTGTACCGCAAGCATCCGACTTGGAGGTTGTGCCGGAGGGCGGCACGGGGCGCGCGGCAAGCGCCGTGCGCCGCTTCGATCAGACGGGGTATGGCATTCAGTCGATCATGGCGATTGACTCGAGTGGAAGCATGCGCGGGGGTCCGCTGGCCATTCTTCGCGATTCGTTGTTTCAGTTTGTCAGCGAGGCACGCCCGGAGGACAAGGTGGGCGTTCTTAGCTTTGCGAACGACACCCGGTGGGAGGTT
The DNA here is from genome assembly GCA_964248165.1 of uncultured Terriglobus sp. GTDB lineage: Bacteria > Acidobacteriota > Terriglobia > Terriglobales > Acidobacteriaceae > Terriglobus. Next base: position 40,296 of record CAXTXE010000026.1, read on the forward strand.
CCGTTTGACGCCAGCCGGGAGACGCTGCGAGACAGGCTGCGGAAGCTGACGGGCCGCGGAACGGAGACGCACCTGTACGACGCGCTGCTGGAGGCGCTGGACGACTTTAGTGCAACCCCGGTGCGCCGTGAACTGATTGTTATCTCCGATGGGCACGACGAAGGCTCCCACCACACCCTGGATGACGTGATTGCCGCCGCTCGGCAGCGGCACATCCCCGTGGATGCCATTGGGCTTACCCGGTCCAGTCCGTTGTATCTTCAGACGTTGCGGCGTCTGGCGCAGGCAACGGGCGGGAACTTTCAGCAGGCTCAATCAGACAGTGATCTCCAGGCGCTTGTGTCGAGCAGCATTGCCACGATGAAGGCGCAACCGGTTGCCACGTTTAACGTGAAGGGCGTGCCGCGCGACGGGGAGGAGCATTCCCTTTCCATCCGCTGGATTCCGTTTAACGCGATTGCCGATGTCTCAATCCCAGCCCTCGCCGCTGAAGGCTGGACGGGACGGTTGCTGGACCGCCTGCCGGGACGCCGTGTGCTCTACGCTCTTGGAGCGGGTGTGGTGTTGCTGCTGGCACTGGGTACGTGGCTGCTGCTCAGACGCAAGCAGCGCCCGGTGGCAGAAGCGGCGTCCATGCCGCCCCCGCAGCCCAATAAACCGCCGCAAGTCACAGGGATTGCATCTCCGGTGCCGGTTCCGCACAGGTCTTCAGAGTCTCCAGGCGATGCGGTGCGGGCTGAGCCGGCGGGCATCTCCGGTGTCTCGCAGAAGCCTCCGCCCGGGTCCCCATCTGCCGGACGTACCGTGATAGCCGGCTTCTTTGACCCGGGTGCGGATGGCGTTCTGGGCGTTCTAGAGGTGCTGGAGGGGCCGCTTGCCGGGCAACACATTCCGGTGACATCAGCGCAATTCTGGATTGGTGCGCTCCCCGGAAATCAGCTTGCACTTGCCGGGGACGCCACCCTCTCCGGCCATCACGCCTGTCTTTATTTTGAGAACCGTACCTGGATGGTTCACGACAATGCGTCCACCAATGGCACTTTCCTGAACGGGCAGCGCTGTACCGGGCGCACACCTCTGCATTCCGGCGACGAGCTTCGCATGGGGCAGACAACGTTTCGTGTCGCGCGGGCGTGATGCCTGCGAGCAAGGAGGAGCGAGTGATGTCAGATACCGGCTTCCAATTTGCTCTCGCGGTTGGCGCTCGCACGGAGCGGGGCCGGCGCGAGGAGAATCAGGACCGGATGTCGGCTTTTTCCGTTGGCTCCGGGTACGTGTACCTGATCGCGGACGGCATGGGCGGGCACCGTGGCGGCATGGATGCGTCACGCCTTGTGGCGGAGGGCTTTCGGGAGCACCTGAGCGCGCTTGCGCCGGATACACCGTTGCCTGAAGCGCTGGAGCGGGCCGCGTCCGCCGTCCATGCCGAGTTGCTTCAGGCAGGGGCCGCCGCCGATGCCACAAAGGGCATGGGATCCACGGTGGTGCTCGCAGCGTTTCTGAGGCAAGCGGCCGCGGATATGTTTCTGGTGGCCCACGTTGGTGACAGCCGTGCGTATCTTTGGCGTGGCGGCAGCCTGCGACGGCTGACGGCGGATCACTCCGTCGTGCAACGCATGGTGGGTGACAATCTGCTGACGCCAGACGAGGCGCGGAGCCATCCCCATGCCAACATTCTGACCCGTGCGTTTGGGCAGCAGGCCAGCATATCGCTGGAGATCTCCCCGGCGGAACCCGTCCAGGATGGAGACGTGTTTCTGCTTTGTTCAGACGGTCTCTGGGGATCGATTGGAGACGATGTGCTGGCGGAACAGCTCGCCGCCGCAGTTGATCCCGACCGCCTGGCGGAGCAGCTGGTGCAACTTGCCCTTGCCCGCGGAAGCGATGACAACATCACGGTGCAGGTCATCCGCCTGACCGCGCAGGTGCATGCGTTACCGGTGAAAGCACCTACTTCCAACGCAGGCCGGAGGACAGGGCTGTTGCTGGCGCTGGTAGTGCTTTTGTCTGTTCTGGCGGGCGTGGGCGCTTACCTGATAATGCTGCATCACTGGCCGGCAATTACCGGGAGAAGGCAACACCCGGCACCCATCACAGACATCTACCCGGTCACGAACGGCACGGACACCTCCCCGCCCAGGCCCGTACCGGGTGTACCCGCGCGGCCTGGGGGAGCTGCCCTTACGAGGCCTGAGGCTGCGCCTGCCGGCGAACACGGTCAACCTTTGTTCAGGAGCAATCCATGAAAATCTGCCCCAGTTGCTATGACTCCAACAGCTCTGCGGATACCGCGTGCAAACGGTGTGGCGCGAATCTGAGCCCTTCACCAAAGACATGCCCCAGCGGCCGCCATGTCATGGACCCCGTGTGGATAGAGTGCGTCTACTGCAAGGCTGAGGCATCTGGCGGCTCCCGCCCGGAAGCCAGCAATCCGAGCGGCGCCGCCGCGCACCCGTCCACGATCTTTGAGCAGCCTCCCGTTCCGGCCGGTGCCGGTTACACGCCGGTGGAAGCGCCGCGGAAAACGGCCATCGAACAAGCGCCCAAACCGCCGGTTCCAAGTGCATCCGGCGATAGTGCTGCTCGAAAGACGGCGTTCTACAGCCCCGGTCAGGAGTTCGGCCCACGTTCAGGACCGGCTGCGCCCCAGCCCAAAATCGTCGGCGTCCTGCTGACATACAGCTGGAACCCTGAAGGTCAGATCTTTCCCGTCCGCGAAGGCCGCAACCTGATTGGACGTGATCCTGAGCGGTGCAACATTGCCATCCCTCAGGACAACACCCTGTCGGCAGTGAACAGCCACATCACGTTCCGCCGAAACTTTGTTTTGGGCGACAACATCAGCATGAGCGGAACAGACCTGAACGAGCTGCCCGTTGAAGAGCAGTTCGTTCCCTTACCTAACTATGCACGGATCCGTACGGGATCGACTCACTGGATCTTTGTGATGCTGGATCCCCGCAGCGCCGGGCCTCAAGCCTCGCCTGCGGCGAATGAATCTTGATGGTGGAAGACACGGAGCCCCGCACCTGAACATCACGAACGCGAGCAGCCCGTCACGCGCTATGCGCTAATGAGAGCAGAGGACGACATGCACAAACTTCGGGAGATGGTTCTGCTCTGCATGGCGCTCGTGGTCTATCTCGGTTTGCCGCAGCGTGCTTATTCACAGACGCAGGCCGGTTCTGGTGCACTGGGGACGGTGGACGTGCGCTCTGTAACGATCGGGCACATCGATGACACCCACCTGGGTCTCCAGCTCAGCCTTTCGCTCACGCCGGCGCGCAGCGTTTCCCTTGCGGGTCTCGATCTACGCGCATTGCGCATCAACGGCATCCCTGTCGCGGCGGAACCGCTGCGGGAGAGCCTTACGCTGACAGCGGGCAAGGCCTTGTATCTGCCTCCGCTTGCCGTATCGGTGTTTTACCGCGACCTCCGCAACACGGATGCGCTTCGCGACATCGTTACGGGAGGCAAAGCACACCTGCAGGGAGAGATGATCGCCGCCCTGAATCTGAGCTTCTTTGAGAAGCTGGCGGTGCACACCTCCGCGCCAACGTTCTATGCGTCTTTCGCTGAGAATGTGCCGGTGGTGGTTGGACCCATCCAGCGGCAGGCTGCACTGCTTCTCTTCTCCGTCATGGATCGCGCACTGGACGGTGATACGGGCCTCCTCGCCCGTTTCCCGGGACTCCGGTCACCCTGGTCGAGAAGCCTGTACGCCGTTGGAGAAGCTAATTTAGTAGAGGTTAGTTCCGGCTACACAGTGGAAGACCGCCACACACGTACGACGTTTCCTGCCATGCTGACACAGCTTGGATTTCGCTTGCACTCCGGCGTGGTGATCGCCACCGCCGAGATACAGGAACCATGGACATTTGATCCGGAATTCGAAACACACCTCAGCGCTGGCGATGTGCGGATCGCTCGAGGTGCATCCGTCGCCGTTCGACGCGTGAGCATGGACCGGACGGCGGCTGTCCCGGAGGCCGTGGCCGTTGACGTCTCGTCGCGCGGGAAGGCTGAAACAGACGTCCGTCTGGTCAAGGATGGGCGAACCCGCATCAAGGTGCACCGGCGCGCCTCGCCAGGGGCACTGACGCTTCTCCGGGTGCAGGATGCGCCTGAAGGCACCGGTTGGCTCGCTGTTCCACCAGACGTTGCGGCGGCGAGTGAGTGGACAAAGGTTGCTGTGTTTCGCCTCCTTCAGGGAACTTCCGGGAAGCCTCCCGCCTTTGATGTCGTTGAACTTTCGGCGGAGCGGGTTGGAAACACGATCCGGCTTAGCCAGCCGCTGGACCCATCGGCGTTTGGATCTCCCATCCTTACGCCACAAGGTGTCCTGGGGATCGTTCAGGACGAGCGGGCGGGAACGTTTTTGACAAACGACCTTTAAGCCTTGAAGTTGTTCTACGTGTTCCCGCCGCGGCGGGATGCTCTATTGCGGAAGGGTGAAGGTGTAGAGGGTGTCGCCCGCGGCCATGGTGACGTATTGGCGGCCTTTGACTTGGTAGGTGATGGGGCCGCTGGTCAGGTTGGTGCCGGGCCGGGTGTGCCACAGCGGCGTGCCGGTGGCAGGGTCCAGCGCGAGCAGGTTACCGAGAGCGTCGCCGGTGAAGAGCAGGTGCCCGGCGGTAGTGAGGATGCCCCCTGCGAAGCGCGTGGGACCGGCTTCGCGCTGCCAGCGAACCTTGCCGGTTTCTGTGTCCACCGCGACGAGCAGGCTGCGCTCAGAGACGGAGATGGCACTGCCGCCCTGGTGGTCCTCGGGCTTGCCCTGCGCGTCCAGCGCGGAGTACCAAAAACTCCAGCCCTCCTCTCCGTTCACGTAGAAGAGACGCGTCTCCGGGTCGTAGCTGGGGGCGTACCAGTTGGTGGCACCGTTGGCGACAGCGTGGACCAGCGAACCGCCGGGTGTCGCGTCTTTGGCTGGATCGGCGATGGGCTGGCCCTTTGCGTCCAGGCCTTTGGCCCAATCGGTGGGGATGAATTGCGACGTGAGTATGTGCTCGCCAGTGACGCGGTCCAGGATGAAGAAGTAGCCGTTGCGGCTGGCATGGGCGAGCAGCTTGCGCGGCTTGCCGTTCACCGGAGCATCGAAGAGGACCGCCGTCTCGACCGCGTCCCAGTCGTGAGTGTCGTGTGGCGAGGGCTGGTAGAACCACTTGATCTTGCCGGTATCCGGGTCGATGGCGAGGATGGAGCAGGTGTAGAGGTTGGCACCTTTGCGGACGTCGCCGGCCAGCACGGGATGCGGATTGCCGGTACCCCAGTACATCAGGTTCAGCGATGGATCATAGGTGCCGGTCAACCAGATGGAGCCGCCGCCGTGCGCCATGGCGTTCGCGTCCGGCCAGGTTTCGGAGCCGGGTTCGCCAGGCTTGGGGATGGTGTTCAAGCGCCAGAGAACCCTGCCGGTGTCCGGGTCAACGGCCTCCATGAAGTGCGGCACGTCGGCCACGTCGCCTGACGTTCCGAAGATAATTTTGCCGTTGACGGCGAGCGGCGCGGTCGCGATGTAGTAGCCGTAAGCCTTGCTGTCCGCCACTTCGACGTCCCAGAGCAGCTTGCCTGTTTTCGCGTCCAGGCAGAGCATGTGCGCGTCCGGCGTGCCTAGATAGAGCTTGCCCCGGAGGTACGCCACGCCGCGGTTGTTGATCTTGTTGCCCTGCGATGGGCGGTCGAACTCCCACAGCTTGACGCCGGTTTCGGCGTCGATGGCCCACGCCTTGTCCGGCACGGTGAAGTACATGACGCCGTCCACGACCAGCGGCGTGCCTTTAATCGCGAGGCCGTGCGTGGGATAGGCCCAGGCGAGCGTCAGAGACTTCACGTGCGTGCTTTTGATCTGTGCAAGGGTGCTGTAGCGGCGGCCGGAGAAATCGCCGTTGTAGGTGGTCCACTGGTCGCTGACAGAGGGTATGGTCTGGCTTGTTTGCGAGTGGAGTGTCAGGACCAGACCCGTTGCCAGGAGGAGCAATACGCAATGCCGGACCCGCTCATGCGCGCGGCGCATGAACGGGGCACCCGTGTTCGTCCGGACCCACTCTAACGCTGCGCGTGAAGGTCGGGCACCCATGTTCGTCCGGACCCACCTTAACGCTGCACGTGTAGGTGGGGCACCCAGGTCAGTGCGGCTACTTGAGGGTTTCAAGGTAGGCGAAGACGTCATGGATGTCCTTGTCGGTATAGGTGGGCAAGAGGTCGCGGTGAGCGCGGAGCGGGTCGTCGGGGGTGAAGTGCGTGCCATTGGTCAGGTCCGCGGTACGGGTCTGGCCGGTGGCATCGCGCAGAGTGACGGAGAAGGCGTCGGCGTGGAGAGTGGTGCCGTGCAGGGTTTGTCCGTTGGCAAGCGTAAGGGTGCCCATTGGCGCTGGTGCCTTTGGCGCGAGGATCAGCCCTTCCAGTTCCGCGGGATCGTGCTTGCTGGCGATGCCTGCAAAGTCGCCCGCCGGGTTGTGGCAGACCGCGCAGTGCGCGGCGAAGTACTGCTTTCCTGCTGTTGCGTTGCCCACGGCAAGTTGGCCGCCAAAGGCGCTGGCACCCAGGGCGGAGGGGCGCATGCTGACGTCGATGCGCGCATGAACAAACGCGGCGATCTCCTGAACCTGCTCGTCCGTGATCTGCGGGAAGGCGGGCATGCCCTTTTCCAGCCGGCCCCCATGCACCACCGTGCCGATCTGATCGCCGTTTACGTCATGCCGCACCAGCGCCGATGCGATGAGGTTTGGGCCGACGCCGCCATTGGCATTGGTGCCGTGACAGGCAGCGCAGTTCGCCTGAAAAAGCGCCTGCCCGCGCACGACCTGCGGCTGCTTGAGGAGGTCAGCCTTGGGGTTGCGCGTGACCTCTTGCGCAAGCGTCCGAAACGCCACAGCGGTCGCCGTAAGTGCGAGAAGCAGAGCCAGTCCAGTGTGTTTCACGCGTTGTTAGTTCTAGCAGAGGGAATACGCAATGTACACGCCCACTCTCGCAGCGAGTTCGCCAGGAGCTATCAGGCGGAGCGTTTGCTGGGGGGTGGGGCTGGGT
>CAXTXE010000027.1:0-20018 GCA_964248165.1 uncultured Terriglobus sp.
CCTCAAAGGCATCACTGGCCAGCGTCTTGTCGTGCTGCCGCAGCCGCTCCGCATCAATGCTCCGCGCCTCCTCCTGCGCTAGAGGCGGCAACCTGACGTTCAACTGCGCATGAAGCACAAGACTAAGCAGCATAGCAAGGAACAGGCACGGCATAAAACGCATGACACACTCCATGTCATCTTAGTGTTAGAAAGTTTACTCTTACATGGCAATAACGTACTTGGCGCACATGTTAAGGGTTAGGGCGGGCTCGTTACTATCTGGTTGTGTGAGTCGTTGCGTTGTCACTCGTAATAATCTTTGAAGGCTTTACTCCCACAAAAATGCGAAGCAGGCTTCCGACAGGTAAAGGACCTGCTGGTCTTAAACCTCCCGGTAATCCGTATCCAGATGGGTCAATGTTGAAGCCAAGACCGTTGAGCGTAACGCTTGAAAAATGCTCTGGACCATTTAAAATGACGGCGAGTCCGGCGATGCCGCTAAATGCCTTTTCTAAACAGGTCGCCATCTTAAGATCGTCTAAGGAAGAGCGTATATGTATTCCTTGGTCGAGTTCCCCACGTCCTAACAATGTGCCGATCTGCGAGTCTACGTTAATGTGGAATGCAGACAGTGACGCTGCGATTTGCCCAGCTAGTACTGCGGATTCTGCGTCTCCTGCGTATGATTGCACGATCAGAGGTCTCCCGTATAGCGCTAAACATGCTTTTCCAAAGCTAGCCTGCTGATCGAGCGAGAGGCGGCGCGGCGTTATTTGTGCTTCCAGTCGGAGACGCTCTATGGCCTCGTTATCCGCCACCGCCTTCGCAGTATCAGCACGCGCATTCGCGTCAGATACCGACTGCTTCATCGCAAGCATCCCTGCTTCCGTGTCTGCGTCTTCTAGTTCCTTAATACGTCCTTCGCGTCTAGAAGCCTCCTTTTCAGCAGTACGCGCGCCGTATCCTAGGCTAGATTCCCTAAACTGGAATACGGCAGCTAGAACGCCCAGAACCGCCGCAATAGTAGCGGTAATAACTACAGCGTTATGCCAAGAATCTTGCTTTCCTTCGCGAATGGACTTCTCGTTTAGAAAGTTATTCCGTTCGGCTGTCAGCCTTTCTACTTCCTCAGAGTGGTTGAGCATCGGAGTCTTGTTAGTGGTTTCCTTGTCGTTAGTTGTGGCCGCAATGGAGAACATCATCGCGGTGAACAAGATTAAGAAGAGTCGCATAGGGTGGAATCTGAATACCACAAGGCGCCGGAAGCTCTCAAGAAATTTGATGAAGCGGCGACGAAGTTGCTTCGTATGGCGAACCGAAACCAAAGAGCGGGTGGGGCACATCTCGGAGAGATGATGTGGGATTAAGTTTGCGGATCCGAAAGGCTGCGCGGGTGCCCACATCGCGCAGAGATGTGGGATTGGAATCTCCGTGTTCACTACAATCACTGGCCCAATTCACGATCCCGGAAAGCTCGTCCACCTGCCCAAAGGCCTTATCGTTCGTCACAAGAATGGCACCCATGGCTGGCGATCATCATGTCCAGGCTGCCTAGAGTCAGGCCTTTGCTTTCCAGCGCAGCCCTAACCCGGCCATAGATTTCTGCCGCGTTGCGATCCCAGGCTGCGACTTGAATGCTGGCGAGAAAGCTGGTCATGAGGGAGTGAAGCGCCGTTGCTCCGGGCCTCCTGGCCAGTCCGTACCGGATTTCGCCTTCGGTGATCGTGGAGACGCATGCGACTTCATCGCCGTTGAGTGCCAGCAGCCGCTCACTCGCCACAAGGGAACGCCCCTTGACGATGTAGCTGACCATGTTGGTGTCAAGCATGTAGGTCGAGGTCACAACCCCGGACGTTTCTGGGGTGCTTGGGCGTCAGCGCGTTCCTCGGCGGCGAGGAAATCGTCCGGGATATCAAGCTTGGGCAGAGCGGCAAGGATGTCCTTCAAGCTGCCGGGACTTTGCGAGAGAATCACATCGCCGTTCCTGGCATCGCGGCGTATGTACACTTCGCCACTTGCGAAACGAAACTGTGCCGTGATGCGGACCGCCTGGCTTCTTCCGCTCATAAAGACCTTTGCTTTTTCGAGTGGTGCCATTCTCATGCTCCTGTCATATACCATGCTACATGACTGAGTAGAAGACTCGGCCAGGCGCTTACTCGCACGCGGTACGGCAGCCAGGCTTCCATCTCAATCTCTTCCGAGTAGTGCAGGACCGGCGCGCGCGGTGGCAGAGTGAAGCCGGAGCTGCCCGGCAGATCGTTCCGCATAAATTCCGCCTCGGCCCATTCGAGCTGCCAGGGCCGGTGGTGGATCTCGCCAATCTGCACGGCACCAAAGCGGCGCACAAACAAGGCGTACCGCTCCGTGACGAAGCGGCATAGATCATCCTTCGCGGCAGCCACACGCAACGGCCGGTAGCGCGCTTCGAAGCGAACCGGACGGCGTGTCAGCCGCCGCTCGGACCGGTAATAAATCGCGTTGCCCTCTCGCGTCGCCGCCATGCGCGCCCAGAAGTATGCCAGCCCAAACGCCGCCCGCGCACCCGCCACGGCCAGCAGGCTGCCCGCATCCAGCGAGAAGAAGTACACGCCAGCGCGCCCGTCCGGACCGGTCACATACGTCCGCAGATTCAGTTCCGGAAAGGCCCTGGCGCCCGGCACGCCAAAGCTGTGCTGGCTCACCGAGCGGAAGCGTACCTGCTCCATGACAAACGGCACCACGCCCAGCCACGCCCATCGGTCAAAGGTGTCCACCCGCAGACCGCGCGGAAGCCGGGCCTGCACATCCGCGGCGGGAACTGGCCAATGCGTAAACAGGAGCCGCGACCAGCGCTGCCGCAAGCGCCAGGGAAGTGTTGGCGTGGGCAATGGCCGGTGTGCCGTTTCCGCAAACGCTCCGTCGTTCTCTTGCATCCGTCTCTTCAGATGCATAGCCGGCCGTTGCCAAGCGAAACACAAGAGCAGGAAGGCTAAGAACGCAAAGGTTTCGCGAAGGCCGCAGAGGCGATCTGGAGTCTTCTTCGCGTCCTTGCGCCTTTCGCGTTCCGCTTTTTACGGATCAGTTAGGCAAGCCAATCAGCCTGATCTACGGTCCACTCATAACGGGATATTCTGCTGACACACACCTATGACCGACGATCTTGAGCAAGCAACATCAAACGGCACCGACGTCTACGCCATTCACGGTGCCGACCCTGAGGTGCTGGCCTACGCCATGGCCAAGTACTCCCGCTCCGCGCTGACCCTGCGCGAGTCGCTGGCGGAGATCAGCACGCAGCGCGCCGAGCAGTTCCTGAACACCTTCTACTTCCAGTACGGCCACCGCTCTATCGCCGACCTTGCTCACGTCGCCTTTGCCGTGGAGCGCCTGTCGCTGCTCGCCGCCATCATCCTGGTGGACGAGCCGCGCTGGGACGGACAGGAGCGCTCTACCCGGTACCAGAACTTCCGCAAATCCGGCTACTACACGCCCGCCTTCACCAAGCGGGAAGACACCGCTGAGTACACCTCCACGATCAACGCCCTCTTTGCCGGGTACACCGAAGTGGGCGAGGGCATGTTGGCCGAACTAAAGGCGCATACACCGCGCCCCGCTGACATGGACGAAGCGGCCTACACCCGCACGCTGCGTGCCCGCGCGTACGACATGGCACGCTACCTGCTTCCGCTGGCAACCAACACTTCGCTCGGCCAGATCACGAACGCACGCACACTGGAGGGCCAGATCTCGCGCCTGCTGGGCAGCGAATACGCCGAAGTCCGCCTGCTTGGTGAGAAGCTGCGTGAAGCCGCAGCCGGTCCCGCATGGAATGTACAGCACGCAGCTGCGACTGACCTCTTGGCGGAAGTCGAAGGCGCCGATCCCGCGCTTGCCAGCCGCGTCCGTGAACACGTGCTGCGTGAAGTCCGCGTCAGCCCCACGCTGGTCAAGTACACCGCGCCCAGCGCTTTTGAGCGCGAGAGCCGCCTGGTTCTGCGTCAAGCCGCCCGCGATTTGATGAGTGATTCCGCCATCGCGCCGATGCCCGCCGAATCGCCGCACGTCGATCTCGTTCTTCCGGCAACCGGTGAACGCCTGTCGCTGGAGATCGATCTGGCCACTTCGCTGCTCTACCCGCACACCCACTATCGCTATCGCCAGCTGCGCGAAGCCGTTGCGTCTTTGCCCGAGCAGCGCATCACGGAGATCATCGCGTTGGGCAGGGAACATCGCGGCAAGCATGAAGAACTGCCGCGCTCCTTCGCGGCGGCCAACGGGCTGCGCTTCGACATCCTGATGGACATTGGCGGCTTCCGCGACATGCACCGCCACCGCCGCTGCACGCAGCTGCTGCAGGGGTACACCACCGCGCACGGATACGAACTGCCAGATTTCCCCGGCCAGCCGCAACTTACCGGATCGCCAGTACACGCCCGCTACACGGAACTGATCGGCCGCGCCTTCACCCTGCACGCACACTTGACCGGTCAATACCTGGGTGCCCCGTACATGACAGAGTCATGTGCGGGATCTACCACACAGAACAAAGGTGAACGCAGAATAGGTGAACGCACAGTAAGCGAACGCAGACACGGAGCCAAATTCGCCGAGTACTCGCCCGCTCCCGTACCTGTCCCGGAGTTCTCAGCAACCGGCATCACCATGGCATGGAAGAGCACTTCGCAGGCCGCTGAGCAAATCCCTAACCCCTTAGGAGATAACGCGCATTCTGCGGACTACGTGCTTCCGCTCGCCACGCGCTGCCGCTCGCTCTTTACCATGGACTTCGCGCAGGCCGTCTACATCAGCGAACTGCGTTCCACCCCGGCCGGCCACTGGAGCTATCGCAATGTCGCCTGGCAGATGTACCAGGCCATCGCCCGCGCCTACCCCGCGCTGGCATCCCACATCCGCATCCGCGCTCCGCATGAAGCTATCGACCTGCTTGATCGCTAGGCGATGTCGCATAGTGGTACGGCTTCTGAGAGTCCGGGCAGTTGGCCGCGTTTCCTTACTCGTCGACGTACCCGGCTAAACTTGGGTTAAATATAGTCGCATTTTCAGAACGGAGAATTTCAATGAGACTTGCTGCCTCCATCGCCTTTTCTATACTGGCAACCTCCATGGCTCTTTCCGCGCAGAACAAAGGGCAGACTTCAGAGCCCATCGCCTGGGGTGCTCTTTCGGGCAATTCAGGCTGCGTCATCTTTGCGGAAGGACATAAGACCAGCGGAAGGTTCTATGGTGTCGCGATCACCACCAAGACCGTTGGAAAGCTCACGTTAATAGAAAACAGGACTACAGCTTCAACCAAAAAGAGCTGCTGGAGACCCAGGAGAACATGGACAGCTTGATGCAGATGGCTCAGAAGGATCATGTTAAGTTCGTCAAGATTCCAGAGAAGTACTCGCCAGAGCTTCTTGATAAGGCCCGCGCAGCCTGCAAGTCAGATGTCCGTAACCCTTAGAACTAATCAACGGGTACTTCCGGTGTCAGGAACATCCTCCAGAATTGCTTAGAGCCATCATGCCATGATCGTTTAAGGTGACATTGCGATATACCCTGCGCTTGCATCGAAATGAAGAAAAGCAGAGGAGAGACTAATGCCGGTCGTACGCACATGCCCACACTGCCAGACAAAGAACCGCATCCCGGCGCGGCATCTTGCCGATACAGGCCGCTGCGGCGCGTGCAAGGGCGCACTTCCGCCACAGGCGGAACCGCTCGCGGTGGACATCACACTGTTCGATGAAGCCGTGCAGCAATCACCGGTACCGGTGTTAGTTGACTTTTGGGCGAGCTGGTGCGGTCCCTGCCGTATGGCTGCGCCAGAGGTCGCAAAAACTGCAGCGGAGATGGCCGGAAAGGCTCTTGTGCTTAAGGTGGACACGGAGCAGCATCCGCAACTCTCCGCCCGGTACAACGTACGCGGCATCCCAAACTTCACCGTCTTCTCAGGCGGCAAGCTGGTGCGCCAGCAGGCAGGCCTTGTGGACCACACCACCATGAACGCCTGGCTGCGAGATGCCGCCTAACACAGCAGTAGCTTGACATTGATTATTGCCATGTAATTCGGTGCAGTAGTCAGCTTGCATGACTAACAGCAGAGGGTGCCTTACAGGCACCCTCTGCTAATGAAAAAGTACGCGTCTTACCGGAACACCGGCCGATCACTCACGCGATGCCCATGCCGCCGGTCACCCCGTAAATTTCTCCGGTGATGTAACTGCCTTCCTGCGAGGCGAGCAGCACATAGACGGGTGCAAGCTCCACCGGTTGGCCGGGACGTTTATAAGGAGTCTTGCTGCCCAGCTTCTTCAGCTTTTCTTCATCGCCGTCCGCTTCCTGCAGGGGCGTCCAGATGGGACCGGGCGCGACCCCGTTGATGCGGACGCCGTACTCTTCCATCAACGGCTCGCTCAGGCCTTTGGTGAAGTTGGCAATGGCTGCCTTGGTCATGGCGTAGTCGAAGACGTTCGCCGAAGGGTCGTAGCCCTGCACGCTTGTCGTGTTGATGATGGACGCTCCCGGCTTCAGGTGCGGCAGCGCGGCCTTCGTAATCCAGAACAGGGCGTAGACGTTGGTCTTCATCAGCGAGTCGAAACGTTCCGTTGTGGTAGCCAGCAGACCTTCGGTCTTGCCCATCTTGCCGGCGTTATTCACCAGGATGTCGAGACCGCCGAGCTGTTGCACGGCATCGGCCACCAGGCGCTGGCAGAAACCTTCCTGTGAAATATCGCCGGGCAGAAGTACAGCTTTGCGGCCAGCCTCTTGAATGTACTTTGCGACCTCCTCGGCATCTTCCTGCTCATCCGGCAGGTAGCAGATCGCCACGTCCGCACCTTCGCGGGCAAACGCGATCGCAGCGGCGCGGCCAATGCCGGAGTCAGCACCGGTAAGCAGCGCTTTGCGTCCAGCAAGGCGGCCTGATCCCTTGTACGAAGTCTCGCCGCAGTCAGGCTTTTCCTTCATCTCGGCCTGTGTGCCAGGTGTGGGTAGCAGTTCGGTGTTGGACGGCGTACCGGGATATTGTGAACGGGGATCCTGCGGTGTAGTCAGATCAGATGTTGGCATGTCGTCCTCAGAATTGTGGGTTAGTAAGGGTGAACACAGTTCATCCTTTGAGATGCCACGCCTGCAGTCAGGTTTGACCGGTTGTGCCGTCAGCAGCCGCCAATTTGCGAGGTGGCACAGCACTGACGCGTGATGCCGCACAAGATGGATGAGCGTGAGCAGTGTGCAAACAGAATCACTGCTGCTGGAGTTGGGACTTACGTCGCCGTACACCCAAGATCATGAGGAGCGTCGTATTCGCTTTTTCTTTGCCGTAACTCTCCGCTGATGCTAGGATGGGTTGACCCAAAAACAAGGAGACCATTCCCCGTGGCCGATGAGCGCAGCAGAGCCGTAGAACTTGCCCTGGCAGGCATTGAGAAGCAGTTTGGCAAGGGATCCATCATGCGGCTCGGCGCGAAGGATGCCATCGTTCCCATCTCCGTCATCTCCACCGGCTCCATCTCATTCGACGCGGCACTGGGCGTGGGCGGCGTACCGCGTGGGCGGGTGGTCGAAATCTACGGTCCAGAATCATCGGGCAAGACGACCATCACCCTGCAGATCATCGCTGAGGCGCAGCGCGCGGGTGGACTGGCCGCGTTTGTGGACGCGGAACATGCACTCGATCCGGTCTATGCGCGGAAGCTCGGCGTGGACACGGATAACCTGCTGATCTCACAGCCGGATTATGGTGAGCAGGCGCTGGAGATTACGGAAGCATTGGTGCGCTCCGGCGCGATCGATGTTCTGGTGGTGGATTCCGTTGCGGCGCTTGTACCCAAGGCGGAACTTGATGGCGAGATGGGCGATTCTCACGTCGGCCTGCAGGCGCGCCTGATGTCGCAGGCGCTGCGCAAACTGACCGGCACCGTCTCAAAGAGCCGCACCTGCCTGATCTTCATCAACCAGATTCGCGAAAAGATTGGCGTCATGTTCGGTAACCCGGAGACGACGACCGGCGGGCGGGCGCTGAAGTTCTACTCGTCCGTGCGTATCGATATCCGGCGGATCGGTGCTGTAAAAGAGGGCGAAGTCGTTGTGGGTTCCCGCACCAAAACCAAGATCGTGAAAAACAAAGTCGCCGCTCCGTTTCGCGAAGCGGAGTTCGACATCCTGTACGGTGAAGGCATCTCGCGCGAAGGCGATGTCTTGGATCTGGCCGTCACGCAAAACATCGTGGAGAAGAGCGGCGCGTGGTATAGCTACGCTGGTGAGCGTATCGGCCAGGGACGCGAAAATGTGCGTAATTTCCTGAAGGCAAACCCGCCGGTCTTCGAGAAGATGAACGCGGAGTTGCGCGAAAAGATGAAGATCGGCGCGGGAGCAACGGCGCCGGTGCCACTCGCGCCGCCTGACGGCGAGATTAAGGCCCAGGAAGCAGTACGGCCAACCCGCCGGTAAACGATGCCGAGGCCGCGCCCGATATTGGCGATGTTGGAAAAGAGCCTCCTCCTAATGGACCGCGCCAACCGCCGGTTAGGGCGGCTGCGCGCGCATACAGCCGAAGATCAGCGTGGTATCGACGGTGAACGGGCCGCGTACTTTTTCCTGCGAAGGCAAGGGTATGTCGTTGCCGCGCGCCGGTGGAGGAATGCTCCGTTCCACGGCGAAGTGGACCTGATCGCGTGGGAGGGCGAAACGCTCTGCTTTGTCGAGGTTAAGACACGCGGCAGCAAGACGCCCTTCGCCGCCGAGTTCAGCGTTGATGCAGGCAAAGAGGAGGCGCTCCGTGAGATGGCGGAGACCTATGTGCGGCAGCTGCCGTGGCGGCCCGGTCAGGTGCCGTCGCTGAGCGTTCGCTTCGACGTGGTGTCGGTGTATGTGCAGGCAGACGGCGGGATGGACATACGCCTCCTGCGTGATTTCATCCGCTGAGCGCAGGGCGGGGCCGGACGGGGCCGTCAAGAGGGGTGTCCTTGAAAAGCAGAGGCCGCTGTCCTGAGACAGCGGCCTTATTGATTCGGGTTTGATTGATGGACGTATGCACCGCTTGGGTCGCGCCGTCCTCGTCCGGCCAAAAAGATTAAGCAGCGTTGCGGCGGCGGCGCAGCATGGTGCCTGCGGCGCCCATCAGGCCGGTACCCAGAAGCATGAGCGAGCTCGGCTCCGGTGTTACAGCGGTGGCAGCAGGGATATAGCCGGCCACGGTTGCCGTCTGGTTATCCTGGAAGGACAGATTCCCACCCGTAAATGACGTTGCGCTGGTCTGGATGACGAGATAGTCCGAGGTGAGGCCCTTGGCAAGGATGTTCGAAGCCGGGGGAGTGAAGTTGAAGCCCATCGCGCCATTGACGCTGTCTGTGATCAGCACCGGAGCAATGCCGCTGCCGCCAGCCGAGTATCCGACGTTGTACGTAAACGCGCTGGAGAACGGGCCGGTGGTCACAGTCTCAATGCCATCGGAGCTCGTCGCACTGTTGGTCACCTGAACCACAAAGGTGAGGCAGCTGCCGGCGGTGGCGCACAAGGTGTTTGAGCTGTCGCGGTACACAAACTCCGAGTAGGTGCCGTTAAAGGTCGATGACATACCGGTGGGTGCCTGCGACGTGTAGGCAACGTTGTTATACGAGGCCAAGGTGGATGTGGGTGTGTAGGTGACCGGGGTGGGGGAGGTGATGTTTCCGCCAGCGGCGATGGGCGTTGCAAGGGCTGCTGCCGGTGCAAGAGAGACTGCGGCAGCGGCGAGGATTTTAGCGAAAGTCTTCATAACTACTCCTGGGTTAAGTTCTGACGGTTGCCGCAGGACAGATTCCCTGCCACGCTTCCGTCTGAGTACGAACACAAACGTCCAATCGGTTCACTTCAAGGCGAAGGAAAACAGCGCGGCGACTGAGTGAACGTTCCCACACACTCGCAGCAATCGAAAGGTAGCACGGCGACATTAGTATTTTCGTGTCGTTTTTTGCTACGTGTGCCATTTCATCACACTTTTTTTCCTGGTCAACAGAAAAATTGCCCATATCGCATCCAAAGTGCGTCTTTCCGGTACCGGAAACTGCTGCGCCCGGTATTACGGTGGCCAAGAAGAAATTGATTGTTCCCAGGCAACCTGTGCCGCGGAGAGGAACTTGACGGTTCTGATGCTGTTCTTACGGTGTTTAATGCAGAAGTATGCACGAGGTGACCTGATATGACTCTTCTGAATGCCCCTGCCTACGACGAGCGGCGCGAACGCCTCCTGCGCAACCTGCTGGTGAGTGCGGGAGTTGTGCTGGCGTTGCTTCTTGTGCTGACCTTTGCCGGGTTCATCAGCGGCCACGGTTGGCTCTTCTCGAACCTGTACACCGAACACCGCGTGGACCGTTTCCTGACCGACATCCAAGACGGGGACTTCAGCGAAGCGTACGGCATCTACGTCAACGATTCGCACTGGACGGCCCACCCGGAGAAGTACAGCGGGTATCCTCTCCAGCGGTTTACCGAAGACTGGACCAAATACAGCCCGGTAGGACCCATTCACAGCCACCATGTGGATAAATCCGTGGCGGATGGCTCCGGGCCGCTTGGTACCACGCTGATCGTTGGTTCGACCATCAACGGCGACAAAAACCGGCGCCTCTTCATCGCGGTGCAGCGATCGGACGGATCGTTTACTTACCCGGCACCGCACATTTTTGAGTACTAGAAGTGATGTTGTGCCGTTACGTGAAGACGCGATCCAACGGCAGCACCAGTCCCGCAACCGGACCTTGACCTGCCACCGTTGCGATTGCGGTGAGAAGTTCGGGCGCTCGATCACGGCGGTAAACGGTTACTGACCGTTGAAACGGGTCGATGAGCCACGCAAGCTCAACGCCGTTGCCGATCCACGCGAGCATTTTACGGTGCAGGACGGGCAGCGAGTCAGAAGGCGAGAGCAGTTCCACGACAAACTCCGGGCAAACCGGTCCAAAGCGTGCCCGGTCCTCCGCTGAGAGTGCCTCCCAACGCTCCCGTGAGAGCCACGCTGCATCTGGCGAGCGCATGGAGCAGTCCGGCAGCGTGAAGCCGGTGTTGGAATCGAAAACAACACCGTGCCCGGCTTGACGGTTCCATACCTCAAGCTCAAAGCACAGCGCAAGGTTGCGAGAACTTGTCTCATTCCCGGCTGGGCTCATGAGGACGATCTCTCCATCTGTCTCTCGCTCCACCTGCACGGCATCATTTAGCTCGCAAAAGCGAAGTAGCTCCCCATCGCTCATGGGAGCGGCAGGGCGAATTCGCACGGGAAGCGTAATGTCTGTGAGCGAAACATTCATGGGTTGAGTGTACCCGGGCATACACAAAACCTTACAGTATGGCTGGCCCGGTGTTCTTTGCCGAAGGCTTCCTTGCGGCACGCTTTCTACCTGCGGGCGTGACATCAGGAATCGAAGCGGTGTCCACGACGGGATGTCCATCCACCGGTTGCGTTTTCAGCATCTCTGGTGGCTGCACGGTCACCGGTGCTGAGGCCAGCGGCTTCGCAGCGCCCTTCACGGCAGGCTTCTTCGTTGCAGACTTTTCCGGTGCAGTTTTCTTGGCCGCGGTTGTTCTTGCATCGCCCTTGCCGGCGGATTTGTTTGGGGCCTTCCCCTTCACCTGAGCCTCTGCCGCACCGGAAACCGGGGGGTGCGGCTGCTTTGCGTTTACCTGATTGTTCGCAGGATCTCTCACGAACATGTTTATGCCCCCAGGCAGAGGATCTGGGCTGACGGAAGTAAGCGCCTCAATCAACGCCGGGTAGAGATAGCCGGTCTTCTGGGCCGCTGCGAGTACCTCCTCAAACGGAATGGGACGGACCTCCGTGCCTGCTTGCCGTACCTGCTCCGCCAGGGCAAGCCACTGCAACATTTGCTCCAGCGACTCGCGGTTGACGTAGCTCTTTCCGTCGTGTTCATTGACGCCGAGCAGCCAGTACACGTCGCCGTCCGACCAGAAGGCGGGGTCGTTCAGCTTCTGTCCGTTTAGAGCGATCCGCACCCGCGCCGTAGCGCGCCAGCTGTCTTCGCCGTGCATGCCAAGTTCTGAGAAGATTTCAGCCAATGACGACCGCAGGCCTAGCCGGTCCACGGCATTGGCCTCCTGCCCAACCGGCGGAAGCGCGCGCAAAACAGCGACCGCCAGCAGCGGCGACCATAGCGCTTCCAGGTGGGTATGGGTCGGCAATCCATGCGAGTCCGCTGCCGCAGGAACCACCTTCAACAGTTGGTCTGCGAGGCCGGCGACAAGATCGACGTAAGATTCCGGGGTCGCTGGAGAAGCAGAAGCCTGCAACTCCGCCCAACATTCAAGGACGGGCCTTGCGCGTTCGCTCCAGGCACGCGCGGAGCTATCGCCCACGACAGTGTCCTCGCCAGTCGAGGACAGGAGACGCACCGCATCGGTGGACACGGCGTGCCGTATGGCGCCGGCTAAAGGCCGCACGCGCAACTTGGTAAGCGCCTCGTCAAGGCTATGCACACCGGCACCGTTCAACGCATCGTGCAGCCGGTCCCATGGCTGCTCCGCGGTGGAGCGGAGGTCGCGCCAATGCAGCAGAACGGCGTATTGATAGCCGCGAAGATCGAGCGTGAGGCCATGGTGCAGAAGCGTGCTGGCGCGGCGCAGGTACTCCAGGCCGGTGGCGGTATCGCGGTAGGCAAGGAAGAACTCGTCCGAACGCGGAAGCGCCAGGGCGTCGGCCAGCGAGCGCTGCCAGAGGTCGCCGGTCCATTTGTTCATCGACGCGGCAGAGACGTGCACCGTGCCGCGCGTGCTGGCGTAGGCGTTGTTGTAGAGAATTAGCGCGCGCTGGTCCCCGAGCCGGTTCGAGTAGGCGAAGACGTTCTCGTCAACCCTTCCCTGTTCCGTCCAAAAATCGAAGAAGACAAAGTTTTCGCTCTCAGCGAAGAGCGCGCGGTTGGCCAGCAGCGGGGCGATCTCTTTCTGATGACGCCGCACCAGGTCGTCGTTCGGCCACTCGTCCATCTTGGACTGCTTGTACTCCATGCCGTATTTCTCGGTATAACCCTCGATCTGGCCGTGGCCGAACATGGGCAGACCGGGGATCGTGGCCATCATCGTGGCCACGCCGAAATACTTGTCGCCTGTGCCGAACTGGTCGATGGCGGTCCGCTCGTCCGGGTTCGACATGAAATTGACGTAGCGCTTCAGGATGTCCGGGTCGAACTCGATGGTTTTCTTCAGATAGCTGCGGTATTTCGCGTTTTCTTCATCGCGCAGCATGACCATGAAGGCGGAGTTGTAGACCCGGTGCATGCCCAGGGTGCGGACGAAGTAGCCCTCCAGCAGCCAGAACGCCTCTGCCAGAAGGAGTGTTCCGGGCACCTCGGCCTGCACGCGATCCACCACCTCACGCCAAAATTCCAGCGGCATGATGCTGTCGAACTCCTCCTGCGTCATGGCGTCTTCCGCCCGTGAGGGAATGGATCCACCCTGCCCGGGCAGCGGGAACCACAGCCGCTGCACATGCCGTTTGGCCAGCACCATGGCGGCGTCAAAACGAATAATCGGGAAGCGCCGCGCGACTTCCAGAATGACCTGAATTACGTGTTCGCGCACCGCCTGCTGCGAGTAGTCCAACTGCGCCGTATCGTTCCAGGCAAAGGTGGTGCCGTCGTTGCCGTGATAGATAAAGTCCGTGCGTCCGCCCATGTCGCGATGGCGCATCCGGTAGACCACGGCGGCGTCTGTCTGGTCGAAGTAATGATCCTCGATCTTGATCTCGACGCGTGGGTCCGTGGACAGGTCGGGGCCTGCGAAGCTATAGCTGGGATAGGGGCTGTCCGGGCGACGCAGGAACCATTCCGGATGCTCTATGACCCATGTGGAGTCCAGCCCCATGTGGTTGGGAACCATGTCGCTGGCCAGGCGCAGGCCAACGGTTGCGGCCTCCTCGCGCAGTATCTGGTAGGCCCCGTCGCCACCCAGGTCATCGGCAATGCGGTAGTCCATCAGCGAGTAGGCTGACGCAACGGCGTCGTGCTGGCCGCGCAGCCGCTTGATGGTTTGTGAGGCCTTGCTGCGCTCCCACAGGCCGATCAACCATAACCCGGTAACGCCGCGGTCTCGCAGCAACTGCAGTTCCTCGCGTGGAATCTGGTCCAGCCGGTAGATGTGCCGCCCATATTTCTTGGATAGCTGCTCCAGCCAGACGTAGGTGCTCTTCGCCATCAAGACGACGGTGGGCATCCAGGCGTCATCGCGCGAGAATGCCTCGTACTCATTTAAGGGTGCCTGGTAGTCGGCGGCATACTTTGCGTCCACCAGCGCGCCGGAGCGTGTGCGAAAGCGACGCCGCCGCGTGATCGATCCGTCATCATTGACGAGGTTCTCCCAGTACTCCTCGAAGCCGACATACTCGTCTCCAACGAAGCCTTCCTTGCCTCCGTACTCCACAGGGCCGTGCTGCCGCACATTACGACCCTGCGGATTGAACTGCATCCAGATGGCGACTTCTTCCTCCCGCAGCGTGTCGATGGCCAGCAGTGCGCGAGGCATCGCCGGGCCCAGCACATCCGCCCAATGCTCCCGGATGAAGTCGAGCTGGCCGCTCAGCGAATCCGGCGACGCCTCAAAGGGTGCACGGAGCGCCTTCAGCAAGGTCTTTGCTTCCGCGCTGAACGCGGGGCGGGTCTCGAAGTACGCGTCCGCGCCTGCCTGCAACTCCTGATAAGCGGGCGCAGCCTGCTTCAACGCCCCGTCGTCAAAGAGCATCTGGAAGGATTTGTACGCCGGATTCTGGTTAGCCAGCCAGAGCAGAAGAAGCTCTTCCAGCGCGGCTTCGCGATGCGACAGGCCCTCGCTTTCACCCGCGAGCCACTCCTTCGCTGTCAGCTTGCCGGTATACACGTCGACGTTCGGGAAGCGCTGGACAAACGCCAGCAGCAAAGCATCAATCTTGTCAGTGCCAGCGCGCTGGCCAAACCACTCCAACGCATCCGCCAGAACGGCCGGATCCTGCTCCTTGCGGTAGCGTTCCACGACGGCATGGCTCAGTTCGTCGATGAGGCCCATGGCGAAGAGCTGGCCCGCGTGGACGACGGCCTTTGGGGCATCGATCTCCGAGGGTCCACCCATGGCTACGCGAGCGTCGTTCATCTGCCGGGCGAGCCTCCGGCTGGCCGCCACGTTGCCGAAGATTACATTGCCGGTGTAGGAAAACAGCAGGTCCCGAAGCTCGAACCGGTCACGGAATGCGCGTGCAATGTGGAACTCCATGGGCACCTTTCACCAGGGGTTAGGCATAACAGAACGCCGGAGATGTGTGCTGATGCTGATAGTTTACCGCCCACCCTTAGGCCAGTTGCCTACTACAGCACGTGAGATATCTCTGCATACAGATGACGCCCGGCGCGTTCCCGATGCCACGCATTGAACCGCGTTCCTTTCTGCCTTTCACGCGAGGTGAGGTAATCTATGGCCGTGGCGGTTCCTGTGCGCGAAGTCGCAGATTCGGCAGCAAAGACGGTCGGCTCTTTTCGAGAGGCGATTCAGGACTTGCTCGTACCTGAAATGCGTTCGATGAAGGTTTCCATTGATGCACTCCGCACTGAAATGCTGTTGCGTGATGAGCGGCAAACGAAGGCCACCGAAGCTCTGAGTGAGCAACTGTCGAGCGCCATCAAGTCGCTCACTGAAGAAATGCGACTGCGCGATACCCATCAATCGCAGAACATGCAGGCTTTGTCACAAAAGCTGGACTTTGCCATCGATATCCGGGAGCGCTTGGCACAAGTCGAGGCTCGCCTGCCGAAGCAGTAACGCCGTCTGCGAAAATAGGTTTGTGAAGTCTATCGCAGTCCTCGGTTCCACCGGTTCCATTGGCAGGAGCACCCTCGACATCTGCGAGCGCTATCCGGAGCGCTACCGCGTGCTGTCGCTTGCCGTCGGACGCAACCTGGACGTGGCGTTCGCGCAGTGCGCACGCTGGCGGCCCCAAATCGTATCGGTAGCGGATGAGCAGCTGGCGAAGCAGCTTTCGCAGCAGCTGAAGACGCAGGGCATTACCGGGGTCGAAGTCGGACATGACACAGATGGTGCGGTTCGTGTCGCAACGTTGCCCGAGGTTGACTTCGTTGTCAGCGCCATTGTCGGCGTCGCTGGACTTGAGGCGACCTACGCGGCGGTGTGCGCGGGCAAAGACGTCGGCCTCGCCAACAAGGAGGCGATGGTCGCTGCCGGCGATCTGATCACCTCCGCTGCCCGGCAGAGCGGAGCGGCCCTGCTTCCTATCGACTCCGAACACAACGCCATACACCAGTGCATGCGGGGCGGCACGCCCGCCGAGGTCAGGCAAATCTGGCTGACGGCCAGCGGCGGCCCCTTCCGCAACACGCCACTGGCCGAGTTCGACCGCATCACGCCCGCCGAGGCGCTGAAACACCCCACCTGGGTCATGGGTCAGCGCATCACGGTCGATTCCGCCACCATGCTCAACAAGGGGCTGGAGATCATCGAGGCATGCCGCCTCTTCAACCTGCCCCCAGCGAAGGTGCGCGTCACCATTCATCCGCAGTCCACCATCCACTCGCTGGTGGAATATGTGGATGGCAGCATCCTGGCGCAGATGTCTGTGACCGATATGCGTCTGCCGATCCTGTACGCGCTGGCTTACCCGGAGCGTGTGCCGTCGGATATGACTTTTGACCTTGCCGCGCTCTCCCAACTTGACTTTCAGCAACCAGACTTCAAGCGCTTTCCTTGCCTGCGGCTGGCGTATAAGGCCGCGGAGGCGGGCGGCGCGCACTGCATCGCGCTGAACGCCGCGGATGAGATCGCCGTTGCGGCGTTCCTCAGTGGCGATTTGCCTTTCATGGGCATTCCGCGCGTAATAGAGCGCGTTCTGGAGCGAACCGCTTCCTGTCAGCCTCCGAGCATCGAAGAGGTGCTTCAGTCCGACGCCGCAGCTCGCGATCTGGCGAAGGACGCCGTCGCTGACCTGAGTGTGTCTCACTAAACGTCAGCGACGCTTTCTTCTCCAGCCACGTCTAAAATGAGGATGGAATTAAGATTGACGTGAGACGGGTAGTGACCCGCTTCCGTGTACATCTTCGGGGAGTCCTTTGCACATTCCGCATTTCCTCATCGTTACCGTTTACTTTCTCGTGATCCTCGGCATCATGGTGCTGGTGCATGAGTTCGGCCACTTCGCCGTTGCGAAGCTGTTTGGCGTGCGCGTGGAGGCCTTCTCCATCGGCATGGGCAAACGGCTATTTGGATGGGTGCACAACGGAACGGACTATAAAGTGTGCATGTTGCCGCTGGGCGGCTACGTCAAGATGACTGGCGAGACCGAGATGGAGATGATCCAGACCTCGCCGACGGAAACGGAGACGGTAGCAGAGGCGGGCGGCGACACCGGCAACTTCAACACCAAGCCGCGCTGGCAGCGCATGTTGATCGCAGTCGCGGGACCGGTGGCCAACTTCATCCTGGCGATCATCATCTTTACGCTGATCGCCCATTTCCACCATGAGACGGTGGAATACCTGCAGAACCGGTCTGAGGTGGATTACGTCACCGCGAACGCGCAGGCGCATGGTCTCGGCATCGCACCCGGCGACACTGTGGTGCGCTTTGACTCTGTCGAGAAACCCTCGTGGCAGGATATTGAGATTCGCGGCGGCTTGAAGCAGGGGCAGACGGTTCCGTTTTCCTTTCAGCATGGCGGCAGGCGCGTGGATGGGACCATCGCGATTCCGGGAGGCGGCGCGCCGGAGGACTTTGGGCCGGAAAAGCTCGGCCTGATCCCGCGGCTGCAGGGCAATCCCGTGGTGATCGACGCCATCCCCGATGCGACCTCACCAGCAGCCCAGGCCGGCTTGCGGAAGGGCGATATCATCCTGTTAGTGGACGGGCATGAACTGCACAGCAGCCTGGCCACCAGCGCGTACCTGAAAGACATGAATGGCAAACCCGTTACGCTGGAGGTGCAGCGCGCCGGTTCCGTGCGCGCCGTAAGCATTCAGCCGCGGCTTATGCCCGCGCAGGACGGCACGGTGCAGTACCGGCTGGGCTTTGCTCCCGTTCCTCCGCCGGTCGTTACCACAAAAGAGCCACTTGACCGCGCGCTTGCGACAGGGTGGAAGGACTTCTCTAAAAGCTCGGTGCTCATCTTTGACGTGATCGGCGGGATGTTCAAGCACCAGGTTTCCGTGCGCAACCTGAGCGGCCCTGTGGGGATTGCGCAGCAGGTCGGACTGGCGCAGCAGATGGGGTCGTGGACCGTTCTGGCGCTGATGGCGGGCATCAGCCTGAATCTGGGCATCTTCAATCTCCTGCCCATGCCCGTTCTCGACGGCGGCATGATCCTGTTCCTGCTGATTGAGAGCGTGATGCGCCGCGACGTAAACGCCCGCGTGAAGGAGCGCATCTATCAGGCAGCGTTCGTCTGCATCCTGCTGTTCGCGGCGTTCGTCATCTTCAACGACATCACCAAGCTCCCGATCTTCACGCACCGGCCGGGTTAGCGCGAACTGCGGCTTTTGCATCTGCGGTGTTCTTTGATTAGCCAGGATTTTCTTTGCGCGGAAGGCGCAGCACATACCTCGTCCGGCTGCAATGCTCTTGCGCGGAAGGCGCAACACATACCAACCTAAACTGCAATGTTCCTTGCGCCAAAGGCGCAACACATACCAATCGTGGCTGCAACGCTCTGTGCGCCAAAGGCGCAACACATAACAGCCCAGGCCGAAGGCCTGGGTACCGCGCCAAATGAATGTGATGAGCGCTGAAGGCGTTGCACATAGAATATCAGAGGAGGATAGCGACGATGCGTATCCTGATGGTGGGTGCCGGTGCGACGGGCGGATATTTTGGAGGCCGCTTGGCCCAGGCTGGCCGAGATGTGACCTTTCTGGTGCGAGGCGAGCGGATGCGTCAATTGCAACGAGACGGTCTGCATATTCTCAGCCCGCATGGCGATACGACGGTGCAGCCGAAGCTGATCGAGGCCGCCGCCCTCCGCAACGAGCAGCCCTACGACGCGGTGATCGTGAGCACAAAGGCGTACTCGCTGGAAGCGGCGATGAATGACTTTGCACCCGCCGCCGGCCGGGAGACGGCCGTGCTTCCCATCCTGAACGGGATGCGGCACCTTGACCTGCTGCAGGACCGCTTCGGCAGCCAGCGTGTGATGGGGGGTTCAGTCCGCGTCATCGCCGACATGGATCCGGACGGGCGTGTGGTGCAGATGACGGAGCTGGATGAGTTCAACTTCGGCGAACTGGACGGCTCGCGAACAGAGCGGGCGGAATGCCTGCTGGACGCGCTGTCCGTCCCAGGCATCAAGGCCACCCTCTCTGACAATATTCTGGCGACGATGTGGCAGAAGTGGTGGTTTCTGGCCAGCATGGGCGCACTTTGCGTCGTTGGACGCGGGACCATCGGCGAGATCGCCGCCGCGCCGTATGGCCCGGAGACGGCGCGAGCCATCGTGGAGGAGACGGTCGCCATTGCGGCGGCAAACGGCTACCCGGCAGACCCGAAGACAGTGGAGGGTCACGTCCGCCGCATGAGCGAACAGGGTTCAACGCTGACCTCGTCGATGTACCGCGACATGCTGAAGGGTGCGCCGGTGGAAGCGGACCAGATCCTGGGCGATCTGCTGGCACGCGGGAAGGGCGTTGATGCGCCCCTGCTGAAGTCCGCGGATGTGCAGCTAAAGGTCTACGAGGCAACCCGGGCGCGGTAGACTGGAGAGCAACGAATGAGTACCGTCTCCGTCGTCATTCCCTGCTATAACGGCGCTGATCTGCTGCCTGATGCCATTGAGAGTGTGCTGGCACAGACGCGGCAACCTGACGAGATCATCGTGGTGGATGATGGCTCCCGCGACAACACTGCGGAGGTCACGGCTCAGTATCCCGGAGTTGTGGTGCTGCGTCTGCAGAACGGCGGCGTGTCCAACGCGCGCAATGCGGGAGCCCGGCTGGCAACTTCGGAGTGGATCGCATTCCTGGACCACGATGACCTGTTCCGTCCGGAAAAGCTCGAACACCAGATGGCACTGCTGGAGCAATCCCCCGGCTGCGATG
>CAXTXE010000027.1:20028-44975 GCA_964248165.1 uncultured Terriglobus sp.
GGGGGGGAGTGGACGGATATAGCATCCGGGCACGATCTGCCGGCCTCGGAAGAGATCGCAGAGAAGCTGAAAGGCTCGCTCCGTTTTAATCCCAGCGCAGTCCTTGTGCGCCGCTCCACCCTGCTGGAAGCCGGCGGGTTCGATCCCACCGCGCAACCCTGTGAGGACTGGGATCTTTGGCTGCGTCTGGCAAAGATCGCCCGCTTTCGCGCGCTGCACAGCGATCTGCTTATCTACCGCATCCACGGCGGCAACGTCAGCCGGCAGGCAGAGCGCATGATGGATGCGGAGCTGCTCGCATGGGACCGGCATGTGGGACCCACGCTGCCCGCATGGCGCCGCTCACTGGCTCGGCGGGCAGCGCATAGCCACTTCCTTGCTGGCGTGGCGTTGGTCAAGCGCGACTGCGGTGAACCGCACCTCGCCATCATGGCGCGGTCACTCGCCATGTGGCCATCCGGCGATACGCGGCGGCACAAGGTATTCCTCCACATGCTGCTGCGGCGGGCCGGGATCATTTAGGTGTAGCTGTCGTTCTTGTGCCGGGCTTTCAGCCCTGCCATGCGGGAAACAGGCTACCTGGGCCTTCGGCCCAGGCTGTTATGTCGCGGGTCTTCGACCCTGCAACTACATTGGAAGGTGAAACGGCTCTAATACGCGGATCTACAACTATGTCGCGGGTCTTCGACCCTGCAACTACACCTGAAAGGTGGACGGCTCTAAGACGCAGAGCTACAACGTGTCACGGGTCTTTGACCCAGCAACTACACCTGTAAAGGTGAACGGCAGAGCTATAACGTGTCCGTGAGGAGCTTGTTGCGGTGGCTGAGCGCCTTTAGTTCCGCCCCGACTTCCGCTGCGATGCGCCGGGCTTCTTCCGCTTGATCCAGAGGCACGCTGATGGCACCCACGCGGGCGTGGCCTCCGCCGCCGTAGCGTTCGCAGATGGCGGCGATGTTGGCCAGATCGTGCGCGGGCACGGTCGTCCATGGGCTGGTGCCGACGGAGATCTTCCGGCGCACGCTCGACTTCGAGATACCGACGACGTACACGCCCTCTGGCAGAAGGTAGTAGGGGATGAACTTGTTGTAGCCCTCGACTGGCTGGTCGGTGATGTCGAAGGTGATGACGCCTTGCTCCACCGCCGCGCGTGAGCGGAGCAGCGTGATGTCCTGCCGATGCTTATCCATCAGCGGCTCTACCTGCTCCTGGACGAAGTTTTCCTGCAACGTGTCCACCAATGGTCGCGCCGTAAGCAGCGTAATCAGACGCGGAATGAATGCCGGGTCCTTCGCCGATTCGATCACGGCCATCAGCTTCATCGCGGGCGCGGCCATGCCCACCGCTGCGTCCGCCGATTCGAACTTCGCGCCATCAATGATGTCAGCCCAGTGCAGCAGGTCTGTCAGGCTGCTTGTGTCAAAGCCGAACTTCTCCCGCGCAACATCCGCGATCAGGCTGGTGCAGGAGACGTAGTCCGGGTCGAAGAACTGCCGTGGATGCTCCCGGTTGCTTTGCCGTCTGGCTTCGAAGTGCGCGCGGTCTGCTTCCGTCAGAAACGCACTCTGGTGATGATCGAACCACCAGCTAATCTTGGCTGACGGCGAGTACTTGAAGTCCACAATCGCATTCTCATCGCCGCTGAACTCGGCCTCGTTGAACTGGTTTCCCGCGCGATGCACCAGGCCGGTATAGGCGTACTCCGTGGCCGTGCCGATGCACTCGCGGTGGAAGCGGGTGAACAGTGACGCGGAGCAGGCCCCATCAAAGCAGTTGTTGTGAAACAAGACGCGCAGCAGCATAGAGACTCTCTAACTATGTCACAGCGGAACGGGTCACCCGGCCGTGGATGCGAACCAGCTTTCGCTCAGGTCCAGCTCATGTTCCAGCGCGCGGTACACCTGCTCGTCCACACTACCTGTGTTGCGGAGGTGAATGAGTTCTTCGCGTTCGACACGCACCGTCTCCAGCACCACATGGGCCATGGTGCGGATGTGGCGATCCTCGGCGGGCACGCCGGGACCGCAGTCTGCGATGGACTCCAGCCGGTGACCGTACTGGTGCAGGAGATCGTCGTACGCGTGCTGGAGTTCCGGCTCGTCGGTCTCGCGGCAGCTTTGCAGGTAATTCACCGCGCGGCGCAGCAGCATACGGCGCGCTTCGGCCTCATCACAACCGTGTGCAGCCACGCTCCGCAAACCCAGTAAGCGCACCATCAGCGGCAACGATAAGCCTTGCAGAACAAGCGTAACCAGAATGACGGCGAAGGTGAGAAAGACAATCATGTTTCGTTGCGGAAACGGGGTGCCATTCTCCAGCGTATAGGGCAATGAACTTGCCGCGGCCAACGCCACCACACCGCGCATGCCGCTCCATCCAAGGATAAAGACGTTCCCAGGTGACGGCATCGGGTAGTGCTGGTGCTGAAGTGTGCGGCGTACCTTCCACGCCAGCGCGGCTGCCGGGTAAAGCCAAAGCAAACGAAGAACGATGAGGACCGCGGAGAATGCCAGCCCATAGACGAACACGCGGGCATGGCTGTACCCGCGAATGCCCGCGACTACCAGCGGCAGCTGCAGCCCAAGCAGGAGAAAGATGAAGCCATTCAGCAGGAACTCCAGTGCCTCCCACACCGCGGCGGCCTGCAGCCGCACCTGCGGCGAAAAGAATGTCCCGCTCTTGCGGCTGAGATACAGCCCGCAGACCACCACGGCGATCACGCCGGAGGTGTGCACCGCCTCACCGGCCAGATACGTGCCGTAGGCAACGATGAACGACAGCGCGATTTCAACCGGGCCATCGTCCACCCATTGCTCAAACCAGACCACCAGCACGCCGCAGAGCAGGCCCACGCCGACGCCGCCCAGAAACAGCCAGAGCAGCTTCAGCACGCCTTCTGTGATGGATGGCGTGGCGCCGTGCAACAACATACTCAGGCCGAACTCCAGCGCCAAGAGTCCAGTAGCGTCATTGATCAGGCTTTCGCCCTCCAGCAGATCGATCACGTGCTTGGGCAAGCCTATCTTTTTGGCAATGGAGGTTGCCGCGACGGCATCCGTGGGCGAGACCACCGCGCCCAGCAAAAAACCGACGCGCCAGTCAAACGACGGCATGAAGAAGTGCGCCGCCAATGCAACGCCGATGGCGGTAAAGAAGACCAGGCCCACGGCAAGTCCCATGATGGAGACAATGTTGTACTTGAAGTCGGTCCACGAGGTCTGCCATGCTGCCGAGTACAGCAACGGCGGCAGAAAGACAAGAAACACCAGGTCGGGCGGCAGCGGCACGCGCGGCAGTCCCGGCACAAACGATGACAACAGCCCCGCCACGACCAGAACGATGGGATAAGACACTGACAATCGGCGGGCTAAGCCGGCGATCACCGCGATGGCGACAAGCAGCGAGAGCAGCAGCATCTGCAGCGATGTCAAGTTGAGGGGGGATGCGGGCATGGCCATCAGTGTCTCAGAATCGTCGGCGCTGCCGCATCCTTACGTTGCATCCACATCACCAGAAATCGAAACTTGCGCGGATGCGGGGTGAACGGCATACACTTACGCTGCATGGCAGAACCCACACACAAGTACGAAGGCGAGATGCTGGCCGAACGCGCGGCGGGCGTGCCGTCAACCTTTCGCATCGTGATGTTCCATGGCCGCGTCTTGCGCGCGGGATGGGGCTTGCTGATCTTTGTGTTGCTGTTTGGCGGATCGTTGCTTGGCATCACGTACGTCATTGGCCGTGTCAAGCCCGGGTTCCTCACGCCACACACGTATCTGGTGCCGCATGATGCGCTGCTGCAATTGATGGTTCTGATTGCCGTGGTCATCGCGACGGTGGTGCCGTCGTTCTTTGAGCAACGCCGCGTCAACGACTATGGCCTGCGCGGATCGCCCTTGCCCAACACGGTCATTGGCGCGGTCACAAGCGCGGCCCTGGTGATCGCCACCGTGCTGCTGATGCGTATGGTCCACCTGCTCTTTGTGGTAGGACCACATGCCAGCCCGGCAGACGCTGTGAAGTACGGCGTGATCTGGGGGATGATCTTCGCGGGAAGCGCTCTCCTGGAAGAGATGCTGACGCGCGGATACCTGCAATATACGCTGACGCGCGGCCTGGCAGTGCTTTACCGCCGGTACTTCGGAGTGCGGTTTGGTGTAGCGGAGGG
Source organism: uncultured Terriglobus sp. (assembly GCA_964248165.1). GTDB lineage: Bacteria > Acidobacteriota > Terriglobia > Terriglobales > Acidobacteriaceae > Terriglobus. The sequence goes on from CAXTXE010000027.1 coordinate 24,197, forward strand.
CTTCTGGACATCTGCCGTGATTCTGTCCGCTGTGTATGCATGCATGTACATTGGCAACCCGGGGCAGACGGAGCTTGGCTTGGTCTGCATCTTTGTCATGGGGCTGCTCTACTGCCTTAGCCTGTGGCGCACCGGACAACTTTGGTGGGCGATCGGCTTCCACTGGGCCTGGGAGATGACTCAGGCCTGGGGCTTTGGCCTGTGGAGCGGCGGGCAGCCCATCCGCGACCGGCTGCTGCAGTGGGCACCGCGCGCAACGGAGGACACCGCGAGCGGCGGTAATGCCGGGTTGGACGGCAGCCTGTGGGTGTATGCCACGCTGCTGATCGCGTCCGTGATACTGCTGTTGTCCACATCGAAGCGGCGGGTGTATCCGGAGCTGTGGGAGGTTGCCACCGAGGGGAGCCGCGTGCAATACCACGGCGAGGACACCCTTCCTGATCCGGACCGCGGCTGACATCCTTACGGCAACAGCAGGAGACAAGGGACATCTACACTGCCAGTGAATGGATGCGACCGTCGTGATCCCAGCCATAAGTCTTGCAGGAACGTCCTGGTGGCGGCTCCCGAGACGCTTCATCCCGGCAACCGTCTTTGCCGTGGCGGCTCTGTTGACGGTGCTGCCGCTGCTGGTGCAGGGATGCTCCTGCGGACACGACTTTGACTTCCACCTGCTCAGCTGGATGGAGGCTGCGTCACAGTGGCAGCACGGCATTGCCAAGCCGGTGTGGGTCTTTACGGCTGCCTTTAACGCGGGTGAGCCGCGCCTGCTGTTCTACCCGCCGCTCTCATGGACCACTGGAGCGTTTCTGGGCATGGTGCTGCCGTGGACGTTCGTTCCCGTCGCGTTCACGTGGCTGGTGCTTTTTCTCTGCGGCTTGACGATGCACCGCCTGCTGCGGCGCTGGGTCTCGCCCGGCGTGGCAACTCTGGGCGGGTGCCTTTACCTGGCGAATCCGTACATGCTGTTCTGCGCGTACGAGCGCACGGCATATGGAGAGCTGATGGCCGCCGCATGGATGCCGCTGTTGCTCGCCGCCATGCTGCGCGCGCGCGTGAGCCTGTGGCGTGTCGCATTGCCAGTCGCGTTGCTCTGGCTGACGAATGCGCCGGCGGCAGTGGTGGGATCATACTCCGTCCTCCTGCTTGGAGTGATGCGGACGATTGCCGGGCGTCGCGCCGGTTTGACAGCTGCGGTCCGCCTTGCAGGAGCGATGACGGCTGGCATTCTGCTGGCTTTGCTTCTCGATGCGTTTTACCTGGTTCCGCTCGCGGTGGAACGGCCCTTTGTACAGCTTGCAATGGCAGTGATCCCCATCATGACTCCAGAGCATAATTTTCTTTTCATGCACGACCCGGATGTCTACCACACGCATGTGCTCCTACAGGCTTCGTGGATTGCGATTGGCACCATGAGTACGGCTCTTCTCTGCGGAGCCGTACTCATGGTGCGGCGTAATCACGCTCAAGCAATGCAGGCGTCCAATTCCAGGGAGGCAGATAGCACCCTTCACCATACTTCCCCGATTCCGGTAGCGACGCTTACCACCTTCAGCATGATCGTTCTTTTTCTGCTGCTTCCCGTAAGCGCACGGGTCTGGCGCTTCGCCCCGGAACTGGTATTTCTGCAGTTTCCGTGGCGCTTTCTCACTGTCGAGGCAGCTGTCGCAATCGTTCTGCTTTGTGCTGCATTTCAGCGGCCGCTGAGCGGCGTGCGTCCCGCCATCCTTGTAACAACGGGCGTTGCGCTGGCGGCACTGGCAGGCTGGTTCGCGGGTGGCACTTACTTCCGCGAGGCGTGTGATGACAACGAGACAGTAGAGGCCCAGCGGGATCAGTTTGTGCACAGAACGGGTGTCGAACCGACGGACGAATACACCCCGTCCGATGCAGACAACGACGTCCTGCGACAACACCTGCCTGCTGCCTGGCTCTGTGACAAAGCGGACTGCGACCCGGGAAGAACTTCGCTTCTCGTGACGGCCGATCACACGCGACCTGAGGACGAACGGTTCACCACCCCTCTTGCCAATCAAACGATGGTCATCGTGCGGCTGCGCAAGTTTCCTGGATGGCATGTGCTGCGCGACGGCGCTGAGATCGATCTGGACACACGCGACGACGGCCTGATGGTGGTGCCCATCACGCCAGGAAAGACAAACCATGTTGAGGTGATGTACCGCACCACGCGCGACCAGTGGGCCGGCATGGCGGTGAGCGGTATCACGCTGTTGACCGTCTTCGCGGCGGGATGGCGCAAGCGCTTCGGTATGATGAATCATCCCTGATGTCTGTCGATTACGCAGAGCTTGTCAAGACGGGGGTCGCGCTGACGGATGCGTCCTTGGAACGCCTCTTGCCCGGCCCGGAGACACCACCGCACTCCATTCACCGCGCCATGCGGCACTCAATCTTTGCGGGAGGCAAGCGGCTGCGTCCGCTGCTGGCCATGGAGGCGGCGCGCATGATTGCTGGCACGCTCCCGGATGGTGGAGACGATGTGGGCGCGGCGCTTGAGATGCTGCACACTTACTCGCTCATCCACGATGACCTGCCCGCCATGGACAACGACGACCTGCGCCGCGGCAAGCCCACTGCTCACGTTGTCTACGGCGAGGCGATTGCAATCCTCGCGGGCGACGCGCTGCAGACGCTTGCTTACCAGACACTGGCATCGCTGCCAGGGGACGCTGCGGTGAAGGTGGAAATCGTGAAGGAAGCCGCCATCGCCACGGGCACCGGTGTGGGCGCGGACGGGCTGCCGCCTGGCATGATCGGCGGCCAGGTAATGGACATCGAAGGCGAAGGCGAGCAGCCTACGGCGGAGTTGGTGGAGGCGATACACCGCGCCAAGACAGGCGCGCTCATCACTGCGGCCATTGTCATGGGAGGTCTCTTCGGCGGCGCAAGTGCAGACGAGGTGGAGCATCTGCGGCGCTTCGGGCAGCGCGCCGGGCTGGCCTTTCAGATTGTGGACGACATTCTGGATGAGACGCAAAGCTCAGAGCAGCTGGGCAAGACGGCCGGCAAGGACACCGCCACGGCCAAGGCGACATGGCCCGCGGTCTTCGGCCTGGACGCCTCACGCGAGACGGCGGCGGAACTGCTGCGCGATGCCCTGGCGGAACTCGACCGCTTCGGCGAACGCGCCGCGCCGCTGAAGGCCGTTGCGCGCGCCCTGGTGGAACGGACCCACTGATGAACCGCTCCTGCTTACATCGCGGCGCATTAAGTGGCATTCCCATATGCTGACCGAAGACGATGTGCGCGAGGCGCTACGTGTCTGTTTTGACCCGGAGCTGCGGGTCAACATCATCGATCTCGGCCTCCTGTACGGCATCAGCGTCAAGCAGGACCCCGACGCGCCCGGATTCGAAACGCGCTATGCCGTCTCCATCGATCTGACCATGCGCGCGCCCAACGAAGAGCGCGAAGCCATGCTTGTCGCGCAAGTGAAAAACCGCCTGGCCGGGATGCAAGAGGTCAGCCGAAGCGAGGTACACCTGGTCTGGGAACCAGCCTGGTCCGCCGAGCGCATAACCGAAGCAGCACGCAAGCAGCTTGGTTTAGATCAGAAGCCTAAGCAGGGACTTGTCTCGATCCACTTGTAAGTAAGCCGGATCAGATCTTAATCCAGCCTCGGAACGTACGCTCTGTTCGAAGAACAAAGTCTTGGGTATGCTGACCTCATCATGCGAAGGTCGTGTCTTTCTCTGCTTTCCGTCGTACTGAGCTTGGCGGCTGCGAGCGCACAGGCGGTTGATGCCCCTGCGCGTGGTATTTGGCTTGGCAGCCTTAAGGCTGGTGGCACCAGTCTCCGGCTCCAGTTTCGTCTTGACCCTTTAACAGGAGCGTGCTCCCTAGACAGTCTGGATCAGGGAACGGCAGGAATCGGCTGCTCGGACCTCAAGAACAACGGAACAAACGTGAGCTTCAAGGCACCCATGATTCACGCGAGTTTCCAAGGGGTAGTGGGTGCGGACGGAAAGACCTTGAGCGGCACTTGGTCGCAAGGCAAAGATTTGCCAATTACACTTGCGCGGCAGAGCCAGGCAGTCGCAGTCGTCGCCTCCAGCAGCTAACCGGCGGCCAGCGAAGTCCCTGGCTAGTCCAGGTCGAAGTCGCGGAGGGGTTTGCCGGTGTCAGGGGACTCCTTGGCTTTGCGGAAGGCTTCTTCGAACTTCTTGGTCAGGATGTCGTCGCGGTTCTTTTCCGCTTCGACGGACTGGGCAAAGAGGGAGTCGCGGCGGGCGTCCTGCTCGCGGACGGCCTGCGCGGCGGTGGAGAGGTCCTCAAAGGTGCGCTTGCGCGGCGCGGGGGTGTGCGCGATGACGCTCCGCGTGACCGGATCGATGCGCAGCATGGCACCGCAGTCCGGGCAGGCGACCTCAAATCCAACTTCTTTGGTTTGCTTCTTCGCCATGGAGACGATCTTACGCCCAACTTGGCCGAAGAGGCGGCGTCAGAGTGGTTCCTGCATAGCCCGTTCGAATCGCCTCAGTGCGGCGGTTTCCACCTCAGGAGAGCAACGGAACCCGGCCGAACGTAACCGCTTCACTATGCAGGGAAACTCAGCCGCCGCAGCACTGCCGCCTGGAGCAGGACAGCCAGCGTGCCCACTACGGGCACGCTTCGCAGTTCTGCTTGCATCCTGCCTGCACGTTCGTCGATCAACAGGACGCCGGCGTGCTGCAGCACGGCGAGGCTGATTGCTTCTCGTTCGCCGCGACCAAGTTCCTCCGGAAGTGAATCGTCTGGATAGGGCACCTGAACGAGATGAATCCATGGCGGCGGGACAGCAGCCCAAATGCGGACAGCTTCGGGTGCTTTGGTATGTTGCAGCTCACGCAATACGGCTGAAGGCACGCTGACACGACCGTAGAACTCTGGAACAACTTCAATGTGTCCGAGCGGTATGAGGTAGTTCAGCGGGCTTGTGTTGGAGACGACGATCACGCAACGGAATGTGCAGGCAGCAAACGGTTCAGTGTCTCCATATCGTGCTGGAGGTCTGCGGGAGTGTAGTCGTAAACCTCGTACTGCCGTAGGAACTCATCCACCTGCATGCGGGTGCCAAAGCCCAGCAGATGCCGAACCTGCTCCATGGTTAGCCGGTGCATGCGGTATGCCGCCGCCGTTGCGTCTTCCAGGAGTGAACGCGCCGGATCGCGGTCAATGGGAACAAGCTGAGCGGCGAGGGAATCCGGAATGTCCAGCGTCACGCGCATGCTCTGAGAATAGCAAAGCTGAATGTATGCGTGACGATTAGATGTCGAAGACGCGGTGGCCGGGGCATTCCTGGTCGGCGTTGGCGATGAGGAGCGTGGGCAGGTCGATGTCTGTCATCGCGAGGAGTTGTACGCCTGCTAGGAGACGCTCCTGAACATGCTGGTCTGGGAAGAGCGTCCGGGTGATGGCTCCGGCGTGCTTGCCGAGGAAGGCTTCGCGCTCTAGTTGCCAGTTGGCGGCAAGGCGGCGGAGGCGGTTCATCTGATACCGCATCTTGTTTGCGGCAACTGAGGCGGAACGGCCCAGATTGCCGTCCATCGTCTCCATCCAACGCTGTACCTCGTTCAGTTCGGTATCGAGCGCGTTGCCCGCGGCGGCGATCTTTCGCTTGCCGTCGATGGGCATGGCACGCGCGGCCAGACGCTGCGCGAGGTCACCGGAGGTGGTCATCGCATCGCGCAGGGTGAGCTCGTGCCCATCCATGACCGCGCGGATCTTTGCTGGAACAAGCGTTGCGGAGAGGCGGGGCAGCACCGGTGTAACGGTGTGCAGGATTCTCTCGTAAAGAGGCTGGCACTGTGCAAAGTAGGCGATCTCCGCCGGTCCGCCGACGTAGGCGGAGTTTGGCAGAATGCTGTCCTGAAAGATGGGGCGCAGCAGAGCGTTGGGGCTGAGGCGTTCCGGCGCGCTGTCTAGGATGGCAAGGAGATCCTCCGTGCTGTATGGCACGTTGCCGGCTTTCCACTGACCTGCTGAACGCTTCAGTGGCAGGCGCTGTCCTTGCTCGTCAAGAAGGAAGAGCAGACTGCTGCCAGGAGTGACAAGCACCTGCGCCGCGTAACCTGCCGCTTCCAGATCGCGGGTACGGTCGAGTAGCGCGGTCTGTAGATCGTCGGCGTGTTCAATGGCGTAGCGCAGGACGGGTGCGCCCATGGCATGGAAGTCGCGAATGCTGGCGTCGATGACGATCAGGCCGTGGTCGCGGAAGACGCCGCTGAGAAACTTGCCAAAGGCTGATGCGAGCGTCTGATCCGGCGCATAGCTTTCGTGCAGCAGCTGGGTGATGGGAGCGTAGCCGAGCAGTTCTTCTGCTTGAGCGGCGACCGGCTCGATCGCATCGCCAAGTAGGAGATCGCCGACGGGATGCTGACGATGACCGGGAAAGCTGGACCTAAGAGTCTCTACGCGGTCTTTTCCCAGAAGTGTGACCTGGTTGACCTCGTTCAGATCGTGGTCCTCGGTGGCCATCCAGAAGACCGGGACGTGCGGGATGCCAGCAGCGGATGCGACCTGCGCCTTGCGGATGGCGGTTGCCGCCTTCAACAGCGTGAGCAACGGACCGCCAAACAATCCAACCTGCTGACCGGTGACGACGACGCGCGCGCCCCGGCGGAGCCGTTGGAGATTGCTGAAGGTAGATTCGCCAGCGTTGAAAGTGCGGCTCTGCGACTCCAATGCGTCCGTCAGCGTACCGCGGTCCGGCTGGAACACAGGCGTTGTGCCCAGTTTCCAATGCTCATCGTAGGGGCTGGTCGCATAGAAGCGCCGGACGGGCGCGTCAGCCGGCGCGGCGCGAAGCTCCGTGTACTCGCGAAATAGACGCGAGAGGTGGGGGAGAACCGTGATGGGGTAACACTCTGCGTCCATGGCCGAAGGAGAGTTTCGCTTGTGTGTGACGCGCTATAGGATGCATCGCGGCAGCGTAGGATGCAGGTTTGATAACGTCATTGCTATGACAAAGCGCGCATTGACCGGCTCTTCGCAGACGAAGAGCGTTTCAGCGAAGAAAACAAGGGCAGCGAAGCAGGTGGCACCGTCCACTGTGGGCGGGTCGCAGGAGTTGCCAAAGGTGCCGGTGAAAGCGCCTCGTTTGCCGCATAACAAAGCGCAAGTGTTGGACTCAAAGCTCGCCTACCAGGGCAAGATCTTCAGCGTGTACACCGATCACGTGCGTGAGCCCAACGGCGTGGAGGCCACCCGCGACGTCGTCCGGCACAACGGATCAGTGGTGGTGCTGGCGGTGGACGAGACGACAAACCCTGACGATCCGCTGGTGGTTGTGGAACGGCAGTTCCGGCATGCGGCGGATCAATATCTGCTGGAATTGCCGGCCGGACGCGTGGAACCGGGAGAGAACGTACTTGCCGCCGCGAAGCGTGAGCTGATTGAAGAGACCGGCTACCGCGCGAAGAAGTGGACGCGTCTGGTACGGTACTTCGCCAGTCCGGGCTTTGTGGGCGAGTGGATGGAAATCTATCTGGCGACGGGCATCGTTGCCGGGAAAGCCACGCCCGAAGAAGACGAACGGATTGAGGTGCGCCTCTTGCCGTTATCGCAACTTGTGCAGATGGCGGCAGCAAACGAAATCCACGATGGGAAGACGATTATTGGCGTGATGGTCTACGCGCAACGCCGCCGTGATGCGGGCGGTACAAAGCTGGCGTAATCACGGTGCTTCTATGAGCGGGGCAATGTTTCACGTGGTGAAATCCAAATTGGAACCGTGACAATGCCAGCATCTCCCGTGTACTCGCCAAGAGGGCCGTCAAACGTCTATCCCTATACCATCCTCGCCATGGATTGTCTGGCGAGAACGTGACTTTGATGGTGACATTTGGGTGAGCACGCGTGGCACAGTACAAGGGCACAGTAAAGTGGTTTAACAACGCAAAGGGTTATGGGTTTCTGGGGCGTGAAGATGGCGGCCCGGATGTTTTTGTTCACTACAGTTCCATCCAGTTGGACGGCTACAAGAGCCTGAAAGAGGGCGATCCGGTGGAGTTCGACGTGATCCAGGGTGCGAAGGGTCCGCAGGCCGATCAGGTCATTCTGGCGGCTTAATCGCGGTGGCGCTGACGGAGCATCCCGCCAGCGCCGCAGGCAATCCATAGGGTATGGATAACATCACCATTGCGCGCCTGCTGGACGAGACGGCGGCGTTGCTGGAGATTGATGCGGCCGACCCCTTTCGCGTGCGCAGCTACCGCCGCGCGGCAGAAGCTGTGGAGCAGCAAACCGAACCGCTTGCGGGAATGATCGACGAACCAAAGCAGCTGACCGCCATTGGCGGCATCGGCAAGGGCATGGCTGCGAACATCGTGGACCTGGTGCGCACGGGTTCCATGCCGCTGCGCGATGAGTTGCTGACGAAATATCGTCCGTCAATGCTTGAACTTCTGCGGCTGCCCAGCATGGGACCGAAGACGGTGGCGCTGCTGTGGAGCGCTCTCCAAGTCTCCAACATGGACGAACTTGAGGCTGCCGCGAAAGCGGGCCACCTGAACACGTTGCCGCGCTTTGGGCAGAAGCAGGTCGACAAGATCCTGAAGGGCATTGAGGATCACCGCAAGAACACGGGCCGTTTCCGCATCGATGTGGCGGAGGAGACCGCGGAAAAGATCGCGGCTCTGATCCGCGAGTTTCCGGGGATTGAGACGATCACACCAGCCGGGTCGCTGCGGCGCGGGCGCGAGACGGTGGGCGATCTCGATCTGCTGGTGACCGGTCCGGCGTGCGAGCCGGAGGTGGTCAGCGCTGCCGTGGAGTATGTGGCTTCCCTGCCCTTAATTGACACGCTGCTGGCAAAGGGCCAGAACAAGGTGAGCTTCACCTTGCGCAATCACCTGCAGGTGGATGTGCGGTTGCTTTCGCGTGCCAGCTACGGCGCTGCACTGCAATACTTTACCGGCTCCAAGATGCACAATGTGCTGCTGCGGCAAAAGGCGCTGCGGCGCGGGTACACGCTGAGCGAATATGCGCTGGCCCGCATGAATCCCGAGGAAGGCGAAGCAGCGATTGTGGCTGCCGCGACCGAAGAGGAGATTTACGCGGCGCTCGGGATGCAGTACATCCCTCCGGAACTGCGCGAGAACTGCGGTGAACTGAATGCCGCCGAAGCGGGTACGTTGCCGGCGCTGATCACGCTGGCGGACATCTGCGGCGATGTGCACATGCATACGGTCGCGACCGATGGGCGGGAGACAATCCTCGACATGGCAGAGGCTGCCGCGCGGCGCGGTCTTCAATACATCGCCATCACGGATCACTCAAAGAACCTGGCGATGACCAATGGTCTGGACGATGCGCGGGCGCAGGAGCACGTGCGGCGTATTCGCGAGGTGGATGCAGCGATGGATGGCCGCATCCGTGTGTTTGCAGGTATAGAGGTGGATATTCTGCAGGACGGTGCGCTGGATCTGAGTGATGAGACCCTGGAGCAGATGGACGTCGTGATTGGCAGCGTGCATTCGCATTTCCGGATACCGGCTGAGGAGATGACCGTTCGCCTGCTGCGCGCAGTAGAGAACCCTTACCTGCGCATACTGGGTCATCCCACCGGGCGCAAGGTGCTGCGGCGCGATCCGTATGCGTACGACCTTGAGGCCGTGTTGAAACGCTGTGCGGAGCTGGGCGTTGCCGTTGAACATAATGCGTCGCCTGCGCGGGCTGACCTGAACGACCTAAACCTGCGCAAGGCAAAGGCACTGGGGTGCATGATCAGCGTCAACACGGATGCGCACAGCTTTGAGGATCTGGACAAGATGCGCTTCGGCATCACGCAGCTGCGGCGGGCGTGGCTCTCCGCTGGGGATGTGCTGAACACGCTGGATGCGGACGCATTTCTATCTGCGCTGCGTCCACGTCCCGTGGCTGTGGGAGCATAGAGAGCATGGCCGAACTTTCATTGGGCAGCGGGACAAAGCAGCGCTCCATGCTGGTGCCCGTGCTGCTTGCGTTACTGGTACTCGCGGCAGCAGGCGCGTGGTTCGCGAAGACGTATGTGCATGCCTCTGTCACCGGTGCCGTGAACCGGGTTACGCTCTATCCGGTGCATGTGGAGTACCAGAAGCCCTCCGTCGGCATCGTGGGTGCGGCGAATCAAACAGAGGATGAGTTGTACGTGATTGCCGATGTCACGCTGAACGACCGCTCCGAGCTGCCGCTGTTCCTAAGTAGTTTTGAAGGCAGTTTCACCATGGACGATGGCACGGTGATGGAGGCCAACGTGATCAGCAGGACCGATCTGCCCCGGCTGATGCTGATGTTTCCCAAGATGAAGTCCGCCGTGGACGGAAACGGCTCCGCCCCGCTGCTAACGGAAGGCACGGTCCCGAAGGGAACATCGACGCACGGCTATGTCGTGCTGTCATACAACGTGCCGCAGGGTGTGTGGGACAAGAGAAAAGCTGCGGATGTGACGGTGAAGTTCTACCATCAGGACCCTCTGACGATGGCATTGCCGAAGTAGACGGGTAAGCTACGAAGCGCTTACCGCTTTGCAATCTCGTCTACGCGGCCCTCAAGACAGCCCGTGACGTTGTGGAAATGCATAAACTGCTCGTTCATCGCGCGAAATCCCTGATTCATTTCGGCTCGAAGAGAACAAACGTCAGCCTTGAGATCCGTCCGGAGGTCATTGAGCCGGGTGTTCTGATGCATCCAGCCCAGGACGACGAGAACACTCGGTATGCCGATCGTTAAGAGCAACTGCAAGTTGGTCATGGCCGCCGCCTTCGCGTTCTCAGCTTAGCAGGTTCGTTGCCGTTCGTAGAATCAGTCTTACGATCCTTTAGGCACGGACAAATACCCAGTGATGTTGTTTTTGGTGACGGTGTTCACAACCACCTCAAAGAGCGCAGGTGTTTTGCCGCTGTAGAACTGCACGGGCTCATCCACGGTTTTGTCTTTCTTCTCGATGATGCGGTCGTCGGCGTTCACGCTGAGGGTGTAGCGGCCCTTTTTCGCGTCGGCTTTCTTCAGTTGCAGTTTAATCGTGGACAGAAGCGTGGGTTGAGCGTTCTTTTGCAGGATGAATTCGTAATAGGTGCGGTCGCCGCGGTGCTTCAGCTGCTCCAATTCGTCGTGATTGCGTGCGATCAGGCCACTCATCACGCCGGCATCTCCCATCGTGCGCGGCAGCTGGGACTTAGTGTCCGCCAGGTCCGCCTTGGTGGATCCCAGATCGGTTTTGACGCCGCCTACGTCGGTCTTCACGCTGCCAACATCCGTCTTGACCATGGTGACATCCGCGTCAATGCGCTGCTCAGCTTCCTTCTGTGAGGTGGAGAGGCGAACCGTATCTGCCTGCTGGCGAGCCAGGATGGCCTCCGCGCGTGCGTCCATCTGCGCTTGCGTCAGGCCGAGACGTTTGCCGAGTGCGTCCGATGCGGCGCGCGCGCGTGCATCGGATTCCGCCAACCGCTTCTGTAAAACAGTGTCAGCCGCAGTCCGTTCTGCTTCCACATGGGACAAGTGGTTTTGCAGGACGGCGGCCCACGTAAGCGCTCCAATGGCGCACAGCAACGATAGAGCGACGGCGACCGGCAGCAGCGCGGTATGTGTTTTGTGTTCCGGGTAGATGGGAGTGGCGCTTCCTTCGCTCATGATGACCTCAAGATTGTTGACGTGCAACGTACTGGCAGAGATCACAAAGTGTTCGGCGAGGTTGCGCGTGGCGATACGCCTTTGACGCAGGGTGAACGTTCGAGGTGAACTCTGGCAACACAGGCACGCACCTTACAATGGACGGATGCCGTTGCCGGATGTAGTGATTGCGGGCGCAGGTCTGATAGGTCTGGCCTGCGCGCTTGAACTCGACGGCCGGGGGCTGCGCGTGATGGTACTGGAGCGTGGGCGCGCTGTGCGCGAGGCGTCATGGGCGGCGGCAGGCATGCTGGCGGCGCGTGATCCGGCCAACCCGGAGGCGCTGCAGCCGCTTGCCGATCTCAGCATCGGTCTGTACCCGGCATTGCTGGACGGCATACGGCACCGGGGCGGCGTGGATGTGCCCATTGAGACAGAGTGGGTGCTGGAGCGGGATTTCGAAGCCCACATCCCCGCAGGATGTGAGGCGGTCAACGGCGAAGCAAAAATATCTTGCGCCTGTGATGTACCCGCCCTTCTGCCCCGCGGCTTTACGGGCGCGGGATTTACCCGCAGGCGGGAGCAGAGTTTGAATCCTCGCCAGCTGGGGGAGGCAGCCGTGCGTGCCGTGCGTGCTTCCTCCGTGGTGTTGCGTGAGAGTACGCCCGTTGCGTGTGTCTCTTCCTCCGCGCAAGGCGTTGTTGTTCGTACGGCTGGGGAAACGTTTGCCGGCGGCACCTACCTGGATTGCACCGGTGCGTGGAGCAAGGGTTTGACGCGGCCAGCGAAAGGACAGATGCTGCGGGTGTACGCCCCGGGCGCGCTTGCAGTGGAGGGCAAAGGAAACGTCGTAGTGCGGACCGAGGGCGTTTATCTTGTGCCGCGTCTGGACGGCTCCATCGTGATCGGGGCGACGGTAGAGGATGCGGGCTTTGACACGGCCGTGCACGACGGAGACCTGAGCGCTTTGCGCGCGCGCGCTGCTGCGCTTGTGCCAAGGGCGGACGCGGCACCGGTCCTTGAACGATGGGCAGGATTGCGGCCGGATACGCCCGATCACCTGCCATTTCTTGGTGCTACCGGTGAGCGCACCTTTGTTGCCGCCGGGCACTTTCGCAATGGCGTGCTGCTGGCTCCGGCAACAGGACGCGTCATGGCGGAACTGATCATGGGAGAGACGCCGCGGGTGGACTTAGAAGCATTTCGCCCGGGACGCTTCTCCAGCGAAGCGGCGGTCCGGCAGCAGGCGGGCGCGGTATTCGTGCACGTGTGATGACAAGCACAAGCCTTTCGCTATAACCGCGCTTTATAGTGGTTGCTGCAACTCTTACGTGGAGAGACTCGCTCATGTCGCAGGCCGTTGCCCCTCGCGGGCTTGAAGGTGTTGTCGCAACCACCTCTGGTATTTGCTGGATTGATGGCGAAGCGGGCGTGCTGTCGTACCGGGGCATCGATATCCATGAGCTTGCGGCAAAGTCCACGTTTGAGGAATGCACCTATCTGCTGTGGTTTGGCAGGCTGCCCAGCAAGGCGCAGTTGAAGGAGTTCTCCGGGCAGCTGGTTGCGGCGCGCACGGTGGATGACCGCACCATGGCATTTCTCAAGAGCCTGCCAGCGGACGCCTCGCCCATGGAGGTGCTGCGCACCACCGTGAGCCTGCTGGGCATGACCGATCCGGACGACGCCGACAGTTCGCATGATGCGAATGTGCGCAAATGCGTTCGGCTAACCTCGCAGATTCCCATGGTTGTGGCTGCCTTCGACCGCCTGCGCAAAGGAAAAGACATCGTGCCCCCGGATGCAGGCCTGAGCCACGCCGGGAACTTCCTGTGGATGCTGACCGGCGAGAAGCCGATTGCCGAAGCCGATCGTGCCTTCGATGTTGCGCTGGTACTCCATGCCGATCACGAACTAAATGCGTCTACCTTTGCGGCGCGCGTGATTGCTGCGACGCTGTCGGATGTGCACTCCGCGATCACTGGGGCTATCGGTGCTCTCAAGGGCCCATTGCATGGCGGCGCGAATGAGGCCGTCATGAAGCTGCTGTATGAAGTGGAAGCGTCCGGTGCCAACCCAGTGGAGTACGTGCGCGATCTGCTGTTGCGCAAGGTGAAGATCTCAGGATTCGGACATCGTGTATACAAAACGGAGGATCCGCGCGCAACGCACCTTCGCCGCATGTCGAAGGATCTTGGAACCGCAGCTGGCAATGCACGATGGTATGAGATGTCAGAGAAGATTGAGGCATTCGTCAAAGGCGAGAAGAAGCTGAACGCGAATGTGGACTTCTACTCGGCATCGACGTACACGACGCTGGGCATCGACATGGACCTGTTTACGCCGATCTTCGCGGTAAGCCGCATCGCGGGATGGGCGGCGCACGTGATTGAGCAGCATGATAATAACCGGCTGATCCGTCCCCGCGCGGACTACACCGGACCGGCGTATCCCGCGCCCTACATCCCCATGAGCGAACGGGTATAAGGCAGGCCGGTAAAATAAGGGCTGTGCGAAGTGGCTCAGACAGCGTCGATCTAGAGAGCGCTGCAGCTATTGGCGCGGTCGATGACATCCTGGCCGGGGTAGGACTTCAGCACGGTTCGCGTGCCTCGCGCAGGGATGCATGGCGCGATGGCGAACGGGTTTCCAAGCGGGTTGTGCCGTCTGCAAGAGGGCGAGTGGCAGCACCGGAGTTTATCCGGGTTGCAGCGCTGAGCCAGGCAGAGAACCTGGTCCATGGATTTTCCACGCGCGTGGGCGGAGTCTCCAGGTGCTACCGTCCGCATCTGCCACCGGGAACTGGTGACCTCAACCTCGGCTACACGAAGCATGACGATGCTGACAATGTGCGGGAGAATCGCAGATTGCTACTGCGTGGCCTCGGCGCGGAACAGTTTGGCCGGTTTGCGGTACTGCATCAACGGCACACGCCTGTGATTCGCGTCATCCGGAATGCGTCTGACGCAGTTGCGGACTTCATGCCGTCCGGCGCGATGCGCGGTGATGCCGTGATGACGAATGTGCCGGGCGTGCTGTTGACGATTCAGGTTGCCGATTGCGTGCCGGTGTTGCTGTTTGATCCGGTGCGCCGTGCGGTGGCGGCCTTCCATGCGGGGTGGCGCGGCACGCTGGCACGCATCGTGGAGCGCGGCGTGGGGACGATGCGGCTGCTCTACCGCACCGATCCTGCGGATGTCATCGCCGCGATTGGGCCGTCCATCGGGCCTGAGAGTTACGCTGTAGGCGAAGACGTGAAACACGAATTCATCTCACAATTCGGCTATGCGGATGACTTGTTCCGCGAGGTGTACGACTCCGATCCGGTTCGCGAGAAATACCCCATGCTGTTCCTGACGGCGCGCGCGCCGGGGCACTCGCCCATCGGACCGCAGTTACACCTGGATCTTTGGGAGGCTAACCGGCGGCAGCTGCAAGATGCGGGCGTTCCCGAGGCCAACATCACTGTGACGGGCTATGACACCGCCGCAGATACGGACCGCTTCTTCTCGCATAGGGCGGAGCAGGGCTTTACCGGGCGGATGATGTGTGCCGTCGGAATGACGCCGTAGCCGCGGCTAGGAAAGCGCGATGGTGTAGTCGCCGGTGTGCTCGCGCAGCAGGCGTTCGGTCAGAGCTGCCAGCGATTCACCACTCTTGGGCAAGGTAAACAGCGCCTTGCTGTCATCCCAGTCCAGCTTGAAGCTGGTTGAAAGCGCGGAGATCCAGATCTGCCGCACGGGCGTATTTGGCGTAAAGACGAACTTCGACTTAGGCGAGTCGAAGACCACATTCAAAACGCCGCTGTTCTCTTCCACCTCAAAGCCGCCGTCTTCTTCCGCATCGATCAGCAGCTGCTTCAGGTGCTCCAGCGCACGGTCTGCCTCATGGCGAAAGCTCTGCTCGTCCATCATGACTTTCAGTGTACCGGCGCGCGGAGCTAGAACGGGATGTCGTCGTCAGTGATGCCTTCATTGGCGTAGTCGTCCGCGGGAGGCGTGCGCTGGTCGAAGCTGGCCGTGCCGCTGCCGCGATTGTTGCTGTAGCCCCCCTGCGAGGCACCGGAACTGGACCCGCCGGAGTACTGGCTGCCGCCTTCGTTATCACCTCGACCGCTGAGTAGAGAGAGGTCTTGAACGATGATTTCAGTCTTATACTTTTTTTGGCCAGATTGCTTATCGTCCCAGGAAGTAGTGCGGAGACTGCCCTCAACGTAAAGTTTGTGGCCCTTCTTTACATAATCGCGAACAATTTCTGCCACTCGCTGGAACGCAACGACATTGTGCCACTCCGTTTTGTCAGAGTAGTTGCCGGATTGATCCTTGATGCGATCTGTTGTGGCAATGGAAAAACTCGCGACAACTGTTCCTCCCTGAGTCGCACGAATTTCGGGGTCCTTGCCCACATTACCCAACAGAATCACTTTGTTGACACTCTTCGCCATCGCACTTGCTCCGTTCGTGATCTTTCAGACGGAGGATAGCAGATTGCGGCGCGGCTCTGTCCTTCCGAGCTGGGCGATCCTGATTCTTGAACACGGCGTTCACTGAGGTTTTCACGGCGCGCACGGAGTTGGAACCGTGTCCGCCGTGTGTACGCTGTGTCCTCCGTGTTCGTTCCAAGTGGCGCTCTCACCGGGGTTGCCGCGTCGCACCGGGTACGATGTTCTCTATATGTCTGGCCTGCCGCTTTCGCTGACGCCCCGAAGCTTGCGAGAGCGCGCGGGACGAATCTGCGTTGCGCTTGCGGGACCCGCAATGCTTGCTGATGCAGAGCGGAATCTACCACGGTCGCGCTTCTTTGAGTTTCGCCTGGACTCGCTTGCTGACCCGTCCGGTTTGCTTTCGGAGCTGGGCGGCTTTCTAGCAACGAACAACGAGGTCACGGCGATCGCCACGTGCCGCCGCGGCGCATATGGCGGCGGCTTTCATGGTTCCGCCGGTCAGCAGATCAAAATCCTGACGCAAGCTGCGCGAAGCGGGTGCCAGCTTGCGGACATCGAGATCGAAACTGCTGAGGAACTTGGCAGGGCAGCTCTGGATGATCTGCGTGCGGCGGGTGCGGCGGTGATTCTTAGTTGGCACGATTTCTCCGGGACGCCTGATCTGGAAGCGGTACGGGGGCGGATGGAGGCGTTCGCGCCGGACTTCGTGAAGATTGTGCCCACGGCGCGGTCGTTGCGGGATGCCTTACGCGTAATTGATCTGCTGGAGCGGCACGGTGGTGATGGGCGGCTGATTAGCATGAGCATGGGGCAGAAGGGCGTGCTGACGCGAGTGCTGGGACCGCGCTTCGGGTCGGCCTTCACCTTCGCCGCGCCAGATGGTGGCGAAGGAACCGCACCGGGGCAGATTGCCCTGAGCGCGCTGCGTGATCTCTATCGCATCGACAGCATCACCGCGAAGACTGCTGTGTATGCCGTTGCCGGTGCGCCGATTGAGGCGTCGCTGTCGCCACTAATGCACAATACCGCGTTTGCGGCAGCGGACATGGACCCGGTGTACCTGCCGCTGGAGACAGCGGACGCAGATGAGTTGCGGGAAGTCATCGAGCGGCTTGCGATTCGCGGGCTGAGCATCACCATGCCGTTGAAGGAGGCGGTGCTGCCGCTGCTTTCAGAACGCGATGGGACTGTGGAGCGCATGGGTGCGTGCAATACGCTGCTGCGGCGGTCAGATGGTTCGCTGGCGGGCTTCAACACAGATATGGCAGGCATTATCGGCCCTCTGGAGCGCCGGATGCCGTTGCAGGCTAAGCGCGTGCTGGTGTTGGGCGCGGGTGGTGCCGCGCGAGCGGCGGTTTTTGGGTTGCGGGATGCAGGAGCCGAGGTCTTTCTGCTGAACCGCACCGCCGAACGGGCTCAGGCGCTGGCGCGTGAGGCTGGCGCGCACGTGCAACCCCGTGAGACGCTGCGGGACATACATTTTGACATCATCATCAACAGCACGCCCTACGGGATGCGCGGCAAGGACGCCGAGCCCCCTATCTCCAAAGAAGAGATGAACTGCGACCTCTTCTTCGATCTGGTCTATAACCCGGTTGAGACGCCGCTCATGCGCATGGCGATGAGCAGAGGCATCGCCACGATTCCAGGTGTGGAGATGTTTGTCGCACAGGGCGTACGGCAGTTTGACCTCTGGGCAGGCCGACTCGCACCGCATGACGCTATGCTGCGGGCCGTCACGGACGCACTCGCTGGCGCGTAGCTAGGCCGGTATCTCGTCGATGCTTTTGGGTTCGACTCGCTCCCGGGCGTTGCGCGTTGCGCGGAACTTGATGGCCTCTTCATACGCCTTCAGACGCGCTCGCATGATGCCGCCGAGCGGCTGATGTGCCGCAAGCGCGTGCCAAGGCGAGAAGGACATCTGCTCATCGACGTAAAGCTGGCGCGCGTCGGAGTATGAGTTCTGTGCCGGAACCGAAATGTGGGCGACGGTCTGCCACGAGCTTTTGCTCTCCGGCCACGGCTTGTCGGCACGCTCGATGGGGAAATCTGCTTCCTCCTGGCTGGTGCCTTCTTCCGCCGCGAGCGCAAGCTGCACCTTGACATCCCATACGGCATCCTCGTTGCGGAATAAGCGCTTGATCTCTTCTTCCAGGGCGTTGTATTCCTGGTCCAGGTCAATGCTCTTGCCGGTTAGTGCCTTCAGGTTTTCGCTGCCGGGTGCGAAGCCGATCTTTGCCACGTAGTCCCCGTAACGGAGTGGCGCAACAGTCGAGAAGCTTTCTCCAAGCGGATGCACCGCAGCCGCACCGATACCCTCCAGCATTGCAGAGGGGAGATGCACCGCCTTCAGCACGGCGTTGGTAGCGCGCGCGGCGACAGACACGGCATGCTTCGCTCCTTCCGGCACATCCAGGCCTTTGTCAAATTGCTGAATCTGCTTCAGAAAGCCCTCGGGACCGGGGGCGGTAAACGCGTTCGCGTTGATGCAGACAAAGTCCTGCGTGGTTGCGCCTGCGTGATTGGGCACTTTCTCGCCTTCCACGTTCAGCACCTTCAACGCCAGGCCGCGCGGGCTGGAGACGTTGTCCGCCAGCATATCGCCAGGATTGGTGGAGAAGCGAAGAATGACGGGGTAAGAGCGGGGCTCAGCAAACAGGCCCTGGCGTAACTCCGGCGGCAGATCCGGGAGAACCTGGAGTGTGCCCACAAGCACGCCATGCGATTTGGCATGAACCGGACGGTAGGCATGCCGGTAGCGGCTGGCCATGGTCCGTGTAATGTGCTGCATGGTGCGCGAGAGTTCGTCAAAGATGACGTGCTCGTTGGCGGCCGGCTGCTCAACCGCCGGGCTGTAGCGAAGGTAGTTCTCTTGAGACATGGAACCTCTTAAAAGATGATGGCTCTTCAGATGCTGGCAGCGGGCGGCGGCAACCTTCGCGGTATGCCTCCAAGCATCGATCAGCACCGCGATTTCCATGGAACGAAAACACATGCCGGTTGATGAAGCCAGTCCGCCCCAGTACAGTCGAAGGGAGTATGCGTTTTCTTCGTCTATTGATTGCCCTGCTTGCGGTGGGCGGATTGGTGGTGTCTGTGCTTGCCTTGCGTGTTCATCTGCAGGATCCGGGTGCAGCGCCGCCGTGCGCGGTCACGGAGCATTGGGATTGCGGCGCGGTCAACCACTCGCGGTTTGCGGTGTTTCCGCCGCGTGGCTTCGATGAGGAATGGAACAGCAAAGGGCATCTGCCCGTTGCGATTGCCGGGATCGTTGGGTATGCCCTGATCGCGCTGCTGACGCTGCTGGGACGAGACTTCCTGACCTTTGAGGTGGCGCAAGTAGGGCTGTTTTTTGCGCTGATGCTGACGTTTCTGGAGAAGTACATCCTGGAGAAATGGTGCATCTACTGCGTCTGGTCGCAATGCATCCTGGCAGTCATCTTCGTGCTGGCTGCGGTGAATCTATGGATGAGCAAGCGGCAGAGGTCCCGCGAAGGACTAAAGTTACGCGCCATCTGATGCCTTCCGTTCAGGTTGGGCTGGCGGAAGCTGCGTACACTTGCAGCCATGGGCTGGCTTGAAGTTCTTGCGCTGTTGAAACGCCTGGGACCGACGTTGACACGGCTGGTTCCCATGTTGGAGATGTTTGCCGCGGCGCGTGGCGGTTCGCGCGCCGATGCGGAAGCGACGGACCGCCTGACCAGTGAACTGGTGTCCGTGTCGAAGTCCCATACAGCTTTGGCAGAGTTGATCACCGGGCAAGCCGGGCAGGTGGCCACGTTGGTGAACGAGCTGCGGCAGATCCGCGAGGCGGATGTGAGCGACGCGGCGCGGCTGCTGGAAGTGGAGATGCAGGTGGCCGCACTGGGCAAGGCGGTTCAACAGGCACGGCAGTTGCTCATCGTGGTTCTGCTGATGTGCCTGCTTACACTTGCGGCCGTTCTGTTTGGCTTAGTTCGCCGTTAAACCGTGCGGTCCGGGAAGCCTTCTGATGGCGCGCGTAATCTAAGAAGCATGGGGATTACGCGGCAACAGGCGCTGGATTGCTTTGCCTCCGACGACTTGATCGGCATCGGCATGGAGGCTGACGCGGTGCGGCGGCGGCTGCATCCGGAGGGCGTGGTCAGCTACATCATTGACCGCAACATTAACTACACCAACTTCTGCACGGAGTACTGCACCTTTTGCGCCTTTTACCGGCCGCTGAAGGGCAAGATGGCCAGCGAAGGCTACATCCTGGACTTCGAAACGATCTATGCCAAGATCGCGGAAACCGAGGAGATGGGCGGTACCGGCGTCCTGATGCAGGGCGGCATCCATCCAGACCTGAAGATTGAGTGGTTCGAGTCGCTGTTTCGCGGCATCAAGGAGCGCTTCCCAAACATCTGGCTGCATTGCCTGTCCGCTAGTGAAATCCTCGCCATAGCCGAGTACAGCGATCTAAGCCTGCGAGACACGATCATGCGTCTGCGCGATGCGGGGTTGCAGTCGATTCCCGGTGGCGGCGCGGAGATCCTGGATGATGATGTGCGCAAGCGCATCGCGCGGCTGAAGTGTCGCACACAGGACTGGGTGGATGTGCACCGTACCGCCCACGAACTTGGTATGAGAACCACTGCGACCATGATGTTCGGTGTGGGCGAAACAATGGAGCAGCGCGTGAACCACTTCGATGTGGTGCGGCAGTTGCAGGAGGAGACCGGCGGCTTCACGGCTTTTATCCCGTGGAGCTTTCAGCCCAACAAC
>CAXTXE010000028.1:0-43397 GCA_964248165.1 uncultured Terriglobus sp.
CCCCCTCCACAGCTGCCACCGCCACCCATCGTCAAGGTGACACCGCCTCCACCGCCGCCTGACACGCCCAAAATCGAGGTGCCAGAGCCGCCAAAGGTGCAGCCGGTTATCACAAAAGCCGCGCCCACCCCGGCTCCGCCCAATCCGGCACCGAAAGCGGTGACGCCACCACCTGCTCCACGCCCGGTCAGCATTAACATCGCACAGGCTGCTGCGGTGCCGAACAACGACCCCCATCCCAGTGCCGTCCGCCTGGGAAGCCTGAGCAATCCGATCAACAACACCTCTGGTCCGGCTGTCTCTCCGGTGAACCTGGGACGCAGCGGAGCGCCTGGGATGCCGGCCGGGAACACAGGCTTTGGACCGCCAGCTAGGGTGGCGATTGCCGGTTCAGGATCGCCCAACGGCTCCCTGGGCGGGCGCGACAACGCACCCCAGCCTATCCGGGGCATCAGCACCGGCGTTCCAGGTGCGAGTGGACCATCCACCGCCCGGCCTGTGGGTGCCATCCAAATCGCCAAGGCCACACCGCCGCCGGTCATCCCAAGCGCGCAGCCCACCCAGGCTGCTGCGAAGGCCGCGCCGAAGGTGCTCTTCAAACCGCGGCCTGAGTACACCGAGGAGGCGCGCCAACTGCATGTGGAAGGAACCGTCTACATCAAGATCCACGTCGCGGCAAATGGTTCCGTCTCCGTTATCGGCGTGCAGAGCGGGCTCGGCCATGGCCTGGATCAATCCGCCATTCGCGCTGTGCAAGGCATGCGCTTCCAACCCGCTCTTCAGAACGGCCAACCCTCAGACTGGGATGGAGTCGTCAATATCAACTTCCAATTGGCCGGATAAACAAACTCGTGATATTCCGGCCCTATGACCCCGAGCGTCTTGTACGCTGAACCTGTTCCCCCGGGAACACTCGCAGGAGTTACGCATTGATGAACACCCTTCGCAAGTCCCTTATCAGCGGTGTAGCCGGGACCATTCTGGCTGCATCCACGCTGCCGGCCATGGCCGCTATCCCGCTCTTTGGCAAAAAGAAGACGACGGACGACCTGCCGGCTCGCAAGCTGACTCCAGCGCAGAACCAGCTGATCGACAAGGCCATTGCGCGCGAGACCGAGGTGATCAAGGTCATCCAGGAACGTTCGCCGCTCGTGGAAACCTATATCCAGAATATGAAGCCGGATCAGGCGCTCTTGCAAATTCCGCAATCGGATGAACATTTCCTTGGCCGCGTGGACTTCAAGAAGGTTCTCAATGGCGATACGTACCAGACTGAAGACACACGCAAGAATACCGGCAAGCTGGGTTTCTTTAAGAACTCTGTCTCCTACATCAGCAACCTGAACCGGCAGTTTCATCTTCAGTTCAACGAGACCGGCTTTATCCAGATGATCCTGGTGGACGCGCATGACTTCAACAGGACCGATTACAAGTTCGGCTTTGTGCGCAACGATTTTCTCGGCACCGTTCCAACCATGGTCTTCGACGTGGAGCCTGCCACCAATCACACCCGCGGCCGCTTCTTCGGGCGGATCTGGGTGGAACGGCGCAACGGAAACATCGTGCGCTTCAATGGCTCATTTGCCGGAACGCAGAAGGATTACAAGGAGTACTACCACTTCGATTCCTGGCGCACCAATGTGCAGGAGAATCTGTGGCTGCCCACAAGTTTTTACGTGGAAGAGAGCGACAGCCGCAGCGCCGAGCATACTGTCAAGTTCAAGGCGGTCAATCATATCTGGGGATACGCGCTGAAGGTGCCAACCGGCGACGCTGAAAACGTTGACGTGCAGGTGCAGGGCGCAACAGACGTCTCCAATGACGCGCAGGATGTTTCGCCCCTGGGCGCGCAGCGCGAATGGGTGCAGCAGGCGGAGGACAACGTTGTCAACCGGCTCTACCAGGCCGGATTGCTGGACGCACCCTCTGACTTCGACAAGCTGATGGAGCAGATCGCCAACAACATTCTCGCGTACAACAAGATCCAAACGGCGCGGCCTATCCGCGTACGCACCCTGCTGACGGAACCGCTCGAATCGCTTGCCATCGGCAACACGATCGTCGTCTCGAAGAGCCTGATCGACACCACTGCCGTGCCCGGCAACAACAACGAGCAGGTCAACAATCTATACGCGGTGCTCGCCTTCCAGGTGGCACACATCATCCAGGGTCACCGGTTGGACACCAAGTACGCCTTTAACGATCGCCTCCTGTTCCCGGATACGTCCGCCTTTACACGCATCCCCATGCACCACACGGAACGCGACAACGAAGAAGCTGCAAAGAAGACCATCGAACTGCTGCAGCCTGCGGAACTGAGCCCTGCCGCCAACCAGTTTGGCATGTATCTGCAGCAACTGCACGAGCGTTCAAAGGCGCTGGTCGCTCTGAACGAACCCATGCTGGGAGATTCCCTCATCAAGGATCCGAAGACCAACACCTTCTGGCTGGAGCCGCTGGTTGCAAAGGGCGGAAAGCTGGACATGAACGACCTGAAGCAGAATGCCGCCATGCCGCTGTCGTCCTTCTTGCGCTTCGATCCGTGGACCGACCAGGTCGTCCAGATGCACGTAGCCTATGAGCCACTGCTCTCCTCGCGCGACAAGATGCCCTTTGAGGTCACGCCCGTTTATCTGAAGCTGGCCTACTATAAACCGCCGGTCACGCCCGCCGACCAGGCAGCCGCAGCCGCCGCCGCTGCGGGAGCCAATGCTCCGGGTACGGGCGCTACCGCCGCAAATGGCCAGACCACCACATCGCCTACGCTGGACAGCGGCGTTCTTCCCGCAGCAGCTGCTCCCGCAACCGGCGCAACCACTGCTCCCGCAGGCGGAACGGCCACACCAACGGCACCCGCGACCGCTACGCCTCCGCAGTAACGTTACAAGCAGGCAGACCAGGTGCGGCTCAACCGGGCCGCTCCTTATGTTTTAGGGCCAACGGAGCTATGCCCAAAACAGTTCCCTTCGCCGTTTCTACGCGTCTTCAGCGCACTTTACGCAATGCAGGTTGGCGTCTACTGACCCAGAGGCTGCTACGCAGACCTCCGAGTTCAAAGCGCAGGAACCATCATTGCAAGTATCCGCTCGCCGAGTCGTTTTCATATTTCCGCCTGGGACTGGCCGCCAGCAAGCGCGCCGTGGTTCCATCATCCGTCGGCTAATGGCGTTGCTGCTGACCGTCACCTTGCCGGTGGCTGTGCCAAGTCAACGAACAGCTCCAACTGCAGAGCGGCGGGCCGATCTTCAGATTGGTGCCGGTCTGGATCTGACCAAGCCGGATTACACTCTCGAACACTGGAAGGGCATCACAGGGTACGCCACACTCGATGTTGCACCGCACCTTGGCCTGGAGTTCGTCTTTCACCAGACCAACTCCACGGATGGCAGCCAGCTTTATGAGAGAACCTATGAGCTCGGCCCGCGGTACGTGCTGCACTACGGCCGGTATAATCCGTTCATCCGCGCGACCTATGGCCGTGGAGTCTTCAATTTTCCTCTGAGCCAGGCAAATCTGGCCTACAACGCAGCCGGCCTTGCAGGCGGCATTGACATTCACGTGCGGCGTCATGTCAATGCGCGCGCGGAGTACGAGGTGATGCGTTGGATCAATTTTCCAGATAACGGCCTGCAACCGGTGAACGTCACCATCGGCGCGGCGTACCGGTTCTAGCGGCTGGAAACGCAGTTATTAGAAGTGATATGCCAAACCGACTACGGGCATGGAGATCACCTCATACGAGTTCGTGTTGAAGTTGTCAGTCTGCAGCTTAAAGCTGGGTGCCTTTGCCACAAATCCCCGGTACTGCGCCCGTATATCAAAGCTTGGGCTGATCTCATACGCAACGCCCGCGCCGAAGAATCCGCCCAGCTCGATCTGCCGCTGCGCGTCCAGGGATTGATTACTGAAGTCGCGTATAGGCGAAAAGAACATCGCGCCTACGCCTACTTCCGCGAACGGATTGTAGTTGCGGTAGTTGCGGCTGTACACGTAGCCCACCGAGAACTCCTGCTGCCGCGTATGGATGTCGAAGTGGTAGGCACCGCTGTCGATCAGATGGCTCTGGTATTGGGAGAAGCTGTAGTTCGCCTCCAGCGCGCTGCGCGGCGTCAGCATATAGCGGTAGCTGGCTAGCGCCCCCAAGGCGATGTCCGCCGTTATCTGTGATCCCTGTCCGTTGACCTGCGGAGGAATGTTGGCGAGAGCGCTCAGACTCACATCCTGGCGGCTCTCCTGCGCATGGGCTGCAAGTGCGCCAGCCATCAGTGCGCACATCCACATCATCTTCTTCATTCGTGTAACCAACCTCGGGAATCCTGCGATATGCGCCAACCTTCAACGAAACAGGCGCGATAGACGTACAGCTTCTGATTGTACCTGCTAGGACTTGCCGCGCCGCCAAAAGTAAGCCGGGGCGCTCCTCCGCCGCTATTCGCCGCGTTCCACCTGAAAGCAATATGGTCCTCCCTGCGCCTCCGCGTACTCCTGCACGCCACGCAGGAACGCCAGCGCGGCGTGGGAAAGGTTCGCCTCGCGCCGGTGTACCAGGCGAAGTTTGCGCTCCATTTGCAATTCCTTCACCAGCACGCGCGCTAGAACTCCACTTTTCAGCTCACGCTCGACTGTCAGCCCTGGAACCAGAGCCACACCGTTGCCAAGCTCCACAAACCGGCGCACTGCCTCAAGCGACGGCAGCTCCACCCCTATGCGCAGCTCCGTCCGGTACCGGCGGAACGCTTCCAACACCTTGGCCCGCTGCGGTGACGGCACATTGTGCGCGATAAAGTTCTCGCTGCCTAGATCGCGAATGGAGACGGATCCAACCCGCGCCAGCGGATGCCGCGGATTGACTACAAACGCAAGTTCATCCCGAAACACTACGATCGACTTGATGGACCGGTCCTCCGGCTTGAAGCTCAGCACGCCGATCTCCACCGAATGCAGCAACACCTCGTCCGCGATACGGCTGGCCAGCGAGCGCTGGACACTGATTTTCACCATGGGATGGGCACGGCGAAAGCGGTCCAGCACGGGAAGCAGGTACAGAGAGGTGTACTCATTGGCGGCCAGATTCAGACTGCCCCGGTGCAGAGACCGCAATTCGCCCAGCGCGTGCTCTGCCTCCATCCGCAAATTCAGCAGCTTTTGTGCATACTCCCGCAATACCTCACCTGCATCGGTGAGCGAAACATCGCGGGCCGCGCGGTCAAACAATGCCTCATCCAACGCGCCTTCAAGCTTGGCAATGCTTTGACTTACAGCAGGTTGCGTCCGGTGCAGCCGTGCAGCCGCTCGCGAAAAGCTGCGCTCCTCCGCTACCGCAAGAAACGTCTCCAGCGCAAACAAGTCCATAAGAAACTATGATGGCCATATTACGGAATATAAGCAATTCTTATGGCTATACTGTAGACAAAAGAGGACACCATATGCTCGCGTCTTCCAACCATGTCCGCTTTTTCGATACCACGCTGCGCGACGGCGAACAGTCGCCGGGCTGTACCATGCACCACGACGAAAAGGTTCGTTTCGCACACCAACTGGCGCTGCTGAACGTAGACATCATCGAGGCCGGGTTTCCATTCGCATCGGACGGCGACTTCGCCTCCGTGCACTCCATTGCGCGCGAGGTGGGCCGCTCCGGCAGCAGCCCGCGCATTGCCGGGCTGGCACGCTGCCGCCGCGACGATATCGAGGCGGTTGCCCGCGCCGTTGCACCGGCGGTCAAGAACCGCATTCACGTCTTCATCGCGTCGTCTGACCTGCATCTGGAAGTCAAGCTGCGCATGAGCCGCCAGCAGGCCCTTGATCAGACCGGTGAGATGGTCGCGCTCGCCCGCACGCACTCCGAAGACGTAGAGTTCTCCGCAGAGGACGCCACCCGCTCTGACCCAGACTTTCTCGCGCAACTTGTCACCATCGCCATACAGGCGGGTGCCACCACCATCAACTTGCCAGACACCGTCGGCTACTCCACACCTGCGGAGTATTGTCAGATGTTCGAGACCATGCGTGCTGGCGTACCTGGCAGCGACAGCGTCATCTATTCCACCCATTGTCACGACGATCTCGGCCTGGCGACGATCAACACCGTCTCCGGCGTGCTGGGCGGCGCCCGTCAGGTCGAAGTTTCCATGCATGGCATCGGCGAGCGCGCCGGCAATGCCGCGCTGGAAGAGGTTGCCGCGCTGTTCCAGGTACGCAGCGATCAGTACCCCTTCACCAGCACGCTCGACCTGAAGCAGATCGGAGCCACCAGCAAGCTACTGGACGAGATCATCTCCTTTAGCTGCGCGCCCAACAAAGCCGTCGTCGGCAAGAACGCCTTCGCGCACGCCAGCGGCATTCACCAGCACGGCATGTTGGCCAACCCCAAGACGTACGAGATCATGACGCCTGCGCACTTCGGAGTGACAGCCAATACGCTGGTCCTGGGCAAACACAGCGGACGCCGCGCTCTGGAACACCGCCTGAAGGAACTCGGATTCGACCTGAACCGCGACGAACTCGATCAGACCTACACGCGCTTTACCGCCCTGGCCGACCGCAAGAAGACGCTGTATGACCAGGACATTATGGCGCTGGTGCCGCAATCGATCACCGCGTAGCCCTTTCACGTAATCATCCTGAGCGAAGCGCAGCACACAACCCGTCATCCTGAGCGGAACGCAGCACACAACTCGTCATCCTGAGCGAAGCGCAGCACACAACCCGTCATCCTGAGCGGAACGCAGCACACAACTCGTCATCCTGAGCGGAGCGCAGCGGAGTCGAAGGACCTGCTTCCCTGCGGAGCAGCAGGAAAGCGCAAGGAAAGGCACACAGCATGATGCACCTGAAGATTGCACTCCTTCCCGGTGACGGGATCGGCCCGGAGGTCACCCACGAAGCCGTTAACGTGCTGAACGCTGTGGCGGAGTCCGGCGGCCACACCTTCGAGTACGTCACGCTGCTCATCGGCGGCACAGCAATCGACCAGCACGGCACGCCGCTGTCCGAGGAAACGCTGCGGCAGACGTTCACCTGCGACGCCGCCCTGCTGGGTGCTGTCGGCGACAACAAATTCAACGCACTGCCACCAAGTGAACGCCCAGAGATGGGCCTGCTGAAGATACGTGAAGCGCTCGGCGGCTTCGCGAATCTGCGTCCCGCTGTCGCGTACAAGGCACTCGCGGACAACAGCCCGCTGCGCCCCGAGATCACCGAAGGCGCGGACATCCTCTTTGTCCGCGAGCTGCTTGGCGGCCTCTATTTCGGCCAGCCCCGCGCGTGGGACCGGCAGACCGGTCGCGCACACAACACCATGGTCTACACGCAGGAGGAGGTCAAGCGCGTCGCACACATCGCCTTTAACTTGGCCAGCAAACGCACGAAGAAGAAGTTGACCAGCGTGGACAAAGCCAACGTCCTTGAAACCTCACAGATGTGGCGTGCCGTCGTCGATCAGGTTGCGGAGAATTATCCAGCCGTCACGGTCGAGCACCAGCTTGTCGATTCCATGGCCATCCACCTGATAAATCGTCCGCGTGACTTCGATGTGGTGTTGACCGAGAACCTCTTTGGCGACATCCTCTCCGACGAGAGCGGAGTCATCACCGGCTCGCTTGGCATGTTGCCTTCAGCGACGCTCGGCGGCAAGGTCAACCTGTACGAGCCGGTACACGGCTCCGCGCCGGATATCGCCGGCCAGGGCAAGGCCAACCCCATCGGGGCCATCCTGACGGCGGCCATGCTGCTGCGCCATTCCGCCAGCCTGGAGCACGAAGCGAAAATCATCGAAGACGCTGTCGTGCTGGTCCTCGAAGCAGGCTACCGCACCACGGACATCGCACGCGGCAACATCGCCGGCCAGCAAACCGTCTCCACCAGCAAGATGGGCGAACTCATCCTCGACCGCGTCACCGCGGACCTGGGAGCCGCTGCTTCGTAGCAAACCATCATCCTGAGCGAAGCGCAGCGTAGTCGAAGGACCTGCTTTCTTTTCACGCAGCAATCGATTGAGGTAACCAAGCAATGCCTGCACCACGCACCATGTTTGAGAAAGTCTGGCAGCAGCACCTTGTGGCCGAACCGGCAGGCGAGCCGCCGCTGCTCTACATCGACCTGCAACTCGTCCACGAAGTGACCAGTCCGCAGGCTTTTGAAGGGCTGCGCCTGGCCGGGCGCAAGCTGCGCCGCCCGGACCGCCACATCGCCACCGTGGACCACAATGTACCCACGACCAGCGCGCATGACCGCCTCGTCATCGCCGACCAGATCAGTGCGGCGCAGGTGAATGCGCTTCGCAACAACTGCGCGGAGTTCGGCATTGAGTTCTTCGACGTGCAGGACGCGTCGCAGGGCATCGTACACATGATCGGGCCGGAGCTGGGCGCGACGAAGCCGGGCATGACCATCGTCTGCGGTGACTCGCACACCTCGACCCACGGCGCGTTTGGCGCGCTCGCTTTCGGCATCGGCACCAGCGAAGTCGAGCACGTCATGGCCACACAGACCCTGCCGCAATCCAAGCCGAAGACCTTCCGCATCACCGTCGATGGCGACCTACCCTTCGGTGTTACGGCGAAGGACATCATCCTGGACATCATTGGCCGCATCGGCACGGACGGTGCCACGGGCTACGCGGTGGAGTACGCCGGCTCTGCCATCCGCGCGCTCAGCATGGAAGGCCGCATGACCGTCTGCAACATGAGCATCGAGGCAGGTGCCCGCGCCGGCATGATCGCCCCCGACGAAACCACCTTTGCCTATCTAAAAGGCCGCCGCTTCTCACCGAGGGATGATTCGGGTGCCCCATACATGACAGCATCATCGTCATGTGTGGGTTCCAACGCCAAAGCGGGTGCCCCACCTTCGCCGAAGGCTAAGGTGGGTTCCGAATCCGACTGGGACCTGGCCGTCGCCCGCTGGCGCACCCTCCCCACCGACCCCGGCGCCACCTTCGACCGGGAACTCCACATCGACGCAGCAACGCTCGCGCCCGCCGTCACCTGGGGCACATCGCCCGGCATGACCACCTTCATCGAGAGCAAAGTCCCCTCACCCGAGGACGCGCTCTCCGATGCCGATCGCAAGAGCTTTACCCGCGCGCTGGAGTACATGGACCTGAAGCCCGGCACACCCATGGAAGAAATCCGCATCGACACGGTCTTCCTCGGCTCCTGCACCAACGGCCGCATCGAGGACCTGCGCGCCGCCGCCGCCGTCGTCAAGGGCCACCACATCGCCACAAAGATCCGAGCAATGGTCGTGCCCGGATCGCAACAGGTCAAGCGTCAGGCAGAAGCCGAGGGCCTGGACACCATCTTCAAGCAGGCCGGATTTGAGTGGCGCGAGCCAGGCTGCTCCATGTGCCTGGGCATGAACCCCGACATCCTGCAGCCTGGCGAACGCTGCGCCTCCACCAGCAACCGCAACTTCGAAGGACGCCAGGGCCGCGGCGGACGCACCCACCTGGTCAGCCCGCAGATGGCGGCAGCGGCGGCCATCACAGGTCACTTCACAGACATCCGCAAGTGGAAGAGCAATCCGCTCGACACTACCTTCAGCACCAAGCAAGTCCTGGTCGAAGGAGGTTCACGGTAATGACAGCGGCCTTTTACGTACGAGCAAATGTATGCGGTCACAGCGCCAACGGCGCGTCACATAACAGCCTAGGCCGGAGGCCTAGGAAAGCAGGTGCCAGCAGACAAGGGCTGAAAGCCTGTAACATCATGCCTGCCCATGTGCCGGGCCGTTGGCCCTCGTCATACCCAACCAACGAGTACCTAGGGCTTCTCCCTAGGCTGTTATGTTCCCGGCCTTCAGCCCGAAGTGCGCAGAAAACAAGTGCGGATGCTAGCTAATCAAAGGCGCTGAAGGCGCGTGTTGTAATAGCCCAGGCCAACGGCCTGGGTCAACGATGCGGCAAAGAACCTGCGGGCTGTAGGCCCGCGTTAACTAACCACTGAGACCGCCACATGACACCGATCAACATCCTGACCAGCAAGGCCATGCCGCTGCCGCTGCCCAACATCGACACGGACCAGATCATTCCCAAGCAGTTTCTCAAGCGCATCGAGCGCACCGGCTACGGCGATTTCCTGTTTTATGACTGGCGCTACCACCTGGACACGCCGGACGCCGTGACGCCCAACCGAGACTTTGTGCTGAACAAGCCGGAGTACGCGGGCGCGCAAATCCTCATCGCTGAGAAGAACTTTGGCTGCGGCTCCTCGCGCGAGCACGCCGCGTGGGCCATTAACCAGTTCGGCTTCCTTGCCGTCATCGCGCCCAGCTTTGCCGACATCTTCTTTTCCAATGCAGGCAAGAACGGCATCATCCTGGTGCGCCTGGACGAGGACAGGGTGAAGACGCTGATGGACCGCTCCACCACAACCCCGGAGCACCGCATCACCATCAACCTGGAACGCCAGACCGTCACCGATGACGACGGCTTTCACGCCCGCTTTGAGATCGACCCCTTCCGCAAGTACTGCCTGCTGAACGGCCTGGACGACATCGGCCTGACTCTACGGCACGTGGAAGCACTCGACAGCTACGAGGCGAAGCATGATGGCGAGTTCTGGTCCGCTCCGAAGATATAAGTCACACTAGTGAATCCTGAAAACTAAGCCATGAAGACCGACTTACGACCGCAGCACAAAACTAGAACGGTGGTGACAGCTATTTATGCACTGGTGCTCCTTGTTGTGGTCGCACCATTGCTTCTCTTCACTTCTTCAGGAAGAGAGCCGCTCTTTGTGCAGCTTGGAATTGGAGCTTACGTAGTCACATTATTACCGGCAGCGCTTATAGGTTTTATCTCGCAGAAAGTAAGCACTGCATGGATAGTAGTTGTTTCAGTATGGGGCGGCACAGCTATGTGCAGTTCTGAATTAGCTCACCGTCATAATCAAGACAGTCTTCTGACCCTTGCTTTGAGTATGCTCTGGTGGATCTTCATCGCAGCCATACCATTAATGCTTATCACCACATCCATGTCGATCAAAACAAGGAAACAACATTGTGAATAGCAACGAACTCGACCCCGGCAAACGTAATTCCGCAGCCCTCACCGAAGGTCCGTCCCGCGCGGCGGCGCGCAGCTATCTGCGTGCGGTCGGCTTCTCCAAGGAAGACCTGCACAAGCCCATCATCGGCATTGCCAATACCTGGACGGAGATTGGCCCCTGCAACTTTCACCTGCGGCAAGTCGCCGACGCGGTGAAGCAGGGCATCCGCGAGGCGGGTGGCACGCCCATGGAGTTCAACACCGTCACCATCTCCGACGGCATCACCATGGGCACGGAGGGCATGAAGGCATCGCTGATTTCGCGCGAGGTGATCGCCGACAGCATCGAACTGGTCACGCGCGGCAACAGCTTCGACGGCCTGGTCTGCATCGCCGGCTGCGACAAGAACATGCCCGCCGCCATCATGGCGTTGGCGCGGCTCGACATCCCCGGCATGATGCTCTACGGCGGATCGATCATGCCCGGCCACCTGCACGTGGGCGAGGATGGCAAGCCGCTAGCCGGCAATGTGCCTGCCTCCTCGGGCAAGGAGATCGACATCACCGTTCTGCAGGTGTTTGAGGCGATTGGTGCCCACGCCGCGGGCCGCATCAACGACGACCAGCTGGAAGCCGTGGAGGCTGCCGCCTGCCCCGGTCCGGGTGCCTGCGGAGGCCAGTTCACCGCCAACACCATGGCCATGGCGGGCGAGTTCCTCGGCATCAGCCCCATGGAGATCACCGGCGTCCCCGCCATGGCTCCGGAGAAGGCCACCGCCAGCCGTGAGGCGGGCCGCATGGTGATGGACCTGGTCCGCCGGAACATCAAGCCGTCGCAGATTCTCACGCGCGGCTCCATTGAAAACGCAATTACCGCCGTATGCGCCAGCGGCGGATCGACCAACGCCGTGCTGCACCTCCTCGCCATCGCGCATGAGCTGAAGATTCCGCTCACGATGGACGATTTTGACCGGATCAGCGAGCGCACACCCTTTATCTGCGACCTGTCGCCCGGCGGCAAGTACGTGGCCAAGGACTATCAGGATGCGGGCGGATCGCGTGTGCTGGCACAGCGGCTGATTGAGCGTGGACAGTTGAACGAGAACATCACCGTCAGCGGCAAGACGCTGCATGAGGAGGCGAAGGCCGCGCATGAGACGCCCGGCCAGCCCGTCATCCGCAACTGGGACCAGCCGCTGAAGCAGACCGGCGGCCTCGTCATCCTGCGCGGCAATCTTGCACCGGAGGGCTGCGTGGTCAAGGTCGCCGGACACGAGCGCGTGCTGCACACCGGCCCGGCGCGTGTCTTCGACTCGGAAGACCTTTGCTTCCACGCGGTCGAGGCAGGCGAGATCAAGCCGAACGATGTCTGCGTCATCCGCTACGAAGGTCCGCGCGGCGGCCCCGGCATGCGCGAGATGCTGGCCGTCACCGCCGCCATCAAGGGCATCCCGGAGCTGAGCGAAACGGTAGCCTTGTTAACCGATGGCCGCTTCTCCGGTGCCACGCGCGGCCTCATGGCAGGTCACGTCGCACCGGAAGCATTGCTCGGCGGTCCCATCGCCTTTGTGCACGAGGGAGACAACATCACCTTCGACATCAAGAACCGCGAACTGCGGCTGGAGATCAGCGACGAAGAACTCGCGGCCCGCAAAAAGGAGTTCGAGGCACCGGTGCCACGTTACAAGCGCGGTGTCTTCGCCAAGTACGCCAATACCGTAAGCAGCGCAAGTTACGGCGCGGTGACGACGTAATCATCATGCGTAAACGGACGATTGCAATTATTGCTTTGCCGGTATTGATGGTCTGTAGTCGTTGTTTTATGCATTCTTGCAATCCCCGGCTTTTATTACGGAAACATGATTGTGGTACTGGCTTTGAACATTAAACCTAATGAAAATGAAGTTATCGGAACGTACAACGCTGAAACAAACCAAGGAACAGCAACACTACTCGTCCGACCTGACCACACATTTTCAGAGACAGTATCACCTAACAACCTGCCGCAACGGATGGTTAGCGGAACCTGGGCTCGTTCAAACATTGGGACTGTAGGATTCAGCACAACATTTACTCCATACATAGGAGTGCTCCACGACAAATTTAAGGATTATTCCTACGGCAATCCCGTGTTCGAAAAGAATGTTTTGGGCCACATTTCAATTGAGGAGGACCCTGACTGGGGAATCTTCTTCTACAAAGAGAAGAGTCGTTAAACTAAGGACAAGAGGTTGATTGAAGCCATTAAATCCGTGCTGAGGCAGGCGGCTCATGCCCACCGCAGCGGTGAAGCCGCCAAAGCCGAGCGCCTGTCTTGGCATACCAGCCACACCTGGGCCGCCTGCGCAGGCAATGTTGCGGGCCTTCAGCCCTTTGGTGCTGCACGGACGATCTACCTAGGCCTTCGGCCTAGGCTGTTATGCCGACGGGCCTACGGCCCTCATGGTTTTACGCGGTTTGACCAGCGGCCATTTCAAGGAGGTCTATGCGATGGTGAAAGAGGCTCATGGCATGCGGGGACGTACCTTCGACCTCGGCCACTCAGGCGCACAGACATCACTCAGCATCAAAGTCGCGATGGCAACGTACCTATGGGACTTGGATGTGTGGGAATACGCCACAGCACAAGTCTGCTAGACGTCGTCGGCGCGCTCCCCATCAAGCGCCATAGGCGCGTTGACATAACAGCCTGGGCCGAAGGCCCAGGTCAGCGTATACCCATGACCTCAAGGGCTGTAGGCCCGGCGCAATTACCGGCCTCAGTCCCATATGTACTTCTCGTCGAAGGCGATACCGTATTTGGTCAGAAACGCCCGCATCTCGTCCTGAAAGCTTCTTCGCGCGTGGTGCACCTTCTGGCCGTCGATGTATTGAATAAGCGCATCGAGGTCCGACGGTCCGACGGAAAACAACCCATACCCTCGCTGCCAACTAAACTGGGCGCTCCCTTGTTCTTTCATCCACGCAGAAGAGGAGGTCTTCAGACGCGACACAACGTCCGCTGCAGCCTTCGTGGTTGGCAGGCGCAGGGCAAGATGCACATGGTCCGCGACGCCGCCCACGCGAAAGCATTCGCACCCGAGCTCGCGTGCGGTGCCAGCCAGATAGGCGTGGAGCCTGGGGGCGATTTCGTCATGAATCAACGGCACGCGGCCTTTCGTGCTGAAGATGATGTGAACCAGGTTCAGGCTCAGCGTCTGGGGCATGGGTATGTCCATGTTACGGGCTTTCAGCCCTTAGACGTGTTGCGCCATGCCCACCTAGGCCTTCGGCCTAGGCTGTTATGCTGGCGGGCCTGCGGGCCTGTAGGGTGCATCGTTTGATTGAAGCAATCAAATCCGTGCTGCGACGTGCGACCGAGGCGCGCCAAAGCGGCGAGGCCGCCGAGGCGGAGCGCCTGTACAAGGAAGCCGCCGCCGAAGCCAAAGCGAAGGACGACGCCACCCGCGCCGAGGCCCTGATGGGTACTGCGCAGATGCGACGCGACCGTGGCGACCGCGTCTCCGCTGCCATCTGCTATGCCGAAGCGATCACGCTGCTGCGCGCCGCCAACGACACCTGCCTGCTGGCGTACGGTCTGCGCCACGCCGCCGATGTCCGCAGCGAACTGCACGAGTATGCTGTTGCCGCATCGCACATTGATGAAGCCATCCGGCTATACCGCGCGCTACTGCGCTCGCCAGACCCGCCGCCAGTGCTGGATCTGGCCAACGCGCTGCGCGTGGCCGCTTTGAATCACGAGCGAGCCGCGCGTGCGGCATGGCAAGAGGCCCGTGAGTTTTACAGCATCGTGGCTTCAGGTGACATGGGGGACGACGCTGGTGTTAAGGAGTCTTCCACTCATCTCGACTACCTAGCAGCTACTGCAGAGGAGCGTTGACTATGCCGGAATCAAAAGCAATCGCGTGGACCAACACGGCCCGCATAGAAGTACAGAGCGGACGAGTGGTTTTGCCTGCACTGCCTAATGAACCGGGCCTGTATCGTCTTTCTTTCGGGGACGGCTATACCTTGTACTTCGGCGAGGCTGGCGACATTCAACGCCGGGTAGGCGATTACTACTTCTACTCACCCAGCACCGGAATAGAAAGTGAATATCGCATTCACAATGCGATTCTGAATTTTAGGGGTGCCGACGTATCGTGGGTGACTGGTGAGCAATACGCAGCGCGCTCTTCTCGTTGCGTACAGGAGTACCAAGAAATCAAAGCGGCCAAGTTGGCTAACAAAACTGTTCTGAACGGCGGAACCTTGGAAGAGCGAATCGCCTTCCATGAACGCGAGCTCACGAGACTGAGAGAGAAGCTCGCTTTACAGAACAACTTAGATGGAGAAAACCAATGACGCCCACACTGACCGGAGCGGAAATCCTCTGGGCCACGCTTGCGGGCGAAGGCACGACCACCGTCTTCGGCTATCCCGGCGGAGCCATCCTGCCCATCTATGATGCCTTGCGCAAGTTCCCGACGATCCACCACGTCCTGGTGCGGCACGAGCAGAGCGCGGCGCACATGGCCGACGGCTACGCGCGCGCGAGCGGGCGGGTGGGCATGTGCATGGCCACCAGCGGCCCCGGCGCAACCAACCTGGTAACCGGCATCGCTACAGCCATGCTGGACAGCATTCCGCTGGTCGCCATCACCGGCCAGGTGGCGAGCAAGGTGCTTGGCAGCGACGCCTTTCAGGAGGTGGACATTACCGGCATCACGCTGCCGATCACCAAGCATAACTTCCTGGTGACGCGCGCCGAGGACATTGCGCCCGTCGTCCGCGAGGCCTTCCAGATTGCGCGCAGCGGACGCCCGGGCCCGGTGCTAGTAGATATCACGAAGGACGCGCAGCAGGCGGCGTGTGTGTTCGACTTCGAGATGTCGAAGCCGCGTGCCTACCGTCCGCACCCCATGCTGCACGCCGTCTCGAACGACATGAACCGTGCGCTGGAATTGATCCGGCAATCGCGCAAGCCGATTATCTTCGCGGGCCACGGCATCATCCACTCTGGCGCGGAACAGGAAGTGGTCGACTTTGCCGAGCGGCACGGCATCCCCGTTGCCACCACGCTGCTGGGGCTGGGGGCATTTCCCGCGTCGCATCCGCTCTCGCTGGGCATGATGGGCATGCACGGTGAATCGTGGGTGAACCACGCCATCCAGAACGCCGATTTGCTGCTGGCGTTCGGCATGCGCTTTGACGACCGCGTGACCGGCAACCTGGCCCACTACGCGCCGAACGCGAAGAAGATTCACATCGAGATCGACCCCAGCGAGATCAACAAAAACGTCAAGGTGGACGTCGCGCTGATCGGCGATCTGAAGCAGGTTCTAAAGGAGATCGACTCAGTTCTGAGTGATACAAAAGCGGGTGCCCCACCTTCGCCGCAGGCTAAGGTGGGTTCGGATTCCGACCAGACCCGCGCATGGCGGGAAGAAATCCGCGCCATGAAGGGCGACGCCAGCGTTCGGGACATCATCAACCTGCCAGACAACGGCCACCTGTACGCGGCGCATGTGATCCACGATATCTGGCAGGAGGCGAAGGCCGCGAACCGGCTCGCGCAGACAGTCGTGGTCACGGACGTGGGCCAGCACCAGATGTGGGAGGCGCAATATTTCAAGCACGAAGACACGCGCACGCTCATTACCTCCGGCGGCCTGGGCACCATGGGCTTCGCACTGCCCGCCGCCATCGGCGTAAAAATGGCTTGCCCGGCGAAGGATGTCTGGGTGGTCGTGGGCGATGGCGGCTTCCAGATGACGGCAGCGGAGCTCTCCACCATTCAGCAGGAGAAGCTGCACATCAACATCGCTGTCATCAATAACGGCTACCTGGGCATGGTGCGGCAGTGGCAGGAGGCGTTCTACGAGAAGAACTACGCCTCGTCACCCATCCTCTCACCGGACTTCGTCAAGCTGGCCGATGCGCACGGCATCCCCGGCGCGCACGTCACCTCACGCGCGGAAGTTCTGCCCACCGTCACCCGCGCGCGTACCGGTTCGGAAGCCTACTTAATTGACTTCGCGGTGGAGAAGGAAGATGGCGTGTACCCCATGATCGCGCCAGGTAGCGCCCTGCACGAGATGGTGCGGCGTCCTAATCCACTAGTTGAAACAAGTGAGGAATCGTGAATACAGCACGGGTCCGAGCCATCGCTGCGAAGGGACGGTCAAGCGGGCTGAAGGCACGCGCTACTCTAGCCTGGGGCAACGCCCCAGGTCAGTTCCGGCCCGCGAAAAGCGGGCTGAAGGCACGCGCTAAACGCCTAGTCCCAGACGAAGCGTTCGTCAAAGGCGACACCGTATTGCGTGAACATGGCGCGCATCTCAGCCTGGAAGTCGCGCCGCTGGTGATGTGTCGCCTGATCGTCGATGTACGTCACAAGCGCCTTGCGGTCGCCCAGGCCGACGGAGAATGCGGCGTAGCCGCGTTGCCAGGCAAACCTCGCGAACTCCGGGCCTTTGGCCTTGATCCACTTGGTGGACGCGATCTTCAACTTCTCCACGACGCGGGCAATCGTCGCTGTCCGGGCGAGAAACATCGCGATGTGCACATGGTCCGCAACGCCGCCGATCCGCACGCAGATGTTCTCCGAGTTGCTGAGGATCGTCGCGAGAAAGGCGTGCAGTTCGGGGCGGATCGTATCCGTGATGAGGGGCCTGCGGTCCTTTGTGCTGAAGACGATGTGGATCAGCACGTAGGAGAGGGACTGCGGCATGGTGAGGAGTATAGCCTGCCCTCAAATGTGTTGCGTGAGAGGGCGTTTAGCGCGTGCCTTCAGCCCGCATTACATGGTCGATCCCAACCTGGGGCTTCGCCCCAGGCTACGATAGTGCCGGCCTACAGCCGGCAAAGACTTCACTTCAATCTGACGTGCGCGGACGCGTACTTTCCGGCTGTTCGGCGTAGCGAAAGGCTGCTTGATGTTGCATACATTTATCGCTTTGGTGGATAACAAGCCTGGCGTGTTGACGCGGGTGGCGTCGCTGTTCCGTCGGCTGAACATTAACATTGCATCGCTTACCGTGGGCGAGACCGAGCGCGAGGATGTCTCGCGCATGACCATCGTCTGCGAGGCGCCGGAGACGGCGGCGTTTCGCATTCGTGCGTCGTTGTACAAGCTGGAGATCACCCGCGATGTGGACGAGGTCAACCGCAGCGAAGCGGTTGTTCGCGAGCTGTGCCTGATCAAGGTAGCAGCCGGGCCAAGCTCGCCCCATGGGGTGCACTCGCGAACGCAGGTATTCGAACTCGCAGGCGTTTTCCGCGCGCGCGTCGTGGACCTGGCACCGGAGAGCATCATGCTGGAGATGACTGGCTCTGCCTCAAAGATCGAGGGCTTGATCCAGGTGCTGCATGAATCGGGGTATGAGATTCTGGAGGTCAGCCGCACGGGGCGGATGGCGATGCGGCGCGGTGCGCACTCCAGCAAGGTGATGAAGGCGCTGGGCAGCAAGGCGCACCAGGCGGTCTTTGAGAACGGCGAGGATCCGGACGCACTGGACCCCATGGACTCGCTGCCAAACCAGTTCGCGGAGCATGAGACCTAGCGAATTGCTATGGGTTCAGAATGTTTCACGTGAAACACTGGTTAGAGCACTAAAAACACGACAACCAAAGTTTAGGCGTGTTCGTGACAAAGGAACTTCAGCAAGACACTTGCGATGCTGCGCAAGCGGTTTCCTAATTCATTCTCCAATCAGGTAAGGACGACAGACAGACATGGCGAAGACGTATCACGATCAGGACGCTGACCTTTCTCTTATCCAGGCGAAGAAGGTAGCCATTATTGGCTACGGTTCGCAGGGCCACGCGCATGCGCTCAACCTGAAGGACAGCGGCGTGGAGGTCAAGGTAGGGCTGCGCGAAGGGTCGAAGGGCGCGGAGAAGGCGCGCGCCGCCGGGCTGGAGGTGCTGTCCGTCGCGGAGGTGGCGCAATGGGCAGACACCATCATGGTGCTGGTGCCGGATCAGACAGCGGCCAAGGTCTACAAGGAGATCGAACCCGCGCTGTCAGCCGGCAAGACGCTGATGTTTGCGCATGGCTTCAACATTCGCTTCCGGACGATCAATCCACCGGCGGAGATCGATGTGTCGCTGGTGGCACCCAAAGCGCCCGGGCATCGTGTACGCGAGGTTTTTACTGAGGGCGGTGGCGTTCCGGCTCTCGTAGCCGTGGAGCAGGATGCAAGTGGGAACGCGTTGGCCAACGCCCTGAGCTATGCCAAGGGCATCGGCTCTACTCGCGCGGGTGTGCTGGAAACAACGTTTACCGAGGAAACAGAAACCGACCTCTTCGGCGAGCAGGCCGTGCTGTGCGGCGGAACGGCTGCGCTGGTAAAAGCTGGGTTTGAGGTGCTGACCGAAGCTGGGTACCAACCGGAGCTGGCCTACTTTGAGGTGCTGCACGAGTTGAAGCTGATTGTGGACCTGATGTACCGCGGGGGGCTGGAGTACATGCGGCACTCGATCTCCGACACGGCCGAGTGGGGAGACTATGTGGCCGGCCCGCGCATCGTCACGCCTGCCGTAAAAGATGCCATGCGCGGCCTGCTGAAGGAGATACAGGATGGCAGCTTCGCCAAGCGCTTCATCGACGATCAGAACGGCGGGCGTAAGGAGTTTTCTGAACTGCGGCAGAAGGATCGCGAACACTCCATCGAGAAGGTTGGGGCGGAGCTGCGCAAGGGCATGCCGTTCCTTGATCCCGTCAAGGTGGAGAACGGGGCCGTGGTGAAGGCGTGATCCGGTCTTAAAGCAGGGAACGCTAAGGACGCAAAGGTCTACGCGAAGGACGCAACCGTGTAGGACAGGGTGGCCACTGTGGCCGCTGCGTTTTGCTACCTTGTGCATCGAATCGGGTATGCAAGCAACGGCGGTTCGGCTTTCCGGTGAGTTTTCGCTTGATGCCCTGACCTTTGACACGGTGGGCGTCGCGGAGCCTGGGCCTCGCGAAATGCTGGTGCGGGTGCGGGCCGTGTCGCTGAATCAGCGCGATCTCATGCTGGTGGAGGGCCGGTACGATCCGAATGTAAGCAAGCCACGCGTGCTTTGTTCAGACGGCGCGGGTGAGGTGCTGACCGTTGGCAACCAAGTCACGGCATGTAAGCCGGGTGACCGCGTAGTTGCAGGGTTTTTTCGTGACTGGATGGATGGCCCGCTGACCCATGAGGCGAGCAATACCGCTCTTGGTGGAGCCATCGATGGCGTGCTGACGACGCACATCGTTCTACCGGAACATGCGCTGGTAAAGTTTCCCGAGGGCATGACCTTTGAAGAGGCGGCGACTCTCCCCTGCGCGGGTGTGACGGCCTGGAATGCGTTGGTCAGCCTGGGGCATACGGGCAAGGTCGATACTGTGCTGATCCTTGGCACGGGCGGGGTCGGCGTCTTTGCGCTGCAGATTGCGAAGCTGCGCGGCGCGCGTGTGATCATCACCAGCGGT
Source organism: uncultured Terriglobus sp. (assembly GCA_964248165.1). Lineage (GTDB taxonomy): Bacteria > Acidobacteriota > Terriglobia > Terriglobales > Acidobacteriaceae > Terriglobus. The sequence continues at coordinate 20,430 of CAXTXE010000028.1, forward strand.
TCCGATGAGAAGCTCCAGCGTGCGAAGGCGTTGGGCGCGGACCAGACGATCAACTACAAGGCCACGCCAGAGTGGGACAAGCGGGTCCGCGAGCTGACCGGCAAGCGCGGCGTAACCCACGTGATTGAGACAGGCGGAGCGGCGACGCTGCCGCTGTCGTTGCGTTCGGCGGCGTTGAACGGCCGGATCAGCATCATTGGGCTGATCAGCGGCGTGGAGCAGCCGGTGGATCTTCGCCAAGTCATTGGGCGGGCGCTAACGATCCAGGGAATCTATGTCGGGTCGCTAGCCATGCTGGAGGAGCTTGCGTCTGCCTTTGCCTGTGCCGCGATCAAGCCCGTTATCGACAAGACGTTTCCCTTTCAGCAATCGGTGGAGGCACTGCGGTCTCTGAAGGCAGCGGAGCACTTCGGGAAGATTGTCATCACGCTGCCATAGCGCGTGTGCTCGCGCTCGTCATTCGCCTGAGGTTAAACTTCGCATCCAAGATGAGATGAAGCGCCTCCTGCTGGTCACCGTTCTGAGCGCCTTGTGGATGCATCCTCTCTACGCACAAACTCAAGTGCCCACGGTCACGCTGCAATCGCTGCGCGACCAAAAGCGTGTCCTTCTGGTCTTTGATAACGGCAATAACCAGCTTGCTGAGCAGCAGTTGACCGTTGCCGCAAATCACGTGGACGGCTTCAAGGAGCGCGATCTGCTGCTGGTAGGAATCAGCGGCAGCAATCCGGCGGTGCCCACGGCGCTGCTGTCAGGAGCGGATGACGCGGCGGCTCGCAAGCAGTTTCATGTGGCGGCGGAACAATTTACGGTTTTGCTCATCGGCAAGGATGGCGGGGAGAAGCTGCGGTCGCACCAGCCCATCACCTGGTCAAAGTTGAAGTCGGCTATCGATGCCATGCCCATGCGGCAGCAGGAAGCGGGCGGGAGCGGGAAATAACCCGGCGCGCCTGTCTGGAACGTACGCCTCTGCTGCAGCGTCATGCTGCTGGATACACTTATCTGACTACCCGGTACAGAACAGTAGTGCGAACGGCACGATCCGGTTAGCATCCGGCAAGAGTAAGGAGAAAGCGGATGGGCTTGAGCGTAGTGCCGAACCCGGTGGACGTTTCGACGGATTCTGCGATGGGGCTGGCGCAGTTTGTGCCCGGTCAGCCCTCGTCCAAAGCGGAGATTGTAGCGGCGCTGCGGCAGGTAAAGGCGTTGGAAGAACTCGCCGAGAGCGACCTGATATGGCTCGCCGAGCATGGCACGGAGCGCAAGATTGACGATGGCGTGTTGGCGTTCCGGGCGGGGCAGCCCGCGCAATACATGACTATTCTCCTGCGCGGTGAAATTCATGTGCGGCGGAGCGGCGGTCCGGTGATGTACTTTATCGGCCGCAGCGCTCACCTGACCGGCAAGCTGCCATTCAGCCGCATGAAGACATTTGGCGGTGATGGCTACGCGGTTGGCGATCTGTGGACGCTTGACGTTGAAGAGAGTATGTTTTCCGCGATGCTGACGGCGATTCCGCTTCTGGGTCGGCTTTGCGTCTCCACGCTGCTGGACCGCGTGCGCGAGGTAACGCGCATGGAACAGCAGGCCGAGAAGCTGAACGCGCTTGGCAAACTTGCCGCGAATCTCTCCCACGAGTTGAACAACCCAGCCTCTGCGGCGCGCTCCGCAGCCAACAATCTGTGGACGGAGTTGCGCAACTACGGTGACCAGAAATTCAAGCTTGGCTCACTTTGTCTGAGCGCGGAGATGAAGCAGGCCTACGGCGAGTGGATTGAGTCGGTTCGGCATTTGCTGCAGGAAAACGGACGTCCCTTGCGAGCTGATCCCATGGACATTGCGCAGCGAGAAGACGCCATGTTGCGCTGGCTGCAGGCGCACGGCGTCAAGGATGGGTGGCGCGTGGCACCGGTGATCGCGGAAACACGCATCGAGATGGAACAGCTCGACCGGCTGGCAGATATTCTTCAGGCAGACGCGTTGACCACGGCGCTGAGTTCATTTGCCAGCGCATTACACGCGGAGCGCATGACGGACGCCGTGATCGATTCCACACGCCGCATCTTTGATCTGATCACCGCGATCAAGGATTACTCCTATATGGACCAAACACCGATTCAGGAGATTGATCTGCGAGAGGCGCTGGATAACTCGCTGGCGATGATGAATTCGCGCCTTGGATCGATTGCTGTGCGGCGAGAGTATGGCCCGGACGTTCCGCGCATCGCAGCCTACGGCGGCGAACTCAACCAGGTGTGGACAGCGCTGATTGAGAATGCAGTGGATTCAATGCAGATGTGCGATAGCTCTGTGATGCCAGTACTGACGCTGCGGACCTCACTCTCCGGATCGACGGTTCTGATCGAAGTCTGCGACAACGGCCCTGGCATTCCTGACGACATCCGCTCGCGGATCTTCGAGCCATTCTTCACCACAAAGGCCGTCGGCGCTGGACTGGGGCTGGGTCTGGACACGGCGAACCGGCTGGTCACCAAGCACAAAGGCCAGCTATCGGTGAACTCCTCAAGACCGGGGCAGACCTGCATCCAGGTGCGTCTGCCGGTGGAGCAGACGGGCGCGTACTAGCCTGCCGCAGGCGACGCCTGCGCAGTACAATAAGGTGATCTCCATTAACGTCTCAGCAACACATCTCTAGGAGTAGTTTTGCCCACACGCGACCGTTTCCTGTTTACGTCTGAATCCGTTACCGAAGGCCATCCTGACAAGATCGCCGATCAAATCTCCGATGCCATCCTTGATGCATGCCTCAAGCAGGATCCGATGAGCCGCGTGGCCTGCGAGACGCTCACCTGTACCGGCCTTGTGGTCGTCGCGGGAGAGATTACAACGAAGGCGTATGTGGACTTTCAGAAGCTGGTTCGCGAGACCGTCGCAAACATCGGGTATACGCACTCTGAGTACGGCTTTGACTCCAATACATGCGCGGTGATCTCCACCATCAACAGCCAATCGCCTGACATTGCCATGGGCGTGGACACGGGCGGTGCGGGCGATCAGGGCATGATGTTTGGCTATGCCACGAACGAGACGCCAGAGTTGATGCCTACGCCCATCTCGCTGGCACACAAGCTCGCGCGGAAGCTCTCCGAGGCACGCAAGAGCGGGTTGATGCCATATCTGCGCCCTGACGGCAAGAGCCAGGTCACCGTGGAGTACGACGAATACAACAAGCCGGTGCGCGTGGATGCAATTGTTATCAGCAGCCAGCATGACGAGCAGGTAGACGTCGACACGCTGCGCGCTGACGTGATCGAGCATGTGATCCAGGCTGTTATCCCGGCTGAATTACTGGACCAGGACACCAAGTATCACATCAATCCCACGGGGCGATTCGTGATCGGAGGTCCGATGGGCGATAGTGGCCTGACCGGCCGCAAGATCATTGTGGATACCTATGGCGGCATGGGCCGGCATGGCGGCGGGGCCTTCTCCGGCAAGGATGCTACGAAGGTGGACCGCTCCGCTGCGTACATGGCCCGCTACATCGCGAAAAACGTGGTCGCGGCTGGGCTTGCAGACCGCTGCGAGGTGCAGCTTGCCTACGCTATTGGCGTTGCCGAACCGGTCAGTGTTCTTGTGGAAACATTTGGCACGGGAACGATCGATGGGCAGGAGTTGACGGAACTGATCCGGAAGAACTTTTCCCTGACACCGAAGGGCATTATCGAAACGCTTGATCTTCGTAAGCCAAAGTTCCAGCAAACCGCTGCCTACGGCCACTTTGGGCGCGAGGGCGATGGCTTCACCTGGGAGAAGACCGACAAGTCTGAGGCCCTCAAGGCAGGCGTGCGGCAGACTGTGGGTGCAGCGAAGTAGAACGGACGCGTCATGCAACGAGAAGGGCAGCCAAGCTAGGCTGCCCTTCTCCAGCCCTGGGGGAAGAGTGGCGTTAGCAAGAGAAACCCCGGAATATGCAGGCTGTTGCGACGAAACGCAAAGGTATATATCTTCCACAGCGCGCGACTTTACGTTGTGGCGCGGGTCAGCCTGACTTACTGCAAGGCCAGTGCTGGGACATAATCATCGAGCAACACCGCCTGTACGGCGGGGATGTCTGCTGCAGGTTGATCCATCAGCACGATCGTGTACGCGGCACCGGACGCATACGTAGTCGCGGCACCCATGTAGAGCGTCATGCCGGATGTTCGCAGAGGCATTCCGTGCACCATCACGTATAGCGTGTAGGTGCCTGCAGGGACATTCATGTATCCGCTGTTCCTGCCGGGGCTGATGCCCAGTACGAGCGGCGGCGGCTTGCCTGCGGGCGTGTTTACCGGTACCAGATAAAGGTCAAGCGCGTCCGCTTTGGCTGCCTCCTGCACAAACCGCAGTGATGCCTGCCCCGGTGCTGCAGGCTGGCTTTGATCCGTGAAGACCTCCGCATGCAACGCCGCCGCATCGCCGTCATCGATCAGAAGCGTGTACTGCTTGGCTTTCGAGCGGTTGAATGGAGTGCCGGCCATTGCTGTGCGTGTACCCGTGGGCACGGCAAATAACTTCGATGCCGGGACCGGAACCGGAGCGTAGGACGTTACAGAACCAAAGCTGAGGTTATACGCGACACCCGCTGAATCGGCGGCTCCTGTGCTGCCGGCCGTTCCCGAGTACACGTCCAGGCTGCCCGTATCTGCCGCGGCGTGGACCACGCGTACCTGGGCTGCGGGCGTGCCCACACCGCCTGAACCGCAACCAGCCACTCCAAGCAGTAGCAGCGACACTGCCGCCAGGCGCATCAGCATGCGCAATGTGCGGGATACCTTCAACGATCCCGGTGCAACCACGACAGGCATGTGTCCGCGCTCCCCGGTGAGACAGCTTCAGATATGCTGCCACTGTAGGGCAGCGTCAGCCGCCGGGTGAACAAAAAGCCCCCCGGCAGCTCGCCCATCCGTCCCATGTTGGGAGTTGCTACTTCGCGGGACGCTTCGCGATGATCTGCCCCGCGACGCCCTCATACGTCGCCTTTGGAAGAATCCCGCGGGACATCAGCTGATTTTTCGCGGTGTAAGGACGGCCGCCAATAATGCGTTTAGCATAGGCCTCACCAATGCCTGGCAACTGCATAAGCTGGTCCGGCGATGCAGTGTTGATGTCAAGAGGTGCGTTCTTGTTGGGATTGGCTCCCTTCGTGACAGCGGCGGTCTGGGCTGGCTTCGCCGCCGGTGCGGCGGGCTTTGCAGGCGTACTCTGCGCGGCAAGCAGAGGTCCGATGAGCAGCAGCGCGGCAACAGAAAGGAGGCGTTGAATCTTCATGGTGAGAAAACTCCCGAAAGCGAGGTATAGCAGCATGTTACGTTTGCAACCATACCGGAAGCGCCTCTCTTTGCTGTTTATTTGATGTTGTACCCCGTTTCGCAAATGGCGTTTGACACGGCACCGCAGGGGCATTAGCCTCATAGAAAAGATGAACATTCGCGGGCACCATCACCGGCATTCTCACCACGCGCATTGCGCGATGGCGGCTGTATCCGGTGCAGGGGCGTAACGAACCAAACGCACAGGATTTCGAACAGGCCCGCCACAGCGACCATCGCAGGCGGGCTTTGTTCTGCCCGCTCCAGAGATGCGACGTGGCACCATGAGGAGATATGAACGCGACACGCACCGGCTCACCGACGATTGAAATCGATTTTGCCAAGATGAGCGGCTTGGTCCCCGGCATTGTGCAGGATGCCACGACGGGCGAGATGCTGATGCTTGGTTTCTTGAACGAGGACAGCTACCGCAAGACGCTGGAGACCGGCTTTGTCACATTCTGGTCAAGGACACGGGGCAAGCTGTGGATGAAAGGCGAGACCAGCGGCAACCGGTTGCGCATTGTCACTGCGAGCACCGATTGCGACACCGATGCGCTGCTCTTCCGCGTGCATGTGGAAGGCGATGGCCTGGTCTGCCATGAGGGCACTGTGAGTTGCTTTACCAAAACGATCGAGGTACGCAACTATGAGTAACATCCTCAAGTTGGGAATTCCCAAGGGATCACTGCAGGACGCGACCATTGATTTATTTAAGCGTGCTGGATGGCAGATATATCCCACCGGACGCTCTTACTTTCCGTCGATCAACGATCCGGAGATTGAGTGCATGTTAGTACGCGCGCAGGAGATGGCGCGGTACGTGGAACATGGCGCGCTGGATGCCGGCCTGACTGGAAACGATTGGATCCTGGAGAACCTGTCCGACGTCGAGCGCATTACTTCCCTGACTTATTCCAAGCAGAGCCGCCAGCGCGTGAAATGGGTGCTGTGCGTGCCGGAGGACTCGCCGTTCCAAAAGCCGGAGGATTTGGCCGGGAAGGTGATTGCGACCGAGTTAGTGGAGTACACCAAGCGATACTTTGCCGAGAAGAACATCCCCGTGACAGTAGAGTTTAGCTGGGGTGCGACAGAAGTAAAGCCTCCCATGCTGTGTGACGCCATCGTAGAAGTGACGGAGACTGGATCGTCATTGCGGGCAAACAGGCTACGGGTTGTCGAGATCCTGATGGAGAGCGAGACACAGTTCATCGCGAACAAGTCGGCTTACGCTGATCTATTCAAGAGGCAGAAAATCGACAATCTTGCGTTAATGCTCAACGGTGCCATCAACGCACTAAGCCAGGTGGGCCTGATGCTGAATGTACCAAAGGCAAATCTGGACCAGGTGCTGAATGTGCTGCCCGCGCTGTCGTCACCAACTGTATCGCAATTAAAAGATAACAACTGGGTTGCCGTGAATACGATTGTGGACGAGACGACGGTGCGGGAAGTTATTCCGAAGCTAAAGGCGGCTGGTGGTAGCGGCATTGTCGAGTACCCGCTGAGCAAGGTTGTTCTGTAACTATCAAAGGGTAGACCGCATGGGAACGACAGATCCAAACAAGAAAGAACATCTTGGCCGCACACTGATGCGATTTTCTCTAGTTCTCTCCTGCGGCCAAGTCCTTCTCCTGTTCACCATACTTGGACTAGCGTTCTTTACTCCTACTACCTTTGCTACTCCTGACTACCTCAAAGCAGCGTACGTACTGGGAGAAGCAGCTTGCGTGTTTGTGGCAATCCCTAGCGCAATTGCGTCACTCGCAATCAGCACGGAACGCAAGGCACGCGCTGCTCTTGTGCTTGCAATCGGCGTAGCTATATTTTGCGGCTTCTTTATTCTTTCCAGGCTGACAAGAATGGGCGGGCTGAAGGCCCGCGACATAATAGCCTGGGCCGCAGGCCCAGGTACCGCACCACCAAGTATCTGCGGGCTGAAGGCCCGCGCTAACCAAGCTCGAGGCAGCACGTAATGAAGATCATCAAAATCACAGGCCGAGACCAAAAAGCAGCGTACGCGCTGCTTACCACGCTGGAGCAACGCGGCGCGGTCAAGACGGCGGAGGTGGAACCTGCAGTCCGCAAGATTATGTTGGCGGTGCGCATGGGCGGCGACAAGGCTCTGCTGAAGCTCGCCACCAAGTTCGACGCGCTGCAGCCGAAGCAGCCGCTGCGCGTAACCCAGGGCGAGATGCTGGACGCATGGAACAGCACGCCTCAGGTCCTGCGCGACGCCATGCAGACCGCGGCGGAGAACATCCGCAGCTTCGCAGAGCAGCAGAATCCCGAGGAGTGGACTACGGAGAACACGGTGGGCGTAACGGTGGGGCAGATTGTGCGTCCGCTTGAGTCGGTGGGATGCTATGTGCCAGGCGGGCGATATCCCCTGCCTTCGACGCTGCTGATGACCACGATCCCGGCGCAGGTGGCGGGCGTGCCGCGCATCGTAGTCTGCAGCCCCAAGCCCGCGCGCGAAACATTGGCCGCAGCGCATCTGAGCGGCGTAACGGAGATGTACCGGATCGGCGGCGCGCAAGCCGTGGCGGCGTTGGCCTACGGCACGGAGACGATTGCGCGCGTAGACAAAATCGTCGGCCCCGGCAATCTGTACGTCACGGCGGCAAAGGTAATCGCGTCCACAGAGTGCGGCATCGACATGCCGGCGGGTCCAACGGAGATCGTTGTAACCAGCGAGATGGGTGACCCGGCCGGGATTGCCGCCGACCTGGTGGCGCAGGCCGAACACGACCCAGAGACACTCGCCATCTTCATCACCGCGAATGAGGCGCTGGCCAAACAGGTGGTGAAGGAAGCGAAACATCAGAGCAAAGGCAACGCATTGGCGAAGGTTTCGCTAAAAGCGCGCGGGACTGTCTTTCTGTGCAAATCGGTAGAGGAGACGCATGTCATGACGAACCGCCTGGCAGCGGAACATCTTACTGTGGATAACGAAAGTGATCTCCAATGGGTAACGAACGCAGGGTCCGTGTTTGTTGGTAACTATTCGCCGCAATCGATGGGCGATTACATCTCAGGGCCAAACCATGTGCTGCCCACGGGGCGTGTTGGGCGGATACGCGGCGGCTTGAGCGTGTACGACTTCCTGAAGGTCATCACTGTGCAAAACTACACCGCCGCCGGTCTCGCCGCACTTGGCCCGCACGCGATTGCGCTGGCCGAAGCTGAGGGTCTGACCGCGCATGCGGAGTCTGTTCGCGTCCGCATGAAGGCAGCGCAGTCATGAGCATCCAGCCGCGCCGCGCGATCCTGGCTATGCCGGAGTATCATCCGCCACTGGCGGGACGCACGGCACTGCGGCTTGATTTTAATGAGAACACGCATGCACCCTCGCCCCGGGTGCGCGAGGCACTCGGCAAGTTGACGCTGGAAAGCTTTACCGTCTATCCAGAGCGCGCGCCCGTAGAAGCCATCGTCGCGCAGCATCTCCACCTGCGGCCAGAGCAGGTACTGCTGACCAACGCCGTAGACGAAGCCATCCATATCGTGACCTTCACCTTTCTGGAAGAGGGCGATGAATGCCTGTTTGCGGTGCCGTCGTTCTTCATGTACGACGTGAACACGCTGGCAATGGGTGCGAAGGCCGTCCGCATCCAGGCAGATCAGACACTTAGTTTTCCTTACGAACGGCTGCTCGCCGCCATCACACCGAAGACCAAACTCATTATCCTGTGCAGCCCAAACAATCCCACGGGTGCGACGATCACGCGTGAGCAGATTCACGCGATTGCATCCGCCGCGCCGCATGCGGTCGTTCTAGTGGACGAAGCGTATTACCACTTCTTCGGTGAATCAGTCATATCCGATCTCATGGACAACGAGGGTGCCCCGTACACGCGAGCAGCGGGTGTGCGGGATCATGACTTACCACGCAACATGATCGTGGCGCGTACCTTCTCAAAGGCGTACGGACTTGCCAACCTCCGCGTTGGCCTGCTGGCCGGCCCGGTGGAGTTGATGCAGCATCTCCGCAAAGCTACGTCACCGTACAACGTCAATGGCGTGGCGCTCGCCGCCGTCGCGGCCAGTATCGGTGACACGGAGTACATCAATTGGTATGTCGAGCAGATTCGTACGGGGCGCGCGCGCATTGAGAAGGCGCTGGACCACATGCGCGTTCCACGCTGGCCTTCGCACGCCAACTTTGTGCTGATGCACATCGGGCCGCGGCACAAGGAGTTCGTCGCGGCCATGCGCGCGCGCGGCGTACTGGTGCGTGACCGGTCCGCTGATCCAGGTCTGGATGGCTGCGTCCGCATCACGGTCGGGATTGCGGATCAGGTGGACACCGGCATCGCGGCGCTGCGTGACTCGCTGGCGGCGATGCGCTGGACTCCCACCGAAGCGCAACGGCCAGAGACCGAGCCAAAGGAGGCACCTGAGTATGAGTAATCCAGAGAACGCCAGCGACATCCATCTTTCGCCGGCAATCAACGTGGGCGCCCCACCTTCGCCGCAGGCTAAGGTGGGATCGAAGCCACGCGTCGGAGTAGCAGACCGCGCCACGACGGAAACACAAATCAAGCTTCGCCTGAACCTGGATGGGCAAGGGACGTATCACGTCTCGACGGGCATTCGCTTCTTCGATCACATGCTGGAATTGTTTACCCGGCATGGCGGCTTCGACCTCGACCTGCAGTGCACGGGTGATCTGGATGTCGATCAGCACCACACCGTGGAAGATGTGGGCATCGCGCTGGGCGAGGCGTTTGATAAGGCGCTGGGTGATAAGAAAGGTATTCTGCGCGCGGGGTATTTTGTCATGGCCATGGATGAGACCCTGGCGGTTGCCGCCGTCGATATGAGCGGGCGCGTCGGCTATGTTGTCGATGACCAGGTAACTGTGCCGGTGGTTGGTGATTTGCAGACAGAGTTAGTTACGGATTTCTTCGATGGGTTCGCCCGTGGCGGCAGGTGTAATGTACATGTCAAGACGATGTATGGTCGGAGCAATCACCACAAAATCGAGGCGATCTTCAAGGCGTTTGCGCGAGCGTTGCGCGGCGCGGTAAGCCGGGATGAGCGCATGAAGGATTTGTTGCCGAGTACCAAGGGGTTATTGTAGTAGTCGTTCAAAGAATTGATCAACATTCAGGGTAGATCATGAAGCATTCATGGCGCTTCGCATTAGCAATTTCCATGTCAATCGCCTCCGTGGTAATCCTTGTAGTTAGCTGCCCAATTCCGCCCGGTAGCCCATTTGATCCCGCAGCCGCAAATAGATTTCGACCTTGGCTAGACTCCGGTCTGCTTGCAGCAGTCTTTGCAATCGTGTTCGGCGCCGTCAGTGAGCGGAATCGTTTTATAGCTATCGCCTCTGGATGTTTAGCGCTCTTTCTATGGTTTTTCTTAAAGATCGGATTTCTCGTTTAGCGCGAGCCTACAGCCCGCAACTTCTAAATACAATCATGTACCTAGGCCTTCGGCCTAGGCTGTTATGTCACGGGCCTTCAGCCCGTCTCCCCTGTTGTAGGTCTGCGTCCCAAGAGAGCGGCTTTAGCTGACTTACATAAGCGGCTCACGCTCGCTTCTGATTAAGGTGCTCGCGTCTGAACGTTGGTGGCTTAGTTAGATATCGGATCAGCGCGCGTCTGCATCGATACGTAATGCACCTTCCAGTTGCAGCAGCTTCTTCTTGCGATCTGTGCCCCAGCGGTAGCCGGTGAGTGCTCCGCTCGAGCCGACGACGCGGTGGCAGGGCACGGCGAGCGCGATAGGGTTGGTGGCGCAAGCGCGAGCCACGGCTCGGACGGCAGAGGGCATGCCAATGGCTTCGGCGACGTCTGTGTAGGTTCGTGTTTCTCCGCGTGGAATGGCCCGCAATGCTTTCCATACCCGTTGCTGGAAGGCGGTAGCGCGTGTGTGCAGCGGGAAGGTCAGCGCCGCAGCTGGCTCATGCAGTGACGCGAGAACCTCCTGCACAGCACCCGCCAGCGGGGCGTCATCCGCGTGGAGTTCTGCCGCGGCAAACCGCTCGCGGAGTTCGCTCAGCAGTTCCTCATCCGTATCGGCGAAGGCGATGCTGCAGATGCCCTGCGGCGCGGCCGCAACCATCATGCGGCCCAGCGGTGAGTCCGCGATGCAATAGCCAATCCGTTCGCCCGTTCCTTTTCGCTTGCGGCTGGAGGGCGTCATGCCGAGCGGAGGCACAGCCTTGCCGTAGACGCTGTGTGGCGACTCGAAGCCGGCCGCGTAGACCGCAGTGGTCACACTGCCCTGATTCAGCGCATCCGCGAAGCGCTCCGTGCGCACGCGGCGAGTGTACTCCGCGGGCGAAACGCCCAGGGCGGCGCGGAAGCTGCGCTGCAGATGAAAGGGACTTAGTCCTGCGATCTGCGCCAGAGACGCGAGGGAGAGCCGCTTTTCGGCTGCATTGACCTCAATGAAGCGGCGAACGCGATCGATACGCTGTGCAAGCTCATCTGCCGGAGACATGCCGTCAGGGCGGCAGCGGAGGCATGGACGGAAGCCTGCTTTCAGCGCGTCTGGCAATGCATCAAAGAAGCAAACATTCGCTCGCCTGGGACGGCGGCTGGCGCAATCAGGACGGCAAACCACGCCGGTACTGGTGACTCCATACAAGAAATGATCCGGAGTGCCGTCCGGCCGTTGAGCAGGGGTTCGCCGCAGCAAAGCCTGCCAACGGCAGTCCGCAATTACCGTCGCATGTTGTGATGGCACCGGCATCGGAGCGTATGTAAAGAGTAGCGTGTCCATGCATCCAGTTTTATGACGCCGTGCGTGCCGCACCATCCCCATCTTGCGCGCAGAGTACTTTTTTGGTGCCGGTGCAGAGTCTGACGGTATCACGCAGGATGCAATCGGCTTCCATGTTGATGCCCAGCGGTATTACGATGCGGCTAGCAACTCCGCAGCATCAAAAACGCTAACACAACTCTCAAAGGTAGCGGCAAACCCGGGCAAGCAGACGCATGCATTTTGGAGAGGAGCTGAGACAGGAACGCGAACGCCGCGGCATCTCGCTGGATGCCGTCGCCGTGTCCACGCGTGTTGCCCTCCGGCACCTGCACGCGCTTGAAGACAACCGGTTCGCTGAACTGCCCGGCGGCGTCTTCAACCGGGGCATCGTGCGATCCTACGCGCAATGCTGCGGCTTGGATGCAGATGGGACCGTACGCAGCTTTCTGGAAGCAGTCCACGCAAGCGGTCTCCGCACGGAAGAACCTGAGGACGCCTGGGTGGAACTTGCGGAAGCAGTTCACCGTAACCGGCAGGAGTCCCGTCCCAGACGCAGGATGCGCTGGCTGGGTGTGTTGCTGATGGTGCTCAGTGTCACCCTGCTTGGCGCGGGGGTGTTCCTGCTCCTGCTGCATCGCGGTGCCGTTCACCCTCAGATACCGGAGCGGCTTCGCCACAGTGACGCTGTGCTTCGCGCTGTAGAGCGCCTCAGGGCAAAATTACGGTGACCGCTTCCAAAAGGCGCAGGTGAGGGTTACTTTGACACCTCGACGCCACGCCAGAAGGCGATGTGATGCTTCACCTGCCGTGCCGCCGGCTTTGGATCCGGGTAGTACCAGGCCGCGTCAGGATTCTCCTGGCCGTCAACCAGCAGCGTAAAGTAGCGCGCCTGGCCCTTCCAGGGACACGAAGAGGACGTTGAACTGGGACGGAGAAACTCGCGTTTGACGGTCTCTTCCGGGAAGTAGATGTTGCCTTCAACGGTCTGAAATGTCTCGCTTTCGGCCACCGTCTGGCCGTTCCACATTGCCTTTGCCATGCCCACTCACACTTTCAAAGAATACGGCGGTACGACTCTGCCGCAAGACGCACACCAGCCTGCTTCACATGGCCGGTCGGTACTGTTGTACCAGCGCTTCAGGTTAGAGGAAACAAGAAGTCCAAACGCTTCACCGCGTGTTTAGTAAATCAACAATGATTGAACTTTTATGCAACACTTTCAATCAACGGCCTGGTCATGTCCGGATCAGGCAGTTGCAGCACCGGCACCGTTACCGGCTCCTTCACCGGGATTGGCTGTCCGGTGGAGACGTCGAAATCGCACGCAATGGGGTCGACCGGCTCTTCCGCAATGGCCTTCCCTTTTTTCGGACGGCGTTTCGGCAGGGCGTCGTGGTTGTGCGGGCAGACCTCGTGGATGGTTCCGTCGGCGCGGTTCGGCACCTCTAGCAGGTAGGTGCTGTTGCCCCGCGGACATGGCCTCGCGATGAGCTTGAGGTTGCTGGTGAAGTCGCATTTCGGGTAGTTGGTGCAGCCGTAGAAGATGTTGCCCATCTTGGACTTACGCTCCGCCAGCTTGCCCGTACCGCACTTGGGACAGGGGACGTCCAGGAGGGTTTGCTTGACGTACTTGCACTTTGGATAGCCGGAGCAGGAGACGAACTCGCCGTAGCTGCCCTGCCGCTTGACGAGCTCCATGCCGCACTCCGGGCAGGGTTCGCCGGTAGGCTCTGGCGGCTTCTGCTGGACCTTCTGGTTCAGGCGGCGGACGGTCTTGCACGGCGGGTCAGCGGTGTAGTCGGGGCAGCTCATGAACGGACCCCATGGGCCGTTTTTCAGCACCATCTGCTTGCCGCAGTTTTCGCAGAACTCCTCTTCCTCGGTGTCGCCGGCTTCCATGGCGGCAAGGTCAGGTTTGTCGGCGAAGTTTTCCTTGGTGAAGTCACAGCTTTCCGGCTCGACGCGGATGCTCTTGCCCCGCGTGGCGGCGAGTTTTAGAGCGGCGGCCAGTTGTTTGTCGTCGTGAACCTGCTCGTTACTTGCCTCGGCATCATCGACCATGCCTTTGACCAGAAAGGGGTACTCGAACGCTTCCGTGACGCGCCTTGCCGTCGCCTTCGCGTCTTTCTTCCACGCAGAGACGGCGATGGTCTTCGGTTTGGCTTTCGTGAACGCCGAGCAGGAGTAGAACGAGCCGAACTTGCCCCACTTAAGGATCAGCGGTGAGCCGCACTTTTCGCATACCTCTTCAGTGCTGTGCTCCATGCGCTTGATGTCTTCCATGGATTTTTCGGCGACCTTGATCTCGTCCGTCAGGTGGCCGTAAAAGCCGTCCAGCAGGTCTGTCCACTTCTCCTCGCCGTCCTCCACGCGGTCAAGTTCTTCCTCCAGGCGGCGCGTGTAGTCCATGTCAAAGATGTAGGGGAAGTTCTTGACCAGAAGCGTGGTGACGACCATGCCGATTTCTGTGGGCACGAATTTGCGGGCGAGCTTCTTGACGTAATCGCGGTCCTGGATGGTGTTGATGATGGAGGCGTACGTGGATGGGCGGCCGATGCCGCGCTCTTCGAGTTCCTTGACCAGCGAGGCTTCGTTGAAGCGTGGAGGAGGCTCTGTAAACTTCTGCTCCGTCACGACGGCAACAAGGTCGAGCGGCTGACCCTGCTTGAGTGCGGGCAACGCGGTATCCTCTTCATCGCTGCCCTGGTCGCTTCCGTCTTTCGATTCGCCGGGAGCTGCGGCTTTTCCCGCGCGGGGGGCTGCGACCTTCAAGAAGCCGTCGAACTTCAGCACCGAGCCAGAGACACGGGCGTTATAGCTCCTACCGGAACGGCCCTCGATCTCCACCGAGGTCTGATCGTAGACGGCGGGAGTCATCTGGCTGGCCACGAAGCGCCGCCAGATCAGGTCGTATAAGCGGAATTGCTCGTCGCTAAGATACCGGCGAATGCTCTCCGGCGTGTAGGCAACGTTTGTGGGACGAATGGCCTCGTGCGCGTCCTGCGCATCCTTCTTGCCTTTGAACTCATTTGGCCGGGCAGGAAGATATTGCGGGCCGAGGGCCTTGATGTAGTCCCGCGCCATGTCGATAGCGACCGGCGCAACGCGCGTGGAGTCCGTGCGCATATAGGTGATGAGACCGACGGTGCCATCGCTGCCAAGCTCCACGCCTTCGTAGAGCCGCTGCGCCACGCCCATGGTCCGCTTGACGTTGAAACCAAGGCGGTTGGAAGCCTGCTGCTGCAGTTGCGAGGTGGAGAACGGCGCTGGCGGATTGCGGCGCCGCTCTTTCGCCTCCACGGATGTGACGCTCCATGTGGCACGCTCCATCTGCGCCTTCGCCTGCTCTGCCATGGTGCCGTCCGGCAACGCGGGAGCGCCTACGGTGTCGACGCTGATGCGCTGATTGTCGATAGCGTAGAGGCGCGCGATGAACTCCTGTTTGCCACCTGTGGGCTTCAGCTTCGCGTCTACCGGCCAGTACTCGACGGGGTTGAAGTGCTTGATCTCGTTCTCGCGGTCCACGATCAAACGAAGCGCGACGGTCTGTACGCGGCCGGCGGAGAGCCCGCGGCGTACCTTGTCCCACAGCAGCGGCGAGATTTCGTAGCCGACCAGGCGGTCCAGGACGCGCCGCGTCTGCTGCGCGTACATCAGATTCTGGTCTACGCCACGGGCGTGGCTGAAGGCGTCAGTGACAGCCTTTTTTGTGATTTCATTGAAGGTGACGCGCTGAATGCGATTCTTGTCCTTCATGGAAGGCTGCAATTGCAATTGCAGATGCGCGGCGATGGCCTCGCCCTCGCGGTCCGGGTCGGGGGCGAGATAAACGGCGTCGGCCTTGCTGGCCAGCTTCTTCAGCCGGTCCACCAGCTTTTCCTTGCCCGGCGAGATGATGAGCTTCGGCTCAAACGTGCGGCGCTTCAACTCCACGCCAATGTCGTTTTTGGGCAGGTCCATGATGTGGCCCAGCGATGCCTCCACCGTGTAGTCGCTGCCGAGATACTTATTGATCGTCTTCGCCTTCGCGGGCGACTCCACGATCACCAGATTCTTACTCATTGCCTGTTCCCGATTTCTGCCGTTCCGTTGCTCTTCTTAGGTGCTGGCCCGGGCTGCCGTTCGCAATGCCCTGTCTGGCTGAGAACCTACCATGCTTTGCGCGGTGCGTCACGCCGGTCCTGATGCTTTCTTCGACCGTACCTGTCCCGGAAAGGTCACAAAGGGCGGAATGCAACGGCCCTAAAAGGTTCGCACATAATGCTTTCCGGGTAGCTGGCGGATACGGCCCGCCAATTCCAGCTCAAAGAGTGCTGTGAATATCTCTGGCGACTGCAACTGCCCTTCCAGCCGCTCAATGAGTTCATCCAGCTGCACCGATTCGTCATGCCGCAGCTGCTGAAAGACCGTACGCTCTGTTGGCGAGAGGTTGCTCTGTGAGAATAAGGATGCACTTGCGGCCTCACCGGATGCAGCTGCGGTTCCCATCCGGTCCTCCAGGTCTATCCGCACCTGGCTTGGAAGGTCTTCCCATATGTCCTCCCAGGTTGCGGTCAGCTTGGCTCCCTGCTTGATGAGTGTGTTGGGTGTCCACGAACCTTTGTTTGTTACATTTCCGGGCACGGCGTACACATCGCGATTCTGCTCCATGGCACACCGGGCCGTGATCCGGGTCCCGCTGTGCTCGGCCGCCTCGACCACAAGGACACCGACACTCATGCCGCTGAGAACGCGGTTGCGCACGGGAAAGTTCTGCGGGGCGGGGAATGTGCCAAGAGGAAATTCGCTCAGGATGCAGCCGCCGCTTTGCAATATCTGCTCCGCAAGGCGCTTGTTCTCCTTCGGGTAGATGACGTCGATACCCGTGCCCCAGACGGCGACCGTCTTGCCCCTGGCTTCAAGCGCGCCCTTGTGCGCCTCTGTATCGATTCCACGTGCCATGCCGCTTAGGATGGAAAGCCCGCGGCTGGCCAGCTCACGCGAGAGCATCTGAGCCATGCCTGAGCCGTACGGTGACGGGTGGCGGGTGCCAACGACAGCTACTCCGGGAACGGCTAGCACGGACGTGTCGCCCCGGTACCACAGCACAGCGGGCGGGTCGTAGATCTCGAGGAGACGCTCTGGGTAATCCGGACAGTCATGGGTCAGAAACCCGGCGTTCTGTTCGGCGAGGCGCTGTGCCTCGCTTTCGGCCGCGGCACGCGCTTTGCCTTCAAAGATAAAGCGGGCGGATGCCGGCGGAAGATTGAGGCCTTCCAAGTCTGTAAGCGATGCGCTGAAAATCTGTGCTGGGAAGGTCAGCAAGGACATGGCGCGCAGGGTCCGGGTTGCACCCATCTGCGGCGTCAGAATCATGGCCAGCCAGGCCAGCCGGTTTTCGGCTGCGTCAACGCCCGTCCGCGGCTGTTCCCCCCTGCTTTGGGCTGCTGTGCTCAAGGTTTCTCCGGTGCGACGGTTATACATCATCTCGCGCGATCCGCTATAACACGACAGGCGAGCCGGATGCACGCTTGCAGCAGGGGCACCGGCACGCGCGGACCGCTCATCCAACAAGAGCCTTGCCAGAAGCACTCACCAATCCGAACAGGTTGCGTGTGGCGGCCATTAATTTTCTCAATCCCGCGCCGCTCCTGTGGGACTTTGAGCATGAACCGCGCGCCGCAATCCTGCGCGAACGCTACCACATGCATTACACGCTCCCCTCACGATGCGCCGCGCAGCTTGCGAGCGGCGAGGCTGACCTGGGTTTGATTCCAATCGCGGCGCTTGCCACGTTGCCGGAGGTCAGGGCGGTTCCCGGGTGCACCATCGCCTCGCGCGAGCGGGTACGGTCCATTCAATTCGTCCTGCGTCCGGGCGTTTCCCCGGAAAACGTGAGGACAATTGCCGCCGACGCAGCTTCGCGCTCCTCTGCCGCGTATGTGCGCATCCTGCTGAAGCAGTTTTATGCCAATGATCCGCTGCTGACGGAGACACGGGCAGACCTGCCAACCATGCTCGCCCTGCATGATGCGGCGCTGCTCATCGGCGACCCCGCCCTGCTGGCCCTGGAGGCTCGCGACTCCGGGGGAAGCCTGGAAGAGTGCACCTGGGTTGACCTGGCCGAACTTTGGCACAGGCACACAGATCTGCCCTGGGTGGCTGCGGTATGGGCCGTCCGGCCGGATGCACTTCAGCGGTGCGGCATCACGCGCGACCAGCTTTGCGATGACCTGCTTGCCTCGCGAGATGCAGGTTTGAGCCACATCGATGACCTGGTGGCTGAGTGGCAGCCCCGCACCGCGCTGCCCGCGCACACCATTCGCGAATACCTCTCCACGAACATCCATTACGTCCTGGACACGGACTGCGTACGCGCGGTTGATCGTTTCTATCGCATGGCGGAACAAAATGGCGTGCTGCCCGGATACCAGTTGCGCATGTTGTGACTTCCCGCGACTTCCATGTTCAGAAACGCGTCTTACTGTATAACCTTATGTTCCTTACCCTGCTCCAGGAGTCCGGCACGGCGCCGGTACCCGTGCCACCCAAACACTCTGCAAGCAGCGGGCGCAAGCTGGTGCGCTACTTTTTTCAGTTGGGCCTCCTAGGCCTTTTTTTCATCTGCGTTATTGACTCGTCGCCCATTCCGCTTCCTATCCCCGGCTCCAGTGACATCCTCGTCGTCTTGATCGCGGCGCAGCGGCACGCCTGGTTCATGGTAACGCTTGTGGCCACGCTCGGTTCAATCGTGGGTGCGGCGGCAAGCTATCAGACGGGTGTCGTGGGTGGCATGCCGCTGTTTGAAAAGTACGTCCCGCGCCGCTTCAGAAATCGCATCACGCACTGGACGGAAGAGCATGCCCTGCTTTCAGTGGCACTGCCTGCGATTCTGCCTCCGCCCGCACCACTGATGCCCTTTCTGATCGCCGCGGGTGCGCTCAAGATGCCCCGAGGCCGCTATTACTTCAGCTTCACCGTCAGCCGCTTCGCCCGGCACGCGTTCTACGCCTGGCTTGGCGTTCATTATGGACGCCGCATCATGCCGGTCTACCTGCGGTTTGCGGATAAGTATGGCTGGATCTTGCTGGTTGTTGTGTGGGGATCGGTTGTTTTTGGCATCATCTATGCGATTCTCAAGCTGCGGAGCAACAGCAGGGCTCGCAAGCAGGTCGCGGCAGCGGCCGTTGCATGAACCGCATGCGTTTGCAAACATCTCAGGCTGCCGCTTGTACCGTTTTTGGCGCGAACTTCCGCGAGTAGTAGCCAACGGTCAGGATGATCGCCGGTACACCGAGGATGGTCGGCCACAACCACACGTACCACGCGTTGCCAAAGTATTGTGTTAGCGTCACCACGCTAAAGGCTGACCACAGGGCGATGTAGCTGCCGATGAAGTTACCCAGATGCGTGTACCACCAGAACATCTTCTCCTTTGGCTTGACGATGAAGCTTTTCATCTCCGCATAGGCGAGCCGCATTCCAATCAGGCCAAAGATGACGGGAACGACGCGAGGCATCCGCATGATGTCTGGCCGGAACCAGCCAAGAATCGCCAGCGCAAGGCTGCTGCCGAACGTCAGAATTGCGGCGGTCCAGTCCACCGCCTTTGCACGGCCGCCACGCTGGAGATCCTTTAGTTTGAGCACACGGTACCCTGAGAACGCAGCATAGAAGCTAAAAACCGCGACCAGCGCCAGGAAGAGCACAGGCCGGTAGATTGCCATTGGGATTGCCGTCGCGGCGACGATGCCCGCGCACCAGAGGTAGACCATGCCCCAGCGCCGGTGCTGCTTGCCGCCTTTTGCAGTTGCCAGAGCTACCGGAGCGAGGATGAGTCCGCCCGTACCGGCAGCGATGTGAACGAGTAACAACGGCGTCATCCAGAACGGATCTGTGGCAATCATGCGATGCCTTCCTTGTGAGTTGAAGATTTCCCGGCCAATGCGGGCGCAGGAGCCGAACGTAGCGCTGCCAACGTGCGGAGCGCCTCCTCAGACCAGGCGATCAGCGCCTGTGCCTCATGCAGACCGTAGCGGACCGTGATGAGCCAATACGGCAGGTCCGGGTGCTTCGCGTGACGGCGTTCCGTCTCTTCAGCCGTGATCTTGTAACGAGCAACGCGCTGCATCTGCAACGCACGAAAGGCCTCCAGTTGCCGGGTGGCAATCTCTCTTGGGACAAGGCCGCTGAAGAACAGCTTCAGCAACAATTCATTTCGCGGCGGGCGCACCTGGGCAGGCAGTTGCAGCCAATCGTGCACGCGCCTCCTTCCGGCGGCAGTCAACGAGTAAAGCGTTCGCTCGGCCTTTTCCGACCTCGCTTCCACCTGCGCTGTCACCATGCCTTCGGCGACCAGCTTCTTCAGGGTCGGATAAATCTGACCGTAGCTCTCTGTCCAGAAATTGCCAATCGACTCGTCGATGAGTTGCCGCAGCTGGTAGCCAGACATGGAGCCAAGGCTGAGCAGGCCCAGCAGCGCGTCGGCGGTTGTTGTCTTGGTTGGCTCGTTCATGCTTCTAATAGATATATCTGTCAGATAGTTCGCCGTCAAGCCCTTTTATAAGTCTGCGAATCAGGTCAGAACTCCCAGCGCAGGAGCGTGGCACCCACGGTGAATCCGGCACCCACACTGGCCAGCAGGACAAGATCGCCCTTCTTCAGGCGGCCCTCTTCCAGCGCCGTCCCCATACCCAGCGGAATGGTGGCACCAATGGTGTTGCCGTAACGGTCGATATTGATGAGCACGCGCTCCGGAGGGAGCCCAAGGCGTTCGGCTGTGGCCTCAATGATGCGTTTATTGGCCTGGTGCGGGATAAAGCAGGCAATCTCCGACCCGCTCACGCCTGCCTCCGCCAGCACGCGCTCGCTTGCCTCCATCATCTTACGGACCGCGAACTTGTAGACGGTCTGGCCTTCCTGCTTGATGAAATGCATGCCGTCCCGAAGTGTCTGTTCACTGGGAGGATGCAGCGATCCGCCGGCGGGCATGCACAGGCTGGGGCCGCCGGCGCCATCCACCTCATGCCAGAAGTTGATCAAGCCAATCTCACCTTCTTCGCATGGCTCCAGCAACACCGCGCCCGCACCGTCGCCAAAGAGGATGCACGTGGCGCGATCGGTGTAGTCGACGATGGCGCTGATCTTGTCCGCGCCGATGACCAGGACCTTGTCGTGCGCTCCTGTCTCGACCAGCTTGGCACCCATCTGCAATGAGTAGGTAAAGGCAGAGCACGCGGCCAGCAGATCGAAGCCCCACGTATGCTTCGCCCCCAGTTTGTCCTGCACCAGGCACGCCGTCGCCGGAAACAGCATATCCGGAGTAACGGTTCCCACCACGATGCAGCCTACCTCGTCTGCATGCACCCCGCGGCGGCTCAGGCAATCGCGCGCCGCTTCGACGGCGAGGTCGCTGGTGGCTGTTCCGTCGTCCGCGATATGGCGCTCGCGGATGCCGGTCCGCTCGGTGATCCATTGATCGTTGGTGTCCACCATCTTTTCCAGGTCGGCGTTGGTCAAAACGCGTGGCGGAACATAGGTTCCCACGGACGAAATCTTTACCCGCCGCGATATAGGCGGCTTCAACTGCAAACTCAACGTAACGTTCCCCCGCGCCGGTGCGTCAGGCGCTTCACCATCAGAGAGAAGCATACCTTCTGCACAACACGCTAGACGCCGGCCAGGGGTAAATCCTCTACATTGCGTGGAGCAGCATGCCACGCAACCTGCCGCAGCAGAAGAGGGGAGACAGCCAGCACCACCCCCGCAAAAACCAGCACCCAGAGCGCGTGGGCAAGTCCTGCAAGAGACGCCAGCGATCCGATGAGAGGCGGACCGGCCAGAAAACCGAAGTAGCCGATGGTTGCCACAATGGAGATGGCTGGACCCGCACCGATGGTGTCGCGGCCTGCGACGCTCCACAGCACCGGAACAACGTTTGCCGTGCCCATGCCCGCCATGGCCAGACCAAGCGCCGCCAGCCACGTCGCATGGCACAGCAGCAGGGTCGTTATCCCTGCAGCGATCAGCGCGCCGCTCAGGAACAAGAGGCGTTTGCCGGAAAGCCGCTCCGCCAGCCAATCGCCGGTGAAGCGCATCCCCGCCATGGCAATCGCATACACGCTGAATCCGGCGGCAGCGAGTGACAGGCTGAGATGCAGGTCGGTGTGGAGATACACGGAAGTCCAGTCAGAGATGGATCCCTCGGCCATCAGACCGGCAAAGGCCAGCAGGCCGATGAAGAAGAGGTTGCGCCCAGGCTTGCGGAAACGTTCACGCGGAGCAGCGGCGACGCCTTTTCCCAACCCAGGCAGGCTGACTGCCGCCAGCAGTGCAAGCAGTCCCGTGGCGATCATAAGATCACGCGGAACAGTACCTCCATGCTGCAGCAATACCGATGCGAGGCCCGAACCACTGAGGCCGCCAACACTCCAGCAGCCCTGCAGGAAGCTCATATCGGAGCGCTTACCCGGCTCTTCCAGGCTGATCGCCTGCGTGTTGATGGCGATGTCCACGGCGCCCTTCGTTACCCCGAAGAAGAGTCCAAAGGCAACCAGCAGCCAAAAATGCACTGCACGGCTCAACAGCAGGATGGAGACGAGATACACGAGAAGACTGGCGACGCACATCCACCGGCTGCCCCGCGCAGCTGCCAGTTGCCCGGCTAACGGCATCGACACGATGGACCCGAGGACCACCGCAACCAGGACCATTGTCAACTGCGCATTGCTGATGGCCAGCGCCTGCTTGTAGACCGCGATATGCCCCGCCCACGTGCCAAAGCCGATACCATCAATCAGGAACAGCCCGGCAAGCGCCCACTTAGAGTTTAGGAGTTGTGGCATGAGGAGGAGCGCAGGTACCAAAAGCAAAAAGCGCCGGGTGACCTACTGCGCACACACTAGCCCGTTACCGTTGCTTCCTTCCGGACCTGGCGGGGTTGGCGGGATTGCGT
>CAXTXE010000029.1:0-41123 GCA_964248165.1 uncultured Terriglobus sp.
GGGGCGCGGTCCCGGCGGGGGCGGGGCGCCCCCCCCCCCGCGCCCCCCCCCACTCTGGCAACCACACCGGCGACCTTCCTCTGGTCGCTCGCTGCCGTTGGGACTGATTTATATGCGGGTACCGGCGGTGCTTCAGGCGGCTCGCAAGTGCTCCGCGTTGACGGTAAGGGAGCGGTCACCACTGCAGCTGCGTTTAAGGAGCTGAACGTGCAGGCGCTGCTCCCCCTGGCAGATGGCAGCGTGCTTGCCGCCACTTCGCCGGATGGCAAGGTCTATCGAGTTTCCAAAGATGGAACGCCGCAAGTGATTTTTGATGCATCACTCACGCCGGAAAAACCAAAGTATCTCTGGAGTCTTGCGTTTGCCGCGAATGGTGATCTGCTGGTGGCAACGGGAGCACCGGCTGCCATCTATCGCGTCTCGCTGAAGAACCCTGCTGCAAAGCCCGAGGTTTTCTTCCGGTCCGGCGACCAGCACATCCGCACGCTGCTGGTTGCACCGGATGGAACGGTTTACACCGGATCGGATGGCGCCGGCATCATTTATCGAATCGCGCCGGACGGCAAACCGTTCGCGCTGTACGCCGCGCCAAAGCATGAGATTACGGCGCTGGCACTCGATCCGGCCGGGAACTTGTACGCCGCCGCCGTGGGAGACCGCAGGCCACCTCCGCTACCTCCATTACCCGCCTCCGGCCAAACGGGTGTATCCATTACAATTCTGCAGCCTGGGTCGTCACTCTCCGCCAGCAACAACACCATTGTTCCGGATGGCTCCGAGATCGATCGCATCACGCCAGACGGCACGCCGCTTCGCCTCTTGCAACTGCACGAAGATGTTGTCTATGCCTTGGCCTTCCGCAATGGTGCATTGTTTGCCGGGACTGGCAATCGTGGGCGTGTGTACCGGCTAGATCCAGCCGACCCCGGCAGCTATACAGACGTGGCGCACACCGAGGCAAGCCAGGTAATCGCGATGGCACAGACACCGTCCGGCATTGCCTTGGCGACGGCAAACAGCGGTAAACTGCTGCAGCTTTCGGACGTTCCTGCCGCTAACGCAACGTATACGTCAGACGTATTCGATGGCCAGGCCGCAACACGCTGGGGCCGCTTTGAGGTTCTGGGCAGCCCGTCGGGCATCGATCTATTTGCCCGGTCCGGTAACATTGAAAATCCGCGCGACAACCTGGCAAGGCTGTGGTCAGATTGGACGCCGGTCAAGCAGGCCCAGACTCCGCTTCCCATCCCTTCGACGCGGTATCTGCAGTGGAAAGCTGTGCTGCACCCCGGCGCGCAACTTCGCTCCGTGACGGTGAACTATCTCACGCGTAATTTGCCGCCCGTGGTGGATGACATCGCCGTCCAACCGGGCGCACGGATTCCGGCCACGCCACCTTCAGCTGGCAGCGGCAGTGTTGCCATCAGCTTTAGAGGGGCACCTTCATCTGGTCCGTTGCTCTCTTCTGGAGAAAGCAGCCCACCGCCATTGATCGCGCAACGTGACCGCAACGCCGTTACGGTGCGCTGGCTCGCCCACGATCCCAACAACGATGACCTTATGTTCGCGCTGGACTTTCGTGACGTGCACGAGCAGACGTGGAATCATCTCAAGGACAAGATCAGTGAGCATGCTTACTCCTTCGACTCTGCCCTTCTGCCTGACGGCGAATACGAAGTTCGAGTGACTGCCAGCGATGCTCCCGTGCACACCGACGCCGACGCCCTGACAGCCGAGCGCATCTCCGCACCGTTCATCATCGACACCACGCCGCCCGTGCCCGGCACGCTGAGTGCCATTGTCCGCAACGGCCAACTGCACGCCACATTCGATGCAAGGGACGCGACAAGTCCAATTGCTCACGCGGAGTTCTCCCTGGATGCTGGCCCATGGCAGTACCTGGAACCTGCCGGACACCTTAGTGATTCCCTTACGGAGCATTATGACTGGACCGTTCCGGTCACTGGATCTGGCGAACACACCATTGCGGTTCGCGTCTTTGATCGCAATGAAAACGCGGTCAGCGTAAAAACGTTCGCGCGATGATTGAGTCCGAGTTCAATGCGCTTTGAACTCTTCATTGCGGCTCGGTATTTGCGGGCGAAGCGCCGCCAGGCCGTTATTGGCGTCATTACAGGAATCTCAATCCTTGGTGTCGCGGCCGGTGTCGCGTCACTGATCATCGCGCTGGCCATCACGAATGGGATGCGGCGCGATCTGCAGTCCCGGCTGCTTGGATCGACCGCGCACGTGGAGTTGATGAAGGCCGCGGCAGATGGCATACGCGACTGGAGACCTTTGCTTTCGCGCCTCCTTCTCGTTCCTCACGTGACAGCGGCGGCACCAGGGTTATACGGGCAGGTATTGATCTCACGCGGCGCGCGCTCCGGCGGCGGCCTGCTCAAAGGAATTGTTCCCGCACAGGAAAAGACCGTCTCTGACCTGCTCCAGGCTGTGCGGCAGGGATCGATTGCTCCGCTTTCCACGCAGGGTGCTGGTTCGTTGCCGCCGTTGGTGCTCGGCTCTGACCTGGCGGAGGCCATCGGCGCGGAGGTCGGCGACACAGTGCTTGTCACCAGCCCCCAAGGTGAGTTGACGCCCCTGGGTCTGGTACCGAAGTACCAGCGTTTCACGCTCGCCGGCATCTTCCACTCCGGCTTCTATCAGTACGACTCCAGCTATGGGTTCATCCGCCTCTCAGACGCGCAGCGTCTCTTTTCAGAGCCGGACTTAATTTCCGTCATCAGCTTCAAGGTCGACGATCTGTATCATGCTGATCGTGTGGGCAGAGCCATCGAGCAGGCTGCCGGACCTGGATACCAAACCACAAATTGGATGGAGCAGAATCACGAACTCTTCCGCGCGTTGAAGCTGGAGCAGGTCGTTACCTTCATCGTGGTTGCCTTGATCGTGTGCGTGGCGGCGCTGAACATCCTGATCGCGCTAACCATGCTGGTGATGGAAAAAACGCGCGACATCGCAGTCTTGATGAGCTTTGGCGTGCAGCCCAACCAGATCCGGCGCATCTTTCTCGCGCAAGGGCTTCTTATCTCCCTTACCGGAACGGTCCTGGGCTTGTTGCTGGGCTATGGCGTGGCCTGGGCCGGCGGCCACTACCATTTTGTACATCTGTCAGCGGAGGTCTACTCGATCGACTACCTGCCCTTTGCGCCTCGAGTGGCTGACGGCGGGCTGGTGGCGGCGGTCTCGCTTGCTGTATCGCTGCTGGCAACGCTCTATCCCAGCAGTTCGGCGGCACGCATCCTGCCGGCTGAAGCGCTGCGCTACGAGTAGCAGACCTTGGTCCTGCTGCTGCCAGCGTCCTAGTGAGCCGTCGTACGCAGCTCCGGGTACCACGTCACCTGAAACGCTCCGGTACTGGTTCCCTGCTGTCCTGGTTTATAGAACGGTGCCTTCCACCGCTCGGCCTGGTACCAGGCTCTCAGTTCCACGTCACGCGTGAGACGTTTGACAACATCGGCCCGATAGATGTTCTGCGTTGTTCCGCCCGGAATAAAATCGGAGCCACTTTTCTTGCGCAGGTAATTGACGGAAACCCATTCATTGCCTGAGAGATGATAAGTCAGCCAGGCTTGACCGCCCTTTGCTTCGCGTCCAATCCAATCCGCCAGGATGAAACCCTTGTTGGTATAACCCTGCAGTTGGATGGTTTCGACATATACACCTTGGCCATTGGTGCTGCGCGAAGTTACATAGTCGGTGTAAGTGGCTTCCGCGCGGAAGTCGAGTTTCGGCACAAATGGTACGCGTGGAAAATACATGCCGGGCCGCCAGCCTGCACGGCGTGGCGCACTAATCGGAAAAATATCGTCGTGCGTAGTGGAATCGGTGTAAAGCGTAGCGTACTTGCGGATAAACGGCAGGCGGTACGAAAAGGTGACGGAGCTGAAACGCGCTCCGGGATCGTCGCGGGAGTACTTCTCCTGCAGGGTCGTGTCTGTGGTATCGAAGAAACCTTTTAGAAAGGTGTGCAGCGTAACCGGCTCATGACCTTTTCCGCCGAAAATAATCGTACGCTGAAAACTGACCTGAAAGTCTCTTGTTGGCGAGAAAGCAACCATCTCCGAATGAATCCAAGGGTCACGCGGGTAAGTGTGCCCTTTAAGGCTGCCGATGAAAAAGTCATACCGGAAGTCGCCGGTAAGACGGCTCAAGAGCGGTATATGCAGCGGCTCGACGCGGTTGATGCGGAAGCTGTAGATGTTTTCCGCGTTGTTTGACCACGCCATGGCACCGCCCAAGGCGGGGCCCAACCACGCGTCGGACTTCCCGAGCGAAATCTCATGCCCGATAACATGCGCTGAGACGGTTGCTTCCAGAAGGCGGAAGTTGTTCTGCGAGGGCAGCGGACCTTCGGGAATGGTGGCCTGCGGACGGTCATACCCGCCAAAGTAGTCGAGGGTCCCGCCATAGGGGATGCGGTCAATGTAGGACAGAGCCGCCGCTTGAGCGTAGGTGTATCCCGCATAGGGAGGCGCATGCTGAAATTCGCCGCGAACGTACAGCGAGAACGGACCCACCTCGGCAGCGGCTGACGCGCCGTCGTATGTGTTGAAGCCGTTGGAGTACGGCCTGCCGTAATCGTTGATGAAGCTCTGGCCCAGATGCCAGCTGTCGCGGAGGACTGTGCCGCCCACAATGCGCGCGCCTGCATACGCGGACTCGGTGCCGTAGACCAGGCCGCGGCTCACCGGGCCGTCGCGCCGTGGCTCATCGCGCAACGCGTAGTAGAGCTTGTCCAGCAGCTCAAGGGCTTCCTCGTTGCCATCGAAGCGGATGTCATCCTCACTGTCGTCCAGGATGTGCAGAAGGCTGCGGCGCGTCCATGGCCGCATCGCCAGATAAGCCGTATCCACATACCCTAGTGAATACAGGCGCAGCATGGCTGGATAAATCCAGCTGTCCACCGGGATGTAGGTCGAGCCAAGCGGGTCTTTTACGACAATCTTGCTGCCGTCGTAGTTGTAATGCAAGAGATAAGGCGGCTGCGCGGACTGCACCGTGGCCGCAACCGGCACCGCCGCGTAAGCGTTTGGATTGGACGGCGCGGGATCAGGCTGCCGTACGCTGGCAAGTTCAACCTGAGTGGCTGCCGGTACATCCGTTACCGGCTGCTGCTGGGCGCGCGTTTGCCGCGGAACTACGAGGATCACGAGCGAGCAAATCTCGAACAGTACCCATCGCAACAGCAGCTTACGCGTCAGGGAAAGTTTGAGATATGCCGCCACATCAACAGTTTACCCGTCCAGAGGAGACAAGTTGTGTGCGTCTATGCAACAAGGGGCATCAAGCCGGATTTCGCAGGTGCTTTCTGAAGGTCACCAGCGGGTCGCCCGCGTCCGGGAGATGGAACGCGTGCAGCACCGCGCCACCCCATCCATTGCGCGCGCGCAGCATACATTCCTGCACCACGCGGCACACCGCGACGGCATCGGAGGCGTCCACGGGCATAACCGGCACCTTTGTACGGGAAAGACGGCGTTGCGCCTCCGTGCGCGATTCCGGCTCACCCTGCGCGACGAGCAGCACCGGCATCTGGTGCTGCTCGATGAGCTGAAGCACACCAGCCATCGGTGGAAAGCCGCGCAACAACGCAATCACCACCGGGCATGCACGCCCTGCCTTGCGTGCGGCCGCGATTTGCTGCAGTGCCATGCCCACAGCGATCCCGGCGCACTCGTCAGGGTTGCCGGGCAGTACATGAGCCTTCGGCCCGTTGCCCGCCTTTGGGAAGCAAGCACTCACGGCTGCATGCAGCAACCGATCATTCCCTTGCGTGAGCAGGGTATCCCGCCGGTGCACCTGTGACAGCAGCGCTGCATAAAGCGACTCTGGTTGCGCGCGTACCTGGGAGAGTTCAGCGCGTGGGAGCACCCCTGACAGCGCAATATCGCGCTTGGTTGCGCGCAGGCTCTGCATGGTTTCGTAGATGCCGCGCATCATGGCGCTGCTAATCAGTGGTTTACCCAAGCTTCCTCTCGTCAGTGCCGTGAAATGCAGAAAGGGCGCTGACCACTCAGTCAGCGCCCTGCACACGGGTGCGTTACTTTTTTGAAGGGTCCATGCTCTCGGTGTCGATTTCCAGATCAGCAAACGCCTGTCGCGCCAACGCCGCCTCAATGCAGCCTTCGCGGACCAGCTTGGAGAGTGTGGAGGCGACGATCGCAGCAGCATCCACTTCGAAGTGCCGGCGCAGGTACTCGCGGTTGTCACTGCGGCCGAAGCCATCCGTACCCAGCGTGACCAGCCGCGATCCCAGCCACGGTGCGAGCGAGTCCGGCATAACCTTCATGTAATCGCTGGCAGCGATCACGGGCCCCTTGGCATCTCCCAAAGCAGTCAGCAGATACGGTTGCTTCTCCGGCTCGGCGGGATGCAGACGGTTCCAGCGTTCGACGGCGAGCGCGTCACGGCGAAGTTCCGTGTAGCTGGGCACGCTCCACACATCGGCCTCTACACCGTACTTCGAGGAGAGTATCTCTTGCGCTTTCACCACCTCGTTCAGGATGGTGCCAGAGCCGAACAGCTGCACGGTGGCATTGCCGTTTAAGGCCGGCTTGAAGCGGTACAGCCCGCGCACAATGCCCTCGCGCACACCGTCGCCTTGCGGCATCTCCGGCTGCGCGTAATCCTCGTTGTACATCGTGATGTAGTAGAAGACCTGCTCGTTTTCCGCATACATGCGGCGCAGACCGTCCTGGATAACCACGGCCAGTTCAAAGGCATATGCCGGGTCGTAGCTCACGCATGTCGGTACGGTGCTTGCAAGCACATGGCTGTGGCCGTCCTGATGCTGCAGCCCCTCGCCGAGCATGGTCGTGCGGCCTGCGGTGCCACCCATCAGGAAGCCCTTGCCGCGCGAATCGGCAAAGGCCCACACCATGTCTCCGATGCGCTGGAAGCCAAACATGGAATAGTACATGTAGAACGGTACGGTGGGCACGCCGTAGTTCGCGTAGGCTGTACCGGCGGCGGTGAAGCTGGCCATGGAACCGGCTTCGGTGATGCCCTCCTCCAGAATCTGGCCGTCTTTTTCTTCGCGATAACTCAACAGCATGTCGCTGTCGTGCGGGATGTACTTTTGACCCTCGTTTGCGTAAATGCCCACCTGCTTGATGGCTGATTCCAGGCCGAAGGTGCGCCCCTCATCCGGCACGATGGGAACGATAAGCCTGCCGATTGCCTGCTCTTTCATCAATGCGCGCAGGATGGCGACGAAGACCATCGTCGTTGAGACTGCGCGGCCCTTCGATCCGCCCAGCCACTCCTTGAAGAAATTCAGCGAGGGTGCGGTAAACTCAAACGGCTTGACCTCGCGCATGGGAAGGTAACCACCCAGTGCGGCGCGCCGGGCCTGCATGTACTGCAGTTCTGGAGCATCGTCCGCCGGCTTCCAGGGCTTGCCGTCTTTGGCCTGATCCTCCGGCACTGGTATATTGAAGCGCTGCACGAAGGTGGTCACGCCCTCGTCGGTCAGCTTCTTCTCGTTATGCGCGGCATTGCGGCCTTCCGTGCTGCCAAAGCCATATCCCTTGACCGTCTTTGCCAGGATGACGGTTGGGCCGCCTTTGTGCTCAACGGCTCGCATATATGCGTTGTAGACCTTCGCCGGGTCATGGCCGCCCCGGTGCAAGCGGGCAATCTGCTCGTCGCTCAGGTCCTTTACCAGCTCCAGCAGCTCAGGATACTTGCCGAAGAAATGCTGCCGCGTATACGCGCCGCCCTTCGCCTTGTACGCCTGGAAATCGCCGTCGACTGCCTCTTCCATGCGCTTCAGCAGAAGCCCGGTATGATCTTTCTCAAAGAGCGCGTCCCAATCAGTGCCCCAAATGACCTTGATGACGTTCCATCCCGCGCCGCGGAAGACGCCTTCCAGTTCGTCGATAATGCGTTTGTTGCCGCGCACTGGACCGTCCAGCCGCTGCAGGTTGCAGTTGACGACGAAGATCAGGTTGTCCAGCTTTTCGCGCGTGGCAAGGCCGATAGCACCAAGCGTGTCAACTTCGTCCGTCTCGCCATCGCCGACAAAGGCCCACACCTTACGCTCCGTTGCGGGAATCAATTTGCGGTTTTCGAGGTAGCGCATGAAGCGCGCCTGATAAATGGCATTCAGCGGGCCGATACCCATCGACACCGTGGGGAAGCGCCAGAAGTCCGGCATCAGCCACGGGTGCGGGTAGCTCGATAATCCTGGGTGATCGCGCAGTTCATGCCGGAAATTGGCCAGATGCGCATCCGTCAGACGGCCTTCCAGATAGGCCCGCGCGTAGACGCCAGGCGAAGCGTGCCCCTGAAAGTAGACAAAGTCACCCGGCTGATCACCATACTTCGCGCGAAAAAAGTGATTGAAGCCGACCTCCAGCAGAGTTGCCAGCGAGGAGTACGTGGAGATATGCCCGCCGATTCCCGCGTCCTTTTTATTCTGGCCGTGCACCATGGCCATGGCATTCCACCGGATCAACGCTTCCACGCGGCGCTCCATGTCGCGGTCGCCTGGGTACGGCACTTCGTCGTGCTTCGGAATGGTGTTGCGGTACGGCGTGGCAAGTTCGTTCTCCGCCTGCACGCCTGCCTCGCGCGCACGCTGCCGCAGCGCCGTCATCAGGTCCGCTCCCTGCTGCGGGCCCTCGGCCACAATCATTTCATCGAATGCTTCGATCCACTCGCTGATCTCCTGCCGCAGATCGTTTGCCGGGGGCATTGCTATCTGTGTCGCCATCGCGCACTCCAACTCGAACAGTTTCGTCGTGAGCCTGATTATAGGTTTCTCTGCGCGTGCATGGTAAGTGCGTACGCCTTCTTGCGGGTGGGCCGTTCCCGGTATCATGGTATATGCCCTCACTGGAGCGCGCACGACGGCAGCTTACGCGCCGCCGCTTTCTCGCGGCCGGTGCCGTTACGGCTGCCACGCTCAGTCTGTATTCCGGGGAGTTGGAGCGCCACGCGCTGACAATCGTTCGCCGGACCGTGCACATCGTCAACCTTCCCGTAAGCTTCCATGGCTTTACCATCGCGCAACTCAGCGACATCCACTATCGCGACTTCGACGAGCCATACTTCGTCGAGCACGCGGTCCGTGAACTGAACCTCTTAAAGCCGGACCTGGTGGCGCTCACGGGTGACTTCATCACGGCGCACCGGATTCCAGGCATGCCGCTGCGGACTGCCGCCGGAGATGCAAACGACTGCGCAGCTATTCTGAGCGGAATTCAGTGCCCGCTGCGCTTTAGTTCGCTGGGGAATCATGACTCCGTCGATGTTCCTGGCGTTCTACAGGCGCTGCGTTCGCACCGGCTCTTCCCCCTCTACAACCAGTTCGTCCCCATCGATCTTCGCGGCGATCGCATCTGGCTGGCGGGCATCGCCGATGCATACTTCGATGTCCCGAACCTTCCATCCGCCATTCCCAAGCGCAAGCCGAATGAACCCGTGATCCTGCTGGGCCACGAGCCGGACTTCGCTGACACGGTGGCGCAGTACCACCCTGTAGACCTGATGCTCGCGGGACACACGCATGGCGGCCAGGTGCGTTTGCCATTTCTGCCGCCCATGTTTCTGCCCGCGATGGGCGTGAAGTACATCAGCGGTCTGTTCACCTTGGGGAAGACGCAACTCTACGTGAACCGCGGTTTGGGAACGATGCATCTTCCGTTCCGGCTGAACTGTCCGCCGGAGTTGACGCTGCTTACTTTGCAACCGCTATGACGTAAGCGTTATGAGGCGGCAGTAGCCAATCAGGCGGCTTCCGCAAAAGAATAGCGGACCTCAGCAGCTGAAGCCACCCATAAGCACTGCACGTGCGGCACGGTTGAAGCCGTGCCGTTCCGAAAGCCGCATTGCAGTCCTGTTCAGCCGCAAATCGGATAGGCCTTGCTAGTTCGTTCAGCCACGGCAGACCTTAGGACAAGACTTAACTCGCGGCGCGCGCGGGTTTCTTTTCGCGGGGCCTCACTTCTACCAGCGTGGTTGAGACGCCGGATTGCCGGTCCATCCATGCATCCAGCAGATTCTTCTTAAAGCGCCAGCGATTGCCGAGTTTGAAGGCCGGCACGAACGCTTCAGAGGCATAACGGTACAGCGTGTCGCTGCTGATCCCCAGGTAGTCAGCCGCTTGGCGGATGTCCATGACGTCACGAATCGTCGTCTGTGCGGCGCTTGCCATATCTTCAAGTCCTAACCGGAAGGGTGTGCGGATGCAGCCCTACTTGTATCGTGTTTCGACCGGCGAGACAAGCCATTTCTTACGGCCCATTACACCGGCTCGGCCTCGCTGCCTGTGTAAAGCGCGTCGATCTCAGCCGCGTACTTTTGCGCGACGACACGCCGCTTCAGCTTCATGCTCGGCGTCAGTTCGCCGGTGTCGATCGTCCACTCCTCCGTAACGATGCGGAAGCGCTTCACCTTTTCCCACGGCGATGCATCGGCGTTTATCCGGTCAAACTCCTGCTGGAAGCGCTCCACCACCCGCGGCTCACGGATCAGCGATGTGCGATCCGCCACAGCAATGCCCTGCCCTTTTGCCCAGTCTTCCAATGCTGCGGTGTTGGGTGAAAGAATTGCCGTGACATACTTGCGGCGGTCGCCCTGCAGCGCCACGTGGCCAATCAGCGGGGAAACCTTCAACTTGTTCTCGATAGGTTGCGGCGCAATGAATTTACCGCCCACAGTTTTGATCAGTTCGCGCTTGCGGTCCGTGATGCTTAGAAATCCATGTGGATCGATGGCTCCAATGTCGCCCGTGCGGAACCACTCGCCATCCATCACGGCAGCGGTTTCCTCCGGCTTCTGCCAATAGCCAACGAAGACACCAGGGCCGCGCACCTCCAGTTCGCCATCATCGGCAAAGCGGCACTCTGTGTTTGGCATGCGTGTTCCAATGGTGCCAAGCTTGTTCGCGCCGGGCTGGTTCACGGCGATCACTGGCGACGTTTCCGTCAGGCCGTAGCCCTCCAGAATGGCGATGCCGGCATCGGCAAACCATCGCGCCAGATCAATGCCAAGGGGCGCGCCGCCGGAGACATAGACTTTCACGCGCCCGCCGAAGGCCTCGCGCAGCTTGCTGTACACCAGCTTGTCTGCAAGTTTCCACGCGAACGATGACGGTGTCTTGCCGTTGGCAACTTCATCACGATGCTTCTCGCCGGTTTGAATCGCCCCTGAAAAGATCTTGGCCTTCAGGCCTCCCGCCTTTGCGGCTTTTCCCTCGGCAGATTGCCGAACGCGCTCGTACACGCGCGGCACCGCGACAAAAATGGTTGGCTTTACCGCGGCCATGGCGGGAAGCACGCGCTCCGGACGGCCCACATAGGCAAGCGTGACATTCTCCGCGAAGAAGAGGTAATCGATATGCCTTGCTGTCACGTGCGAAAGCGGCAGGAACGACACCATCAGATCCTCCGGGCCAAACCGGAAGATGCTCGTGGTCATGGATAAATTTGACGCGATGTTGCCATGCGTCAACATAACCCCCTTGGCGTCGCCCGTTGTGCCGGACGTATAGATGATCGTCGCCAGGTCGCCAGGTTCAATGGCTCGCAACATCTCATCGAATGCCTGATCGCGTGCGCTGCTCTCGTCGCCGGTGACCAGATCGGTGAACGCCATGGTGGCGTCACCGGGAGCGTGATCCATGACGACGACTGTGGGGACGCAGCCCGCGCGCCGCACCTTCACGGCGAGCTCCGGTGTCGACACAAAGGCGATAGTCGCACCACTGTCGCGCAGCTGGGCGGCTGTCTGCTCCGCCGTCAACGTGGGAAACATGGGCACATCCACCGCGCCAATCGCCAGGCAGGCAAAATCCGTTACGGCCCACTCCCAGCGGTTCTCCGCAATCAGAGCTACCCGGTCACCCTTGCCGACACCTTGGCTGCGCAGCCACACTGCCAGCCGCCGCGTGCGCCAGTACAACGCGTTGCATGATACCGGCTGCCACCCGTCACCTACCTGGGTTAGAACCGCCCGTTCAGAACCACGCGAGGTGGCGTGCACAAAGACATCGTTCAGCGTACGGAGTTGCATGTGCTCCTCTATCACCGTAAAAGTCAGATGCACATCATGCTACAGGCTGCGCACGCACGCTGGCTCGTGAGCAAGGCGTTCAAAACAGAACGCAAAGAACGCAAAGGACGCAAAGGTTTGTGCGAAGGGCGCGAAGCACTGACCTTTGCGGCCTTGGCGCTTACCTTCGCGTACTTCGCTTTCCCGCTCCTAAGCCTGTGGCAACGGCACGCAGTGGACGAAGCGCAGACACGCACTGTCCCATTCCGCGAGCAGGCGCGCGGCAAGCGAGCTTTGGCTGCATGCGGCGTGCTCTTCCAGCAGCATATGCAAGTTCGTCTGCGCAACTTGTTCTACTTCAGAAAAGGGCGTGGCTTGGAGGAACTCCGCATGGTAGCGCGTCTGCGATTGGATGGTTCCGTCCGCGTCGTAGAGCCAGGCAGATCCTCCCGTCATGCCCGCACCGAAATTCAGGCCGATGGGCCCCAGCACAACCGCAAGGCCGCCCGTCATGTACTCGCAGCCGTGATCACCGATGCCTTCCACCACGGCCGTTGCTCCAGAATTGCGCACTGCGAAGCGCTCGCCCGCGCGGCCAGCAGCAAAGAGTTTTCCTCCGGTCGCGCCGTAAAGGGCAACGTTGCCTAGGATGACATGCTGGCCACTGTCCTTTGCGGCAAGTCCGCAGGCGCGCAGAACAATCTCGCCGCCGCTCAGGCCCTTACCCACAAAGTCATTTGCCTGTCCTGTGAGTTGCAGATGCATGCCGTCTACGGCAAACGCGCCGAACGATTGCCCGGCGGTGCCGTGGAAGCGCATCGTGACAGAGGGCGTTGCCATGGGTGACTCCGTCTTTGCGCGCAGCACAGCGATTTCGCCTGCAATGCGCGCGCCCACGGCACGATCCTTGTTAGCGATTTCGCTGTCTATCTCAAAGCTCTCGCCCCGCGCAACGGCCTCAAGTGCAGCCTCGACCCATGCCTCATCCAGCGCGGGGCGGCTCTGCGGACGGTCATTGCGAGCGCCAGACCAGCGGCGCGGTCCCACGCCCACTTGCGCCAGCATGGGCGAGAGATCGAGACCGCCATCAGTGCGCACCTGCTCCAGCAGATCGGTCCGGCCCACCGCATCATCAATGGACGGGAGGCCGTAACGCGCCAGCATTCCTTGCAGATCGGCGGCCAGTTGCTCAAAGAAGCGGACAACATGCTCAGGCTTGCCGCGGAAGCGCGCCCGCAGTTCCGGCTTCTGCGTGGCGATACCCGTGGGGCAGGTGTTCAGGTGGCATTGCCGCGCCATGTCGCAGCCCAGCACGACGAGGACGGAGGTACCGAACGCGTACTCGTCAGCCCCGAGAAGCGCAGCAATCAATACATCGCGGGCTGTTGACAGACCGCCGTCGGTGCGTAGACGCACGCGGCCCCGCATGCCATTGGCCATCAACGTCTGCTGCGCCTCCGCAAGGCCGAGCTCCCACGGATTGCCCGCGTACTTGATGCTGGAGAGCGCCGCCGCTCCGGTGCCGCCCGTGTTGCCGGCGATCACGACGTAATCAGCATAAGCCTTCGCCACACCCGCCGCTACCGTGCCCACGCCGCAGCTTGACACCAGCTTGACACCAACCGTAGCCCGTTGGTTGACACGCTTCAGGTCGTGGATGAGTTGAGCAAGATCCTCAATGGAGTAGATGTCATGGTGCGGTGGCGGCGAGATCAGCGGCACGCCGGGCTGCGCGTGACGCAGACGCGCGATCAGACCCGTTACTTTGTGGCCGGGCAGTTGGCCGCCCTCGCCAGGCTTTGCTCCCTGTGCAACTTTGATTTCAATCTCTTCGGCGTGCGCAAGGTACTCCGCTGTCACGCCAAAGCGCCCGCTAGCGATCTGTTTGATTTTGTTATTTAGATGGGTGTGCACGGCCGGAGCTTCCACGATGGGCTCAGCGATAGCTACGCCGCCTGCGGAGGGTTTGGAGACGAACGCGGAAGCCTCTCCCTCCGGCACGATGCGGCGATTGCCTGGATGGGGCCGGTACACATCGGAGTCCTCGCCACCCTCGCCCGTGTTGGATTTGCCGCCAATCATGTTCATGGCGATCGTGATGGTGGAGTGCGCCTCCGGGCTGAGCGATCCCAGCGACATGGCGCTGGAGATGAATTTCTTCATCAGCAGATGCGATGCCTGCACGTGTTCAAGCGCGACCTCTGGACCTGCAGGACGAATTTCAAGCAGGTCGCGCAACACTGCCGGGCTGCTCTTCTCCGCCGCAACGCTGGAGTAAAGCTGGAAGGCCTTTGCGGGATCGTGTGGCAGCGGCACGTTACGAGCGCTGCCCACAACGGATTGCAGTGCCTTCACGTTGGAGGGTTGCCAAGCATGCGGCTCCGAGATGTCGGCCTTGCGGAACTTGACCCAGCCATAGTCGGGCAGGTCGATCTTTGCCTGCAAATCTGAGGCGAGTGGCGCACCCCAGAGTTCCCGGATGCCGTGCTCGATCTCCTCGAATCCTACCCCGCCTAGGGGTGCGGGCGTCTGCGGAAAGCAGCGGTCCACCGCCGCATTGCTGAGGCCCAGGATGTCAAACGGGTAGGCACCGCGATAGCTGTCCACCACGCTGACGCCCATCTTTGACATGATCTTGGCCAGTCCCGCGTCAAACGCCTTCAGCATCTTGATTTCCGGAATCTTCGGGTCTCCGTCAGCACCGGCGGACATGCGTGCCGTTTCCAGCGCAAGCCACGGGCAAACCGCGCCCGCGCCGTATCCAATCAGCACGGCGGCATGGTGCACATCACGCACATCACCCGCCTCCACCGCGATGCCGGTAAGCGTTCGCAGACCGGCCTGCACCAGCGCATGATGCACAACGCTGACGGCAATGGCCATGGGTATCGGAAGTTGCTCCCTATCCGCGTTGCGGTCGCTGAGCAGAAGGATCTCGACGCCGTCCCTTACCAGTTCCACCGCGTTCGCGCACAATGCCTCAATTCCGGTTTCAAGCGAGTATCGAGCGGCGAAGACACACTTCAACTCACGCAGCCGAAGTGTGTCGCTGTGCGGATACCTGCCCTGCCGCAACGATTCCATCTTGCCGACAGAAAGAAAGGGCGAGCGCACGGACATACCGCGCAGTGCCGCGTCCTTGCTCAAGAGGTGCGACCAGGGACCCAATCGTGTGTGCAGCGAGACCACGATGGCCTCCCGCAGCGGATCGATGGCCGGGTTCGTCACCTGCGCGAAACGCTGACGAAAGTAGGCATAGATGGGCCGGGGCGTGCGCGCAAGGTACGCCAGCGGCGTGTCGTCGCCCATGGACCATACAGCGTCTTTGGCGTCCGTGGCCATGGGCTGCAACACCATGCGTACATCTTCCTTTGTGTAGCCGAAGTTGCGCTGTGCCTGAAGAACAGCATCCGTGTCCGTCGGTGGCAGGTCGATCCACTCCGCCGAAATGGTGCTGTCGTCAACCAGCGCGGCATAGGCACCGTCCGCTTCGAACAAGTCGAGCAGATCGTCATTTTCGTAGATCTTTTGTTCCTGGAGGTCAACGACCAGCATCTGGCCGGGACCAAGCCGTCCGCTGTGGATCACGGTATCGGGATCGAGGTCCACCAGACCGGCCTCAGAACCGGCTACAACCAGGCCATCCTGCGTGATGGCGAAGCGGCTGGGACGCAGGCCATTACGGTCCAGCGCCACACCCACGTAGCGGCCATCGGAGAAGGCCAGCGCAGCCGGGCCATCCCACGGTTCCGTCACATCCATGTGGTACTTCAGAAAATCCGACTCGCGGTTGGCAACGGCGGGCGGCAGCAGAATCCGTATGGCCTCCGCGACGTTGCGTCCGTTGTGCGCCAGCAGTTCCACAGTTTCATCCAGGCTGGTGGAGTCCGTGCCGTCCGCCGTGAGGATAGGCATGCACTCCTCCGGCAGCGTCTCGTAACGAGCTTTCATGCGGGCACGGTTGCCCCACACCGTGTTGATTTCGCCGTTGTGAGCCAGCGCGCGTCCAGGCTGCGCGCGGTGCCACGCCGGGGTGGTGTTGGTGGCATAACGCTGGTGGAAGAGCGCGAACGGAGTGACGTAACCCACATCCTGGAGATCTGGGTAGAACTCCGGCAGGAGACGTCCGATGCACATGGACTTGTACACAAGCGTTCGCGACGACAGCGACGCCACGTAGCCGGTGACCTCGCCGGCTTCGAAGGCGCGCTCGAAGCTCTTGCGCGCCACGTACAGCCTGCGCTCGATGTCCGTGGAAGAGCCGGTGATGAGCACGTGCCGAATGCGCGGCATCGTGCTCAGTGCGGATTCGCCCAGAACCTCTGGCCGTACCGGCACGTCGCGCCACGCCAGCACCTGCAATGCCTGCTCGCGCAGGCAGCGCTCCAGCACTTCGGAGGTATTTGCGGCTTCCGCAGGCACAAAGACAGCGCCAACGCCGAGAGGCTGGTCGTCACCGAGACAAAGCTCCGTCTCCCGCAGCAGCAGCGCCCGTGGCACAGAGGTCATGATGCCGACACCATCGGAAGTCTTTCCGTCGGCCGCAACTGCTCCACGGTGCGCAAGGCGGGCCAGCGCTGTCAGGGCGTCAGTGAGCACGGCGTGAGTGGCGACGTTCCGCGAGGACGCGACAAATCCCACGCCGCAGGAATCGTGCTCAAAGCGGGGATCCACCAGAGAGCACTGAACATTGCGGAACGCGGGCGTGCAGCCACTTGCAGCCGGGGGCTGGGAACTCGAAAGACGGGTGTCCATAGCTCATTTTATGTCCCAAATGGGGACGTTTTGCCCCACCGGAACAGACTTTCTGTAAGGATGCCTAACTAACCGCGCTGGGAGTATTTGACGGGAACCGCTCTGTATATTTATACATGAGACTGCAAAGTTATGCATCGCAGCTTGTGCGGCATGCATCTTACTGAAGTCGCCGGTACGTGCTACCAGCACCACTGAGATCTGCTGCCTGAAACCGCCACGGTCCACGGTACGCGCGACATGAAGGGGTAATGAAGCAGCAACGCCACACCGCTATCCGCGACCTCCTTGTGACGGCGGCCGTTCTGTCGCAGGATGAGTTGCGCAAGAAGTTGGCCAAGCGCGGTTTCACGGTGACTCAGGCCACCCTGTCCCGCGACATGCATGAGCTGCGCGTGCTGAAAGGGCCGAATGGATATGCACTTCCAGAGGACGGCGATGAAGAAGACGACATGCCTGGCATTCGCGAAACGCTTGCGAACTTCGGAATGGAGGTCAAGCAGGCGCAGAATCTGCTGGTGGTAATGACAACGACAGGGTCAGCGCAGCCCGTGGCTGCGGCGCTTGACTACGAAGATTGGCCGGAGCTGATGGCGACCATCGCCGGCGACGACACCGTGCTGGTGATCTGCGCGGACGCAACACAGGCCGCTCTCCTGAAGGGGCGGATGGAAGGTTTGATCGGTTGAGCACGTTTGCGATAGCGAGTGGGTTGGAGATGCCGCTCCGCGCTGAAAAATCGACAGTGCGCACGGCCGTGGCGGGCGTGACCGGCTATGCAGGCGCGGAGTTGGCGCGCCTTTTGCTGGCGCACCCTCGTCTGGTGGATACGCCTCCCCTCTTCCTGGGCCGCATGGGTGCCGAGCCTGACGGCACCACCCTGTACGACTTGCATCCGCAGCTTGCACGCAACGATGGACGCCCGGCGCCGCCGGTGCTGCCTTTTACGTGGGAGATGCTGCGCGAGCGCGGCACGGAAATCCTCTTTCTAGCGACCCCGCATGAGCAATCGCGTGCCTTGGTTCCCGCGGCGCTGGATGCGGGCATGCGCGTGATTGATCTGTCTGGGGCATGGCGGCTGCACGATCGTTCGAATGCCGCGGTATACAACCTCCACGACGACGATCCGGTGCTGGCATCAGCAACGCAGAAGGGAGCTGTCTACGGGTGCCCGGAACTGCATCGCGAGGCCGTTGCGGACGCGCGGCTGGTGGCCAATCCGGGATGCTATGCAACGTCCATCATCCTCGCGCTTGCACCGCTTACACGGGCCGGTTTAGTCGATCTTGACCGGGGCATCGTCTGCGATGCGAAGTCTGGTGTCTCCGGCGCGGGCAAATCACCCACGGCGAGGACGCACTTCATGTATGCCGCGGATAACCTCTCTGCGTACGCGGTCTTCGGCCATCGCCACACTGGCGAGTTGCTGGAGCAGCTTGGCCTCCGAGACGATCAGATTCAGTTCACGCCACACCTCTTGCCAATCCCGCGCGGCATCCTGTCCACCATCTACCTGCGTTTTCGCGACCGCATTCAACCAGAGGAGGTTCAGGAGATGCTGCGAAGCTTCTACGCTGACAGCCCTATGGTGCGCATTCGGCCGACGGGAGACCTCCCCCAGATTCAGCACGTGGTCCGCACCAATTTCTGTGACGTCGGGTTTGAGCTCGCGCCGGACGGCAAGCGGCTGGTTCTGATTTCCTGCCTGGACAATCTGCTGAAGGGCGCATCCGGCCAGGCAGTGCAGAACATGAACGTGATGTGCGGCTGGGACGAAGCGGAGGGATTGCTGTGAAGTACGTGGTAAAGCTTGGGGGCGCGGCGCTGGAAAAGCCGGACCTGCTCCGCGCCATCGGCAAGGCCATCGCGGAACTCGTCGCGGACGGCCATCAAGTTGCCATAGTGCATGGCGGCGGTGTGCAGTTGACCCGCACGCTGCAGCAGATGGGCAAACAAAGCGAGTTCATCAGCGGGCTGCGGGTCACCGATGCAGAGACGCGCGATGCGGCGCTGATGGTGCTGGCTGGGCGCGTGAACAAATCCTTGGTCGCATCGCTGGGTCAGCAGGGCCAGGCGGCGGTGGGCATCTGCGGCGGGGATGGGCACGTTTTTCGTGCGCGCAAGAAGCAGACGACGCCGGACCTGGGGTTCGTAGGCGAGATTGCCGCAACAGATTCTCGCTGGCTGGACGCCATCTGGAAGATGGGAGCGGTGCCAGTCATCAGTTCCATCGCGCTGGGCTTTGATGGCGAGTACTACAACATCAATGCGGACGAGATGGCCTCGGCAACCGCTATCGCCACGATGGC
The DNA here is from genome assembly GCA_964248165.1 of uncultured Terriglobus sp. Taxonomy (GTDB): domain Bacteria; phylum Acidobacteriota; class Terriglobia; order Terriglobales; family Acidobacteriaceae; genus Terriglobus. The sequence continues at coordinate 19,086 of CAXTXE010000029.1, forward strand.
CGATGCGCTCGTCTTCCTGACCGATGTGCCCGGCGTGAAGGGTGCGGACGGCCAGGTGATGCGCTGGCTCTCCTTGCGCGAGATTCCGCAACTGGAAAAGCAGGCGGTCATCAGTGGCGGCATGTTACCCAAGCTGAACGCCTGCCGCGAGGCCCTTCTGGCCGGCGTCAAGCGCGTACGCATTTTGCCGGCAGAGTCTGCGCGAATCTTGCCAGACCTAATCAGCACCCGTGTGAACGACGGCACGGAAGTGATGGTCGCGTGAACAATACAGACGCTCATACACGAATGGAGGACACCATGGGAGGTGCAGCACAGATGAATCTCATCGCAACCCAGGCTGCGGAACAGAAACTGCTGCTGCAAACCTATGACCGTCATCCCGTTCTGTTGACGGGCGGTGACGGCGTCTATCTGTTCGACGATGAGGGCAACCGGTATCTCGATCTCTTGAGCGGTATCGGTGTCTGCGCGCTCGGGTACGGGCATCCGGCCATCACCCGCGCCATCAACGATCAGGCGGCACGTCTTCTGCATACGTCCAACCTCTTCTATCACGATGGGTCGGCCACGCTGGCGCTCAAGCTGACGGAGATCACCGGCATGGACCGCGTCTTCTTCTGTAACAGCGGCACGGAAGCATGGGAGGCGGCGCTGAAGCTGGCGCGCGCCCACGCAGGTCTGCTGCAGAGCGAAGGCAAGCGCATTGGCACTCGCTTCATCGCCATGGAGCATTCGTTTCACGGACGTACCATGGGGTCTGTCGCCACCACGCACAAGGAGAAGTATCGCCAACCCTTTGCGCCGGTGATGCCCGATGTCGTCTTCGTTCCGTTCAACGACGTGGACGCGTTACGCGCGGCCTTTGACGAGGAAGTTTGCGCCATCTGCCTGGAACCCTTGCAGGGCGAAGGCGGCATCCATCCCGTGTCACAGGAGTTCTTCGCCGCGGCGCGTGAACTCTGCGATAGCACCGGCGCGCTTCTGATGGCCGATGAGATACAGAGCGGCATGGGACGCACCGGCATGTGGTGCGCATATCAGCATTACGGCATTCAGCCGGACGTGACCACACTGGCAAAACCGCTGGCCGGCGGCCTGCCCATGGGTGCCATGCTGTGCACGGAAGAGGCCGCCCGTGCGATGCATCCAGGGATGCACGGCACCACCTTCGGCGGCGGTCCGCTGGCCTGTGCCGTCGCCATCGCGGTCATCGACGAGATTCAGCGGGCACATCTGCTGGAGCATGTCAGCGAGGTGGGTGCGTACTTTATGGCGCGCCTGCGTCAATTGGCAACGGAGCACGATGGCATTTCCGAAGTGCGTGGCGCAGGATTTATGATTGGTGTAGAGATGCGAACGGCAGAACTGGCCAATGAAGTCGCTGACCGCATGCTGTTCGAACAGCACATGATCCTGAATCGCACCAGCGAGAACGTGCTGCGGTTCCTGCCACCTTTCCTGATAAACAAAGCGCATGTCGACGAGGCGATTGCCGCGTTCGGCAGCCTGCTGCATGAGGTGGGCACCGCAGAGGCTGTGCTTGCCGGAGAAGAACTTCATGGGTAGTAAAACCGTAGTGATGAACCCCGGAACGGCGGTTCTGGAGAGTAAGCCGAAGGCGACCTTAGGGATCCAGTCCGATGCCGGATTTAGCGAAGCGGCAAAGTCGCTTCGCGGCCGCGATCTTTGTTCCATGGCGGATCTTTCGCCGCAGGAGCTTGCCGCTCTGATGGAGCTTTCCCATGCCGTAAAGACGCACCCTGAGGACTTCCGGCACGCGCTGGACGCAAAGCAGATGGTGCTTATCTTTGAGAAAGCATCGCTGCGCACGCGCCTGACCTTTGAGGCCGCCATCAACACCTGCGGAGGCAATGCCATCTTTTACGACCAGACCGCGTCCCCATTAGGCGAGCGCGAATCGCTGGCCGACGTGGCGCATAATCTTGAACGTTGGATGAATGTCATCGTCCTTCGCACCTACGCGCACGATACCGTGACGGAGATGGCCGGCTTCAGCAAGGTGCCGGTCATCAACGCTCTCTCAGATTACGAGCATCCATGCCAGGCCATGACCGACTTTATGACGATCGAAGAGCGCTTTGGCTCGGCGGAGGGCATCAAGTTTACCTACGTAGGCGATGGCAACAACGTATGCCATTCGCTGATGCTGTGCGGTGCTCTGCTGGGCGCGCACGTCACCGTCGCAACGCCGAAGGGCTATGAGCCGAAGCTCGGCATCATCCACAAAACCATGGCGATCGCGGAGGAAACCGGCAGCACCCTGACGCTGCTGCACGATCCGGTGAAAGCCGTGACCGGTGCCGACGCCGTGTACACAGACGTCTGCATCTCCATGGGCCAGGAAAATGAGACCATGCGGCGCACACCCATCTTCAAGCCGTACCAGGTGAATGAGCAGTTGATGGGGCACGCGGCGCAGCATGCCGCCTTTATGCATTGCCTGCCAGCGCACCGTGGACAAGAGGTGACAGACGCCGTCATCGACAGCGAGCAATCGCTGGTCTTCGAGCAGGCGGAGAACCGTCTCCACGCGCAGAAGGCATTGTTGCTGATGCTGCTGGGCGGAGCCAAGCGCATCCCGCGCGACCGCGGTGCCAACGGCAAGCGGCGGCGCACGCTGGCATAAAACTGCGGGAACACAAAGGGCGCAAAGGTCAACGCGAAGGGCGCAAATCAACTTCGCGGCCTTTGCGTAAACCTTAGCGACCTTCGCGTTCAGCTTTCGAATGAACAAAAAGCACGTTGCACACCGCACGAAAGGTACCATCCATGTCCGTCATCCTTGAATCGCTTCCCCTTGGCCAGAAAGTCGGCATCGCCTTCTCTGGCGGGCTCGATACCTCGGCCGCGCTGCATTGGATGAAGCAGAAAGGAGCGATTCCGTACGCCTACACCGCCAATCTGGGCCAGCCCGACGAGACCGACTACGACGCAATTCCCCGGAAAGCGCTGGAGTATGGTGCGGAACAGGCGCGGCTCATTGATTGCCGTGCGCAGCTTGTGCGTGAGGGCATTGCTGCGCTCCAGTCTGGCGCATTTCACATCACCACGGCTGGCGTCACATACTTCAACACCACGCCGATTGGCCGCGCCGTCACCGGCACCATGCTGGTTACGGCGATGAAGGAAGATGGCGTGGACATCTGGGGCGATGGCTCCACCTTTAAGGGCAACGATATTGAGCGGTTTTACCGCTACGGTCTTCTCGTCAACCCCGATCTGAAGGTCTACAAGCCATGGCTCGATCCGGCCTTCATCGACGAATTAGGAGGCCGCGCCGAGATGTCGGCATTCCTGCAAGCAAGCGGCTTCGACTACAAGATGTCCGCCGAGAAGGCCTACTCGACGGACTCCAACATTCTTGGCGCGACCCACGAAGCAAAGGATCTCGAGTTCCTAAGTACTTCCATGAAGTTGGTAGCGCCCATCATGGGCAGGGCTTTCTGGCGCGGCGACATCGAAATCAAGAGCGAAGAAGTCAAAGTCCGCTTTGAGGAGGGTGTGCCCGTCGCGCTCAACGGCACCGAGTACGCTGATCCCGTTGAACTCATGCTCGAGGCCAACCAGATCGGCGGACGCCACGGCCTGGGCATGAGCGACCAGATCGAGAACCGCATCATTGAAGCGAAGAGCCGTGGTATCTACGAAGCGCCCGGGCTCGCTCTGCTGTTCATCGCGTACGAGCGGCTCATCACCGGCATTCACAACGAAGACACCATTGAGCAGTACCGCGAGAACGGCCGCAAACTTGGTCGGCTGCTCTACCAGGGCCGCTGGTTTGACCCGCAGGCCCTTATGCTTCGTGAAGCTTCCCAGCGCTGGGTCGCGCAGCCCATCACTGGAGAGGTCACGCTTGAGCTGCGGCGCGGCAACGACTACACCATCCTGGACACTGAAAGCGCAAATCTGACCTTCGCCGCTGAGCGCCTTTCGATGGAGAAGACGGAATCCAGCTTCTCTCCGCGCGACCGCATCGGCCAGCTCACCATGCGCAACCTCGACATCACGGACACTCGCGCAAAGCTCCAAACCTACGCCGCCGCAGGCCTCATTAATCTCAGCAAAGGCACGGAGATGCCGCAGCTGAAGAGCACGGACTCAGAGGCGTGATGGCGAACGAAGCTCAACCGGCAGCGCCGGGCAAGATGTGGTCCGGGCGCTTTCGCGAGCCACTCGACGGGGAGTTTGAGAGCTGGCAGCGCTCGTTTTCCTTCGATTGGCGCCTGCTGGCTCACGAGATTGCCGCGAGCAAGGCGCATGCGCGCACCATTGAGCAAGCAGGCGTCCTGTCGGCAGAGGAGTCGATAGCCATTCAGGACGCTCTGGATGGCATACGTCCGAAGCTTCGCCGGCTCGGTCTCCAAGTCATTGACATTCACGAGCCGGGACGCATCTACGCCGGTGAGCACACCCGCATCCTCGACGGGGGCAACTCTCTTCCTTATCTCTCCCAAGCTGAAGACGTGCACCACTTTGTGGAACTGGAACTGACACAGGCTATTGGATCGCTTGCGCTCAAGCTGCACACGGGCCGGAGCCGCAACGAACAGGTCGCAACCGGTCTTCGGCTCTACGTGCGTGACGCGATCGACCGGACCCGGAACGACCTGGCCGCCTGGGCGGGGGCCATGCTGACCGCTGCTGATACCGCCGGTGACGCGGTCATGCCGGGCTACACCCATCTGCAGCGGGCAGAACCCGTCCTTGTGGCGCACTGGCTGCTTGCCTATGTTGAGATGATCCTGCGCGACTGTTCTCGCCTGCAGGACGCGCGTGCACGGCTCAACGTTTGCCCGCTGGGGTCCGGCGCGATTGCCGGTGCGACGCTCAAGCTTGATCGAGGCATTGCGGCACGCGAACTCGGCTTTGACGGGCCGACAGCGAACAGCATGGATGCGACCAGCGATCGTGATTTCGCCATCGAGTTCGCGCAAGCAGCATCGATCATTGGCTTGCATCTTTCGCGCTTCGCAGAGGAGATCACGCTGCACTCCACGGCGGAATTCGGATTTCTGGATCTGCCGGAGGCTTTTTCCACCGGCTCCTCCGCAATGCCACAGAAAAAGAATCCGGACTTTACCGAACTGCTTCGCGGCAAATCCGGACGGCTGCTTGGCGCGGTGACGACTTTGACCGCCATCGTGAAGGGCTTGCCGCTGGCCTATAACAAGGATCTTCAAGAAACACAGGAAGCCGTTTTCGAGGTGGCTGACACGCTCACCGAAATGCTTCCGCTGCTCGCCCCATTCACCGCGGCTCTCCGCTTCCGCTATGACCGTATGCGTCAGGCCGCGGAGACCGGATATCTCAATGCAATGGCTGCCGCGACTTACCTTACGGGCAAAGGCGTCCCCTTCCGCACTGCCCACGAGAAGATCGGCAATGCCGTGCGCTTTGCACTCGACAGCGAACGAGAACTGAATGACCTTTCGCTTGATGAGTTGAAACAGTTTGGTGAGGAGTTCGAGGCAGATTTTCACGATGCAATCACGCTGGAGGCAACGCTGGATTGCCACGACGTGACTGGCGGCACCGCACGGCAGCAGGTGCAGCATGCGCTCAGGATGGCACAGCGGCGTTTGGACGCGATACGCATCGCTACGCAGGGGGAGCGGAAGACGGAGGCGGAAGATGCCCTTGTCTAGCGTGCGCCAGGCGCGGCTGCAGGATGCGGCCAACATCTTCGAACTGGTCAACTCGCTCTCCGGCGATGGCACGCTATTGCGCCGCCAATATGCCGAGATTTGCGAGAACGTCCGGGACTTCCATGTGGCGGAGTCAGAGGGAGGCATCTTTCTCGGGTGCGGCGCGCTGCATCTTTATGGGCCGCATCTGGCGGAGGTGCGCTCCATCGTAATGAAGCCTGAGGCCAAGGGCCAGGGCGCAGGCGGGAAGTTGATGCAGGCGCTGCTGGATGAAGCCGAACAGCATGGTGTACAGACGGTGTGCCTGTTCACGCGCATCCCAGACTTCTTTTTCCGCTACGGCTTCCGCACTACGATGGACCGCACAGCGCTACCCGACAAAATCTATAAGGACTGCCAGAAATGCCCGCGCCTGCACGCCTGCGACGAGGTCGCCATGATGCGCGGTCCTGTGCCTCGGGTGGCCGTGCTCGGACCGCAGAAGATCCGCCAACCTGAACTTGTACCGCTTCAGATTGCCTTCACCGGCACCGATCGTTAGTTGTTTTTCTATGGCTGGCGCGACAGAAAAACCCACCTTAGCCTTCGGCGAAGGTGGGTTGCCCAGTTGCTGCAGATCGTCTTATCGGCGCGATCATTAGTTCATTTCCTACACGCTTACCAGGCGTGCAAGAAGCCAGAGCGCTCCGTAATCGAGACGTGCGTGCCGAACAACGCGCCCAGCTTCGCCTCAGTCAGCATGTCCGCGCGGGTGCCGTCATCCACAATCCGTCCTTCACGCATAAAGATCACACGATCAATCTCCGGGACGATGTCAGCAATGTGATGTGTCACCAACATGAGACCTGTGCCCGCGCTCGCCAGGCACCTGAGAGTCGCGCGAAGTTCTGTTTGCGCGGCAAGGTCGAGCGCGTTCGATGGCTCGTCAAGCAGCAGTACACGCTCACTTGCCTGCTCGCTGCTGCCGACCAGCGCACGGGCAATCAAGACACGCTTCTGCTGACCGGCGGAGAGCGCGCCCAGCGGCTTGTGAGCAAACGCAGCCGCGCCTACATCCTGCAACGCGATATCCGCCGCGGATAGCATCACATCGGTTACCGTCAAATTGGGCCATAGCGTTGCCGATGAGAAGAAACCCGTCAGCACTGCGTCGAGTGCAGTCGTACGAAGCGCGCTCTTGGAAGGTGTTTCGGATGTGACGACGCCAAGCCTGCGCCGCAGCTCTGTTACATCCCACCGCGCGCGCTCGAAGATGGACACCTCCATGCCGGGCAGTGCCAGGGGGTACAGCTCGCAGGTCATGGTCTTAATCAGAGTCGATTTGCCGCAGCCGTTCGGCCCCAGGATCGCAACGGACTCGCCCTGACGAACCTCAAAGCTGATATCGTGCAAAACGGTCTCACTCCCGCGCGCCACGGAGACGTTTCTGAGCCGGAGAAAGGACGTTGGGCAAGCGGGATCGGTCAGGCTCATACTCGAGCTTCAGTGTACGCGCCGACGAGATGGACGCCACTGCATCTGAATACTGAAGTGAAGCGAGCAATCGTTGCCGGCAGCGGGCCAAACGGATTGAGTGCAGCCGTTGCACTCGCGCGTGCGGGCGTCCAGGTAATCGTGTACGAGGCTGCGGAGACAATCGGTGGTGGCGCGCGTACTGAGGCACTTACCCTGCCCGGATTTCTGCACGACACCGGATCAGCAGTGTACCCGCTCGCCGTTGCTTCTCCGTTTTTCCGTTCCTTGCCACTCCAGCAGCACGGCCTTCATTGGATCGAGCCGGAAATCCCGCTGGCACATCCGCTGGAGGGGGGTGATGCCGTTGGCTTGCTGCACGATCTGGAGGCGACGGTGGATCTGCTGGGGCAAGACGGTGCTGCGTGGCGATCTCTGGTGAAGTCCCTGGTTGGGGCGTGGCCGGCCTTTGTTGGTGACGCGCTCTCGCCTTTGCTGCACTTGCCGGCACATCCCTTTCGTCTGGGACGTTTCGGCCTGAACGCTGTGAAGTCCGCAAAGCGCGTCGCCAGTCACAGGTTTAAATCGGAGCGCGCACGTGCACTGTTTGCAGGTCTGGCGGGTCACTCCAATGTGCCCCTTCACCTCGCCATGAGCGCGGCGCCCGCGTTGGTGCTGGGAGCTGCTGCGCATGCCACCGGATGGCCGGTCGCGCGTGGCGGAGCGCAGTCCATTACCAATGCGCTTGCGTCGCTCTTGCGTGAGCTTGGCGGCGTGATTGAAACGGGTGCCGAGGTGACTTCGCTGAAGTCGTTGCCGCACGCGGACGCAGTGCTGCTCGACCTTACCCCGCGGCAGTTTCTCTGGCTTGCAGGCGAGACCATTTCAGAGAGTCAACGCAAGCCCTTCGAGCGCTTCCGGCCAGGCCCCGGCATCTGCAAAGTGGACTGGGCATTGTCGGCTCCCATCCCATGGACGGCTGACCTGTGCCGCCGCGCAGGTACGGTTCATCTGGGCGGCAGCTTCGACGAGATTGCAAGCTCAGAGCAGGACGCCTGGGATGGGCGCAAAAGCGAGAGACCATACGTCTTGGTTGCTCAGCAGAGTCTGTTCGACCCAACCCGCGCGCCGGCCGGTCAGCATACCGCATGGGCTTACTGCCATGTGCCAAATGGAACGGCCACGGACTTCACCGCGCGCATTGAGGCACAGATCGAACGCTTTGCTCCCGGCTTTGGAGCGACAGTTCTGGCACGCTGTACGCACACCGCACCGCAGATGGAGCAATGGGACGCAAACCTGCTGGGCGGTGATGTTTCCGGGGGTGCCATGACGCTGGCGCAACTGATCCGCAGGCCCACTCTGCCGCCGTACGTGACTCCGCTGGAAGGTGTCTTTCTCTGCTCCAGCTCCACGCCGCCGGGCGGAGGCGTGCATGGCATGTGCGGCTATCTTTCTGCGGTTGTAGCAGCCAGGCACATGGGCGTGACAATGCCGACGCTCGCCTGACCTTACAGGGCCACGGAGGTTGGGACGACTCCACAGGCGATGCGTTTCCCTGATGCTCCGGCCGGGTCGGTTTTCTGATCGTCTGCCATCGCATGGATCACGATCGCCTTGCCAAGCACGGAAGAAGCCGACGAAGGATCGAGCGAAAGCGCGGTAGTGCTTAGTGTCGCTGTTGCGTTTCCATCTGCTCCGACGGCAAGACTGGACGGAAAGTCACCTGCGTGATGCCCATCAGGGTTGTCAAAGCCATGATGCTTGTTCGTGGGATTCAGGTGGCCACCAGCGCTGGTGAAGTCAGGAGGCGTGCAGGCACCCACCGCGTGCACGTGGATGGCATGCTCGCCAGAAGGCAAGCCCTTCAGAGCCACCTGCATCTGTACGGCGTCGCCCTGCTGCGTGATGGTGACAGTTCCTGCGTCAGCACCATTGGAGTCCTTCATCGGTACGGTGATTGGTCCCTGTGCCGCCGCCACAATTGAGCCTGCAAGCACACAAACCCTTCCCATCCACGCTATACGCATTGTTGTCCACCTCGCAGGCCAAGCACAGCCGCAGCCCATGTTATACACCTCACAGTACGAGATCCCGCTGACGTGCATTCATCGAGAGGCCATCGTGGCCAGCGCATCGATCGCGTTCGCCTCGGCATTCAATGCATCCACCAACACCACGAGCTGCTGTTTCGCCTCATCGTAACGTCCTGCCTCCACTGCCTCGCGCACGCCCGGCAGCGTGCTTGCTCCGTAACCGGTAAAGGTTCCCGGCGCATAAATAAGGTGCTTTGTCCACGGACGTCCTGGCAGGCCCTCCGCGCTGATTAGCTTGCGCTCGACCACTGTAAGTCCATCGTTCAAAACCTTCCGTTTCTCCTGAGGAAGCGATGGTGCCGTTGCGCTGACCGCCTGATAGTGCGCGGCTGCGGACTTGAGCTTGTCGAGCGCCGCCTCCAGCGTGGACAAGTCCATCGATGGCGGCATGGGCAATGCAGGAGGCTGGACCTGCGGGTTCCTGGGATCGTTGGCCAGGGCGTACGCACCGCTGTTCAGTGCACGGGTACGTGCGGCAGAATCTGTCTGCAACTGCTTGATTTCGTCTTTAAGGCTCTTCACGTATCCATTGACCGTCAGCGAGAGTTCCGTGAAGTTATACGGCATCACCTCAGCATCCGCGATGCGCATCACGATGGTGCCGGCGGTCTGCGCGAACAGTTTGCCATATACTTCATTCTTGTCCGCAAAGGTGTCCCAGTGCCACGGCGTGTCGTACGCCGAGTGATACGTTCCGCCGCGGTCTTCTCCCCCGAAGCCGATGTTGATGGATGCAACGCCAAGATGATCGATGAAACCCGCGTAGTCTGACCCGCTGCCTGCCGGCCCAAACTCGATGGTGGCACGCTCTGCAGTGCTAGCGCCCGAGCGTGCGCCTCCCCGCCCACGTCCCGCCATCTGTGCGGCTTTCTGCCGGTCCCAGACGCTCTTGCCGCTCTCGGGGTCAGGCATCTCATGCGTGACGCCGTTCACCATCAACTCAAAACTTTGCGAACCGCTCGCGTTGAAAAATCCTCGCCCATTCTCGTCGGAGTTGATGTAGACCGCGCCGTGTTTCGTGAGCTGGTCCGCATGCATCTCTGCCCACTCCGTCGATCCCAGCAGGCCCGGCTCTTCCCCGTCCCATGCCGTGTAGACCAGCGTGCGCTTCGGGTTCCAACCCTGCTTGTGTAGCTCGCCTAGCGCGCGCGCCTCTTCCAGCAATGCGGATTGCCCGCTGATGGGATCGTCCGCGCCGTTGACCCAGCCGTCATAGTGATTGCCGCGCACAATCCAGGTATCCGGCTCTTCGCTGCCCTTCATCGTGGCGACAACATCCAGCACGGGCTTGGTACCCCAGTCCGATTCGACTTTCAGGTGAACCTTTGCGGGTCCAGGACCAAACTTGTACGTCAGCGGCAAGCCCCCGCGCCATGACGCAGGAACCGTCCGCCCGCCAAGTTGCTCCAGTAAGGGCCTGGCGTCGCCCCACGAAATAGGGATGGTGGGTATCTGCACAATGACTTTGCTGTCCTTCACCGCTAAACGCGTGACGCCGGGGATGGACGGCTCGCCGGGCGTGAGTGGATCGCCCGCATAGAGTGTCGTGTCGGAGACGCTGCCGCGCTGCACGCCCCACTCCGGCCGCATGGGACCTTGCGGGATCACGTCGCCTTGCCCATACCCGTCGTCCGCCGGATCGGAGTAGATGATGCAGCCGATGGCACCGTGCTCATAAGCCAGCTTGGGCTTCAAGCCGCGCCATCCACCACCGTAACGCGCGATCACAATGGCACCCTTCACGCTGATGCCGTTCCGCGCAAGTTCGTCGTAATCGCCAATCATGCCGCTGTTTACGTACACCAGCGGCCCGGTCACGTCACCATCCAGTGCGTAGATGTTGTAGGGTGGCATGGCAGGACTCTTATCCTGCGTATACGGATCTTCCGGGATGGGCGGCTCTTCCAGCCTTGCCTTATAGGGCTTGGGTCCCAGCAGTTCCAGCACGCGCGTTCTGGGCGTGGGATAGAGCACGTCGAACTGCTCGATCTTCGCGTCCCAGCCCCAGGATGTGTACTGCTTCACCAGCCATTCCGCATTGGCCCGCTGCGCCGCGGAGCCGACGTTGTGCGGATGCGCCGCAAGCGTATGCATATTGCTGGAAACCCGCGCCGCGTCAGGAATGGCACGAAACTTCCCTTCCCATGTGCGCTCAGTGACGGTACTCTCCGGAGTAAATCCCGGCAGGGACATGGCATCCTGCGCACTGGAAAAAGGCAGCATTGCCACCAGCGAAATGGCAACGGCAGACCTGCAGATGTAACGGTGCATTCTCGGCTCCAAGGGAACGGCTTTTGTGTGTATGAGATATCGTGCCACAACTCACGGGCCCTGCGGCAAAAGTCGTTCCCTGCCCAGCTGGGACGCAACGTGTACAACGCCCGCGGCTGCCTGGAGCGCCGTCTTACCCCTGACTCAGCACGGCAAAGCGAATCAGATCCGCGAAGGAGCGGAAGCCGCACTTCTGGTTGATGCTGGCACGGTGCGACTCCACGGTGCGAACACCGATGCGGAGCTCCGATGCAATGTTCTTGCTGGACTTACCATGCGCAAGCTGGCGCAGCACCTCCTGCTCGCGGCCGGTTAGTTTTGCTGCTGCACTTACCCCATTGAGCTGTTCGCCTGCCGTGCATCTGCCTTCGGAAGAATGCTGCAGCGTGTGGATGTTCTCTGAGATGGACCGCAAGTCCTGCCGTGTGGAAGCAGCGCCGAGAGCGCTCCTCCGGTACAAGCCATACACCCCGGCCAATCTGCCTTCTTCCAGCAAGGGAATCCCCGTAATCTCTAGGTCAATCACCTGCCCATCACTGCGGCGGCGCTGTGCGCTTGCGGACACGCGCCGCCCCTGCATAACCGCCGCGCTGAGCTGGCGTGCTCCATCGCGTGTTTCTGGCGTGGTGATTGCACTATCAAAGTCGGATGCCAGCAAACACTCCGCGCTGTATCCGAATAGCGCGTGGAAGGCCGGATTCGCGGCACTGAACTGGTGGTTGGCATCCAGGGCCACCACAGCAATCGGACTGCTCTCAAGAAGGGTTTGCAACAGGCCCGCGAGCGTGCACTGATGCATCAGGGGAAACGGGAACGGCATCTCCGATGCGGGGACCAAAGACGTGCTCATGCTGGCCTCGTTCTCAGAACGATTCGTCGTAAAAGATGATTAGCTTCGTGAAGTACCTACGATACTACACGAGTTCTGAGGATCTACAGGGAAATTGAGCCGTCTTTCCCCTTCCGGCAGGCTTATCGAAACATCTACCCGCACGGGAACTCTGCCGGAGTCCATACGCGCTTCCTTAATGTGAGCCGCCGGAATGTGGGCCGCCAGCGGTGAAAATATCCTTCGGGCACATTGCATGTACGCCCACGTTGCCATCCACCAACTCAGTGATGTCCAGGTCAACGGCAACGCTGGAAAGCATGTAGGCATCATCTCGCGTCATGTGCTTCTCTGTAACAAGGAAGTCGATCATGTCGCGCAGCGCGTGCTCCGTGGCCTCTTTCAGGTCCGGGCTGAAGCCCATGCTGATGTAGTGCGTCGGAGTTTCCGCCCGGGGCCACAGCATGTCCTTATGCTTGTGGACGATGAACTTGAAGGTGCCGGTCAGAAACGTCTCCATGGCAGTGATGTCTACCTCTCCATTGCCCTGTCCTGCATGTCCATCGCCAGCGACAAATAACGCGCCCTTCGCCGCCACGGGAATGTAGAGCGTCGTCCCGGCAACAAGCTCCTTGTTGTCCATATTGCCCGCATGAGCAAAGGGCGGCGCGCTATCCAACCGGCCTGCGCCGGGCGCCACACCCATGCTGCCAAAAAACGGACGCAGCGGAATATCGATTCCCGGCGCGAAGTGGCCAATCATCTTTTCGCGGTCCAGGGGAATGATCCGGTGCCTGCTGTAGGGAAACTCCATGGGCAGAAATCCGCGGTGTAGACCAAAGCCGTTGCAGGCAAAGTTCGCGTCAAGATCGATCTTGAGTATCTGCACCTCCAGGACGTCGCCCGGTTCAGCCTCCGTGATAGAAACCGGGCCGGTAAGAATGTGACCTCCAGGACCTTTATCTTTGTCCGGATAGTTCTTGTAAATGGGTTCGTTGTACGCGGGGATATCCTCCTGCTTTACGCCTTGAGCAACCAACCGGTCATCAGGCCCACAGGTGGATAGCGTCTGCATCTTGACGGTATCCCCGCTGTGCACGGTGATGGCAGGCTTGACGTTTGCCGCGTAGTGGCCCCACTCCACGGTTGCGGGAGTGGCTAACAGCGTGTAGTCGTTGGCCAGCAACGTGGCAGGTGCCGCAAGCAGGAGCGAACTGAGCAGTAGAAGACGGCGCATACTGTAACCTCCGGGATATTAGTGGCGTGGCTTGTAGATATGACAGATCTCTACTTCTGGTCAGAAGATGTACTTCAACGCAAACTGGACCAGGCGTGGAGCGACAGACGAAGCATTGATGACACCGTAACTGGCCGTTCCCACACCCGTGCCAGGATTGGCGTACTGCGCATGGTTGAAGGCGTTGAAAAGTTCTGTACGGAAATCCAGTGTCGCATCCTCACGCAGACCTCCAACGCGCGTTGTCTTGATCAGGGTCATATCCCAGTTCTGGTTGCCCGGTCCACGCACAACGCTTACGCCTGTGTTGCCGTAGTCAGTGGCTAAGGGGCCGCCCGCGACCGCTGCCACGCTATAGGGTACGGCAGGAGCAACGGTAAATAGGGCGCTGCCGGGGTTCAGATACGTATTTGCCTTCACTCGCGTCAGCATGGAGCCGCCATTGCCGTTGCGGATGTTGGCGTTGGTCACGCCCGGTGCAAATTGCGCGCGGCTGGCAGTTCCGTAAGCCGTACCATTCCGCGTGTCAGTAAAGGTGAGGGGTTTGCCGGTTTGAAAGGTGGAGACGCCAGCGAACTTCCATCCAGAGGTAACCGCCCGCGCAAAGCTGAAGCCATTCTTGAGACTTGGCAGATCAACCGTGTAGGCGATCACGAGCCGGTTGGTTCGGTCGAACGCAGCCAGACCATACCGCGCGTACCGGTTATCAGGATCATTGCTGTTACCGCTTCCGCCAGCAAAGACGGCATTGGTGCCGTCGCCTCCTGTAACAGTAGTCAGCGACTTACTCCAGGTATATGCCGCCTGTATAAAGACGCCCCGGCTTACCTGCCGCTTCAGCGTTGCCTGCAGGCTATTGTAATTTGAAAACCCGTACGTCTCGATGCGGGTAACGCCGTTCGGGGTAAATCCCTGGTACGGCACGCGAGCCTGCAGATTGGCGGACGCGACCGTGTTCGTGGTAACACCATTGATGGGATTGGAGGGACTGGCCAGGAAGGCGCGATTCAGCGCACGTGATTCTGATAGGCGCGTACCGCGCGTACCCACATAACCAATTTCCGCGACCAGCTTCGCGGGCAGTTGCTGCTGAACATCCATGTTGTACTGCTCCACCAGCGGAGAATCTATGTTCTGCGCAACGCCTACCACCGTAAGCGTGTAGTTCGGTGAGCGGGGACGCCACACGCCAGGGGTCAGCGGAGTGGTGAAGGGCGTCTGCTCCGTTGCGGCCGCATTGGCAGTACCGGTCAGCGTGGCAGAACTGACAAACGGCTGGCCGCCCAGGGTCTGCAACACAGAGTTTGCGTTGGGAAGCGTGTAAAACACACCATATCCGCCGCGTATCACCGTGGAGGTATCAGCGCCGCGCGGCTGCCATGCGAAGCCCACGCGCGGACCGAAGTTGTGCAACGGAATGTCGTTGTCGGATAAGCTGGTACTGCCCAAGCGCGTAACTCCCGCCGGCAACGTAAGCCGGTAATTATTAGGGACGACAAAGCCTGCAAAGCTCCCACCGGCCGGCACCGGCTGAAACGGCGTTACCAGCGAAGGATAAAAGCTGCTGAGCTGACCATGATTTGCGCTGACGCCGCTGTTCAGTTCCCACCGAAGGCCTGCGTTCACCGTAAGGTTCGGCCTGGCTTTGATGTCGTCCTGCAGAAACATCGCCATGCTGGTTCCGCGATACCCCTTGTAGTACGAACCCTGCTGACTTCCGCTGGTGTACACATTACTGAAGCTGGTGCCATTCTGCGCTGCGCTCATGCCCAGCAGAAAGTCCTGAAATGTCTGGAACGTAACGCTGCCGCGCTTATTGTTTGGATCGTCGAAGTTGAATTGATTTTTTTCCCCGGTAAACCCTGCGCGTATCGTCTGCGCCCCGTGCGTGAAGGAGATCTGGTCGCTGATCTCAAAGGTATTCACGGCAGAGAAAGACACATCGTTGTTGACGCCACCCAGGTTGAAATATCCCGTTGTCGAAAAAATAGGCGTCAGAGGATATGTTGGATCACTCGGAGCGGTCATGCCAATCTGATCGTACGTAAGATTAGCCTGTGTCTGCAGCCGCCCCACACTTCGAATATAGGCAATGAGACCCTCATTCAGCAGATGGGAGTTCAATGACGAAGTTAGCTTAAGCACGCCGAGCTGATTGTTGAAGGTGGGCGACACGCCGTTGCCAGGTGTGTTCACTGTGCTGCTGAATGGTTGATTCTGCGGCTGACGCGAGTAGAAATAGCGCTGTGACAATGTATGCTTCTGCGAGAGTAGATAATCCGTATTTACCAGGAACTGGTCTTCGCTGTAGTGCGACGGAATGCTGAACGTGGAGAGGCCCACCGGATTGCCATTCGTGTCGGTCGCAATCCGCTGCGGTGTGGGAATAAGATACGTGCCATTCGCTATTTTCTGCCGCATAAGATTCAACGCCACGGGATTAATGTTCGATCCGTCGCAGGCGACCTGCATTCCACCTTTGTATGTTCCGCCGTTGTAAGGTGCCCAATTCCTGCCGGTGCTGCCGCTTGAGCAGCCGATGCGTCCGATCGCCGCATTGCTGCGGTCATCAGTTAGCGGGAAAAGCGTATTGCTTGCCAGCGAACTGCTGCTCAACCCATTTACCTGCCGGGTTCCTTGATAGGATCCAAAGTAAAACAACTTGTCTTTCAGGAACGGGCCGCCAATGGTAGCGCCGAATTGGTTTTGCTTCATGATGGCGCGCTTCTGGCCGCCAATCTTCAGAAACGTGTCATTCGCATTCAACACGTCGTTACGGAAGAACTCCCAGATGGACCCGTGAATCGCGTTGCTGCCGACCTTCGTAATAACATCGACGTTGGCACCGGCATCCCGTCCGAAGCCTGCATCGTAATTCGTCGTTTGTATCTTAAACTCCTGCAGCGTGTCGGGGTTGGGAATGGCAATGCCGGCTTGCTGCACAAAGTCGCCAGCGCGCCCAGAGCCGAAGTTGTTGATGTCGGCTCCGTCCAAGTGAAAGTTGTTGCTGATGCTGCTGGCGCCGTTCACGTACACATCCTGTGTGCCCTTGCCCAAAGCAGCCGCGTTATTCACGTCACCGGCAACACCGGCCGAGATTGTCAAGACCTGTGTGAAATTGCGGTTAGTCAGCGGGACTTCGCGGATGGTGCTGCCCTCGATCACAGTGCCAAGGGTGGCGTTTTCAACCTGCATAGGAGGTGCCAGTGATGTTACCTCCACCGTTTCGCCAGCGTTGCCGGCAACCATCTTGGCGTCTGCGCGCGCGGTTTCCGTAACCAGGATGGTAATGGCGGGCGGCTGCTCTGTCTTGAAGCCCTCAGCGGCGATGCTTATGCTGTACACCTCTGGTGGCAACAGACCAATGGTGTATTGACCGTCGCGGCCCGTCTTTACGGTGTGGACCTGTGCCGTGGTCCTGGAAGTCACGGAGACCGTGGCCCCGGAGATGACCGCGCCCTGCGCATCAGTGACGGTCCCGCGCAGAGCACCTGTGGTTGATGTCTGCCCAGCGGCGACGCCGCCTAGACTTATCATAGCAAGCGTAAAGACAGTTCCGCGGATGCGGACGCTCGTACAGCCATTCTGCATTGGTCTGACCTCTTGGTGGGGTCTGTTCAGTATGCGTGATGTGTACGTGCAGTGTCATCCGTAGAACTACGGAGACGGCATAGTTTTATTAACGAAGCATGGTGGCCTTTGCAGACCCGGTACGAACAGGGGTTCTAATACTCGCCGTAACGCCCTCGAACAGACTCCAGCAACTTGGCAGAATCGTAAGCCTGGCCATCCTTGATGACGATTTCCACGTTCTCGATATCGGCGATGTTTGTTGATGGATCGCCTTTTACGATCATCAGATCAGCGTTCTTCCCAGCGGCGATGGAGCCGATATGAGTTTGCCGTCCGAGGTACGTTGCACCGTTTAGAGTAGCGATCTTGATCGCCTCAAGCGGAGTGAATCCCGCGTCACTCACCAGCAGTTCTACTTCATGCTGATCGCCGAATCCTGGCAGCGTGGCACCGCTCCCCGTGGGATCGAGCCCGGCCATAAGAAATCCGCCGGCTTCCACGAACTCACGTTCCAGTTGCGCGCCGTTACGGTAGTTTGTCACCCCGCGCTGAACTACGTCCGGGCTTGCGGTGGTTCGCCGGTCACGACCGTAAAGGTACGCCTCCAGCGCTTGCGGTGTCAGCGTTGCAAGCGCCTTCGGACGAAGTGCCGGCTTGCCTGGAATCGTGGTCTCAAACACCGGCAGCGTGCTGGTTAACGCGACGCCATGAGAGACCAGCAACCTGATAAGTTCCACAGCCGCCGGGCTCCCGGGCGTCATCTGCGACAGAGTTGCCGACCCCGTTTCGCGTGGGCATTCATCAGCCTTCTTGCCAGGATCTAGCTGCGTATTGACGAAGAAACCATGCTCCAGATTGTCAATGCCAAGCGCCACCGCCTCAGGGTACGTGACTGAACAGAGGTGGCCTGTCACCTTCAGGTGCAATGCGTGAGCAGCCTGAATGGCAGCGCCAAGTTCCGCGCGCGTAATGTGCATGTACGCCTTGAAGTTAGTTGCACCCTGCCCCGCCCAGAAATTGACAAACTCCCTCGCCTCCTCCGGACCGGAGAGTGCGTGCATCTGCATGAAGATGTCGTTCTTACCTTGCAGATACGGCGCCGTCGGTTCGATATGGGGGCCAAGCAGCATGCCCGCATCAATCAGTTTGCGGAGGTTGATATCCGCGTATGGTTCTACGGATCCTGCCGTACGGATCGTGGTGACGCCATTAGCCAGATACATACGCGGAGCCGAGAAGTTCATCTGTGGCAGAAGAGTCGGCGGTTCAGATGATGTGGCGCTGGTGTTAGGCCGCTGCAGGTAATAGATATGATCGTGCATTCCTACCAGACCAGGCAAAACAGAATAGCCTGACAGGTCAATGACCTCCGCACCGGATGGAACAGGCGCGGATGGTCCGATGCTCTTGATCACGGATCCGTCAATGACAAGGGTCTGGTCCACAACTGCTGGCCCGCCCGTGCCGTCGATCACCGTGATGTGCTGCAGGACCTTAACGGGAGCGTTGCGGCCATATTGATACCGTACGTAGTCCGGGCCGGTGCCAGGCGCGCGCTGCCCGGGAACTGCCCGCCACGTGAACAACACAAGCACGATGACCCATAGAACAAATCGTTTCATCATTTCCGGTAAGTTGCCGTCCGGGGCGATGGGAAAACTGTACCACGTCTGCGGAGCCGGCCCGTCTCGCTTCAGCAAACGTAGAACTCCACACATGGGAAGCGTGTTCACTTAGCATCTGCGGACCATTCCATATGCGTTTGTGTCGCGCCGTTTGCGAATGGGATGGCCGGTAGCATTGACTTTGGATCGCCCGATCTGTATAAAGCACGTCAAGCAGACAATCTTAACTGTTAGGTATGCTACCCAGTGGCGTACCCGCCTTGCGCTTTTTACGGCCGTTCGGGAGACAGAATGAGCGTTTTCATGTTCCGCAAGAATGTTCCTTGTGCGATCCTTGCAATGCTTTGCGCTAGCGCGGCGGGTGCGCAATCCGGCCAGGCGGACATCAAAGGCATTGTTAGTGATCCGTCTGGATCCGTCGTTCCCGGCGCGCAGGTCACGCTGACAAATGTTGAAAGCGGCGACTCCCGAGCGGTGAAAACGGGCTCAGACGGACGCTACAGCTTTCCAACCGTGGCACCCGGGCGCTACTCCATTGGCATCACTGCTCCAAGCTTTGCATCGCAGACCGTCAATGGACTCGTCGTTCTGCTTGACGCGCACCTTGATCAAAACGTGACCCTTTCGCTTGGCAGCACCGAGCAGACAGTGGAAGTGACAGGCACAGCCGCGCAGGTTGACCTTACCTCCAATGACGTGGGTGGTGTGATTACGCAGGCACAGATCGACACGCTTCCAATCCCAAACAGGCAGTACCTTAACCTGGCCCTGCTCACACCTGGCACCACCAACGATGCAAGCCGCACCTTCTACTCCAGCGTTCAGGCGGGCGGCGGTCAGTATTACTATGCAAACGGCTTCTACCTGGACGGCGTTACTAACCAGCAGACGGAGCAGGGCGATCCCCGGCAAAACATTCCAGAGGGTGCCGTGGCGCAGTTCAAAACATACACAGCGTCCTTTCCGGCAGAACTGGGCTGGGCCATGGGCGGTTTTACCACGGTTGTGACAAAGAGCGGAACCAATAACATTCACGGCGAAGCCTTTGAATATTTTCGCAACAGCTTTCTGAATGCAGACAATTACCTCCAACAGCAAGCGGAATTAAGGCAGGGCACGGGAAAAGCTCCATATAATCGCAATCAGTTTGGCGGCGACATTGGAGGCCCGATCTTTAAGGATAGGACGCATTACTATGCGGCCTACGAGGGCACGATCCAGACTACGTCATACACGCTTACGGGCAATCAAGCAGATTATGGATCGGTACTCGGCACCTTCAGTGCCCCCGGACACGATCACCTGATGACCCTGCGCCTGGACCATAACCTCACCGAAAAACAGCAGATGTTTGCGCGGTATGCTCAGGAGTGGAACCTCATCTCTGCGAACGGCTGCGGCGGTGCCACGACGATTGGATGCTATGACGGCCAAATCCCACGGCACGCAATCGTCATCGGCCACACATGGGAGCCGAACGCAGATCTGGTAAACGAGGCGCGCTTTCAGTACGCCTTTATATCCTATGAACTCGGGCCCTACGGAACACCAGTTCCCACCAAACCCACGGATCTGATCGACCCGAACTATACAAAGAACGTTGGCATCGCCTATCAGTTTCCCAGCTTTGGTTACGGCCATAACTATGCCGCTGTCGGCGTTGAAACCCGCTACGAGGTAAATGATTCAGTGACGATGCAGCGGGGAGCGCACTCCCTTAAAGCAGGGTTTGACACCAGTTATGTGCCATACACCGATGCTAGTGCCAGCAACCTGAATGGCACCTATACCTTCAAGACGGACCAGGTGTTCAACCCGGCAAACACCGCAACTCTGCAGAACCCCATCAGCTTTACACAATCCGCCGTTGCGCTGCTTTACTACCTTCCGTCAACGCAACTTTCATTCTTTGCGGAGGACAGTTGGAAGCTTGCATCAAATCTGACCGTGAACTACGGTCTGCGATGGGATCGGCAGTTTGGCGCACCTTTTCTAGACACTTACACGCCAGACACGGTGAATCATCCGGTCATCCCGGGCGAAGGAAATCCACATACGCGTGGTGACCGCAACAACTTCGGCCCGCGCATCGGCTTTGCGTATGATCCGTTTAAGAACGGCAAGGATGTGGTCCGCGGTGGTTATGGCATGTACTACAACTTTATCCAGGTCGAGCAACAGGAAGCGGAAAAGCTCAACTTTGTGGCGTGTCCCATCTCTATCTCTAACGGCGGTGCCAACATTGGCTATCCTAACCCGTACGGCGGCCAATCCGTGACGTCGTTCTGCACAAAAAGCGCGCCAAACGTAACGATTCTCTCGCCTAACATGGCGAATCCCTACCAGCACCAGTTTTCACTTGGGTACAGCCGGCAGCTAAGTAATTCCCTCTCTGTATCAGCGGACGGTGTCTACAATCACGGTCTGCGCGACTACCGTAACTTCGACTTGAACTATCCGGTCAACTATCCTGCGAACAAGGTGCGGCCCGACACTCAGTTGAACCAGATTGTGCAGCACGCACCCGTCGCGCAGACGGAGTACAAGGCTTTGTATGTCAAGTTTGACAAGCGCCTGAGCAACCGGTACATGTACACGGCGTCATACGCACTTTCATCTGGAATTGACAACAATCCACACGGCACCCTGGTTAACTACAACAACCCGCAGCTTGATTACGGTCCCGCTAACATCGACCGGCGCCACGCCGTTGTCCTGAGCGGCTCCGTATTGCTGCCAGGAAAGGTCCTGTTTGGCGGTATCTTCACGTATCGCAGTGCGCTGCCATTTTCTGTTACAACATCCGGTCTGCTGAACGCAAACAGTACCTCGCAGTACATCCCCGGAACATCGCGTAACCAAGGAAATCGCGGAATCAGCTACGACGCGATCAACGCTTATCGTACGAGTCTGGGTCTGGCGACCGTATCGGCGGCCACCATCTCCTCCACGCGTTACCTCAATCTCGATGTCCGAGTGTCCAAGTACTTCTTCCAGCGCGAGCAGCGCAAGTTAGAATTGATTGGCCAGACGTTCAACCTGTTCGGCTTCCGGAATTACACCAGCTTTACCTCAGCGGGTAACTCCACCAGTTTCGGTGCTGCCACTAATCAGAACAACGCGCAACTGGCTGAGCTGGCGGCACGCTTCACCTTTTGAGATCAAGTTGCGCACCCACGTGCGACGCAACACGTGGAGAAAGGAGCATCATGCGATCCGCCGTACTCCACGCCATCGTGGCCGCTGCATTGTTCAGTGGCTCAGCGGGCCGTGCACAACCAGCGGC
>CAXTXE010000030.1:0-38241 GCA_964248165.1 uncultured Terriglobus sp.
ATCGCCGGCATGTGGTTCCAGGACCTGTTCAACTACGACTTCCGCCGCACCGAGCAGTGCATCATCCCGTACGCCACGCAGGAGGGCGAGATTAGCTTCTGCGCCTACAACACGGGCGTGGGCTGGCGCAACATCATTGAGAAGATGCACATGACGTCGACTCTGACGAAGTGGTACGAGGAGCATGGCCGTCACGAAATCTTCGCCGGCGGCAAGAAGGTCGCCATCGAGAAGCAGGAAAAGTATGACCTGGTCCTGAACGAGGCGCACGTCAACTCCGCCGCAAACGATACCTTCGACAAGAGCGGCATCGCCAAGAATGCCCGCGAGGAGAAGATTCGCGCACGTGATGCGAAGCTGAAACAGGAAGCAGAGAACGCCCGCATGGCCAAGCTCTACCGCAAGGAAGTCCTGAAGGAACCCGAGATGCCCGGCGGCTTCGTCGCCCTAGGCGAAATCGGCGGACTCGGCTCCGGGCTAAGTGGCATTAAGCCCGCCCCCAAGGTCGAAGTCCACGAAGACGAACTCGTCGCCGGCGACTAAACCTTACAACAATCGAACACTAAAGGCCGCCCGAAAGGGCGGCCTTTGCCGCTCAGGATACTTACTTTGTATGTGCGGGTGCCCCATTCATGCGCCGCACTTGCGCATGAGTGGGTCTGTACTGGCATTCGACCCGCACATCGATGAAGCCGATGTACGGGGCACCCACTCAGAAATCAGCGATTTCTGCGCCGAGCGGCTCGAAATGTACACGGTTCATCGTCACGATTTGCATTCCGTAGACCTTTGCTGTGGCAGCGATGAGAAGGTCAGAGATGGCTGGTGTGCGTGCGTCTTTCTTCTCCGCTGCATACAGCCGTCCGGCGACATCGGTTATTTCCGCAGTTACGGGTAGTATGCCCGGGTGCCCCATTCATGCAACGCACTTGCGCATGAGTGGGTCTGTACTGGCATTCGACCCGTACATCGATGAAGCCGATGTACGGGGCACCCACTCAGAAGTCAGCTATGTCAACCCCTAGCCGTTCGAAATCCTTGCGGTTGAGTGTTGCGACAGTCATGCCTTCGGCGGCGGCGATGGCAGCAATCATTGTGTCCAGTACTCCAGCCGTGTGGCCGTTCTTCTCGGCGCGCGCCTGGAGCCTGCCGTAATGGCGTGCTGCTTCACCGCCGAAGTTCACGAATCGATTGAAGAACTGCATCTCCAATTCGTCTTCGATCCAGGTTTCAATCTCTGTTCGCCGTTTGCCAGGGCTTAAAAGGGAGGCTCCATACCAAAGCTCGGCATACGTGATAATTGAGATGTACAGGTCCTGGTCATCGACACGCTCCAGCCATGCGTCGACACGCGGGTTCATCTTTCCCTTGCCGTAGCTGGAGATTACGTTCGTATCGAGCAGATACTTCACAAATCGACCTTTCGCGCCGGTGATTTGGAGCGGCGCAGGTCGATACCGGAATTCCTGAGTGGGGAGTTGCGAAAGAACTCCGCCATGGAGCGATGATTGTGCTCTACTTTCCGCTTGGAGCGGAGCCATTCGTCTCTGGAGACTAGCACCGCAACGGGTTTACCGTTGCGCGTGATCTCTTGCGGTTCGTGATTCACCGCGCGGTCTACGACTTCGCTGAATTTTGCCTTCGCTTCTGCTAATGCCCAGGATGCCATGGGTTCAGAGTAGTCATTCTGGTCAGAGTAGTCAATGCGCTTATGGTGTCTTTGGTTCTTCGGGGATGGCTTCGCCGTCGGCGCGGGGGTCGGCTCCGGCGAGGTTGATACCGCGTTTGCTGTCACGGACTACCACGTCGCCTTGACCGACGGTGTAGGAGTATGGCTCCAGCACCTTCACCTCGTGCCCGCGCTTGACCAGGTCAGCGCGGACGGACTCAGGCACGGTTTGCTCCATCATGACGTCGCAGCCGTCGAAGGTTTCTTTCGTAAACCGCGGAGCCTCAATGGCCGCCTGCACGTTCATACCGAAGTCGGCGATGTTGGCGACGAACTGCGCGTGCGCCTGCGCCTGATTCCATCCGCCCATGATGCCGAAGCCGATGTGGAGGTCGCCCTTCTCCATGAAGGCTGGAATGATGGTGTGCAGTGGCCGCTTGTGCCCGGCCAGCGAGTTGGGCAGCCCCGGCGTCAGCTGGAATCCCGCGCCGCGGTTATGAAACGAGAAGCCGAGCCCTGGCGCGACCATGCCGGTGCCGTAGCCCGCAAAGTTGCTCTGGATGAGCGAAACGATGTTGCCTTCCTTATCAATCGTTGACAAGTAAATCGTGGAGTTGCCATGCTTGTTCAGCTCCGCCGTTAGGTCCGACGGCACCACCTGGCACGCCGCCTTCGTCATGGAGACGAGCTTTGCGCGCTTGTCCGCCAGATCCTTGGAGATGAGTTCTTTCGTTGGGACCGGAGTGAAGCGCGGGTCGCCGACGTAGCGGTACATGTCCGCGTAGGCCAACTTCTTGGCCTCAATCATCACCTGCAGCGCGTCGGCGGAGTTATGGCCGTACTCCGCCATAGGAAAGTGCTCCATGATGTTGAGCATGGAGAGAGCGGCGATGCCCTGGCCGTTGGGCGGCAGCTCGTAGACGGTCCATCCCCGGTAGGTGGTCGAAACAGGCTCGACCCACTCGGGTTGAAAGCTGGCGAAGTCTTCGCGGGTGTGCAGGCCGCCCTGGCTGTTGAGGAAATTGACCATGGTGTCTGTCATGGGACCGTTGTAGTAGGCATCGCGGCCGCCGTCCGCAATGGCTTGCAGGGAGTGCGCCAGCGCCGGGTTGCGGAAGAGGTCGCCCAATTTTGGCGGCTGGCCCGTGGGAGCGTACGTCTCTCTCCAGCCGGGCTGCGTTAAGAGGCGCTTGCTGAACCAGTAGCGCGCATTGCGCTCCGCTAGCGGAAAGCCGTTTTGCGCGTAGTAGATCGCGGGTGCCAGCGTCTGCTTGAAGGGCAGCCGGCCAAAGCGGACGCGCATCGCATCCCACCCGGCGACGGCGCCCGGCACGTCCACGGTGTAGACGCTGAGGGGATCAATCTCGGTGATGCCTTTTGACTTCATGTACTCGATGGTGAGCGCCTTGGGCGTCCATCCACTGGAGTTGAGGCCGTAGACCTTGCCCGTCTTTGCCTCGTAGTACAGCATGAACAGGTCGCCACCAATGCCGTTCACATAGGGCTGCGTCACGCCCATGACGGCATTCGCCGCGATGGCAGCGTCAATGGCGTTGCCGCCCTGCTCCAGGATGTGCGCGCCGGCCTGCGATGCCAGAAACTGCGGCGCGGCGACAATGCCCATCTTCGTCACAATCATCGAGCGCCCCTGCCCCGGCACGGAGGCAAACGCATCGGGCGCATTGCGCTCCTTCGGCGCTCCGGGAGCAGGCACGGGCACTCCAGCCTGCTGCGCCGCAGCAACCGCAAGCGAGCACAACGCCAACACAGCAGACGCAAACCGAAGTAGAGGCTTCATGCGGAGAACTCCTTGAGAGCAGGCGTGTATGCATGATTGTAAGCGCATCACTCACTTCTACACGAGAAGTTATCCCGTATCTGTCCAGGCCAAGATCTGGATGCGAAGCGTACAGATTCTGTATAGTGCGGCCGTTAGAGTTACGCAATATGGTCACACAACCAAGGAGCGTACCTCAGCGGCTAAAGCCGCGTTCCAACCAAGCACTTACGGCATGGCTGAAGCCATGCCCTTCCGAAAACAAGCTACGACTTGAACCAGCCCCGAGCGCAAGGGGACTCGAATCTTCAGCGTTGTTTTCGCTCTACCTATGCCGGCGTACGCGATGCGAATCTACTTCCCGGCAGGACCTGGCGGCGGCACCAGCTTCCATGCATCCTTTGCGTGGAGGAATTGGGCGAGTTTGGCGATTTCTTCCGCGGTGAGTGCCTCGGCGAAGGGTGGCATCATCTGTCCACCGTCGTGGATCTGGTGCTGAATCTGCTCTTCCGTAAGACGTTTATGCACGTCACGCAAGGACGGGGCGCGCTCCGTTCCCATGCCCGAGGGACCATGGCAGAAGGTGCAGCCTGATTTGGCAAATAACTCCGCGCCTGCCTTCACGCGATCAGGTTTCGGTTCACTTCCCTGCTGCGGGCGCGCGACCGGTGCGGCGAGCACGAGGCACATGCAGACGGTGTACCCCACGGTGGATAGGATAGGGCGGCAGGTCATTGCCATCACGGCTGCTGTTGCGAGGGCAACATGCCTTCGGTGATGTCCGCGGCAACTGTTTTGCCGTGCGCATCCAGGTCATGCTCATGCCACGGCACAGACTCCTGCGCGATTTCGCCGTGCTTGCGCAGGTACTCCAAGGCGTAGGTGCTGGCTGTGGGATCGTCTTTCTGGTCGGCGAAGTACTTTGCCTGTTCGCTTGCCTTCTCCGGCATCTTCATGCGGCGGTAGAGGATGGCCAGGTTATAGTGCGCGGCAAGGTCGTCCGGATCGATGGTCTGCACGGTTTCGTACTCCGCGCGGGCCTCCTCGTACTTGTGCTGCTGGTAGTAGCTGAAGCCGAGTTCGCGGTGCGCGTCGCGGGAGCGAGGAAACTGCTGCGCCACTTTCTTCAGGTTGGCGATGGCACCGTCCACATCGCCCTCGTTGCGCTGAATCAAGGCCATGTAGTACAGCGCGCGGGCGTTGTCCGGAGAGAGCGTGAGTGCCTTGCGCAGGCCGGGAAGCGCCTCCTCGTACTTCTGCCATTGGATGTTTGCGATGGCGATGTTGGTATAGGCGTCCGCGTAGTCGGGCCGCAGCTTGGCCACACGCTCAAATGCGTGCACGCCGGCTGAATACTGCTGGGCATCCAGCAGCGCGATCCCATAGTTGTTCCATCGCATCCAGAGCGGGTTCTCGTCCTTGCCCGGTGCCGCTGGGACATTCTTGCCGATGTTCAGGGTGCGCGTCGCGGTGATCATGTCCAGCACAGGCTGCTGGTAGCCCGGCTTCAGGGCGAAATCGATGAATTGCTGGTCGAAGCGGCGGTACTTGACGGTTGCCTCAATGGTGATGGACCCGGTGCAGTCCTTCGGCACGGTAAAGCTGTAGCGCACCAGCTGCGAGCGGCCGCTCTGAATGGTGTTGTTGTACGCAACAACGCGATTCTTCCAGACCTCGTGCAGGCCGTTCAGCGTGCCCTCCTTGTTGATCAGGCGATTGGTAAAGCTGTGAGCCGCCGGGTCCAACGCGCCACCGGGCTTCAGGTCGCCGCTATGGCCGATCAGCTTGCCCGTGCTGTCCTTCACGGTAAAGGCCGCCCAGCTTTCATACATGTCGCGCTGTTCAGGTACATGCGAGTGCGCCGCACCCTTGTTCTGGATGACCACGGACACCGTCATCTTCTGCCCTGGCGTCAGGGTAAATGCGGTGATGCCCAGGGGCGCGGTAATGGTGTCCGGCTGGCCGCTGCCACCTTCTTTCTCAATGGCGAAGATATCCACGTTGAAGACGTTATTGGAGAGGAACTCCTTGATGCGCTTCGCCTGCTCGTCGTAGCCGTAGTAGGCGGGGATCAGCGAATTCGCACCCAGCCAGCGATGGCTGGCGAGCTGGCCATTCTTTGCGCCTGGATCACCCTTGCCGGAGAGCGCCTCGCGCGGCATATGGCAGGTCTCGCAGGTGGAGACGGTTGGTTTGGTATAGAACGGCAGCGGCGACTGCTTGGCAAAGCTGGAGTTCTGCCACTCGTCGTACGGCGTCATGGCGCGCTGCCATTTGTAGTCGTTCAGCTCGTGCGGCAGCGCGGCCTTGTGGCAGCTGGAGCAGAACTCGCTGGTCCGGTAGAACGGCTTCATCACGGCGGCGGAGTGCCGGTCCAGATGCGACAGAATCTCGAGATCAGAGACCTTGCGGTAGATGGGCTTGCCGTCCTCGTCCACCAGCACAGCGGGCACGCCCAGCACATAGCTGCCAGTGCCGCGCGTGTCGTTCTTCTGGATGCTGTGGCAGACCGAGCAGGTGATGCCGTCCTGGTCATACGGGCGCTTCTTTGGCCCGGCCTGGGTCAGCGCGCCCGCCGCCATGGCAATGGGATCGTGACATCCCTCGCAGTGACGTGAGAACTCGATACCCTTCTCGGCATTCAGCAGGTTCACGTTTTTCAGGTACCACGGCGCACGATTGCTGTTGGAGTGGGCGGATTCGCGCCACTGCTGGTGCGCCGCCTGGTGGCAGTGACCGCAGTATTGCGCTGTCGGGAAGTCCTTCGGATCGATGAACTGACCGTTATCCGTGGTCATATTCGACGGCAGGAAGGGGTGGTCCTTGCCGTAGCGGTAGTTGTAGGTTGCCGCAGTCTTATCGCTGTACGCGGTGCGTGCGGTCGCGTGTGCGTCGTTCTCAGTGCCTGCCTTCACGGCAGAGGGCACAGCGATGCAAACCAGCCCCATGGCGACAAGGAGCAGCGAAAAGCCCGCAAGAGCACGCTGTGAACGAAGTTGCATAGAGACGTCAGCCGCCGCACACCATTTGACCACCCTGGAGTGCAGGCCGGCATCAACCATTAGTTTGATTTTGCGGAGGCAGCACCAGATACGGGCCGCGCACCCTTACCCTCATCGACCGTATACAGTGTATCCGCTGCCAAGGCGGGCAGCCGGTCAATGCTTCCGCTTGGCCAGTGAATCTCAACCTCATCGGCCTTTGCCGCGGAGCCCAGGCCAAAATGCGGCCGAGGGTCCGGGCTGGAGGCAAAGCTGCCGCCCGCGATTACGTCCATCCGCTGCCGCACCCCGGCGGAGGTGACGTAGACCGTCGCTCCGGTGCCGTCGCGTGGACTCTTCGCTCCACCCACCAGCCGAAAGGCAATCCAGTGATTCTTCCCCACGGCAGCAGGTGTGGTGCGCAGCAGGGTTGGGGTGGCATCGATGTTGTTGATCACCATCTCCAGCCGCCCATCGTTGAACAGGTCGCCCACCGCCAGGCCGCGCGAGGTACGCACCACGGCCAGCGGCGTTCCGGCCACGGCCGGTACCAAGTCCAGCGCCCGGCCCTTCACATTGTGGTAAAGCAGCAGCCGCTCCGCCCAGCTGGTCCCCCACGGATTGGTGTCCGCGTTCTGGTAGACGTGACCCGTTACAAACACCAGGTCCTTCCATCCATCGTTGTCATAATCCAGAAACGCCGTGCCCCAGCCCAGGAACGGGATCGTGCCTTCTGCAATATGCAGCTCGTAGCTGACATCGGTAAAGTTCGCATCACCATCGTTGCGGTATAGCGGCTTGTAGTCGTCGGAAAACGTTGTGTTGAAGATGTCAAGCAGGCCCTTATTGCGATAGTCGCCGGCCGCGATTCCCATGGATGCCGTCTCGCGGCCCTCCTTGTTCAGCGCGTAGCCTGAGGCGTAGCTGGCGTCCTCAAATGTGCCATCTCCCTTGTTGATGTAGAGATAGTTAGGCGTGGAGTCGTT
Organism: uncultured Terriglobus sp.; assembly: GCA_964248165.1. Taxonomy (GTDB): domain Bacteria; phylum Acidobacteriota; class Terriglobia; order Terriglobales; family Acidobacteriaceae; genus Terriglobus. Next base: position 7,414 of record CAXTXE010000030.1, read on the forward strand.
CGCCACCAGCAGGTCCGGTTTGCCGTCGTTGTTTACATCCACGAATGCTGACGCCAAACCGTAGTATCCGGGCTTGTCTCCCACTCCGGCCTTTTCACTTACATCGGTAAAGGTGCCGTTGCCGTTGTTGTGAAACAGGTGGTCCGGCTCGCCCGGCAGGCCGTGCGGTCCGCAGTACTCGTGAACGCCGCGGAACGAGCAGAACGAAAGGTGGTCCGCTCCAGGTGCATTGTCGGGCGGGTTTTTGGGGTCGAATTTCACGTATCCCGGCACAAACAGGTCAAGGCGGCCATCGCCGTCATAGTCGCCCCAGGTGGCGCCGGTGGACCATCCGCCCAGCGCCACGCCCGCCTTCTCGGCCACGTCAGTAAAGGTGCCGTCGTGATTATTGTGGTAGAGCCGGTTCTTGCCGAAGTTGGTCACGTAGAGGTCGGGCCAGCCATCATTATCAAAGTCGCCCACCACCGCGCCGACGCCCCACCGCCCATTGCCTACGCCTGCCTTCGCCGCCACATCGGTAAAGGTGCCGTCGTGGTTGTTGTGGAACAGCGCCGCCTGCGGTGCGGGAGCCTTGCCGTCCAGCGCAGCCTGCGTGGACCCATTCACCAGGTAGATGTCCAGCCAGCCGTCGTTATCGTAGTCCAGAAGCGCCACGCCGGAGCCAACCACCTCCAGGATGTACCGCTTCTCCCGCTCGCCGGAGGTATGCTTCCACCCGGCCAACCCAGACTTCGCGGTGATGTCCTCAAACGGCACGGGACCGCTGGGGACGGTGCCGCCCACGGTGATGGGCCGCTTGTCCGCTCCCAGTACCGGCGGATGCTGGCCTCCCGTGCTGGAACCACCTTTTGCCGGCGGCTGCGCGCCCTCCTGCAGCTTTTGCGTGTTCTGTTCCAGCGGGTTCTGCGCCGGCAAAGGCAGAGGCGCAAACAGAAGAGCGAACAAAACGGTGTACAGAATAAAGAAACGAGTCATGAAGGCCAATCCCCGTCATCATACGGCGTGCAGGCCGCCTCTCGCGAGAACTTCCGCGAGGACAGGATCGGGACCCCGGGTAGGGTCATCAGGAAAGCGGCTGAAAGAGCTTAGGCACAAACGAGAAGGCAGTTTGAGCCGAGTGCGGGAGCGGGCCTGAATCGGCTGTGCAAAGCAAACGTTCCGCGTTCGGTCTCTGAAGAAGATCACGCTGCCGCCCTGCACGTCATGGGTGGCCGAGGTGCAGTAACCCGGCCGCGCGGCCAGCGCTTAATACATCTCCACACACACCCGGTTGGCCCAAACGATGCAGCAGGTGATAAGGTCATCAGCGATAGTGGACAAGGCTGACCGGGAGATCTGAGACAACGTGAGCACGCAGCAGAATCGCGCCCTTGCCCTGCTGATCAAAAGCGCCTTTACGGGAGCGCTCGGCGGGCTGCTCTTCGGCTTTGATACCGCCGTCATCGCCGGTGCCACGCACCCGCTCACCGTGCAGTACGGCCTTTCGGACGCGCAGCTCGGATTTACCGTCTCCATCGCGCTGTGGGGGACGGTGCTGGGAGCCATGACCAGCGGCCTCCTGGGACAACGCATCGGAAGCCGCGCCGCCCTGCGCTACCTGGGTGTGCTGTATGTGCTGTCCGCGGTTGGCTGCGCGTTTGCCCTGAACTGGCCCATGTTCCTCATCTTTCGCTTTATCGGCGGCCTCGGCATTGGCGGATCGTCGGTGCTTGGCCCGGTCTACATCGCGGAACTGGCCCCCGCCAAGTGGCGTGGACGCCTGGTGGGGCTGTTTCAGATCAACATCGTGGTCGGCATTCTTCTCGCGTACCTTTCAAACGCGATCATTGCCCGCTTTATTCATGGCATCACGATCTGGCGGTGGGAGCTGGGCATCGCCGCCCTGCCCGCGATCCTTTTTCTGATCATGCTGTTCAGCGTGCCGCAGAGTTCGCGCTGGCTGGTCAGCCAGAACCGGCTGGACGAGGCATCGTTGATCCTGGCGCGCATGGGTTCGCCAGATTCAAAGGCTGAGGTGGATGCGATCGCGCTGTCACTGCGGGAAGAAGGCGGCGCGGCAAACACCAGCCTGTTTTCGGCACGGTACAAGTTCCCAATCTTTCTGGCAATTACGATTGGCCTGTTCAACCAACTCACCGGCATCAACGCTATCCTCTATTACCTGAACGATATCTTTGCCAGCGCGGGCTTCAGCAACGTTTCGGCCGACGCGCAGGCCGTGGCTATTGGCGCGGCCAACCTGCTGGCAACGATGCTGGGCATCAGCATCATCGATAAATTTGGCCGCAAAAAGCTGCTTCTGCTGGGCGCTGCCGGATGCGCCGCCTGCCTGGCCGGTGTGGCGGCTGTCTTCCACTTGCACAGTCACCAATCGCTGCTGCTTCCTCTGCTGATCGCGTTCATCATCTTCTTCGCCATCTCGCAGGGATCGGTTATCTGGGTCTATCTCAGCGAGGTCTTTCCAACCAACGTCCGCGCCAAGGGCCAGAGCCTGGGCAGCTCCTCGCATTGGGTTGCCAACGCCGTCATTGCGCAAACGTTTCCCATCCTGGCGCGCAGCACAAAGGCGCTTCCCTTTGTCGTCTTCGCCGCGCTTACTGCTGTACAGTTCTTCGTCGTCCTGTTTGTCTACCCGGAGACAAAGGGATACACGCTGGAAGACATGCAGCACCACCTGGGCCACTAAAGCAGAGCGTTGTATGCATTCATCACCGCGCTGGGTTGAGCGGGCTTGGCTCCCACGGAGCGCTTCGCTCACCGGCGGCCCTAGTAAGGTTGTTGACTGCTCAGCCGATAGGGGTCAGGCCCATGGCTGCATGGGCTAAGAGTACTCTGAACCGCTGACAGCTATCTCCCAATACCTGGAACCGAGGGTTTGAGGATGTAAATCGCTGATGTTTCTTCTTGCAGGAGGGAAATATCTTTGGCACTGTCTCGATCGACCGCCTGAAACTCTACGACGTAGATCTGTGATGGCGCTACGGCCTTCACTGCGATGGGAATGATTACATCTTGCTGTATGTTCATATTGAAAACAGCACGCACACCGTTCAATATTTGATGTAGAACGATGTCGTCTCTCCGGCTTTTTGCCTCGCAGCAAACAATCGCCTCGCTAGCTGCTCCTTCGGGACTCTCCAGAACCGCAAGGAAGAGTGCATCGATTTCAGCGCCCCTAAGCTTCACGTTAGTTTGCAGATGGTCCAGTTGAATTACCTTTCGCTTTGAGCTTAGGGCCAAGTGCGTCTCAAATACGCGGAGTCTGATGAGGACCTGAATGAGCCAAGGTTCATCGCTTCGCCCGAGCCGCTTCGATGCGAGTGGGATGCTTACGCTCTCAATCTCAACACGTCTTGTTTGATCATCAAATCTGGGAACATACGTCAATCGACCGCATCAACCTGGCCTTCAACGAGCGGAACAAACTGGAAGCTGTTTCCAGCGAATTGGTATTGCCGACCGGTATAACCTGCGTCCAACACGACCTTGGGCCAGTTTCGATTTGCGCTCGTATTTTTACGCCAGAAGTCTTTGGCGAAGTTGGCAGGATTTTTGCTGCTGTGAGATGTCCCGTGTCTGTCGTTGTAGTTCGTTATCGCCTGCTGCACTTCGGCTAGCGTCACCACAGGTTGGCTCAAAATCTGAGTCTCAGAATTCCAGCGCTCCAGAAAGAGTTTCTCTATCACCTCTGTCTTGTAAGTCACTTTGCAGGTGCCCTTAAGACAACGACTTCTTCGCGTAACTGCTCTTTTGTGGCGGTAGACAAGCGCGTCCTGAAGAGATCGATGGATTCGACTTGATAGCCGAGGGATTCCCCAATCTTGGCTAGGATCGTACCAGTTCTGATCATCACGCGGAGGTAAGAAGCTTGATCACCGACCACGTAGGCGAGCCTGGCTCCGGGCCGCAGCACCTGCTTGAGTTGTTCCAGATGGCGTAGCATGCCGCCGAAGTAAAGTTTTGTAACACGCGCGTATTGCCGTTCAAATCCACTGGTCTTGCCGAGCTCGATACGACGAGCTTCTATTTCAGCGGCGATGCGCTGGATTTCCGGAAAGCCAGCTATCCAGCGATCATCCGTATCTGTCTTGTACACGCTCCGCGTATTTGAACGGATCAACTGCCTTTTCAATGCCTGCATCTGGCGGCGGTCCGAAGCGAATCCCAAGAGAACCGTTTCTAGGCGAGTAGTCCGCGTGTAGTCCTTCTCGTTTGGATAAGGCGGGGAGGTAATGACGGCATCAATCTTTCTATGTCCCAAATGGAAACGCAAGTCACTTCGTGAATCGCTGTAAAGCATGATGCTGCGTCGATCCCGTGGGTGTAAAGCCAGAGCAGAAAGATCGTTCGCGATGGTTCTGACCTGGTTCAACCATGACTCGACAACCGGCGCGTCTGCCTTCAATTCGCGAACGCCGACTTCAGGTCCAAAGTGAAGATTGCTGATGTCATCCACCGCAGATTTGGCTAGCGCGAGCTTGAGGTGGTCCTTGTGAGGAGAACCTGGCATGGAAAGCACTTTCTCGGACAAGGTGAGCAACTTATGTAGCGGCAGAGGACTTACTGAATCTCTCAGAAGCAGTCGTTCGGCTTCTGGAGCAAAGGATTTCATCTGTATGTCAGCCGGCAGGGACTCAAAGCCTGAGTCATCGAGACCCTGATGACTTAATGTCTGAAGAACGCGTTCGGCGATGTTTTCCGCATCGTGCAGGAGTGCCGCACTGTCTACGTCCCATTTCAGCTTTGTTGCGGCTGCAAAGTGAGCCATCGGAAGTGCTTCGACGCCTATGCCCTCCAGCCCCCTCTTCTGACTTTCGACAATCGTGGTCCCCGTTCCTGCAAAAGGATCGAGAATAACGTCACCTGTCGTGCATTCGAAGCGATCCAGATAGTCACGTACGAGATGTGGTGGAAATGAAAGGACAAACCTGTACCATTGGTGTGCCGCCTGATCTGTCGTCAGCAACCGGTTCGCTGTGCTGTTTCGCGGAAGGCTTAAAGCAGGAATGAGGAATGGTTGCGTCGCCATGTATTTTCTCTTCAAACAACGTTAGAGCATTCTAGCTTGTTACTTGGAAGTGCGCGATCTGTTCCTTGCTGGGCTTTTCCGTGCGGCCTTCAATTTCGAGGCGCTTGGCCAAGTCCAGGAACTTGCGCGCGGCTTCTTCGGTGACGCGGGCTGCGGTGGCGTCCGGGCGAAGGACGTTGTAGTCGCCGAAGATGGCGCGAAGAATATCGAGCGGGGGAAGGACACTCTTTGCCGTGGCCTGCTCGTTCTTCAGGTCGTCAAGGTTGAACTCGTAGACCCGCTCCTGGGTGTTGGGGAAGTTGGTGTGGACGCGGATGAGGTCGAGGTCGCTGACAACGAGCAGCGGCGGGTTCAAGAGATCGACGCGGTAGTCCTGCAGCTGGACATAGGCAGCGCGCAGGTCCTTGTGCCTGCCCTTGTACTCCCATGCGAAGTGGCCGCGTTTCCAGACGTCGGCAAAGCCCTTGCCGCCTTTGGTTTTGCTGACGTGGCGCTCAAAGCAGTAGGTTTCGCCCGTGGGGTCGTGTTCGGCTGGCTTAGGTTCCTTAAGCAGCTCGCCGAGGTCGAGGAAGTGTTGCTGATACACCTGCCGCTCGGTTTGCTGGCTGGCAATCTTCCAGCGACGGACAAACTCGGCGACAGTGAGAGGCATGGATAGCAAGATGATACGTGGAAGACAGTCCCCGCGGAACCTTTCCGGCGCGCCTGCGTACAACGAGTAGGCTGGTACATAAGGGTCAGAACATGCATTGGACTGAGGCGCTGAAGCTGGCGCTGCAATCGTTATGGGCAAACAAGCTGCGCACGGTGTTGACGCTGCTGGGCGTAGTCATTGGCGTCGCGGCCGTGATCGCCGTCGTCACGCTGGTGAACGGTGCCAATGCGTACGTCGATCAGAAGCTGAACCGCTACGGCTCTGACGTCTTTACCGTCTCCAAGCAGCCCAACCTGATCACAAGCTACGACGAGTACTCCAAGTACCAGAAGCGCCGCGTCATCACGCTGGACGAGTACAACTTCGTCAACGACAACTGCAAGCGCTGCGTCGTCGTCGGTGCAAGCCAGAACAAGAGCGTCAGCGTGAAGGCAGGCACCGACTCCGTTACCGGCGTGGACGTGCGCGGATGGACGGCGACCATGGCGGACCTGAGCAATCTCAACATCATCGAGGGCCGCAACTTCACGCCCACCGAGGTCGAGCATGGTGCGCATGTCGCCATCGTCGGAACCGACATCCAGGAAAACCTGCTCAAAGGCGACGACCCGGTGAACCGCGAACTCCGCGTCGATGGCGTGCCGTATACCGTCATCGGCCTGGGCGAAAAGCAGGGCAAGACGCTGGGTAACAGCCAGGACAACTATGTTGCCGTACCCATCACCGCCTACCAGCGCACGTACGGCACGCAAAAGTCGCTGACCATCTTCGTAAAGGCACCGGGCACAGGCGCTCCGCTGGACGAGACCGGCTCCGAGGTGCGCACGCTCATGCGCAGCTTCCGCCATGACCGCCTGGGCGCGGACGACAGCTTCACGCTGGACCTGAACAACACCTTTCTCGGCTTCTTCAAAACCATCACCAACCTCTTCAGCGTCATCGCCATTCCTGTCGCCGCCATCTCGCTGATCGTGGGCGGCATCGTCATCATGAACATCATGCTGGTTTCGGTGACGGAGCGCACCCGCGAGATCGGCGTGCGCAAAGCGCTGGGTGCACGGCGGCACGACATTCTGCTGCAGTTCGTCATCGAAAGCGGCCTGATGGCGACGGCAGGCGGCTTCGTGGGCGTGCTCTTCGGCATCAGCGTTGGCTTCGGCATCGCTCTGCTTGCCGATTTCCCCATGCGCGTCGCCTGGTGGAGTGTGGTTGTTGGTCTGATTGTCGCCACCAGCGTTGGCGTCTTCTTCGGTGTCTGGCCTGCGCGCAAAGCCGCCATGCTGGACCCCATCACGGCCCTGAGGAACGACTAGATGGCGAAATCGATTTCCTTCTCGCTAGCACCCTTAGAGAAAGGTCCTGTTGCGCGCCGTCTTGCGATGGGTGTTGCACTTCTTATCGCCACCGTGCCGTCTTTCCTAGGATTTGTCAGCAGTGGCTTTTGGGGCTACGACGTTTTTGGAGTGTGCCTGATACTCACCATGCCTGCTGTTGTTGTAGCGTGTTTTTGGCGCGTTGGTGGTTGCAGCCCTTTGCTTGTCTTGGCTGGATTGACGATCGTGGGTACCACGCGAGACCGGTACGACGGAGTATTACCTATATGCGTGACCTTGGCTTCACTTATAAGTTTCTATGCTGCCCCGGGTCACACTGTCAGTAAGGAAGTACGATGAACCTTTCCGACGTAAGGGAAACGATCACCATCTCGCTGGACACGCTGCGCGCCAACAAGCTGCGCAGCGGGCTTACCGTGCTGGGCATCGTCATCGGCGTACTCACCGTCATCATCATGTCGTCGCTCATCAACGGTCTGAACGGCACGGTCAACGGCATCATTTCGCAGCTTGGGTCGAATACGCTGTTCGTCTTCCGCTTTCCCGTCTTTGGATCGCGGCCCACGCTGGAAGAACTCTCGCGCAAACAACTGACCTACGAAGACATGCAGTCGCTGCAAGGTCTGCCGCACGTCGTGGCCGCAGCCGCCGCACTTCGATATGCAAATTTTGGCAACTTCGGTGCCGTTGGCATGACCACCGCTAAGGGTGGAGGGCACAAGGCTGAAAACGTCGGCCTTGCCGGCGACAGCCAGTCCTCATACATCGTCAATGAGTGGCCCATCGCACACGGCCGGGCCTTCACCAGCGAAGAGGAAAAGCGCTCGGCCAAGGTAGTTCTGCTGGGTCACGACACCGCTGAGACGCTCTTCCCAGATGAAAATGCCATCGGTAAAGACGTCGAGGTGGAAGGTATATCAGCTACGGTGATTGGAACGCTCGATAACTTCAAGAGCGCAGCTCCAGGTAAGAACCCGGGAGACAACACCTGTTACTTTCCTGTAACAACGTTTCATCATCTTCACCCGGAAATTCTGGATTACTGGATCACCGTCAAGTACGACGATCCGCGTAACCGCGGTGTGGTAGAAGAAGAAGTGCGCGAGCAACTCCGCGTCCGCCGCAAGGTGCCTGCGGAAAAGGATGATAACTTCGCCATCTTCGGTTCCGACTCACTTACTCGCTTGTGGACCCAACTTACTGGCGGCCTCTTTCTTCTGATGTTTGCGCTCTCCAGCGTCGGCCTGATGGTGGGTGGCGTGGGCGTCATGAACATCATGCTGGTCTCCGTGACGGAGCGCACGCGGGAGATCGGCGTCCGCAAGGCCATCGGTGCCACCAAGCGCACCATCCTTCTGCAGTTCACGCTGGAGGCAATGGTGCTCTGCGCGATCGGCGGTATCATCGGCATCTCGCTGGGGTCGCTCGTCGCGCTGGGCCTGCACGTGGTTGTGCCGTCGGTACTCTCCACCGGATGGGTCATTGCGGCCTTCACCGTCTCGGTCGCCATCGGCCTGGTCTTCGGTATCTATCCCGCGTGGAAAGCCGCCAACCTAAACCCCATTGACGCTCTCCGCTATGAGTAGCTGAGGATTATTCGCCACCGGTCACCAGTTCGACGCTCTTTTCTGGGAACACAGCGCGCATCTCCAACCGGCCTCCCAGCGCCTGTACATAGTCCTGAAGGGTTCCCAGCCGCAGTTCTGAGCGTTGCTGGATTTTTGAAACTTCGCTTTGCGCAACATTCATCTGCTGTGCTACTGCATTTTGAGTTTTCTTCCGCTCACGCCGCAGTTCGTGCAATGCCATCCTTTCTAACGTGGCATTCACCCGGCGTTGAACCCTTTCCCTTGCTTGCTGCGGCAGTCTGCCGCCAAGTTCCTGAAAGTTACGAGGCATACATCTCCATGGCCCTAAGCTCACGAGTAAGAATTACTTGCTTGTATACAAGGTAGCTAAGTGAGCCGCATACAGCTGTTCCGCTTTGCGGATATGAGTGTCATACCACCGGCTGTCGCCCTTAACTCCGCGAACCAGCAGTAGAGCAACACGCCGTTGATCGAAGGCATATACGATACGGATTGGCTTGCTGCCGCTCCGCACACACAGTTGTTTCAGATTGGAGAAATGCGTGTCCGCGTGCGGACGTGCCGGTGCCGGTCCTAGCTGCGTCAGCAAGCCGACGCTGTACGAAACGTTCTCCTGATCAAAATCCTCCAATCCGTTCCACCACTTCTCAAACTCTGGCGTGAACTCTACGTCATAGGCCATGCCAGAAGTATGCTTTGCAATGCATATTCTGCCAACAGAATGTAAGTGGATGCGGGATCTCACGCGTGAACAGTTTTTGCTTCTGCTGGATCGCGCGCAACTCGCCGCACCTCCACGTTCACCGCGTAGAACGTCGCCCCGCCACCCAGATCCGTCAGCCGTTCGCTGGTGAGTACATTTACCCCATGGCCATCAGCCGCCAGTTTGTTCCAGCCCAGCGTCGCGGCCACCGTACCCGGACTAACGCGTCCGGTGAACGCTGCACACAGACGAACGCTGCCCCGCTCATTGCTGATTTCAACTTCATCGCCTTCACGAATCCCGCGCGAAGCGGCATCGTCTGGATGCATCTCGAGCACGCCCAATCCGATGCGATCCGCCTCCATCGCGCGATGCCGCTCCACATTCGCGAAGGTCGAGTTCATCCAGTGATCTGCCTTCCGCGCCAGCATCCGTAACGGCGCATCAGGACCACCGCGCTCCGGCACCGGAACATACGCGGGCAGCGGATCCAAACCCTGCTCCAACAGCGACGAGGAGGAGAACTCGCCGCGCCCGCTCGGCGTGCGGAACCATGAAGCGTCGCTGAACGGCAGAAACTCGCCCTTGTCGTTGCGCGGTATTGCCAGCGGAACCATCGACTCGCGCCTCAGCCGCTCCAAGGTAATGCCGTCGTGCCACGGATGCGCGCTGTCCAGGGCTTGCGCGATCAGATCCTGCTCCGTGTCGCGGAAGCACGGTTCCGGAAACCCCATTCGTTGTCCAAGCTGCCCAAAGAGCCATGCATTGCTGCGCGCCGCGCCCATCGGCTCCATGGCACGCGGTGACATCTGCACGAGGTAGTGGCCGTACGCGCCCTGCACGTCATCCTGCTCCAGAAACGTCGGTGCGGGTAGCAGGATGTCTGCGTAATCCGCTGTATCGGTAAAAAAGCAGTCATGCACCACGGTGAACAGGTCCTCGCGCTGCATCCCGCGCAGCACCGCATTTTGGTTCGGAGCGACGGCCGCCGGATTCGAGTTATAGACAAACAGCGCATGAACCGCCGGATCACGCAGTTCCGTCAGCGCGTGTCCCAGCCGACTCATATTCACGGTCCGGGCCACACGCCGCAGCGGACTGGCCTGCATCAGCTCCGGCATGCGCAGCGCCGCCTCATTGAACCCGAACGCAGCCGACGTGGAAAGCAACACACCGCCGCCGTGGTGCTTCCACGCGCCTGTCAGCAGCGGCAGCATGCCTACCGCCCGCGCCGCCGTTCCACCATTGTCGGTCCGCTGAATCCCGTAATTTATGCGAATCAACGCAGGCGCGGCGGTCGCATACGCACGCGCCAGTTCAACGATTGCCGAAATGTCGATTCCAGTAATCCCAGCGACGCGTGCTGGCGAGTATTCCTCTCCCATCACCCGATCGCGCAGGGCTTCAAAACCATGCGTGCACTCCGCGATGTACGCCTGGTCCTCCAAACCATCACGCAGGATCACATGCATCATGCCCATCGCGAACGCGGTGTCCGTGCCGGGCCTGATGGCGAGGTGCTGGTCCGCCAGCCGCGCCGTCTTCGTCTGATATGGATCGATCACCACCAGCCGCGCACCATTGCGCCGCGCCTGCTCGATGAACGGCCACAAATGGATGTTGTTGCCGTGGATGTTGGCGCCCCACGCGATGATCAGCTTTGCGCGGACGATGCTCTGCGGCTCCGGCCCCAGCCGCGTGCCATACACCGCATTGAACGCCGCAGTTCCCGCCGTGGCGCAGATAGTCCGGTCCAGTTGCGACGCTCCCAAACGGTGAAAGAACCGCCGGTCCATCGACCCATACCCCAGTTGTCCAATCGTTCCCGCATAGCTGTACGGCAGGATCGACTCCGGCCCATACGCATCGCTCACCTGCTGCAGCCGGGTGGCGATGCAATCCAGCGCCGCATCCCACGAGATCCGCTCAAAGGCGTTCGCCTCGTCACCGTGCTTCAGAGCGCCTTTCGCCACACCAGGCCGGCGCCGCATGGGATACAGCACGCGATCCGGCGCGTAGACGCGGTCCAGATATCGCGCCACCTTGCCACATAGGAAGCCGCGCGTCACTGGATGCGCCGGATCACCGGCGATGCGCACCACGCGGCCACTCCCGTTGTCTACGGTGGCCAGCACACCGCAGCTGTCCGGGCAATCCAGTGAACAGGTGGCGTGCACCACCCGTGTCGCGCTGGACACCTCGCGAGCCGCCTCCTGCCCGGGTGCCCCACCTTCACGCGAAGCGTTAAGGTGGGATATAGCCTCAATATGCGATGGCGCGGCTCCGCTTTGATCCAATAAACCCACGGCCGGACCATTCCGGTTCTGCATATGCGGCACCATGGGATGATTGTAGAAAGTTAGCCGCCGCTCCGCACGCCCTAACGTTACGATGGAGACCTACTGGTCCATGCGCCGCATCCCGCTCTCCCTTGCTCTCGCCGCCAGCCTGCTCGTGCCCGCGCTGCCCCTTGTCTCGCTCGCGCAGCAGCGTGAAGGCGAGCAGATGAAGACCCTGCCCCAGGGAGAACTCGACGTGGTCAAGGTGCTGCTGGCGCAGGAGCGCGCCTGGAACAAGGGCGACATGCCTGGCTTCATCAGCGGATACAAGAATTCGCCGGATACGCTCTTCATCGGCAGCGAACTCTCGCGCGGGTATGACCAAATGGTCGCTCGCTATGCTAAGAACTACCCCAATCGCGACACCATGGGCCGCCTCACCTTCAGCGAACTTGAGCCCCACTTGCTAGACGACAAGTTCGCGGTCGTCACTGGCCAGTTCCAACTGGAGCGGAACAAAAAAGGCGGCGGCAACGCCAACGGCATCTTCTCCCTTGTACTGGAAAAAACTGCGGACGGCTGGAAGATCATCCTCGACCACACCAGCTAGAACTACGGTTGCCTTCAACGTTTGTCATCCCCTAACTGCCCTTCAACGTTTGTCATCCCGTAACGAAGTAGAGGGATCTGCATCTCTCAGTGCCAGCGTGGCGCGGTCATGACAGATTCACGGTCAGGTTCAGGCCTTCAACGAGCGCCGCTAACTCCCGCTGGGCGGCATCGCGTTGCGCCTGCAGCCTTGTCATAGATTCTCGCAGGGCCGCCAAGCGATCTTCCTGCGCGTTCAGTTCCGCGGTGTAGCGTTTCACCAGCGCGCGCTCCTCTGCAGAGCCTTTTAACGCTGTCAGGTTCTGCCGGAGCCGGTTCTGATCGGCGTCGATGCGGCCTTGCTCATCGCGCTGTGCCGCAATCTGCGTATCAAGGTCCGCGATGCGCCGCTTCGCATCCAGCACGGGTTTCAACGCCGCACGCACCTGCGATGTGTCTCCGCCGTCCTGCTGCAGCAGAGCGGTAATCTGCTGATCGCTGGAGGTCAGCAGGGCATAGCGCGTCAGCAGCGTATGCCGCTGCCCAACGTGGAGCCGCACCGTCTCGCCCGCCTGCGTGATCACGCGAAAGCGGTAAAGGGCAGCGCTGGTCTCCTCCGGCTTAGGATCGCTGTCCAGTTCCCACCCGGCGCGGCGCGGCACCTCCACGATCACCGTGCGCGTCTCGGCGGCGGCGTTGTGCACCAGGTACTCGCTCTCGACGACTTCGCCCGTCTTCTGCGTCAGGATGCCCTTTGCCACCGTCACCTGCTGCACGCGGCGCGTGTCCTGGTTGGCCTGCCCGTCGGGCATGACGCGGACGGCAGTATCGGCGGCATAGCTCAAGAGGCGTCGCTCACCGGGATGCACTGGCTCCAGCAAACCCTGCCCACTGAAGTTGCCGCTCTCCAGGATGGAGAACGAGCCGCGGTCCAGGGTCAGCGTGCTGGTGTTCTTGATCCACAGCGCACGCAGAGCCGTGTTGCTGCCAACGGAGTACAGCGTCACCGGATCGACGTCGACCTTCGTCTGCAGGATGGGCACCAACGCCGACTGGTTCTTCAGGATGGTGACCGGCTCGGTCAGCTTGTACTCAAAGAAGTCATCAAAGCCGCTGGTCGTGGTGTTGGCCTGGATGGAGGCTGAAGCCGAATCTTCGTAGCTGACCGGCGCAGCTAATGCGTTAGGTTCAAATTGCTTTCCGTTGACGGAGTACGCGCCGCCACCCGTGTTGCCGCCGATGCCGGGCCCAAGGCCATAACCGTGTCCGCTGCCTAAGCCACCGCCGCTTCCGCTGCCGATCGCAGCTCCCTTTGCCCGCACCGCCGGTGCCTGTGCCTGCGGTCCGCCGATGCCCAGCCCGCCCATGACGCCACCAGCGACGAAAGAATCCATCGCCGGTCCGGTTGCAACAGTCTTGCCTTCACCACTCTCATGCGTTTGTGGCGAAAGCTGCGCCTCCTGCGGCAAGCCAATTTCCGGCCGCCGCGCGTAATACGGCTGCGAAATCGGCTGGATAAAGCTCTGCGGCGCACCCGCGATCAGCGACAGCTGCACGCCATTCCAGTCCGCGCCAACGGTGTTATCCACTACCGCCCATCCCTGCAGCGTTGCCTGCTTCGTGCTGCCCGGCACGCCTGCCCGATTGTCAAAGAGAATGCGGTAGGTTGACTTCCACACCGGCACCTCGGAGATGTACGACACCCGCAGTTCCCGCGTGCCCGTACCACTGTCTGACAGCGTCAAGTGGCGCAAACCTTCCTGGTGGTTGTCCGCCAGTATCTGCAGGTACCGTGTCACGTCGCTGTGCAGCGAAGCGTCCAGCAGACGCACGCCGGTGTGCTGGTTCAGTTCCACGGTGCGCACCTCACCTGCGTCGGAGACGACCGTCAGGAAATGATGCTCAATCGTGCTCTTCGCCTGGCCGTCGTTACCCTTGCCCGCATCTGTCGAGCGCAGTTCCACGTTCAGGATGCGTCCTGTCACCGGCGCGCCCGCGCCTGTCACGGTCACGCGCGCTCCGCGGATCGCGCTGTAGAAATCCGCCGCCGTCAGGTCCGCACCCAGTGACAGTGGCAGGCTGCGCAATTGCTGCTCCACGGGCGTGGTGCTGTTGTAACCCGCGCCCGCTATCCGACCTCCACCCAGGTCGATGGCGGTCAGCGTCTGCAGCACATCGTTCAGCTGCGCCGTGGTGAAGTCTATGGTGACTGAGCCATTGCCGCGCACCTCACCCACATGCTCAAAAAAGCCAACGCCATTCTTATACAGAGCCACCCGCCGAATGGGCAGCGGCGTGGCCGCAGCAGGCCGCCCAGGCAAGCTTTGCGCCGCAGCGTTCGATGCCACAATCAAACAAACAGAAAGAAGGCGGACCATGTAAGCAACCTCAACGCCGCGCGTCCGGCGATGCTGCTATAGACACCACCACCCTCCCTTTTGTCTACCAGGTCCTTTTAGGCTGTGCACTCCGTCGAATGTTTCACTTAAGAGAACAGCCTGGGAAAGACGACGCTGATCTGACTTTGTTCTTATTTGTTCCTATCAGACGAACAGTTCTGATCTCTGCCTCTCGTCTAACGACTTGAGATAATCAAACGGATGCCTCTGACCAACGCACCGGCGCGCCTTGCCGCCTCGCTCCTGCTGCTCAGCACACTGTTCTCCGCCGGTTGCCGTGCGCAGACAGCCCCCTCCAGCACGCTTTCGCCGGAGATGGCGCGGCGCATCGCGCTCACCATCCGCACGAAGGCCGGCCTGCCGTTCAACTACAACGTCAAAGTCGGCGATCGCCGCGCGTCAAAAGAACCCGGATGGGATGAGGTCACGGTCTTTCTTGGTGAAGAAGGTAAGCCGTCGCGGCCCATGACCTTTCTCCTTTCAAAGGACGGCAAAACGCTGGCCCAGATGAACACCTTCGACTTGTCGAAAGACCCGCGCACACTGGTCAGCGATGCCGGCCGGCCTGCCCGCGGTGGCCCGGAGAAAGCTCCCGTGGACATCGTTGTCTATGACGACCTGGAGTGCCCTTTCTGCGCCAGAATGCACGCGCAGATGTTTCCCGCCGTGCTGAACCGTTACGGCGACAAGGTGCGCATCGCCTACAAGGATTACCCGCTGCAGCAGATTCATCCATGGGCCACGCACGCCGCGGTAGATGCTGACTGTCTCGCGACACAAAGCTCCGCCGGTTATTGGAACCTGGTAGACACGCTGCACGGCACGCTGGACACCATCGGCAACGACCCGGCCGCGCCATCCAAGGAAGACAAGTTTCCCGGCAAGACGCTTGCCGCCGCAACCGCGCAACTTGACAAAGCCACGCTGGACGAGGGCCGCAAGCAGAAGATCGACGAGACAAAGCTGGCCGCCTGCGTGCAGAAGCAGGATGACTCCACCGTCAAGGCCGGCCTCTCCGAGGGCGACACGCTCAACGTGAACGGTGTTCCCGCCATCTTCATCAACGGAGAATTGATTACCGGCGCGGTTCCCATTGAGTACGTTTATCGTGCCATCGATGACGCCCTGACCGCGCAGGGGATCACGCCGCCGCCACCCGTCGCTTTGCCGTCCCTCGACCAGCCCGCGCCAGCAACACCGCGCTAACGCCGGCAAAACGGCTGCGACCTTCGCGCTAACCTTCGCGACCTTTGCGTTTGCTCTTCATAGGAGTTCGCGAAGCATAGAATGCTCTTGTGAGTCCGCTTGCAGACGGCCTGATTCAGATTGATGTTGCTCCCCAGAAGCCCGCGCCAAAGCCGGAGTGGCTGAAGGCACGCGCTCCCATGGGCGCGACCTTCCACGCTCTCAAGCGGCTTACCCGCGATTTGGGCCTGCACACCGTCTGCGAGAGCGCGCACTGCCCAAACATCGGCGAGTGCTGGAACCACAAGACGGCCACCTTCATGATGTTGGGCAACAGCTGCACCCGGCGCTGCGGTTTCTGCGCCGTGCCCAGCGGCAAGCCCGAACCCATCGACCCAGACGAGCCGCGCCGCGTGGCCTACGCTGTCGCGCAACTCGGCTTGGCGCACGCTGTGATTACGAGCGTCAACCGTGACGACGACAATACCGGAGCCGCCGGCGCCTTTGTCGAAGTTATCCGCGAGATCCGCCGCCAGGCACCCGGCTGCCAGGTCGAGGTCCTTACACCAGACTTCCAGGGAACCGAGGAAGCGATCCGTCTCGTCGTTGCGGCGCAGCCTGAAATCCTGAACCACAACATCGAAACCGTGCCCCGGCTCTACCGCGTGGCGAAATCAGGCGGCCGCTATGAGCGCTCCATTGGCTATCTGCGCCTTGCAAAAGAACTAAACCCGCGCCAGGTGACCAAGACCGGCATCATCGTTGGCATGGGCGAGGAGACGCACGAACTCCTCGGCGTCTTCCGCGATCTCGCCGCGATCAAGGTCGATATCCTTACCGTTGGTCAGTATCTGCGCCCGTCGAAGGACCACATCCCCATGAAGCGCTACTACACCCCGCCGGAGTTCGCCTTCCTCAAGGAAGAAGCGCTGCGCATGGGCTTCCGCCACGTGGAAAGCGGCCCGCTCGTCCGCTCCAGCTACCACGCGCATGAGCAAGCACAATCGACCGGCCTGGCATAGTTCACGCCAACGTTTTCCCGCTCATCGACACGCCGCGTCGTGAAATCAATAATTTGCCGGTGCGGCTGCGCATGGCTTGATTTCGATGTATGCTTCTTCCACCGAAACTTTGGAGAGAAGCATGGGATTCAAGCGGGTTGTCGTCTTGGGCGGTGGACCAATTGGGCTGTTCTGCGCAATCGAAGCCCGCACACAACTTGGGCCGAAGAGCACGGTCACCGTCGTGGAAATGCGTTCCGATTACTCGCGCATGAACGTTCCCGTGATGGACCACTCCATCTTGAAGCACATGGAGACGCTTGAGATCAAAAAATTCGGCGGCAAAACAACAAACGTAAAAGCAGAGGCATTAGGCACTGCGCTCAATGCGCCCCTCTCCGAAATCGAAAGCGCATTAAGCAAGAAGGCCAAGTCTGCCGGCGTGCGCTTCAAGACCGGGTACGTGGCGGACGACCTTGTTGGCACCAAGCCGATCTCCGGTTACAACCGCTTCAAACAGGCCATCGTGACCGTCCGGAAGTGGGATCACGCAAAGCGCAGGATTTCCACGTCCATCTTCGCGGGATCTGAAGCGTTGCCCGCGGATCTTCTGATCGTAGCCATCGGAGGCGGCGGCGTCGATAGCAAGGATTTCAGCAAAATCAAGCAGACGTTGGACTTTGAGCACAGCCACCTGGCTGCCGAAAGTTACGCGGCATACGCTGTCTTCGACAAAGCGAAGACCGCGGGCAGCAAAGCGCCCTCCACCGCGCAAACGACAGCCAAGCCCCTGGGGTACGCCGTTCCCGTAGAAACAATGAACTCGCAATATCTGCTGCTGAACCTGAGAGGCATTACGCCGGATGATTTCCGTAAGCTCCGCGGCAACACCGACGAACTTCGGCGCGTGATGAACGGGGTTGGCCGCGTCTACAAAAACGATGTGGTGAGTTCGCTGGACAGCGCAGACAAGGCAGTGGGTGCCTTCGAAGTGAAGATCAAGCGCGCCAACCACGTGCTGAGCCCCAAGTTTCCTGCCATGCTGATTGGTGATGCGGCTGCCACGCCGCATCCCCAGGCCGGCACCGGACTGCTCACTGGTTTCCACGGCTTCGAAGCTTTCCAGGAGCTGCTGGAAGCGCTGATCACGCAAAAAGCAAAGCGCGGCAGCGATGAAGCGCTGAACGCTTTCGATGACTTCGAGAGATCGTACGAGGCGTGGATTGCAGCGAAGGCGCTTGAAGGCACGATCGTCACACTCATGAATCTGATTGGAACGATGGATGCGTACCTGAACAAGTGCGCGAACACGAACTTCGGAACGCTCGCGCATGCAGCAGCCATCCTGCAGGCCAACGTCGCCGCAGCCACCAACATCAAGACGCAGTTCACAGCGCAAAGGGATCGCGCCAAGATGCTTGGCGGCGCTCTGCAGGACAGCGTGAACCGCCCCAAGAATCTGGCCTCCACGGCTGGAAATGTACAACTCTCCGGAACGTTTGCCGCTCCCGTAACGGGTCACGCCGCGTTCGACGATGTAGAGCAGAGAAACGATAGTGTGAGCAAGCTTTGGGCTGACATCAAGGTCACGTATGACGGTATGACCAATCTGTTGCGTGGTGTCGACCTGCTGACCAACGTCTTTGGGCAAATTGAGACGGCACTCACCAGCGCCAACATTCCTGTCCCGAGTTTCTCAAAAGGCAAGCCGGTTCCGGCCTAAAGCTTTACCGGAGCAGGCGGGCTGCTTACGTCTATGACTGCATCGTGACAGCGTGCCCCACGTCTTTCTTTCTGAGACGTGGACGTGGAACGACCCCGTCCCGCATGAAGCGCTACTGTTACGCCCGCAGGAGTTGGCTTTCCTCAAGGAAGAAGCCCTCCGCATGGGCTTCCGCCACGTGGAAAGTTGGCCGCTGGTCCGCTCAGCTACCATGCGTATAAGCAAGCGCAGTCCACCGGCCTGGCGTAAGGTGTAAATTACTCACGTGAATTCCAGTCGTCCAAGCGTTTACGACGTGTCCATGTTTGAGAAGTGGAAGGCTCGCGTCGAACTTCTGGCCTTCTTATTCGCAATCGGATACGCAATTATCACCTTCTTCCAATGGCGTGACGCTGGTAAGAACTTTCAAGCAGGGCAACGGGCTTGGATTGGGGCAGATATCGGAAGTACAATCACGCCAATAAAGCTCGGTAAGGGTACTCCGAATACGTGGTTAGTCTTCTTTAAGAATTTCGGGAACTCGCCAGCCCTCCATGTGAAATGGCGTACCGCCACGGTGAATCTAGCCAGCCATTCGATCGATTGGAGCAAAGTGCAGGAGATGATGGCCGTTCTTGACCTAAGTCAAGAACGAGAGTACGTTGTCTTTAATGGTGATCGGGTACCGAACCCCGGAACAGACTATAAGCCTCTTAGTGTTGACGAGAGAGCCGCAGTGCTCGACGGAAGTCGCACGATTCTGCTTATTGGACGAGTAAGCTATGTCGATATCTTTGAAATCAATCACGAAACACAATTTTGTATCGTGTACGCGCCGGGCAAAGAAGTTGGTTTTGAAACTTGGCACGATTGCCCTACTAGGACAATCGCGACTTAGAAAAGAGCGGACGTAGTATCACAGATGAAGTTTTTGAGCTACCACCAAAACCTACGAACTAGGCATAATGTGGTACTGAGCTAAACCAACTCGATCCGCAGTCCACGCCCGATTGCGTTTGCGGCGCGCGCAAGCGTCTGCAGTGTTACGGAAGCGTTGCCGGGATCAAGCAAGCGGTCCAGCGCCGCGCGGCTGGTATGCATTCGCTTTGCCATCTGAACCTTCGAGATATTGTCTTTCAGCATCGCTTGCTGAACCTGCCACGCGACCGCTTCTTTAATCGCGATGGCACGACTTTCTTCGAGGACGCCTTCTTCCTTCAGAAATTCATCCAGCGTGGAACCCACATGCTTGTTCTGCTTCGTCACCGCGTCACCTCGTCCATTCTTCGTTTCGCGATCAAGAGATCATCTGTAGAAGTCTTCTGAGACTTCTTGATAAAGCCGTGCAGCACAACCAGCGTGCCGTCAAGGAAGCAAAGCACCAACCGGGCAATCCGGTGGCTGGGCAAGGAAGAACGTACCTCCCACAAACCGTCCTTCAAACTGCGTACCAGTGGCATTCCGATAGGCCAGCCGAACTGGACACGCATGAGGTCGAGCCCTACAGCACGACGATCACCGTCATCGAGGGACCGCAGCCACTCGCGCACGGGTTCCCGGCCTGTGTCCGAGCGATAAAACCGTACAGGTATTTCTACAGGATTCGTTGTGCCCATCGTGCGTCACACGGTTAGTGTATCAGAATTGATACGCTGCCTATCACTTCACCACGTGCCGCTGGTGAATGACATGGACTGGCCTTTCCCGTTCGTTGCGGATGGTCGCTCTTAGGAGTTATGGAGCACCGGGCCGGGGTTGAACCGGCGAATACTGGTTTTGCAGACCAGCGCGTTAGCCACTTCGCCACCGGTGCTCATCCTGCTGCAGGCCCGCCGCGTTTAGCTGGGCTGCGCGGTGGTGCGCAGGTACGGCTTGACTGTCTTGTAGCCGGGAAACTTCTTTTCCGCATCGTCGTTGGAGACCGCGCCGGTGATGATGACGTCATCGCCCTTTTTCCAGTTGGCCGGCGTCGCGACAGGGTGTTTCGCGGTCAGCGTCATGGAGTCCAGCACGCGCAAAATCTCGTCGAAGTTGCGGCCCGTCGTCATGGGATAGGCCAGCATCAGCTTGATCTTCTTATCTGGCCCAATGATGAAGACGGTGCGCACGGGCGCGTTGTTGGCCGGCGTGCGGCCTTCACTGGTCTCACCCGCGTCGGCGGGGAGCATATCGTACAGCTTGGCAATCTTGAGTTCAGGGTCGCCAATCATGGGGAAGTTCACCTGTGCGCCGCTGACGTCCTGAATATCCTGCTGCCACCTGCTGTGATCTCCGACCTTATCCACGGAAAGGCCGATCACCTTTGCACCGCGTTGCGCGAACTGCTCTTGAAGATTCGCGACAGCACCCAGTTCCGTGGTGCAGACGGGCGTAAAGTCCTTCGGGTGCGAGAAGAGTACCACCCAGCTGTCGCCGATCCACTCATGGAAGTTGATGGTGCCCTGGGTGGTTTCCGCGGAAAAGTCGGGTGCGATGTCATTGATGCGAAGCGACATGGAAGGAGTTCCTCTAGACAAGCGAGATAAGACAACAAAGCCCACCAGGTTCGGTGGGCAGGTGGCGTGCAAGCTGCGAGATGCGGCGCGCTACGACCCTGCCAGAGCAGAGCAACAGCAGCGGGCCGTGGTGAAATACATCGCCATCACCCCAACAATAGCCGGGGTGAGATGTGATGTCAACGGGATGCACGCGTGAACGCGCAATGGCTCGGCGCGGGATGCTGTTTCTTGCAGGAATTGAGCAGACCGGCTCCGATTCGCCGCTATGCTGAGTGACGGAGGTTGCCCCCTCTTGGAAAAGCCGCAGCTGCAGCGCCTGATCCGCGATCTGTTTGACGAAGCTCTGCAATTGCCCCAAGAAGCGCAAGCACGCTTCTTGCAGGAGCGTTGCCCGGCTGACCCGGCGCTGTCCACCGCAGTTCTGCGCCTCTTGCACGCGGCGCGGCAGAGCGGCGACTTTCTCAATGGGTCGCTGCTGGGCCGTGAAGATCCACCTGCCATGATGGAGAAGCGCATCGGGCAGTACCGCATCCTGCGCGAACTGGGTTCCGGCGGCATGGGCGTGGTCTGCCTGGCCACACGCGCGGACGGAACGTTCCATCACATGGCTGCCCTCAAAGTTATCCGTCCCATGTTCCGCAGCGGACCCTTGCTGGAGCGTTTCCGCCTTGAACGTCAGATCCTTGCGCAACTGGATCACCCCAATATCGCCCGGATACTGGACGGCGGCACAACGGAGGACGGTCTGCCGTACTTCTTGATGGACTATGTCGAAGGCGAGCCGGTCGATGTGTTCTGCGAGAAGCGCAAGAGCAGTCTGACACAGCGCCTGAATCTGTTCCGGCAGGCGTGCGAGACGGTGCACTATCTCCATACGCAACAGGTGGTGCATCGCGATCTGAAACCGGCGAACATCCTGGTGACGAACGGCGGGATGGTCAAGTTGCTGGACTTTGGCATCGCGAAGGTACTCGACACGAAGCTGGCGGAAGTCACCACTGGAGTATCTCTGATGACGCCGGGGTACGCCAGTCCGGAGCAGTTGACCAGCCAGCCGGTTGGTCCCGCGGCTGATATCTACGCCCTCGGCGTGGTTTTGTTCCTTCTGCTTACGGGTCAACTGCCGCATAACCTTGACGCTCTTTCCCTGCAAGAACGCCTGCGCGTGGTGCGCGAGGTTGCGGCCCCGTCGCCGGTGGCAGTGCTTCGCGAGGGAGAGCGTAAGGGCGAGGCATACGCTGTCACCAGCCGCGAGATTGGACGCGATCTGGAACACATTGTGCAGATGGCGCTGCGCAAGGAACCGGAGCGCCGGTATGTCTCCGCGGCGGCCATGGCGGAGGATATTGAGCGCTTCCAGGCACAGCAGCCTGTGGCAGCGCGGGGTAATTCCGCCGGGTACCGCATGGCGCGCTTTTCGCAGCGCAACAGGTGGCGGATCGCGGCGGGTCTGATCATGGGAGTTTTGCTGGGATGGGCGGGAACTGCCTCCATCTTTGCCTGGGAGGCGCACGCTGCCCTCCAAGCGGCGGAGGAGCGGCTGAATGAGCCAATACGTCTGCTTGAGACGGCCAACCGCGAACAGCGCCCAGTTCCGGTGCCCGCGCTTCAGCACATGCTGGCGGGGTATCGCAGCGACGTACAGCAGGTAGCCGCACCCTTACTGAACCGGCCGTTTCCACCCAAGGCGCAGGAGCGAGTCTATCTGCAGCACGGGCTCCGGCTTCTGTCAGACGCGGCACCACAGGCTCTGCATAGCCCGGTTGCAGCGGCGGAACTTGAGGAGAGCTACCTGGACACAGCGCGATTACAGTGGAGCGTGGATCAACCCAGCCTTGACGATCCCGCTGCGGCTTCCGCCACGTGCCAGACAGCACTCAGCCTGGTGAACCGGCGGACGGATTGGGATCCCGAGGCAGGAACAGCGGTTCACGCGCTCTCGATCGCGCGTGCCTTGCGTGGGTATTGCGCGATGAAGTCACGTGCCCCGCACTAAGGGGCAACCATGTGCGATGAGTCGTACCTCAGGCACCAAGCCGGTCGTAGAGCCAGGCGCGCGCGAACTCCCAGTCACGCCGGATGCGTGCCACGTTGGTTTGCATGATGCGGGCCGTCTCTTCATTGGTATACCCGCCGAAGAACCGCAACTCCACAACCTTCGCGGCATCTCCGTCAACGCCTTCAAGCTCCTTGAGAGCGTCGTCAAGCGCAACCAGATCGCGGCTTCGCTCGTTGCTGACATGGCAGGCTTCTTCCAGGTTGATATGGATTCCCGCGCGCTTGCCGGCCAGGGAACCGCGTGCATGATCCACCAGGATGTGGCGCATCTGCGTCGCCACCACCGCGAAGAAGTGTCCGCTGTTATTCACGCGAAGCGGGTCCGCGTTGCCAAACAGCTTCAGGTACGTCTCATTCACCAGCGCGGTCGTTTGCAGCATGTGGCCGGGACGTTCCCCGCTGAGATAGCGTGAAGCAAGGCGCCGCAAATCGTCATACACAACCGCGATGAGCTGCTGTTCCGCTTGCTGGTTGCCCACGGCGACCTCTTGCAGCATCTCCGTGATATTTCGCTCCGGCATCAATAAACCTCGCTTGTGGAACGGGTGCCTGCTACTCCTGTTTTGTCAGATCCCCTTTGAAGCTGTGGACCGGAAGCATGGGATACGCATCCGTAAGCCGCGTGTCGGCGGCGTTCACGGTGAAGTGCACGGGGACATGCAGCCAGCTGTGTTGCGTGGGATGGCTGCAATTGTTCACCGCCAGGACAAGCTGGTGAGTCGCGGCGTCGAAACTGCTATGGCGGGGATCAACCTTGCAGTCACCCTCGTCCGGAGTGTTTTTCGCAAAGCTGAGTGAACCGCGAAGGTCCTCAGAAGGTTTCCCGGCAAGTGTCAGCACCACCGGTGTGCTGGCCTGGCTGTCCGCATCGGTGAAGGCACCTTTCCACGTTCCGGAGAGGCCAGTCTCCACATGAGGAGGCAAGATGGGTTTGACCGGCGGTACTTTGCTCGTAGTCGCGGTCTGCGTGGTGCCGGGGTCGGGACGGGGCTGCGGGATGACCTTGTGTCGATGGTTGCCAGGATCAATCGGCGGTGGTGGAGCAGGAGTCGTGTATCCGGCAGTTCCACCGTTGCTTGGTTCAGTCGGGGCATGTGCCGGCTGTTTGGCCGGCTCGCGGGAATGGAAGAACCATGCTGCGCCGCCCGCCGCAACCAGAACCACCGCCGCAATCCCGATCCACCATGGCGCATGGGAGCGGGGTGCGTCAGGCTCGGGTGTAACATTTGCGGATGCCGCGGGTTCCTTATAGCGGGCAGTAGACTCCGGGATCGTGGCGCGCGGCTGTTCCACCACCGTACCCGGATGAAACGCGGGAAGCTCGGTGTAGGTCTCTCCGCGGCGGCTTGCCAGGGCTGCGTGGAAGTCCTCGGCTGCAGGAAAGCGGTCTGCGGGTTCCTTGGCAAGGGCGCGCATCGTCGCAAGCGCGAGGTACTCGGGGACGAGCGGGTTGTGCACATTGGGCAAAGCGGGCGTCTGCTCAATATGCGCCCGTTGAATCTCATAATCGGAGTTCGCATCGAACGGCACGCGTCCGGTAAGCACCTCGTACAGCGTCACGCCCATGGAGTAGATGTCTGTGCGGGCGTCCACAGCACGCCCCCGGATCTGCTCCGGCGACATGTACCAGAACGTGCCCATCATCATGTTGGTGCTGGTCAGACCCTGCTTGCCCAAGACCTTGGCGATGCCGAAGTCCATGACCTTGAGCACGCCCTCCCGGTCGATCATCAGATTCTGCGGCTTGATGTCGCGGTGAACGATGCCGCGATGGTGGGCCGCCGCCAGACCCAGCAATGCCTGCTGGATTAATGGAACGGCCTCGCCAACGGGTATCTTGCCAACGCGCTGAATACGGTCATGCAGGGTTTCGCCCTCGATGTACTCCATGACCATGACGGCCTTGCCTTCCCACACAAGAAAGGCGTACAGCATGGCGATGTTGGGATGATGGAGCGAGGCGTGGGTGCGTGCCTCCGCGCGAAACCGCTCCAACATCTCCGGCCGGGTGTCCAGGTTGGAGTTCAGGAACTTGAGTGCCACCGGCCGGTCAAGGTTGACGTCTACCGCCTTGTAGACTCGCCCCATGCCACCTTCGCCAAGCAGGGCAAGTACCTTGTACTGCCCGATCATGCTTCCGATCATCGTGCGGTCCTCGTCCATGTCAAGATCGGTTCCGGTTACTGCACGTCGGCGACCTGGTTGTTCTGGAAGATGATTTTCAGGTCCGGGTAGGTGAAGATAGTCTTGGGTCCAACATTCACGATTTTGGTTGGCTGGCCAAGCGTGGCAATCACCTGCTCGCGCGTCATACCCAGTTGCACGGTGGCAGGGGCCTGCTGGGCTTGCGGCTGTGCTTGTCCAGCAGGTGCTGCTGTGCCTTGCGGGCTCGCAATACCTTGTGGCTGCGGCTGTGATCCGCCGCCCTGTCCGGAAGCCGGTGCCAGCCGCAATTCCTGATCAATGACATCGGTAAGCATGCCTGCATCGCCTGCCGCCAAAGCTCCTTTAGGAAATTCAAAAAGGATTGCCGCTTTGTGCGCGGCTGGCAAAACAGCGCCGCTTGCCGGGTCCTGCGGGCTATCCACAAGGTCGAAGCGCACGGTGCCTTTTTTGTCGTCCACCTGAATGCGCGTGACTTCGACCGCGGCACCGTCAGCCAGCATCGCGGGACCCGCGGTCATCTGGCACATGCGATTGGAGCGTTCCAGGCGGCCCTCATGAAAGGTTTGCACGCACACAAGGTACGACCCGCGAAATGGCGACGCGGTAAGACCGCCGTGCACAAGGGTAAGCACCGCGCCCTGAGACGCGACGAGACCCTCAGGAGACACAACGCTGGGCCGGTAGATGTTCCGCAGTTGTGTTTCAAGCGAGGGCGGTGCGGCTGCTGGCACCTGTCCGGAGAGGCTCTTCGAGAAGGAAAGCAAGGTAACAAGAATCTGGAGGGTTCGCACGTGCGCGAAGCGGGTCATGAAGTCAGTCAACATGGAGCTACTCCGTATGCATTATGTACAAACAAACAGTGTCGATCGTGCAGGCTGCTGGGGTTGAAGAGGCATCACTGTACGTGCCGTCCTCATGGTGGATTATTGGCCGGCTGCAGGACCAACCTGCCCGGCGGCGACCAGCGTCGGCTCCGGTGCCGGTCCGTTGGGAAGGCCGTTCTTGCCCATGTTGGCGGCGATGACCCGCAGACCGTCCGAAATCATCTGGTCGCGTTCGTTTTCCATCTCCGTCAGGTCGTTCAGCGAGATCTGGGTAACACCTCCCTGGGGGCAATCGGTGCTGCGGCTGGCCCGAACGGTGACGGAAACCGTGCCGTCCTCCAACATGCCGGAGGTCCGCAGGATGTAGTCCCCCGTGTTGAGTGAGCAGCTTTGGCCATTGATCTGGGCCTTTAGCGGCGCGACGATCCGGAACAGCGTGTGTTCCTGCTTCAGAGCCACAGGCAGAACGTCGCTCTCGTTCTGCCCCACTGGCGGCGCAACGGTGCCCGCACCGCTGTTTGCCAGCGCCTGCTGTTCCTGCAACTCCGCCCTCACCTCCGCTTCGATCTGCTGCTTGAGATCCGGCGTAATCACCGGTGGAGGCGCGGAGGCGAAGTTCGCCGCTCCGTTTGGATCAGCGGTCTGCGCGTAGCCGGAGCCGGCGTTGCCGGGATTGCTGCTGCCTGCCGCAAGCCCAGCCTGGTATGCCTGCTGCATGTCCTGGGAGATGACGTAGTCGGTCATCCATCCATCCATCCCGGTGTAGTTTTGATAGGGCGTGAAATACCCGCGATAGGCGTTGTACCAGCCCTGGTTGCCCCAACCCCAGCTATACGTTACCGGTGCCCCAAAGGTCCAGGTGTAAAACGCCGGACGATACAACACCGGCGGCACGGGACGGTAGTACTGATAGCGCCCGTAGTGGTACGGCCGGTACATGCCTGCGGACTCACGGCCATACATCCGGCCGTCGCGGCGAACGTAGCCCGGATATCGCGTGGAGGGGCGCTCCCTGAAGCCGTCGCCGTGTTCGTAGCGGACTTCTCGAACCGTCCCGGCGGGTGTTTGCCGGCGTTCTTCTGTGTAACGGGGCGCGGCCACAGCATGAGCGCCTGGGCGCGCTCCATCGTTGAAGGGTTGCCGTACGTTTGGCTGCGGGCCACCCGCGCCCATGTTTGAGGGACCCGGACGGCCGTTTGGCTGTGTAACACCCACTCCGGTATTCGAGGGTGTTGAACGGCCATTTGGCTGAACGCCACCCGCGCCCATGTTTGGGGAACCTGGACGGCCATTTGGCTGTGTAGCACCCACTCCGGTATTCGAGGGAGTTGCAGGCACGTTTGGCTGAGCAGATCTCACGGCCGGGACAGAGGCAGGCTGGCGGACACCGCCTGGCTGCATGGTGCTCTGGCCGGGCGTGGTGCCTGCAGGGACGGTGTTCTGGCGCACCGGGGTGCCGGCCGGAACGGTTCTCTGTTGTGGCAGCGGCGAAGCCGGGTTAGCCGCTGCGGGCACAACAGATCTGGTTGCGGGCACGGCAGGCCTTGCCGCAGGTGCAGACGCAACCGGCCTGGGAGCGGGCGGTGGCGCGGTTACCTTGGGCGCGGGAGCTGGCACGGCCGGCTTTGCCGCAGGCGCCGGCTTTTGCTGCGCTCCGCCCGGCACGGTGCTCAGCAGCAGAACTCCCAGTACGAATCCGCTCTCCATCCGCGCACGGCAGGCATTCACAGGCAACGATACCTTTTCCAGCCACATTGTCCTTCTCCTCTCACCTCTTGTGTACAGCGACCAGGGACGCATACGCAGGCATGGTGATCGTGAGTGCGTCATGAACACTCTTCAGCTGAGGAGTGCGCCGCATCCATCGGCTGCCTGCACTTCCATAGGCGTGAAAGCTCGCCGCATCTGCTCAAAGAAAGAGCGAACAGATGCAAACTGCAAAGGGTCGAAGGACGGCCAGCGATGTCCTCTCTCCAGGATCGGTGCAGCGTCTCTCTTCAAAAGAAAGACTGTAAGGAATGCAACTAGAGACTGACGCACCATCGTACGTCTTGCCTGCAACAGGGTCAACCGTTTTGCTTGGCGTCTGCTGTCTTCATGCCAAAGCAGACAGTTGCCCGCTGAGCGCTCAGGAAAGCGGCGGGAAAGAGATGGGCAGCAGCACGGTTCTTTCGCGCTAATGAAAGACAGGAGGCGTGCGTGCGGCACAGACCTCGCCTTCCTGAAATCCACCGAGGGGATGTGGTGGCCTGCGTGATAGTATTGGCCTCCAAACAGCAAGCATATGAATTCGCCTAGAGTGAACGGCAACGACTCCTGGGTCATCGGAAGTGCTCCCGATTGCGACCTCATTGTGCGTGAGGCCGCCGTCTCCGGTCATCATTGCCGTCTGACGCGGGAAAACGGCAGCTACACGCTGGAGGACCTGCGCTCCACCAACGGCACCTTTGTGAACGGCGTGCGTTTACCACCAGGCGAGCGCCGCTCCCTTGCGGCTGGCACGGACGTGACGCTTGGCATGAAGACCCGGATGCCGTGGCCCCAGAGCCACGCAGCGTCAGCTTCGGGAGTGATTACGATCGGGCGCTCGCCGGCTTCAGACGTGCAGATCGATCTCCCCATCGTGTCGTGGGAACACGCACGCATCGTCAGCGAGGGCGGCGGCTACGTCATCGAGGACCTGCAGTCCAGGAACGGAACTTCGATCGACCGGCTGGAGAACCGGATTCAGAGGGCGGCGCTTGACCCGCGCAGCACCGTGTATCTGGGATCGTTCAAGATCGATGCCGCCCGTCTGCTTTCGGGCCAAAAAATCGGCGTAGGCGACTCCTCGTTCCAGAAAATACAGTTTCGCGGCACGTCCATGACCCTGGGGCGTGATCCGCAATCTGACATTCCGCTGAACTTTCCGATGATTTCGTGGCACCACGCCCGTCTGACGCGCGTGCCAGAGGGCACCTTGGTGGAAGATCTGGGTTCACGCAACGGGACCTTCGTCGGCGGCATCCGGGTAAACGGCAAGAAGCTGGCGAAACCAGGAGAGGAGATCAGCCTTGGAAGCTACCGCTTTCAAATGCTGCAGGATGGCGACCTGGCGCAGCGTGAGTATCACGGCAACCTGACCATCGAAGCCGAAGAGGTCGTCGTCAATGCGCCCACGGGCCAACGGCTCATTGAGCCGGTCTCGCTGACGATCTTTCCTTCCGAGCTGATCGCTGTCATGGGCGGTGCGGGTGCGGGCAAGACCACCTTCCTGAAAGCTCTGAACGGCTACACGCGGCCCGCGTCAGGAAGAGTTCTGTTCAACGGACAAAGCCTGTATGCCTTTTACGACCAGTTCCGGCAGCAGATGGGCTATGTGCCGCAGGATGAGATTGTCCATCCGCAACTCACGGTGGGTGAAGCGCTCTACTTTTCCGCGCGTCTGCGCACGGATCTGACGGACGGGGAGATTCGCACGCGAACGCTGCAGGTGCTCTCCGATCTCAAGATGTCTGACAAAAAGGATACCGTCATCGGCTCGCCCGAAAACAAGAAGCTTTCCGGCGGTCAACGCAAGCGCGTGAATGTGGCGCTGGAACTAATTAACGACACGCCGGTTTTGTTTCTTGACGAGCCAACCTCAGGGCTGTCGTCGTACGACGCGGAATCGATGATTGAAGTCCTGAAGCAACTGTCCCGGCAGGGCAAGACAGTTATCACGACGATTCATCAGCCCAGCCTGAAGATTTACAAGCAGTTCGACGATCTGCTGATGATCAATCGGGACGAGGGTGGCAAGTCCGGCTCCATGGTCTTCTTCGGGCCTGCGTACCCTGACGCCATCAAGTTCTTTCACGAAGAGGCCGCAGCTGCATCGCCCGAAGAGGCGAAGGCGGAGCTGTCCCCGGAGATGCTGCTTTCCAGTCTGCCCACGAAGAAGACCGCTGACTGGCAGACCCTTTACCGCCGGTCTCGCTACCAGCGCGACTTCGTTGAGGGACGCTCCGGAAAGCAGCCGTCCACACCCGAAAAAACAGGTGCGGAGCCGCAGAGTGCCTTCGGCTTCACGCAATGGGCAGCGCTGGTCCGCCGCAATGGCATCGTGAAGTGGCGCGACCGTATCCAGACGATCATTCTGCTGGTGCAGGCACCACTCTTTGCCGCTCTCATCTGCGTGATTTACCGGCCGCTCTCCGCCGAACATTTCACCGAGCTCACACCCAAGCTGGTCGGAGCGCACTTCCTCATGGTCATTGCGACGATCTGGTTCGGCTGCAACAACGCGGCCCGCGACATCGTTGGCGAGTGGACGATCTACCGGCGCGAGCGCATGGTCACCCTCAAGCTTGTGCCGTATGTCTTTGCCAAGCTCGCGGTCCTGTTCGCATTGGCGCTGGTGCAGTGCGTCTGCCTGCTGGGCATCGTTCATCTCGGTCTCGACCTGAAGAGTCCGTTTTTCTCAGACCTGCTCGTTCTCTTGACGGCATCGATGATCGGGACTGGACTTGGCCTGTGCATCTCGGCATTCTCGCGGACCACGGAGAGCGCTATCGCCATGCTGCCGGTTGTTCTTCTGCCCATCCTTGCGCTTGGCGGAGGAATGCGGCCTGCGTACAAGATTCCCCCGGCGTTCCGTTGGGTCACATCGCTGGTACCGTCACGGTGGGCGTTTGAAGCGAATCTGCTGCACGAGGCCCAGCCCGGCGGATGGGTGAAACCTAACGGTGGACCGGCCGAAGAAGAGATGCCGGACATCACCGATCCAACGCAGCAGGCCCAAAGCGTTGCCGAACAGCGGGAGCAGTTCCACGCAGAGGAACAGAAAAACGAACATCC
>CAXTXE010000031.1:0-37802 GCA_964248165.1 uncultured Terriglobus sp.
CCTGGAACCCTACTATCCGAAAGTGGAAGGGATGTTCCGCGTCAGCGGCCACAAGGACGGTCTCCCGCAATATCCAGATGGCAACTTCGTCGAAAACAATGAGCCATGGTCCAAGGGCATGCAGCGCTTTGTGGACGCGGGTAAAAAGATGGGAGTCCCTGTCACCAAGCCGCGTTCTGCGCTCGGAACGGGCGGCATGGCAGCTTCCATCAATCTGTTTATTCCGGACGCGGTGGCTACGGGCAAGCTCACGACGATTCCCAATGCAATTGTCCGGCAGATTACCGTGGACAAGAACACCGGCAAGGCTGACGGCGTCATCTTTATCGACCGCCACTCGCATCGCGAACTGACCATGAAGGCGCGGGTCGTGATTGTCGCGGCGGGAACTCTGGAGACCGCACGGCTCCTGATGATCTCGGACATCGCCAACTCCAGCGGCGTGCTTGGCCATTACTTATGCGATCAGATCTACGGGGCCGGTATCACCGCGTCCATCCCTGAGGCGCGCGGTGGCAAGGGTGGACGGAACGTGACGGGGGGCGGTGCCTTAATTCCGCGATTTCGCAACCTCGGCGTGAAGACGCCAGGGTTCCTCCGGGGCTATGCCGTGAACGTCTCCAGCGGCAACGGCCCCATGGACTCCCGCAGCTTCGCGGAGTACGGCCCGGCGCTCGACAGGAAGCTGGAGGAGTACAACGGCAGCGGCTTCGCGACCAACATCATGGGCGAGACGCTGGCCAAGTACGAAAATCATGTGACACTGAACCGCCAGATCGTGGATGCATGGGGAATGCCCACCCTGACCATCAGCACCAAGTACACCGACAACGAGGTGAATATGGCCAAAGACATGGTGGACACCACCGCCGCGATGGCGGAGGCCGCCGGGTTTGAGGTGCTGGTCAAGAACTACGAATTTAATCCCCCGGGTTACAGCATTCACGAGCAGGGTACGGCCCGCATGGGAGACGATCCCAGGCGCAGCGTGGTCAACAAGTTCAACCAAAGCCACGACGTCAAGAACATGTTCATCACAGACGCCAGCGTCTTTGTAAGCGCCGGATGGCAGAACCCCACCATCACTATGTGCGCCCTGACCATGCGCGCATGCGACTACCTGACGGATGAGATGCGCAAAGGGAACGTCTAGCGTGCGGCGGGTGTTCCTGTTGCTTCTGCTGCTTCTGGCACCTGCCATGGTGCAGGGACAGGGAGTGCCGGCAGGCGCACCTCCAGGCGCAGCCGTGCCCTCCACCAACCCCGCACCCAGTGCAAGGGCAACCGGCTCGGGCGCTCCGGTCATCACCGATCCGCAGCCCGGACCACCGCAGCCGATTGCGTTCAGCCACAAGCTGCATGTTGGAACGGCGAAGCTGGGCTGCAACGACTGCCATGCTCCCTCAAAGAATGGCTCCACGGTAGCGATGCCGCAGGCAGGCAAGTGCATGGTCTGCCATGCCGCCGTTGACGCAGACAAGCCCGACATCCAGCAACTGGCAGCCGCGGCAAAGAGCGGTGAGCCGATTGTGTGGAACAGGGTCTATGCGGTGCCCTCGTTTGTGCAGTTCAGCCACAAGACGCACATGGATGGTGGCTCGCAATGCGAGGATTGCCATGGACAGGTCGCGCAGCAGGAGGTGATCGCACGGGTGCGCGATATTTCCATGGGCGGCTGCATCTCGTGCCACACAGCCAAAGCTGCACCGGTCGGGTGCGGTACCTGCCACGAGTTGCAATCATGGAATGGGAGTGCACCAGACTGGGACGCAGACCGGATCACTCTGGCCCGTGTTGGGGTTGAAGCGGGGCGTCACGCACTTGCCGCTCCCTTGGGGCATGTGGCTTTTGCAGAGCTTCACCGGTACTTAAGCACAGCACCACTCTAGGTTAAGTACGTTCGTAGGGAGGTTGCAGATAAGATGAGCCACCCATGCTCATATTATCTGCAACCTTTAACTCCCAGCTAGCGTCTATTAAACTGAGCCGGGACGATTCCCGGCGATGCGCACAGCGCTAACATCCTGGAGGAGAGAACCCATGACCATCACCCGTTTCAGCCCAATGCATGACGTGGCGGTTCTGCAGAATCGCCTCAACTCCATCTTTTCTGACTATTCCCGTCCGCAGTCCACAGACTCCGAGGCCCTGAGCGCCGGTGCGTTTGTCCCGGCAGTGGACATTTATGAGGACGCGCAGAAGCTCCAGCTCACCTTTGAGGTTCCCGGCATCAAGCCGGAGGACGTGGACGTCCGCGTGGAGAACAACGTCCTGACCGTAAAGGGCGAGCGCACCTTCTCCAACGAGCAGAAGGAGGAGAACTTCCGCCGCGTGGAGCGCCGCTTCGGTTCGTTCGTCCGCAGCTTCACACTGCCGCAGACTGTCGACACCGAGCAGGTCGCAGCGCACTCTGAGCATGGCGTGCTGGTGATCGAACTTCCGAAGAAAGCCGCGGCGCAGCCGAAGCAAATCAAGGTGAACACCACCGGCACAGCCAACCAGCCGAAGCAGGTGGAGGGCACGTCTAACCAGCCTCCCCTGGCCGAACAAAAGGCTGCCTGAACGAGAAGAAAGTAGAGCACCCACGAGTTACAGGTCGAAATCGTTTGGCGCTGAGGGGCTGCTGATCTATTGGCAGCCCCTCTTGCACGTGATGAAAGCATCTATCTCTGCAAGGCGGACCGCAGGACTGGATTAGATATGGCAATCAAGTGGGACAAGATGACCGTGAAGTCGCAGGAGGCCGTGCAGGCTGCAGCGGCGATGGCGACGGAGTATGGCAATCCGGAGGTGATGCCGCTGCACCTGCTGGCGGCGTTGCTGGAGGATCGCGAGGGCATCGTGCTGCCGGTGCTGGAGAAGATTGGCGTCCCTGCGCAGCAGTTGCTCAGCAATGTGAATGCAGCCATCGCCAAGCTGCCGAAGATTCAGGGCGCGCAGCAGCAGCCATCAGCCGGAGCCGCGCTGAACCGGGTGCTGGAACAGGCCTTTAAGGAAGCCGAAAACTTTAAGGACGAGTACGTCTCCACCGAGCACCTCTTGCTGGCGCTCTCGCAACAGAAGAATGATCCGACGCAGCTGGCCCTAACGGCGCTGGGTGCGACGCATGACGCGATTCTGAAGGCGCTGACCGGTGTCCGTGGAACGCAGCGCGTGACTGATCAGAATCCCGAGGGCAAGTTCCAGGCGCTGGAGAAGTATGCGAAGGATGTAACGAAACAGGCGCGCGAAGGCCGTTTGGACCCGGTGATCGGCCGCGACGAGGAGATTCGGCGCGTGGTGCAGGTGCTCTCGCGGCGTACGAAAAATAACCCCGTGCTGATTGGCGAACCGGGCGTGGGCAAGACCGCCATCGTGGAAGGGCTCGCCAGCCGCATTGTGCGTGGTGACGTCCCGGAGAGCCTACGCGAGAAGCGTGTGGTGTCGCTCGACCTGGCGTCCATGCTGGCCGGTGCGAAGTATCGCGGCGAGTTCGAAGAGCGGCTCAAGGCGATCCTCAAAGAAATTGAGGAGTCGCACGGGCAGATCATCCTGTTCATCGACGAGCTGCATACGCTGGTGGGCGCGGGCGCTTCCGAGGGTGCCATTGATGCCAGCAACATGCTGAAGCCGGCGCTGGCACGCGGCGAACTGCGGGCCATCGGCGCGACGACGCTGAATGAGTTTCGCAAGTACATTGAGAAGGATGCGGCGCTGGAGCGGCGCTTTCAGCAGGTCTACGTCGGCGAACCGAACGTGGAGGACACCATCGCGATCCTTCGCGGGTTGAAGGAGAAGTACGAGGCGCATCACAACGTGCGCATCAAGGATGCCGCGATTATTGGGGCGGCGGAGCTATCACACCGGTATATCAGCGACCGTTTTCTGCCGGATAAAGCCATTGACTTGGTGGATGAGGCGGCGGCTTCGCTGGCCATCCAGATTGGCAGCGTGCCAGAGGAGATCGACGCCATTGACCGGCGGATCACGTCCTTGCAGATTGAGAAGACGGCGTTGGCGCGGGAAACGGACGCGAACTCTGTGGAACGGCGGGAAGCTGTCGAGCGCGAGCTTGCCGAACTGCAGGAGCAGGCGAGCGGATTGCGGGCCAAGTGGCAGCACGAACGCGATGCCATTGGCCGCATCACCGAGCTGAAGAAGCAAGTGGAGCAGTTGCGCTTTGAGATGGAAGACCAGACGCGGCGCGGCAACCTGGAGCGCGCGGCGGCCATCCGCTATGGCGACCTGCCGAAGGCCGAGGCCGAGTTGAGGGCGCTCGAAGCGGAGCAGGATGCTCTGAAAACCCAGGTCTCAGGATCGAGACCTGGGGCACCCGGTTCATCTGGCAGGATGCTGAAGGAAGAGGTCGACGAGGAGGACATCGCCGAGATTGTCTCGCGGTGGACCGGCATCCCTGTCAGCAAGATGCTCGAGGGCGAGGTGCAGAAGCTGGTGCAGATGGAGAAGCGGCTGCAGGAGCGCGTCATCGGGCAGGAAGAAGCGCTGGTTGTCGTCGCGTACGCCATTCGCCGCAGCCGTGCGGGTTTGAGCGATCCCAAGCGGCCCATCGGCAGCTTCATCTTCCTGGGACCCACAGGCGTGGGCAAGACGGAGACAGCACGTGCCTTGGCGGAGTTCCTCTTTGATGATGAGCAAGCCATGATCCGCATCGATATGAGCGAGTACATGGAGAAGCACGCGGTGGCGCGGTTGATTGGCGCGCCACCGTGGTACGTCGGCTTTGACGAGGGTGGCCAGTTGACGGAGGCGGTGCGACGGCGGCCTTATGCTGTCATCCTCTTCGACGAGATCGAAAAGGCGCACCCGGATGTGTTCAATGTGCTGCTGCAGGTGCTCGATGATGGGCGCCTCACGGATTCAAAAGGGCGCACCGTGGATTTTAAGAACACGGTGCTGATCATGACCAGCAACATTGGTGCGGCACAGTTGACGACGGCGTGGGCGGAAGGGCCGGACGGCTTTGAGGACGCCAAAGCACGCGTACTGGAGGAGCTGAAGAAGCACTTCAGGCCGGAGTTCCTGAACCGTGTGGACGACATTGTCGTCTTCCATGCGCTGGGAGAGGATCAGTTGACGCACATCATTGACCTGCGGCTGACGGAGCTTGAGAACCTGTTGAAGGATCGCAAGATCACGATCGATCTGACGCCGGAGGCGCGGCACCTGATCTTTGCCACCGGTTACGATCGGGCCTATGGCGCGCGTCCGTTGAAGCGTGCAATTCAGAGGCTGGTGCAGGATCCCTTGGCGATCCGCATCCTGAACGGCGAAGTGCGGCATGGCGACCATGTGCGGGTAGAGGCGGACGGCGAGAACCTCGCCTTCCGCATAGCTTTGCACGATAGAGTGCCGGAGCCAGCGAATACCTAGGTCCAAGGCCGGAAACGATAACCCCGGGCATAGTATCGCTCCTCTACCGCGTGGGCACCTGCTGTTGTACAAACTGCTATAGTCCGATGCATGTCCAGGAAAGTACGGCTCTTGTGCCTCGCAGGCATTCTGTTGCTTGCCAGTTTCTTTCGCCTATTTCATCTTGATCGCGTGCCAGGGGGTTTGTATCCCGATGAAGGCATGAACGGCAATAACGCAGTGGAGGTGCTGGAGACAGGCCATCCGCACGTCTTCTATCCGGAAAACAACGGGCGGGAGGGGCTGTACATTGCCACGCTTGCTCTGCTGCTGAAAGTTTATCCGCATTACAAGCCGTGGGTGGAACGGCTACCCGCGGCCGTCTCCGGCATTTTGACTACGCTGGGTGCTTACCTGGTCGCATCGGAGATGTTTGCACCTCTGGCGGCCCTTCTGGGCACGTTCTTTGTGGCGACGGGTGTGTGGCCGGTCATGATGGCGCGCATCGGCTTTCGCGCGAACTTTTCGCTGCTGCTGATTACGTGGGCCGTCTACCTCGCTCTTGTTGCTTTTCGCGACCGTACCGCACGCGGCGTGTGGCTTGGCGCGTTGTCAGGCTTTGCCGCCGGACTGAGCCTTTACACCTATATCCCCGTGCGCAGTATGCCGCCACTCTTCATCGTGCCTATGCTGCTGTACGCGTGTAATCGCGATGGATGGCGTCGGCTGGGCGTGTTGTATGCCGCGGCTGCGGTCACGGCGCTTCCGCTGGTGCTGTACTTCGCGCGGCATCCCGGCACCTTCATGGGCCGCGCGAATCTAGTCTCCGTCGGGCACAGTCCGCACCCGCTGCGCACGGCTCTGCGCTGGTCTGCGGTGGAGCTTGGGATGCTGAATGTGCGCGGGGACCGTAATTGGCGGCATAATATCAGCGGAGCCTCAGAGCTTGGGCCGATCGTGGGCCTCCTTCTCTGGGTAGGCGTGTACTTCGGCTGGCGGCTGTTCCGCAGCGCACGGCAGAATACTGGCCTGTGGAAGGCAGTGCAGGACCGCAGCAACCCGCTCGGTGGCCTGCTGCTGCTGGTGGTCTGGTTCATCCTGGCCTTTATTCCGCCAGCCATCGCGGAGCCGCCTCACGCGCTGCGTTCCATCCTGCTGATTACACCGTCGATGCTGCTGGCCGGATGGGGCTGTGCGGAATTAGGTTCGTTGCTGCGGCAGCGAGGCTATGGACGCCTGCTGCCGCAAGCCGCGGCAGCGCTCTGCCTCACGCTGGCTGCGTACACTTACGTGCGGTACTTCCACACGTATGCCGGCAGTCCTCACCTGTCGTCCTACTTTCGCAGTCAGGACCTCCATGTCGCCGCTCAGATCAATGCGTTGCCCATGGCGATGACCAAGGTTGTTATCGTACGCTCCCCTCCGCAGGAGGTTTATGTCGGCTCAGAGCCCATTGCTGCCCAATCAGTGATGTTTTTGACTCACAGCTATACGCTGCCGGATCGTGCCGCGAGGCACATCATCTACGTGCCAGTGGACAGGGTGGCAGAGGTGCCAAAGGAGGTGCCCCGTTCCCAGATCTTCTACATCGGCCGGCTCGACGACGGGATCTAGCGCCGTTCTATCCGGCATCGCCGTTGTGTAGTCAAAGCAGTTCTCATCAGAGGCGGAGAGGTCCTGCTCATCCAGTAAGGACAATGCGCGAACGCAGGCATCTTCGCAGGACGTGAGATATAGGGCGCGACGGCCGCGGTGATTGCGAGGCTTAGGTCTGTGTCTCGCTTTCTTAGGGTCACGGATGTTGCGACGACGCGACGCGGTGTATGCCTTGAAGGTCCTTGTGGTAATGCAGATTCTTCGCAATGTGTAGAAGGTCATCCAGGATGCTTGTTTGTTCGGGTATCTCAAGCAGCAGCCAGCCGCCGGGTTTCAGGCGAGCCTGGGCTTGCGGGATGAGTTTGCGGTAGATGTCGTGGCCATCTTCGCCGCCGAAGAGGGCGAGGCGGGGTTCGTGGTCGCGCACTTGCGGATGCAGATCGGCGGCTTCGCTGAGCGAGATGTAGGGCGGGTTGGAGACGATGAGATCGAACTTCTCCTGACCGGGGGCAGCCAGCAGATCACTTTGTGCGAATCGTACATTGCGTGCGTTCAGCGCGATTGCGTTGCGATGTGCGATGGCGAGAGCTTCGGGCGAGATGTCGAGCGCCAGAACGCTGCTGCGCGGATACTCCAGTGCCAGTGTCACAGCGAGGATGCCGCTCCCGGTACCCACGTCGGCGATGCGCAGTGGTGCGGATCGATCCGTATAGAGCCGCAGCACCTCTTCGACGAGGTGTTCGGTCTCAGGGCGTGGGATCAGCACATCTGGCGTGACGAGGAAGTCGCGGCCAAAGAACTCCTGTGAGCCGCGCAGGTGCTGGATCGGCACGGCATTGTATCGCCGCGCGATCATGCCGAAAA
Source organism: uncultured Terriglobus sp. (assembly GCA_964248165.1). Lineage (GTDB taxonomy): Bacteria > Acidobacteriota > Terriglobia > Terriglobales > Acidobacteriaceae > Terriglobus. Next base: position 7,810 of record CAXTXE010000031.1, read on the forward strand.
AGGCACCTTTCTCTTCTTCCTGTAGCAGGCGGTCTGGTTGGGCGAGCATCTGCACGCGGGTTAGGCCAGATGCGATCTCCAGGATCTGCTGTGCATCGCGCACGGCGTACTCAAACAGGTCAGGGCGCTTGCTTAGGTGCGCGATACCAGCCTGCAGCGCTTCGCGGACGGTCATAGAGGCTTGAACGCTAAGGTCGCAAAGGTTTCGCAAAGGCCGCAGATACAGATTCCGCGAAGTTTGCGGGCACTTGCCGTACTTTGCGGCAGCTGTTGCATTTATGCGGCAACGGCCTCGGCTTTGAGGCGTTCGCTGGTGTCGTGGGCGATAAGAGCATCGACGACCGGCTGCAGCTTGCCTTCCATGACATACTCCAGCTGATGCAGCGTGAGGCCGATGCGGTGATCCGTCAGCCGGTTTTGCGGGAAGTTGTAGGTGCGGATTTTTTCGCTGCGGTCGCCGCTGCCCACCTGCTGCTTGCGCTGGCTGGCTTGCGCCTGGTGCTGTTTCTCCATTTCGACTTCGTACAGGCGTGAGCGGAGGACGCGCATGGCTTTCTCGCGATTCTTGATCTGCGACTTTTCGTCCTGGCAGCTGACCACGGTATTGGTGGGTAGGTGCGTGATGCGGATGGCGGAGTACGTTGTGTTAACGGACTGGCCGCCGGGACCGGACGAGCAAAACGTATCGATGCGCAAGTCCTTCTGCTCGACTTTCACGTCGACCTCTTCGGCCTCCGGCAGAACGGCGACGGTGATGGCGGAGGTGTGGACGCGCCCCTGCGTTTCGGTTGCGGGAACACGCTGCACCCGGTGAACGCCGCTTTCATACTTCAGCGACGAGTAGACCCGGTCGCCTTCGATCAGCGCCGTGACATCCTTCATGCCGCCGACGGAGGATTCTGTCTCGGATAGGACTTCGACTTTCCAGCGGTGCAGCTCGGCGTAGCGGAGATACATGCGGAAGACTTCCGCCGCAAAGAGCGACGCCTCGTCACCGCCGGTGGCCGCGCGAATCTCCAGAATGACGTTCTTCTCGTCATTGGGATCCTTCGGCAGCAGCATGACCTTGAGCTGCTCTTCAATTTCCGGCAGGCGCGCTTCCAGGGCGGTCAACTCTTCCTGCGCCATGGCGCGGATGTCTTCGTCGTCTTCGCCCAGCATGACTCTCGCGTCGGCGATGCCTGTTTGAACGCGTTTGTACTCGCGGAAGCGCTCGATGACCGGCTCCATGTCGCGGTGTTGTTTCGTAGTCTTCTGGTAACGCTGCTGATCGCTGACCAACGAGGGGTCAGAGAGATCTCGTTCAAGCTCTTTGTAACGGTCTTCGAGTTGTTCGAGGCGGTCGAACATGGTGTGTCTCCTCTGCGTCTCTACGCAGGAACTGCGGGTGCAAATTTGAAGGAAAGGAATGCCGTGCGCGGGAAACGCAGCTAGGCAAAGCCGAGGCGCACAGCTACAGCACGGGGAGAACTCACCGGGGTGCGAGAGGCGTGCCGCATACCACTACGATGATAGCGCGTGCGGAGCGATGCATCCTGCTACTTGGACCGGCTTGCCGGCGGGATCATCGTTGATCGGTTCGATCTCTTTACGGGGACACGGGTACAACACCTCAAGCACAAAACGCTGGCAGTTACACGGGCTGACGGTTAAGGTGGTTCCTTACGGCAGCTTACAGGCAAAGCTGGCGGGCAGATTTGGATTGCCCTTGCCATCGTATCTCTGCTGCTGCGGGAATGGGCATAGCGGACGGATGGTGCGGTCTGGAGGCTCGCGTGTGCCAGCTTCTTTAACCGCAAGAATGATGCCGGGAGCCTCGCCGTCTTCCACCCATGCTCGCAGCCTGTCCAGCGCGCCGGTGCCTTCGCCACCTGCGCCGGGAAGGCTAAGCTGGCCGAAGGTGTTGGGGCCGGGGCCGCCAGCACAGTGCTCCATACCGGGTGCCAGATACAGGCGGAGCATGGAGTCAGTACGCTGTGCGCCCATGGTCTTCTGCACTGCGTTGAAGTAGTTGACGGAGTTCCAGGGCGGAATAGCGGGATCGTTCCATCCGTGATACATGATCAGCTTACCGCCACGCGCGGCGAAGCGGCTCAGGTCTGGGTCAGTGGCATCGACCTCCTTTGAGGTGCGCTCCACTGCGTCCTGTAAAGATTTATTCAGATTGGCGGTTAACGGCTGCCACGTGGGATCGCTCTCCACCATGTAGCGGAAGTATCCGGTGACATAGTTCGATCCGCCGGGCGCATTGCCGAAAAGCCAATCGTGCCAGACCGGATTCTCGTCTCCCGGCACGAGGCCGGGAAAGATAAGCTTGCCTTGCCTGTCCTTGCCTCCTGCGTAGATGCGGCGCAGCGAGGCTACTTGCGGTGCGCTGAGGCAGGACACGTCCTCCATGCCCTTGCAGAGCAGGACTGCGGGATCGAAGCGGCAGTGCGCGGGATCGCTCACGATGCCGTCCTTCAGGCCATCCTGTGCGTCACAGGCGGCAAGTGCGGCACGGGTAATGGCGGGCAGCTTCATGCTTGTAATGTAGGCAGCGGGATCACGTGTCATGCCCTGGACACCGGCCAGGCCACCGGTAAGCATATGCGCCCAGTTGTTAGCTGGTGCACCGGCCAGGATGCCGTCGTAGTCCTCGGGAAAGCGTTGCGCCTCCATTAGCGCTTCACGTCCGCCATCGGAGCACGCATCGAAATAGGCCGTCTTCTGCGGCTGGCCATAGAAGGCTTTGACGATGTCCTTCGACCGCAGCGCGGTCAAGTGAACGGCCCGGTAGCCGAAATCGGCGATCTTTTCCGGGTGCTTGTAGGCCCAGCTCGCATCCTCGGCTTCCGCCTGGTGGCCTGCGTCCGAGCCAGCGGTGGCATAGCCTCGGAGCAGGTTGCCAGCCATTTGTTGATAGCCGATGGACCCCCCAAAGCCGCCGTTGCCCACATCCAGGATGCGGTTGTTCCAGCCACTCTCCGGCATCCAGACCTCAAACCGGATCACGGAGTCCGCCGTGGGGTGCAGGATGCCGCTCACGCGGCAAAAGGCGGGCAGCCTGCTGCTGACCGCAGCGGAGACATGGTCCAAGGCGGTGCCAGACGGCATGTTTGCCGCTGCCGTGATGGTGGTATCAGGAAGTGAAAGATCTTTGAGGGCGGCGCAGTTGGTAGCAGCGAAGGCAACCGGAGTGCCTAATGCGGTAAAGGTGAGGGCGAGAAGGAGATGTCGCATTGCCGTCCACTCTACAGTGGAAACGTTGCCGCATGTATTGGTTTGGGTTTAGCTCCAGGTTGCACAGCGTCATACGTCAGCGGAATTCGCCGCTAGCCGGTTAGTTTGGGCAGATCACGCATCCCGTGCAGAACTCGCTCAATGCGGACGGTATCGCCCTGCGTCCGGTAAAAGATGAGATAAGGCGTAACTGTGCATTTGCGAAAACCTGACTTCGACGTAGCACTTACAGGAAAGATCATCGGGTTCTGCTGAATGACCACGAAATGACCCCTGATTCATTCAATGAAGTTCGCCGCAGCGACTGGCTTATCTTTCGCGATATAACGGCCGATTTCAACAAGGTCTTCGTTCCGCCAGCCGGGATACCTCAAGCCGCATCTGCGCTCTCGTGCATGCGCGTCTGCAACTCGGTCTCGAGCCGCGCAAAGACCCTATCCGCGGTAAGTCCAGGGCACGCGTCCGCTGCTGCCTCGTCCAGCATCCGCTCCACTTCATCCCGGCCTATCGAGTCGATCAAGCGGTTGCCCCACCAATCTTCGAGTGCAAGCGAGACGATTGTCTCCGCGTCAGACCCGAGACCAGCCAACATGGCATCGTCCACAATCTCCTGCATCTTCGCATTGAGCGTCACGGTATCTATCATGGAGCATCTCCTTTCGAGGCGGGCTGCGGGTAGTTTAATCCAAACCCCGCACGCGTTATGCGCATCTGCACATAGGTCGTATGGCTCTCTTTTCTCCACTTGCGCAGCTTGCCGATGAGCTTGCATCGACTTCGAGCCGATTGAAGAAGCGTGCCGCGATTGCTCAGGGCATTGCCGCGGCACGTAGCGGTGACGGCGATGTCCACAATGCCGGGCTGTTTGCCATGTATCTTTCCGGCGAGGCGTTCAGCGAGGCGGACACGCGCAAGTTGAACATTGGCGGTGCCATGCTGACAAAAACCGTGCGCGAGATTGTGACTCCCACTGAGGCCCAGTTCAGCGCGGCATGGCGGCGGCACGGCGATCTTGGCGCGGCGGCGGGCGACCTGTTTGCCGAGCAGGGGCATGCACCGGAAGCATCGCTTACCCTGGCAGACGTCGAGCGGGTGTTTGCGCAAATTCCGGAGGCGAAGTCTACCGCGGCCCGGCAGTCTCTGCTTGCCGCCTTGCTGCGACGGTGCGGTCCGGTAGAGGCGAAATATCTCATCAAGCTGATCAGCGGGGACATGCGCATTGGCGTGAAACAGGCTTTGATTGAAGAAGCTATCGCGGTTGCCAGTGCGCAGCCGCTCTCCGCGCTGCGCAACGCGGTGATGCTTGAGGCGGACCTGTCGCGCGCGACAGAGATGGCGTTTGAAGGCAGCTTAGACGCGGCGCGGATGCGGCTCTTCCATCCGTTGGGATTCATGCTGGCCTCGCCGGTGGAGACTCCGGAGGAGGCGGTCGAACGCTTTGCGGCGACACCGGAGGCCGCGCGTGAAGCGGATCTTTCTGCCGCACCGGAGAGCGATGCTGAGCCGCAGCCGCAGGTGGTGGAGGAGGACGAACCGGCCCTGAGAGACGCTCCCGTGCAGGCGCTGCGGATGCGCACGCAGGTGGAGGACAAGTACGACGGGATGCGGGTGCAGCTGCATTGCGGCGACCCCACCCAGCCGGGACGCGTGGCGCTGTTTTCCCGCAACCGCGAGGATGTAACCGTTGGCTACCCCGAGATTGTCGAGGCGTTTGCTCGCGCAGCACAGGTTCTCGGCGGAGACAGCACAGGTGTCATCCTGGACGGTGAACTACTGGCGTGGGATGTGCTGGCGGACCGGGCGTTCCCCTTTGCGGTGCTCTCTCCGCGACTGGGGCGCAAGCGGATTACCAACGAGATCCGCACGGGCGTTCCCGTCGTGTTCATGGCGTTTGATCTCCTGTTTGCGGGTGGCGAGTTGCTGCTGGACCTGCCGCTGCGGGAACGCCGCAGCCACCTGGAGGCGACTGCAGCGAAACTGCAGCGGGTGACCTGCTCGCCCTTGCAGGCACCAGCGCCTGTGCCCGCAGGCGGACTCTTTGCAGACCACGCTGAAGGCAAACCAAGCGGCGAACAACGCCTGCGCATCTCGCCGGTGGTGGAGGCGCACTCGGCTGAGGAACTGGACCGCGCCTATGTGGCCGCCCGCGATCGCGGCAACGAAGGCGTGATGATCAAAGCCTCGGAGTCGCTGTATCAGCCGGGGCGCCGTGGCCTGAGTTGGATGAAGCTGAAACGTCATCTCGAAACGCTGGATGTCGTGATCACCGGAGCGGAGTACGGGCAAGGACGCAAGTCGCAGTTCCTGTCGGACTACACCTTCGCGGTGCGCGGACCTGAGGGCAATCTGCTGAATGTGGGCAAAGCGTACAGCGGCGTCACAGACGCGGAGATCGCCTCGCTCACGGAGTGGTGCAAGGCGCACACGCTGGAAGACTTCGGCCACTTTCGTAGCGTGGAACCGCTGGTTGTGCTGGAGGTCGCGTTCAACAACATCATGCGCAGCGATCGCCATGCCAGCGGGTTTGCGCTGCGCTTCCCGCGCATTGTGCGCATTCGCGACGACAAACCGCTGGGCGAGATCGATACTCTGGCACGGGTCGAGGAGATCTACCAGTCACAACCTGATAAACCCGCCGAAACGACCAATGAAAGCTAACACGCTAAGGAGTGTATTGTGTCTTTCATGAAGACGGGTCGCTTCCTTCGCTGCTGTGGCGCACTTGCGTTGGCTTCCACCCTGGCGTTTGCGCAGCAAGAGGAAAACACGCGCGCGACGTTTCATAATCCGCTGCTGGCATCCGGACCGGATCCGTGGGTCGTGACCGACGGCGAGTTCTACTACTTCATGGCTACGACGGCGCGGAACCTCACCATTCGCCGGACGCGCAACATCGCGGACCTGGCCAATGCGGAGACAAAGGTGGTCTGGACTCCGCCGGACTCCGGTCCTTACTCCAAGCAGATATGGGCTCCGGAACTGCACCGGCTCGATGGCAAGTGGTACATCTACTTCGCTGCAGACGCGGGAACCAATGAGACGCACCGAATCTACGTACTCGAGAACGCCGCGGCGAATCCTCTGGACGGCGATTGGACCTTCAAAGGGGAAGTGAACGACCGGACCAACAAGTGGGCCATTGACGCCACGGTCTTTGAAGACCGGGGACAGAAGTACATGCTGTGGTCTGGCTGGGAGGGCGATACGGACGGCGAGCAGCGCATCTACATCGCGCACATGAGCAATCCATGGACGATCGATTCAAAACGCACCGAACTCAGCCGTCCGCAGTACCCGTGGGAGGAAGCGGGCGACACCGTAAACCGCCCGGCGATGCCGCACCTCAACGTGAATGAAGGGCCTGAAGTGCTGCAGCATGGCGACCGCATCTTTCTGGTTTACTCCGCGTCGGCATGCTGGACGGATTACTACGCGTTGGGCATGTTGCAGGCAAAGGCAGGCAGCAAGCTGTTGAAGGCGAAGTCGTGGACGAAGCTGGATCAGCCGGTCTTCCGCCAGGATGCTGCCGCGGGCGTCTACGCCACGGGCCACAACGGTTTCTTCAAGTCGCTGGACGGCAAGGAGGACTGGATCATCTATCACGCCAACAGCGAGCCGCATCAGGGCTGCGGCACCAAGCGTTCGCCGCGCATGCAACCCTTCACGTGGAAGCCGGATGGCACGCCAGATTTGGGCACGCCCCTCCCAGAATCAGCCGAGTTACCCGCACCTGGCAGCAGCAGTGCTCAGAAGTGATACGCGACGCCGATTGTTCCGAGTTCTGGTGTGAGGTCATTTAAGGGGAAGCCGAACCAGCGCTGGTATTCGAACTCGCCGCGAACATTGACGTGTTTGAGGACGTTCAGGTCAACCCCGCCGCCGACTGCTCCCAGGTTGTATGCCAGGTTGGCGATGCCTTGCGGGTAGTTGAAGACACCACGCCCATACATGACGTGGGCGTAAGGATTGATCCTGTTCCAATGCAGAGCGTAGCGACCGCCGACTTCATACGTCCGCTCGTAGCGCTGATCGTTGTCACGTGAATTCAGTTGATGGAAGGCAAGTTCCACGCCAAAGTGCGGATGAAAGTCATAGGTGCCGTAAAAGCCACCACCAACCAGATGCGGTCCATAGTCAGACCTGGCCAGAACAAGTGATCCGCCCAGTTGAAGATCGGCGCGGCGGCTTGCGGTGGCTGTGGTGGCTTGCGCCTGCGCGCGCGTGCCGCATAACCAAAGACATACGGCTGAGAAAAAGAACAAGCGAAACGCACGCCCGAGAAACGCACTGTGACCGGAATCCTGCATGAACATCCTTTGCCTTACGGAGCATAGGACGCTCGCCCCGCTCATCACGTTACATCCTGAAGAACCCCATTGCTAGAGTCCAGTTGCGAGAGCAGCTCGCTTTTGTCAGCTTGCAAGCAGCTTGAAGTGTCAGCAACTGCGGCACTTGCATCAGATTAAAGATGGAACACAGGCAACTTGGAAAAAGCGGCTTAGAGGTTCCCGTGTTGTGTTTTGGAACGGGAACGTTTGGCGGGGCGAACGAGTTTTTCAGGACGTGGGGTTCGACTGATGTAGCGGAAGCGCGTGAACTGGTCGACCTGTGCATGGACGCGGGTGTCAACTTTTTCGATACGGCGGACGTGTACTCGGAAGGCCGGTCAGAGGAGATTCTAGGGGAAGCCATTGCCCATCTGCCGCGCGAGTCCGTCCTGCTGTCCACCAAGTGCACCTTTGCCTTCGGCCAAGGGCCGAACAACGCGGGGTCGTCACGCTACCGCATTACACAGCAGTTGCATGGCAGCCTGAAGCGCCTGAAGACTGACTACATCGATGTGTACCACATGCACGCCTTCGACGCCCTGACGCCGGTTGAAGAGGTGTTGAGCACGCTGGATCACTTTGTGCGTGCGGGCAAGATCCGCTACATTGCCTGCTCCAACTTCAGCGGATGGCACTTGCAGCGGTCTCTGGATGTGAGTGAACGTTACGGCTGGGCTCGGTATGCGGCGCAGCAGGTCTACTACTCGTTGGTGGGCCGGGATTACGAGTGGGAGCTGATGCCGCTCGGCTTGGCGGAGGGTGTTGGCGCTCTGGTGTGGAGTCCGCTGGGATGGGGACGTCTGACCGGAAAGGTTCGCCGAGGGCAGCCTGCGCCGAAGGGCACGCGCTTCAGCGAAGGGCAGGCCGGCGGCCCGGTCATCGACGAGGAATTTGTCTTCGACGTGGTGGATGTACTGGACGCCGTCGCGTCGGAGACGGGGCGCAGCGTGCCGGAGGTGGCACTGAACTGGCTTCTGCGTAAACCAACCATCTCCAGCCTGGTGATCGGCGCACGCAACGAGGAGCAGCTGAGGGCAAACCTGCAGGCCGCTAGTTTCACGTTGACTCAAGAGCAGGCCGCGAAGCTGGACAAGGTGAGCGACCGGCCGAAGCCGTATCCCTATTGGCATCAGTCGGGTTTCAAGCGCAATCCACCGCCACCAAGCTATCGGTAGAAGGGTCGAACGCAACGCAGCAGGTACACTGGAGGTATTGCACCTGTTCGATTGTTCCCCTTGTCTGTCGAAATTTCATTGCAATCAGGAAAGCGAGCCATGGCGGAGCATGCCTGCCCCACCTGTGGGCGTGGACAACTTGTGCGTTGCGGACGTAAAGGCCTCTGGGAGAGGCACGTTCTGCCGCTGTTAGGCGTCTTTCCGTGGCGCTGCGGACGCTGCCAGACACGCTTCCGGCTCAGCGACAGGGGAGACGGCTACGTACGCTCCCGGCGCAAGGCGTCGTATCGCAACAATGACGATCCATCCTGATATTTACAACGGTACGCGGCGATATACTTCAAGGTGATGCAGTTCCCGCCCTCCGTTTTCCCCAAAAGGCATTTCCGATCCAGCGTTTCGCAAGCGGTACGCGGTAACGGGATGCGCAGCCATCCTTATGACATGAGAGAGGGTCGCAGAATACGCTCAACCACGGTGTTGTGTGTGCGCCGCAACGGCGCGGTGGTGATGGCTGCCGATGGCCAGGTGACGCTGGGCAGCGCCGTGATGAAACAGGGTGCCAGGAAGCTGCGGCGGCTCTACCAGGACAAGGTGCTGGCGGGCTTCGCGGGATCGACCGCCGATGCGTTTTCGCTGTTTGCGCGCTTTGAGACGAAGCTGGAGCAATACGCCGGCAACCTGCCACGGGCGGCGGTGGAACTCGCGAAAGACTGGCGCACGGACAAGCTGCTGCGGCAGCTGGAAGCGCTGTTGCTGGTAGCGGACAAGGATCACATGTACCTCTTGGGCGGCAATGGCGACGTGATTGAGCCGGACACGATTGACGGCGGTGCCATCATGACCATCGGCAGCGGCGGCAGCTTTGCGCAGAGCGCCGCGCAGGCGCTGCTGGAGAACACCGACCTGCCCGCTCGAGCCATCGTGGAGAAGAGCATGAAGATCGCGTCGGAAATTTGTATCTACACCAATGAGAACATCACTGTGGAAGAGTTGTAGTTCCCTTTCTTTCTGTTATTCCGTAGCGGAGCGGAGGAATCTGCATACAGCCACGATCATCCTTACGGAGATGCAGATCCCTTCGCTTCGCTACGGGATCACAAGTAGAAGAGAGAACATGCAGATCTCTTCGCTTCGCTACGGGATGACAAACATGGGAAACACGGACAGATAGAAGGGAACTAGATGGCTATTTATTTGCCCGGAGTAGCGGAAGACCAGGCGGTTGGCCTGGAAGAAATGACGCCGCGTGAGATCGTGGCGGAGTTGGACAAGTATGTCGTGGGCCAGCACGCGGCCAAGCGAGCCGTGGCCATTGCGCTGCGCAACCGGCAGCGCCGCCAGAAGCTGCCGCCGGAAATTGCCGACGAGATCATGCCCAAGAACATCATCATGATCGGCGCGACAGGCGTGGGCAAGACGGAGATTGCGAGGCGTCTAGCCAAGTTGACGAACTCGCCGTTCCTTAAAGTTGAAGCGAGCAAATTCACCGAGGTCGGTTACGTTGGCCGCGATGTGGAATCGATTGTGCGCGACCTGGTGGAGACCGCCATCGAGATGGTGCGCGAGGAAAAGCTGGAAGAGGTTGAAGACAAGGCTGAATTGAACGCCGAAGAGCGTCTGCTCGATCTGCTTCTGCCGCCGGCCACGGAGAAAGCGGGTGCCCCGCGTCTCGATTCTGAGACGTGGGTTCCGCAAGAACAGACTCAATCAACGCCGCCAGTCGCCATCGACTTTGACGCGAGTGCCGAGCCTAAACAAGAGGAGCCGAAGCCCGAGAATCGCACACGCGAGAAGCTGCGGCAGCAGTTTCGGGAGGGCAAGCTGGATGAGCGCACCGTTGAACTGGATGCGCGGGAGCGCAATACGCCGAACTTCGAAGTCATCGGCGTGCAGGGTGGTGAGGAAACAGACGTCAACCTGAAGGACATTCTGCCGGGCCTCTTCGGCAATCGCACGCGCAAGAAAAAGATGAAGGTATCCGAAGCCTTCGAGTACCTGATCAGCGAGGAGGAGGGCCGCCTGATCGACATGGATCAGGTGACGCGTGTGGCCATTGAGCGTGTGGAGGATTCCGGCATCGTGTTCCTGGATGAAATCGACAAGATTGCCGGCCGCGAAGGCGGGCACGGCCCAGACGTAAGCCGGGAAGGCGTGCAGCGCGACATCCTGCCCATTGTGGAGGGCACCACGGTGAACACTAAGTATGGCTTCGTTTCGACGGACCACATCCTGTTTATCGCCGCGGGTGCCTTCCACGTGTCCAAGCCAAGCGATCTGATTCCCGAGTTGCAGGGCCGTTTTCCGATTCGCGTTGAACTGCTGCCGCTGACCGTGCAGGATTTCATTCGCATCCTCACGGAACCCAAGTCATCCCTGGTGAAGCAATCGATTGCCTTGCTCGAAACCGAGGGCCTCAAACTGGAGTTCAAGCCGGAGGCGCTGGAGGAGATGGCAAACTTTGCCTTCAATGTGAACGAGACGACGGAAAACATTGGCGCGCGGCGTCTGCACACCATCATGGAGCGTGTGCTTGACGAGATCAGCTTCCAGGCACCGGACCTGCTCAAGAACCTGAAGCCGCCGGTTGACGGCGTCGTTGCCCAGGTAGAGCCCAGTACCGTCGAGCAGCCGAGCGGCTTAGCTGCCGCGCCCTCCGGAGTGGTGCATCCGCTGCCCGTGCTGGAGCGGCAGGTGGAGGGTGGCGTGGAGCGTGTCGTCGTCATCGACCCTGAGTACGTCCGCCAGCAGGTTGCGAACATCGTAAAGAACCAGGATCTGAGCCGCTATATCCTCTAAGCAACTGGCCGAAGCGAGGCGTGCGCGGGCCACGGCGGGTAAACCATGCTGAAGAGCATTGGATGGAAGGATGGCAGGCCGCCTGGCAGCGGATCGTATCCCTTCTCAGTGGACGCGATTTGTTCGCTGACCACCTTGCGGATCCGGGAGCGGGTCTGCTTCTTTACCGGCGAGAACGGCTCAGGCAAATCGACGCTGCTGGAGGCGATTGCCGCAAATTACGGGTTCAGCCGGCAGGGCGGATCGCGCAACTTCGCCTTCCAGGAGGAACGAGAGCGCAACGACGTGAATCCGCTGGCGGACGCGTTGCGGCTTGGCTTCGGAGTGAAGAGCGGTAGCGGCTTCTTTCTGCGCGCGGAGAGCTTCTTCAACTTGGCAACGCTGATGGAACAGCTGAACGCGGTGCGCGCCGGGAGCAGGCCGGAGGCATTGGCCCTTGACAATCGCGGCTTTCACGCGATGTCCCACGGCGAGAGCTTTTTTGCGCTGATGGAGACGCGGATGCGCGAGAACGGCCTGTTTCTGCTGGATGAGCCGGAGGCTGCGCTGTCTCCCCAGAGGCAGCTCTCCATGCTGGTGCTGATGCACGACGTGCTTCGCGCGCATGGCTCTGCGCAGTTTATTATCTCCACGCATTCGCCCATCTTGCTTGGGTATCCGGGTGCGCAGATTCTGTCATTCGACGGTGGCAGGATTCGGGAAGTTCGCTACGAGGAGTGCTCTCCCGTGCAGATTACGCGGCGGTTCACAACCAGCCGCGAGAGCTTTCTCCGCGACCTGTTTGAGGATGACGAACAGCGCCAGCTTTAAGCGAGGATCCGCTCAATCGCATCGGCTGCAACCGCAGCACCGTTCTCATTGGCAACGTGTTGGCCAACGATCCCGGCGCGATCGCGGTAAGAGGGCTCACGCAGAAGGATGTCCAGTTCACGCGCGGCGGTCACTGCTGAGTAGCTCCTCCGGGCGATGGTCCGGGCAATTCCAAGCCGGCGGACGCGCGCGGCGTTGTCGGGCTGATCGACCGCGTACGGCATCACCAGCATGGGGCGGCAGGAGCGCATCGCCTGGCCGGTTGTGCCTACGCCACCCTGATGCACGATGGCTGCGGCGCGCGGAAACAGCAGCGAATAAGGCGCGTAGTCGAACGCGGCCGTGCCGGGCGGCAGATTTCGCATCTGGTTCACTCCGTCGCGTCCCACCAGCAAAACGGCGCGCCGTCCCAGCGTCTGTGCTGCTGCGGCACTCTCCTGGTAGAAGGATCCTGCGTCCAACACCGCCGACGATCCAAGCGTGAAGACGATGGGCGGCTCGCCCGCTTGCAGGAAGTCTTCGAGGCCGGGCGGAAGCGCTTGACTCTCCCCGTCGTAGAACGGAAAGCCCGTCTGAACGGTGGATCGCGGCCAATCCGGTTGCGGAGCACCCAGCAACGGCGAGAACATAGCCAGCGTACCGTACGGTGAGGCACCGCCTTCAAACATGGCGTTTCGAATGGGCGGTAAACCGAGTTCGCTCCGCAAACTGTCGCATGGCGCAGTCCAATGGCGTGCGGAGCGCTTGCCGAGTGACAGCAATGGCTTCCAGAAAGCAGGGCCAAGTCCGCGCCAACGGTCCAGAAAGGGCGCAGGCGGCAGGACGGGCGGATCGTACGCGGACATCAGCCCCATGGGCGCGAGATGCGCGGACAGCCAAGGAAGTTTCCGCTGCTCCGCCACCAGCGCGGCAGCAAATGTGAGAGGGTGCGACACCATCAGCGATGCACCGTCGAGCGCTGCCAGCATGTCCGCGTATGCTTCGCGCACGTTGGGCAGCACAAGGTTGCGAACGATAAACTCCGGGCCATGCCGGGGGTGAAAGATCTTGCGCATCAGAGCCGTGTCCGGCTCCTGCATTTCCGCGAAGCGCACGGGATGGAAGTCGAAACCTGCCGCGGCAATCTTTTCGCGGTAGTAGGGGACTGTCGCTATGACCGGCACATGGCCCCGGCGCCGCAGTTCCCCAGCAATGGAAAGGTACGGATGCAGGTCGCCAAAGGAGCCGAAGGTGGCGAGGACGATCTTGTGCTTCGGCAAAGGCTACCTTGCGGCTGTGACGGGGGTGCCATTCATCGCGGCGTCGGCGGTACCGATCCGGCCGGTGGCGCTGACACGGACGACAAAACGCGCGCGCACTGCTTTGGGATCGTGATCCAAATTGAACTTCAGGTTAACGTCCCGCTTCAACGGCCCTGTGGGAGGCACATCTGCCGATGCTGCTGCCTTGACCAGCTTCGAGATGCGCTTCAACTCCTTATTCTTCTTGTCGAAGGTCGAAGCGATCACCACCATGTCAGCATGGCGCGGCTCAGTGTCTGTCGCAGGTGCCCACACAAGGCCGCGTCCATCGATGTGGATGGTGAAGCTGTCCGGGTTTGCGGGGTCGGGTGTCAAGGTCAGCGGCACGCCGTCGTACACCATGTTGCTGGTATCGGCTGAGAGAACCTCAAAGGCTAAGCGGCGCGACGGGTTTGCCGGGTTCACCTGCGCCGGGCCACGCTGCACGTAGTAACCTTCTCGCGTGGTCGCGGTCAGGTCTGGCCGGTCGAGTGTGATCTTGATGCGGCGGAACTTCTTTGGATCGACATTCGCGTTATCAGGACGGTAGGTCAGCGAGTAGAAACTGGCACCATCGCGGATGCCGGTGCCGATCTCGGTGTCTACATCGTTGCGGCCATAGAAGGCGCGTCCGCCGGTTGCCTTCGCCAGCTTGTTGAACTGGTAGTTACCGCCAAATGGATCGTCGAAGGCCGCGTCCGATCCGTAGTTCCCACCGGGTTGGACGGTCAGACCGGCGGGATCGACCGTGTACAGCGTCACGCGGGCATCCCGCAACTCGTTGACACACTGCTGCACAGCGTTGTCGACGCGGTTCGCGGTGTCCACTGGAGCATTTACCAGACTGAAGGCGGGAAAGCCCCGGCCAATCCAGATCATGTTTTTGTGGCCGGGATGACCGATGACTGCCTCCGCAACGCGCTCCAGCGTGGCAAACGCCGCGCCGTACCGCTCGGCGATCCAGCCGCCGTTGTGCACCTGCCACGGATACGCGACCAGGTGATGGTCCAGCGCGTCAATCAGCGCTGTTTTATTCTGCGTGTAGTCCCGCAGCACCGTGAACTTCTGCAGGCTGACGGCGATCAGCATGGTTGGCGTATCAAGCCGGTCTGGCTGTTTAGCCAGAATTTTCTTGAGCGAATAGCGCGCAAACGCCATGTCCTCAAAGCGGGTGTTGAACTCGTCCAGCAGGAGGATGTTGACGGGCGCGCGTGGCGCAAGCCGGTCAAGGTCTGTCGTGGAGTTGATCTCTGCATTTGCCGGGATCGCGTGCGCGCCTGTTTCCTCAAAGTTAAGAACCGTCTGCGGCTCGCTAAGCTCGGTGACGTGGAAGTTCTCGCGGGTCAGGCCCGTGACCACATTGCCCTGCCGGTCAGTCACCACCACATCAAGTATGACCAGCCGCGCGGTGCGGCGAATGGTATAGGTGCCATCAGCGCCGCGCACCGGCTGCGTGCCGCTCCCGGCGGGGAGCGCCGGCGAAGTTGGAGTAGAAGTGGACGGCTGGGTCGGGGCTGGGGACGCTTGCGTTGCCGGAGCCGGAGCCTCTTGAGCAAATCCATGTACCGGCAGCAGGCTCTGCATTGCTGCCGCTACGATGTACGCCACCACTGAAGACATCCGCATGACGACCTTCTCACCTGAAGCGATCGTGTATGCGATCAGGATAACCGGAAATGAGAAAAGGGAGCAGAGTAGCTATGCTCCCTTCACCTGTTCCTGTTGTTTAAGCGTGGACCGGCTCAGCGACTTCTTTAAGACGCTTCTCCAGCAGTTGCTCGAGTTCTTCCAAGGCCTTGCTGAAGCCTTCAATGCCTTCTTTCAGCTTGTCGTGAGCCATGCGGTCCTCGGCGTGCATCTTCTCAAATACCGCATTGTCCATGGGAATCTTCTGGATGTCCATGGCCTGCGCCTTAGCGGGGTCCAGCTTTTTCTCCAGCGTGCCTTCCTTGCTGGCGAGTTCTTCCAGCAGTTTTGGCGAGATCGTCAGCAGGTCATTGCCCACCAGTTCGATGATCTCGCCCGTATTGCGGAAGCTGGCACCCATCACCTGCGTCTTGTAGCCGAACTTCTTGTAATAGTTATAGATCGCGGTGACCGACTGCACGCCAGGATCTTCAGCGCCGGAGTAGTCTTTGCCCGTGTCCTTCTTGTACCAATCGAGGATGCGTCCCACGAATGGCGAGATGAGCGTCACCTTCGCCTCAGCGCAGGCGATGGCCTGGTGCATACCAAACAGCAGCGTCAGGTTGCAGTGAATGCCCTCTTTTTCAAGCTCTTCGGCTGCCTTGATGCCCTCCCAGGTGGAGGCAATCTTGATCAGGATGCGCTCGCGGCTGACGCCGGCCTGCTCATATTGCCGAATGATGTCGTGCGCCATGGCAATCGTCTTCTCCTTGTCGTAGGAGAGGCGAGCGTCCACCTCAGTGGAGACACGGCCCGGAACAATGTCGAGAATCTTGCGGCCGAAGGCGACCGCCAGCGTCTTGAACGCCTGCGCCGCCACTGCTTTATCGTCGGAGTTTCTGCCGGCTTTCTCCTTCGCATCCTTCAGCACGTCATCGACGATGTCGCTGTATTCCGGCATCCCCGCGGCGGCGGTGATCAACGAGGGATTTGTCGTCGCGTCCGTTGGCTTGAACTTCTCCATCGACTTCATGTCGCCGGTGTCAGCAACCACGGTGGTGTACTGCTTCAGACTGTCTAAAAGCGTCGCCATACTTCATCTCCTGTTGCCGGGCTTCTCGCCCATGCCTGCCGAACCCATACTACCTGTACTCTGTTGGATGCGTGTGGAGGCAGCGTGGCGCAAGTGGTTAACGCTGCGGAACGGATTCTGTAATCTCCGCGCTTCGGGTACCTTCCGTGCCCTGCACATCCACGGACGCGACGCTGTAACGGTACCTGATGCCTGCCTGGACGGACGTGTCTGAGTAAGAGAGGCCCTGGACAGGCATGGAAGTAAGCTGGGCGGGATCGCCAGGTCCACCCCTGCGATAGAGTTTGTACCCCGCGGCTTCAGGGCTGGGTTGCCACACCAGATCGATCTCCGGTGCGGCCAGGGTATTAATGACGGCTTCCAGGCCGGTGGGTGGGGTCGGTGGCGCTGCTTTGATGTTTGCACCCACGTTTGCCGTTGCGGGAGTGCTGCTCACGGTCAGTTCCTTGCCGCCAAAGCTCACCGTCTTCGTTCGAAAAACGGTGTAACTCTGCGCGGCACCCGGTCTAGCCCCGCTGTCGAGAGCGCCACCCGGATCCGTCGCCGACGGAGCAACGGCCAGCAAGACCGTCCTGTTACCTGGACCCGTCTGCGTCTCTGCGTTCGCTCCGGGATCGCCACGCCGGACATGGATGGAGGTCCGCAACTCCCCCGCCGCCGGATCCACCTTCCATTGCAGAGCGACTCCACGCGCGACGGGAACAGCACGTAGGTACTGGATGGCTGCCGGTGCGCGTCCGGCAAGCGTGTCCACCGTGGCGTATTCCGCGCCTTTGTGTCTGCCATTAAGGATGCGAACCCGGTAGTGCAGCGGACGGAGGTTTCCGCTGGCAAGCGTCTGCGGCAGTACGTCAGAGAAGCTGGCGGGAGCACCGCTGCTTACAGGAATTTGCGCGATGGGGCTGCAGCTTGTTGCGCTGGAAGGCACCTCCTCACGGCAAAGTTCTGCTGTGAGTGAGCCCGCCCCGTGCTTACCGGCAAGGGGAATTCCATCCGTGGTTAAGGTAGGCGTGGTCCAGCGCACTGTGACGGTGTCCCCAACGCGCTCCGCGGAAAAGTCGCGAACAGGTGCCGGTAGATGCAGCGAAGGCGGGCGCAGCGGCCCCTCACTGGCGCACCCCGTCATTAGGATTAGCGCAATGCAGATATTGCTGGAAGCGCGCCGCACAACTGCCACGATGGAACGTTCGGCGGTGTTTTGAGCTGCTTTGCCAGACCGGATCACTCCAAGAGCCTAGCACCTGCACGGAACCAGATAAGGTAACACCGGAACGACACGCGCGTGAGACTTTCACGTATCACTTTGCGTCAACCGTCCGGACAGCCAGCCAGTAAGAAGGGTTGGCTGTGGAACGTTCTTTGCAATCCAACCGCAAACGCGTGACGTACATCTTTCGACGGGGTTTCAACATCTTTTCGGCGTGCGTGAACAGCCGGCCGTCAGGAGCGACAAACTATGGCAACTCAGACCGGTCTTGAAGACCTTGGCGAAAACGCACTTTTGATCGAGCAGCCCGTTGAAAAGGACGGGCGAGCCGCCACCGACGCCGCGGAACACTTCATTTCAGAAAAGCGCCTAGGCGAGCGGATCAAGCAACTGCGCCTTAAGAAAGCCATGGGCCTGGTGGAACTCGGTAAGCACACCGGCCTTTCGGCGAGCTTTCTGTCCCAGCTGGAGACGGGGCGCGTGGTGCCGACCTTGCGTAATCTTGCACGTATCGCTCTGGTATTTTCAAAAGATTTGAGCTACTTCTTTGAACCGGAGCCAAAGACTCTGTTTAGGGTGCAGCGCGGCAAAGACCGTATCCGGTTGCCGCAGAGTGGAACCGACGATCCGTCGTACTACTTCGAATCGCTTGGATACCTTGTACCAGACCGGCAGTTGGATCCCTACTTTGCTGAGTTTCTGACGAATGTGAAGCCGCGCCGCGCCCACCAGCATCCTGGATGCGAGTTTCTCTATGTGCTGGAGGGCGAGTTAGATATCACCCACGGAGAGAGCCGTCACCGGCTGGAGGCGGGTGATGCCGTTTACTTCGACTCCAACACACCGCATAGCTACAGCAACGCTGGAGATTCCCCGGCGAAAGCGCTGATTGTTACCTTGCAGGCGGGTGCTGCGCCCACTTCGGCAACCAGCGTGGGAAACGGCAATAAGCTGCGTCCGGCGGTTCCGGCAAACGGTGCTGTACTGCGCCCTCGGGCGATAGACGGAACTGGCGTGCAGGCTACCCAATAGCCGGTCCAGAATGTTCTCAGGCTTGGACACGAACGTGTCCAAGCCTGTTGAGTTGGCCCCTCCGGCATGTACGCCTTCGCGAGAACCATCAAGAACAAGTTGTCAGCGAGACGGCTATTCTCTGCGTGAGAAACGTGGTTTCTGACACGCTTCTATACAGCAAGCATTTAGCGCGGCGTATTGAACGCCAAACGCGCACTCGCCGGCAGTTCGCAGAGATACCAGGCGTCACCTTGTCCATGCTGACAGATCCATCCACTGGCGAAGTTGCCAGGCATGGTTCCGCTGGGATGATCCGCCAGAGGATTTTCGGCCGGATCAGCACCCTGACGCATCAGAAAGACGAACCCGGCCTTGTGCAAGGTATCTAGCGCCGCTGACTCTGAGGGAAGCATAACGCTGCCAAAATAGGGCAGACCCTCATAGTAGCTGGCATCTAAGTCGTTCCGGTGGTCTTCACGTGGTGCCACCGGGATAATGGGATCGCCTAACCATGCGGTGTTATACAGGAGTAAGTCGCGCTGGCGGAAGTACGTTGCACCTGCCCAATAGTAAGGGAGGAAATTTAAATTGGGTGTGCTGGTGGAACCGATGGTTCGCATCAGGAGGCCCGGCCGTCTGTTACCGGGCAGCGGTACCTGGCGAAGCGTGACAATGTCGCGCGCAGGGGGTGCGATGTACCGGACCGCCATGCCAAGGGTCAAGGCCCACCAGATGATTGAGAATGCGGCCAATGCGATACCGGCGTGGCGCATGCGTTGCAAGCCCAGCGAGGCACCGGCGAGGCAGCATAGAAAGAAGAGTATTCCCAGCCTGCTGATGAAATAGAAGTGATTCCCAATGGCATCGGGAAGAAACAGAAGGAAAGGAAAAACACATGCACTGAACAGGAACCAGGTCGATGAGGCGGACCATTCCCCAGACTTGCGTTGGCGCACGAACCCGATACAAGCCATGGTGATGACAGCTAACACAAGGAAGGAAATTCCGAAGCGGTAAAGTCTGGCGGAAGCGCCACTCCCCGCGTAAATATCAAGTCCAAAGGTCCGGATGAAGCCTTGAGCTCGTTGCGCATACGGCAGGATGAGGGGGGGGATACTCGCTTGGAATGGCATTGGCGCGATCCGTTCCGGCTCCGTGGTCTGCACCATGCCATTAAAGTGCCGCAGGTAGGGATAGGGAACGCACGCCAGCAGTGCAGTGATGAGGTCCAGGCGGAAGGTCTTTGACAGGGCGCCACCAACTGTGCTGCCGCCCTGAACACGAGACCGCGTCAGACGCATAGCGAGATCAAAGAATGCAAAGCCGGTTACGAAGAGCCAGGGCACCGGATGCGTCACCATCATCAGCGCGATCAGAAGTAAAAACGTAATCCGGTACTTCAAGTCAATGCGTCCACTGCCCCGGCACCATACCGCAAATGCAAAGCAGGCAAGGCAGGTGGAGAGCGAATAGTTAATGAATCCCATCATCAGAGGCCAGTTGAGAAGTACCGGCAACACAAGAAAGGGCGCCCACTCCGCACGTGGAGTAACACTGCGAATAAAGACGCGCGTGGAGACCGCGAACAAGATCAGGTAGAGACAAACCATGATCTTATCCGCCGTCTCAAGGGGCACAGCCTTGCCAAGTGCAATCAGGCCGTAATAGTACGACGAATATGGTGTTATGTACGCCTTGATGGTGTAAGCGTCCGTGTAAATGCCTCCCTTATGCGTCAGCAACTGACGAAACGCGTTGACGTAGTACAGGTGGAGCGGACCGTCCTGTGATGGAAAAACAGGCAGCGAGAGCACCCATGCGCACGTAAGCAGCACCGGCACGCTATACAGTGTCAGCATTAACAGTCTGTGCCGGTCGTATGACGGCGAAGGTGTTGCTACTCGCCGGTTCGGTGTACGGGAGGAGAGTTCGTCCATCGTTGCATCGTTGCGTCCCACGGCGGCTCCGGGCATCTGATCTCGCGCGTCGCGACACCATTGAAGCAGCAGGATCGCTGCTCCTTTACCTCTGGTGTGGTGTTATGACAGGAACGATGTTAACAGCCAGAGTCCCGCGCCGCGCGTATTAATGCAGGGCAAAACCTAGTTAATGATCTAAATTGGCGCGGACTTTCGCGGCATGAACAGATAACATCGAGACACGCAGCACCTGCCGAACGGGATGGATGCAAGCGGGTTACACGGTTGCGCGGCGGCCGGCGGTAAGCTGCGTCGTCTTACCCTTGCTTGCGCGCCAGTCCTGATATGCCACCAGCATGGGCGCGGCCACCGCGATCGACGAGTAGGTGCCGATAAGAATGCCGACGACCAATGCAAACGAAAAGCCGTGCAGAACCTCACCGCCGAAGATATACAACGATAAGACGGTAAGAAACGTGAGGCCGGAGGAGATTACTGTTCGGGACAGTGTCTGATTGATACTTCTGTTCACGATCTCCGAGAGTGTTGCCCGGCGCATCAACTGCAGATTTTCACGTACACGGTCAAAGACGACGATGGTGTCGTTCATGGAGTAGCCGACAAGCGTCAGGATGGCTGCGATGACGGTCAGCGTGATCTCCTGATTGGTTAGCGAAAAGAAGCCAATGGTGATCAGCGTGTCGTGAAAAACCGCGATCACCGCGGCTGCACCATAAATAAACTCGAACCGGAACCACAGATAGACCAGCATGCCGATTAGCGACCACAGCACCGCCCAGCCTGCCTGCCGGGTAAGTTGCTTGCCTGCGGTAGGGCCGACGGTGTAGGCGTCTTCAATCCGATAGGTTGAGTCATGGTAGTTTGCAGCGAAAGCATTTACCACGGACTGCCGGGCGCTGTCGCTGCGGGCGTCAGAGCTCTGGGGCAGCGTGATGACGGCTTCGTTACCGTTGGTTCCATTCAGCCGCTGAATGCTGGCGTCGTGCACTCCGGCCTGATCCATGACGCGGCGTAGGCGATCTTCATTCGGCTGAACAGGAAACGAGACGCGCACCTGTGTGCCACCCTTAAAGTCAATCCCAACTGGCACGTGATGCCAGAAGAGCATGCTGAGCACACCGGCGATGGAAAAGATAAGCGAGAAGCCAAGAAAGAACCACTTCTTACTTAGCCAGTCGATGTTGATATTGCGGAACAGTTCCACGTGTTAATGCCTCGGTGATACTTGGAATGCAGATCCCTCGCTGCGCTACGGGATGACAAGAACAAAGTGCTAAACGATGACAAACAAAGTGCTAGCTAGATGGAAAGCGCTTCTCCACGTACTTTGTGGTTCAGCACACTGTCAAAGATCACGCGCGAGACGAAGACAGCCGTGAATAAATTGGCTAAGAGGCCGAAGGTAAGTGTCACAGCAAAGCCGCGCACCGGCCCGGTACCCACGAAGAAGAGAATGATAGCCGACACGATGGTGGTCACGTGGGTATCCAGAAGTGTGACCCAGGCATGCGCGAAGCCATTCTGCACGGCGGCAGAGGGCGGCTTGCCCATGTGCAGCTCCTCGCGGATGCGCTCAAAGATCAGCACATTGGAGTCCACGCCCATGCCGATGGTGAGGATGACACCCGCAATACCCGGCAGCGTAAGTGTCTGGCCCGTAAAACCCATGAAGCCCAGCAGAATCACCAGGTTGAGGAACAGTGCGAGGTCGGCGTTGATGCCTGCTCCACGGTAGTAGAACAGCATAAAGATCATCACCGCGAGCATGCCGACCACTGACGCCACCACACCCTCACGGATGCTGGCGGCCCCCAGCGACGGGCCGACAGAGTGCTCCTCAAGATAGTCAATCGAGGCGGGAAGTGAGCCGGTTCGCAACATTAGTGAGAGATCGCCAGCGCTTTGCTTATTGAACCCGCCCCCGCTGATCTGACCCTGGTCGCGGATGGCACCGTTAATTACTGCCACTTCCTTGACACGATTATCCAGCACAATGGCCATCTGCTTGCCAATGTGGGTACTGGTGAAGTCATAGAAGCGATCGCCGGCGCCGGTGGTCAGGCTGAAGTTGACGTCAGGCCTTCCAGCTTCATCCTGGCCGGGCCGGGCGTCACGAAAGTCAGGCCCTTGGACGATGGCGATGCGCTGCAAGGCCCAGTAGGATTGATCGTCAGCCGTGTTGCCCCCCTGAACCAGAACGGAGTCGGGCTGGTTGGCGAGATCCGCGTCCTGCTTGGAGGTGTACGGGCCTCCCAGCACCTCGTGGATTTCGAGCCTCGCCGTGGACTGAATGACGCTATGCACCTGGTCGGTGTTGGAGATGCCAGGAAGCTCCACCAGTATCTGATCTTCGCCAAGCCCGTACTTCTGAATGACCGGCTCCGCGACGCCGAGTGAATCGACGCGCCCGCGGATGGTCTCAATGGAGGTGTCCAGCGTGCGCTCGCGCAGATCTTTGATGTCGGCCAGCTTCATGGAAAGCTTGAAGCCGTCGCTGCTGGAAGTAAGGTCGTACGCCGAAAATTCATTGCCGGAAAGAGCGTCGCGCACGGCATTGCGGCCGGTGGCAGGGACCCTGGAGATGATGATGACCGGCTGCTTTGGGTCCGGTTTAGTGACCTTGGCACCCGGAGCAACCTTTGCCACGGCCACTTGCGCACGCTGCATGTCCGTATCGCTGGTTGCCGCAACAGCCTCCGCCGTATGCACCTGCAGCACCAGGTGGGTGCCCCCGCGCAGGTCCAGGCCAAGGTGAATGCGGTCAGTAAGGGTTTTCTTCAGTCCGCCGTGCGGAATGCCAAAGATGCCGTACAGAAAAACAAGCAGGAGAACGATGATGGTAACGATTCTGCGGTTGAGGTTCGTTTTCATGAGTATTCGGGGCGGCTCACGGGGTCCTATCCGTTCGTGCGTTCGCACGGACGCGTCTCCGGGAGGGTGGCTACTTCTCCGCCTCATCCTCCGTGGTCACGGATGCAATGGCGCTCTTCAGGAACTCAAGCTTGATGTTGTCTGGTGCCACCCGCATGGTAACGACATCGTCTCGCAGGCTGATGATGGTGCCGCGCAGCCCGCCTGTCGTGGTGACGCGGTCGCCAGATTTAAGGCTCCCCAGCATCTCGGCCCACTTCTTCTGTTTGCGTTGATTCGGAATCGTCGTGAGCAGGACCATGGCGATCAACACCACTGGCAGAAGGTAGCTGAGGCCGCCAAAGCCACTGGCGGATTGGAACAGCATAAGAGCAAAGATCGGGTGCAAAGAGGTTCCTTAGGAGTCCACGGCAGCTGGTTCCAGCCACCTGGAAAATTCATCGCACCATTGGTAGCCGAACGCTCCGCCCACGTTGGCGGTACTCCAAAAGAGCCGCAAACCGCGAGGCGTGACCGGCAAACGGCGCTACTCCATTATGCCCCGGAAATGGACTGCGAAGGTGAAAATTGCGCATAGAGCGGCAGTGGGAGGGACGCACGACCACACATCGCCACATTGGCTGATTAGGACAGATTGCGCTTACCGGCGGCCGCCACCGTGACCGCCGCCGGCAAAGGCACCATGCGCCTCGGGGTTGTGCTCGGCAAAGCCGTCATGTCCTCCGTCGCCCACATGTCCTTGGAAATCGCGCGCCTCGTTGCCATGGAAGTGATTGAACGGCTGCTCGCCACGCTGCGGAAAGGGGCCAGTGTACCCGTGTCTTGGGTCCCACCGGTTGTCGACGTGACCGTAGAAGCCGCGAGGACCATGGAACCAGGGACCGGCACCGATGAAGATGCCACCGTTGAACCAGTCAGGGCCGTAGTATCCGTACGGCGCGCAATTGTACGGCTCGTAATCGTAATATCCGTAGGGGCAGATAGGCGCGGGTCCCAGATTGATACCGACAGAGATCTGAGCTGGCGCAAGGGAAACCGCACCAAACACCGTTGCACTTGCGACAAGCAGGTTCAGATAACGCATCCGTGTGCTCCTCCATCACTCATATAGACGAGTTTTGTGATGCACGCGTTGCGCTGTCAAAGATCGAGACACGGTCTTCCTGCCATTTTGGCATTCAGAGACTTGCCTGACTTAGGCAGCGGGAGCAACGCTGCAGGCGGACGCTCCTACTGCCTCCAAAAACCTGGATCAGTTATGACTGAGCGCAGCGTGTCTCCTTGCCGTTATCATGCAAGGGCTGATCTTCAGGAGGAACGTCTGTCATGAATTGTGTTCGACTCACACCCCTGTTCGCTTTGTTTCTTCTTTCCGCAGCCCTGCACGCGCAGCAGACCGAGCGTCCCCCTGCCACACCGCTGATTGCGCACGATCCCTACTTCAGCGTGTGGTCGATGACCGACAAGCTGACGGGATCGCCCACCAAGCACTGGACGGGTCATAATGAGCCGCTGAACAGTCTCGTGCGCGTGGATGGCAAGGCGTATCGCGTGATGGGCGGTGACCCGCGCAACGTTCCCGCCATGGATCAGACCGGCAGCGAACTGACGCCGACGCATACGCGGTACCACTTCGCCGGCGGCGGTGTCGCGGTGGACCTGACGTTCTTCACACCGGCATTTCTTGACGACATGAACCTGCTCTCGCGTCCGGTGACGTACCTGACGTGGAGCGCGCACAGCACGGATGGAGCCTCACATCAAGTAAGCGCGTTCCTTAGCGCTAATGCGGAGATTGCCACCAGCTACTCCGGGCAGCCCGCCGCCTTCAGCCGCCAGCAGACGCAGGGTGCCACGGTGCTTTCCGTGGGCACGCAAGGCCAGAACGTGCTCAACCGTTCGGGAGACGACCTTCGCATCGATTGGGGCTACTTCCACATCGCGGTGCCCATGGACGAGGCTGCCAGCACCGTATTCAGCAGCCGCACCGCGCAGAGCTTTGCCGCGGATGGCATGTTGCCGTTTACAGACGACATCGATGGACCGGCTGCTGGACAGAAGGGCGTCTCAGAGATGGCGGTGATGCTTCCACTGGGCGCGGTGGGAACGCAGCCGGTCTCGAAGTTCGTGATGCTTTCGTACACTGAGAGCTTCGCAATGGAGTACCTCAATCGCCGCGTCCGCCCGTACTGGCAACGCGATGGCAAGACGGTCAGTGCCATGCTGACCGAAGCGCAGAACGATTACGCCAAGCTGGACGCTCGCGGCGTGCAGTTTGATCAGCAACTGACACAAGACCTGACAAAGACCGCGGGCGAGCACTATGCGTGGCTATGCACGCTGGCTTACCGCCAGTCGATCGCGGCGCACAAACTTGTTGCCGATGTCGATGGCACGCCCATGCTGTTCGCGAAAGAAAACTTCAGCAATGGCGATACCGCCACGGTGGATGTGCTCTATCCGTCTTCACCGCTGTTCCTATTCTTCAATCCGGCAATGCTCCATGCCCAGGTGCTGCCGGTGCTGGCGTATGCAGCAGTCCCCAACCGCTGGCACTTCCCCTTTGCGCCGCATGACCTGGGACAATATCCGCTGGCGAACGGCCAAAGCTACGGCGGCGGCGAGAAGACTGAGGACGACCAGATGCCGGTGGAGGAGAGCGGCAACATGCTCATCCTGGTGGACGCTCTTGCCCGCTTCGAGAAGAACCATGCTGGCATCGACTTAGCCGAGAAGTACTGGCCGGAGTTGAGCCAATGGGCCGGCTTTTTACACGCGCACGGACTTGATCCGGAAAACCAACTGACCACTGATGACTTCGCCGGGCATGTCACCCACAATGCCAACCTTGCGTTAAAGGCCATTGACGCTATGGAGGCATACGCTGACCTTGCACGCCTGACGCACCACGAGGTGGAGGCGAAGAAGTACACCGCCGATGCACACAATTACGCGAAGAAATGGATGGAGATGGATCGCGAAGGCGACCACTACAAGCTGGCGTACGACTCACCAAACACGTGGAGCCAGAAGTACAACCTGGTCTGGGACAAGGTGCTGGATTACAACCTGTTTCCCAAGTCCGTGCGTGATTCTGAGATCGCGTTCTACAAGACCAAGCTGAACGAATACGGCCTGCCGCTGGACAGCCGCAAGGACTACACCAAGCTCGACTGGGAGCTATGGACCGCAACGCTGGCCGACAACGAAGCGGACTTTAACACGCTGGTCGACCCCATCTACAAATGGGCCAATGAGACGACCAGCCGCGTTCCCATGACCGATTGGTACGACACAAAGACGGGCAAGCAGGTCGGCTTCCAGGCCCGCAGCGTGGTGGGCGGTGTGTTTATCAAGGCGCTGGCTAATAAACGTCTGGCGGATATGTACCGTTCCGCTGCGAAGTAGATCGCAGAGGTTTACAAGGAACAGGCAAGGATCTGAAGGAACAGGAAACTTGCGCCGATAAGTAGATCGTGACCAGGCGTCGTCTACTCGTTCTCGCAAGTGCCGGCTGCGCAGTGCTTCTGATGTTCGGATGGACGTGGCTGGCGCGGTATAGTTCCACGCCTGGGTCCCAGGGTGACGCACCGCGCCATATGCCCGCAGGGCTGAAACAACTGGCAACGGCTCATGACGGCCCCGGCGCAACGATGTTCGTGGTGTTGCATCCGCAATGCACCTGCTCCCGAGCCACCATGCATGAGCTCAGCCGGGTACTCAGTGAGACGCGTGATGTTCCCCGCATCTACATTCTGCTCTACCGGCCCAGCGTGCTACCTCCTGATTGGAGCGAAGGCGGCGTGCTGCCGTCGCTTGCCGCAGGCCTGAATGCACACCTCGCACAGGACACGGACGGTCGCTACGCTGCCGCGCTTGGAGCAAGCACCTCCGGTGAAGTCATTCTCTACTCGAGGAATGACGATCTGCTCTTTCAGGGTGGCGTGACCGCTTTAAGAGGACACGAGGGCCCAAGCGCAGGCGCGGACCGGCTGGAGGCCGCGCTTCAACATCAAACGCCACTTCTCCAAGCCGTGTCCGTCTTCGGCTGCCCCATCCTCCGACACATCTGAGAGTACCCGGAATGATTACGGTTCATGCCGATGACAAGCCGCTGGTCGAACGCTTCATGCGTGACCACGAGCACGCTGCCGCGTGTAAGACAGATTCCGCCTTCATCAAACTGATGCTTCTGCAATGGGCGGTCATGGTGATCTGTGCGCTATGGCTGACACCCATCACCTGGTACGGTTTGCAGCCTGGTATTCACCCGCATGTGTTGGCCGCCTTTTTTGGTGGCGGCGTGCTGTCGTTGCTGCCCATGCTCTTCGTCTGGTGGCATCCCGGCGAACGGACGACGCGGCACGTGATTGCGGCATTCCAGATGCTGACCTCGTCCCTGTTGATCGCCCTTACGGGCGGCCGCATCGAGACCCATTTCCACATCTTCGTATCCATCGCATTTCTGGCGTTTTACTTTGACTGGACCGTTCTGCTCACCGCCACTTCTGTTGTGGCCATCGATCACGTTCTGCGCGGCACCTTCTTTCCGGAATCGATTTTCGGCGTTGCGGCGGCAAGTCCCTGGCGTTGGCTGGAGCACGCCGGCTGGCTCGTCATGTGTGACATCTTTCTTATCAGCTCAAGCTTTGCCAGGCGGCGCAACCTTCGCGTTCTGGGCGAGACCCAGGTCCAGCAAGGCAATTTGTTAACAAAGGCGTACAACGACACACTCACAGGATTACCCAATCGCCTGCGCTTTCAACACTGGATCGCCGAACTGCTGGAAAGCCGCAGAGAGACGCATGAACCATTCGCCCTAATGTACATCGACCTTGACCGGTTCAAGGAGATAAATGACGGACATGGGCACGCTGCCGGCGATCAGGTGTTGTCGCAAGTCGCCAGGCGCCTCTCAGAGTACGCAGGGCCACACTCGTTGCTGGCTCGCCTTGGAGGTGACGAGTTTGTCGCGGTATTTTCAGAAGTACCTAACCGTGCGAAGCTCGCTGACATCTCCGAAGAGATCACTGCCTCGCTAATGCTTCCGTTTCAATACAAAGGCGAGCAGCTTTCCCTTGGTGCCAGCATTGGCATCAGCATCTTTCCGGAGCATGGCGTGCAGGAAGGAGAGCTGCTGCACCGAGCGGATCAGGCGATGTACCGTGTCAAGCTGCAGGGACGCCGCGGATACAGCTTCTACGAGCAGCCCGACAGCGACGCCGGGAGCGAGGGCGACCTTATCGCCGCTCTCGAGTCTGCGCTCAGCCGAGACGAGTTCGAAATCCACTACCAGCCATTCGTCGATTCGGCGTCGAGGCTCACCGGCTTTGAAGCGCTTGTACGCTGGCGCTGCCCCGTGCGTGGCCTGGTTCCTCCGATCCAGTTCATCCCAGCGGCTGAAAGCAGTGGCTTCATTCTGCCTCTGGGAAGAATGGTTCTGGCCAAAGCCATCCAGCAAGCTGCGGCGTGGCGTGCGCAAGATCTAACCTTCGGCTTTATCACTGTCAATGTTTCTCCACTGCAACTGACCGAACGCGGCTTCGTACCGTATGTTGAATCGCTGCTGCAGGAACACAGCCTTCCTGTCAGCTTCATTTCGCTGGAGTGCACGGAGAGTGCCTGCGCCTCCGATCCGGTGGTGCAACGGTGCCTGGAAGCGCTCCGCGAACGTGGGTTGCGGATCTACATCGATGACTTTGGCACGGGGTACTCCTCCCTTGGCAGGCTGCAGGAAATGCGCT
Organism: uncultured Terriglobus sp.; assembly: GCA_964248165.1. Classification (GTDB taxonomy): domain Bacteria; phylum Acidobacteriota; class Terriglobia; order Terriglobales; family Acidobacteriaceae; genus Terriglobus. The sequence goes on from CAXTXE010000031.1 coordinate 36,919, forward strand.
TCGACACCATCAAGATCGACCGGGCGTTCGTGAGCAGGTTGACTGTTTCGGAGACGGGCCGGGAGATTGTCGGTCTGATGATTTCGTTTGCTCATCTTCTCGGCATGACCGTCGTCGCGGAGGGTGTCGAGACGAACGATCAGTACAACATTCTGCAAGGCATGGGCTGCGACCATATCCAGGGATATCTCATCTCCAGGCCGCTGCCGAGCAGCGAAGCCGCCGGGTTTATCAGGCTCCGGCAAGCGACCGTTAGCCCGGACAGCCAGCCCGTGTTGTCCCATAAAGCCGGAACTCTTGAACCGCCGGATCGCACCCCACCCTCCCGATGGACGTCCAGCTTGCCATCGCTTGTTCCGGCGTAACGGACCAGCGGCTGCCCGGACGCATTTTGCAGCATGCTGGTGCTGCGGCCCCTGCAAGATCGAACGGGCGGACCTTGGCACAAATGCGTCTGGCTGCGTTCGCGACCGGCCTGCATTGGCAGTGTTCAGCAGAGAAGCGAGTGCCTTTTATGACGGCACTCCAACTTTCGAGGCTCTCTTGAAGCTGCTGAAGTTTAACGTGCTCCTGTTTGCCGCTCCGCTTATGTGCAACGAGCGCTGTATGGCGGGGAAAGTTCGGTAGACTAGTGGTGAGCATGTCCACCGCAGATGTCTCATCGCCAGTGCTTGACCTGAAGCCCGGTCGCAGGCCCATGCAGTTGCGCCGCCGCTGGAAAGCCGTGGTACTGCGGCTGCGTGAGTTGCGCGGCATCGCGTGGGCACTGCTCTCCACCGGCCATCCGTACATGGCGCAGATCGTACCTATGCGGCGTTGCAATCTGGCGTGCACGTATTGCAATGAGTACGACGACCACTCCGCGCCTACACCCATCGACGAGA
>CAXTXE010000032.1:0-35698 GCA_964248165.1 uncultured Terriglobus sp.
CCCACGATCCACACCAGGTACACGGTGCGCGAGCTGCCGGTGGCGGCCATCATCTCGCGCGGCACCAGGAAGATGCCGGAGCCTATGATGATGCCCACGACAATCGCCATGGCGTGGCGCGCGCCAAGAACACGTGGCAGTTCGTGCTGCGGCGATGATGGATTTTTCATGCGGTGACATGCAGCGTACCACCTGCTGCCGCAAAGCGAACTTAGATGTAGTCCTTTTCCTGCGGCCACAACGCATTCATGCTGTCGAAGAGCGGAGCGCGCAGAAGATAGATGTTGCGATGCTCATAAGGCATCGACCACGGCGTTCCCATATGGCCAACGACGGTGACCTCACGATTGTAGTGACGCAGGTGCTCTGCGCTTTCACCAGAGATCGCGATGAGAACCTGCCCAGAGACGTTACCCGCGGAACCCCACAGCCAGTAGGTATTGTGTCCGCTAAGAACGGGCGGCAAACCGTGGCCCAGGAACTCCAGCGCGCCTGCTTCGCCGTAGTTACTGCACAGGATAGCCGCTTGAGCACGGTCCGCAGGCGATAGTTGCCGCACGATGCGTGTCACCGTGTCGGCCTCCTCTTGCCAGCCGAACCGGTCCGCATAGAACTGAGGCAGTGGTGGAGCGACGTGTTCAGCCTCCGTCTCCGTGCTAGGGAGGTGAAGTGCCGCACGATATCGTGAAAACGTTTCGGGCCGCAGTATTGAATTACTGAGCGGCAACAACAGAGCGCCGAGCAGCAGCGCAGCCGCGAACGCCACAGGAAACGCGATGATACGATCAACCTTTACGCGCGAACGCTGCGCAAAGCGCTGCTGCCATGCCACGCCGCCTGCCGCGAAGAGGACCGGATAGACCGGTGTCACGTAGTAGTCCTTCGCTCCCATCGCGATCATCAGAGCCAGAAAGATGAGGTACGTCAGACCGAGCCAGCGTTCGCTGCCGCGCCGCAGCAGATGGACAAGGCCGGGCAGCCAGACAAAAGCGCTCCAAGGTCCAAGAACGAAGATCTGGTTGGCAATGAACGAGAGCGGGTTAAGCCGGAGATTCTTGCCCTGCACGCGGCCGTTGTGCAGAAACTCCAGCGTGGGCCAGTGATTGTGCACCTGCCAAAGAAGGTTGGGCGACACAATCACCAGCATCAAGGCGATGCCCACCGCCGCTTGGCGCGTAAACAGGAGGCGGCGTTGCGGCGTGAGCAGCAGGGCAACGCCAAGTGACGCGAGAAAGAACGCCATCGACGGCTTGTTCAGCAGGCCGAGGCCCGCGCTGATGCCGAAAACTGTCCGCCACAGGCCGGGCCTTCGCACACCTTGAACGTCATCGCGCAACAGCATGATGAACGTCAGCAGGCATGGCATCCAGAAGCCTGATTCCCAGCTGTTCATAGAGAGATAGCCGTCGCTGCCCAGGTACATGGGCGCTGTCAGCACCATCAGCATGGCAAGCGCCTGTGCGGAACGCCGGCCTCCGACCGCCCAGCAGAGAAGTCCGGTTAACAAGACACGCAGCGCGCCACCAAGCGCCGAGAGCACGCGCAGACCGGCGAGCGAATGCCCAAAGAGTGTCTCCGCGAGACGGGCCTGCACGGCAACCAGCGGACCGTGATCGACGTATCCCCAGGCCAGCCTGCGCCCGCACATGATGTAGTAAAACTCGTCGCGAAAGTAGCCGTAGCCAAGATGCCGCTGCCACAGCGCGCTGCCGGTGTGGAAGAGCAGCTTGATCGCAGCGAATCCGAAACCCAGCCACAGTGCGGAACGAAGTTCGGGGTCCGCTGGCCGGATGGCGGTAGTTTTCGTCATGCGGGAAGCATACGCAATCCCATAGTGAATTCGTTCCACTTGCTTTTTAAGGCACGGCGACGGCACTCCTCGCATCCAACGGAGCGACGTAAGGGGGATGTGCAATGGATTGGACGCCAGGCGGAGTCAGCAGCGATATCGAGGACCGGCGGGGTGACTCTGGCGGCGGCGGCGGGTTTGGCGGGTTTGGCCTTGGCGGCGGAGGATTAGGGATCGGTGGTCTGGTGATCCTCGCCGTGTTGAGCCTGGTGACGGGACACAACTTCCTGGGATCGCTCTTTTCTGGCGGCGGCGGCGGGCAGGCTGTGCAGCAACAGCAGCAGTCCACTGGCCCCGTGCAGCAAAGCGCTGGCGAACAGCGGGATGTTCAACTGGTTTCGTTCGTGCTGGACGATGTGCAGAAGACGTGGACGGCGCTTTTGCCAGAGCAGACGGGTCACAACTACCGGCACGCCAAGCTGGTGCTCTTTCGTGGAGAAACGCAGTCAGGCTGCGGCGACGCGCAGTCCGCGACGGGACCGTTCTATTGCCCGGAAGATGAGCGTGTGTACATCGATCTGGGCTTCTGGGATGAGTTGAAGCGGCTGGGCGGCGACAACGCCGACTTCGCGCAGGGGTATGTTATTGCGCACGAGTTGGGTCATCATGTGCAGAACATCCTGGGCACCGAACGTCAGGTGCAGGCGGCCATGCGCGATCCATCAAAGCGCTCGGCAGCGTCTGTCGATCTTGAACTGCAGGCGGACTGCTATGCGGGCATCTGGGCGCACTCCACCCAGCAACGCAACATCATCAACAGCGGTGACGTAGATGAAGCGCTGAAGAACGCCGCCGCCGTTGGCGATGACCACATCCAGAAGATGCAGCGCGGCACCGTCAGCCCGGAAAGCTTTACTCACGGCACCAGCGCGGAGAGGCAGGGCTGGTTCAAACGGGGGCTGAACACCGGACAGGTTAGTGCTTGCAACACCTTTCAGGCTGGAGCGGATGGCTATGGCGGGTAAGACAGACATTCATGTTATTGTCTGTCTATGTCCAGATCAGTTGCTGTCGGGAAAGGTAACTCGACAGCTACAGGTAGCAGTTTAAAGGTGCGAGAACTTGCGATTTCGCAGTATGTGGCTCCGAATGTTCGGAAGCGAGCGCGGGAATTCTCGATTCCTGTACGTAGCCTGATGCTGCAGTTGCGGGAATCCGGATTTCCCGCAGAGAACACACCTCAGATCTGCACTGCGATTCGGTCCAAGAAGTTTCTTAAGGAAAACAACCTTGTCATAGACCATATAGACGGCCCACCATCGGGACAGAGCACGACGGTTGTGGTTCACTACCGGTTCAAGGACTCGCAGGCCACAGCGCCTGAGCAGGAGAGCGCGCAAGAACGGGCTAAGCGCATTATCAGGGAATCGGAAGGCCTTCTACAGGCGGCGGTGACACAGTTCGGCAGCGCGGAAGCCCTTCTGCAATGGATTCGTTCTGAAGGGGAAGAGTGACGCGGCGTATTTGCTGGGACACAATGCTGTTCATTCACTTCTTCGAAGGGAATGGGCCTAAGCGGTTGCAGGCCTCCATGATGTTCTTCGAGTCATCGCAGCGGAACGATCAAATCACTGCTTCTTGCCTGACCATTGGTGAAGTGCTTGCAGGTGCGCGTGTTCAGCCTAACGCTAAGACAGAGGCGAGTCTTCGTACGAAACTGGATGAGATGCGGATCGAATTCCTCCCTTTTGACGGTAAAGCTATCGACATCTTCGCTGAGTTACGATCCGTGCATCGCGTGAAGGCTCCGGATGCTATCAACCTTGCATGTGCAGGTGCTGCTGGAGTTGATCTCTTTCTCACAGAACACAAAGCTTTGCTGAAGCTCCACGTTCCAGGGGTGAAATTCATTGCGCCGCCATCGGCAGGTCTCGTCTAACTTCACTGCAAGATTCGAAGATCTGGCAGGGCTGTTCCGACCGGTATGCCGGTCCCGTCGATAGCGGCTTCGCGTTCCCCTTCGAAGTAGATGCGGATCTTTGCAGCGGTCGCGGCGTTGACAACTGCGGTCAGAGCGTCCGGACCGGCGGCCTTGATGCCCCGGAGGCTGCCGAAGTGTTCAATAAGGCGTTTGCGTGTGGTAGGGCCGACGCCGGGGATGGCCAGCAGTTCGCTGTCGCGGTCGCGCATCTCGCGGCGCTTGCGGTGATAGCTGATGGCAAAGCGGTGGGACTCGTCGCGGATGCGCTGCACCAGATGCAGCACTGGGCTGCGGCGGTCCAGCACAACAGGTTCGTCCTCTTGGCCGTAGACATAGATCACCTCTTCGCGCTTGGCAATGGCGGCAAGCGGCTGCAGGGTAATCCCGATGCTTTCCAGCGCGGCGTACGCGGCGTGCAGTTGGCCAAGGCCGCCGTCGATGAGGATGAGGGAAGGGAACGGCTTACCCTCGGCCTGCAGCTTGCCATAGCGGCGCACAAGGATCTCGTGCATGCTGGCAAAGTCATCCACGCCTGCAACGGTGTTAACTCTGAATTTGCGGTACTCGCTTTTTTTCATCTCGCCGTGTTCCCAGACCACCATGCTGGCGACTGTCTCCGCGCCTTGAATATGGGAAATGTCGAAGCACTCGATGCGTGTGGGCGGCTCTGGCAAGCCAAGTGCGTCCTGCAGTGCGTTGACGATAGCATTCTTTGAGGGCTGCAGTGTGCGGAAACGCTGGTCATAGCTCTGCTTGGCGTTCTGGCAGACGAGATCGACAAGGGAGCGCTTGTCACCGCGCTGCGGTGCAAGGATTTCGACCTTGCGGCCGCTCTGTTCGGAGAGCAGGGAGGCGAGCAGCGGGCGATCAGGAAACTCCAGCGGAACGAGAATAGTGCGCGGCACATACGGCTGGTCGAGGTAAAGCTGCTTGAGAAATGCAGAGAAAAAGACGGCAGGAGAGAACGGCTCAGTGCCGGGAGGCGAGCGGTTGAGCGACTCGCTGGAAGGTGCCGCGTGCTCGCTGAGGCTGATGCCCGGCGACGGTTCCTGATCAGTGTTCTCGCTGTCACTTCCTGCTTCAAATAGGAGTTCGGGCAGGTCTTCCCAGAAGAAGTCGCGCTTGTCCACGATCTTGCCTTGCCGCATGTGGAACTGGCCGACGGCGAGCATCTCCTTGTCGAAGTGGAAGCCGAAGACATCGGCATCCTCGTTGTCGGCGGAGGCAATACGCTGCTTCTCCTGCAACTGGTGCACGGTGACCAGCTGGTCGCGAAACTTCGCGGCCAACTCGAACTGTTCATTCATGGCGGCGTCTGCCATGCGCTGCTTCAGGCGGTCTTCCAGCTCGTTTTCGCGGCCTTCCAGAAAGAGTTGCACATCGCGGATTGCCTCACGATAGGTCTCCGGCGTAACCTGGTTCTCGACGCAGGGCGCGAGGCAGCGCTTGATATAGAACTCCAGGCAGGGCCGCGGGTGATAGCGGTTCAGATCGACCTTGCAGCTGGGGATCAGGAACGAGCGATGAATCAATTCAACGATGCGGTACGCCAGATTACCCGGAAAGTACGGGCCAAAGTACAGGCTGCCGTCCTTCTTCAGCTTGCGTGTGACGAAGACTTTAGGGTGCCGCTCGCCGACGGTCAGCTTCACGTATGGATACGTCTTATCGTCGCGCAGAAGAATGTTAAAGCGCGGCTTGCGCTGCTTGATCAGGTTATTTTCCAGCGCGAGCGCCTCATGCTCATTGGCAACCTGAATGTAGTCCACATCGACAGCTTCGCGCATCAGCGAGCCGGTTTTTGCGTTGCTCTGTGAGGCTGCCAGCAGGTACGAGCGCACGCGGCTGCGCAGGTTCTTCGCCTTGCCGACGTAGATCACCTCACCCTCGGCGTTCTTGTAGAGGTACACGCCAGGCTGCTGGGGGAGCGTCCGGATTTTCTGTTGGAGGTCCAAGGGTCGGTGGTGGTGCTTCGCCTGCTCTTCTCCAGTTTAGATTGAGCTGTCTCTACGGAAGATTCTGCCGGACGGGTGGGGAGTGTTGACCCCTCAGCGTGCGGGCGGAAACATTTCAGCCACCTGCTAACCAGTTATGTACGACGCGTTTACACCAGAACACCAATTTGGAACACGACGTGCTACAACGGGTTCCAGATGCTCCCTTTCTCCCAGGCATCTGGAGGGTTCCAAATGTCTCTTAAAGCGGCAAAGACCGCCTGCACCGTTCCGTGCGTGAGCGCGGCGGCACTGGTGGTCCTGATGAGCACCGGATGCACCACGAAGAACTATGTGCGGTCGCAGGCGGCACCGATTATTCAGAACACTAACGAGCTGGATGCCCGGACAGCGGCGGATCACCGCAACATTCAGGATACGGACACGCGCGCGCAGCAGGGTATCGCCAACGCTCAGCGAGCAGCGAATACCGCTGATCAGCACGCACTGGCTGCCGGCCAGTCCGCCGACAAGGCATCTGGTTCAGCAAAGGAGGCATACAACCGCGTCGATACGCTGGCTGGAACAATTTCCGGACTGGATAACTACAAGCCGCTATCCGATGTTAGCGTTACGTTCGCCTTTGACAAAGCTGTGTTGACGCCAGAGGACAAGAAGCAATTGGATCAGGTGGCAGCAAGCCTGAACACTACCAGGCATTACATTCTGGAACTTACAGGCGGTACCGACTCCGTTGGCGACGCGCAGTATAACTACACCCTGAGCCAGCGGCGTGCGGATGCCGTGGCGCAATATCTTCAGGCGAAGTACAACATCGCACCGCATAAGTTTTACCTGGTGGGCATTGGCAAGGACAAGGAAGTCGCGTCCAACCGCACAGCAAACGGGCGTAAGCAGAACCGCCGCGTTGAGGTGCGTGTGCTTTCGAACCTGCAGGAAGAGACGGCTACGATGACCAACCCGGGATCGCCTAGTTAGCCTTCTTCGCTGTCACGAATCAGGATGTGACACCAATCAGGTGGCCCATCTTTTCGCGCTTCACTTCGAGGTAGCGTTGCGCGGTAAGCTCCGCAGCCACTTCGGCGCTGATGCGTTCGATGACTCGTATGCCCCGGGACTCCATGGCATGCACTTTTTCTGGGTTGTTTGTGATCAAGCGGATCGCGTTGAGGCCTAGCTGCTTTAGTATCTCCGCCGGCAGCGTGAAGTCGCGGTGGTCAGGCAGGTAGCCCAGTTGCTCGTTTGCCTCGACGGTGTCAAGTCCCTGATCCTGCAGTTCGTAGGCGCGGAGTTTGGCCATCAAGCCGATGCCGCGTCCTTCCTGAGCCTCGTACAGGATGATTCCGGCACCGTGCGCGGTAATGGTGTCCAAGGCGAGCTCAAGTTGCAAACGGCAATCGCATCGCAGTGAGTGGAAGACATCCCCGGTGAGGCATTGTGAGTGCACGCGCACAATGGGTGCTTTACCGGTTACGTCGCCATAGATGAGGGCGACGGCCTCATCCATCATCTTGCCCTGTGGACCGGGCGTTGCGCCAGGTGCGAGATAACCCTCAAAGCCCAGGATGCGGAAGTTTCCCCATCGCGTGGGCAGGTCTGCTTCGGCGATTTTTTCCACCCGGGTATATCGCATCTGTCCGGTATAGATGCTGTTGGGCGTGGACAGATGCAACAGGCACGCCCGGATCTTTCGAGCGACTAGAGTAGAGTTATGCATCCCATCGACCCCAAGCTGGTCCTGATCTCGCTGCTGGTGCAACTGGGTGTCGCGGCCGCGGTCTCCAGTTCGCTGGCACGTTCGTCAGCATTTCGCCGCTTGCTGTTGCTGCATGAGCGTTCACAGCGGGAGCGGTTGGAGATTGTGGCGTTTGTGTGTGCGCCGCTGGTTCTGGGCGTTTGGATCCGCGCGGTGGTGCCAAACTTTCTGGCCGCGGACATTTCGCTTGCAACGGTCATTCTGCTGGGGCTGATCGTAGGCCCGTTTGCTGCCTCGGCAGGAGCTGTGGCGCTGTCGATCCCGGCGGTGCTGCATCGCGAGTACCTTGCGCTGCCCGTGAACCTGATTGCGGCGACGCTTGCCGGCTTCTTCCAGCGCTTTGTGGATGTGGAGGCGATCTGGTCGTTCTCGCCGATGATCGACCTGAGCCTGTACCAGTGGCTGCGGCGCAACTTGCGGCGTCCGCACCTTGACCGTCAGGTGCTGCTGCTGGCTGGGGTGGCGCTGATCCAGCTGGGTGCCAGCGAAATCAGTGAGTATGCGCCGCGCCGATATTTCGCGTTGCACTCGCCCATGTGGCTGCTCCAGCTTGCCATTTGCGCCGCTGCGCCGGTGCTGGTGGGCATTCCCCTGAAGATATGGAACGCCATCCGGATCGAGGACAAGCTGGAGCAGCAGGCGCGGCTGCTGCTGGAGGCACGGCTTGACGCACTGCAGCGGCAGATCAATCCGCACTTCCTCTTCAATACGCTGAACTCGATCGGGTCACTGATCCGCATTGAGCCGGAACTGGCACGCGAGATGGTGGTGCGGCTCGCCAACATCCTGCGCATCCTGCTCAAGAAGCGGGAGGCGTTTGTGCCGTTTCGCGACGAAATGGCGTTCACCGATGATTACCTGGCGATTGAGGTGGTGCGCTTCGGCGAAAAACTGCGCGTGGTAAAGGAGATTGCTCCAGACACGCTGGACCTGGTAGTGCCCAGCATGTTGCTGCAGCCCCTGATCGAGAACAGCATCAAGCACGGTCTGGAGCCCCGCATCAGCGGCGGCACGGTGACGCTGCGCAGTCGCGTTCGCAACGGACGTCTGCTGCTGGAGGTGGAGGATGACGGCGTGGGCATTGCTCCGGACCGCGACATTGCCGGGAGCGGGAACGGCCTGAACCGGCAGGATGCCGGCATCGGCATGCGCAATGTGTGCGAACGCATGGAGGTACTGTACGGCGCGGACGCTGCCATGACGATGGAAAGCAGGCCGGGACGAGGCACCCGCATCACCATGGAGATGCCAATCGCGGACATGGGGGTGGAGCAAACCTTGTATGCGGAGGCAAGAGGATAGCCTTGTGCCGCCTCAATCTGCGTTGGGCATTTTTAGTGAACCAAGGGCCAAAATGTTTCACGTGAAACACGTTTTAGGAAACACGACACGGGGAACCTCGTGGAAGAACATTTATTTTGGCCGCGCGGGTTAGGATGAAAGTCAGTGTTGATCCCCCGAAAGGGAGACGAGTGCCGTCAATCGGCGGACTGGGCGTCTCAGACTGATCGTTTCATGAAGGCGTTGCCCGCTGTCCTTGTCGTGCCTTGTTATAACGAGGCGAATCGCTTTCAACTCGAAGCATTTGCACGGTTCCTGAACGAGCAGACGGAAACTTCGTTCCTGTTTGTGAACGACGGAAGCAAGGATGGCACGCTGCTGTGCCTGCAGACCTTCTGTGCGGATTTCCCTGGCCGGGCCTCCGTTCTGGATGTGCAGCCGAACGGCGGTAAAGGCGAGGCGGTGCGCCGCGGCATGTTGCAAGTGCTCCGGCAGGGAACCGCGGCGTATGTCGGGTTCTGGGATGCGGACCTGGCAACTCCACTGAGCGCCTTGCCGGACTTCCTGCACGTCCTGGATCATGACTCGGAGATCGACATGGTCTTTGGATCGCGCATCCGTCTGCTGGGACGCTACGTGAGCCGCAATCCTATGCGGCACTACGCCGGGCGCGTCTTTGCGACCACGGTATCGTTGTCTTTGGGGCTGCCCATCTACGACACTCAATGCGGCGCAAAGGTCTTTCGCGCGACGGCGCTTCTGCAACAAGTGTTGGCAGAGCCGTTTGAGTCAAGATGGATATTCGATGTAGAGATCATTGCGCGCTTTCTGGCGGCATGGAAGAGGACGGGAGCGCATCCTGAACGAAAGATTTATGAGCTGCCGCTACAGATGTGGATCGACGTGGCCGGGTCCAAGCTGCGGTCCACGGACTTTGTGCGATCGTTCACCGATTTGATCAAAATCCGGCGCGAATTTGTTCGTCTGATGCACGCACCCTCCGCGAGAGTGACAGGATGAGCACGGCGAACGAACCGATCTCGCTGCCGGTTTCAGACCCGCGCGATCCCATGAAGCCGAAGGGGGTCGCCCGCCCGGCTCTGCTTCCCGCGCTGACGTCACTGCGATTCTTTGTGGCGCTGCATGTGGGGCTTTATCACTTTGTGCGGCCGTTTGAACGCTGGGGACACTTTGCGGGATTCTTTGCTTCGGGATACACCGGCGTGAGTTTCTTTTTTGTGTTGTCTGGATTCATTCTGACCTACACCCACGCACACGAATACGAGTCGGGCAACGGCGATCCCAGGCGTTTTTGGATGGCTCGCTTCGCGCGTATTTATCCGGTCTATTTTCTCAGCATGTTGCTGACCGGGTATGTGCAGAAACATCTGTTACTTCGCACGGCGCATAATGCGCTGCACTTCATCGTGTATCTCCTTGACTTTTTCATGGTGCAGTCCTGGTCGGTGCGCCTGGTGGGGTTCTTCAACGTACCGTCTTGGAGTCTTTCGTGCGAGGCGTTCTTCTACCTTGTGTTTCCGTATATCTTTCTCAAGCTGCGCCCTGGCGGACAGTCGCGGGCGCTGTTATCCATCGTTGGGTGGACCGCTGTGGCGATGATCGCACCGCTTATTGGGCTGGTGCTGTATCGAAGCGCGGGCATGCATGAGTTCCCGGCCTATGGCTATGGACCTGTGCAGATCTTGCGTATTCGCAGGCTGCCGCTATTGATGCTGCCGGAGTTCCTGGCGGGGATTTCGCTGGGCTGGTATTACCTGCGCTTCGGCGTATCGCGGCGTGCCGCCGGTCTGCTGACAGGCGGCGGGCTACTCTTGCTGATTGTGACGCTGGCCTTTGGGTTTCATCTGCCCTATGTCATGCTGCACAACGGCCTGCTGATTCCGTTGCAGTGCGCGGTCATCCTGGGACTGACAGGAAAGCATTGGCTAGCGCGAGTGCTGTCGCATCCATGGCTGATGCTGCTGGGTGAGGCGAGCTACTCTTTCTACCTGATACACATGGTCCTTCTGGAAGGAATGACGCAGCACATCGATTTGCCTATGAGCATCTGGAACGCAGTGTGGCGTCTGGCGCTGATTGCGGGCCTGTGCGTGTTGATCTACCTCGGAGTTGAGCGGCCCAGCCGCCGGGTAATTCTCAACTGGTATCGCGGCAGGGCGGCGACGGTGAGCCCAAGTTAAAGTCTTTCCGTTCCAGGCGCTGCCCTTGTTTGAATCCAGGAACGATGTTTGCTAATCTCATCGAACATGCGCTGCTGCTCCTCATCCCAGGAATGTTGTCCGGACATTTGGCAGGCGCTGTGTTGTTGTGCGTGTTCACCCCGCGCGTAGCTTCCCCCTAACTCTGACAAACTGCTTTCTCGTCATACCCGGACGCATATGACAGACGTTCTTCCTTTTCCATCTGAAATCTCCACGCCGTCGCGTACCGGTTCACGGCTGAGCCATCTGCGGCTGCTGGAAGCGGAGAGCATTCATATTCTGCGTGAAGTCGCTGCGGAGTTTGAGCGGCCGGTGATGCTGTATTCCATTGGCAAGGACTCGTCCGTGATGCTGCGGCTGGCACAGAAGGCGTTCTTTCCCGGGCCGATTCCGTTTCCTCTGCTGCACATTGATACGGGATACAAGTTCCGCGAGATGCTGGAGTTTCGCGACAACACGGCAAGGTCCATTGGCGCGGAGTTGCTGGTGTGGCGCAATGAAGCTGCGCTGGCTGCAGGGGCAAATCCCATTGCGCTGGATACGAAACGTTGTTGCGGTTTGCTGAAGACGCAGGCGCTGCTGGATGGTTTGTCGCACTACGGGTTTACCGCGGCATTTGGCGGAGCAAGGCGCGATGAGGAGAAGTCGCGCGCGAAGGAGCGCATCTACTCGTTCCGAGACCGGGCGGGACAGTGGGACCCGAAGAATCAGCGGCCTGAGCTATGGAACATCTATAACGCGCGCATCCATCCGGGCGAGAGCATTCGCGTGTTTCCGTTGAGCAACTGGACGGAGATGGATGTGTGGCAGTACATCCACGAGGAACAGATCCCGGTGGTCGATCTGTACTTCGCCAAGGAGCGGCCCATGTATCTGCGGGGCGACGCGCTCCTGCCAATCGAACAGGAGTTTGTACGCCGCCCGGGTGAGCAACCGGTGATGGTGCGGTCGCGGCTGCGATCACTGGGATGCAGCCCGTGTACAGGTGCGATTCGCAGTGATGCGGATACGGTCCCGAAGATCATCGGAGAGATTTTAGGTTTCCACTCGTCGGAACGCGCTAACCGCGTCATCGATCATGACCAGGAAGGCTCCATGGAACTGAAGAAGCGGGAAGGCTATTTTTGATGCCGGCCGGTGATCTGGTTCAGTTGCACCTTGAAGCCGAACCTCTTGCTGCAAGCGGCGAGGAGGCGGCAAATGGTGCTCCGATAGGCGAGCCAGAGGCGTGGAATGCGAATGTCGCGGTGTACACGCCGCTGCGCTCGCATCTGCCGGAGCCGCCTCCAGTGGCGGTCTCGCCGGAGTTCTCGGTCCACTTCGACATCGAGCAATACCTGAGCGAGGAGCGCGGCAAGGATCTGCTGCGATTTTCGACGGCGGGGTCGGTGGACGATGGCAAGTCTACGCTGATTGGGCGGCTGCTGTATGACACGCAGAGCGTCTATGACGACCAGGTGCGCTCCATCGAAGGGAAGGGCACGACGGCACCGGGCGTGCTGGACCTGGCTCTGCTGACCGACGGATTGCGTGCGGAGCGGGAGCAGGGAATCACCATCGATGTCGCGTACCGGTACTTCTCGACGGCGAAGCGAAAGTTCATCATCGCGGACACGCCTGGGCACGAGCAATACACGCGCAACATGGCCACGGGTGCCAGCACGGCGCATGTTGCCATCGTGCTGGTGGATGCGCGCAAGGGCGTTCTGGTGCAGTCGCGCCGTCATGCGTACATTACGGCGCTGCTGGGTGTGCGGCATGTGATCGTGGCCGTCAACAAGATGGATTTGGTCGGTTACTCCGCTGCTGTATTTGCTGCGATCGAGGCGGAGTTCACGCGCTTCTTCAACGATCTCGATGTCGACGGACGGGAGCGGACCGAGTTGCACTTTGTGCCGGTAAGCGCGCTTGAGGGGGACAACGTGGTGCACGCCAGCGCGGCGATGCCGTGGTACGGCGGACTCACGCTGCTGCAGTTGCTTGAAGGCGTTCCTTCATCGCAGGTGAACGTGGACGATCCGTTTCGGATGGCGGTGCAGCGTGTCGTGCGACCGCATCTGGACTTTCGCGGGTTCGCCGGGCAGATTGCGTCAGGTTTGATTCGCGTGGGCGATGCTGTCACGGCTCTGCCCTCTGGACGGCAAAGCCGCGTGCAACGGATCGTCACCTTTAATGGCGACTTGCAGGAGGCCTTTGCGCCATTGTCAGTCACGCTGACGCTGGCGGACGAGATCGACATCAGCCGTGGCGATATCCTCGCTGCATCGACAGCGCTGCCCACGGTTGCGGCGAGCTTTACCGCGTCGATGGTGTGGATGAGCGAGGTGCCGCTGGAGCTTTCCCGCCGTTATGTGCTGAAGAGCGGCAGTCGCAGCGTACAGGCGCAGGTGCGTGGTATCGATCGCATGATCGACCTCGAGCATGTAACGGGCCCGATCAGTGGATCGCCAGCACTCGGCAGTCTTCAGATGAACGGAATCGCGGTCGTCACAGTGGAGACGCTACAGCCGCTGGCCTTCGACAGCTATGCGCGCAGCCGGCATACCGGCAGCTTTGTCCTTATTGATTCTCAGAGCAATGCAACAGTGGCGGCAGGCATGATCCGTCAGGCGAGCAACGCAACCGTTGATCGCGATCAGCAGGCCACTCGAGATGTGCTTTTGAAACCGTCACGCAGGCTGCGTCTTCAGGGTACGGAATCCGCGATTGCTGTAGCTCTTGCTGCGCTGCGGAGCGCGAACATCCTTCAGGAGGATCAGATATGAGCCAGCTTCTGCCGGTCATTCCTCCTGCCGGTCTACTGACCGCTGACAGACCGCGGGCAGTAGCGGACTCTGGACTGGAAGGTTCCGTCTCAGATGCTCAGGATGAGGCAACACTGCTGTTCAGCGAACGCGAGACAGAGAAGGCAGGCGGCGCGCCAACCGCTGACGGCGCAGGTGGTACTGCGGATCCGCTGCGTTCGGAGTTGATTGCTCAGCTGCAACATGTGCGCTCCATGCTTCGCGATGAATTTGCCGCCGTTTCAGAGGACGAGGCCTGCCTCACATGCAGCTTTCAGGCGGAGGATGTTCTGCTGCTGCATCTGGCCATGGAACTGAGGCCGCAGATACCTGTGTTGTTTCTCGATACGGGATATCACTTCGCGGAGACGTATGCGTATCGCGACCGGCTTGCCGCAGAGTGGAAGCTGAATCTGATGAACCTCTTGCCGAAGGAAACGGTTGCACAGCAGGAGGCGGCTTTCGGTTTGCTCTATCAGACTGACCCCAACCGGTGCTGCGGTTTACGCAAAGTGGAGCCGCTGTTTGAGGCAGTCGCGAACTACAAGGTATGGCTGACCGGATTGCGGCGGGAGCAAGCGCGCAGCCGCACCGCGCTGAAGGAAGTGGATGACTTCACACTGCCGGGCGGAACCGTCGTGCGCAAGCTGAGTCCCTTTGCGGACTGGACGACGCGCGATGTATGGCAGCTTGCCGCGCACTTCAGCATTCCGCTGCTGCCGCTCTATGACGCGGGATATACCAGCATCGGCTGCCAGCCATGTACCACCCTGCCCACAGACCCGAACGATCCACGGTCGGGACGGTGGGCAGGCAAAAAGGTGGAGTGCGGCATCCACATCCAGGCCTCGGATGGAGCCGCGCACAGCACATAGCCGCTGATAGGAGCGCGGCTGCCACACGGAACGCACAAGCAGCCGGTTCTTCTGAAAGCGGCACATGCATTATCTGATTGGATTTGTTATCGCGATGTTTATCGCGCTTACAGGTGTGGGCGCGGGCACCATCACAACGCCGCTGTTGATCCTCTTCCTGCATGTGCCGACAAACGTTGCGGTGACAACTGGCCTGGTCTTTTCGACGGCAGTGAAGCTCTTGCTGGTACCCACGCAGATTGCGCGCAGGCAGGTGGATTGGCGCGTGCTGGGATGGATGCTGCTGGGCGGTTTGCCTGGCGTGTTGTTGGGGTCGCTGCTGCTGGCGCACCTGGTCAGCAAGGGATCGCAGCACATGATGAACGGCCTGCTGGGCGCGGTTCTGGTATTGACGGCCATGTACCAGATCTTCTACTCGTTCCGCACGATTGTGCAGCGGCAGCAGGAGGATCGCAGGCGTTGGATGCCCCTGCTGATGTTTCCAGTAGGCGCGGAGGTTGGATTTTCGTCGGCTGGCGCGGGTGCGCTGGGGACGGCAGCGCTGCTGTCGCTCACCGCACTTGCCCCCGCGCGCGTTGTTGGGACGGATATTCTGTTCGGCTTTCTCTTGTCGTTGGTGGGCAGCGGGGCACACCTGTTTCAACACGCGAATGATCCCATCTTGCTGAAGCAGCTGGTCGTTGGCGGCGTCGGGGGCGTGATTCTAGGGACCGTTTCAGCGAAGTACATCCCGAAACGGCCGTTGCGGGTTGCGCTTTGGGTGTGGCTGCTGGTTATTGGTGCGCAGTTTCTCTATACGAACTTCTTCGGCGTGCGCTAGGTGACGCGTTTACGCGGGGTAAAATCAGGTTGTGCCAAAGTATTCCGTTGTTGTGCCCTTTCATAACGAGGAAGAAAACGTCACCACACTCTATGACCGCCTAAAAGAGGTGATGGAGCATGTGGGCGACAGCTTTGAGCTGATCCTTGTGGATGACGGATCGCGTGACCGCACGTACCGGCTGCTGGAAGAGATTGCCGCAGTGGACAGCCGCGTGCTGGTGATCAAGCTACGGCGCAACTTCGGGCAGACCAGCGCATTGGCGGCGGGCTTTGACCACGCGCAGGGGGATTACGTCCTGGCGATGGATGGCGACCTGCAGCACGATCCACGCGAAATCCCGGACTTTCTGGCCAAGCTGGAAGAGGGGTATGACGTGGTGAGCGGGTGGCGGTCACAACGTGCGGACAGTTTTGTCATGCGGCGCATTCCATCGCTGGCTGCGAACTGGCTGATGGCGAAGCTGAGCGGCGTAGACATCCACGACTTTGGAACCACGTTCAAGGCGTACCGGCGCGAGGTGATCCAGAATATCCCGCTGTATGGGCAGATGCACCGCTTTATTCCGGCGCTGGCGTCGTGGTATGGCGCAAGTATCTGCGAGGTTCCTATTTCCAACCCGGCACGGCAGTATGGGCAGAGCCACTATGGCATTTCCCGGACCTTCCGCGTCTTCTTCGACCTGCTGACAATCCGCTTCTTGTTGCAGTACATGATGCGGCCGCTGCATTTTTTTGGCAGCGTTGGCGCGTTGAGCGTTCTTGCGGGTCTGGGCATGTCGGTGTGGCTACTGCTGACCAAGCTGTTCACGCATGCTCACGTATTGCGGGAGCATGGACCGTGGTTCATCATGGCCAGCGTATTGATCCTGGCCGGGGTACAGCTGATAGGCATTGGATTGCTGGGTGAGCTGCAGGTGCGGCATTACCACTCGCCGCAGGGCCGCGCGCCGTACGCGGTGGAGCGGATGGTGCGGATGCGGTCCTCGGAAGAGACGATGCTGTCGTAAGGGCAACGTCTCAGGATTCACTGTCCTTTCGCAAAGCGCGCGCGTAAGTGCGCTACGCTGGTGCGGGGCAAGCGCGCGCGCAAGGCGGTCAGCGCTTCCTGTAGGTGGAGGTTCTGCAGCAAGTGAGTCAGCACATCATCGTTCTGGAAGACGATACGGATATTGCCAAGCTTGTGCGCTATCAACTGGAGAGCGCCGGGTACACAGTGCAGCTGTTTGGCAATGCAACGGAGGTGCTCCCAGCGGCGGAGCGGAAGGTGCCAAATCTGTTCCTGCTGGACATTATGGTCCCCGGCGGCGATGGTCTGGACCTGTGCCGCCGTATGCGGCTGGATGCGAAGCTGAGCAGCGTTCCGGTGATCTTCTTGACGGCACTGGCGACAGAGAGCGATCGTGTGCATGGGCTTGAGATGGGTGCGGATGACTACATCACCAAGCCGTTTGGGACGCGCGAGCTGCTGGCGCGGGTGAAAGCTGTGCTACGGCGGTTTGAGCGCCAGGAGGCAACTGAGACACTGCGCGTAGGCGACATCGAGATTGATGGCGAGGCCATGCAGTTGCGCGTGCGGGGCCAACTGGTGACGACGACCGCGACGGAGTTTCGCCTGCTCGATTACCTGGCGCGGCATCCGGGGCGTGTGTTCAGCCGCGACCAGCTGCTGGATGCAGTCTGGGGCGATGCCCGCTTTGTCACGCCACGCTCGGTGGACGTGTATGTCCGCCGCATCCGTGAAAAGATTGAGGATGATGCGGAGGAGCCACGCTTCTTGAAGACCATGCGCGGTGCCGGGTACCGGTTTGAGCGTCCTGACCGGATCGCAGCCGCGCAGGCAGCGGACACCTTATCCTGAACCCCTCCGAACATCGGCTGAGCCGTTGAACATTGCAGATACGTTTCAGTTCGACTGCCACGGGCATCGCCGTGCTCCTGATGGGTGCTGCGGCGATTCTGCTGGTCTCGTTTCGTCCACACTTGCGGTATACGGTGCTGTGCGGGTTCACGGTGCTGTCGCTGCTTGCGTTTGTGTGGTTGCGACGTTCTCGCCGGGACGAGGCGGAGAACCTGGCGCGGTATGTGGCGCTCGCGCCCAGACTTGAGGGCAGAGCACCCGCCACGGGGTATGCACTTCGGCCGGTGATTCAAGCGGCAGAGGGTGCCGCAGAGACAACGCTGCAGCAGTTGAACGCATTGCAGGAGAGCCGTCACCAGATGGAAGTGTTGTTGGAGGGCATGGGCGATGCCGTCCTTGGCGTGGATGCCGCCGGCCGCGTGCAGTGGAGCAACGGACACATGCAGCGCTTGATGCATCGTGAGGCCGGCGGAGCCAGCGTACGGCATGGGCGTGCGCTTGTGCACACGTTTCGCGATCCCGCTCTGTTGGCGGCGATGCAGCGCACTTTGGATGATCATGTCCCGTCAGAGTGCCGCAGCGAAATGCTGCTGCCCGGACGCATCTTCCAGGCGAACGCCTCGCCTTTGCCCGGCGGCGGTGCGGTGCTGGTGCTGCACGACCGGACCGAGGCGGAGCAGATGGAACGCACGCAACGTGACTTTGTAGCAAACGTCTCGCACGAACTGCGCACACCGCTGACGTCGATTGTGGGTTACGTTGAAACGGTGATGGATCACGAGGTGCTCTCACCGGACGGGCAGGACTTCCTGGCGACCGTGCTGAAAAACGCGTCGCGCATGCACCGGTTGACAGAGGATCTGCTGGTGCTGACGCGTTTCGAGCAGATGGAGAGCGCTCTGGACCGCCAGCCGGTGAGCACGGTGGATCTGCTCCACGATGCGCTGCGCACCGTCTCTGGCGCAACCTACGCAGATGCCGCGCAGATCGAACTGGGAACGGTGATCGATGAATCCGTTCTAGCAGACGAGAATGCCATTCTGCAGGTATTAGGGAATCTGCTGGAGAACGCCGTGAAGTACAGCGAAACCGGCGCGCGTGTGTTGGTGTCTGCGGCGGTGAGCACGCGGCAAACCGGGTATGTTGAGTTCAGCGTGCGCGACTTTGGCCCGGGCATCGCCTCGGAACATCTGTCACGTATCTTTGAGCGGTTTTACCGTGTGGACAAGGCGCGGTCGCGCGCCACTGGAGGCACCGGCCTGGGTCTGTCCATCGCACGCCATCTTATTGAACAGCACGGCGGACACATCTGGGTGGAGAGCGTTTTGGGCGAGGGGAGTACCTTTCTGTTTACTCTTCCGCTGGCGCGTTGACCATATGTTCACGTTTATCCAGTAGCGTTGTGGAACGTCTTACAGGCGTGGGGTGTCGCACGGGTGCGAACACGATTTCATCAGTCCCTGGATGAGCTGAAAGAGAAACTGCTGGTGATGGCGGGGTTCGCCGAGCAGGCCATTCAGCGTGCCATTGAAGCCTACCGTATGCGCGATCCAGAACTGGTGGACCTTGTGCGTCGGTCAGAGCCGGCCATCAACCGGTTGGAGCGCGAAATCGATGGAGCCGCGCTCGATCTGCTGGCCACGGAACAGCCGATGGCCGTCGATTTGCGCTTTATTCTTTCCGTGATCCGTATCAATGCCGACCTGGAGCGTGTGGGTGATCTGGCGGTGAACATTGCCATTCGCGCCGGTGAAATGAATGCGCTGGCACCAGCGGACTTGCCGGTAGACATTCCGCGGTTGGGAACGCTTGCGGCTGCAATGGTTCGCAAATCACTGGAAGCCTTCATCGACGGTGACGCGATGCTGGCGGAGAGCGTTCTTGCGATGGACGATGAAGTTGACCGCCTGAATACAGCGGCGTTTCGCGCGCTGTCCTCTGTGATTCGCGAGCAGTCCTCGTTGACCACGCAGGCACTGAACGCCATGCTGATCGCCCGCAACCTCGAAAGAGTGGGCGATCATGCCACCAACATCGCAGAGGATGTCATCTTCTGGGTCAACGGCCAGGACATCCGGCATACGGTAAACGCCGCTTAAGCCTCTCCAGCACCAAATCAGAACGAAAAATAGCACGGTGGATACGCGTCACCGGCAAGTAGACCTCCGGTTCGACATGGCTCCCAATTGGGAGCTTTCTGCTATGCAAAAGACAGTTAGGGTGGTCTCACGGCAGCTTCACCCATCCCACATGACTAGTTAGGCAAAACTATATGCGATCTCTGTTGATCCTTGCGTTAGGGCTGTTCCTCGGGTCAGCCTCTCCGCTGGCCCATGCGAGTACGATCACGCCCCTTGATTCGAGCGGTGGCGGCGGTGACGGCGGCGGCGGCGGCTGTGCTGACTGCCCCGGTGCGGGCACCACGCTGTATGTCTCCGCGCTGTTGACCTACGGTGTCACCGTGTACGGCACCTTCCAATACACAGCCACAGGACAGTACATCGGCGACGCCAACTTGACTGTGTACGCCGGGGCCGACTCGCAGGTGGTTGCCGCCGGAAGCGAATCGCAAGTCTTTAACTACAGTGACGCCAATTACACGTGCGATGCGTCCGGCCTCTGTGAGTTCCGATTTAGTGGTTTCGGTTCTAAGATCCTTGACCTTTACCTCAACCAATCCGCTCTTACTGGTGAGCCCCTGAACAGTGAGACCAGCCTGGGGAATAGCACGCTGCTGAGCGGGTCAGTGAGCACGAGTCCTTTGCCTCCTCCGGTCCCGGAACCGTCATCCATCATTCTGCTGGGAACAGGGCTGGTGAGCGCCATTGGCCTTGTACGGCGCCAGCGGGCGTAAAGAAATTTCGACGTTGATGGCCAGGGGCTTGCTTCTTGCAAGTCCCCTTTTTTGGAGGTGGTTAATGCCCCAATCGTTCTCTCAAGGCAGTCCACAGAGAAACTGTGATCTAGCTGCTTGTGATGCGCCTCATTTGTTCCCGTGATGCCTTCTGAATACGCTATTCAAAGAGCGAGCGCTGTGCTTTCCCGTTGCATGCGGAGAAGTTGCTGAATCGGTCTTGAGTTGTGTTGTGCTGTTCGGCGTCTTGGTGGTACCGCCAGAAGAGCAGGCGCCCCATAAGCGGATAAAAGAGGGCAAGCATGACGGGCGTGCCGGGTGGAACGGATCGCAAGAGGACTTCAGCGTAGGCGCGCAGTTGCGGCTCGTATCGCAGACGCTCCTCTTCCAGGAACGCGTCGAGGTTGCGGTCATGGTCCCCAGTCTTGAAGTCCACAATCCACAGAGTGCCGTCGTGGGGTGCGTGGGGTTGCGGTCCGGCGAAGAAGCTGCGGTCGATGCGAACCTGACCGATTGCTTCACCGGTCGCGGTGCGCCAGGATGTCTCTATGGCGGCGTCATGGTGCGGGAGCATCAGCCAGCGGCCGTCGCGGCTTTCCAGCAAGGTGTGCAAGGCGCGCAGGACCGTGTGCGCGGCGCGTTCCACCTCTGCGGGAGGCAGCCCGGAAGCCGAAAGGGTGGCATTGATCGCGGATCGCCAGGAGGGCAGCTCCTGCAACAATTGCCGCGCGAGCGCATCGGGATCGCCTTGGTGGAGCCGCGCCTCGAACTCTCGCAGCAGGCGCTCAATGAAGGCGTGAATGACTGATCCGACGGCGCGTGCGCCAAATGATCCCTCCAGACGCGGAAAGCGCTGCGGCTCAAGCCCCAGCAATGGTGACGGAGGAAGCGCGGCACGATGGAGTTGCTCAAGAGGATCGTAGTGTGCGGCAAGCCGCTGAAACCGCGCCGGTTTGCGCTTCGACGATGAGGGGACATCTTCTGAGGCCGCCAGCGCGAGTGGTTCGGGAAGATCATCCTGGTCAACGGCGAATGGCTGCTTCGGCGATGCCTGCCGGGTGCGAACAATCTTGAGCGACGGCCGGGGCACCCCAAACAGGGTGTCGTTGATACGTGAGAGATCTCCGTCTTTGGTCAGCTCGGGCCAGGCAAAGAGCTGCAATGAGGTTTTCGCGCGCGTCGCGGCGACGTAGATCAAGCGCTTGATCTCGGCGCTGCTGCGCTGCTTGCGCGTGTTCTTGATGTATTCGTTCAGTAGGCTCTTCTCGCCCGCACTGGAGGGCAACGGCGCCAGCAGGATATCGCGCGTTCCATCGGGTGCGTGCGTGGGCAGTTCAAGCCAGTCCAGCAGTGCCCATGGATCCCGTGCGCTCGCGCGGTGCATGCCGGGCACCAGAACCATGTCCCACTCCAAGCCTTTCGCCTTGTGAATCGTCATGATGTCGATGGCGTTCTCCGCGTGACTTGGCTCTGCGTACAGCTTCTTGAGGCGAGCGTCCAGCGTGTGGGCCGTTACTGCCTCGCCTTCGGCTTCCATGGTGTCCAGCATGCGCAGGAAAAGCCGGACGTTTTCGCGGCCAGCTTCATCGGTGCACATATCTCCCCCGAGCGAGCGCCAGGTGCGCTCCACGCGGCTGGCAAGCGGCTCGGTGCGGGTGTGCCGCATCGCCCCGTCCATCACGTGCAGTGTGCGGATGACGCGTTTTTGCACCGGCTCCGGGAGACTGGCTGCGCGAAGACGAAGATGCTGGGGGAGGGACTGCCTGCAATGGTCGTGGGCATCTCCCGCGGCGAGGGTGAAGAGACCCGCCACACCGGTGCCGCACCATGGGGCGCGCAGGACGGCAAGCCACGCGGTCCGGTCTGCCGGGTGCAGCAGAGCGCGAGTGATGGAGAGGATGTCCAGGACTTCCTGCCGCTCACCAAGGGCCTCAATTTCCACGGCGCGGAACGGGATACCAGCGCGTCCCAGGACCTTCACGATCTCCTTAACGTGCGTCCGCGAACGGGTGAGGACGGCGATCTTGCCGGCACTGCCGTGGCAGTGACGCCAGGCAGCGATGGTGCTCCCGATGGCTTCCGCCTCATCTTTTAGCGCGCGGTCCCGCGCGTGCCTGCTGGCGGCAGTGTCACCTTCGCAGTAGGGCAGCGTATCGATCGTCCATCGCAGTTCTTCGCCGGTTTGCGAGGGGAGGACGGCGGTCGCGGGTGTGTAGGAAACGTCGCCTTCTGAGGCATCTTCCCGGGGAAAGATGCTGCTAAACATCCTGTTGAACTCGCCGACCAGGTGACTGCCTGAGCGGAAGTTGGTGCAGAGCCGCAGAGGCTGGAGCGGAATGGTGCCGAGCCGAGCCGCCCTCGTGGCTTTCTGAAAGAGTTCCACCCGCGCCTGTCGAAAGAGGTAGATGGATTGCTTGGGATCGCCGACCAGGAAGATGGTTTGCGAGTGGCCGTCCCAACCTGTGGTCAGGTCTTCCAACAATTCATATTGGACAGACGAGGTGTCCTGCATCTCGTCCACAAGGAGGTGCCGGGGGCGGACTTCCATGCTGAAGGTGCCGCTCTTCAGTGCCGACCTGGCGGCGAGCGCGACGGCGCTGAAGTCACATACTTCCTCGCGCGCAAAGAGTGCCTGCAGTTCATCCAGAGCGTAACGGAGGAGGCGGAAGAGTGCCTTCGCTACCGTCCATTGCTCGGGTGGATAAATCTGCGGGGGCAGAGACTTGATTCCACATAGCAGTTCGCGCAGTTGCTCTGTCTGGCTAAGAACCGTGATTAGTTGCTTGAGGTCAGACTTGTGATCGGCACTGGCTACCGCCTTGATATCATTGGGTGCAAAACGCGCTCTCCAATTGCCGTCACCCTTCAATAAGAGTTGCGCAATAAGTATCCATTGATCAAGGTGCTGGGCCTCAGTTCCTGGAGTGCTGGGCAGCATTGCGCAAGGTATAAAGGGGTTGGCATCATCGTTACAGCCTTCTTCGGACGCAAGTTGGTGCGCAATGTTGGCAACTCGCCGCAGCAGATGTTCGGGGAAATTTTGATGAAGACGGGTTAAGGCTGCGCATAGGGTGCGTTCTAACGCACCGTTCAGGCGCGGCAGAACATCGCCGTCCAATACCTCATCCGTCAGCTCTGCGCCATCCAGCGGGATGAGGCGGTTCCATTGTTCGCGGGTGCTCAACATGGATGCGAGCACGCGTTCGCAATAGGTCAGGTTGCCGTCACGATGTTGCAGGACGGTGCGAACGGCATCGTTCAGCGCCGTGTCATCTCCGCCGAAGCGCATCAGGACCGTGTGCGCGGCGCGGCGATAGAGCTGGCTCGGGTCGCGCACGGGACGCGCGTCACCCACGCCGCTCGCCAGCAGCGGAACGGTACGCGCGATTTCACTGCACAGGGAATCGATGGTGCGGATGTTGAGCCGGTAGGGCCGCTCCAGCAGCCGCCAGCCTCTGTTTGCATCCTGCCGCAGCACGGCTTGGGCGAGGCCATGCGTGAGGCGGTCGAAGTCGTCTTCTATGACGAACGAGCCGTCCTGCACGGTGCGCAGGGCTGTGACGATGCGGTCGCGCATTTCCGCAGTCGCCTTCTGGGTAAAGGTGAGCGCGAGCACTTCGGCGGGATCTTCCACCGTAGCCACGAGCTTCAGGAAGCGCTGGATAAGCAGGCCGGTCTTGCCGGAACCCGCCGGTGCCTCAACGATCCAGGATGCGGAGATATCAAGTGCCCGGGCACGCTCGGTTCCGTCCAACAGCCCGTGGACCGGCGGCTTCTCTGCGATGACATCACCGGATGGAAACTCGACTACTGCCATTCCAGCGCCTCTGCGTCGTCCGCAGTGGGATCGTCGTCCACCTCCGGAGGCTTGCTTGCCTCAACGCGGCACAACATGCGTTGCGCGCAGTATTCGCAGGTTTGCGGGTACTCCTTTGGATCTACGCTGGTGTCGCCCTCCGCGAAGGCAGTTGCCAAGTCGGCAAGGCCGTTCCCCCACTCAGAAAGCTGTACTTGCATTGTATGCTTTAACCGCTTCAAACCGAAAGGGTTACCTGTTGATTCACGACCCTTCAGGCAGCGGTAATCGTCCCTCGCATTCACCTTGCCGAAGGCGAGTGCTTCAACCTGCTGGAGACCCGCAGCGATGGCGTACACGGGCAGCTGCGGCTGGTCCGGCCGCTCCCCAAACCAATCGCGGGGCTCAGCGGGTCCGGTCTTGTAATCGATCAGCAGTTTTGCTTCACTTTCGCCACCAGTCAGGATGTCGATGCGGTCCACTCGCAGTTCCAGATGGAGCGGTCCAAGCATTGCAGATGGAATCTTTTTCTCCATCTCTAAAACTGTAAAGGGCGGACGTTTCGCTTCCAGATCCAGCCAGGCAGCGAGCAGCCGGAAGAGCCGCTCACGCTGAACTTCAAGGTAGGCTGCCTCCCAGGCATCCGTCGAAGGCGTGTATACCTCCCCGATGAGGCGGCGCAGCAACGCATCGCGCCTTGAAACCCCATCCGGGCCGTATGAGTTGGCGGCTTCGAGCAGTGCCGCATGATCGTGCACTTCGTTCCAGAACGCGCTCAGGACAGTGTGGACATGGTCGCCACGATCCGCATAGGAGTACCCGGCTTCGAGCGTCTCCGGTGCGGAGGCAAACAGCCGGTGGTCGGCAAAGGCCCGGAACGGGCACTGCGCCTGTGCCGTGATGACCGCGACGCCACCATGGACTGTGCCCGGCGGCAGAGGCGGAAGCGGAGTGGAATCCTCTTCCGTTTCCAGCAACGGTGGCCGTGCAGGCGGGGCAGGGAACGGCGCTTCGACGGACGTTGCGCCCCACTCCGCGGCCAATTGCTCCAGCAGCGGTGAGAGCCGCTGCGAACTTTCTCCTGTGACCTCGGCATAGCTGAAGATTGCTTGCCCGGCGCTTTCGGCAAGATGCTGCAGCCCAAGGCGGGCCGTCTGCTCGTCTCTCGCCGTGCTTGTACCAGGCATGCCGAGGTCGCGTTGGAGGGCAACCGGCAGGAATGGATGCTGTGAACGAGGTGTGCTTAACGTGTTTTCGTCTGCATGGAGGAACCAAAGCGCGCTTGCGGTACTCCCGGCAGCCTCGTTGAGAGCGATGACTTGCACGGGAGCGCCAGCATTTTTTGGTGCAAAGAGCATTTCGTTGGAGATGACAGCCAGTTCCGCGATGGCTTCAGAAAACGTTGGCTTCGATCCGAAGAAGTCTAAAGTCGCGAGACGATCGAGCGCCTCGTTCCACCGGTCGATGGCCTGGAACTCCTCGCTGCTGAGTGGGTCTGGGCCGGGCCAGTTCGCCATGTGCAACAACTCGCGCACGCGGCCGGTGCAATCAGCGTAGGTGGCGCTGCGCCGCTGCATAACGTTAGCAGCCGACGCAATTGCATCCAGCCGCTCCCCAGCGCGTTCATCGTGCTTGCGCAGGATGCAAGCGGCGGAACGCATGGAGAGTTCCGCGCGAAGCGCCTTTGCTTTCGGAAGAACGAAGGCGTCGAGTTCGGCACCGCGCTCCGGCGACGTCGCGAGCGAGAGGTGCGGGCTGCGCAACAGAGTACCGGCATCTTCGACCGGCAGATCTCCCGTGCACCAGCGAAGAAAACGGAGCGCGTCAGCAATCAGGCGAAGGCGATTGAGTGCGGGTCCGCTGGACAACTCGTACCGGGGTTGCTGACCCGCCCAGGTCACGTCTGTATATTCCGGAGCGATGGCGGCGCGGAGCTCACGTTCCAGTTCAGGCCGGGTGTTGTCAAGATCGGGAACGACGATGGCGAGGGTCGCCGCTGGATCGCTCAGGAGTTGTTCCCTGGCCCAGGCGGCGCATGTTCTTGCTTCATCATGAGCATCTGTGCAGCGCACGATGCGGGGGGGCGCTTGCCGCGGGGTGCAAGCCGGTATCTGGCGGATGTGCGCACCAGCGCTGCGGACGGCTGCCAAAAGATACTCCTGCGCGGGTGTCATGCTGTCAAAGCCGTAGAGGACATACTCGGTTGCTGGAAGAAGTTTTCTCTTGCGGATGTGTTCGGACACTTCGATCTCGGCGAAGGCTGCGGGCAGGCAGCCGGCAGCGCTGCAACGCTCCTCAAACCGGCGGTACCAGGCGGCAAAGATCTGCGCATTGATCCCGGTGTGTTCAGCGGCATGTCGCAGGTAGCGGCTATCCACGTCATAGGCACCAAGCAGGCGGGTGGCGGACTGGCAGAGGCGCAGATCTGCGGGCGTGGGCTGTGTCTCCGCGGAGATTACATGCTTCCATAAGGCGCGCTCTTGCAGGCTGTTCAGCAGAACCCGGTTATCGATGCCGCGCACTAGCGTTTCCTGCCAGAGAGCTCCAACCCAGGCGTTCCACGCAAGCACGGTGGGAGGGTGCCAGGCCACTGCTCCCTCGCGTTGCTGCTTCCTGTCGTACTGCTGCAGGCACGAGCGGGCGGCGCGCAGCGTTGGCGTCAGGAGAGTGGCTCCGCGCCTCATGGCGTCATGCAGATCTGGCAAAAGGCCGGGCAACCTGGCAGGTTGGCAGGCTTCCTGGAGGTGCGGCGGCATTCCCCTTTTATACGCTTTTGTGACGCTCAGGCGTGCCGGTTCCCTTGTACCCTCTGTGCAGATTGCGTCCCCGCCGGAAGCTGAGCGCCATCAGCAGGAGGACCCCAGCGAATGGTACGAGAAGCGCAACGCGGAGAGAATGTGCGGCAGCGGAAAGCCTGCCCACCAGGAGCGGAAGGAGTGCCGCCCCGATGCCGGAGAGGGCGATGATCGTTCCTGCCTGTGTGGCCGTGGCATCTTCGCCCAGCATGGCGGCAAGTACAAGAGGAAACCACGGTGCCAGAGCCAGTCCGAGAAGCACCGCGATGCCTGTGATGGCCAACGCACCGCTGGCTCCGCTGAGCAAAGCTACAAGAACAGCGGCAGAGGCCAGCGCCGCAGTGAGCAGATGCCGGTCGCGAAAGGTCTTGAGTAGAAGTGGCGTGAGGGCGCGGCCAAGGGTGATGCCGGTCCAGAGTGCGGTGACCGCAAGGGAGCTGGTGCGGAGAGCGCCGCTGCCGTAGCGTGTTCCAAAGCTGGTGATCCAGCCGCTGAGCGAGGTCTCAACACCGCCATAGAGCAGAAGAAGCACCGCGAAGTAGGCGAAGGAGTTCTGCGGGAGGCCACGCGGCTGCTCCGCACTGAGTCCATGTGTGCCTTCACGCTTGCCCATGCTGTTGCTGACGGCGGAGGCACATGCGACGGCAAAGAGTGATGACGCACCCCAGAGGATTGAGCGGAGCGAACCGTAGGAGAAAAGTGCGCCAAGAGCGAACGGTCCTAGAAGCGCACCCAGGCTCCATGTGAAATTTACCTTTGCGAGCGCCGCCCCGCGGCCTGCGGCAAAGCGCCGCGACGCAAGCAGGTTGGTGGATGTTAGCATTTGGCCGACGCCGAAGCCCAGCACCACCAGCGCCGCCGCGTCCCAGGGGACAGTAGCATGCCGTTGTGTGCAGATGCCCAGAGCGAAGAAGCCTGCGTTGGCCGCGGACGCTCCACGGATCAGTGAGAGCCACAACCGCCTGGAGGTGGTGACGCCTCCGAAGAAAGCTCCGATGAACTGTGCGGTGAAGAAGAAGCCCCCGCCGCTGTCTGTTGTGTGTGCGCTGGCAATAAGGGCGGGCAGCACGGGTCCAAGAAAGACGGTCCCGAAGCCGGAGAGCAACATGCATCCATGAAGGAGAGGGAGGTGCGGCTGCGCCGGGGTCGCCGCAGGTCCGCCCAAGCCCGGCAGCAGATCCCCCCCGCCTGGGGCATCGATATCGCTCACAGAAATCTCCTGGCTGGCCGTTGCGCAATAGCGTACTCGACTGCCGCTTCTTCCGCCAACGTATCATGGAGGTATGGGCAGACGACTCCGCGCCACATGCTTGATGTTGCTGCTGTGTGCTGCGACGATGACGGGGTGCAGACGTTCCACGGAGAAGCTGGGGGCAAATACCAAGACCTTCGAGGTAAAGGGCGTTGTGGTTGTCACCGATCCGGCCCGCGGCGAACTGACGCTCCAGCACGAGGCCATTCCGGGCTTCATGGACGCCATGACCATGCCCTACAAGCTCATGTTCGGCGAAGAGATCTCAGAGCTGCATCCGGGAGATGTGATCCGGGCGCGTCTGCTGGTGCAGAAGACGCCGGACGGGGACTATCGCAACGCGAGATTGGACGAGATTGCCGTCCTGGCGCAGAGTAAGCCGAATTTCAAGTCGGCCGCAGTGTATAACGTACCTTCGCCGGGGCAGGCCGTGCCGGACTTCAAGCTGGTTAACCAGGACGGCCAGCCGGTCACGCTGGGTCAGTTCCGGGGCAAAGCGCTGCTGATTACGTTTATTTACACACGCTGTCCGCTGGGTGATTATTGCCCAAAGATGAGCAGGAACTTTGCCGCGATTGAGAACGCTTTGCAAGCCGACCCAGCCGTGTTGGGCAGGACGGAGTTGCTTTCGATCTCGTTTGATCCGGTGTTTGACAGCCCTTCCGTGCTGCGGTCGTATGGCAGTTCGTACACGGGGGCGAGTGGTTTCAGACACTGGCAGTTTGCTGCACCAGACGCGAAGTCGCTGACAGACATGGAACATTACTTTAACGTGGGCGTGACCGGGCAGGATGCAACGCTCACGCATTCGCTGTCAACTGTGCTGATCGGCCCTGATGGCAAGATTGCCGCATGGTACCCCGGCAATGAGTGGCGGCCGGGCGAGGTGGTCACGAAGATACAGTCGCTGGTGCAGGCGGTGCCGCCCCAGACGAGGGCCGTTGCCATGCAGATGCAGCGCAGGTGAAGAGGGAGTGAAGATGGCGAAGGTAACACTTGTATTTGGCGTGCTGCTGATGTTCATGGGTGCGGGCTTCTATATGGCGTCGGTGCCGCATGCGCCAACGGCGTTGATTCCGCTGTACTTTGGCGTGGTGCTTGCGGCGCTGGGTGCTGTATCGCGGACGGATGACGCGAAGCGGCGCGCGTTGTTCATGCATATCGCAGTCGCGGTTGGGCTGATTGGATTTCTGTTTCCGTTCATTCGTGCAGTTCCGCGCGCGCTGGACATGGTGCGAGGCGTGCCCGTCACGCGCCCGCTCGCCGTCGAAGAACAGATGCTGATGGCGCTGGTGTGCCTGATCTTTACCGGGCTTTGCGTGCGTTCGTTCATCGAAGCGCGCCGCTCGCGCATCTAGTACTCGGGTTCGATTCGGCCGGGGAGGCCGCTGTTACATGGGTTCGTTTGGATCATCGCTGGGGGGCGGGCATGCGGCACACCAGGCGGAGCGCGTCTCGCGCAATCCGTCGCGCGCCATCTCCGCGGAGTTGACCAAGAAAAAGCCAATGCCCAAGCTGTCAAAGGTTTGGCCGGAGATCAAGAAGCTGGTGCGTCCGCGGCTGGGGCTGCTCATTGTCAGCTTTTGCGTCATGCTGGTGAACCGCGCCTGCGGCCTTGTGCTGCCCGCATCGACGCGGTATCTGATCGACAACGTCATGCGGCAACATCAGATCAGCCTCCTGCCGAAGATCGTTGCAGCTGTGCTGATTGCCACGGTTCTGCAGGGCATCACGTCGTATGCGCTGACGCAAATGCTGTCAAAGGCGGGACAGCGGCTGATTACGGAACTGCGCGTAAAGGTCCAGGAGCACGTGGGGCGGCTGTCCGTGGCGTACTACGATGCCAACCGTTCCGGCACATTGGTCGCTCGCATCATGACGGACGTCGAGGGCGTACGAAACATCATCGGTACAGGCCTGGTGGACTTCATCGGCGGGGTGCTTACGGCGACGCTTGCCTTTATTTATCTGCTGAGGCTTTCGACACGCATGACGCTGCTGACGTTTGTCATCCTGTTCCTGTTTGCGACGGTGATGCGGAAGGCCTTCAGCACGATCCGGCCCATCTTTCGCAGGCGCGCTGTGCTGAATGCCGAAGTCACAGGACGGCTCACGGAATCGCTGGGTGGAGTTCGTGTCATCAAGGGCTACCACGCTGAGGCCAGTGAGTCGCGCGTGTTTGCGGAAGGCGCGCAGCGGCTGCTGGAAAACGTGATCAGTTCGCTGACTGCGACGTCAATCATGTCGTTGTCGTCAACGGCGGTGCTGGGTGTGGTGGGATCTCTGGTGATGTACCTGGGTGCGCGGCAGGTGGTACTGGGTCACCTGACGGTTGGCGGATACGTGACATACACCATGTTTCTGGCGTTCATGATTGTGCCGATTACGTCCCTGGTAAACATCGGGACGCAGATCACGGAGGCGCTGGCCGGTCTGGATCGAACCTCTGAGATTTTGGGCGTGCCAGAGGAGGATGCGGATCCTCGGCGGAAGACGATCATGCCCTTGATTCAGGGCAATGTGATCTTTGAAGACGTGACGTTTGAGTACGACCCAGGCAAGCCGGTGCTGCACGGCATCAGCTTCGACGCGAAGCCGGATACGGTGACGGCACTGGTTGGTTCGTCGGGTTCAGGCAAGTCCACGATCATTTCGCTGGTCTGTGCCTTTCACGCGGCTACGGCGGGGCGCGTCCTGGTGGATGGATTCAACCTGGCGGATGTGCAGTTGGCAAGCTACCGCTCGCAGCTGGGCGTGGTGTTGCAGGAGACATTTTTGTTCGATGGCACGATCCGTGACAATGTGCGGTTTTCGCGGCCGGAATCGAGCGAACAGGAGTTTCTGCGGGCCTGCCGCATCGCGCGGGTTGATGAGTTTGCGGAGCGCTTTCCCGAGGGTTACGACACCGTCGTGGGTGAACGTGGCGTGAAGCTCTCTGGCGGTCAGCGGCAGCGGCTGTCTATTGCACGCGCAATCCTGGCGGACCCGCGCATTCTGATTCTGGATGAGGCGACGAGTTCGCTGGATTCCGAGAGCGAGCAGATGATCCAGGGCGGGTTGAACCACCTGATGCGTAGGCGGACAACGTTTGTGATTGCGCACCGGCTCAGCACCATCCGCAATGCGGATCAGATCCTGGTCATAGAATCCGGGAACATCGTGGAACGGGGAACCCATGCCGAACTGTATGCGCTGCGAGGGCGCTACCGCGAACTGTACGACCGGCAGCATGGCCTGGAACAGAATCTGTTTCTGGCACCCGGCGAAGGTGATGCGGTGCCGGAAGTTGCTGCCGTATAGAGCGGTGTACACTTTGGTGCATGGCAGGGCTGGTGGTTACGCCGGAGATTGAAGCGGACGCGCAGTTACTTGCGGAGCGTACGGGAGTGACGCCGACGGAGGCTGTTGCGAGCGCGTTGCGCACACGGCTGCTCCAGTTGCCGTCCGTGAAACTGCCTGGATATAAGAAGAGCATGGAGGAATTGCATGCTCTCTTCGACCGTCATAAGTTAACGCCAGTGAACGACTTGACCGAGGACGAGATTCTCGGTTATGACGAGTTCGGCGTTCCCGAGCAGCCCCACTTTGGTCGTTGACTCATCTGCCGTAATCGCCATCGCTTTCGGTGAAGCTGAACGGAAGTACTTCATTGACCCTCTATGCCATGCAACGCACGTCGCGATGTCGTATGTGACGCTCTTCGAGTGCTCGATCATTCTTTTGCGACGAACAGAAAGCAGCCGCGCTGAGATATTGAATGACCTGCTGCGTGAATTCAGTGTAGAGCTTGTACCTGCAGATGACGTCCAGACCGCGCTTGCGATTAACGCCTACAGACGCTTTGGCAAGGGGCGGCATCGGGCGGGGTTGAACTTCGGGGACTGCTTCAGCTATGCCCTTGCGAAGCAGCTGGATGAGCCGCTCCTGTGCAAGGGCGAGGACTTTGTCAGGACAGACCTCCTGATTGCATTGCGTCATGCGATACCGAGTTCGCGGAGGATGAAGGCGTAATCCATCGCGGTTTCGCGGAGATGGTCGTAGCGGCCGGAAGCTCCTCCGTGCCCTGCGTCCATGTTGGTGTGCAGGAGCAATGGCTGATCCATGTTCGTCTTCAGGGTGCGCAGCTTTGCGACGAATTTCGCAGGTTCCCAGTACATGACTTGCGAGTCATTGAGGCTCGTCTTGATCAGGGTAGCGGGATAGGTGCCAGGCTTGAGGTTGTCATACGGCGAGTACGAAAGCATGTAGGTGAAAGCGTCTGCCTCGTTAGGATTGCCCCACTCTTCATACTCGGCCACAGTGAGCGGGAGCGACGCGTCGAGCATCGTGTTCATCACGTCCACGAAGGGAACGTGCGAAAGCACAATGCGGAAGAGGTCTGGACGAAGATTAACGACCGCGCCCATCAGGAGGCCGCCCGCGCTGCCCCCTTCGATGACCACTTTGTCGCGTGCGCCATAGCCCTCTGCGAGCAGGTACTCGGTAATGTCCACGAAGTCGGTGAAGGTATTGCGCTTCACCATCATCTTGCCGGCATCGTGCCATGCGTCGCCCAGGTCTCCGCCGCCGCGAATATGTGCGTAAGCCATGACGATGCCACGGTCCAGCAGCGACAGCCGGCTGGTCCCGAAGGTAACGGGCAGCGGATAGCCATAGGAACCGTAGCCATAGACATACAGCGGATTGCTGCCGTTTTTCGCGAAGCTGTCGCGCCGGTAGACGATGGAGACGGGCACGCGCACACCGTCGCTCCCCGTGGCCCAAACGCGCTCCGAGGCGTAGCGTTCGCGCTCGAAGCCACCAGGCACCTCCTGCTGTTTTAGGAGCTTGGAGGCGTTCGTTGCGAGATCATACTCGTAGACTGAGGCAGGCGTGACAAGCGACTGATAGCTGTAGCGGAAGCCGGTTGCGTTGAAGACACGATTGACATGCAGACTGGCGGTGTACGTTGGCTCTGGAAAGGCGACAGTGGCGGAATTGGTCGCCAGTTGCGGGCCGTTGAAGCGGAAGACCCGCATCCGGTCCAGCCCTTGCACAATTTCGGATGCGATGGCAAAATTCTGGAAAATCGCGAAATCTTCCAGCGGAACGGCTTTGTCCTCAGGCAGAAGTTCAGTCCAATAGTCGCGGGCCGGCGTATCGACCGGCGCGGATACCACGCGGAAGTTCTTGCCGGTGTCGTTGACGCGGATGTAGAAGAGGCCGTCGCGGTGATCGACCGAGTACTCCTGCTCGGGGATACGCTCGGCCAGCATCTGGAAGTCTCCCTGCGGCGTGGCGGCGTTCAGGAAGCGGTACTCCGTCGTGGTGTGGCTCCCGATTTCAAGAAGGATGTATTTGCGGTCGCGCGTGCGCCCCATACCCAGGTTGAAACGCTCGTCCCGTTCTTGATAGACGAGAGTGTCTGCCGACGCTGGGGTGCCGAGCGTATGGCGCAGAAGGCGGTCGTGGCGCTTGGTCTGCTCGTCTTCGACGGTGTAGAAGAGTGTGGCGGAGTCCGCTGCCCATGTGATAGCGCCGGTGCGCTCCGCTGTGTCCGGGAGAAGTTCGCCGGTGCGCAGATCCTTAATATGCATTGTGTACTGCCGGAACCCCGTGTTGTCTGTAGAGTAGGCGAGCAGGTTGTTGTCAGGACTGATGGAGAACGCCCCAAGCGACATGAAGGGTTGGCCCTCGGCGAGCTGATTTACGTCAAGCAGGACTTCTTCCGGAGCGGCGGGGGCGTCGCTGCCGTCTGCGGCTGCGCGGCGGCGGCAGTGGATCGCATATTGCGAACCTTCAACAGTGTGCGTGTAGTAGAAATAGCCGCCGTCCCGGAAAGGAACGGTGGTATCTGTCTCCTTGATGTGCGAGAGCATCTCGCGGTAGAGCGTCTCCTGCAACTCCGCTGTTGGATTCATCACCGCATCGGTGTAGGCGTTTTCGGCTTGGAGGTAGGCCTGCACCTCGGCTGCCTCCTTGCCGCGGAGCCAGAAGTAGTCGTCCTCCAGCACCCGGCCGTGGATGCGCGTGGGATGCGGCTGCTTCTTGGCGATGGGTGGCGGGGGTACTTGGGGCTGAGAGGCAAGCAGGCTCATCAAAACAGGATACAAGCCGCGCTCAACCTGCAAGAAGCCTGTGGCCTGCGGCAAAGCAACGGAACATCAACAAACAGTCACTAATAAACTGCCGTGCCATGAAGGCAGGCAAAGTTCTCTAAATCTGAGGTAGAGCATATGAAGCTGGCGCACATCGTACTCACGGCAAGCCTGCTGGTCTCCAGCGGATCGGTCACCGTCTTTGCACAGGGGTTCTCTGACAAGGACAAGGACTACTTGAAAGATTCTACCGAGGGCAACCTCGCTGAAATTAAAATGGCTGAGATGACGCTGAAGACGTCGAAGAATGCCGATGTCCGGGCGTTTGCGCAGCAGATGATCACCGATCATCGGGCGCTCATCGCTGGTGCGAAGCCGGTTGCGGCAAAGGCTGGTGTGACGCCGCCCACCACTCCCAGCGCGAAGGAAGACGCCATCTACCTGAAGTTGAAGGTGCTGA
Organism: uncultured Terriglobus sp.; assembly: GCA_964248165.1. Taxonomy (GTDB): domain Bacteria; phylum Acidobacteriota; class Terriglobia; order Terriglobales; family Acidobacteriaceae; genus Terriglobus. The sequence continues at coordinate 34,557 of CAXTXE010000032.1, forward strand.
CGGGCGAGACCTACGACAAGAGCTACGTCAAGGCAATGGTGGAGGACCACCACGAGGACCTGGAAAAGACAAAGGCGGAGAACGGATCGACGGCGAATCCTGACATGAAGAAGCTCACTTCTCATGCGGAGAATGTCATCGCCAAGCACACGCAAATGATCGACACACTGGCGAAGAAGATGGGCGTCAGCTAAGTTCGTCCGAAGTGGATGGAGGAGCGGGCGGGTCCCGCTCCTTGACCTCAGGGCCCGATGGATGTTCTGAGACGGCACCGCAGGAACCAACAAATTGATTGCCGCGTATCATCAATCGTGATGGCAAGACGATTCCGTCAAGTTTGGGTCTTGTGGAGTTTCCTTGTCGTGGCTGTGCTTCTGGGGCCGCTGGCTCGCGTTTCTGCGGAAACGGTGAAGTCAGTTCCAATGCCCACCGCGTACGTGAACGACTACGCGGGCGTTCTGAACGACGCGACAAAATCTGATCTGGACGGCCTGCTGCGGCAGTTAGATACGCAGGCGCACGCTCAGATGCTCGTCGCCGTCATTCACAAGATTGATGACGGCAGCAGTCCGGCGGAGTTCGCCAACGAGCTGTTTGCGAAGTGGAAGCCTGGCCCAAAGGCTCAGGATCGCGGCGTTCTTCTGCTGATTGCAGTGGACGATCACAAATATCAATTTGAAATTGGATACGGGCTTGAGGGAATCTTGCCCGATGCCAAAACGGGCGACATCGGACGCGAGATGGTGCCCGATCTGCGTGCTGGCAACTACGACGGCGCAGTCCGTACGGCGGTAAACGATATCAGCACCGTCATCGCGCAGGACGCGGGCGTTACGCTTACCGCGGCTCCCAGGCCTGAAGCGCGGCAGGTCCAGCAGCGATCCGGCCATAGCAGCTTAATCGGAATCATCATCTTCCTCTTTATCTTCTTTATCGTGATGCGCGGCGGTGGGCGGGGTGGACCCGGCGGCTTCCTGGCGGGTATGTTCCTGGGCAATATGCTGGGTGGCGGACGGTATCGCGGCGGGTATGATGGCGATGGTTGGGGCGGTGGTGGTGGATTTGGCGGTGGTGGCGGCGGTTTCGGTGGTGGTGAGGGCGGGAGTTCGGGTGGCGGCGGCGCTGGTGGGGGTTGGTAAATG
>CAXTXE010000033.1:0-31440 GCA_964248165.1 uncultured Terriglobus sp.
CAACAGAAACCAACAGCCCAAACCTCCAACACACCGCAACACTTACGCTCACCGTGCATTAACCCAGTGCAGAGATCATGCGGGTGCTCCCCATCTCGCTGAGAGCGAATGGATGCTGACCAAGGAAAAAATCCTCGCCGACCTCAAACGCTACATCCAGAAAAACACCCAACGCCGCCCCATGATCATGCCCGTCATCCTGGAAATCTAGTTGGTCGCAAACTATGATGTACGTAAATGCTTTTTAGCTAAGTAGTGTGCAGCGTTGATTTCTTTCATTTTTTCTTCTGCAAGCCGCTTTAGCTCAGGGCCAAGACCTGCGACCTTGTCAGGGTGGTACATTTGTGCCAAATCCCGGTAAGCAACCGCGACTTGTTCAGAAGTCGCGTTCAACGGCAAGCCAAGAACACGCATTGCCTTTTCAAGGTTAGTTGGATAGAAGTCCCTAACCTTTCGCTTCTGTTCAGCCCTACTTGCATGCTCGCTCCCACCAAGCAAGAGTTGGTCACGTCCAACCAGAAAGCTTCTAAACGAATCCGCGAATGAACTGGCCGTGCTGGCGTTACTCGTTTGTAGGAGAAGATTGACTCCGCTAGAGGAGACTATGCTAAGAACTCCGTACAACATAATAGGAAGCTGCCTGTTGTTATTGAAACGTCTGTCTGGTCCGCCATCCTTCCTAACGTAACGCCACGTTGAGCCGACCTGCTGTGAATCTGAAGTTTGGATTTGCTCTTCTATGAACTGCGTAGAACCAGCTTGGACGCTCAAGTCTTTGTACTCGATTGAGGCGAATACACCTCGCTGCCAATACAGGACCTGATCCGGAAGAAAGAACAACCTTGTTTTGCCAAGATCGATACACATAGGAATAACGTTACACTCCACGAGCGGTGGAACTGCTCTTCGAACGTTTGCTCGATCACGTTGAACGTTGTAAGCCGCACCAGCGTTGCGCTTCCAATCTGAAATAGCTGATTGGCTATCTACTCTCCAAATTACTTTGGTTGCGGTGAGTTGCTCAAGCGTTCCGTCGAGTACGCCTTGGTGCGCACCGGCCTTTCCGGTCAACTCGTACTCAAGGCGAGTCGTACGCTTTTCTCTGTTTTTCTTGTGAATGATGAAGCTCGGGATAAGGAGCAAGGACGCAACGATCAGAACTCCGACGCCATGCTCTATGCTCCTTCGACTATATGCCTCACTATCAGCTATACGCTGCTGTTCGCTTCTTAATGTCTCCTCGTTGTACCCGATCCTGGTAGATTGCGAATCAGCTTTCTGTCCTTGGTTCCTCACGTGTGTTCCATCTGCAACTCTCACCACAGGAGCCACAGCAGACTTTGTGTTCATGTAGGCCAAGTCGTGCTCTGCTGTTTCAGAATCAACAGCAGTATCGGAGTTAGTGTCTCTGTAAGCCACGATTGTTGAAGCTTTGTCCGTAGGAAGAGCGCATGGCGGCGAGCTTTGCTCCAAAGTTGTGCTTGGCCCGTGATGCCGCTTTATAACTTTCTTCACAGGCACATCGGTTTTGTGTGCCTCGTAATACATATATGAGTCTACGCATCCTGCTGGAACGAATTTCACCGCGAGATGAGCGCTTTCGTAAGTGGCTGTTCGGAGTGGCACAGTCCCTGCCTGAGTTGTGTCCACTGATGAAGGCTGACCGTAATGGGCGATCAGCAGAGCATATTCATCAGCATGATTTGTTCGCCGAGATGGTTCTGAAAACGCAGACAACTCAGGTAAGGTCCGAGGTGTACTGGTCGAAGTTGCACTCACAATGAGAACAGCGCCTATAACCGCACAGATTGCCGCGATTACGAAAATGACGTTGGCTGGATTGAACATCTGTGCTCGTTTATTCAAACTTTCAACCAACTCACTCTTGGAACTCTTTAGAAGCTGCTCCACATCAGCAGTCTTGATTTCCTCGGCGGGAGCCGGTGAGTGTGTCTGCGGTTCTGGAACGCGTAATGAATCACCATCGCTCTGCGTAATATTTCTGCGGTAGTAGAAGCCACCTGTTCCTAGTGTTATGTAGGTCGTTCCCTTTGGGGACACGGTTAGCCGTGCACCCCTAACGCCCACAGATGCTCCGACACCAGATTTCGAGAAATTCAGGCGGAACGGACCAAAGCTAGAACTACGCCTAAAAGAAAAACCCATTTGGACGCACCCTCAAGTCATCTACGCAGATTTGCCACATCTTAAAGCATCAAGAGTGACTGATCCACTCAAATAGTGGAGATGGCGTAGGTGCCCACATCTCACAGCGATGTAAAGATGACGTTGCTAATTCTACGGAGTGGATTCACGATCAGGACTCCAGCCATCGGGCGAGTGGCCCACATCTCGTAGAAATGTGGGCTTGTGTTCACTTCGCCAGTTCGCGGTAGCTGCGCCGGTGCTCGCCCTCGGTGTGCAGAAACGCCTCCACCTGTCGCGTAAACTCCGCGTCCACCGGCGTCATGTGCAGGACGCCATCGTGACTTTCCACGTTAAGCAGAGAGCCTTCGACAACAGACATTTGATCCATCAAAGGCTTAGGGAGAATGACCCCATACTCATCACCGACCTTGCGGATCCTGATTTCCATGGGTCGAGTATAAGACGGATGGCCCGCATACCTTATGGGCCCTGACGTGTCTCGATAACAGCATACGCGGAAGAACCGCTTACCGGTGTGTTGTGCCGACGCAGGTGGCGTACTGCTCGCTGGTGCGATGCCAGGTTTGCGAGCGGCCCAGCGCCTCGAACCCGACGTATCCCCGCAAATCAAGATTGTTTCCTTCACTCGTCATCACAGACTTGTAAGTCCTTCCGCTTTCGGGATCGTAGATTCTGCCGCCCTCTGCGTGATTGGGGTCCGTCAGCTGAAACCCCGTGCCAATCTGGAGCCTGCAGACCGGGCGCGTGCGCAGCGCAACATCTGGATTGCGCCCATCCACGACGCCAGGAGCCTTTTTGGAGATCGTCCGGATCGTGATGCAGACATTTTCAGATCCACAGTGATCGATTTGCAGCACCGAACCGGCATCCGTCGACCAAAAACCAATAACGCCCTCCGCCGGCGGAACGGGTGGGGCATACTGAGCGTCTACGATCTGACAACCAGCAAGAAGTACAAGGCCACAGATGAAGCTTGATCGCAAATGCATCGGTGCTCCTGAGTCTCTATTCTGTTAAAGCGTACCCCAAACGGCCGGATAGACCTTTGGCTGCTCAGGTTCGCCTCCAGCACAAGGACACGCCCCTTGTGCTCTCCCGACAGATGCAGGAGCGCAACGCCAAAGCTGTCAAAACGGCCCTTTTGAGACGTGTGCAGAAGCGTACAAACGCCCGTACTTTTTAGGCGCATTTTTGCTGCGAAATGCATGTTTACGTTAGCGCTAACGTAGCGTTTCGATCAACAAGCATGTTTACGGTGCAAAAACCATCTGCAACGTTCCTGTCGTGTTTCTCAAAATGTTTCACGTGAAACATTTCTTCACGGCCGGCCCGCTCCGCTGATAAGCTCGCCGCCTAGTGCGCGACAATGAATCTATGCCCAACGAAGCCCTGATTTGCCTCCAAGACATTCAAGCCGCGCGCGAGCGCATCGCCGGAACCGCCGTGCGCACCGGCCTGCACCGGCTCCATCCGCACCGGCTTCATGCGGCGGGGTTCTCCGGCGCGCATGATGTGCCGGAAATCTGGCTGAAGGCGGAAAACGAGCAGCCCATTGGCAGCTTTAAGCTGCGCGGAGCGTACAACAAGATCGCCGCGCTCCCGCCAGAGGAGCTGCGGCGCGGCGTCATCACCTACTCCAGCGGCAACCACGCGCAGGGCGTCGCGTACGCCGCTCGGGCGCTGGGGGCGAGAGCCATCATCGTCATGCCGGAGGGCGCGCCGCGCATCAAGCGTGATGCCACGCTGGCGCTGGGAGCAGAAGTCGTCCTGGTCGGACCGGCGAGTACCGAGCGCAAGCAGCGCGCGGAGGAGCTTGTCGCCGAGCATGGCTACGTGATGATTCCGCCTTACGACGACGTGCAGATCATCGCCGGGCAGGCGACCTGCGGCCTGGAAATCGCGGAGGAGGCACCCGATGCGGACCTGGTCCTGTCGCCCGTGAGCGGCGGCGGCCTCCTCAGCGGGGTGGCCGCTGGGATCAAGCTCTCAGGATCGAACGCGCAGGTGTGGGGGTGCGAACCGGAGCTGGCCGGCGATGCCTCCGAAAGCTTTCGGACAAAGACGCTAGTGGAGTGGCCCGGCGCGCAGACAACCCGCACCATCGCGGACGGTCTGCGCACGCAAAGCCTGGGCGAGCGCAACTTCCAGCACATCCTGCGCTTCGTAGACGGCATCCTGACGGTGACGGAGGAGGAGATTCTCGACGCTACGCGGCTGCTCCTGCTGGGGAGCGACATTGTGCCGGAGCCGAGCGGAGCCGTCACCCTGGCCGCCGCGCTCTTTCATGCAAGCGAACTGCCTGCCGCGCGCAAGATCGTGGCCATCGTCAGCGGCGGCAACATCGACCCCGCGCTGAAGGAAGAGCTGCTCGTCGCCGAGGCGTAGCTTGCACGACTGCGGGTTCCCCATCTTCACCGCAGCGGTTAGGGCGGGTTCTTACGCCGTCAAGCCCGTGTCCACTTCACCCACCTTAGCTTCGCGAAGGTGGGGCACCCGTTCTCACCGGCGCGTGACTGCGCGGCGCACTATGCCGTCTAATGCAATATGCGCCTGCTTGCCTGCTTGGCCCTGTTAACACTTGCCGCTCCTGCCCAGAAGAACGCACCACCGCCACCTGACGCGATGCGAGCCACGGTGCTCAAAGTGGCCGAGGTCTACGTCGCGCCGGATGCCGAGTCGCAGAAGGTGTCCGTCGTCACGCCAGGGCATGAGGTGGTCATCACCGAGCGCTCCGGGCCTTGGGTGAAGGTCTTTGCCAACACCGACATTGAAGAGGAAAAGGCGGAGGACGAGCCGGAGTTCTCTGTCGATCCCGCCGTTCTGCCGCGCGCCGGCTGGATACGCAACAAGGGTGTGGTCGGCCCCGCCACGCCAAACGGAGACAAGCTGATTTACGGCGAGGCGGCCAGCATGGAAGCCGCCGCAGGCGAGCCGCACGCTCCCAAGTCTGCCGCCGGACAGGCGCACCTGCTCTATCGCCGTGTTGCCGAGTACTTCCCTGCCTCGGCGCTGGCACCGGAAAGCGCGTGGCGCTCCGCTGACATCCGCTGGCAGGAGGAGAAGTTCGACGCCAAGTCGCTGCCCTCCGCCAACGAGACGGATGCGAACCTGCGTCCGCCGATGTACACCAAAGGTCTGCAACGCATCGTGAAGACCGGCAGCGGCAAGTACCCGGCCCTTGCCGCGTTTGACCTGCTCGACGCAAAGCTCTGCGGCGACTGGCAGGGTCTGCCCAAATGCCCGGAGATGGAGAGCAATCTGTATCAAAAGTATGCCGATCAGTTCCCCGATGGTCCCAAGACACCGGAGGCGCTGTGGGACGCCACCTGCCGGCAAGGTGTGCTGGTGACCATGTACACAACGGAGGAAAACCGCAAGCGAGCAGATGCCGCCGCGGCAAAGGCCCACGCGCTCCGCGATCAATTGGCCGCGCGATTTCCCACCAGCGATTACACGGCGCGCGCGGTCAGTCTGGTATACAGGGTGGAGCAAGGCATTGCGATCTACGGCAGTGACCGCGACTGAACCATCCTAATGAAAGCCCGGTAGCGCCGCGTTGAATGTTTATCTTTTGTCCATCATCCTCGGCATCGTTGAGGGTCTTACTGAGTTTCTGCCCGTCAGCTCCACGGCGCACCTTCGCCTGGCGGAGGCGGCCCTGCACATCTCGCTGGCCGACCCGTTCTGGAAGATGTACACCATTGTTATCCAACTGGGAGCGATCATCGCGCTGGTGCTCTTTTTTTTGCTGCGCATCATCGCTTACCTGCGCACTTTCCCAAAGGGCGAGCGTGGTAACAAGACCTGGCTGACTCATCCGCTCTCGCTGACGCTGATCGCCTTCGTCGTCACCGCCATTCCGGCCAAGCTGCTGACTAAGAAGATTGGCGAGAATCTTGAGAATCTGACGGTGATCGCCTTGGCTCTGCTCATTGGCGGCATTGTCATGTGGGCAGTGGACATCTGGGCCAGCCGCCGCGATCCATCCACGACGCATGTGGAGGATATGAACCTGCCGCAGGCCGTCTGGATCGGCCTCTGCCAGATCGTCAGCGCGGTCATTCCTGGCACCTCCCGCTCCATGGCGACCATCTCCGCAGGCCAGCTTGCCGGGATGGACCGCACCTCCGCGCTGGAGTTTTCCTTTCTGCTCTCAATCCCCACCATGATCGTGGCCACTGGGTACGCGCTGCTGAAGGCCGTCCGCCCCAGCGCGAAGGACATGGCTGAAGCGGGCGGCTCGCAGGCGTTGACGCCGCTGGTCATGGGGCCGGAGCGCTGGCTGGTGCTCATCATCGGTATGGCGGTATCGTTCGTCGTTGCGTACGTCGTTGTTGCTTGGTTCCTGGGATGGGTGCGTAAGCGCGGCTTCACCATCTTCGCCGTCTACCGCATCATCCTCGGCATAGGTCTGCTCGTCTGGCTGCACACACACCGCGCCTAATTCGGCAAAGCACGGCGGACCGGCCGCGTGTAGACCCACGCCCAATACAGCAGCGGCAGTTGCAGCGGGATGCGAAGCCAAAGCGCCCATCGCGGTATCTGGGCGAACCGCTGCGGATCCGCGGCCATATAGAAGTGCACGTCCAGATACACCAGCAGCATGGCGAACAAACCCCACGCCGCCAGACGTCGCGTCTGCGGGGGCAGCAAACCCAGCCCACCCGCAATCTCTGCCACACCGGTGAACCGCACCCATCCCAGCGGATGACCGTAGTGCGGCGGCATAATGGCCGTGTACATCTGGCTATGCCAGAAGTGATTCGCTCCGCCCGCAAGGTAGAAAAGCGATTGGGCGGCAAGACCAACGGTGCGGAACACGTTACGCATAGCCGGTTGGATGCACCACGGTTTAGACGCACTCTGCGTCAGGCAACGATGCAGTAATCAATACGATGCGACATAGCGGTACTTGGGGAAAACCCTATGATGATTCAGGTCGTACGCGGTTTACAGGAACGCCCTTTTTCCAAATGGTCACGATGTTTTCCGTGGCTGCAATGTCTTTTGTTGGGTCACCCTCGACCAAAACCAAATCCGCTCTTAAGCCAGCAGCGATCCGTCCTCGGTCATCAAGGTGGAAGATTCTTGCCGGAGACTCCGTAGCTGCAGTCAGGGCTTGTATGGGCGTGAGCCCTGTACCGACTAGCAACCTAAGCTCCTCATGCAAACTCGCTCCGTATGTGGTGCCTTGTACGGGAGCGTCTGTCCCAGCCAGAATGGGAACCCTTGCGGTCACCAACTGTTTCATTCCCTTGCGAGTGGAATCGCAAACGCTGTTCAGTTTGGGATTAGGGGGAACATTGAGCCCTGGCAGCCACTTTTCGCGAATATACGGGTAAAGTCTGCTGTCTTGAGCAGTGGCGGGTCCAGGTGATTGTCCGCAATCTAAGTAGATAACAGACAGAGTTGGAATGACAAAGATGTGATGCTGAGCAGCAAACGCGCCGAAATCCCCATCGAACTCCGCTCCTTCATACATGTGCGCTAGTCCATCGACCCCGGCCTCGATCGCCTCGCGCGCGTACTTAGCTGTCAGAACGTGTGCTACAACCAGCTTGCCTCGCTGGTGTGCTGCCACCACAACCGCGCGTAGGGTTTCATCATCAAGCGTGGGTATCTGGCGGTGAAATTCCGAGAAGTCGTCTAAGATGACTTTGATGTAATCCGCTCCCTCAGCAATGCGAGCATCCACGAAGGCTTGCGCTTCATCGGGCCGCGTCAACGTAGGAAGACCTCCTCCACCTGGTGGGGTAGGATGACCGCCGGGAACCGTCGCACCCATACCTGCGGTCCTCAGGTCCGAGAGGTTAGCGCCATCGGTTTTCTCAAGAGCCTTTAGCGTGGGGAGTTTGTCAGGGCTGGAGTACATATCGAGCTGGGTAGTGACTCCAAGGTCGATACCCTGCTGAAGAGCGACTGAGGCCTCTTTCGGTATGTGGACATGAGCGTCGATCAACCCAGGCAAAAGCGTTCGACCGGCACCAGAGATCACCGTTGCTCCGGGCGTAGTCGGTATATGTCTGCCAATAGCTGAAATGAAACCGTTCTGAAGGAGAACATCTTGATGCTCACGGACTGCGGCACCGTCGAATACCCTCACATCACGGACCATCTGAGGGGGTGCAGCCTGTGCAAGACACGAAGTTGGCACTGCGACAGTAATGATTGCAACAACACTGAGGAGCTTCATCGAGCCTCGCTTGATGACATTTATAAGGCTTAGACTACAGACGGTCTAACGCTCTGGAAGTTGTTTGTGAATGCAATTGTGAGTCGATAAGGTATGGGGTTCAGACAGTCCGCTTTCGTACGTCCTGATAAACGCGCTTATCGTCATCGAAGGTGCACCCGCCCGGACGACTCTGGGCCACGTGGCCGCGGGGACCGAAGTACATAAGCAACAACAAAGCCCCGCATAGCGGGGCTTTATTGTTGCACTTTGACCGTCCAAATGGGCTACTTGCGGCTGTCGCGGGCGGCCTTTACGTAGTCATGCGAGGTCTGGATGTGCGCGGCCTGTGTGCTTAACAGCTGGTGGATGGGCAGCGGCAGATCGTGCTTCAGGGCGTCAGCATATGCCTTCTTGATCGTGTCTTCACCCTGCTCCGCCGTCTCAAGAAGCGTGTGGTCGCCGCCGCCAAGCTTTGCCTTCAGGTCTCCCCACGTGCGATGCAACGTGGCTGAGACGCTGCCCTTTTCCTTCCATGCGTCGCTCACGCCTTCTTTGATCAGGACATCTTCCAGGTCACCCTTGAACTGGGCGCGCTTCAGGCTTTCCGACAAGAAATAGCGCTTCAGGGTTTCATCCTGCAGCTTTTCGCCAATGTCCTTGAAGCCTTCCTGGCTGTCGATCAGCGTTTCAATGACCTCTTTGAGAACCTTCTCAGAATCCTTCAGTGTTTCTGCCATCGTGTGTTTATCCCTTTCGGCGCCAAGCGCCCTTATTGATATTAGGCCGCTGGCCCTACGAAAGTGGTGCGAGGGGTGACGTCTGCCGGTTGCAGTGCGATTCTCCTTCACCGGCAGCAAGGGGAGGAAATCGCGAAAACCCCCTCCGTCACCCGCTTGCGTTCCAAGGTCCCACGGCGCTGGTCCGGTGGGCTGATCGCCGCCGCGCCTCACAGGTAAACTGTGCCGCGCAACAGCGTTAGTACTAGCGCATAGGAGACAAAAGGCACGGAAGCGGGTTGCCCAAGCGGATTCCTCCCAGCAATTGCGCTACCCGCGCTGCGCGTCACGGGTGAGAATCGGTCATGATCCCCTTGCCGCCGCTGAGCGCCTTTGCCCAGCAGCCGCTGTGATCCTGGAGACGAGTACCGCATGAAGCCGCTTCGCCTGGAGATGACACCGACCCGCAGCCGGCGGCTGAATGAAGTGCTGGGCCTGGGCCTGCTGACATGTGCGGTGTTGTTGCTGCTGGCGCTCTTGAGCTACGCTCCGGCCGATCCCTCACTGAACACCGTGGGCGCGCTGACGCGCGGCAGCATGTTGCGCCCGGTGCACAACTGGGTGGGACGCGCGGGTGCCACCGTGAGTGACCTCCTGCTGCAAACGCTTGGTATTGCCGTATTTGTCTTCCCTCTCATGTTGGCGAGGCTAAGCATCTGCTGGATGCGGTCCAGGCCGCAGGGTTCGCCCGGAGCAAAGCTGCTGGGCCTTCTGCTGTGGGTACTTGCTGCCCCGGCCGCTCTCGCGCTGTTCCCGCTTCATCTGCTCTGGCGTGGAGCGCTTCCCATTGAAGGCGTCGCGGGGCGGTTTGCCGCGGACGCCGCAATTCCAATGCTCAACTATCCCGGCGCGTGCGTCGTCGTGGGTCTCCTGTTGCTGCTTAGCGTGTATCTCAGCACAACGTTCACCTTCAACACGGCGCAGGATTGGACGGGCCATCGGCTTGGCACGCTGTACCGCGTACGGGAGAGCTATATTCAGTGGCGCAGCGGGCGAGCAAACCTCCGGGCAGCGCGTGCAGCCAACCGGCTGGAGATTCGCCGCGAGCGGGCGGAAGCGAAGGCGGCTGCAGCGGCAGCGCGGGCGTCTGATGGATCACTCATTCACGGCCTCTTCGCCCGGTTCGGCCTGCGGCGTAAAGCTGCCCTGCCGGACGGCGTTCTGGGTTTGGAGACGCCAGCACCAACGCGTACGGTGTGGGCAGGGATGCCGCGCAGGGACGTTGACGCTGCCCCCGATCCGGAGTTCGCCCCGCTTCCCACACATCTGCAGGCTGAGGCGGATGCGCAACTGGAAGCGCACGACCTGCTGAACGAAACCACACCCGCGCAGGAAAATTTCGCCGATTGGACTGAGCCCGCGCATACTGAACAGCCTTTTGCCTGGGCAGTCGAGCCTGCGGATACGCCGCGCACCCCATCGCGCAAAGGCGAAGTTGTTCCATTCCCCATGATTCCCGCACAGCCGGAAGCAGAGCCGGAAGACGTGGAAGAGGATGCCATCGCCTTTGGCAAACGCGCCGACGAAAGCATCAAGACGGTGACGCTGACGGCAAAGAGCGTCCACGGCTATCAGCTGCCGCCGTCGTCTCTGCTCTACCAGAGCGAGGAACACGCGGCTGTGCGCGAAGAGGCGTTGCGTGCCGAAGCTCGCGTGCTGGTGGAAAAGTGCGCGGAGTTCGGCGTGGACGGCCAGGTCACACAGATCAACCCCGGCCCGGTCGTCACGACGTTTGAGTTCCGCCCGGATGCCGGCGTGAAGTACAGCCGCGTCACAGGGCTGGCTGACGACCTGTGCCTGGCCATGGCTGCGGAGTCCATCCTGATTGAGCGCATGGCCGGAAAGAGCACTGTCGGCATTCAGGTGCCAAACCACGAACGCGAGACGATCTGGCTGCGGGACGTGGTCGAAAGCGAGGGCTTTGCCAACAGCAAGAGCAAGGTCGAAATGGCGATGGGAAAGGACATTAACGGACGCATCGTCACCGCCAATCTGGCAGCCATGCCGCACGTTCTGATTGCCGGGTCCACCGGATCGGGTAAGTCGGTCGCCATCAACGCCATGATCATGAGCGTCCTGTTCAAGGCAACGCCGGAGCAGGTACGCATGATCCTTGTGGACCCGAAGCGCGTGGAACTTGGCATGTACGAGGGCATCCCGCACCTCTTCACGCCCATCATTACGGAACCCAAGCTCGCAGCGAACGCGCTGCGCAACGCTGTCCGCGAGATGGAACGCCGCTTGAAACTGCTGGCTTCGCGCCACGTACGCAACCTGGATCAGTACAACCGCCTGTTCGAGAGCGGGCAGCTCTTCAACGAAGATGGCGAGGAGCAGCAGCCGTTGCCCTACATCATGATCATCATCGACGAGCTTGCCGATCTGATGATGCTGGACAAGGCCAACGTGGAAGAGAGCATCACCCGGCTGGCGCAGATGGCACGTGCCGTGGGCATCCACCTGGTGCTGGCAACGCAGCGGCCCTCGGTGGACGTCATCACCGGCCTCATCAAAGCAAACGTGCCCACACGCATGAGCTTCCGCCTTGCAACCAAGGTGGATTCGCGCACCATCATCGACTCGAACGGAGCGGAGAGCCTGCTGGGCCGCGGCGACATGCTCTTTCTGCCGCCCGGCACATCGCGGCTGCAGCGCGTGCACGCCCCCTTTGTCACGGAGAAGGAAATCAGCGATGTGGTCGCGTTCTGGAAGCAGCAGGGTGAAGCGGAGTATGTCGAAGGCTTCCTGGAGGGTCCAAAGGACGACAAAGGCAACGACCGCGCCGATGTACAGGAAGAGAGCGCGAACGATGAATTGTTCGATGACGCGGTGCGTCTCGTGTTTGAGTTCGGCAAGGCCAGCACGTCCCTGCTGCAGCGCCGGCTGCGCATCGGCTATGGCAGAGCGGCAGCGCTGATCGACATGATGGAGCGCGACGGGTTGGTGGGCCCGGCTGACGGATCACGGCCCCGCGAAATTCTCAAGCGGCCTGATTACTACCGCGAGGTGGACGAGGCGCTGCGCTGACGCTCTAAACCGCATGTACGGAGATGAGCCACGCAGTGAACCTGAGGGTTTGCACTGTCTAGTTTGCGTTGTGTCGGTGCTGCTTCGTTTCAGGTTACATGGCCCGGAGAACTCCGGGCCAGCATCTTAGAAATGCATGCACTCGCCTGTCTTTCAATTTGTAGGCCCGCAAAGGAATCTGGAGATCTTCGGCGTCAGGCTGCTTGGGATGAGCGCGCAAAACGGGCACAAGCTGCTCTTTTCCGTTCTGTTCCTTCTCCTGATCTATCTCCTGGGCAAGATACTTCGTCTGCTGCCACGGGCAACGCCGGCCCTGGTCAAGAACCGCTTTGCTTTCTGGACCAGGCAGGGCATCAGCCTTGTGGTTTTCGTGCTGGGTGCAGTGGGCCTGATGTCCATCTGGTTCGACAACCCGGCACGGCTTGCCACCGGAATTGGGCTGGTCAGCGCCGGACTGGCGTTCGCTTTGCAGAAAGTTGTCACCAGCTTTGCAGGCTATTTCGTCATCTTGCGAGGCAAGACGTTTAATGTCGGTGACCGGATCGTGATGGGCGGCGTGCGCGGTGACGTGATTGCGTTGAACTTCATCCAGACGGTCATCATGGAAATGGGCGATCCGGTGTCAGCCAAGACAGACGATGTCTGGGTGAGGGCGCGGCAGTATACCGGACGCATCGTGACGATCAGTAACTCCGAAATCTTCAATGACCCGGTGTATAACTACACGCGCGGATTCCCTTACATCTGGGAAGAGATGCACCTGCCTATCTCCTACAAAGATGACCGCCGGACAGCAGAACGAATCCTTCTTGCAGCGGCGGAGAAAGAGACAATCAACATTGTGGAACTTGCACAGCCTGAGATCGAGATACTGGAACGGCGTTTTCACATCGAGAATACCGACATCCGGCCCCGGGTTTACTGGCGGTTGACGGATAACTGGGTGGAACTAACCGTCCGCTTCCTGTGCAAAGATCACGACGTGCGCGGATTGAAAGACCGGATGAGCCGGGAGATCATTGAGGAGTTTGACAAATCCGGCATTGGCATCGCGTCGGGAACTTACGAAATCGTAGGCTTGCCTCCTGTCCGCGTGACGATGGAGCCGTGATGAAGTGTCCCGCCGCACAGCCCGCCTGATAGGCTTGCGCATGGTCAATCGCACCCTGTTCCGTCTCGTCTGCCTCCTTCCCATGCTGTTGTGGACCTGCATGGCGCGCGCGCAGTTTGGCGGCGAGGGCAAGCCGAACAACGACACTGCGACCATTCACAGCACCTGCGCGCCAGACGGCACGCAGACCATCACCGACGACTACTCCGGCTCTACTTACATCGACCACTCCGCGACCAGGAAATACATGCTGCCCATTGACGGAGCAAGGGCGCGCGGCGAGTGGAATGAGGTCCTCCGGCTTTCAGACATGAGCATCAAGGCCGCGCCCAAGTGTTACTACGCATACTTTGCGCGCGCGCAATCGCTGCTCTACAGCTGCAAGCTGCCCCAGGCAAAGGACGGGATGAACACGTTTGTCTCCATCGCCGCAGGCAGCGCGCCATATCAGCCGCTCGTCGTCGTCGCGAAAGACCTGCTTGATTCACTGAACAGCGGTGACGCCGAGGCGCATTGCCGCTAAGCATCACCTCCGCCGCAGCGTGATGAAGGCTATCCACAAGATGCAAGCAAGGCAGCAACCGTAAACGGCAAACATCACCTGCTTGAAAGCAGGCGGTGTAAAGCGCCGCGGCTCATGCACCTGAAACATGGGGCTCGGTATCACGGGTCCCAGGGTTGCAAGGACAGGTGTCGCTCGGGGATGGAAATGCGCAGCGTAATCGTAGTGCACGGGGCGCGCCTTCTCATTGCCCAGCAATAGCTGCGGCGGCGAGGATGAGAGCGGCTGAAAGCAAAGCTCGCGGCGGCGCATCTCCAGTACAAATGCCTCTACCAGCGGCATGGAGCCGTTCACGCTCATACTGATTCCAGCCGCAATCTGCAGGTTGGCGCCAATTGCAAAATCGGCCGCTGGACGCTGCCGCGTCAGCAACGTCTTCAGTTCTTCGCGGTTCTTGAGATCGGTTTGTTGCCACGCGGCAAGGCCCAGACGTTCGTCCGCAGTCGCAGCGGGTATCAGCCGGATGCGCTCCACTGGAACATGCGCGGGCAGTTCGCCTTTTCCGCCGAATGCGCCGGGCGGATGATCCGGACTTGTGGAGCTCGTGACGCCTGCAGCGCCTGCCCAGTTCAGTGGATGTGCCGGAATGATCAGGGACGTTTCATACAGCGCACGGTCGCCGAGCTCTCCAGCGCCGCTCGCACGAGCCGAAGACGCACGGTCGAACGCCTCGTCGTGGCTCTCATCCAGCGCGTAGGGGATCTCGCGGCCATCCTGCAGCAGGCGCAGGTCGCGCAATCCGGGTGCGGCCTGGGCAAAGGTCGCGGCATCCAGAACAGCGCATTGTTCTGCTCCTGGTGCCTTGGCGGCGAGGGTTATCACGCGCTCCTGCTTCCACGCGCTGTACACATGCGGCGGTACCACTTGCGCAAAGGCACCCAGCGCCGCGACCATCGGGAGACAAACCTTCATCAATGCCACAGCACGCCAAAGAGAGGCTTCCGCGATTGTAGCGAGCAGGCGGCACAGGCGCAGAGTCCCGCGTGACCGCAGGGCAGAACTCGACTACGCCCGGCATGGCGACGTCCCAGATTGAATCTTCCCTCTTTCCGTTGCAACAAACCTCTATTCCTGCCTGGTGCGTCGAATATGCAGATGACAGATGGTGCGCTGGATAAACGCGCGAAACCCATTCTTCAAAGGATATGAATGCTGATGAAACACCCCATGCAAAAGGCCGCGCAGCTTGGCGCGGCAGTCGTTCTGGCCTGCCTGGTGCAGCCAGTGTTTGCGCAGGAACCAAATCCCACCGCTGACCCCAGGACCGCGAACCAGCGAGGCATCCAGAACGGCGGGATGCCTGTCGGTGAACTGAACGGCGTTCCCTTGTACCGCGTCAATGTGGTGCAGCGTGACCTGGACGCGGTGAACTACTTCCATCGCAGCGGTTCCACCCGCGTCTCGATGGATGGCACGCCGCTGCTGCCCAACGCGAAAGGGTACGCGAAGGTACAGAGCGAGAAGGGCAGCCTTTCCGTTGACCTGCATGTGGAGGGCCTGACACCAGCCAACGGCTTCGGTCCGGAATACCTTACCTACGTGCTGTGGGCCATCACGCCGGAAGGGTCACCCTCCCGGCTGGGCGAGGTTCTGCCCACCGGCGGTGGCAACAAGGTGGACCTGCATACGACCACTGACCTGCAAGCATTCGGCCTGATCATCACCGCCGAGCCGTACTTTGCCGTCAACGTTCCCAGCGATGTTGTGGTCATGGAGAACCACATCATCGAGGACAGGACGCAGGGCGTTTTGACCAAGGTGAACGCCCATTACACGCTTCTGCCTAAGGGCCTGTACGCGCAAACCGACGGTGCCAACACCGTCTTTGATCCGATCACGCGTGATGAACACAGTCCCCTGGAACTTTACGAGGCACATAACGCGTACAACATTGCCCGCGCGGCCGGTGCGGAGCGTTATGCGCCAGACATCATGGCGAAGGTCAAGACAGACCTGCAAAACGCCGACGACATCGATCAGAATAAGAAGCGCAACGGCGACCTGAAGAAGCAGGAGATCACCTTTGCGCGTTCAGCCGTGCAGGGTGCGGAAGATGCTCGCATCAGCACCTTGCGCAAGAAGGAAGCTGAGCGGCAACAGGCGCAGGTGGACGCTCGCCAGGCAGCCGAAGTGCAGGCCGCGCAGGCAACACTTGTGGCGCAGCAGCAGGCTTTGGATGCCGAGCGGGCACGTGCCGCCGCCGACCGCGAAGCTGCCGAGCGCGCCCGCGCCGAAGCACAAGCCGCGCAGGCCAACGCTGCGGCGGCCGATGCAGCAGCGCAGGCCGCGGCGGCACAACAGTCCGTCATCGCGATGCGAGAAAAGCTGCGCGCCCAACTGAACGCCGTTCTGGCCACGCAGGAGACGCCGCGCGGCCTCGTCGTCACGCTTGGAGACGTGCTGTTTGACACAGGCAAGAGCAACCTCAAGCAGGATGCGCAAATCTCCCTGGCAAAGGTGTCGGTCATCCTGCAGCAGTACCCTGACCTGAAGCTGCAGATTGAGGGCTACACCGACGCGGTAGGCAGCGACGAGTACAACCTGAAGCTGAGTCAGGATCGCGCCAACGCGACACAGGCCTTTCTGGTCAACAATGGCGTCAGCCCCGGCAGCGTCACCGCAATTGGCTATGGCAAGTCACACCCTGTTGCGGATAACGCCACCGCCGCCGGCAAAGCGCTAAACCGCCGCGTGGAGATGGTCGTCTCCGGCCCATCGATCGGCGTCACCACGCAGGCACCCACTGAAGGCCAGTGATTCCTACTTGCTTTCGTCATGAAGAAGGGCTGCCTTGCGCAGCCCTTCTTCATGTGCCCTACGATAGTGTCAGAGGCAACAGAAGATGGGCGTCAGCATCAAGGGCAAGATCGCGTTCGTTACCGGAGCAAGCGCGGGCATTGGCCGCTCCACTGCCATCGCGTTGGCGAAAGAAGGTGCAAAGCTGCTCCTGTGCGCTCGCTCCACCGATGCGTTGGAGTCGATGCGAGACGATCTGCTGCAAGCCGGAGCCGAGGACATGCACGGCATTGCCCTCGACGTCCGGCAGCGTCTCCAAGTTGAATCCGCAGTCGCGGAGCTTCCCGCGGAGTGGCGCAATATCGAAATCCTAATCAACAACGCCGGCCTGGCACGCGGCCTGGCAAAGATTTACCAGGACGACCCAGACCACTGGGACGAAATGATCGATACCAACGTGAAGGGTCTGCTCTACGTTACGCGCGCCGTTCTGCCCGGCATGGTGGAGCGCGGAGCGGGCCACATCGTCAATCTTGGCTCCACGGCGGGATGGATGGCCTATGCGGGTGGCTCGGTTTACTGCGCCACGAAGGCGGCGGAGCGCATTCTAAGCGAAGGCATCCGCATTGACCTGATGGGCACGCCGGTCCGTGTCACCAGCATCGATCCGGGCATGGTGGAGACACGCTTCAGCGAGGTGCGCTTTGGCGGCGACAAGGAGCGCGCGGCCAAGGTCTACGCCAACACCACGCCGCTCACGCCGGACGATGTCGCTGACGCTATCGTGTGGGCCCTCACGCGCCCAGCCCACGTCAACGTCTCCTCCGTTCTGCTTACGCCCATCACGCAGGCCAACGCTGTCACCATCCATCGCACAGCGTAGAGCGCTGCAGTTTGCCGCCATGCCGCGTGGCGAAAGCAACTTGAGCTTTATCCTGAAACGATGAGCTCGAAGTATCGGCGAACATTGGACCTGACGCGAAAAGCGGCGACGCCATGCCTGCTTGCGGCTCTTGCAACAGGTGCACTTGCGCAAGGATCGAATGCATCGCTCTCCGGCATTGTGCGCGACAGCAGCGGCGCGCAGATTGCGCACGCTCATGTGACCATCACCGAAGAGAGCCGGACGGCGCGGCGCTCGACGGAAACGAACGACGCCGGTCTGTACGCCGTTCCACAACTGCCCCCCGGCATGTACCGCGTCACCGTCGATGCTCCAGGATTCGCGCAGCGGCAAGGGAGCATCCTGCTCACGGTCGGCCAGCAGGCGCACCTGGACATGCAGCTCAATGTGCAGTCCACCACGTCTGACGTCACCGTCAGCACGACCGAAGTCACGTTGGAGAGCCAGGATGTCTCGCTCTCCGCCGTTACGAATCTGCGCTCCATTGAAGAGCTGCCGCTGAACGGCCGAGACACTACCCAACTCGCGTTGCTCTCGCCTGGGGTGGTGCCGTCGCGGCGCGTTAATCCTGATTCGCAGGGCAATGGCCGCCAGATTTCTCTCGCCGGGCGCAGACCCAATCAGGTCGAGTTCTTGCTGGACGGCACCGACGTGAATGACGCGTATAACGACACGCCTGGCGGTGCCTCAGGCGTCATCCCGGGTGTGGACTCCATCGCGCAGTTCCGCGTGCTTACCAATGGCTATGGCGCGGAGTTTGGCCGCACGGGCGGCGGCATCATCGACGAGATCACACGCAGCGGCACCCGGAACCTGCATGGCGCGCTGTTTGAATTCGTGCGCAACTCCGCGCTGGACGCAAAAAACTATTTTGATTCACCAACGCAGCCCATCCCGGCATTTCAGCGTAATCAGTTCGGGGGAGCCCTGGGCGGTCCCATCACGCATCGCGGCACGTTCTACTTCGGCAACTATGAGGGTTTACGCCAGAATCTCGGCCTGACCACTCAGGCGCTGGTGCCGAACGCAACCGCGCGAGCCACGGCAGTTGCGGCAGTGCGGCCCTTTCTTGCCATCATCCCCGCCCCTAACAGCACCGTGTACACCGACGGTACTGGCATTTACCAATCCACTAACACTGCTGTCACCGGCGAGGATTTCTTTGTCGTCCGCGTCGATCATCAGCACTCGGATAAGACGTCGTACTTCGCCCGCTTCCACTTTGACAATGCCAACGTGCGCACGCCGGACTCCTTGCAGCTTTCCGCCAGCCACAACCGCTCGCGCTCGCAGTACGCCACGGCACAACTGACGCACAGCTTCTCGCAGCAGCTGGTCAATGAGGCACGCGCCAGCTACAACCGCTCGTACTACACGCTGGAATACAACATCCTTCCCGCGCTTGATCCATCGCTCTCATTTGTTCCAGGCAATCCGTTCGGATCGATCAGCATCACCGGCCTGGCCATGATCGGTCCCATGCGCTTCGGACCAAACGTTAACGTGCTTAACCTGTTTGAGGGCAGCGACGACCTTACACTGATTGCCGGCCGGCACACCATCGCCATTGGCGCGGATGAAAAGCAGCTCCTGTTTCCGCAGGAGGCGGCGCAATCGCAGAATGGCTTTTATCAGTTCACCTCTGTGGCCAACTTTCTCGCGGCGAAGCCCTCCGCGGTTGAGATTGCGCTGCCGGGCAGCAACCCACGCCGGCACTGGCGGCAGCACATGGAGGCCGCGTACATCACCGACACCTACCGCGCCTCACAGACGCTGAGTGTGACCGCTGGCCTGCGTTATGAACGTGCCAGCGTTCCCGTGGAGATCAATGGGCTGCAATCGACCGTGCGCGATGTCCTGCACGACACAGGCGATACCATAGGTCCGCTCTACACTAATCCTGCAAACCTGAACTTAGCGCCGCGCGTTGGCGTGGCGTACTCGCCCGGCGCACGCACCAGCGTCCGCAGCGCCTTCGGCGTTTATTTTGACCCGCTGTGGACGGATTTCTACCTCAACGCAGGCAGCCGGCAACCGCCGTTCTACACGGTGGGCAGCGTGAATAATCCAACATTCCCGCATGTCACCATTACGCCGGCCAACTTCGTTCTTGGCCGCATCGATGTGGTGCAATACCACCCCGCCAGCCCCTACGTGATGCAGTGGAACGCGAGCGTGCAGCAGGAGCTGGCACGCGGCACGTTGCTGACGCTGGCCTACTCCGCCAATCGCGGCGTGCACGATCAGCGCATTGTGGATGAGAACCAGGCTATCCCGCAGATCGTGAATGGCCGCAAGTTCTTTCCGGTGAACTCAGTCGTTAGGAATCCTAACTTTACGTCGATTCGCTACAAGGAAACCAACGGCCTCTCGACGTATAACGCTCTACAAGCCACGCTCGACTACCGGCTGGGCAACCGCGTGCAGATGCGCTCGACGTATGTGTGGAGCAAGGCGCTCGATACCGGCTCGCTGGTCACGGCGCAGGGCACGGAGAACGACCTGCCACAGGACCCTGACAGCCTTGCCGCCGAGAAGGGCCTTTCCAACTACGACCTGCGCAACTACTCCAGCACATCTGCTACAGCAGATCTGCCGCGTTTCCGTGGACCGGGGTGGCTTACGGGCGGATGGCAGGTGAATGGCATCATGCTGCTCAGTTCCGGCGCACCCTTTTCCACGCTTATCAGCTATGACAACGCACGCGCGCGCATCGGCACCGGCCCGTCGCAAGAGCGTCCAGACCTCGTGCCGGGACGCAGCGCCAATCCTATCAAGGGCGGTCCCGTCCAGTACTTCGATCCAAGTGCCTTCTCTTTGCCAACCCCTGGCTACTTCGGTGATCTCGGGCGAAACACGCTCATCGGCCCAGGTCTGATTTCGATCGATGGCGCGGTGAACAAGATGTTCCTCTTCGGTGATCGCGGCCGCATGCAACTGCGCGCGGAGGTCTTCAATATTCCCAACCGCCCCAACTTTGCGATTCCAAGCCAGCGCAACGTCTTTACCACCACCGGCCGCGTGGCCAGCGCGGGCCTGATCACCAACACGCTGACCAGTTCGCGGCAGATACAGTTTGGTGCGCGGTACGAGTTCTGAGCTGCATCGAATCACGCATGGCAAAGAAGGCAGCAAAGAAAACCGCCGCGAAGAAACCAACGGTAAAGAAACCAGGACGTTCCGCAACGCCGGTACGCAAAGCCATTCACAGCGTTGACCTTCAGCACCATCTCAATGCCCTGCTGCACACCATGCGTTGCATCACACAGCACGAGGACGAACTCTGCACGCTGTTGCACGATGCCCGCCGCACGGGCCGCGTCACCACCGCTCTGTTCCGGGAATTGCGGAGTCTGCTGCAGGAACTTCCGTCCGGGGAGTACCTTGACGATCTCCACGCTGTACAGCAGGCACTGGGGCCGGTCTAGCATAATCCACTACACTCATCTGGGTGCACACTGTAGAGCCAGAAAACCCTTCCCAGGTGGAACGCCCAGTTGCAAGTACTGCGCCTACGATCTCCGTCGCCATGATTGCCACCAACGAGGAGAAAAACCTGTCGCGCACCTTGGCGGGGGTTGCCGGATGGGTCCATGAGATTGTCA
Source organism: uncultured Terriglobus sp. (assembly GCA_964248165.1). Lineage (GTDB taxonomy): Bacteria > Acidobacteriota > Terriglobia > Terriglobales > Acidobacteriaceae > Terriglobus. The sequence continues at coordinate 21,066 of CAXTXE010000033.1, forward strand.
TTGTGGACTCCGGATCGACGGACCGCTCGCCTGAAATCGCGCGCGAGTTTGGCGCAAAGCACTTCTTCAACCGTGATTTCAAGGGCCACGCCGAGCAGAAAAATATCGCCATTGCAAAGTGTACGGGCGACTGGATACTGCTGATGGATGGTGACGAGGTCGTCACGCTAGAGCTCGCGGCAGAGATACAGCACGTTCTGATAAACCCCCGCCACAACGCCTACTGGATACCGCGGCTCAACATCTTTTTAACACGCTGGATGCGCCATGGCGGCCTGTACCCGGATGAGAAGCTGCGCCTCTTTCGGCGCGGCATGGCCACCGTGGACGAGAGTATTGGGCCGCACGGCACGCCGCAGTACGCCGAACAGAAAGGAAGGATAACGAACCATCTGCTGCACTACGGCTACCCTGACTTTGCTAACTATCTGGATCACATGAACGAGTACAGCACCGGCACCGTTGCCGCACTCAGCCGGCGTAAAAAGGGAACAGCGGACTGGCTGATACTCGTGCAGTCGTTCGTCAACCCGTTGTTCGGGTTCCTGAAAAACTACATCCTGCGTGCGGGCTTCCTTGATGGTGCCGAGGGACTGATCTTTCACGTTAACCACGCCGTGTATGCCCATTGGAAATACGTAAAAGTCTGGGAGGCACGCAGAAAGCAAGAACTTCAGAGCGGTCGCAGCGCGCTTTAAAGTATTCGTCCGGTGCGAGCCTAGCGCTCGTGGAAGAGCTTCCTGTTGATGCTCGGCCAGAACTCTTTGAAGGTGTAGTTCGCGCTGTCAATCAGCGCGCTGGTCAACCATTTCTGGCCCACTTTCGTCCAGGTCTGATAGCGCGTGGGGTAGTACAACGAGGAGACCCCGGCGGCGGCACCTGCGCCAACGATCTCCGCCAGGTTCACCGTTTCGTTGCCATGATCGTTGCGCGTGACAAAGATGCGGGTGGAAGCGTATTCCGCGCGATGGAGAAAAGTGCCGTGCCCAAGCGTATAGAAGCGAGAGTCCTCATGGAACAACGCTGTGCCGGCACCAGCAACCATGAAGTTCTCGTCCGCTGTGTCGGCTAGCGTGTGCCAATAGTAGCGAAAGTAGCCGATGGCACCCTGGCGGAACTCCGGGTAGGAATTAGCATTTTGCGCGAAGCCTGCCTGCACGCCTGCAAGTAGAAACGACGAATAGTCGAAGCTACTTTTTCCGGCGATCATGAATTTCTGCCGAACTGTTTCGGGTGGCAGCTTCTGGTCTGCTGTAACCGATTGGAAGTTGGGCATGATGCCCAGAATCCGCGGGGTCTGGACCGGTTCGTTGCCGGTTGACTCAAACTGCTTCTTCTGTTCTTCCGCGATGCTGTCCGGCGCGGCGGTCGTGGTTTGCCCGGCGTTTGTGTCTTTCGCAGCGTCCTGTTTTCCGGTATGCGTTTGCTCCTGCGACGAACTGGAGAGGACGCCAGGTGAATCAGGCAAGGTCTCGCCGGCGTCCTGATGGACGGCATTTGGCTTGTCAGTTCCTCGCCCTTGCGGCACAGTTTGCGCTTGAACGGCCGCTGTCAGCGCAACCATTACCGCGCCGAGCATCGCCGAGCCACAAAAGTGAGGAAGGAACACACACCATGTGACGCGAAGAGATGGCCCGGGATTCATGAAACCTTGCACTCCGTTACTGCGCGATCAAATTCTTCAAAAGAAAGAGCACATTTGCGGGACGTTCCGCCAGGCGGCGCATAAAGTACGGGTACCAGTCTGTTCCAAACGGCAGATATACGCGAACCCCGTAGCCGCGCCTCAGCAACTCCCGCTGCAGATCTCGCCGCACGCCAAAGAGCATCTGGAACTCAAATGCGCTTTTCGCGATGCCCTGGTCCGCCGCGAAACGCTCCGTCGCCTCTACCATCGCCTCGTCATGGGTAGCAATGCCGCAGAAGATACCTGACGGCAACATCGCCTGCATCAGCTTGACGTAGTTCCGGTCAACATCCGCTTTCTTGGGAAATGCCAGCGTGGCGGGCTCCTTGTAGGCACCCTTGCACAGCCGGATGCGAATCCCCGCCGCAAGCAACCGACCGGCATCCAGCTCCGTCCGGTAGAGATAAGCCTGCAGGACCGTACCTACCGAGCCGGGGTAGGCCGCGTGCAGCCTCTCCGTAAGCGCAATGGTCGCCTCTGTGTAGGGCGACCCTTCCATATCGATGCGGACGAAATTGCGGAGGCGTGCCGCGTGGGCCACAATCTCACCGGCGGTACTCTCCGCCAACTCCGGAGAAACATCCATGCCGACTCCCGTCAACTTCACGGAAACATTCGCGTTGAGATGTTCCTGCGCGATCGCATTTAGCAACTGGTGGTACACGGCAGCAGCGGACCGTGCCGCCTCTTCAGACCGCACGCTTTCGCCCAGCGAATCCAGTGACACCGCAAACCCCTGCCCGTCCAGATCGCGAGTCACACGGATCGCGTCTTCCACCGTCAGCCCCGCTACAAAGCGGCTGGCCAGGTGCCGCCCGGGTGAGGAACGCTCCATGATCCGCCGGACGGGAACGTTTTGTGAAAGAGCGACAAAGAGCGGACGGAGCATACCTGAGGCAAGTTTATCCGGTACCCGAATCCGCAACGATTCAGTGCCAGTAACAGCTCTCTTTTGGGGAAGAATTGAGTTTGAATAGTTTTTCCCGAGCCGCGACATGTTATAGTAAACGAAGTCTCGCTTAGACGAGGCACGGTATCCGTAGCGAACCTTCGCCGCACATGGTTGCGGCCACCCTATCCTCGAGGTTTCTTCATGAAGGTCAAGCATCTGTTCGCACTTCTACCCGCCGTTGCGGGCGTTTCAGCACAGGCACACGCCTCGGCCAACCTCTCCGGTATGATCAGCTCCGCCGTCGTTCGGACCTCCTCGGCGATCTCGCCGCAGTTCTTGCCGATCCTCCCCTGCGCTCCATCGCCAGAGAATGCAACGCTTATGCTGGTGCTGTTCGGTGCCGCCGGTTTGTTCGCGGGCTATCAGCTGCGCCGCATGAAGCACACAGGCACCGCGACCGCGACCACCACCACCCTGTAATCGCTCGTGGCGGATGGGTCCGCAACATCTTCTGATCCGAGGCTGGAGAATCAGGCTGAATGCCTGTTTCTCCTCCTTGCGTTTCTTCTTGCCGCCGCCATTGGCATGTTCCCGCTTACTCATTTATTGATCATGTTGTGGCGGACTGATCCGCTGCGCAGCTTTGGGGTGTTGATCCCATTCGTCAGTTGTGCCCTTGTTGCACGAAGCTGGTCTGATCTTCGCTGGGAACGCCAGGGCACCTGGTGGGGACTGCTGCCGCTTGCGGCAAGCATTGTCTTCAGCCGCTTTGCCAGTCAGTTCCATGTCACCCTGCAAATTCATGGCGTTCAGATCGATCCGGTGCAGCCGGGCCTGATCCTTTTTGTCTTTGTCTCCGGCGTGCTTCTGCTTCTGGGCGGCGGGCGGCTCTGGAAGAAATCCATCTTTCCGCTGTGCCTTTTGCTTGCCGTTGATCCCATTCCGCACGTTTTTACACGTTTTATCGATCTCCCCTTACAGACAGCGTCGGCCAACGTGGCCCGCCGGTTTGCGTACCTCATCGGTCTTCACCCGACGGGTAAGCAACTTGACCTGCTGTTTACGCCAGTACTCGGGATGACCATCGTCCCGGGGTGCGACGGCATGCGAGGATCTGCCACCATGGCATATGCAGCCCTGCTTATCGGATATGTGCGACGATACCGTCCCTTTCGGCTGGCTGGCCTTGTGATTGCCGCAGCGCTGCTTGGTTACCTGTTGAACTTTGCCCGGCTCTGCATTCTGGTGGGGTACTACTGGGTTGCATTCCACTTCCCCGCACTCAGCGCTGATGGCGTGACCGTCGACTACATCATCGGGGGAACGATTTTTTTGCTGGTCGGATTGCTTGCCGGCGCGCTGTGGCTCGGCGGTTCCGGGCGAGTGGCCTCAACGAATCCGCAGAGCCGCGTGGCGTGGCCCACGATTCTTCGGCAGCCACGAATGGTAATGGCCGCCTCTGTTCTCTTCGTGGCGGTACTAACTGCCGTCCCTTCCGCGTATGCCCTTCTGCGTCGCCCTGATGGCTTTGTTGACCCCTCCAATGCAGCAAAGGCCTTTCCCACCACCGCAGGTCCATGGCGTGCAGTGCGCCAGTTTACCCAGGATCTATACGGGCACACCGTCTGGCAGTGGACCGAATACAGGCGTGCGGACGGAAGCACGGTTCAAGTAGCACTCTGGCTGCAGCCCACGATCCATCGCGCCATTGACAGCCTGAATGTGCATGGCGAGGTTGCCCTCTGGCAGGGCGGCTTTGATGAACATGCCGCAAACGGCGTCCCGGTGCACTTTACCGTGTTCACCATGCTCGACCACTTTGCGCACAGCGGCCCTCTGCCTACCTACCTTGCGGAGACCGATTGCCTGTTGGAACGTTGCGGAGAACCGCCAACACGTGGGGATGCATTCCTGTCCATCCGGTCCGGCTCCCAGCAAACACTGCCGATCCTGATGCAGGTGCAGCATCCGGCAGGAGCCGTGGATATCCAGCCCGGCCAACGCGCAGCAGACCAGGCTGCCGTTGCAGATCTGATGCATTACCTGGATACCCGTACCCTCACGGAACGCGTCGGCCACCAGGAGCCAAAGTAACTTCCACACCCCGGTGGCAAAGGCGCATGTACACTCAGGACTCCGGGAGCGAAGCGGAACCATGACAAAGGCTGACTTGGTGGATCAGATTACCGCCCATGGCGACCTGACACGTCGCGACGGGGAGATCATAATCGAAACCTTCTTTGGCGGCGTGATTGATGCCTTGCGATCGGGCGACAAGGTCGAAATCCGCGGTTTTGGCTCATTTCGAACCCGTCAGCGCAACTCGCGAACAGGCCGCAATCCCAAGACGGGCAGCAAGGTGGATGTGCCAGCCAAGCGGGTTCCGTTCTTCAAACCGTCAAAAGAACTGCGCGATCTGGTGAACCGTTCCAAGAAAATCGACGACGCTGCCTTGGCCGCAAGCGGGGAGTAGCCGCCTTCCGCGCAGCACCTCACGCGCCGTTCAGGAGCCGCCGAAACGCTTGCTCATACTCCGGCGGCAGCGTGCGGGTCTGCATGTGCCTGTTCACCACAACATGTGTCGTGGTGCCCTCACACAGCAGCGTGCCATCCCCAGCCCGTACTACCTCATAGGCAATCTTCATCACGGAACCCCGCATCGCCAGCAACCGTGTCCGCACCGCAATCTCATCGTCGTACCGGGCAGGAGAGCGATACCGCGCTTCGACCCCGGCTACCGCAATCAGGCAATCGAACTCCTTCTCCAGCCGCCCGTACGGCACGCCGAGCGAACGCAACAGCTCTACCCTGCCCACCTCAAACCACACCAGATAGTTTGCGTGGTACACAACACCCATCTGATCGGTTTCTGCATAGCGAACACGCAGAGACGTTTCGGCATGGCATGAAGCAGACATCGTTCGAGTGTATCCCTTTGCCGGACACTCCGGCGTAGGCTGCTGGTGCAGTGCATCCAAATCACTCCGGAGAGAGAACCATGACACAGCGTAGCGGCCGGGCGTTGCTGGTGATTGATATGCAACAGGATTTCCTTCCCGGCGGAAGCCTGCCGGTGCCTGGTGGTGACACCATCATCCCGCTGATCAATGATCTGGGACTGCAGTTTGAAGAGGTCGTCCTTACCCAGGACTGGCATCCACGCGGCCATATCTCCTTTGGGAGCACACACGGCAAGCGGCCCTTCGTAGACACGACTGATGCCAGTTACGGCACGCAGTCACTCTGGCCGGAGCACACAATACAAGGCGGCACAGGAGCGGCTTTTCCAGCGGCACTGAATCTTCACCACGCGAGTCTGATCGTGCGCAAGGGATTTCGCAAATACATCGATTCGTACTCTGCGTTCCTGGAGAACGATCACCAGACCTCAACAGGTCTGGCGGGCTACCTGCGCGATCGTGGCTTGTCCAGCCTTTACCTTTGCGGACTTGCATGGGACTACTGCGTCGGCTACTCAGCGCTGGACGGAAAGGCGCTTGGCTTCGACATCACAGTGATCGAGGATGCCGTGCGTGGCATCGCTCCAGACACAATGGAGGCCATGTCTCAACGCTGGCTCATGGAAGGCATCCCTCGCGTACACAGTTCCACGCTGCTTGCCTGATATCTTTTGCCCAAGTACCGTTACCAACTTGGTTCAACTTTGGGGTTTCTTCCCTGTTTTCCAGTTAATCATCTGGGTTCTGTCTTGACTCTCGAGTTACCCCGTATCACAGTAGGAACATCGCAGTGCTCCTTTATCGGACATTGCGCCATGGGGCCCGCTCTGGCACCCATCCGCAACACACAATCTATGGCTACCATGATGGCACCCGTCGAGCAGCGTGAAGTCTTGCGCTGCGACCATTGCAGTCTGGTGCAGTTCCGCACAGCGTGCTCGTTATGCCGGAAGTGCCACAAACCACTTGACATTGAAGATCTGGAACCTGTCGCGGCACCTGCTCTTAAGCTGGTTCCACCGGCAGCGGTGCCGGAAGACAGCGGCTTGCAGGTAGCCACGGCGGTTCGGGATCTGCGTCACGCACGCAACCTGAGCCAGCGCCAGCTTGCCGGCCGCATGAATGTGCCCCGCACCTACATCTCCAAGATCGAGAACGGAAAGGCGATGCCGACGCTCGCCTCGCTGGAGCGGCTGGCCCGGGCGCTGCAGGTGGACATAAGCGCCCTGCTCCGCGACGCCAGGACTCGCCAACGGGATGAGGCTGCCGTGCTGATGACGGATCCGTTCCTGGCGGAGATCGCCCACTACTGCGCGCAGTTGGACGCATTGCAGAAGTCCATTTTCCTCAATCATGTCCGGGAACTGGCCTCTGGCCGCCGTCGCATGGCGTGATCACGCGCCTCTGTCTCAATTCGCTCCTGCTCTCCGCACCTCTGCCGTTTAGGCTGGCGCAATTGATTGCGCTGGCCTGAGCGGACGTGCTAGGGTCAAGCGGATGTCCTGATTTCTCGGAGCGTTGACCTGTGCCGTTGCACCAATCCTTGCGCGTCCATGAGCTATCGCCCGAGGAGTTCGCGGTCTATCGCACCCTCGATCCGGATCGCATTCCCGAGCATGTGGCCATCATCATGGACGGGAATGGCCGCTGGGCGGGCAAGCGCGCCCTGAAGCGCTTTCTAGGCCATCAGCAGGGCGCGGAAAGTGTTCGCTACGTGGTGGAAACCGCCAGCCGCATCAACCTGCCCTACATCACCCTGTACGCGTTTTCGCTCGAAAACAACCTGCGCCGGCCCAAAGCTGAAGTCAGCTTTCTGATGAAGCTGCTCAAGAATTTTCTCGTGGGCAACGTAAAGCGCATGAACGACAACAACGTGCGCATGGCATACATTGGGCGCACGAATGAGTTGCCCGCCGAAGTCCAGGACACCATGCGCTGGGCAGAAGCGGAGACCTCGCGCAACACCGGCACAGTTCTAACCCTGGCGCTGCACTACGGCTCACGCGCAGAAATCGTGGACGCTACACGCAGCATCGTCCGCTCGCTTAGTGCCGAAGCAAAGCGGCGCGGCTGCAGCGTGGACGACCTGCTTGGCACCATTGACGAGGAGACCGTGTCGCGGCACATGTACACGCGTCACATGCCAGACCCCGATCTGCTGATCCGCACCAGCGGCGAAATGCGCATCTCCAACTATCTGCTTTGGCAGATTGCTTATGCCGAGCTGTACGTGACAGACCGTCTGTGGCCGGACTTTCGCGGCATTCATCTGCTGGAAGGCATCGCCGCCTTTCAGCAGCGCAGCCGCCGCTTCGGCGGTCTCGACACCGAGTTTACTGACGAAACACTCCCCGAACCGCTGATGCCCGAACTGGCCCGCCTCTAAGTCAATCCTTCGACAGTCAGCATGGGGGTATGCTCTTCAAGAACACATGAAGCGCATTCTCACCGCCATCGTTCTTATCGCAGTCGTCTTTGGCCTCATCTTCTGGGGCAATCAGCTGGCGCTCATCCTCGTCTCCGCTGCCGTTGCGTTATTGGCTGCGTATGAGTACGTGGCGCTGACGCGCGCTGGCAGCGAAGTCGTTCCCGCATGGTGGATGTTATCTGCGACCGCTATCATTTTCTTGGCGACCTACTTCCGCCCCCTGGAGGCGGTTCTGCCTGTGCTAAGCGCACTTGGGTTGAGCCTGCTGACCATTGTGTCCTTTCGGGAGGCAAAGAACGGCCACTTGGAACGGGTCTTGACCATCACCGCAGCAGGTTTTTTTGGTCTCACTTACGTCGCCTACCCATTGACCCTTCTGCCGCAAATGCTTAAACAGGAAAACGGGCCGACGCTGCTCGTCTTTCTCATGCTCGTGGTCTGGACCGGCGACATCGCGGCGCTCTACATTGGCCGCGCCTTTGGCAAACGCAAGCTGGCGCCCGCGCTCAGCCCCAATAAAACGCAGGAAGGGGCGCTGGCCTCGCTTATCGGTTCCGTGGGCATCGCGGCGGCCCTTGTGGCGGTATGCGATGTAGTAGGCAGGCATGGCAGCACGGTGCTGCACATCAGCCAGCCGCTCTGGCAGACGCTGCTGCTAGCCGCCATCGTCAACATCGCCGCGCAGGTTGGCGATTTGCTGGAGAGCGCTCTGAAACGCGGCGTCGGCGTCAAAGACAGCGGCTCCATACTGCCCGGCCACGGCGGCATCCTGGACCGCATCGACGCACTCCTCGTAGCCGCCCCCGTGCTCTGGTACCTGCTGCTGCTCAAGGAAGCCGCCGGCCTGGGCTCGTTCTGATGCGCTGCGACGCTCCGCACGATATTTGACTGTCCCCCAAACGGGGAAGTGAAAAATCACACTCAAGACGGCGCGCGGCGTCCGCACGCGGCATCTTTCACTACGAGATGGAAACAACAGTCCTCGCCTTCTCCAAGCAGATCATCGAGTACCTGGCTCGCGGCGTAGAGTTTGCCGCGGCACTCATCATCGCCATTGCAGCCGTGCGGGCCACATGGCAGTCCATGCGCCTGCTGTTCACCACCGATGCCCCGGCTGAGGCCAAGGTGGCGGTGCGACTGACCCTGGGCCGCTGGCTGGCAGTGGCGCTGGAGTTCGAACTGGCCGCCGATGTGCTGAATACGGCGGTCACTCCCACCTGGGCCGACATCGAAAAACTCGCCGCCATTGCCGCCCTCCGAACGGGCCTCAACTACTTCCTGGAAAAAGAAATCCGCGAGGAATCCAGCCCCCTGCAGCAGCACGCCGAAGCCCGCGTGGAAGCCAACACAGAAGCCGCCAACTCTGGCAAGTAGGTGAGCACGCAGACAGGCGCTTCCTAAGTCAACGTGGTGACAGGTTGTGGTCTGTATACCGGCGCTACTCTAATCCCGGATTCCATACGAGCATGAAGAGCGGGCCAAGCCCTAGGTACAGGTTTGCCGAAAGGTTGCGGGCTGAAAGCACGCGCGACGCTAGCCTAGGGCGAAGCCCTAGAATTCCGTACACAGCAACGGAGTGCGGGCTGTAGGCACGCGCCACCGTAGTTCATGGCAACGTCGCCTCGCTTCCCTCCCCCGGTCCTTGGGTTGAGGCCAATTTCTCGCATGAAGGAGTCGAGGCTGTTGCCCAACCGGATGCGCCGAGACTTCTTTTGGCTAGCCTCGGTCACAATCCAGAACAGCAGGAGCCGGGGAATACTCCCGTAGGGATATTTGGTGTTGGAGAGTCTTGCGGTCGGTATACGGTCGAGCGTGAGAGTTAGCGAACCGTTCGTGCGCGTCCAAAGAGGAACATTGCCGGGATCGGAATGGGGCAGAGTGCATTGCACTAGCTGGCGGGCCATATAAGACCGTTCAACCGCATCAGGGCTCATACGAATATCTACAGCCGCACTGATCAGCTTGTCCGCAGGTCTCCCCGCTGGAGAGCATCATCCTCGGGTTTAGGCACCATCCTGCACTTCTCCGGGCAGTTCAAATGTGTGTACGTCTGGAATTGAAGATGTTTGGAATTATGGACGTGCGGAAATCCATTGCTGTAATAGTGACTCGATCAGCTCAGATAGATCTTGCTTTACGCCTGAATCCTCAAGTGTCCGGTTGGCTGTTTTCTTTGTGGCTTTCCGAAGAAAGATGGTCGTCGGCTCAAAGTCGGGATTGCTCCGCTTGCCGGCTGGTCGTCCACGCATACTGATGGGCGTGGGCCGGGGCCAGGTACAGGGATAGCCTCGTTCTCCTCAGCCTGTGAGGCTGGCTGATCCTGGCGGACAGTTTTGATGGCTCCGAACTTACCCATTGGTGATCTCCTTCCCTACCGCCTCGTAGGCGTCCCATGCGCGAGCTGCGCG
>CAXTXE010000033.1:31540-34387 GCA_964248165.1 uncultured Terriglobus sp.
GTTACGGTGACAATCATGTGCTCTGCCTTTGCAGACGTGTGCGCGTCTCGAAATCTGCACAGGTAGAGTTTTGCGTCCGCAAATGTAAGCGCCATAGCAAAGTAGGTACATACATCGAAGTGGGGTAAGCTCCCGATGTGAGACAAAGAGCGGCTGCTTCCGTGGTCTTGGCATTCAGCATTGCGGTAAATGCGGAACGTGAAGCGCGTGCTCAAGTGAACGCGCCCACGCCTCAGATCCTTCAACACTGTATTGAATACTCAAGCGCCGGCGATCTGCTAAAAGCTACCGTCTCGGAGCAATCATTCAGCATTTCGATAGTGCGTCTGAGCGGTCAGACTGCGGAGCTTATGGGAAAGGCTCCGGTTGCGATCACACGTCCTCAAGTTCGGTCGTTCATCGTGCCGTGCCAGCTAAGCTATCTCAACTTTTGCAGGTCAAGCGGCACTGGCCATAGCGACAGATCGTGGGCTCAGCCTTCAACTAATCGATTTGACGCGCGGAACGCTCACCCAATCGGTTGTTGTGCCAAAGGAGTTCCCAATCCAATTTTCTATACACCCGGTTGGGTACTCCGGCGATACCGATCAGATGGAAGTCTCACAAGCGCACTACCTACCCACTGGAGAGCCAGAAATAGCTACGAAACTTGTCAGCCCTGACGGGACAGTCACAGCTACTCACAAAGCTTTCGGCGCTCATTATACGGAAATCGACGGGTCATCATTCGATTCCCGAAACAGCCTCGTGTGGTTCCGGTGTCCCGTTTATTCCACAAGATCAGATCGGCAGCCGCCTTGTACCCTTACCTCCGCATCCCTCAGTTCATCAGGTTCCGCGACGCCGACGATTCCTCCTCGTCCTGGCGATGCTCACATAATCGGCAATGGTCAGCCGGACTTGGGCTTCCGATCGTCACATGAGGTTGTAGTGCTCGCTACGGATAGCTTGTGGGTTTATGACCTCAGCAAGCACTCATTTCGACAGATGAGCTTACCGGAAACCCCTCAGCACATTCGCTGGTTTGAATCTCCTGGCCAGCCAGAGTTCACTGCAGATGGACGTTTTGCTGCTGTCCCGGTTTATCTCTTTCATGCGCCGCTCTTTGAGGAAGCCTCAATCTCACACGGAACAAAACTGCTGATTATCGATATTGCGCAGCTTAAGGTCCTTCGGACAATCCAGCCACGGGACAAGAAGAATATTGTTGGTTTTGCTCTGAGCAGCAGGGGTAAGAGCTTTACGTTAGTTGCCAATTGGGGCGGAAATTGGCAATACTTTGATATCCCTCTGAGTTCCGAGATGGAGTAGACATCCGGGCTGCTTGTTACAAGCTTTCTACGGACGTAGAAGGAATGTAACAAAGGACGAGGAGCAATGGAAAACGGCAAGTTCGTGAGCTATCTAAGGGTTTCAACGGCTCGGCAAGGCATAAGCGGCCTGGGACTCGAAGCGCAGCGGCCGCCGTCGCTGGATTCCTGAACGGGGAGACTGGACCCTGGTGCAGGAGGTCCTGGAGGTCGAAAGCGGCAAGCGCAATGATCGGCCCGCACTCGCTACCGCCCTCAAGCTCTGCCGCAAGCATCGCGCTACCCTGGTGATCGCCAAGCTGGACCGTCTCGCCCGCAACGTAGCCTTCATCTCGAACCTCATGGAGTCCGGGTCGAGTTCGTGGCTGTCGATATGCCCCAGGCCAATCGGTTCGTGGTCCACATCCTGGCCGCTGTCGCTGAGCAGGAGGCGGATGCCATTTCAAGAAGGACCAAGGCAGCCCTCGCCGCCGCAAAAGCGCGAGGAACGAAGCTTGGCGGCCGGCGCGTCTCGGCGGAGCGCTCTGCAGAGATCGGAGCTGCAGCGCGTCAGTTGCGCAGCCAGAAATCGAGCCAGATCCGCTATTTTGAGGGAATGCATGTACTTCTGCACAGCATCGTGAGCGGCTTCCGTAGGGGAGAGTTGAGGCGTTGTCGCTTTCGATGCGGCCTTGTGAGTTTGAGCGGCCCCATCGCTGGTCCAAAGAGCAATCCATATCGCGAACAAGAGTGTTTCAGCATCATGGTCATCTCGATTGATAATTTTGGAGTCACTACCGGGAACATCATTGTTGGAGCTAAATGATCAGTCAACATCCTATTCAACTATTGATGGCTAAACTCTTTCAGGAGATCGCAGCATCGATCTCCCCGCTGCCTACTGATTCTGATCCAATTGGAGAAGCGCTCACCGCGGTAGGCTACCGCAGTATAGCCGCGAAAGAATTCTCAGAAGACTTTGCCCGTTCTGTCGGCGGATCGCCCTGTGAAGAAGAGAAGTATTTGTTCGCGTTCGTGGGGCAGCGTTGTCGAGTTTGGAGTGCTTTTGCTTCTCTATGTACTTTCTAGGAGCACGCCTGGATCGGCAAAATTTTCTTCTCGTTGGAAGGACAAAAGATCTCAATATAAAGGCCACGGCCGCCGCGTTTCAGCAAATTTACCCTAACGATCCTCTAACTCAACTGCTCGCTCAGATAACACCTGCTCCCGAGTTCGTTCGGCTTAGCGACTTGCGAAATGTGCTAATGCACCGCCTAGCCCCTCAGCGGTGGCGCGTGATTTCATTGCCCGAATCGGGTGAAGCGCCAAGGACCATCCTTGATATTTACGCAGAAGGAAGCCAATCAGGAGTGAACCCTTCGGCACCAGAGATGTCGGGAAAGCTAATACAGGATATTCTCGCCTGGGTAGAGTTGACGCTTTCACATTTGGCTGAGGCCGCCACTCTTTTCCTATCTGCGCATTTGCACTAGCTTGCAACCTCTCCCCGTCGTCGAGGCTGTGGGTTTGTGGGACGCGGGCCTTATCCGCGTTCCAA
>CAXTXE010000034.1:0-30699 GCA_964248165.1 uncultured Terriglobus sp.
AGTGGATGATCCTTGACGTGATCCCCGTGATCCCGCCTGAGCTGCGCCCGCTGGTGCCGCTCGATGGGGGCCGTTTCGCCACGTCCGACCTCAACGACCTCTACCGCCGCGTCATCAACCGCAACAACCGCCTCAAGAAGCTGATGGACCTCCACGCGCCTGAGGTCATCGTCCGCAACGAAAAGCGCATGTTGCAGGAAGCCGTCGACGCGCTCTTCGACAACGGCCGCCGCGGCCGCGTCCTCCGTGGCGCGAACAACCGTCCGCTCAAGTCGCTCTCTGACACCCTGAAGGGCAAGCAGGGCCGCTTCCGCCAAAATCTCCTCGGCAAGCGCGTCGATTACTCCGGCCGCTCCGTCATCGTCGTCGGTCCAGAACTGAAGCTGCACCAGTGCGGGCTGCCCAAGAAGATGGCGCTCGAGCTCTTCAAGCCGTTCATCTACCACCGCCTCGAACAGACCGGCCACTGCACCACCATCAAGCAGGCCAAAGAAATGGTCGAAATGCAGGAGCCCATCGTCTGGGACATCCTGGAAGAGGTCATCAAGGATCACCCGGTACTGCTGAACCGCGCCCCAACCCTCCACCGCCTTGGCATCCAGGCGTTTGAGCCGGTGCTCGTCGAAGGCAAGGCCATCAAGATTCACCCGCTGGTCTGCACCGCCTTCAACGCCGACTTTGACGGCGACCAGATGGCCGTGCACATCCCGCTCTCACCTGAAGCGCAGGTCGAAGCCTCCGTCCTGATGCTTGCGGCGCACAACATCCTGTCGCCCGCGTCCGGTCAGCCGATCACCGTGCCCACGCAGGACATGGTGCTTGGCCTGTACTACCTGACCAAGGCCAAGGTAGGCGCCCGCGGTGAAGGCCGCGTCTTCGCCAACATCGAAGAAGTCCTGATGGCGCTCGAGGCCAAGCAGGTGGAGACGTTGTCGCCCATCCGTCTGCGCTACACCGGCCCCGTCCTCGACCTGACCACCGCCTACGACGACCAGGACCTGACGCACACCGAAGTTGTGGAGTACAACAAGCAGTTCATCTCCACTACGGTTGGCCGCGCCATCCTGAACGACGCCCTCCCCGAGGGCATGCCCTACGTCAACGGCCTGCTCAAGAAGAAGGGAATCGGCCAGCTCATCAACTACTGCTATCTGAACCTTGGCCTTGAGGTCACGGTGAAGGCCCTCGACCGCATCAAGGAACTCGGCTTCCAGTACGCCACCCGCTCCGGCCTTTCTGTTGGCCTGGACGACATGGTCATTCCAGAGTCGAAGTATACCGTTGTGCATGAGGCGGAAAAGCAGGTTGTTGCCGTGCAGCAGCAGTACCTTGACGGTGCCATCACCAACGGTGAGCGCAACAACAAGGTCATCCAGATGTGGTCCGGCGTCACCGAGCGCGTCGCCGACGAGATGTTTAACAACATGAAGCGCGCGGACAAGGAAGGAGCCATGAACCCCATCTACATCATGGCCGACTCCGGTGCACGTGGCTCCAAGCAGCAGATTCGCCAGCTCAGCGGTATGCGCGGTCTCATGGCCAAGCCAAGCGGCGAAATTATCGAGACCCCCATCACGGCCAACTTCCGTGAAGGCCTCACGGTGCTGCAATACTTCATCTCAACCCACGGCGCTCGTAAGGGCCTGGCCGATACCGCGCTCAAAACCGCCGACTCAGGCTACCTGACTCGCCGCCTGGTTGACGTGGCGCAAGACGTCATCATCACCGAGTCTGACTGCGGCACCACCAAGGGCATCTATGTCACGCCGATCATCGAGGCCGGCGAGATCATTGAGCCTCTGCGTGACCGCATCATCGGCCGCGTCACGCTTGAGCAGTTTAAGAGCGTTGAAGGCAACATCATCGTCAACGTGAACGATGAGATCGACGAGACGCAGGCGACCGACATCCAGGCCGCCGGCATCGAGAAGGTCAAAATCCGTTCCGTGCTCACCTGCGAGTCCAAGCGCGGCGTCTGCAAGCTCTGCTACGGCCGCAATCTCGGCTCCGGCAAGATGGTGGAGATGGGCGAGGCCGTCGGCGTCATCGCGGCGCAGTCCATCGGGGAACCCGGCACCCAGCTCACCATGCGTACCTTCCACGTGGGCGGCACGGCATCGCGCGTCAGCGACGCCTCCCGCCTGGACGCGAAGAACACGGGCACGATCAAGTTCATCAACTTGAACACGGTTCGCGGCAAGGAGGGCAACCTCGTCGCCATGAACCGCTCCGGCCAGGTGGCCATCATTGACGACAAGGGCCGCGAGCGCGAGCGCTATCCCATTGTCTACGGTGCGCGACTGCGTGTGGAAGATGGTGCGCAGGTTGAAATCGGCACCACCATCGGCGAGTGGGACCCATACACCTACTCCATCGTCACGGAGATCGGCGGCACGGTCCAGTTCAAGGACCTGCAAGAAGGCGTCACGCTCAACGACGAAGTGGATGAGGTCACCGGCCTCTCTCGCCTTGTCGTCGCCGACGCGCCCGACGAAAAGCGCCAGCCCGCTCTCATGATCAACGGCAATGATGGATCGAAGAAGCGTTACCTTATGCCTTCGCGCGCGTATCTCATGATCGCGGACGGGGAAGAGGTCACGCCCGGCGACATCCTCGCCAAGATTCCGCGTGAGTCCACCCGTACCAAGGACATCACCGGCGGTCTGCCGCGCGTCGTCGAACTCTTCGAGGCACGCAAGCCGCGCGAAACGGCCACGATCGCCGAAATCGACGGTGTAGTCCGCTTCGGTGAAGTCGTCAAAGGACAGCGCAAGATCTATGTCACCGGCGACAACGGCGAAGAGCGCGAGTACAGCGTGCCTCGCAGCATCTACGTCAACGTGCAGGAGGGCGAACGCCTGGCTGCCGGTGACAAGCTGTTCGACGGCCCGCTGAATCCGCACGACGTTCTCGCCGTTCTCGGCGAGCAGGAGTTGCAACGCTACCTGGTCAACGAAATCCAGGAGGTCTACCGCCTGCAGGGCGTGGCCATCTCTGACAAGCACATCGAAACCATCGTGCGGCAGATGCTGCGCTGGGTGAAGGTGGACGAGGTCGGCGATACCAACTTCCTCTTGGAGCAGCAGATCGACCGCTTCCGCTTCAACGCGGAAAACGATCGCGTCACCAAAGAAGGTGGCCGCATCGCCACAGGCCGTCCGCTGCTGCTCGGCATCACCAAGGCGTCGCTCTCGACCGACAGCTTCATCTCGGCCGCCAGCTTCCAGGAGACCACCCGCGTCCTCACCGAGGCGTCCATCAATGGCGCCGTGGATACCCTCCGCGGCCTGAAGGAGAACGTCATCGTCGGGCGCCTCATCCCCGCCGGCACCGGCATGGAATACTACCGCAACGTCCAGCTCTCCCCAGAACTGGAAGAAGCGGCAGCCCGCATCCAGGCCGAGGTCCAGGAAGCACACGACGCCGAAGAGCGCGAACTGGAAGCCATGCGGATGGAAGGCGAACAAGAAGAACTCGCCGCCGCCGAATAACCACAACCCGGGTGCCCCACCTTCGCCGAAGGCTAAGGTGGGATTCCAAAGCCGGGTGCCGGGTGCCCTACCTCCGCGCCGGGTACCCACATTTCGCTTCCGAGACGCGGGATTCAATCGGTGCAAAAGGGCGGGCTCGAAAGAGTCCGCCCTTCCGCTTCCAACCGTCATCCTGAGCGAAGCCGAAGGACCTGTTTTCGCTTCACGCAGCGCAACCTTCCCCGTCATCCTGAGCGAAGCCGAACGACCTGCTTTCCCTTTACGCAGCGCAACCTTCCCGTCATCCTGAGCGAAGCCGAAGGACCTGCTTCTCCTTCCGCAGCGCAACCTTCCCCGTCATCCTGAGCGAAGCCGAACGACCTGCTTTCCCTTTAACGCAGCGCAACCTTCCCCGTCATCCTGAGCGAAGCCGAAGGACCTGCTTCTCCTTCCGGTTTCGTAACACTCCGCGTGATCTGGGGCGCGTGCGGGCTGAAGGCCCGCGCCCTAATAGCTTAGGGCGAAGCCCTAGGTACCAAGTGCCATGAAGGCTTCGCGGGCTGTAGGCCCGCGTTAAAGTCATCGCGATGGAGGGTGTGCTTAAAACGGCCTATGCGGGCTGAAGGCTCGCTGCATAACAGCTTAGGGCAAGCCTTAGGTAGAAGTGAACTAGAAGTTGCGGGCTGTAGGCACCGGCCATAACAGCCTAAGGCGAAGCCATAGAAAAAGTAGAGAGTACCCTTGGCGGGCTGTAGGCCGACGCTAAACTATATGCACGCTTGGCCAGCATCAGCCCGGTAGCCGACTCTATATATCTGGAGAGAGATGATCGACCCGAAGCTTCATACCCTTTCTGAACTGCTCAATGGCGACTTCCAGTTCGTCATACCCGACTACCAGCGCCCCTACTCATGGAAAGATCAAGAAGTAGGGGAGCTCATCGAAGATCTCCGTTCCTGTATCGGGCGCCCGAATGCTCTCTATCTTGGGACGATCATTCTGGACGTCTCGAATCTGCAACAGAAGTTGATCGAGATAGTCGATGGGCAGCAACGGCTGACTTCGCTGTTTCTGCTGCTTATTGCCTGCCGGGATCATGCCAGAAGTATAGGGCATCCAGAAAGAGCACAGGCTACTCAACAGAAGATCAGTTTCACCGACGAGATCGAGAACAGGTGTGTTGGGATGAAGCTAATTGCTTCAGCGTCGATCAGATCCGTTTTCGAAGCAATGGCAGACTCTCAGTGGGACGGACAATTTGCGAAGGATCTCAGCAAGCTTGCCGTTCGCAAGGTGGAGCCTATATATAACTACTTCAGAAAACAACTCAGATCGCTTTCGGTTAAGGAGCTCGGAGACCTGCAGGCTTCTGTTTATGCTACGCAGGTACTGCGGATCAACATAAATGGAAAGGACGAAGCGTTCGCGATCTTTGAGCGCACCAACGCTCGTGGGATGGATTTGGAGGTGGCTGATCTCCTAAAGAACTTTCTGCACCAAAAGAATGCCAGTACGATTCGGAGTGACTGGTCAACGATCGTTAGAAATGCTTCCTCGAGCATGTTGAGGATGCTTAAAGCCTTTCATGTATCCACGTGCGGTCCCATTCAAAAAACAGAGCTGTATAGAGGCCTGAAGAAGTATGCGGAAAGCTTTGACGACACTCAAGACTTCGTCGCGGAGCTTTTGGAGTTTTCGGAGTTCTACTCCTATGTAGCTTCAGTGGGGACCAATCCCGAAATTACGAAGGATTACTTTGCTTCATTCTTGCTGCCCGGCATCGCCGGACACCATGACCGTTTTTCCGAAGCACATTCCGCAATCCAAGCTCTGCGTCACTTCAAGATAACGCAACCTCAGCCGGTGATCTTTGCCTGCATGGTTGCCATGAGACGGATGAGTATGGCTTCAGATGCCTCTGTGGCGAAGGCATTCGTCCGCTTGTTGAGAGCGTTCGAACGATTTCACTTCATAAATACTTATATCTGCTCACACATTGGCAATGAGGTGGAAACGTTCTATGCGCAGGCTGCCCAGGAGTTCAGGGAAAGCGAGGACGTTGCCAAGACAATAGATGTGTTTCTGAGTGGGCTAAAGAAAAAGCTTGCGTCGTCAAGTGAGTTCCGCGAGAGCTTCCAGTCAATCGAGTACAGTCCAAAGAATACGGGAAGACTCGCCTATATCTTTGACCGATTCAACAATCACGAGCGGAGGCCGGCCGAAAAGAAAATGATGTTTTACCCGGACCCAAAGATGTTTTTCACGCACTTCAACGTCGAACATTTGGCTCCGCAGACCCCTGTGGGTGGCGGGCTTCCCCCTAAGTTGTTGAACAATGTGGGCAACATTAGGGTGATGAGCGTTCAACTCAACTCGGAACTGGGCAACAAAGACACAAAGAAGAAGTTCGAGACAATGTTGGGAAAAGCAAGAGCGAGAGTGTCAGAGTTTCCCGAGATTGTAGTTCTCTTAGAAAGATTTGGAACTAACGAACGAATGCTTAATAGTAGTGAAACGTTCTGGGGCGACAAGGAAATACGGGAACGAGCCTCTGATCTGGCTACCCGCGCCTACTCGCATATCTGGGCTTTCTGATTGAGTAATCAACCGTCGGGGGAATGGAGTTCCGATCTGGGGCGATCAGCCAAATGGGTGCCCCACGTCTCGCGTCAGAGACGTGGGATTTGTGGCGACATACTGGCTGGCTAGGCAGTGAAGCAATTTGGCTACGAAGACGCCCGCAAATGCCTCCAAACAGCCGTCTAGCAGAATATTGCAGTCCCGAATTCATGTTCTACGTTAGCGCTAACGTAGATTTTTTCTCCCGCATATAGCGGCGTATTGGAGATCGCCTACGAACGTACACCTTCGGCTTGTTGCGCGCTTTGTTGATCCTGCGAAAGCGATCTGCAATCCGCCTGTCCGGTTTTCTAAAATGTTTCACGTGAAACATTGCGGCGGCTCAGGGTCCGGGCAGTAGATGACGAGGGGGCCCTCACCTCAAAAGAACAATTCCGCCTCACCGCTCGACGGGGCGCATCCAACTGTGCATGGCAAGGTTTAAGATCTTCGACAGCCCGCGATTTGGACTTGTGGTGGCCGTTTTTGCAGGTACGATCATCGTCTTTCTGATTGCCGGGATCATCTTCATGCGGGCTCACGAGCCGAAGATGAAGCCTCCAGGGCGCAGCACAGGCATGACCATCCTGTACCACTCGCCCATTTGGTAATCCAGGAAGCGGCGCTGCGGGTTTACCAAGCTGTGGCCATGATCTTTGGACGGCTGCGGACTGCCTCCGCCCATAACAATGTATCTCGCAGAATATAGTCGAGTTGAGGCAACCACATGAGAAGATTGATGAACTGCATCGTTGGGGTTGTGGCCAGTTGCTGTTGGGGAGTCGCCTGCGCGGCAGCGCCGGTGAACATTTCGGGTACGTGGCTCACCCAGACTGAGGTGCAAGGAATTGCCATCAACGAAACGTGCATGATGGCAGAGGCTGCGGAGGGCACCTTGACGGGGACATGCGATACCTCCGGCGGCAAGTTCAAGCTGACCGGGAAGGTCACCGGGACCGCTGTAAACTTCTCTCATCCGGCAGCGTACCAGGGAGAGGATTCCACTGTCTCCTTCTTCGGTAAGCTGGACGACGAAACATCTATCAGCGGGTCACTTGACCTGCAGCCGTTGAATGCAGGTGGAGCGTTCGCCATGAAAAAGGTTGTTAAATGAGGAGCAAAGCATGAAATGGATGATTGCGCTGGTATGCGCAGCGGCACTGCCCGCCGTCGCGGCTGCTCCACCCGATGTGGATGTCACAGGCAACTGGGCGCTGACCGGGGAAGTTTCGGGTGTGCAGGTAGTTGAAACGTGCACGCTGGTCCAGAAAGACGTTGCCCTGTCAGGCAGTTGTACCACCAGCACGGGCAAGTACGATACAACCGGCAAGATCGACGGCAGAACAGCTACCTTCAAGCACGGCGGCAATTATCAGGGGACGGACCTGATCATCACCTACACCGGAAAATTGGGCAGCGATGGTGCGATGACCGGCACCATGGATGTGGACCCGTTCAACGTAACGGGCAGTTTCTCCGCAAAGAAGAGCGCCGATGCGGCTGCACAGTAAGTTGTCGCATTGTGAAAAAAGGCTGGCGCATTTGCGCCAGCCTTTTTCTGGTATGCGGCAGGTGATCAGAAATCGAGCCTTAAAGCAAACTGCGCGAGCCTCGGGTTGTAGTTGTTGTTGAGTGCTGTGATAGTTCCGATCGTTGTAGATCCCAGCGTTAGATTTGGGTTTGCGAAATTTGCCTGGTTTGCAACGTTAAACATTTCGGCACGGAATTGCGCTCTCACGCGTTCGTACACATCGAACGTCTTGAACACAGAAAGATCAAGGTGGCGATAGTTGGGACCGATAATCTGGTTCCGGTGAGCGCTGCCAAGCGTTCCGAGCGGCTGAGGCGTGAATGCCGCCGGGTTAAAGAAAGAGTAGATACTCTTCACGGCGACGCTGTTGGGACTTATACCCGGAACCATGCTTGGCCGGTCGGCTCCGCCATTGGGACTGGTGTTAGAACGGTTGCTGCTGTTTATAGGATTGGTGGGTAGACCGTTGCCCCAGACCTGGATGGCGTTTGCTTGCCAGCCTTTTGCGAAGAAGGCCTTGAAGCCGCTCAGGGAGTTTCCGGGTAACGCGTAGTTCAGGGCGATGACATAGCGGTTATGCTGATCCAGATCAGCGTTGCCGTAGTCGTCCAGCCCGTGGGTTGCCAGCACCTGGTCCAGGCCGCCGCCACCGCCACCGGAGGGCGTCGAGACGTTGTCCAGGTTCTGCGCGTGCGTGTAATTAGCGGTGTAACCAAATCCCTTGGAGAAGCGCCGGTCCAGAGAGACCTGCAGCGAGTGATAGCTGCTGGCACCGTTCGATTGGAGTTGGTTGATGGTGGTAACGTTCGGGATTTGCGCATGGAACCGGCGCATCGTATTTGCCACGTTTGGATCGGCAATCCCCAACGGAGCGCGATTGATATCTCCCACGTTGTTATAGAGGAAGCGGCCGAGGCTTCCAACATACGCCACAGTTAATGTGTTGTTGAAGACGTCCTGTTGAACGGCCAGGTTCATCTGTTCCAGGTAGCTGTTGCGGAAGTTGAAGTCCTCGGCAGCTGGAATATTTGCTGTAAGATTGGTGGCGCTTGAGGCAGAGGCAACGGGAAGGCCATCACCAAGGAAACGGAACGCAGGGTTGCAGCCTGAAGCTCCGGTCTGCGCGGTAACTGATGTGCAGGTACCGTAGTTGGCACTGAAGGGTTGGTTTTTGAGGTTTGCGGCGGAAGTGAAGTTCTCCGGAAAGAATGCTAAACCGAAACCGCCACGAACCACGGTGCGTGGTGAGACGCTGTAAGCAAATCCGACCCGTGGCGACAAGTCGCGATAGTCGGTTTTCACATTCGCTGTGTTGCTGACACCGTTCACTCCGGCGAGCACAATCGTTGCTGTGTTTACGTCGAAATTTGAGATGTGGTTCTTCTCCTCCGTGAATGGTGTAAACACGTCATATCGCAGGCCAAGGTTGAGCGTCAGCCGGGAGGACGCGTGCCAATCGTCCTGCAGGAATCCGCTGATCTCCCATAGCCGGTAATGCGGGATGATAAGTGAGTTATTCCGCGTCACAGAAGAATAGAAGCCAGAAACGAGTGCAGGCAGGCCAGCGGAAAACCCGAAGACACCTTCACCTGCGTTGTCCTGTGTGAGTGCCGCATGCCGCCGGATGAGCGCTCCGCCCATCTTGATGGAATGATTACCCCTGGAGTAGATTACGGAAGCAGCACCCTGATACGTGGAGTCGTGATTGGCGAGCGGAACGAACTGTCCACCGTTACCGAGTGTATTGAAGTTGGTCACGTTCACCACGCCCAAGCCAGAGGTGAGTTGGCTGATGTTGATGTTCGCCTGGCCGAACGCCGTGTTCGGATTCAATCCATAGTTGAGAGGAAACGATGCAAGATTGACGAAGAGCCAGCCCACACTGGCATTCATCAGTAACCGTGGCGTAAAGGTGTGGGTGTAATTGATCTGCGCATTCCGTGCCAGACCCGGTGCAAGACCGGCATAGCCACTCTGGGGATCAATCGTGAGACCCGCGGCTTGCGACACCGGGAGCGCTGATGTTGCAGCAACGCTCAGCACGTCATTGTTCGTATACCTGCCGAAGATGGAGTCCTTGTCGCTGAACTTATGATCCACACGGATGTCGTACACGGTGGAGTACTGCGCGCGTTGACGGTTCCCGATGTACTGCGTCAGGCTGGTTGGTGAGTTAGGCAGGGGATACAGCGCAAAGTAATCCAAACCCGCGCGGTCGCGTTCTGATACGGGGACGACATTGCCCGGTATGTATTGCCCGCTGAATTTGTCATAAACGCATCCATTCTTCTCAGAGTTAGGAGCGATGTTGGGGTTGACCAATCCGGAACCTGCCGTATAGCCGGTTTGCGAAGCATTCGCGCTTGCGCAATATGCGTCGAATCCAGCCGGGCCAGCAGGGTAAGCCACGCCGCCCGACGTAGTTCCGGCAAAATTTGCGCGCGTATCTGAGAAGTCGCCAGGATTGTTGTGCTCATATGCAGTCGGCACGTTTGCGATGCTGGGCGTGGTTCCGGCGACCAGGCGGAAGAACTCTCCATCCCCGAAGAAGAATGTCTTGTCCTTGAAGATGGGTCCGCCCAGGCTGCCGCCAAACTGGTTCTGGCGAAGTTCCGGCTTGGCGAAGTGATTGCCAAACTGGAAGGAATAGGCATTTAGGACGTCATTACGAAGATACTCATACAACGAGCCATGATAGACGTTGGTTCCACTCTTTGTGACGATGTTGACCACGCCGCCCGCGCTGCGGCCCACATCCGCGCTGTAGTTATTGGTCAGTACGCGTACTTCAGCAATGGAGTCAATCGACGGACGAACACCGATGGAGCCGATAATCCGCTCGTTGTTATCGAGACCGTCAATCTCCTGATTGTTAATGATGTCTGACTGACCATTTACTGAGATCGAAGAGCTTTGGCGGCGGTCGTCAGGACGGTTGCCGCTGGCCAGGCCGTTATTGGTGCCTTCGTTCGCGCCCGGGGTGATCTGCACCAGGTTGATGTAGTTGCGCCCGTTCAGCGGCAGATCCTGCACGGCGCGTTCCGTGACCGTGCTGGCGATGGCTGAACTGTCTGTCTGCAGCACCGGCGCGGAAGACGTCACCTCGATGGTCTCGCTCGATCCGCCGACCGTCAGCTTCTCGTCCAGGCGGCGCCGGTCACCTGCGGCAACAACTGCCTCCGGCACGCTGAGTGTCTCAAAGCCCGTACCTTGAATAACTAGTTTGTACCGGCCGGGGTTCAGGTTGGTGAAGGTGTACGCGCCACTGGC
Organism: uncultured Terriglobus sp.; assembly: GCA_964248165.1. Lineage (GTDB taxonomy): Bacteria > Acidobacteriota > Terriglobia > Terriglobales > Acidobacteriaceae > Terriglobus. The sequence goes on from CAXTXE010000034.1 coordinate 10,891, forward strand.
GCTTGTGTTCTCAGTACGTGTGTCCTGCGTGTCCAGGTTGGTCAGCGTTACCCTAACGTTTGGCACCGCCGCACCGCTGGGGTCGGTGACATCGCCCAGAATATCGGCAGTAGCGGCGGACTGCGCGAATGCCGCGCCACTCGCCAGGAGCATTGCCGTAACCAACGCTGCGGAACGAATTGTTGCCCTGGCGGAACCCGTCCTGTCTCCGGTACTCCGGTGCTTCTGGTTGCTTGTATTGCCGTGCTCCCACTGGCCGCGTTGCTTCATGGACTCTCCTAAGAAGTGACGAAACGTACGAATGCGTCATCGTACGCTCGCCGAATGACCCTGCGCAACGATTTCGGCGCACCGGTTACTGTCTAAGTACACCGTTGCAGTCATACGAAGCTTGATTGGGACGGCGTCACGGTGCGGGTATGTGCGACACTGCTTACCGTGGAAGCCGGCACATCAAACGGCGCGGCAAAAACTCAGGCCCGCGCTGTGTCCAGAAGGTCTGTCCTGGGAGGATCTTTCGCGCTCTTCGCGTCGTCGTCGCTGCTTCCTGGAAAGGCCCAGCGCACACGACTGCGGGGTGGAGCTTCATTCGACCTGCTGCGCCAGCCTGATCTGGTGCGGATACAGGCTGGCGTGTCCCCTGAAACCTCCGGAATGACGCGTGACGGCGCGCGCTGGAGTGCAGTGGGGGCGGAATTGATAGCCGTCGTGACCGCAGAAGCCGTCGAGCTGTCACTGGATGCGCCGGTGCTTCCTGTGCACCGCATCCATCTCCGCTGGCGGACGACAATCGCTGAAGATACGTCTGTGTTGGGTGATGCATGGGAGCGCAGCTATGGTGATCTGGCGTGGCTGCCGCTGCGTGCCGATCGCGTGCTGCCGTGGTACTTCCTCTGCACCTCGGGTGGCGTGGTTCAGGGGGCGGGAGTAAAGACGGGACCCGCCGCACTTGCGTTTTGGCAGGTGGATGCGGAGGGCGTCTCGCTTTGGCTGGACGTGCGCAATGGCGGAAACGGCGTCGTGCTGGGCCAGCGAACACTTGCACTGGCAACCGTCGTTCAGTTGCCATCCCAGGCGAAATCTTCCGCATGGCAGGCTTCCATCGCGCTGTGCGGAGCCATGGCTTCCGGAGCCAACGTTGTTCGCAGGCGCGGCAGCTACTCGCTTGACGCGCTTTACGGCAGCAACGACTGGTACTACGCTTACGGCAAGAACACGGCTGCGGGTGTCCTCCGCGACGCAGACCTGATTCGCGAGCTTGCTCCAGTGAATGGCCCGACGCCCTTCTGCATCGTCGATGACGGCTACCAGGACGCAACCCGGTTCCCCAGCATGCGGCAGCTGGCGGGTGACATCCGTTCCCGTGGCGTTGCGCCGGGCATCTGGATCAGACCTTTGCGCGCGGCGAAGACGGACCCCGCGAATCTGATGTTGCCGCAGCTTCACTGGGTCAGCCAGCGGGAAAGCGAGGCGGTCTACGACCCCACCATCCCTGAAGGGCGCGAGCGTATCGTGCAGGTGGTACAGCAGGCTTGCGGCTGGGGATACGACTTCATCAAGCATGACTTCACAACGTACGAGCTGCTGGGTCAGTGGGGATCCACCATGGGTGCCTCGCCCACGCGGAATGGCTGGTCCTTCGCGGACCGCTCGTGGACCAACGCGGAGATCATCCGCTCGCTCTACCAGGAGATCCGCGTAACCGCAGGACCAGACCGGGTCGTTCTTGGCTGCAATACCATTGGGCATCTCTCGGTGGGCATCTTTGACGCGAGCCGGACGGGCGACGATGTCAGCGGACGTGACTGGGAGCGGACGCGCCGGATGGGCGTCAATACGCTTGCCTTCCGTCTGCCGCAGAATCGCATCTTCTTCGCCACGGACGCGGATTGTGTACCCATTACGCCGGACATAGCATGGCCGCACACACAGGCGTGGCTCCGCGCCGTTGCGGCAAGCGGTTCCGTTCTGCTGGTCTCGCCTGATCCGAAGGCAACCGGACCGGCGCAGAAACAGGCTATTCGCGAGGCGTTTGCAACTGCGGCCTCGCAACCTGCGCAGTGCGAACCGCTCGACTGGATTGACTCCGCCGCTCCGTCACGCTGGCACATGTCAGGAGCGGAGCAGACCTTTGAGTGGCTTGATCCGGCAGGAGCGTCGCCCTTCCAGGCGTAGCTCGGCTCTACTGCGCCGCCCCGTTTCTAGCTGCCGGATGAAACTTCTCAGGAGCGCCCGTAAAGATCGCATTCAGGGCTGCAGCGAGCCTTAGACCTGCAAGCTCCAACTGTTTGTCAACCACGGGTATCTCGCGGTTGAAGTAGGCTTCGTCCACGCTGCCGCCTTTCGGCAAGACTGCGGCATCGGCGAGCTTCTTGGAGTCAGAAGCCCACATCGCCGGATCGGACGTTCCCGGTTGGAGGTGGGTTTGCTTGATGTCTTCTTCCAGCAACGCCCTGTACTCCGGCTCGGTCAGCTTGCGATGGGAGATCAAGCCGCTATCCCATACGGCATGTAGATTGCAGTCGTGCGCGCCGCATTTGTCTGATCCGAACATCACCACATTGATGCCATTGCCGCCGCGCTCCAGATTCATGGCGTGCATGGGCTGGTGCAGGTCACCCACGAAATGCACCAGGTACTTCAATGCCACTGCGCGGTCCGCCGGATCAAGCGCGGTATCCCCAAGGCGCTGCTCAAAGAAGAGAATGCGGTCCACGACGCAGTCACGCCACGTGTCGTTTGGGGAACCGAGCTTCACGCCTGGCTGCGGCGGACAGTCACGGTCGCGCACATACGTCGTTGTGCCCTCCGGGATGTCCACGTAGTGCCAGGGGCCGGTCTGCGTTTCCAGCGGACGATAGGCATCGGGCCATGACGCCACATCGGCCAGCGTCTCCGCGCCAAGCAGGGCTTTGACGTTCCTGCGTGCGGCGAAGGTCAGGTGATCCTCGGCGATCAGGCCCGCCAGCGCATGTCCCTCCGGGCCCCATGCCAGCGCGGGAAGTGAAACGGCACCAAGCAGCACCGCAACGAGCAGCATTCTCATAGAGGCATGATAGCGGTTGCACGTTACAGAAACTGTATGGCAGAGGATGCCGTTGGACCGGTGTTGTTCTGAATCGTTACACTCCTTGCCTGGAGGACTACATGGACCGGCGCGATTTAGTGAAGGGCGGAGCAGCAGTGGCGGCAATGATGGCGGGCGTGGCGGAGAGCGGATCGGCGCAATCGCAGTCTGTCGCTGGCGGACGTGAGTATTATCTGATACGCCGATACAAGTTCAGCAGCGGCCCGCAGGGACAGATCGCCAGCAAGTATTTTCAGGACGCGTTGCTGCCGGCGCTTGGACGGATGAGCATGGGGCCAGTCGGCGTCATGGGCCTGACCTACGGCGCGGAAACGCCCACGACGTATGTCGTGATTCCAAGTACAGATGTCACCAAGCTCGCGCAGCTTGACCTTCTGCTGGCGAAAGACGATGCCTTCACGGAGGCCGCTGCTCCCTTCTGGAGTCCGGCGGCAACCGCGCCTCCCTTTGACCGCGTCAGCAGCTCGCTTTCCATCGCCTTTGAGGGCTACCCTAGGCTCACCGCTCCCGCAAAGGAGCAACGCATTCTGCAGCTGCGTACCTATGAGAGCCCCACCTACGCCGCACATGTCCGCAAAGTGGAAATGTTTCACAAGGGCGAGTTCGACTACTTTGCGCAGTCTGGTTCTAAATCTGTCTTTTATGCTGACGACCTGATCGGAGCGCGCGGCCCCAGCCTGACCTACATGCTGGCGCATAAAGATCTGGCGGAGATGGACGCACACTGGAAGGCCTTCAGCGCGGTGCCGGGCTGGCAAAAGCTCTCGCACGACCCCCGCTATAGCAGCGAACCGATTGTCTCCAGCATTGACAACCTGGTGCTGACACCTACGGCCTATTCGCAGATTTAAGTAGTCCAGTACGCGCTCGCCCGGCCACAGCCCGCGCGGCTTAACTGGACTACTAGCTCAAAGCACTTTCCTGACCAGGCTGCGAACTGTTTCGCAGACCACGCCGTACACCACATGCGTCACCGCCTCGCTGCGCCGCTCCCGCGTATCCTGCTCACCCGGGGGCGCGGACAGGTGCAGAGCTGGCAGCGCGCCCTGGTGCGTTACCGTCATCAGGGCAAGCCCGAATGTGGCACCACCCTTCGCCGTAACTGGCGGATAGAGCTCTGCCATCACGCCGTAGGCCGCGCCCGCCAAGGCACCAAAGCCCCAGTGGATCGCCTCCTGAACGGCTTTCTTTTCGGTAGTTTCGTGAACGGGTTCGCCGAACTTTTCTGCCACCAGGGCAAGAGGCTCCGTTTCGCCGTGCGTGCGCGGAGGGTAGATCTTTTCCGCTGCGTTCTTTGCCGCGGTTGCCAGCAGGCCTCCAACCAGGCCCGCAAGCGCGCCCTTCAAAAGGCTGTGTGTGGGGTGAGGGAGCGATTTCACATTCTTTGCCATAGCAAGCAGTGGGACGCAGCCTCGCGACGGTGGGATGGCTCCGGGACGCAGGTGATTGAATCCTTTCGCGTGATGGCGCATTTAGAATGAGTGCTGCGTGTGTTCCATGCACGCCTTCCAAACCATGGCAGAGACCATCTCCAGCATTCGCGACACCGTTATCCTTGGCTCCGGCTGCAGCGGACTTACTGCAGCCATCTACACCGCGCGCGCAAACCTGAAACCGCTCGTCATCGAGGGCCACGAGCCTGGCGGCCAGCTCTCCATCACCACCACCGTGGAAAACTTTCCAGGTTGGCCTGACGGTGTGCAAGGCCCTGAACTGGTCGAAAACATGCGCAGGCAGGCGGAAAAGTTCGGAGCAGAGATGGAGATGGGCCACCTGGTCAGCGCAGATCTGAGCAAGGCACCCATCGAGCTGAACTTCGGCAGCAAGACGGTGCATACGCGAACACTGATTGTCGCTTCCGGTGCAAGCGCGCGCTGGCTTGGGCTGCCCAGCGAGCAAGCATTGATCGGCCACGGCGTCTCCAGCTGCGCCACCTGCGATGGGTTCTTCTTTTCCGGCAAAGAGATCTGCGTCATCGGCGGCGGCGATTCGGCCATGGAAGAGGCGATGTTTCTGACGCGCTTCGCGACAAAGGTGTACCTCATCCATCGCTCGGCAACGTTCCGCGCCAGCAAGATCATGCTGGAACGCGCCATGGCACACCCCGCCATCGAGTTCCTGACGAGCACCGTCGTTGAGGAAATTCTGGGCGTTGAGGAGAAGGAAGTCCGTGGCATCCGCATTCGAAACACCGTAAGTGGACAGGTACGAGAGATCGCTCTTTCCGGCTTCTTTCTCGGCATCGGCCACATACCCAACGCCAGGTTTTTCGAAGGCCAGATGGACCTGGACGAAGACGGCTACATCAAGAGCAAGGACAACGTCTTTACCACTCGAAACGGAGAGGTGCTCCCGGGCGTCTTCTGCGCGGGTGATGTGCAGGACCGGCGTTACCGCCAGGCCATTACCGCCTCGGGAACAGGATGCATGGCAGCGCTTGAAGTGGAGAGATACCTGGAAGAGCATGGCCGTTAAGAAGCTCCTCCTTTGAGGCACAGAAACTCCCGCGCTACCTATCCACCTATCAGGTGGGTAGTTCAGGCTAGCCTCCGCAAGATGTCATCAAGGTCCAAGACAAAGCTTACGGTTACCAAGTATTCGTATCAGGTAACCAAAGTATCCCGCCCGTTCTAGATAGCTCCGCTTAGCGAAGTATCTGAGCTCGTTTTGGTCATTTATCGCTGAATTGCGCATAGGGATTGCGCGATGTATTACCTTTGGCACTTCTTGCCCCCGCGTAATTCCTGGCAAATTGCTTAAGGTGAAAACCTCTGTAGACCTCCTCAACGAGCCTGGCCGTAAGATACGGTTCTAAGCTTTCTGCAAGGTTCGTACCTGTACATACAGGAGGAGTGTGCGAGTCCTTTGGTTCTACGGCTTGACGCCGAACAAACTCGGCGGCTTGGAGTTGTTTGCTGCGCGCATGGCGGAACTTTATCCCATGCACCAATTTACTGCGGGGTTTGACTCCTCTCCGACACCGGCTGTCGCGGCTTATCTCAGGGACAAGGTGAACGTCATTGCGGTGGCGGGCCAGGCGAGCTTCCACCCCAAAGCAATTGCCCAGACAGCATCACACCTGCAGGATCTGCGTCCAGATGTGGTGGTCTACACTCTGGGTGGAATCGTCCGGCCGTTACCTTGGCTTGGCCGCCTTGCGGGTGCTCGAGTGGTCTACATGGATGAAACTTCGCGCACCGTTGACTTTGTCGCATCCGGGCTTAAGGGCGCCGTCCTGCGATTTCTCGTAAGACCTGTAAGTCTGGTGATTGCCGCAAGCGAATATACGCGGCAGGCGGGACGTCGTGAGAATCTCTCGCGATGCCCCACCATCACCATTCCGAATGCTGTTCGAACCAATCAACCGCATACTTCAGGCGTTGAGTTCCGCCGCCGTTTCAACATCCCACTGGACGCGACCGTTGTTACCCAGTGCTCTTCTCTTATCCATGAGAAGGGGGTGGACCTGTTACTTGAGGCTGCAGCCCGGCTCTCGCGTTCCCGTGTTCACGTCGTTCTCTCTGGCGAAGGAAAGGAACGCGCAACATTCGAAGACATGGCGCGCGGTCTGCCCGTAACCTTTACAGGTCAGCTTGTTGATCCCGTGACGGAGGGGCTGTACGCCGCGTCTGATATCTTCTGCCTGCCCTCGCGATGGCAGGAGAGTTGCGGTCTGGTGAACCTGGAAGCGATGGCATCCGGTCTCGCGGTGATCGCGTCCCGCATCGGCGGCATCCCCGAGTTTGTCGTGGATGGCGAGTGCGGCCTGTTGATCGAACCAACAGTTGCCGACCTGACCGAAAAGCTCCGATTCCTGCTGGACAACCCAGGTCTGCGGCGCGCGCTGGGTGAGAACGGCAGGCGGCGCGTGCACCAGCGTTTCAGCCTGGACGGTATGGTTCACGCCTATGCGCGAGCGCTCGGCCTGGGCGAAACGGAACAACTCCGGCAACAGACCTTCGAGCAGACCAGCTTCGCAAACAGATAAGCTGGATGCATGTCAATTGCAGAAAATCTGGCCCGCATCCGCGCAGAGATTAGATCCGCCTGCGCACGGTGCGGCCGGGAGCCAGATACGGTGAGACTGATGGCAGTCTCCAAATCATGGGGGCCACCGGCTCTGGTGGAGGCGTTCCGCGCGGGACAGCGCCTGTTTGGCGAGAATCGCGTGCAGGAGTGGGAACACAAGCGAGAGCAACTCCACTCGCTGCTAGGAGAAGATGTCGCGGAGATTGAAGCCCATCTGATTGGCAACCTGCAATCCAACAAAACCAGCAAGGCCGCATGGCTTTTCAGCGCGGTGGACGCGGTGGACAGCGTTAAAGTCGCGCACCGTCTGAATGATGTGTGCACGCAGGTCGGCAAGGTGCTGCCGGTGCTGGTTGAGGTCAAGCTCTCCGAAGAGGAAACAAAGCAGGGTGTGAGCGAATACGCCCTGATGGGTCTGTTGCGTAACCTGCAGGAGATGGATGGTATCGATGTGCGCGGCCTGATGACGGTGCCGCCCTACACGGACGACCCCGAAGGTGCGCGTCCTACCTTTCGCCGCCTCCGCGAACTGCGCGACCATGCTGTGGCAATCATCCCCGGGATCGACCTTCCGGAACTGTCCATGGGCATGTCGCACGATTTCGCTGTTGCCATTGAAGAAGGATCGACGTGTGTACGCATCGGCTCCGCCATCTTCGGTGCGCGCAACTGACCCTGTCACAAGGGATCGCGGTACATCCGAACGAATAGCCGTCCGGTGATGGTCAGTGCGGCAGACGCAACGCCTGCGAAAAGCGTCAACACCAGTGCGAGGAAGATAGACGCAGAGCGGTGTTCCTCCCGTTCAAGCAGGCGGTGAGTTGCGAAGTACCGCATCGCGAAATGAAAAACTAACGGTGCTGTAAGGATCATCACGCACGCGGCCACCGCGCAGGCGACTGCGAGGTCCACCGGAAAGCTATCGATCCAGTAATGCGACTCGACGGTGGTCAGCTTCCGCATGGACCTGCAGTGTCTCACCCTCGGTCAGTACACGGACGCTGTCTGCAATCCCGGCGCGCTTTGCCGCAGCCAGCAGCCGCACCGGTGGCTCGCTCATGGGTTCCTTGCCCAGCGGAAACGTGCCAAAGTGCATGGGAATCATCGTTGTCGCGGTACGGAGGTCAAGGAAGGCCTGCAACGCGTCCTCCGGGCTGGTGTGTACGGCGCGATAACTGTCTGGGAAGTACGCGCCAACGGGCAGGAGCGCAACCTGCGGCCGCAGCCGCGCGCCAATCCCGCGAAAGCCGTGGAAGTACGCCGTGTCGCCGGAGTGGTAGACGCTGTGACCTGCACCCTGCAGGACGTATCCGCCGAAGTGCCGGTGTGTGTCGCTGAACATCCGCGCGCCCCAGTGCTTTGCGGGTGTCATCGTGATCTCGATCTGCTGCTCCGCCAGTTCGTCATCCAGGGTCGCTGACTGCCACCACGCCAACTCCGTCACTGCGCGGAAGCCGAGTTTCTCCACTAAGTCGCCAACCCCTTGCGGAACGATCGCCTCTGGCGCAACTCCGGTGAGCCTGCGCGCATGGCGAATGATCTTTCGCAACGAGGGCACGTTCAGGTGATCCATGTGTGCGTGCGTCAGCAGGATCGCGTCAATTGGCGGCAGATCGGCAATACGCAGCCCCGGTCGGCGCGCGCGGCGCAGCAGGATAAGCCGCGTGGCGAACACCGGATCGATGAGCAGATTCTTGCCTGCCATCTGGATCATGAATGATGAGTGCCCGACGAAGGTAATGCCCAGGTGCTCAGGATCGACCAGTACGGGTGCCACGTGCCGTCCGGCGATCGGTTCGCGGTGGCTCTCGCGGGCAACGCCGTAGAGCTGCTTCAGTTTGCGCCAGATGGAAGGGTGGACGCGGCTCATGTCCGATTAGATGAGCTGCAAGTTCGCCGCGATGCTGCGCCAGGTGCGCAAGCTGCGGCGGCTATCCGGACGCTGCCGTATCCTAAAGTGAAACCCGTGCGGGCAGCGTGCACGGGAGGAGAAGAGCATGGTTCAGGGATTGACTCCGCCGCAGGAGAGCGATGTACCGGCAGGAGGTGATCCTGCCACGCAGGGTCACGCTTCCACCGAGCATGCCTTGGAACAGAGCGCGTGGGCGCACGTGCAGCATTCCCCGCTGGCCAGCATGTGGGACCTGCAGGGTGTTCCAGCGAAGCAGGTAGCCAAATGTGTCTGGCAGGGCATTGACGAGGACAGCCTCTTGGGCCGCGCTTCGCAGCTGGCGTACTCGTTTTTCGCGGCTATTTTTCCGACGCTCATTGCCATGTCGGCTCTGATGGGGTTGGTCGCGCGGTCGTCCAGCCAGATCTACTTCAAGCTGCTGGATAAGATCGGCCAGTTGATTCCACCTGCTGCCTACCAGTTAGTGACGCAGACCTTTCAGCAAACGACGAGTGCAAGTACGCCGGGAAAGGTCACCTTTGGCCTGCTGTTTGCATTGTTCTCCGCAAGCGTGGGTATCTCCTCCATTCAGGACACGCTGAACTCCGTGTACAAGGTGAAGGAAAGACGGCCTTTCTGGAAGGCTCGGCTGGAAGCGATCGGGCTCACATTGCTGGTGGCTTTCATTGTCACCTGCGCCCTGCTTACGCTGTTTGCGGGCGACTACGGAAGTGATCGCCTGCGGCATCTTTTTGTGGGATCGTATGCACTTGCCCTGCTCGTTCACACCGTTTCCTGGCTGCTGGCATCGCTGTTGATGGTGCTGTCGTTTGAAGTGATGTATGTCCTTTGCCCAGACCTGCCACACCGGAAATGGCGCTGGTTTACGCCCGGTGCCCTAATCGCGCTGTTGGGCTGGGTGGTCGGCTCCTTGGCTCTGCGCCTGTACTTGCATTACTTCAACAGCTACTCGGTCACGTATGGCTCGCTGGGTGCGGTGATTATTCTTCTGCTGTGGTTTTACCTTACCGGGGTGATGATCCTTCTGGGAGGCGAGGTCAATTCCGAGATCGAGCATGCGGTGGCCGGCAAGATGCTCAAGTCTGGTCAAGCCGTGCCCCCGCCGCCATCCGCAGTCGCGAAGGTGGAACTCGCTTCGAAGTAGTTGCGGCACTTACAGCCCCAGCACCTGATCCGCCGTGATGGGCAGATTGCGAAGACGCCGTCCTGTCGCGTTATAGATCGCGTTTGATATGGCGGCTGCCGTCCCGCAGATCCCGATTTCGCCCAACCCTTTCGCGCCCAGTTCGCTGCCGAGGCTGTCATCCTCCGGCACCATGATGATGTCGATCTCAGGGGCATCCGCATTGACAGGGACGTGTGCTTCCGCAAGATTTGCGTTGACCCACGCACCCACCTGCGGATCGCGCAGAGTCTCCTCCATCAACGCATGTCCCACGCCCCAGATCATGCCGCCCAGCAGCTGTGAGCGCGATGTCCGCGCATTCAGAATGCGTCCGCAGGCAAACGCGCCGGTCATGTGCGTGACGCGAACGCTGCCCGTGACCTCATTGACGGCAACACGTGCGAACTGCGCGCCAAAGGCCATGCGGGCGTACTTGCTCTTGCCAAACAGCCGGCCGCTGATGCGTTTCACGGCGATCTCCGTGCGTCCGGCGCGCTCCAGCACCTCTACCGCGGAATCAACCCGGGCCGCTTCGATGCGATGCCGCAGCCTGCCATTGTTGAAGACGATGTCGCGCAACGAGCATCCGTACAACGAACTTCTCCGGTCCACGCGCGCCAGCCGGGCCAGCCGCTCACCCAGCGTATGCGCCGCGTCCAGCAGAGCCGATCCGACTGAGAGCGACGTTGACGAGCCGGCAGAGAATGCTCCAAAGGGCAGCGTGGTATCTCCTATGCGAATCTCTACCCGGTCCAGCGGCATTGCGAGCGCCTCCGCGACTACCTGCGACAGCGATGTAATCGCACCCTGGCCGATCTCGTGCGTGGCGGTCTCGGCCAGTACGGTGCCGTCTATGCGGAAGGTCAGCCGCGCCGTTGCGGGGAAATGATTTGCGGGATATGCAGCCGTGGCCATGCCGTAACCGATGCGCTCCACGCCGTCCCGCTCCGTGCTGCGCGCCGCGCGGCGATGCCATCCAAAGCGCTCCGCGCCTTGCTGGTAGCACTCCCGCAGCGATTTGCTGGACCACTCCTTGCCGCCTTCCGGGTCGGTCTGGGCATAGTTGCGAAGGCGTAGATCGATAGGGTCGATACCTAACCGTTCGCCAAGTTCATCCATGGCTGTTTCCAGTACAAACTGCCCCGGTGCCACGCCCGGTGCTCGCATCCATCCCGGAGAATTCGTGTTCAAGCACACCGCTGTGTGAGCCACCAGCAAGTTCTCAACCGCGTACAGGTGCGGTGTGACTTCGCCGGTGGGCTCAAGGAAGCTTGCCGTCTCCGAGGATTGAATAACCGTCTCCTGCAGCAGGCTGGTCAGCGTTCCATCCGGTGTGGCACCCAGCCGCACGTGGATTGAAAGACCTCCACGGTAGGGCATCTGACTGAACGTATTCTGGCGCGAAAGCACCAGCTTTACCGGTTGCCGCAGCAGTCTGGCTGCCATTGCTGGCAGCATGGTGTGATTCATGCCGCCCTTGCTGCCAAAGCCACCGCCAATCAGCGGTGCCACAACGCGCACACGTGAATCGATCTCTTTGCCGACGGCCACCTGCGCAACGATGCGCAACATCTTGTCCTTGTGCCCAATGTCGAAGGCCTCCGCCAGCGCAACAGCCTCGCCATACACAAACTGCGTGGAACACACTACCGTTAACCGGTTTGTGAGGCCATCTTCCGCATGCCAGTGCGCAACGCTGGCTCCGGGTTCCATCGCGTTGTGATGTGCAGGCTGCAGAAGGTACCGGCCTTGCACCTTTACGGCGGCGTTGTTGTATGCCGCATCGGGCGATCCGCGTTCGATCCTGGCCTGGCTGCCCGCGCCCGTCTTCTTCACGGGCGTGGCGTTGCTCATGTTCTTCTCGAAATTGACGAGAGCGGGTTGCGGCGAGTACGTGACCTTCACACGTGCCGCGGCTTCCCGCGCAATCTCAAACGTTTCAGCCACCACCAGCGCAATGGGCTGGCCGTGGTAGAGCACATTGCTGTCCTGCAACGGCAGGTATTTGGTCTGCTCGCTCATCAGCAGCGATCTGATTTTCTTCAGCCGGGGCGCGTTCGCGGGTGTCATCACCAGGCGTACTCCCGGCATGGCCTCCGCCGCGCCCGGGTCCAGATGCAAAACGCGCCCAAATGCGATGGCTGCGGGCACAACGCAGGCGTGCAACACCGGCAGCGGTGCCTCGCCGGGATGCAAGTATGCTTCAAAACTGTTCAGGTCGGCGGTGTAGAACCCTGTGCCGGTCACCTTCGCCCGTCCATCGATGCGGACCGGTGCCGAGGCTGGATCAAGTGATTGCATCGCAGATATGGTCTCACGTCCCGCCAGCCGAAGCGCGTAGACTTCTCGCACGCATGAATCTCTACGCGGTGGTTGTTGGATTGATTGTGGTGACGCTTTTCAGCGTCTCCCTGTGGCGGCTTCGCCGGGTGCACACAAAGGCGGACTTTCTTGTCGCCGGGCGCAGCCTGCCGACTGCAGTTCTGGTCTTCACCCTGCTCTCCAGCTGGATAGGGTCCGGTTCGCTTCTGGGCGGGGCGGAGAATGCGTACCGGCACGGCTTTGCAGCGTTGTGGCAGGGTGGCGGCGGATGGCTGGGTCTGTTGCTGATTTACTTCATCGCACCGCGAGCGCAGAAGTTTGCGCAATTCACCATCCCGGACCTGCTGGAGGCACGGTATAACCAGGCGGCGCGCGTGCTCGGCGTGATAGCTGTGCTGTTCACCTATACCGCGATCACCAGCTACCAGTTGATCGGCGGCGGCGACATCCTTCACCTCATCTTTCCGGAAGCAGTCAGCGCCATCGCGGGCCGTTACATCCTGGCGGCGTTTGTGATTGTCTTCACGGGGATTGCCGGGATGGGGTCGGTCGCGTACATGGATGTCTTCATCGGGTCGCTGACCACCATCACCATGCTGGTCGCCTTACCCACGCTGACGCACCTGGCGGGCGGGTGGAGTGCCGTGCACACCGCCCTTCCGGCGACGCACTTCCAAGCGCTGGGCGATCTTTCCGGCATTCAGGCGGCGGAGCTGCTGCTGCCGACGTGCCTCCTCATGCTCGGAAACCAGTCGATGTACCAGAAGTTCTTTTCCGCAAAGAGCGAACGTGACGCCCGCAACGCCGTTGTGGGATGGATCATCGGAACGGTGGTCCTGGAGACGGCCATTGTCGCGGTTGCCGTTGTCGGATCGGCGATGTTTCCGCTGGGCGAGGTGCACGACCGCCCGCGCGAAGTGCTCGCTTATACCGCGATGCACGGCCTGCATGGGGGTTCTCTGACACTGCTGGGCGCGCTTCTGACCGGTGCGATCTTTGCGAAGGTCATCTCCACGGCGAATAACTATCTCTTCTCGCCCGCAACCAATCTGGTGAACGACATCTTCGTCCGGTATATTCACCCAAAGGCGACGGACCGCGAGGTGCTGCTGTTTTCCCGTCTCATGGTGGTGCTGCTCGGCGTGTGGGCACTGGGGCAATCGCTGGGGACGGAAAGCGTCTTGAAGAAGAGCCTGTATGCGTACACCATCTATTCCGCCGCGCTGACGCCGGTGATCCTTGCCGCGTTCTTCTGGCGGCGCGCCACGGCGGCAGGTGCCGTTGTCTCCATTGCACTGGGAACTGGTGTCACCATCGCCTGGCAAACGTCGATGGTGGCGCGCGCACTCCCGCCCGTTCTGGCGGTGCGGGATGCGATCTTCCCTGCACTCGCCGTCTCTGTGGTGGCGCTGGTGGTTGTCAGCCTGCTTACACCCCGGCCCAGCGAGGCACAACTACGCCCGTTCGCGGCAGAGTAGAAAACCTTCCTGTCTCAAGACGCTCCTGCCCTGTGCCGATAAAGAACATGGGTGGTGAAGCGGAGTGACGCAGTGGTTTCGGACGGTTCTCCTTTGCAATGTATGCGTCGCGGCAGGATCCCTGCACGCGCAGGTCAGCATCTCCGCAGCGCTTGCGGCTGGCACACATGCATCCGTCCGCACGACGGCGAGTGAGAGCAGCGGACTCCCCACCCCTCCGGCGACACTGGAAGACGCACTGCATGAAGCGTTCCGCGATGCGGACATCGTCTTCACTGGGGAGGTCGCCGCCATTGAGCGGGAACCCGGCTGTGTGGTGGTGCGCTGGCGGGTGGACGAAGGTGTGCGCGGCGTAGCCTCAGGAACAATCTACGGGCAGCGTGAGTGGTCAGGTCTCTGGTCGGGAGGAACGGCACGGTACGTCGTGGGCGAGCAGGCGCTTGTGCTGCTGCATGCACCCTCGGTCGCGGGCTACACGTCGCCAGCCGGCGGACTTGATGGCATCATCCCCCTGCGCGGGAACAAAGCTAGCGGCACGGTGGATCTTCGCTGGATCGCCCAGCATGTTGCGGTGACAGACCAGCCACGCTTGCGCCCCATGCTGGCGCTGCGTGCTGCTGGCGGTTCAATAACGGCGAGCACCGCGCTTCAGGAAGCGGCCGCCCGCATCGCAGCGCAGGCACGTACACCACAGGGGAAGAGCATCGCCCCGGAGCCGCCGGTCAGCACTGGAATAAAGCATCCCGTATCGCAGCCGGGCACTGATGTGAATGCCCGCGTGGACAGCGCGATCGTGCTCGCAATGATCCGCGCGTGGCAGCGCTCAGCCGGTACCGCGCAATGATCCGCAAAGGCAACCGGCAGCGGGCCGTGCGCCTGCTGTTCGCAGTCATCGTGCTGTTCTCAGCCGCGGCGGCTCGTGCTGCCGGTCCGCGCTGGGTTGCGGGTCCGCAATGGACCAACGACAGCAAGCCGATGGGGTGGTACCTCAACCACGTGCACTACTTCGTCGATCAGGGTCCGCTGAGCGCATCCGTTGACAATGCAACCGCAACCGCGCTGGTGGACGCCGCAGCTGCCGTGTGGGACGTGCAGGGCGTCAACTTCAGCTTGACCAACGGCGGCACGTTAAATGAGGACGTAAGCGGCGGCAACGTTTACCTGGGTTCCAATGGTCCCGTGTGGCCCGCCGACGTGCAGAGCACGAACTACTCCTCTAAGCAGATCGCCGTGATCTTTGACGCGGATGGAGCCATCACGGACACGCTGCTCGGCGCGGGTGCAAGTGCACCATCCAACTGCCGTCAAAATGGTGTCACGGAAAGCGTTGATCTCTTCATCCAGCCTGGCAACGTGGCGCATGCCCTCATCGTCATCAATGGGCGCTGCAGCGGTCCCGCGCCGGAGCAGCAGCTGCAGCTGCAATACCAGATGGAACGCGTCTTTGGCCGCGTCATCGGTCTGGGCTGGTCGCAGACGAACGACAACGTCTTTACGGGAACGCCCGCTCCAATCTATGTGCAGCAGGCGCATTGGCCCATCATGCACCCCATCGATATTCTTTGCGGGCCGTACACCTACCAGTGCCTTCCGCAGCCCTTTACGCTGCGCGATGACGACGTTGCATCGCTGGAAATGCTGTACGCCGCTGATCTGAATGCGCCGCCCGGGCCAAGCCAGATGTCGCTCTCAGGACGCATTGTCTTTCCCACTGGCGAGGGCATGAGCGGGATCAACGTCGTCGTGCAGCGCAACTATAACTGGACGGCATATCAAACGGATCCATACCAGGACGTCAGCAGCGTCTCCGGCTTTCTTGCGCGCACCGACTTTGGTAATCCTGTGACCGGCGGCTCCCTTGACGTCAATGGCACCGCAGGAGGCTCCATCTGGTGGGGTCCGGGATATTTCCTGCTCTATGGCATACCGTCCCTGACGCAATTCAACTACACCAATCTCTTCGTGCAGGAAGAGGCGCTGAACCCGCTCTACACCGGCCCCTATGCCGTTGGACCGTACCGGCAGGGCAGCCCCGCACCGTCCGGCACAATGCCTACTCCAGCCTACAGCTACGCCCAACCGGGCAGCGCGCAAGGCTTCGGCTATCTCACCATCGCGGACGCCGCATCGCAGTGCAACACCTTGGCGGATGGCATTGAAGACGCACCTGCCGCAGTTCCGGCTGAAGGGGTCTGGAGCGGTCGTCTGTGCGGTGTCCAGCACACACCCTGGAGCACATTCACCGTCCGCGCCGGGCGCAGCGCGACGATCGACGTGACGGCACTTGATGAGTCTGGCGTGGCAACCGAGGTCAAGGCGCTTCCCGTCATCGGTCTGTGGCATGGGACGGATGCCAGCGGCAGTTTGCCGGTCCTGGCGCAAGCCGCCGCATTCGACTCCATCTCTGCCGGAACCACGCAGCTGCGGGCTTCCTTTGCGAGCGCTGAAACGGTCCGCATCGCCATCGCCGACCAGCGTGGAGACGGCCGGCCCGATTACACCTTTCGCGCGCGCCTTCTGTATGCAGACAGTGTCTCGCCCAGCCGCATGGTTCCGGGTGGCGGAACGATCCGCATCACGGGAACAGGGTTCACCCCCAGCAGCACGGTGACGGTCGGCGGCGTCGTGGCGACGGTGACAAGCCTTTCCTCTACGGAAATCATCGCCGCAGCTCCAACGCTTGCCGCGCTTGGAAATGCCGCCATCGACGACGTCACCGTGACCGACCGGACGACCGGCGCGGACACCACCATCTCCGGCGGCCTGACCTACAGCGGTGCTGCAAACGACGTGCTCACGCTGGTAGTGGCACCTCCGGTAAATGTGGCCGTGGGCGCGTCCGCACCGTTCGTGCTCAAGCTCCTTGACAGCAGCGGGAATCCCGCGGCAAACTCCGCCGTTGATGTGTCAGTGGTCGCCGGCGCAGCGCAGTACAGCGCCTGCGGGCTGTCTGCGTGCACGCTGCTTACCGACGCTAGCGGCTGGGTGCAGACGCAGGTCACACCGACCTCGCCAGGTACTGTGCAGTTGCAGGCGGTTGCAAAAAGCGGATCGAGCGTGCAGGTCAGCTTCAATGCGACGCAACCGTCGCGGGCAATCACCTTTGTACGGCCGGTGGAGTATGTTGCGGCAGGTGCCAGTGCACTGTTCACACCATCCGCCGTGTTGACCGGCAGCAACGCGCAGGTAGCTGCTCAGGCGGTGGCATGGACGGCGAACTCGCCTCGCATCCAGTTCGGCGGCACGCATGCCAGCGGAAATTCTGCCTCGGTCAGCGCAACAGGATCACTTGGAGATGGCGAAGCTGCCACCGTGCAGGCCTGCGGATGGGGTACCTTGTGCGCGACACAGAACATCGTGGCCGTTTCAGCCAAGGATCTGCAAGTCGTTATCGTCTCAGGCGACGCTCAGAGTGTCTCCGCCAACGAATCCCTGGGCTCCGTGACGTTTCGCGTTACGGACGTGGCAGGACACCCTGTCGCGGGTGCCACCGTCGCCCTGCACCAGGAAGTTACCGGATGGCAACCACCGTGCGATCCAAAGGGACGCTGCGCGCCTGCACCTGTCTACGGCACGTCCAGCACGGGCGCGATCAGCGACGATGACGGTCTGGTCAGCGTTACGCCAATGCAATATGCCAGCACTGCTGCTGTGACGAAGATCACTGCAGCCACTGGCATCTCCGGCGTGGCGAGCGCCACTCTGCAGAAGACACCGTAGCCGCTTAGCGCACGTCGTAAAAAGCCGCGACCTCAACGGGACCCCAAGCCGCATCACATAGAGGGAGAATCCTACGGAGTTCCCAATGCCCAGTGGTGTGGTCGGCGGTGTGCGCAAACGTGTGTTGATCATTGGTGGTGGCTTTGCCGGCCTGAAGGCTGCGCAGGCACTTAGCCATGCAGACGTAAACGTTACGCTCGTGGACAGGTGCAATCACCATACCTTTCAGCCGCTGCTCTACCAGGTGGCATTGGCTGTACTTCCTCCGAATGAGATTGCGCAACCTCTTCGTGCTCTACTTCGTGCTCCAAATACCCAGGTGCTCATGGATGAAGTCACCGGCTTCGACACCTCGCAGAACCGGGCAACGCTTAAGAGCGGAACCACGCTGGAGTATGACTACCTCGTTCTGGCTACCGGCTCAACTCACTCCTACTTCGGAAAGGACGAATGGGCACCCCTGGCACCAGGCCTCAAGACCGTTGAAGATGCGGTTGAGATCCGCAGACGCGTTCTCTTGGCGTTTGAACTTGCAGAAGGCCAGATGCAGGAGAAGGGCACGCATCCCGCGCTGAACTTCGTGATTATCGGCGGCGGTGCAACTGGCGTCGAACTGGCGGGAGCTATTTCCGACATCGCCAAGCTCTATATTCGCCACGACTTCAAACTGATCGATCCGGCGAACGCTCGGGTCGTCATCTTGGAAGGCTCCCCCGTGATTCTTGGTGCATACCCGAAAGATCTCCAGGAGAGCGCGCTGAAGCAACTCGCCCAGCTCGGAGTCACGGTTCGTACACACACGCGCGTCACCGACGTGAAGCCCGGCTATGTCATGGTTGGCGACGAACGTATCGACTCCATCGTCACCTTGTGGGCGGCCGGTGTGCAAGCGTCACCCCTTGGCAAAATGTTAGGCGTGGAAGTGAACAAGAAGGGCATGGTGGTTGTGGATGAGCATCTTCATCCCAAAGATCATCCTGAAATCTTCATCTGCGGCGACCTCGCGGAGGCAACCAGCGGCGGTAAGCCGGTCCCCGGCGTTGCCCAGCCGGCCATGCAGATGGGAGAGTATGCAGGCAAGAGCATCGCCCTTGAAGTAGCAGGGAAGCGAATGAGCAAGCCATTCCACTACTTCGACAAAGGCGACATGGCCACCATCGGCCGTTCCGCCGCAGTCGCGGATGTGAAATGGCCGTTCAAGGCACATCTCAGCGGATTTCCCGCGTGGGTCTCATGGCTTTGCGTGCACATCTTCTTTCTTGTCGGCTTCCGCAACCGGTTCGCCGTCTTCCGCAACTGGGCCTGGACCTATGCGTTCTTCAAGGAAGGTGCACGCCTCATCATAGGCGATCAGACCCTGCCTGGGTGGGGCATCATCGACGACCCCCACGGGAGGCTGACAACCCGTCCCATCACAGGCACGGCAAAATAAAGGGAACGACGAAGACCTTGCAATTCCGACGTGAGGAATGCCTGCGCGGTAGTCTTCGTGAGTGCCCGCCTCCATGCGCAAATGGAGCGTCTGTTCCGATCAACGATCTCCTTTGAAGACCAGCGACCGACTCACAATACCTGGGTGGATATGCGGGTCGCTCCCAAGGCGATGCTCTGGTGGGACACCAGTCGCACCTAGCAGGACAATCATTGGGAGAGCTGGGTTGAGCTTGGAGAAGATTTCTACGCCGCTACCCTGCGACTCCACTCCCAGTGGACATGCGAGCTCTTCGAGCTTTGAAGCGTTCACCGTTGGCGCTCGACCTATAGGCATGGCTAGTTCACACGGCCTTTGCAGCTAGCCGGAAGCGTGAGGCACGAGTGGTGACTTGGGAGGGACTTCACGGGCAGATGGGAGCCGAGTACGTGGAGATTCGGCGATTCAAGCAGAGTGCCTTAGCCGCTCTGAAAAAGATCAAACTCGTCTACACCGCTTTACCGCTAGAGACCAACCAGACCGACCTAATCGTTTATCCTTCGCCAACTGCGATTCCAGCGAATTTTTAAGAGGATTTCCTAAGCTCCGCTACGGTGAAACGGGGCCTGCGCTACGGTGAAACGGGGCCTGCGCTACGGTGAAACGGGGCCTGCGCTACGGTGA
>CAXTXE010000034.1:30799-33357 GCA_964248165.1 uncultured Terriglobus sp.
CGCTACGGTGAAACGGGGCCTGCGCTACGGTGAAACGGGGCCTGCGCTACGGTGAAACGGGGCCTGCGCTACGTTGAAACGGGGCCGGTTTCTTAAAGGAGGCCTGTAGTTAAGCCTTTAGCTTTTGCCCTTTGGTCTTAGTCCTAGTAGTAGGGAGCCCTTCGCCTGTGGATCGGTGCTAGACCCGGTACACGATCAAAACAGGCAACAGCAAAATCCAAAACTTTCTGATGATGGATGGGGTTGGGCGGAGAGCATCAGCTTTTCCCTAAAACCATCGCCCATCGAGCGCGGCAAGGCCAAGGCGAAGCCGGAAGGCCCCAGGGCTGCCATCCCCATCAAAAACAGTCCCGCAATTGCGCCTAGAGGCCGCCAGCGAAGCGCAGCGGCACGTGTACCAAAACCGGACCCGACAAGGCGCTGAGCGGCGAGTTCAGGCGGATCGCGCCGGGGCGAAAGGAGGGGTGTCCGCTTCGGCCACGGCCTCGAACTGGTCGATCTGAACCTCGCCCTCGGGGAAGATGGCTTTCACCTGCAACTGCCCGCCCATCGCCTGGGTAAAGTTGCGCACCGTCGAGACGTACGTATCCGCCCGCTTCTCCATCTTCGAGACCGCACCCTGATTGATCTGCAGAACTTTAGCAAGGTTGACCTGAGTCAGGCTCCGGGCTTCGCGGAGCTGGTGAAGCGTCATCACCGCAGCCGCTTCCTTCACGCCCCGCTGAATCCGTTCCTCGGCTTCCGAAGACAGCGGCTTGCGAACATCCTTCCATCGGTGGGACATCGGGTTCACTCTCCAATCTCAATCAGGTGCAGGCCATAGATCGCGTCCGCTCGGCGGATCGCGTCGACGTACCAGTTCGCGTCACCGGTTTTGTCGCCGCCAGAATCAGGTAGGCGTTCCGACGGGGGTCGAAGGCGAACAGGATGCGGTAGGGTTTGCCCTGATGCTGCACCCGAAGCTCTTTCATGTTCGGGTACTTCGACCCAATCAGCGTGTCAACGTAAGGTCGGCCAAGGGTCGGACCGTAGTGCTCCAGCTCCGCCACCGCGCCGTTCACGCTCTCCCACTCCGACTCGTCTAGGGACTGGTACCAGGCCAGAAACTCGTCGCTGACCTCCACTTCCCAATCCATAGCTAAAGTATGTGCCAAGAGTGATATACCGCCGAGGTAATACTGGCGTTCAATCACTGTTGGAGGGGCTGAATAAAGAGCTCCCAAAAGAGTTCAGCGGCCCCTTCAAAGGTCAGCTTCTCTTTCTCGCCGCTGCGATGGCCTTGCATTCCCATTGGCTTGAAGTACAGCATCCGGTCGTCTGCTTCGACGGAGAGAGCTTCGTTCATCCCGCCGGAGCCGGCATCATCGGTCATCGCATATTGGATACCGTTGCCTCTCCACATACCGCCACCAATCGAAGCCGACCCCTTGCGGATCTTCTCTCCCCCACGATAGGCGGCGGCCGTAAACCGGTCGGCGTCGGCGATACCTAGTTTGTTTCACAAGCTACGCGCACCTGCGGTGGGCAGAAGCAAAAGCAGCCGCAACAGCAGGAACAACGGCAAGAACAACCGCAACCGCAACCGCAACCGCAAAGGCTCGTTGCAAGGAGCGGGCCGGCTCCCTGTTCGGCAATACGCCCCAGGAAGAACAGGCCAAAGCTGCCCCAAAGAGAGACCAAGCGCAGGAACAAGCCCGACCGCCTACCCCGGAGATGCAGGCGCGGCTGGATGAGCTGTTAGGAGGATTCCATCGCAGGATGGAGGCGCAGCAGTCCGTCGAGGCCAAGCTGGCCGACTTTGGCAATCGCATGGATACCAGGCTTCAGCAGGAACAGGCGCAGGCGCTTGCCCGTCAGCAGCAGGAGCAGGCATTGAAGCAGCAGCAGGAACAGACGAAGACCCAAGAGCCGGAGATCGAGCGCGAGCACTCTCGTGGGTTTGGGATAGGAATGTAGCGCGATGAGAGACGATGAGCTGTTAGCGATCTACGGAGCCACCCGCCAGCTGGCCGAGGGCATGACGGCGCGGGACGCGGAGCTGAAGCAGAGCACGGCGGCGCTTGAGGCCACCATCGCCCAGGTGCGGCAGCTGCCGGCCATGCTGGGCCAGCAGACCAGCAAGTACATCGCCGCCGGCATCCGGGAGGTGGTGCAGGAGGACTTCAAGCAGCCCATTGAGAAGGCCGTTGAGGGACCGATCCGGTCGATCGAGGTGGCGGCCTACCATGCGCGGGAGGCAGTCGGGCACCTCAAGGAAGAGGCCCGCTTCCAGACCTGGACTGTGTTCGCCCTCATCCTGGCTCTGGGCTTTGCTCTGGGAGCCTTCAGGACGTACTTCTTCTTTACCCGGCAGGTGTCGGCGTTGAACAGCCGGTTCGACCACCTGGAGCAGATGCTGGTCGCGCCTCAACCTGCTCCAGCGGACACCCATGCCCCGCCGCCGCAGGGCGGGAAGAAGCATCGGCAGCACTAAAAGCAGGCTATGGATTTGACGCGCAAGCGCTTGGAACGCGGATAAGGCCCGCGTCCCACAAACCCACAGCCTCGACGACGGGGAG
>CAXTXE010000035.1:0-29205 GCA_964248165.1 uncultured Terriglobus sp.
ACTCTACTGGCGCCTCTACCGCCTCCAGTACAAAGACCAGGAAACCACACCCATCCCCATCCCCGCCGAACCCCTGCGCCTCCAACCCGGCGATTAGGATGCAGAATGGCGCGACTTGGCGCTTGCGTGTGCGCCGTACTTGATTAAATCTTCACCTTATACAGAAACCTAGCACGTGCTTTCTAACGCATCGTCTCCACCGCCGCAAATGACGTTCTACGGAGAAGTGATATGTGGACTAGCTCAAACGCTCTATTGCTCCTACTCGTTCTCGCCGTGACTGCTGAAGCGCAAGTCGCCGGAAATGACACATACCAAGCGCGGTCCCGTTCTGCGACCGCTTGGCAACGAGTTGCGACATCTCCAAGCCAAGAGGATGGGAACTCTATTGCTCGAGGGAATTACTTTGACGAAACCGTAGGCAGTCCGCGACCACTCGATGCACCTCCATCTGCTGACGGCCTTGGTTTTGGTCGCTCTCGCGGCGTACCGTTCACAGAAGAGTTTCCCGCCAAGCACGACGCAGTAATCGTGGGCTCATTTTCCAAATATAAAACGTTTGTTTCGCCCACGCATAAATCTATTTACTCGCAAATCGACATAACGCCTCTGCAAACCATACAAGTCGGCCCTAACGAGACGATCCCGTACACTGTCTTGATACCTGGCGGCACTGTCCTCGTTCCAGACACTTCAGGCATTCAACGAACTCTTACGAACGGTATCGAGGAAAGCCCTTACGTAGTCCAGCCAAAAACCATTTATCTTCTTTTCCTCCGATATCACGCTAATGGTGCTTTCTATACGATCAGAAAATCATGGATCGTAAGAAATGGTGCACTCCTCGCAAATGACCCTGTCGATGAGTTGAAATTAGCCGAGGGTCGTTCAGTTCACTCCGGCGAACAATTGCAGGACGCTATCCGGAACATACAATCCTCATCAGAATCGATTGTTCGTTAATGGGAGTGGATTATGCGGCTACTTCGCTCTATTACAATCGTAATAGGTTTGATAGTGCTTGGGCATGCTTCTTTGTCACAAAACTGCTCCAGCGTTCCTATCGTAGATAACTCATCTCTGTACAGAAACGCCAATAATCAACCTCAGGCGGTTGCCTTCGCAGCTAATGCGACGATACATGCATATATAGATACCTCGCAAATAACCGCAGGCTCGGACCTCTACCAAGCCATCTACCAAAGTCTTACTGCTAATGACACTTGGAGAAATCAGAACGGTGGCGGACATATAACAATCGTATCCGTGTACGGCGTTCCGTCAGGAAATGCCTTAACACAACCTTCGTATGTTTTGACTGGCGGGAATGTGACTGACGGGTTCCAAGCCAGTACTGGTTTTCAAGCATATACCGGCGGCCAAGTCTTCAGTGCGACCACTGCCTTCAGCAATTGATCTCATCGATGCAAACAATAGCGGGACATTGTCCAGTGTCAATCAGAATCCCGCAGGTCTAGAAAGTCATGAGCTTATCCATCCAGAAGGTAATAATATACTTGACTGAGTACCACTTTCTGTGTACTGTAGAGGAATGGAAGCCCCGAAGACACTACTCGAAGCCATCAAGCTCTTCTCTGATGCTGAGAACTGCCGTCAGTTCATGCTTGCGGTGCGCTTCCCGGATGGCATTGTCCGGTGCCCACATTGCGGCTCTGACAAGGTTGTCTACATGGAGAAGTCACGCCTCTATAACTGCCGTGTGAAGCATCCGCGTCAGAAGTTCTCTCTAAAGGTGGGAACAGTCTTAGAGGATTCACCTATCGGCTTGGATAAGTGGCTTCCGGCCTTTTGGCTGCTGTCGAACAGCAAGAATGGCATCAGCAGCTATGAGCTTTCCCGGTCGCTGGGCATCACTCAGAAGTCGGCATGGTTCATGCTTCAGCGGATTCGTCTCGCCATGCAAGATGGGTTCGACGGTGGCAAGCTGAAGGGCATGGTAGAGGTTGATGAGACGTTCATTGGTGGCAAGGCCCGGAACATGCACACTGCCAAGCGCAAGGCTGCAATCCAGGGGCGGGGCGCTACCGGCAAGACGGTTGTGATGGGAATGCTGGAGCGCGGCGGAAACGTCAAAGCTCACGTGATTGCCGAGCGTGATAAGAAAACACTACATGCCAAGATCGACACGCATGTGGAGCGCGGCTCTCACGTCATGACCGATGAACTCATCTCCTACTGGGGTTTGGAACAGAACTACATGCACTCCGTTGTGAATCATGCCGTGGGATACGTTGACGGCATCGTTTCGACGAACGGTCTGGAGAACTTCTGGAGCTTGCTGAAACGGGGCTTGCACGGCACGTACGTTGCCGTAGAGCCGTTCCACCTGTTCCGCTACATTGACGAACAGGCTTTCCGCTATAACAACCGTGGGACCAACGATTGCGGACGTTTCATAAAGACGCTCTCGCAAGTCGCTGGCAAGCGTCTGACGTTTGCTGAGGTCACGGGTAGGGGGTTGCAGGCGTAGGGTAAAGGGAAAGCCCGTTGTGCAGACCGCTAACGGGTTGTCGTACCGGAGACAGGGGCGGGGAAAGCGGAAGGCTTAGCTTCTCTTTCCGCTTCTAGTCGTCGCTGTATTTCGGAGTGCGGGACGGAAAGTATTCGCCGCACATAGTTCGTGAACTTCGCGAAGTCGCCATCAGTTTCCTTGGCCGGGTCTGAGCGTACCGCGTGAGTGTCCATCTGCCGCAGTGTACCACGCGGCGGAAAGGGACACCCATGCGGTTGGTTTTCGACTCACACGAGTTTACTGATAGTGTCGATGACACTCTGAACTTCTTCGAAAAGAAGCTCCAAGAGAGGACGGTAGAGTGCGCTTCCCGCGTCGAACGAAGTATCACCGGGCTTCGGGGTGTGCTTAATAGCGACTCCAAACTTAACGTCGTAGGCAACGAGTTTTATGTGACGGTTAGCACCGCCAGGCCTGAACACCAAAAATATGGATTCGTTCTCAATGTTGTCCTCAAGGAGGGCGTACTCCCCAGCCGTAAGGTGAACCGGGCCGCCTACCGCCTGAAAGCCCAACTTCCCTTGCTCTGTTGTGGCGAAAACGACATTCAGCAAATGATGCTTACTACCGTTAGCGAGCTCGCGCAGGACAGACAACAATGGAGGAAATTTCTTGTGAGGCCTGCGGTAGGGCTGGAAATCAGCGATGGCATTTTTTATGATCTCAGGAACACTGGCAATTCGGTTCTTGCTGTCCCTGAAATTCTTCGGGACGATTAGCGATCACAAAGGCCGCAACATGGGCCTTGTCCCTACACGGCCCAGCGGGGTCACTTGCGATAGCAAATACCAAATGGTCAAGAGCGTCCCGCAAATTGGTGACACAGTCACCGATCATGAGGGACCAACGCCTAAAATCCGGCATCCCGCCTGCAAAGCGAACCAGAAGGCCTAGGGGAATGCACTTCCTCAGCGTGCTCCGGTACCTCAGTGTCCTACCAAAATGGCAACACTCTGCTAACACCAAGCTCGTGCGATGCAGCAAAGATGTCACAAGTACAGGCAGGTATCAGCAGCGCTGGGGGAAACAACGGCAGCGGCCAAGGAGATGGGAACGGCAATAACGGCTGCGGTGATGCACAGCCAAACGACAGTTGTGTATGTGGTAGCCAAGGTACTTGGGAATGTAACTGCCAAGGAGGAGCTCCGACTTGCCAAGATGGCACTGAAGCAATCTGCTCAAGCAACTCATGGCAATGTTTTTCGGTTTCTACTTGTCAAGGTGACGCACCAACATGCCAGGATGGTCAGGCTCCAAACTGCGTCAACGATGGCTGGCAGTGCCCATCTTGCACTGATGTGTGTGGTACGGCGTGCTCTAATTATGATTACTGCTCCTGCTATCCAGACGATTCAGATTGCGGTGGGGGCGGCGGCTGCAATCCCGATGGTGACGTTTGTGATCCTGACTCATGTAATTACGATGAGTTCGAATGTGAGTGCGGCGATGTCGTAAAGCAAAGCGTTTATGCAGATCCAAATGACATACCAACCGCTAGGCCACGCATAGGACCACGACCGGATTGCAAGTTGCAGGTTCCAGTGATGCCTTTTGTAGTGGCGCAGCAGAACGGACTTGATGTCTAGGGAGCATGGAATGAGAAAGTATGGATTACTGCTTACAGTGGTAGCACTCATTCCGGTCCGTATGTGGGGTGCGGGGTGTACCGCGCCTTCACAGCCTGTAAAGGATCGAGTAGCTTCCTACGTACGTGGTCGTTACCAGATATCTGCAACGGCGGAACTGTCATTGAAGGACTCCGCTCAAGCGAACGCTTCGTGCTTTTGGAAGATGTCCTACGAGGCAGGCACACGGCAAATCGTTGTATATCTCTCGCCAGATGGCGGCTACATCACACCGCTGCTCTATGATCTGTCGAGCAATCCGCTCGTCGAACAACAGGAGAAAGCTGCCACAGCTGCGAAGGAACTTGTAGCTGGCGAGGCCGCATCCCGTGGTCCGCTAAAAGCACCGGTTTCACTGGTGGAGTTCTCTGATTTCGAATGTCCTTACTGCAAGCGGCTAACGGAAGCGCTGGAAGCGGCGGTATTGCCAAAAGAAACAGGCAAGGTCTCATTGGTATTTCGGTACTTTCCACTCGCCATGCATCCCTGGGCGAAGCCTGCGGCAGAGATGGCGGAATGCGCAAGGATGCAGAAACCCGAGGCATTCTGGGACATGCACGACGCCTTCTTCGCAAAACAGACAGAGCTTCGTCCGCAATCTCTGCGCGCTGCAGCGGACGGTGTGACACAAAAGGCTGGTCTAAATGCGGCAGTGTTCGATTCATGCATGGCCCGGGAACAATCGCTGGGTGCGGTGCAGCAGGACCTTGACCTGGGTAAGAAATATGGGGTGCACGCAACACCGACACTCTTTGTGAACGGCACCTTGTATGCAGGACCGCGTGATGCAGCTTCGTTGGAACGCATGATCGAAGGTGTCTCCGCAGGAAGGCCGTTGAGTCAATTTCAGTCGCAAGGTCCCGGGCAGGCCATCTCACCAGCAGCTGCAACCAACAATCAGTGCGGCCCCACTCCAGCACGCACAGAAACGGCGAAAGGAGCAAACCATGAGATCGTTCTACGTTAACGTTTGTGCATCCTGCGTACTTGGTGCTGGCTGGTTGGTAAGTACCGCTTTCGCTCAAGCTGCGGACGACTCTCCGGCGGCACTTTGTGAGTCAGCGAAGCAACTGATGTACGGTACAGGGCAGGCTCGTAACTTCACACGTGCCATGGAACTACTGCAACAGGCTCAGGCAAAGGGTTCCGCGGATGCAGCAGCAATCATCGGCAGCTTCTACTACTATGGATACGGAGTCGCCAAAGACCCGCAGCATGTCCTTGCCATAGAGCAGCCACTAGCTGATCGAGGCAAACCAGGAGGGCAGCTCTATTTGGGTCTGCTTTACAGAGAGGGTTTGGGTGTGGCTCGTGACCAGGCAAAGGCCGCATCGCTGATTTCAGCAGCTGCAGGCCAGTCGTATGCTCCAGCTTTGTCGGCCCTGGGGGACTTATACGCGCGTGGAGAAGGGATCCAACGTGACCGCCACCAAGCAATCCAGCTTTGGACTCAAGCTGCGAATGCGGATGACCGCGTAGCAGAAACAAGGCTAGGCGAAAGCTATTTGAACGGTCGCGGCGTGTCGAAGAATCCAAAGCAGGCCCAGCACTGGCTTATGCTTGCGGCACGGCAGAACGCTGCTGAAGCACAGTACCTGCTTGGAACCATGTACCTGGACGGCATTGGGACGCAGAAAGATCCTGCTGTAGCATCCGAGTGGTTCGAGAAGGCTGCAAAGAAACATGATCCACAAGCGCAAGCTCGATTGGGCCAGCTTTACTTCGCGGGCTACGGCGTAACGCAGGACGTGGCTCGTGCCTATGCATGGACGCAGCTAGCCGTAGAGTCCGGCGATCACCGCAGCGTAGCAAATCTGCACTTCATGGCTACAAGCCTCACAACAGAACAAAGGGATACCGCATCTGCATTGACAAAGACGCTAACGGCTGTCAGCGAGTAGCGTAAGAGATGTGAAGGATCGACGGTGGCCGGAGTGGCGGTCGCACAGGCAGCACGTTGCGTTCTCTCAAAGAAGAGGCCAGCGCATATGCCTCCTTCAGCGCCCAGCACCCTCTGGCGCTGTAGAAACCGCCTCAACAACAAGCCGCACCCAAGCGCCACGCATACGGGCCGCACGGTATCGAGATGCGGGAACCGTCAGCCGCGAACCACAATCAAGCGCGCGAATGCGTCAGAACACGTGTTTACGTTAGCGCTAACGTAAATGTCCCCGTGTGGGAGTGGCGTGAACCGGCGTTGGAGAACGTGTCCGGTTGTTCAGAATGTTTCACGTGAAACATTCGAGCCTTCAACGGCCCCGGCACTCTACACTAGCTTCAACGTGCGCTCTGCCCCGCTCATCTTCCTCTCCGCTGGCGAAGCTTCTGGCGACCACTATGGCGCGGAACTCATCACCGCCTTGAGAGAGGTCCTGCCGGATGCACGGTTTACCGGCCTGGGCGGAACGCAGATGGAAGCCGCTGGCCAGACTCGCGTCATCCGCGCGGAAGATGTCGCCGTTATGGGCATCACGGAGATCCTGCGCCACATTCCGCGCATCCTGAGGAGCTACCGCACACTGGTGCGCTCCATCAAGGGAAACAGGCCAGACGTTGCCATTCTCATCGACTTTCCTGATGTGAACTTCCGCCTCGCCAAGCATCTGAAGCGCCTCGGTGTGCCGGTCCTATGGTTCGTCAGCCCGCAACTCTGGGCATGGAAGCGCCGCCGCCTGCGTTGGGTGCAGCAGCGTGTCGCCAAGATGCTTACGATCTTCCCTTTCGAGCAGACCTTCTACGCCAATCGCGGCGTGGAAGCCGAGTTCATCGGCCATCCCCTCGCTGAGCAGCCGCTACCAACGATCAGCCGTGAGGGATATGCGGAAGCGGCCAAAGACATCCATCAGGACCAGTGGAACTATGGCGATGCAGAACTCGGACCGTGGGCCTATTGGCGAGGTGATGATGGGATTCGGTATGCGTTGGACACATCGAAGCCTTGGGTCGCTCTTCTACCGGGGAGCCGCTGCAGTGAGATTTGGAAGAACCTATGGCCGATTGTCGAAGCAGCTAAGCTCCTTGGACCGGCTTACGAGTACTTAGTACCGGTTGCGCCCGGACTCAGCGAAAAACAGTTATTAGCCATTCAGTACAACACCGGCGATGGACAACTCAGCGGGGTACCCGATTTGCCTCGTATCACCTTTGTCCGCGATGCCCGTGCGGCGCTCCTGCATAGCCGGGCCGCTGTCGTTGCAAGTGGTACCGCGACCGTGCAGGCGGCGGTCATCGGCACGCCGTTGGTCGTCGTGTACAAAGTCTCCAAACTAACCTTCGCCGCCGCCAAGCGTCTCGTCCGCTACCCGGTAGAAATTCCGGCGCAGGAGGACGAATACGGCAACCTCCCCATTGCCATGGTGAACCTGATCGCTGGCAAGCGCATTGTCCCTGAGCTGCTGCAAGACCAGTTCACAGCAGACAATATCGTCAAGCACCTCAAGCCGCTGCTGGCAGACACGCCCGAACGCAAGGCTCAGATAGAAGCGCTCGCTGAGGTTCGGGAGAGGCTTCAATCCCCCACCGGTCAGCCCAGCATTCAGCGCTTGCGCGATGCGGTATTGATCGCATTGAACCTGCTGCCCGGCTCCGTATCCGGGGCGAACACACCTGCGTCTAACGAGTAGTGCCCGCACACGATGGGCAGACCCGTCCCCAAGAACGAAGGATCCAGCACGCATGTTCGCGATCAGTCGCAAGACACTTATCAAAAGCGCAGCCGTGGCGCTGAGCACAGCCGGCGTATGTGCCTCCGCGCAGACGGGCAGCAGCACGCGCCCGCAGATTCAAGTAAGTGGCTATACCATCGACGCGCAGCTTGACCCCGCAGCGCAACGCCTGACCGCCACGGCGGTTGTCACCTTTACGGCGCTGCAGGACCTGACCTCCGCCACCTTCGAACTGAACAATGGTCTTCGCATTACCAGAATTACCGGCCCTGATGGCAAGCCGCTTAATAGCGACCGCGATGCCCGGCGCAGCACCGTCACTATCTCCCTGCCCAACACACTGCCCGCGAACACCACGGCAACGTTCACCTTCGCCTACAATGGCATCCTGAAGGAAGCCGATACGAGCCCGGTCGAAGGCATCAAGATGGCCGCGCTGGCGGAGCCGGTCTCAATCCTGCTTTATCCCGGCCGCTGGTTTCCCATGGTGGGTCTGTACACTGACCGGTTCACCATGAACCTGCGGGCCACCGTTCCGGGCGACGAGACCGCCGTGGGCAGCGGCTTCACCGGCAAGAAATCTGTTCCCGGCAACAAGACCGAGTTCGATTTCAACTGGACCAAGCCCGGCTTCCCTGGCACGTTGATCGCGGGCAAGTTCCTGCCCGCCATCAAGCCTGCGGGCAGCAGCCAAGTCTCCGTCTACGTGACGGATAAGCACAAGGCCAACGCTGCGGAGTACGCCGCAGTCGCCGGGCAACAGCAGGAATACTTCACGACCACCTTTGGTCAGCCGGAGAGCAGCAAGCTCCAGATCGTGGAGATCCCGGACGACTCCGTCGCGGCTTCATGGGGACCGGAGATCGCCGCCATCGCTGGCAATCGCGTCGGCGACAAGAACAGCTATCGCCTGCTGGCGAACACCGTTTCGCGGCAATGGTGGGGCAGCGAAATCTCGCCGGGCACGCTGAACGACGCATGGATTACCAACGGCATGGCACGCTATGCGGAGCTGATGAATCTGGAAGAATCGAACGGCAAGACGTCGCTCCAGAACACGTTGCCGGACATCGAAGCCGGTGCGCTCGCCTATGACACTGTCCCGCTGACTACTTTGGCGCGGGTGGACTACTTTTCGCCGCAGTTCCAGTCCATGACGCTGGAAAAGGGTGCCATGGTCTTCCACATGCTGCGCTACCAGATGGGCGATGACAAGTTTCTCGCCTTCCTGCGCGGCCTGCTCTCGCAATATACGGACAAGTCCGTGCGCACCGCCGACGTGGAAGAGGTCGCAAAGGCGCAGGCCAGCAACCTGAACCTGACGCCGTTCTTCGCGCAGTGGCTGGACGGCACTGGCGCACCGGCCTTCCAGGACAAGTTCACCGTCTACCGCCTCGGCAGCAACAAGGGCTTCCGCACCGTCGGCGCCGTTTCGCAGGATCTCGACCTGTTCCGCATGCCAGTTGATCTTCGCGTCGAAACCGACGGCAAGACCGAAGTCCGCAAGATCGACGTGACCGGCACCGATTCTGCCTACACCATCGAGACGTTCGGCCGCCCACGGCGCATTGCCATCGACCCCGACAACTGGGTGTTGAAGAGCACGCCCGATCTCGCAGTCCGCGTCGCTGTGCTGAAGGGGCAACAGCTGGTTGCGCAAGGAGACCTCATTGGTGCCCTGGCCGAGTACCAGAAGGCGCTTGACAGCAATAAAAATTCGTCTCTCGCCAACTACCGTATCGCAGAAATCTTCTTTACGCAGCGTAACTACCAGTCTGCCGCCAACAGTTATCGTGACGCTATCCGCGGCGACGGCGAACCCCGCTGGACTACGGTGTGGAGTCACATCGGGCTGGGCAAAGTCTTTGACCTGACCGGCCAACGCGACCGCGCCGTGCAGGAATACCGCCTGGCCGTCCAGACCAACGACAACACGCAAGGCGCTACCAACGAGGCCCGCGCGCTTTTGCAAAAGCCCTTTGAACGCACGCGCACCATGGATTAATCTTCGTGGAAAGCAGCGGCCGGACACCACCAGAATCTAACTGCTCTATTGAGGTTCTTCTCGGCTGCGGACTTCTGCTGTTCTCAACCATGCTCTCTGCGCAGTCCTCGACAGATGCGCTGTCATCCATGGAAATGAGCGGCACCATCGGCTCCTATCCGGTTGGTCTGAACTACACCGCGCGCAACAACGTTGACCTGGTCGCAGCGCACTACTTTTACGTTTCGCAACTCAAGAATATTGCTCTAAATGGTTCTGTACATGGCCAGGCTGTGGAACTGCAAGGTGCTGACGGCAGCACCTTCCACTTGCACTTCATCGGAAATGGCAGCAACGGCAATGACCCGCTCACGTTCTACAACTCTATCGGGCTTGCCGGAACATGGTATCTGAATGGTAAGACTCTGCCTGTGCAACTAATGGGATCCCACAGCACGGAAAACCCTGGAAGGCGCCTTTACACAGGCGTAACGTCCAGGTCTGACGCGGAGTTTGAGCAGATGGTGCAAGCGGCGCTTTCCGCCATTCTGTCGAACGATCCTGTGGCGGCGGCACGGTACGTAGCCTTTCCGTTGCGCGTCAACTTCAAGTCAGGTCATATGACCATCCGAAACGCCAGCGCACTAAAGGCGGCATGGATTCGTACTTTTCCAGCGCCATTCCGCAATGTGATCCGTTCCACCGTTCCACATGAAATGTTCGTCCACAATGGCGAAGCGATGTTGGGCAACGGAGATCTCTGGTTCGGAGACAAAGGTCTAATCTCGGTAAACTCCACCGGAAGATAGCGTGTTAAACAGAGGCACTCCTTCCATACGCGTCTGCGATACACTGCACGCGAGGTCATCGCCGGTGACGCGTTTGGTACTCTTCGCAGCTTTGTTGCTCCCCACTGTCTATGCGCAGGACGCGCAGCATGTTTTTGACGGCCATGTCGTCGAGCGCCTCCAGTCGATCACCATCACACCAAAGCAGGGCGCGCCCTTCCGCGCTACGGTCATCACAGACTGGACACGCACGCTGGCCGACGGAACACGCGTGACCGTCAAGAACCGCCGCACCGTTGCCCGCGACAGTACGGGACGCATCTTTCAGGAGCGGCGCTACCTCGCCGCGGACGGCGATACGAATCCAACGCAGATTTCACAGCTGGAGTACTATGATCCGGTTCGCAAGGAACTGACCAGCTGCGTACCGCAGCAGAAACTTTGCACCGTGCAATCCTGGTTCATTCCGCAGAAGGCGCTGGAGACATGCAAGCCCAGCACCGGGCCGCACGTCACCATTACCTGCGACGCGCTCGGCACTGGCAACATCTCCAATCTGGACACCGTCGGCTCCCGGCAGATCGTCACCATCACGGGCGGTCCGCTCGGCTACAAGGAGCCGGAACCCACGATCAAGGAGTTTTGGTTTAGTCCGCGCCTCGAACTCAACCTCATCACCAAACGCTTTGAGCCGCGCGGCGGCGCACAGAACTTCACCTTCCAGAACATCGATCTGACCGAACCCGACGCGAGCCTGTTCACCCCGCCAGCCGGATACAAGAGTGCCCGCACTATCGTTCAATAATCCAGATGACGGTCGCCGTCAATGTTGGGCGTTAGCGGATACTCGCGCATCCGCACATCGCCAGAAATGGGCTGCGGTCAGGGCTGTTTCACGTGACGTGGCAGACCCGCAAAGCAACCGGACTCCTTGATTGAGACACACGCCGATGCAGCGGTCCGCGCGGTAGGTGCAGGCGGCGAGGTCGTCGATATCAAGTGTGCAGGTGTGGATGCACAGGATTGTCTTCGGCGGAGCCATGCGGTCTACCATGCAGACGATTTCCAGCTTGGATTCGAGTTCGTCGGGGACGAAGTCGATGACCATGTCTGCGTCCCGCACGGCATCTTCTACCGTGGTGACCACTTCCAGGGTTCCACGCATCCCTGCGGTCGGGATTTCTTCGAGAGCCTCACGCAGGCGTGACGGGAGAACGTCTTCCAGCACCACGCGGTGCCCGGCACGGACCGCCTCGGCTGCAAGAGAACGGCCAGCCTTGCCCGCGCCAATCAGGGCAAGGGTCAATGGGTTGTTACCGGTTTGAAGACCCTGCTTCGTCGCGGGGGAATGTACCGGATCATGATCCGGAAGTGTGCCCTGCGCGGCAGGACTCGCTTCGTTCTTTTGAGATGGCAACGAGACTAGATGGCTCCCATGGCCTTCACAACGGATTCATAGCTGGGGTCTGACTTGCGAATGTGCTCCGCCACGCGCTCGCGCTCCTCAACGGTCAGCAAGGGCAGGACCGCGTGGATGCGCCGCAGCGTCACCGAGATATCGTCTACGTAATTCATGGTGCGGATGGCTTCACCGGACAGCGGCATAACGGGTCGTACTCCTTCATTGCCAGTGTAGTGCATTTGCGACGGCAGCTAAGCCGCCACGGGAGGTCCATGATGAGCCGCTCCCCTCGGCCTATGATCCCTCCGGATCAGGCGACGCATCAGCCAGCGCTTCTTCCGGCACGTAGGCATCACGGTCGCACGCTTCCGTAATATGGCGGAGCTGAATGGACAAGTCAGGGTGCAGTGCCCCGGTTTGGAAGCGCCATGTCCAGTTATTTTCCGGAGCTCCAGGCGTGTTCATCCGGGCTTCGTCACCCAGGTGCAGAAGATCCTGCATGGGAACAATGCAGATGGAGGCGACGGAGCGCTCAGCGCAACGGATCATGGCCCAAACCACGTCATGGGGATGCGCCAGTGGACCGAGATACGTCAGCAGGTTCCTGCGGTCAGCCTCGCCGGCTGAGTTCCACCAGCCCAGGGTAGTGTCATTGTCGTGGGTGCCCGTGTAGCAGACGGTGTTGCGATCGTACTTATGCGGCAGGTGCAGGTGCGCACCGCGTCCTGCAAAGCCGAACTGCAACACCCTCATGCCCGGCATGCCGAAGTCGCAACGCAGTTTATCGACCTTGTCCGTAATAACACCAAGGTCCTCGGCGATCAACGGCAGGGATCCTCCGAGCGCGGCCTTTAGGCGGTCGAACAGGGCAAAGCCCGGAGCTTCCACCCACTCGCCGTGCATGGCGGTTTCCTCTTCTGCCGGGATGCGCCAGTAGGCCTGGAAGCCGCGAAAGTGATCGAGCCGCAGGAGATCGTAGAGATCCAACTGACGCTTAACACGCGCCACCCACCAGTCGAATCCATGCTGCTCAAGGTAGCGCCACCGGTACAGGGGATTGCCCCAGCGCTGCCCCGTCTCGGAAAAATAGTCCGGCGGAACACCGGAAACTGCTGTCGGCCTGTTGCTTTCATCCAACTCGAATATCTGCTTGTTTGCCCACACATCGGCGGAATCATAAGAGACAAAGATGGCCATGTCGCCCATCACGCGAATGTCTTTGTCCGTGCAGTAGGCGCGCAGAGCATCCCACTGTTGCGTAAAGAAGAACTGGACGGCGTACTCGACCTCGAGTGCTTCCTCTTGCTCCTCATCGAAGACCTTCAGCGCCCGTTCATCGTGGGCAGCAAGTTCAGGCGGCCACTCATTCCAATGCTTGAAGCCGTTCAGACGGCGAAGGTTGGTGAAGCGCGCATAGTCGACGAGCCAGGAGGCATGCGTCTCCTTGAAGTGCTCGAACGCGGCTGCCTGCTCTGTGTTTGCATCCTGAAGAAAGCGCCGCGCTGCACGCTCGATGAGGGGCAGTTTCTCTGAAGCAGCGCGGCTGAAGTCCACCGCGCCTTCCCTCCCGGCCAGCCCATCGATCTCGCCCGCGTGGAGCCATCCATCCTGTTGCAGGAGTTCCAGTGAGAGCAGCAGTGGATTTCCCGCAAACGCCGACAACGCCGAATATGGCGAGTTGCCATATCCGGTCGGGCTAAGAGGCAACACCTGCCATAGCCGCTGCTTCGCCGATGCGATGGAGTCCACAAATTCGTAGGCTGCTGGGCCAAAGTCCCCAATGCCGCCGTACGAGGGCAGAGAGGTTACATGCAGCAGAATGCCAGACAGGCGTTCGGAAGTCATCTCAGGTGTGTGATGCGCAAAGCTTCGCGGGTGCACCTCCCGGTGTGTGAGCACACAGCAAAGGCCGGACTCCCGGCCTCTGCTGCACTCTGATCGCGCCTAGATTCCCAGGGGCGAGCGGTTCGCGGAAGGCTGCTGCACGATGCGAATCGCACCCTGTTTGGTGTAGTTGTCGATCAGTGTCTGCATGTAGACACCAAACATTTGTGCACGCTGCTGATTGGTCAGCTGCGCCTGTTCCGTGGCGAAGTTTCTTGCTGCTTCTTCTGGTGATGGCTGCTGCGTGTCCAGCACTTGCAGGACCTCCCCGCTCTGGCCGGAGTTCAACGGGCCGCTGATGCCTCCCTTTGGCAGATCGAAGGCCACCGCGGCGGGACCGCTCATCTCACCCACGCCGGGCACATTGCCCTTCCGGTCCACGAAGTCCGAGGTCTTCACCGGCACATTCATCTCTGCCGCTGCCTTTGCAAGATCGTTGAGTTGATGAGCACGATCTGCCAGTTTTGCGAGCTTTGCCTGTAAGAGCTGCGGCACCTGCTCAGCGCGGTAGTCGTCCAGCACGTGGCTCTTCCACTCGGCAAACGTAGGAGCGTGCGCGGGTTGTATATCGGCGGTCTGGTAGACGGCCATCGTTCCCTGACCTGCGGGCGACAAGCGCGGGGCGTCACCCTTCTTGCCGGTAAACGCGGCTTGAACCAGTTGGGCGCTGTCGGGAAGACCCGGAATCGTGGCATCGCTGGCGATGTAGTCGGTAGCCATTGCCTTGGTGCCGTGATCTGCTGCCGCCTTTTCCATACCGGACTTTGCAGCTTCTGAAGCGATCTGCGAAGCCAGGGCTTGCAGAGCCTTTGTTCCGTTCTGCTGCTCAAGGATCGGACTGATCTCGCCTGCAACTTCAGCCAGTGGCTTCTGATGCGCCTCGTCGCGCGCCTCTGCCTGGATGATGTGGTACCCGAAGTTGGTGCGCACCAGGTCCGATGTTTGCCCTGCTTTCAGCGCCATGGCGGCGTTCTGGAAGGCGGGCACCATCTGGCCGTCAGCCTTCACGTAGCCAAGTTCGCCGCCGGAATCCTTCGATCCGGGATCGCCAGAGTTCAGCTTCGCCAACGCAGCGAAGTCGGCACCACCGCGAATCTTGTTCAGGATGTCTTGCGCCTTCGCCTTTGCGGCGGCATCGGTCTTGGCATCCGCGCCCGCTGGGACGGGGATGAGAATGTGCCGCACCTTCACCTGCTGATCCACATGGAAGTCAGCCTGGTGGGAGTTGTAGTAGGCCTGCAGATCGGCGTCACTCACCTGCGGTTTGCCGCCCGGCAGGTTGGCCAACGTCACCGGGATGTAGGTGATCTTGCGCTTCTCCGGAACCGCAGTGGCGTAGCGGGCCCTGTTGCGGTTGAAGTAGTTTTCCAGGTCGCTGTCAATGGGATTCACGGTCTTGGCGACGTCCGCCGCACTCACGAGGGCGTAGTCAAATTTGACCTTCAGGCCCTGCTTGCGGACAAGCTCGCGCACGGTGCTGTCCGGAACGATGGCTCCCGCAGTGACGAACTGGACAAGACGACGCGACGTGATCTCTTCCTTTACCTTGGTCTCAAACTCAGCAACGGTGGGGAAGCCGAGCTGGTTCTGCACGAATGCACGGTACTTGTCGTCACCGATAAACTTGCCATCGGGGAAGATGATTTGGCCCAGCTGGCCGGTCTGCAGCTCCTTCTGCACATCGGTGTCGGTCGCGGTCAGGTTCAGCCGTTCCGCTTCGCGGTCTTCAACGGCTGCGGCTACAAGTACCTGCTGTGCCTGCGCTTCAAAACGCGGCATGAGGAACGGCATGTACTGCGGAGGAAGGTTCTGTTGGCGCGCCAGCGACTCCGCATATTGCGCCACTTCGGTGGACTTGATCTGCGTGGTCTCGCCAAAGATGCGGCCAAGGATACCGGGCTTGCGCACTGTGGCGTACACGCCCTGCGTCGAAGTGCCAAGAGACCCTTGCCCAGGCACCAGGTACCAGATCATGGAGAGCACGACGATCCCAATGATGATGGCGAAGATCGCCTTTGTGACGCGATTATCCGTTTGCAAGGCACGAATCATGGCTGCTTGGGGAACCCTTCAGAGATCTGCACGCGGTATCAGGCGCGCGTATGAGTGCCCCGTTTGACGCGAAGCAATTGTTCCTCCAAGTATACGTGATCGACACCAGACAGAAACACGAAAGCCGCAGGGTTGGCCGCGGCTTTCTATCTTGAGCGTGAAGGTGTTCTTAGTAACCGTAACCGCCGCGATAGTAGTAGCGGCCATAGTACGGGTACGGGTAAGGCGCGGCGTACACGCCCACTGGATAAGGACGCCGGTACTGTCCCGGTTCGCCGCGGTATGCGCCCGCTGGTCCGGCATATCCGCCCAGCCGCTGCATCTCTGCTTCGGAGACCGTTGTGACAGGCAGGGGGGCGGTGAGGCGGAAGCGCAGCAAAGCCTCTGGCGGCAGGTTGGCCTGGCCCCCGTTCGAGGCAGCAGCCGTGCCCAGGCCAGCGGCACCGCCCACACCAGCGCCGATGGCCGCGCCCGTACCACGCCCAAGAGCTGCACCCAGCAGAGCGCCTACACCCGCTCCAATGATCGTCGAGTTGACGGATTGCGCTGCTTTATCGCGGCCGTTGACCATGAAGGGGTCGCTTTGCAGGGGGTAGCGCTGTCCGCCAAGTTCGAGAGCATTCAGCTGGAGCACAAGTTCTCCGCGCCCCTTCAAAGCTCCCGCACCTTTGGCATCGATCACTGTGCCATCAACGGTGGCGCCGCGCGGGATCGCAATCTGGCCGTTAGCAAGCACGTCGTTGTTCACGACGGCCGTGAACTGCGATCCGGGAGCAGCGTTGTCACTGGAGAGCCAGCGATTGATGCGCACGCCAAGAACCGTGCCGGCGGGGACAGTGACTGGCACCCCACCAGGCTGACCCTGCTGCGCATAGGCCTGCCCCTGCGGCGCGTACCCCTGTCCCTGTGGCGCATACCCCTGGCTGCCATCGCCTCGTTGCCCATTGGCCATCTGCCGTTCGTAGTCCCGGCGATAGATGCGTGGCTGCGGCGGAGGCGGATATCCACCCTGGTTGGGATAGCCTGAGGCCTGAGGCGCACCCTGACCGTACTGCGGCTGCTGGCCATACTGCGGCTGTTGTCCATACTGCGGTGCTTGCTGACCATAGCCGGGCTGTTGTTGCTGACCGTACGCAGGCTGCTGCCCGTAGCCCTGCTGATCTTGATACTGCCCTTGCTGACTGTAGCCGGGCTGATTGCCATACTGCGCCTGCGGCACTTGCTGCTGGCCATATTGGCCTGCTGGCGGCTGGTTGCCGTTGTCCGGTCCGGCAGCCTGCGGGTTTGCAGCTGCGGTTGCGCTGCCTTGTGCAGCAGATACCGCGGCTCCGTTGGAAGGCAGGCTGTTTTGCGACGCAGGGTCGTAGTCGCTGCTTGCGTCCGCCACTTGCGCCGGCGGTGCACCCACCGTCAACTGATCCACCACCTTCTTTACGCCGTCGGTGCGCGACGCAATCTGCTCGGCAGCGTCACGTGCCGCGTCATTGCTGACGGAACCCGTCAAGGTGACGGTTCCGTACACAGTGGAGGTATTAATCAGCTGATTGGAGACGCGGCCATCGGCGGCAAACGCCTTTAGAACATTTGCTTCGATCTGCGCGTCACTGAGTGTCTTGGTTTGCGCAAAGGCAGGAAGGGAGAGCACTGCCGCCAGCGCAAGTGAACTGAACATGCGAGAACCCATTGTGTGTTGCATGCGAACTCCATCGGGCCGGTGCGAAAGGCCCACGGAAACTAAGACGCTGATTCTATGGCAAAGTTGTGGCTGGGCCGCCACGCGCTGTCCGCTTCCGCGACGATACGCGGAAAAGTACCTCCAGGATGCGAAAGGCGGCTTTGGCCGACGCCCGAAGATCGCCAGAGACCTTCGATGTGCCGCCAAAGCGCCTGCGGTAGCGCACCGGCACTTCGGCAATGCGCAGCCCCTCTTGGATCGCCCGGATCTGCATCTCCAGATTCCAACCGTAGGTGCGCTCCTGCATATCGAGGCGCTCCAGCGAACTTCGCCGTATCGCGCGGAAGGCACTCATATCCGAGTAGCGAAAGCCCTCGGGATAGCGCAGGCGCAGCAGCGTTTCAACCAGCCGTGCGGCGAAGATCTGTGAGAAGAGCATCGATCCCTTATCCCGCCGGTACCTGCCGAGCCGTGTGCTCAGGACGAAGTCCTTTTCGCCGCGCTCGATGGGCGCCAGCAGCTCCGGCAGATGATCCACGACGTCGGCACCATCCCCATCCATAAAGACGATCACGTCCGTCTCCGCTTGGGCTGCCGCCGCTCCGGCCATGCAGGCAGAGCCATAGCCACGCGGAGCTGTGATCACGCGCGCACCCGACGCGGCAGCGAGGGCACCCGTGCCGTCCGTGCTTCCGTTGTCCACCACAATGCACTCGGCGATCAGCGCCCATGGCATCTCGCTCACCACAAAGCCGATGGATTCCGCTTCGTTCAAGGCGGGGATCACCACAGACACACGCATCAGGGGCGCTCCCCGTCCAGCACGGGCCAGAAACGCCCTAGCGGCAGCACATGCCGCAGACCGTGACGGTACACCCTTTGCAGCAGCAAGGCGACCGCTGTCGCACCATAAATCCAATGGTTAAGGAAGTACAGCTTGGGACCAGGCTCCGACCACTGCGTCGTCAGGCCATAGTAGATGGCGCACACATACACGCCCATGGGGAACGAGGGCTGCAGCGTGAGAAATGGCACCAGCCAAACAACGTACCAGGGGTAGTGCGGAGAGAACAACAGCATCAACGCAAATGCCAGCGCGGACGCAGGTGCGATGAACGCCCCGCCTGGCTGCTGATTGGCGCGCCAGCACCACAGCAGCAGCGGGGCAAAGCAAAGTGCGCAGAAGGCGTAGTACGCCACCAAGGGTACGCTGGACAGTCCCGGTACATGCTGCAGCAGGTCGAGCAGGAAGAAGCGCGAGCCGGTCGCAATGCCCTCCTCCTGCACATAGCCGCCAGCAAAGCCGAAGACCAGTTTGCCCGCGGACGCGTAACAAAGATATCCACCGGCAACGACGGCGAGCATGGCTGCGGGCATCTTCCAGTCGCGGCGTTGATAGAGGGCTGGAAACAGAAGCAGCGGGTAGAACTTCGTCATCACCGCCGCGCCCAAGGCGAGGCCGGTTAGGACCGGCTGGTTTCGCAGGCGGAAGAGCAGTGCCAGCACAATGAACGCAGCCAGCAGCGCGTCCACATGGCCGCTGGAGCCGACCTCCCAAATGAGCAGCGGACTCCACGCGTAGAGCAGAACCTGTTCCCGGCGCATCCCGAGCGACGGAAGCATGGTAACCAGCACCCACACGGTGATTGCTTCCGCTGCGTACATCGCCAGCTTCATCGCGGTCAGCGTGAACGAGATCGCGGTGGCCGCGTAATAAAACATCTGCGCAACAGGCGGGTAGATAGTCCGCGCGTAGGAGCGGCGATTAATAAATGGATAAATATCATCGTCCCGGAACATCTGCAGCTGCGGGTCGCCAGGAGCGTAGCGGTAGGGATTGACGCCGTGATGCTGCATCATGCCGTCCCACACATAGCGGTAGATGTCGCTGGAGAGATGCGGTTCCGGCGTCAGCAGCACGAGACGGCAAAGGACGGCGAACATCAAAATGATGGGCAGAGTCCACCGGTTGACCGGCTGCCGCGTGACGATCAGCGCGGAGCCGAGAAACACGGCAAGCGCGCATGCAGTCGTTTCGGAGTAGCCAATGATGAAGTCTTCGAACTCCCGCGCCAGGTGATGCGACAGGCCCAGCAACATGGCGCCAAGAAAGAAGAGCGCGATGTTGGTGCCAAGAGCGGTTGCAGGCCAGAACGTACTTGCCGGGCGCGTCTTCACGCAAGGGTCCACGGCACCGTACCAGACGCTGCGAACCGCTGCAGATACTCCTTCGTTGCAGGTGCCTCAAAGCCCTGTGCGGTGGCAAAGGGCGGCTGCGCACCCTCGAGGAGTTCAGCAGCGAGTGCACGCAGCGTCGCAGCGTCGTCCACGTCGTACCACAGCGGTAGTTCAACCAGCTGGAGGCCGACTTCCGCCACGCGCTGGCGTGTCTCTGCAAGCACAGATCCGGTGCTCCAGGTGATGCGGTCAAATACCCCCTCGTGCGCAGCCTTCAGACCGATAAGGTAGTAGCCGCCATCGTCAGAGCCACCCAGCACAACGCGATCGCCGGGATGCAGCAACGTGTCCACCGCGGTTTCCAGAGCGGCGTGCGGCAGCGTGGGGCTGTCAGAGTCGATCAGGCAGACTGCGGTGAAGCCGCAGGACAGAATGTCGGCGGCCGCGCAGTACAACCGTTCCCCAAAGCCGTCTCCGCGCTGCGGGATCAGCAGGAAGTCTTCCGGCAAAAGGCCATCAAACGCTTCTTCGTCACCGGCGGGCGTGTAGCAGACGACGCCGCAAGCCTTGCGCTTCGACGCCACGTTCGCGATGTTAGCCGCCGTATCGCGCAGAAAGCAGATATTCAGAGCGGCGGACTGTTCCAGGGTCAGCGGAGGTGCAAGCCGCGTCTTCACCTTGCCGGGGCGCGGTGCCTTGCTCATCACCGCCAGCGCGCATCTGCCTTCATTTGAGGGATTCAAAGCGCCCGGCTGAAGCATGGGGTATGCGCTACGCACCAGCGGCAGGCTCCAGCGGTTTCTCGCAGACGGCGAGTTGATACCGGCCCTTGCGCGTGACGCGTACCGACGACCAGGGCTGCGTGTGCATCAAGCCGTCGAACTCGACAGCGGACATGGTCTTCACGCGATGCGGCTCTACATACGGCACGCGCGAGAACGATGTGAGTTTTGCCAGGAGCCACATGGCCGAGAGCGGGAACTGCGTGCGCGCGGCAGAGACCGGCTCCGCGATAAAGCAGCGTCCACCGGGGCGGAGCACGCGGAAGATCTCGCGCAGGACGTCTTCACGGTTGGGAACAATCAGGAACAGCCGTGAGATCACAATAGAATCGACCGGCTCCATGGAGGCGGGAAGTGCATGCACATCCGCGTGATGAAATGCGCAGTTGGTCAGGTTCCATTGCGCGGCGCGGCTGCGCGCCCGGAGCAGAAGGTTGTGCGAAAGGTCAACGCCGGTAGCGCGCATCTGAGGAAACGTCTTCGCAAACTGGCATGCATAGTAGCCGGGCCCGCACCCAAGCTCCACCAGGTGGGTTCCCGGATCA
The DNA here is from genome assembly GCA_964248165.1 of uncultured Terriglobus sp. Classification (GTDB taxonomy): domain Bacteria; phylum Acidobacteriota; class Terriglobia; order Terriglobales; family Acidobacteriaceae; genus Terriglobus. The sequence continues at coordinate 21,114 of CAXTXE010000035.1, forward strand.
GGCTCCCCCGCGTCCCACAGCGATTCCTTGATCTCGGATCTGTGATCCTGGAAGAGGTGCTCGCGACAGAGGGCGTAGAACCAGCTGTACCGCTCGAAAAGGCTGTCAGAAGGACAACAACCCGCGAGATCCTCTGCCATGTGCTGCTCCGTGGACATTGTTTCCTTATTCTGACGCGTAGATACACCGCGAAGGCAGCACAGCGACAATCCACTTCGTGCCAAGGGTGCATTGGCAGAATACCGGGTGCGCACCACGACAGCAATCCGCGCATGGTGACCACTTCGCAGGAGCAGATCAGGCATTCGTGCGTGTGCGGCGCGGTAACAACGGTGTAAGAACACGAGGAAGCAAGGCGGCGACTCCCTAGGGAATCTGCCCCCGGATTGCGTCATCCAGCTCGATGCGGTTCTTACGAAGCAGATCGCCCAGGGAGCGGTCCAGGGACATCTGCGCCTTCATCCAGTCGGACCGCGCGGCCACCTCGGTGGAACGGGCCTGGGCAAGATAGGCCTCGTCCTGAATGATAAGGAAGTTGGTACTTGCACCAACGGAGAACTTATCGATCTCCGCCTGCAGCAGCTGTTGCTGGTAATTCCGGCTCTCTACCGCCGCGGCATAGGCTTCGTGCGCATTCTCCAGGGCGACGGCAGCGTTTTCAATCTGCTGCCGCACATCGTTCTCCAGCTTCAGCGTCCGTCCCTGTGCCCGCCGCACCTCGATTTCGTCACGTGCAGCGTCGGCCTGCGCAATGCGGTTGCGCAAGGGAAGATTCAGCTGGATGCCGCCCTGGTAGATGGTGGAGAGCCGCAGACCACCCTGCGTGAGTGCTGCCGGTATCTGCACGGTACCCGTGCCTGGCGAGCCAAGCGTCTGGTACGGGACCAGCGACGAACCTCGCGTCTGCACGTTGGCATACAGATTCAACAGCGGTTGCACGCCGTTGCGGGTCGCGCGCGCGGAGAGTTCGTCCGCCTTTAACTGCAATCCAGCCTGCGCTAAGTCTGGCCGGTTCGCCAGCGCATCAGAGGTCAACGCGGGAACGTCGAGCGACGGCGGCGCGTCCGGAACGGCAATCTTGTCCGTCGCCACGATCGAGAGCACTTGCGCGCCCGGATCAGCCAGTTTACGAACCAGCTGCTCGCGCAGGATCACCTCCTGCTGGCGGTACTCGCCACGTGCCTGGATCAGGTCCAGCCTGCTGGAGGAGAGCAGCGCCTGCGCGCGGGTCAGTTCCACTGGAGCAAGTGTGCCCTCGTCCACCTGATTTTGATCATCCTGCACCAGGCGTTGGGCCGCAGCGAGAGCTTCCTCCTTAACGGCGATGTTTTCTCCCAGCGAGACCAGGTCGTAATACAAACGCGACACGCCGTACACCGTCTCCAGTATCTGCTGTTCAAACAGGAGCCGCGAGGTGCGCTGCCCCAGCTGTGCGATGCGCACAAAACGGAGGTTGACCGCGCGCCCGCGTCCCCGGAGCAGCGGCTGCGAGATTGTTAGGGAGGTGCTGGGCGCCTTGAAGGGGTCGTACTGCGATGTGGCACCATACAGCACGGCAGGCGCATTGTTGACATATGCCTCAATCTGCGTACCCGGGGAGAAGCCCTGCTGGTAATCGACGCCTGTGCTGATGTAATTGAGCGGCCCGTTGTCCGTTGCGGTGCCATTGCTGCCAGGGGAGGTTCCAGTGCCGGCCGCGGCACCGGTTGCCGTGTCTGTACTAATCAGCGAGGTCTGGTCCGAGCGGCGCAGGTATCCAGCTTGCGCAATCACGGTGGGATCAAAGATGGGGATGGCCGGACCTTGTGAGTAGGTGTCGGTATTACTGACGGAGAGCGTTCCCTGCTGGCTGCTGCCGGTCTGCGTGACCTGGGAAAGGTCCGTCACGTTTACGTTTGTGGGTGATGCATTTCCCGTGGTTGTTGCGGTAATCAGCAGGGGGCTTGTGGCCGAGCCAACGCCGGGCGCAGTCTGCTGGATGGTGTAGTCCAGACCGCGGAGGTTGCCCCCGCCGCGAGCACGCAAGAGGTCGGTGTCGGCCAAGGCCAGACTGTATCGTCCGACCTCAACGTCAAGATTGTTTTCGATGGCAAGCGCCAACGCATCATGCAGCGAAAGATAGAGCTTGCCGTCACGCACCAGCCCGGCTAGGCGTGCGGTCGATCCGGCGGGCAACGGCGAGGCATGGGGCAGGCGGTACGGCGCAAGCGGGCGCAGAACGTCCGTGTGAGCCACTGGCGCGGACTCCGCCCGGGGACGTACACCGGATGTCTCAGCGGCCTGCACCGGAGCGCCGGGGTTTTGCGGCGCGGGCGGTTGCACCTCCATCGGCTTAAGCGCACGGAGATCGATGGTGCTGCTGTCCGGCTGAGGCAACGGCGCATCCGGCGCGATAGCGGGCCGTTCTGATTGCGGGGGCACCTGCTGCCCGGGCGCGGCCTTCACAGGCGGCGTTGGCGTTTGCGGAGCGGTGAATGGAGGTGGCTGTTGTCCCTGCTGTGCCAGCGATGGAAGAGCAGACGCCAGAAGCGATGCCAGGACGGCGGCATGGACGCGTGGCTTCACTTGCTTCCCCTGTCTTCCTTTTCGGACTTGTTCGCACCTTTGCCGCTGCCTGCGCTGCTGCCCTGCTTGCTGCCCTGCGCACCGCCCGTTTGGCTGCCTCCGCTTCCCTTCTTTCCCTGGTTGTTGGTGCCTTCGCTGCTCTGGTTCACGATGGACTGATCGCCATATTCGTTTGGCCCGGAATCCGGCACCTTGTTCGTCTGTCCGCGTGCCGACCTGCTGTTCTCCTCGCCAGGTTCTGAGGTCATACGCGGCCGGACCTTCGCGCCTTCGCGTACACTGTCGTTCACCGTCGTGATGACGTGATCGCCCACATGCAGACCGCTCAGAATCTCCACGGATGGACCATAGTCGCGGCCGATCTCGACCGGCACCATGCGCACCTTCATGTCCCGCACAACGGCTACCACCGTGCGGTCCTGCCGCACCACGATTGCGTCGCCGGGCACCGTGATGGGCGACACGCCACGCACCTGCACAAAGCTGACCACCGTATACATCCCGGGAAAAAGGCTGCCGTTGCTGTTGTCGAGATCAACCTCCGTCAGCATGGTCCGCGTGTTCTGATCCAGCGAGTGGGTAGCCCGCGTCACTGTTCCATCGATCGGCTTGCCGGTGCGCTCCTGCAAGAACACCTGCGCAGGCATTCCCTTCTGAATGCTCGATGCGTACCCCTCCGGCACAGCAACCAGGATGCGCAGCTTATCGATCTTTGCCACTGCGAACAATGCCCCGCCGCCGGAGGACTGGTCAGTGTTGGGCGTTGCAGCGCTGTTCACGGTACCACTGGACCCGCTCGTGCTTGAGTTGTTCACGGTTGAAGATCCGCCAGTCGGCATCTGCGGCGATTGACTGGGCGCTGACATCGAGCCTCCGCCCGACCCCACCAGCGCCCCCACATCCGTATTGCGCTGTGTCACAATGCCGTCGAAGGGTGCTGTCACACGCTCGTAGCTCTGCAGTGCGATGGCCCGGTTCAGGTTAGCGCGGAAGCTTTCCACGTTGCGCTGTGCCGAGGCAACATTCGCTAGTTGGGCGCGATAGTCGGTTTCGCGCTGATCGCCATCCTGTCGCGAGAAGACGCCTTTGGCGACCAGCGTGCGCCACCGCTCCCAGGTAACGCGGCGGAGGTCGAGCTGCGCCTGCTGTTGCGCCTCCTCGGCTTCTGCCTGGCGCACCTGCTGACGCGCCTGCTCCACCTGCTGGTCGAGGTCGGGCGCGTCGATGACCGCCATCAGTTGGCCTTTGCGCACATGGTCGCCAATGTCCACGTAGCGCTTCTTCAGGTATCCGTTGGCGCGGGCGTAAAGGTATGCCTCGGTCAGCGGTGTCGTGGTTCCGGGAACAGTCAGTTCGCCCGGCGCGGAGGTGCGCTTGATCTCCACTACGGTAACTTCAGGATCATCCTGCTCACGCTGCTGCGCAGCCGCCTCGGCCTTTCTGGCATGTGCATGATGCGGCAACCAACCGGCTACGAAAATCAGTGCAAGAACGGCGATACCCAAGCCAGTCCACAGCAGAATCTTGCCCCAGTTGCGGTGCTGCGACTTCTTTTTGCGGTCGAACTCCTGCTGCACTTCGCGGTCGTGTTGCACGCGTTCGTGCTTTTTGTGCGCGGCCTGGCGGGCCATGGACTCCTCGCGTTCCCACTCCTCGCGCGTCATCCGCCGGTCAGGGTGGTCCTGCAGCTCCTGGAGCCGATCGTCTTCTGGGTACACGCGTTGCTGTAAATCGTCACTCATGTCTGGTCTGTGTTCCTATGCCGGCTGCGGCTGCTGTTCCCTGCCCTCGGTGTAGGCGCGGTCGATCTCCTCGTCAAAGTCGCGCGGCGGATCCTTGCGCAGCAGCGAGTACATGATGGGCACGACAAACAGCGTGCCCAGCGTCGCCAGCAGGAGTCCACCAATCACGGCGCGGCCCAGAGGCGCGTTCTGCTCCCCACCCTCGCCCAGGGCCAGCGCCATGGGCAGCATGCCAATGATCATGGCAAGAGCCGTCATACACACCGGCCGCAGCCGCGTATATCCAGCATTTACCGCCGCCTGGAGATTGTCCTTGCCCGCAGTGCGTTCGTCGTTGGCAAAGACCACCATCAAGATGCTGTTCGCCGTGGCAACACCGATGGTCATAATCGCACCCATCAGCGACGGCACGTTGAAGGTGGTGTCTGTAAGAAACAACATCCACAGGATGCCTGCCAGTGCCATGGGCAACGACATAAGAATAATCAGCGGATCAAGCCACGATTGAAAGTTGACCGCCATGAGCAGATACACCAGCAGAATGGCGAAGACTATGCCGATGCCCAGCCGCGTAAACGAGCTGTTCATGGTATCCACTTCACCGCGCAGCGCCAGCCGCGATCCCACGGGCAACGACGCTTCATGCCGGTCCATGATCTTGTGAATCGTGCGGGAAACACCGCCCAGGTCACGCTGATCGACGTCGGCCTCAATGTCATACACCGGCTGAATGTTGTAGTGGTCGATGATGGCCGGCGTTACATCGCGCTCAAAATTAGCGACGTTACTTAGCATCTGGCTGACGTTCCCCGCTGGGGACGTCAGCGACGTGCGCGAAAGTGCCTGCAACGAGTCGATGCGATACTGCGGTGTCTGCACCACGACCTGGTAATTCACGCCGTTCTTAGGGTTCAGCCACTCATTCGGCGCGGTTTGCCCCGTTCCCGTGAGCGAGATCAACATGCTCTGCGCCACGTCCTGCTGCGTCAAGCCGATCTGCCGAGCCTTTAGCCGGTCCACATTCACATTAATGGTCGGCTCGGCGATCTCTTGGTGAATATGTGCGTCGGCCACGCCGGGTATGGCCTGTACCTCTTTCAACATCTGCTGCATGATCGTGTAGTTCTGCGGCGCGCGCCCGGAGATTTGCAGGTCAATCGGCGCAGGCAGGCCGAAGTCGAGAATCTGATTGGTGATGTTGGCGGGCGTGAAGAAGAACACACCGTCAGGAAACTTGCTGTGCAGCGCCACCCTTAGTTCACGCATGTATTGCTGCGTATGCCGTTTGCCGGGGGCAAGCGAGATAAGGATGTCGCCATCAGAGTCGCTGATGACGGCGCTGTCGCCAAAAGCCAGGTTGATGCCGCCGTTCGGCAGGCCGATGTTGTCCAGGATCAGCTTGATTTCCGCCGGTGGCACCACGTGCCGGATCTCCCGCTCCACCGCTGCGAAATACTGCTCCGCATCTTCCGGCCGCATACCCTCCGGCGGATACACATGCAGTCGCATCTGCCCGGAATCGACGTACGGGAAGAAGTCCTCGCCGATCAGGAACACGAGCGGTAAGGAAAGAAGTACAAACAGGCCGAATATCGCTAGAGTCAGGCCGCGGTTCTCCAGCGTCCATTGCAAGATGCTGCGATAGGTTTCGCGACGGCGTTCAAACCATTCGTCGAACCGCGTGTGGATGCGCCAGATGATGTTGTTCTCGACCTCCTTCTTAGCGGCAGCGGGATCCTGGTACAGTCCGATCTCCTTGTCGAGAAGGAAGTGCATCATCGTAGGCACAAGCGTGCGTGACAGGAAATACGACGCCAGCATGGCAAACGCGACGGCCATAGCAAGCGGTGTAAACAGGAAGCGCGCCGGGCCGCTCAAGAGCAGCACCGGGGTAAACACCATGCAGATGGAGAGCGTAGACACAAACGCCGGTGAGGCCACCTGCTGCGCGCTGTCAAGGATCGCACGTACCAGCGGCTTTTTCTCGCTCATGTTGCGATGCGTGTTTTCAATCTCCACCGTGGCATCGTCCACCAGAATGCCGACCGCGAGCGCCAGCCCGCCCAGCGTCATCACGTTGATGGTCTGCCCCAAGGCATACAGAATCACAAGTGATGTTGCGATCGACAGCGGAATCGACGTGCAGACGATGAGCGTCGATCGCCAGGAACCGAGGAACAGCAGGATCATCAATCCCGTCAGCGCGGCAGCGATCAGCGCTTCACGCACGACCTCATTGATCGATTCACTGACAAAGATTGATTGGTCGAACAGCGGCGTGATTTCGAGCGCAGGCGGCAACCCCGCCTTGACCTGCGGCAGCAGATTCTTCACGCCTTTCACAATGTCGAGCGTGGAGGTCTCACCGTTCTTCAAGACGGTCAAGAGCGCCGCGCGCTTGCCATCCTGCCGCACGATGTTTACCTGCGGAGCGTAGCCCAGCCGCACCTGCGCCACGTCTTTCACCATCACCAGGGCACCGTTGGCGGCGCGAATGGGAAGATCGTTAAGCGCGCTGACCTCTGGCGGAGATGAGTTCATCTTGACGACGAACTCGCGGTCGCCCATCCGCGCAACGCCGGCGGGCAGGATCAGGTTCTGCTGGTTAAAGGCGGTGGAAACGTCCGTAGCAGACAGATGGTGCGCATACATCTGATTCGGATCGACATCCACCTGCACCTGGCGCACCTTGCCGCCGTAGGGCAAAGGGATAGATGCACCCTTCACATTGGCCAGACGCGGCCGGATGAACGACGTTCCCAGGTCGTAGAGATCCTCTTCGGTAAGTCCCTGCCCTGAAAGCCCCAGCTGAACGATGGGTACGCTGGACGCGTCGTATTTAAGGATGTTGGGCGGGAAGGTTCCGGGCGGCAGCACACGCAAGATGGTCTGCACAACTGCCGTGACCTGCGAGACGGCGAGCTCGATCTTGACGTTTGGCTGAAAGAACACGCGAACTACGGCGACACCCTGATAGCTCTCGGAGCTGGTGTGCTCAATGTCGTTCACGGTGGTGGTCAGGGCGCGTTCGCACACCGTGACGATGCGGCCTTCCATCTCCTGCGGAGGCAGCCCGCTGTAGCTCCAAACGATGGTCACGACCGGGATGTTGATGTAGGGGTAAATATCCTTCGGCGCTTCCACGGCAGTGCCGATGCCCAAGAGCAGCATCAGCAGCGAGAAGACCACAAACGTATACGGGCGGCGCAAGGCCAGCCTGACAATCCACATCCCCTGTTCTTCTCCGGTTCAGTTTCAGATGTTGGTTGGACGAGGGACGAGACCCAGGCGGTGCTGTTTGGCGCGTTATGAGCTTCGCAGGAACTCCGCCCAGTGCGGCAGTGGCTCAAACAAGGTAACTACCCCCTCTGACTTGACAGCGACCTTCAAGAAGCCAGGTCCAGAGGAATTGTCGTAGAGGATGGCTTCGTCTGCTATTTCGAGAGCAACCTTCATATGCTGCATGCTGCGAGGGTAGCGCCGCCGCTGGTCTTCCTCGGGTACATGATGGCCGCCCTTTACCACCCGCATGTGGACACGTTTGAGATTGATGTGGATAGAAGATGTGCCAACAAAGAACAGCATCACTTCATATCCAGTGGACTTTGCTTCTCTCATCATGCGCAGGTAGGTGTTCCCGGAGAGCGTGGTCTCCACGGCGAAGCTTTGCCGTTGCGCAAGCAAGTTGGAAGCCATGAGAAGAACTTTTCTGCCTGCGTCGATGGCAGACCCACCCTCCACGCCCGACTAGGGATCCAATGATCTGGGAATCGCATATGGGTCAA
>CAXTXE010000036.1:0-23108 GCA_964248165.1 uncultured Terriglobus sp.
CCGGTGATCTTGCGCAGTGCCAATGCGTACGCCGCCTGGTGAACGCCGCCACGTACCATCAGGTAGCCGATCACGTTGCGTGCCGCTGCGTTCGTCGTCATCTGGTAGCACCGGTGCTTGTGCATACGGGCACCCGTCTCCAGAAAGAAGTTATGGAGAAGATCGGCAACCAGATTGCCGCTGGAGAAGACATAATCACCGCTCCAGAAGTGGCCCATTGAGTCCATTACCTGGTGGCCACCGCCACCCACGATCGTGTGGTGCGTGTTGCGGAGATTCTTCGCATCCTGCAGCGGCGCGGAAACGGGGTCGCCCGCTGGAACAGAGTCTTCCAACATCAGGTTGATCGCCGTGCTGATCAGTTCGACGTGGCCCAGCTCTTCCGCCGTGATCGCGGCGACAAGGTCATAGAACGGCTTCAGCTTCTTCTTTTCCTTGAAGCCGAAGGACTGGTGCAGGTAGTTGTTGAGCGTGGACATCTCGCCAAACTTACCGCCCAGCAGTTCCTGGATGGCGGCAGCGCCATTTGGATCGGGGCTGGATGGCTTTTCCAACGGGATGAGTAACTTTTCAGAGCGAAAAAACATGTGGTGACCTTTCGGGTGGATCGATGGGCCCTTCGAGCGGCAGTCAACGTCCTTTGCGTCGGATGCGACCTGGTTCTTTTGGCCGCGAGACCGGCGTAGAACGTCGCGGTACTCCGCCGAACGATTTGGTAGGGCGCAAACCACGACGACAGCAACGCGCACCCTGCCCACAATGAGCACTTTGTGATGGAAGCAAACGCACCCAGGGACGCCGTGAGGCTGAAGAACAAAAAGCTGGATCGAACAGGACAGGGAGTGGAACGCTGCAGATCGAGTGTTGGGCTACCCTGGCGCGGAAACCTGATACAGCGGCTACTGCGCCAGAGGTGAAACCTGCAACGTAATCCCCGTAACGTCGCTTCCGCCCACGTTTACATCCAGCGTTGCGTTCGTGTAGGGAGCCTCCCGCATGCGCATACGGAGGCTACGCCGGTCCGCTGAAACGCCAACGACCTCGGAGTTCGGGCTGAACTCAGTGCTGACGGTGTACTGCTCATCCGGCACGCCGGTAAAGGTAAACTGCCCGCCAACACCGATGGGGGTCGCGCGCGACAGGCCCGGCTCGCCGGTTGGGTAGATTCGCACCAGGCCGTTGACGTTAGCTGGTGAACCGTTGCTCAGGACCGTGCCGGATACGGTGTGCACGCCGTTGACGGGCAGCATCAGGTTCATGCCGCTCACCGTCTCCGCTCCCTGCAGCAACACGGTGCGTGCATGGCTGCTGCGCACGGTGCCTGGCGCAAAGAAGCTCTCCCCTCCGCTGCTTATCAGGCCATGGCCGGTCTGCACCATGGGTGCGGAACGCGTGGTGAATACGACGTAGCTGCCGGGCGCAAGGCCATCCAGCCTGTAGTGTCCGGCACTGTCCGTATGCGCGGCTCCGCCTGTCCGCACCAGCCGGCCGTCATCCAGTTTCCGCTCTGCGTTCACCGCAATCCCGCCGACGGGGATCTCTCCACCCGGCGTGATGCGGCCGTCACCGGAGTACACCGTGCCCTCGATCGCACCGCCGTGCTCCAGCCGCAGGCTGACTGCCCTGGTGGCACCCGCGCTGACATGCACTTCCCGGATGTCACCGGCCGGCAACGGAGCGCCACCCACCACGACGCCCCCGATCCCAGGCTCTGGCGAAAGATAACCCGGCGCATAGGTCAGTACCGTGTAATTCCCGGGAGGCACGTCCGCAATGGTGAAATGTCCTTCTGCGTCCACCCGCGCGTGAAAGTCCTCACGTCTGGGCACGTCCTGCACCAGGTACTCACCCGTCTGCGGGTTGATCGCCGGCCCTGCCGGGGATGGAGGCAGCAGATTGACAAACACACCCTCCGCAGGCGCGCCCGTATCACCAAAGACTACTGTCCCGCTGACCACGCCGGCAGCCTTCGCGGCGAGTCCCTCCCGAGAAGGCTGTGCTGGGAGGAAAGATGCAACACCGCAGCTGAACAGGAGCACCTGGAGTTGAAGAAAGCGCCATTTCATGATGAAAATCTCACAGCTTATGGGTTGCGCATACAAGCCAATGCGGAGCACGGTGCGCTTTGTTGAACGGGTGTGGCAATAGTCTACCCCTTTGAGGAACGGGGCTGACGGATGCTTTTTTGATGTGTTTGCTCTATTAAAAACGTTGTACCCCGTGCGGGAGAAGTTTCCGGCTGACAGGGTTTTACGAGTGGTGAGAACGTTCGGTTGATGGACCAAACAACTCAGGCCGGGACGCCGGGCCATCGGCAGACGATATCCTGAAGCCATGCGGTTGACGGTGCTGTTTTTCGGCGTTCTGCGTGAGCGCTTTGGCGCGGAGGAGCGTCTGGAGCAGTTTCCTGGCACCTCCGTCTCCGATCTGCTGCGCTACTACCGCGTCGTCGCGCCGGAGTTGGGCGATTTGTGGAAGACGGTCGCGGTTGCCGTCAATCGCCAGTACGCAGCTGCAACCGTCGCCCTGGCCGACGATGATGAGGTAGCGCTGCTGCCGCCGGTCAGTGGAGGGCACGATGCGCATTGAAATAGTCACGGAGCGCATCCATGCACAGACCATCGTGGACAGCATCAAGTCTGGCGAAGATGGCGCGGTCACAGTCTTTGACGGCATCGTACGCAACAACACCAAAGGGCGGCAAACGCTCTACCTGGACTACACCGCCTACGAACCGATGGCACTGGAGCAGATGCGCGCTCTCGCAGAGGAGGCCATCCGCCGCTTCGGCGTACGCGACATCGCCATGGTGCACCGGCTTGGACGGCTCGAAGTGGGAGAGACCAGCATCCTGATCGCTGTAGCATCGGCTCACCGGGGCGTTGCCTTCGACGCGTGCCGGTGGCTGATCGACACGCTGAAGCAGCAGGTGCCCATCTGGAAGAAAGAAGTTTTTGTCGACGGCGCGGTGTGGGCACCGGGCGAACCATTCGTGGCTGCGTGATGCTTTGTTGGTAGGCTGAAGCATGGCGGAAAGCAGCGGCAGAATCATCCTGCTGAACGGAACTTCAAGCGCCGGGAAGACGACGCTTGCCCACGCACTTCGGTTGAGGCTCGAACCTCAGTTCCACTTCTACGCGTCGGACCAGCTCGCCGATGAAGGCTTTCGCCCTCTGGATAAGGAGACCAGCTATCGTTGGCGGCAGGCATTCTTTGCCGGATTTCACCGGAGCATACCCGCGTTTGCAAGTGCCGGGATTGATCTGCTGGTGGAGCAAATCGTAGAGGAGCAGAGTTGGGCAGACGATCTAAAGCTTCTGCTGGCACCATTCGACGTCTTCTGGGTTGGCGTGCATGCACCCGTTGCAGAGATTCGGCGCAGGGAGGAACTGCGCGGAGACCGTCAACAAGGAGAGGGACTTTTCCATCTCAAAACACACATGTTCTGCACGTATGACATCGAAGTCGACACGACAGAGGCCCCCGACCAAAACGTTGCGAGCATCGTTGCTGCTTGGACCAGCCGGAAACGCAAGTGCCTCTGAAAAGCGCATTCCGGGATACAGACAGCGTCTCTGGCGACGTGTAGCCGCTTACGCCGCATCCCTCGTCTCAGTCCAAGTAATTGACGATGTTGAGCAAAGTTAACGTGCGCGGCGTCGCGATGCTTGCCGCGCTGATCTTTCCCATGACGCTGCAGAGCACCGCCGCACAACCGCAGAATGCGGCGCAGGAGGGGCAGAACGCTCCGGTGATCCGCGTGGACACGCGCCTGGTGAACGTGCCGGTCAACGTGACCGACGCGCACGGCGTTGCTGTCTCCGGCCTGTCGCAGGACGACTTCAAAGTGATGGAGGAGGGCCGCGCGCAGAAGATCGCCATCTTTGAGCGGGAGGCCAGCACGCCGCTGTCCATCGTCATGGCGGTTGATACGTCCGGCTCCGTTTACAGCCAGTTCAAGACGGAGCGCGACGCCGCAAAGCGCTTTGCCGAGGACATCCTGCGCCCAGAGGACGAGATGGACCTCATCGGCTTCTCGTATGAGTCGAGCGAAATCGTGTCCTTCACCAGCGATCCACGCCGCATCGACGACGGTATCAAACGGTTGCCCAAGGGGGACGACACCGCGCTGTACGACGCCGTCTACGTCGCCAGCCAGCGCCTGACCGAGGCCAAGCCGGACGCCACGCGCCGACGCATCCTGGTGCTTGTCTCCGATGGCGGCGACAACACCACGAAGCGAGAGATCGGCTACACCAAGGCCATCGCGGAGGCGCAGCGCGCGGGCGCGGCCATCTACCCCATCATTATCGTGCCCATCATGGCTGATGCCGGACGCAACACTGGCGGGGAGCACGCCCTCATCCAGATGGCCGAAGACACTGGCGGCAAATACTTCTACGTCACTGATCGCGACGACCTGAAGACAGCCTTCGCGCATCTGTCCGACGACCTCCGCACGCAATACCTGCTCGGCTACTACGCTCCCAGGCGTGGCGCGGACACCAGCTTTCGCCGCATCGACGTGCAACTGAAAGACCCCGCCAAATCCGCCGCGCTTTCCCTCCGCGCCCGCACCGGCTACTACGCCGACGCACGCTGAGAGGAGTGGCAGGCACGGAGTCAGGAGTTGCCTCTGTGTGCTGCAACTTATATGAAGCCTGCCCGTCTAGATAGCTGTCTAGCAGATGCTTCTCAGGAGAGCAATCATGAAGGTGTACCAAAAGCTCTTTGCCTTCGTGGTGATACTGTTCGCAATCACGAATCCTCTTCAGGCGCAGAATGAAACCAGAGAAATCGTAACTGCTGCTGACACGTTCCTTGCGACCCTTACCTCCGAGCAGCGCGCGAAGGTGCTCTACGACTTCAACGATGACAAGCAGCGTGCGCGATGGTCGAACTTTCCCACGGGGTTTGTTGCGCGTGGCGGCATCAACCTGAAGCAGATGACCGCTGCGCAGCGCGATGCGGCGATGAAGCTGATGGCGGTCGTCCTCAGTCCCATGGGGCTGAAGAAGGTAAACCAGATCCGGCAGGCGGACGACGACTTCAAGGCTAATGGTTCCAAGCGCGGTCCTGGAGGTGGTCGAGGCGGACCGCCGCAAGGATCACCGCCGGGAGGGCAAAACGGTCCACCGCCTCAGTCCGGTGGGCCGGGAGGGCCGGGTGGTCCTGGCGGACGTCCGCCGCTTTCAGGCGACATGTTCGGCAGCGATCTCTACTACATCTCGTTCCTCGGCAGGCCGTCCACAACAAGCCCATGGATGCTCCAGTTTGGCGGACATCACCTTGCCCTAAACATCACCATCGCTGGAAGCCGGGGCGTGCTGACGCCAACGCTCACCGGAGCGCAACCCGCCATGTTCAAGCTCGACGGCAAGACGGTCCGGCCTCTGGGCAGGGAGAGCGACAAAGCGCTTGCGTTGGTGCAGTCGCTGGATGAGGAGCAGCGCGGGCAGGCGGTGCTTAACTACTCCGTTCCTGATCTCGTGCTCGGCCCTGGTCAGGACGACAAGAAGATTGTCCCGGAAGGATTGAAGGTCTCGGCAATGAACGCCCGTCAGCAGGCCATGCTGCTGGACACAATTGCCGAGTGGGCGGGCATCCTGAATGAGAGCTCCGCCAACGTAACCATGTCGCACGTTAAAGCGGAACTGAGCGATACATGGTTTGCATGGAGCGGCCCAACCACCGGTCAGGTGGGCAGCAACATCACCGCATACTACCGCATACAGGGGCCGCATCTTGTCATTGAATACGCACCGCAACAAGATGAGCCGGGTAATCACGTGCATACCATGTACCGGGATCTCAGCAACGACTACGGACGCGCGCTGATCAAGCAATGAAGAGGCTGGCCGCGCTACTCGTCGCAGCATGCTGCCTGCTGTCCTGCAGGACTGCACATGCGCACAGAATCGACGAGTACCTGCAAGCCACGCTTCTCTCCCTCCAAGCCAGTCGTATTCAGGCGTCCATGCGTCTGATTCCCGGCGTTCTGGTAGCACCATCCGTGATTGCTGGCATCGACAGCAATGAGGACGGGAAGTTCTCCGCTGATGAAGAGCGTGCCTACGCGCAGCGTGTCCTCGACGACCTCTCGGTCACGATCAACGGCAACCGTGTTCGCCCCAGACTGACTTCATGGAGCTTTCCAGAACCGGAGCGGATGCGCGAAGGTCTCGGTGAAATTCGAATCGCGTACACGCTCGATTTGCCACCGTACGGCGCGGACCGGCACCTGATCCTTTCCAACCATCACCAGAGCCGGACGTCTGTCTACCTGATGAATGTCACCGTTCCAGAAGAGCGGGGTGTGCGCATCCTTTCGCAGCGACGAAATCAGCAGCAGTCCATCTACGAACTCGACTTTCAGCAAGGAGGCACGCAAGGCGCTCCACGCATTTCTTGGTCCAGTATCAAGGCACGGCTGGCTGGCCTGGCTTTCGCCAGCCTCTTCCGCCTGGGCATGCGTCATATCGCGGAAGGAACCGACCACCTGCTGTTTCTGCTCGCGCTTCTGCTGCCGGCACCGCTTCTCGTCTCGCGCCGCCGCTGGGGTCAGCCCGCTGGCGTGCGCAAGAGCCTGCTTCACATCCTAAGTATTGTCACCGCCTTCACCATTGGCCACTCCCTCACGCTGAGTGTTGCGGCGCTCGGCCTTGTGCACGTTCCAGGCCGGCCTGTGGAGATATTGATCGCCTTTTCCATCTTCGTCTCCGCCGTGCACGCCCTGAGGCCACTCGTGGCTGGCAAAGAAGCGCTGATTGCAGGTTTTTTCGGCCTCATCCACGGATTAGCGTTTGCGGCCACGCTCGACCGGCTGGGCCTTGGCGGGTGGGGCCGCATGGCGGGTATCCTGGCCTTCAACCTTGGCATTGAAGCGATGCAGATCCTCGTCGTCGCCGCCATATTGCCATCCTTGCTCATCATGAGCAGAACGCCCGCCTACGGGGCCGTTCGCACCGGAGGCGCGCTCTTTGCTTGTGTTGCGTCTCTCCTGTGGATCACGGAACGCAGCTTAGAGATCAACACGCATATCGATCTGCTGGCAAACTCACTCGCAAAAAATGCCCCATCCCTAGCCGTTATCTTCTTCCTCACAAGTGTTGCTTGCTGCCTGTTCATGGGTACCCGTGACGAACAGGTGACTCCGTCTGAGTTGGCGCATACCACCTGAGACGTCGCCTACGCACTCGCATGGACGGGCGGCCCGGGCTGCAGGCGTATCCTGAGCTGGCACAAGTCTTCTTGATCCCAGCCGGTCCTCGACCACCAAGATGGTGAGATCTGCATCTTTGCGCATACCGTTCCGCTTCCGGGGAGGGTTTAGCTCTTGTTACAACGAGGAATCCTCTCCCCTCCTGCGCGTGCCGCGCAACCCAATCTCCAGGATGCTGAGACCCCGCTTCCCCTCAGCTTCTGGATCATGTTGATAGTGACCGCGCTCGCCGCAGGCCTCGCCGGTGGCTTGCTCATGCGGCTGCTTTTCTTCACGGAAGCGACCTCGTTTTCCTCTCCTGGAGGATTTCTGGAAGAGGTGCGCGGCACGAGCGCGTCGCGGCGCGTCGCCGTTCTCTTCCTTGCAGGCATCGTTGCTGGCGGGGCAGCGCTCCTCGCGGCCCGTTTCAAGGGCGATACAGGCCTGAATAGCGCGGTCTGGAAACGTTCCGGTCGAATGCCTATTCTCAAGAGTTCGATCAAGGCGGTCTACTCCATCATTGTCGTTGGCATGGGAGCTGCTGTCGGCCGTGAAAATGCGCTCAAGCAGGCTGGTGCGGTCCTCGCCAATATCTCTGCCTCATGGCGGCATCTGCCAGACGAGCAGCGACGCCTGCTCGTCGCCTGCGGAGCTGGCGCGGGCATGGCGGCCGCGTACAACGTGCCGCTCGGCGGGGCCCTGTTCGTTCTCGAAGTTCTGCTTGGCTCGTTCTCTATTCGATCCGCAGTCCCGGCATTCACTGCATCCATGCTGGCGGTATGGGCCTCATGGCTCTTTCTTCCAGACCGGGCCACCTATGTCATCGCGGCATCCTCCGCTTCGTTTTCCATGGTTGCCTGGGCATTCGTGGCTGGGCCGGTCTGCGGGCTGCTCGCGATCCCCTACATCCGTCTGCTGGGCTGGGCACACAGCAAACCTGAAGGTTGGCAACGGTTCCTCTACCCGGTACTAAGCCTTACGCTGCTGGGTATTGTGGCGATTAAAGTTCCAGAAATGCTCGGCAATGGAAAGGATGTGGTCCAGCTCACCCTGGCCAATGCATGCACCGTTTCGCTGCTGGCTATGTTGCTTGTCCTGCGCCCACTCGCAACCGCGTTGATCCTTCGCAGCGGCGTACCCGGCGGCCTGTTTACCCCAACCCTCTGCTTCGGTGGCGTTGCCGGCCTGTTACTGGGCAGGGCATGGGCGAGCATCTTCCCCCACAGTGCGGCTCCAGCACAGTTGCCCAGCTTTGCGCTCATCGGGGCCGGTGCCATTCTAGCGGCGGCAACGAAGGGTCCTGTCTCCTCCCTCGTCTTCGTCCTGGAACTAACGCGAACCGCGGACGCCACCATGGTCCCCTTGCTTATCGCAGTCGTCTCCGCCACGGCAGTTACCAGGCTCTTTGAAGAACGTTCCATCTACTCCATCGAGGCGCCAGAGTCGAGGACAACCGTCACTTCACCGCCAGACCAGTTTGGCTGAGCTGGCATGGCGCAGCAACGTGCAAGGCGTATCCTGAGCTGGCATGAATGCCTTTGATCCGAGCCGGTTTTCCTTTGCCACCCCTGTTGCTGAAATTGCCCGTGAAGCGGGTGCGCTGCTGCGCCGGTACTACGAGAAAGGCGTCGCTGCGGAGTTCAAAGGCGATGTGGACATTGTCACCGAGGCGGACCGCGCCAGCGAAAAGCTGATCGGTGAGCGGCTGCACACGCTCTTCCCGGAGCACGGCATCTTTGGCGAGGAAGGAACGCGGCAACAACTCAACGCCGAGTACCGCTGGTACGTCGATCCGCTGGACGGAACCACGAATTTCGCGCACGGCTTTCCGTATTTCTGCGTTTCGCTGGGCCTGGAGCACCGGCTCGCAGGGACGCCAGACAATGCCGATGGCACCATAGTCGCTGGCGTGATCTACGAACCGATACGCGACGAGTTGTTCATGGCTGAGCGCGGGCAGGGTGCCTGGCTGAACGGCCGGCGAATCTTCACGTCGAAGACCAGGATGCTGCAGGAATCCTTGCTGGCCACCGGCTTTCCATCGCACAAACGGCACGAGAGTCCAAACGTGCACTTCTACCACGAGCTGACGCTGCGCACGCATGGCCTGCGCCGCGCGGGTGCCGCTGCGGTCGATCTGGCGTATACCGCCGCAGGGCGCCTGGACGGCTTCTGGGAATTCAACCTGAACTCCTGGGACACGGCCGCAGGCGCGCTGCTGGTGGAGGAAGCAGGCGGCGAGATCACCCGTTTCGACGGCTCGCCTTTCCGTCTGGACTCCCGAGAGGTACTGGCCACCAACGGCAAGATCGGCGGCGAACTGCGGCTGGTCTTCGCGGACATGTTCGCGGGCAAAAACCTGGAGCCGATCCTTACGCCGGAGGAATTCAAGCGGCGTCGCGACGAAGCCACCCAGCCCTGAGACTGGAGGGGGCGAATATCACGAGTGACCGGGTCGGAACTGGTATCATCAGACTCGCAGCCACACACAAGATACTGCTTCGAAAGGAACTAAGGAAACACATGGCATACGTCATTGCGGAACCCTGCATCGGCACCAAGGACACGGCCTGCGCCGATGCCTGCCCGGTGGATTGCATCCACCCCAAGAAGGGTGAGGACGGCAACGACACGGCTGAGCAGCTGTTCATCGATCCAGTGGAGTGCATTGATTGCGGCGCCTGCGTGCCGGTATGCCCCGTCTCCGCCATCTACGCCGCCGATGACCTGCCCGACAAGTGGGTCGACTACTCGCAGAAGAACGCGGCCCACTTCGGCCGCTAAAACCCCGCTTCACATGCAGAGTGCGCAGCTTAGGCTGCGCATCTTGTGTTTAAGCGTAAACTCTTCATTTAAGGAGCGGTCGATGACAAAGATCAGCCTGGAAGAAGCCGAACAGAACGCTGCTGGAATGCTCCTGCGGGTACAGCAGGGTGAAAGTTTTACCATCGAACGCGAAGGTAGAGCCATCTGCAGGCTCGAGCCAGTGCCGGAGGAGACGCGTCCGAGTGGGAGTTTCCGGCTCGGCATGCTCCAAGGACAAGGCACCGTTCCTAAAGATATTAAGGGTCCCTTCGAGGCCGAGATCAACGAGATGTTCTACGGCGATACATGCAGTTCCTGATGGACACTCATCTATTGCTTTGGAGTAATTACGATCCGGATATCCTCTCTTCCAAAGCAAAAGATGAGCTGCACCATCACTCAGAGTCGCTCTGCTTCAGTACAGTGAATCTGATTGAGATTGCCATCAAACAGCGTACTGGGAAGTTAGAGATCGACGTTGATTTACATCAACTCAGAAAATCTCTGCTTAGATCCGGCGTGCGAGAACTGACAGTGACCAGCGACCACGCGATTGTACTCGCAACCTTGCCGCTTGTTCACCGCGACCCGTTTGACCGCCTGCTGATTGCGCAGACGATTGTGCAGGGTGTGACATTGCTCACTGCAGATCGCATGTTGACCCGCTATAAAGCAAATGTCCGCTACATTGGCTAGCCGTGTCCGCCGCGCACCAATCCGAAGCAATCGTACTTCGTACGTGGCCCTTTGGCGAAGCGGACCTGATGGTTGCCATCTTCACGCGGGATCAAGGAATCGTGCGCGGTGTGGCGCGTCACGCCATGCGCTCGCGAAAGCGCTTTGGCGGTGCGCTGGAGCCGATGACTCATGTCCGCGCCGCGTGGACCGAGCGCCCCAAGCAAGATGTGGTTCGGCTTGACCGCTTTGAAATCCTCTGGTCGCCCCTGCGCGAACCGGTGGACTACGCTCGTGCGGCCGGTCTCGCCTTCATGGCCGAAGTACTGGAAGGTGCGCTGCCGGATCGCGCTCCTGAAGATGACGTCTTTCGCTTAACCATGGCTGTTGCCACACGGCTGCGCGGCAACTCCATCGCGCCCGCTGCTACCTACTTCTCGCTATGGATTACCCGGCTTCTGGGATGGATGCCGGACTTGAACACCTGCGCAATCAGCGGCAGGGCCGTGCGCGGTGAAACGGTGTACTACTCCCCCCTGCGCGATGGCGTAACCTCGGCGGGTCATCGGCCCAACGGCTCCGTCGCGCTTTCCTCCGAGGCCGTGTCAACAGCGCACGCCATCTTTCGCAAGCCGCTGCCCGAGGTTCTGCAAGACTCCTGTTCGCCCGCTGCGGTCCAGCAATTGCGGCGCTTCGCCGTCACCACGCTGGAGCGGCATCTGGAAGAACGCCTGCGCAGTGCACGCCCTCTCGGCGTCATCTGACGCCCTGCCGCGGTGCCGAAACCGCCGGTCTGCATCCCAATGACAATGAGCCTGGAACAGTTCGCGCCCACATCCGTCAGCAAGGACCCCATCGCCCGCATTGCCGAACAGCAGCACTGGCTCGCTCCCGTGGAACAGCCGGTGCAGGATGCGATTCATACAGCGTTCAACAGTTTGGGCAGCGCCGGTCCGGCGGTGCGCCGTGCTCTCCATGGTAACTGGCTTCATGAGCCGCTCCATGCCGTGCTGACCGACGTACCCGTTGGCTCCTGGACCGCCGCAGTGGTATTTGACACACTGGCGGCACTTGGGGCAGATCGAAGTCTGAACAAGGCAGCGGATGCGGCAATCGCACTCGGCCTGGTCAGTGCCGTGGGTGCGGCAATCACAGGCATGAACGACTGGGCGGACACCGAAGGCGGGCCACGCCGCATAGGGTCAGTGCACGCCCTCCTCAACATTGCGGGAACTGCTCTTTTTGGTGTCTCCCTGATCGCGCGGCGCAGAGAACGGGCACGCTCCATCGGCCGCTGGTTAGCGGTTGCGGGAATTGGTGTGATCTCGCTCTCAGCGCATCTCGGTGGCAATCTGGTGTACGAGCACGGCATCGGCGTGCAGGACACCAAGCCGCTCAGTTAGCTTCAGAACCGGAAGACGGCCCGCCTGCCGCGATCCACGCGTCCACCCGGCGCTCCAGGACATCCAGCGGTAACGCCCCGCTGTCCAGCACCTCGTCGTGAAACGCCCTGATGTCGAACTTGAGACCAAGCTTCGTCTTGGCTCGCCCGCGCAGTTCCAGCAGCTTCAACTGGCCCACCTTGTAACCCAGCGCCTGCCCCGGCCACGCGATATACCGGTCCGTCTCGGCCTGGATGTTCTGTTCGTCCAATGTTGAGTGCTCGTGGAAGAAGTCCACCATCTGCTGCCGGGTCCAGCCCTGCGCGTGGACGCCGGTATCCACCACCAGCCGGATGGCGCGCCACATGTCAGCCTCCAGGCGCCCGTAGTTGTTGTAAGGGTCTTGAAAGAACCCAACGTCCTTTCCAAGCTGCTCGGCGTACAGGCCCCAGCCTTCGGTGTACGCGGTGTACATCTCTTCTTTGCGGAACTCTGGCAAGCCGGTCAGCTCCTGCGCAATGGAAATCTGAAGATGGTGTCCCGGAATACCCTCATGGTAGGCAATATCCTCTACGCCCTCCAGGCCACGTTCCGCATAGTGGTACGTATTGACAAACACCTGTCCTGGCCGCCTGCCGTCGGGTGTGCCCGGTTGGTAGTAGGCTTGCGCCTGCTGTGCTGCCATGTACTCCGGCACCGGAAGCACTTCCAGGCCAGCCTTCGGCAAGCGCCCAAACAGTTGCGGCAGCTTCGGCTGCATCTGTGCAATCGGCTTCCGGTATGCCTCCAGCAACTGTTCAGCAGACGTGGGATGCAGCTTCGGATTGGCCTTGATAGACGCATTGAAGCTGTTCAAATTGCTGTACCCCATGCTCTTTGCAATGGCCAGCATCTCTGCTTCGTCGCGCTTCACTTCCGCCATGCCTAATGCGTGGATGTCATCCGCTGACTTGTTCAGCGTTGTGTTGCGGCGAATCAGAAATGCGTAGTACGCCGCGCCATCGGGAATGGCTGAGATGCCCGCTGTGTCGCGACAGGCCGGAATGTACTGCGCCTTGAGATATCGGCCGAAACGGTCGTACGAAGGTTCCACCTGTTGCGTGATGGCGTCCATCGCATCCTTGCGGATACGCTTCTGTTCCGCTGCGGAGATCGTGGCGGGCAACTTCTTCAACGGTTCAGCGAAGGCGCTCTCTTCAGGCTTTGCGGTGGCCAGTGCGGTCACCTGATTCAGCACCTGCTCCATGATGAAGCGCGGTTCCACCCGCTTGCTGTCCACGCCCGCGGTCATCGCCTCCTGCACCTGCGCAAAGACGGCGGGCACCTTGTTCAGACGCGCAATGTAGTTGTCGTAGTCTTTGACAGAGGTGAAGGGCATTGCGGCAATCGTCTGCGGAATGTTGGTTTGCGGGCCGTTGAACTGGTTCACCGGCATCTGCCATTCCTTGAAGCGTGCCGCCTCCTGGTCGTCCACCAGCGTGCGCAGCAGCAGTTCCGCCGAGAGGCGCTGCTGTTCCGGCAGACCGTTCGTACTGATCGCACCCAGCCGCAAGAGGAAGCCCGACTCACGCGCCAGATTCGCGTTGAACGCGGACGCGCTGTAATCGGTCCACAGGTTGTTGTAGCGCGTGTCGCCGTACACGGTCGCAGTCTCTGGCGAGGCCTTCAGAGTGTACTGCCAATAATCGTCAAACAGTGTGTTCAGCGCGCGAGAGCGTTCTTCCGCGGAAGCTGTTGCTGCGGCTTGCGCAGGCGGTGCTGGACGCTGCGCCAAAGCCGTGTGAACCGAAGACACAGCGAGGATGGGAAGAAGTGCAGAAGCAAACAGACGCATAAAAGAAAAAGCTCCGAAACCGCAGTGTATCGCGGCTCCGGAGCGCTTTCCTGGGGGCGCCTACGGGAGAGCCATCACGGAGAAGGCATCCAGCATGCGGTAGAGCGTCGAACGGCTGATACCAAGAATCTCAGCGGTCCGAAGCTTGTTTCCGTCGCAGCGGCGGAGCACGGAAAGCACGTGGCCGCGTACAACGTAATCGAGCCGCCACGCGCGCTGTTCAGAGCGTTCGGGGGCAGTTGTGGACGCTGGCATTACAGTATGCGTGCTCACACAAACCATATCGGCGTCCTCAGAACAAATCTGAGTCTGTGTGAAAGCGCCTTAGGTGCCGCTCCATTCCCGTCCGGATTTAGAGAACCCTACGCGTTCGCCTTCGCGCAATAGTGGTCGAATGCGCGCGCCAGTTCCTGCGCGATGGTGGGTGCATTGGCCGTTTCAATCGCGGAACGCTGCATCAGGTAGACCAACTGCCCATCCCGCAGAATTGCAACAGCGGGCGATGTCGGCGGATGGCCGCCAAAGTAGCCGCGTGCCTTCTCGGTCGCCTCGCGATCCTGTCCTGCAAACACGGTGATGGCCTGGTCCGGCTTTTGCGTGTGCTGCATGGCCATGCGCACGCCCGGCCGCATCTTGCCTGCGGCACATCCGCAGATAGAGTTCACCACGACCATCGTGGTACCGGGCTGTGCCAGCGCGGCGTCCACTTCCGCGCCCGTGCGCGCCTCATCGATGCCCGCGCGGGTCAACTCCTCGCGCATTGGAATCACCATAATCTCTGGATACATGTTTCCTCCCGGCGTCACACGCGTGCGTGCCGACGCCTTCCCTGATTCTAACTGGATGCCTGCTGCCATCCATACGATGCAGTCTGCCGCCGCACGCTGGTAGGCTGACTCTGTGGAGTTCCAGCAGAACATCGCCCTCGCGCCGTACACCACCTTCGGCATCGGCGGACCCGCACGATGGTTCGCCACGGCGGTCACCGAAGAGGATGTGGCAGAGGCAGCCGCCTTCGCGCATAGCCGCTCCTTGCCGCTGTTTGTGCTCGGTGGCGGAAGCAACCTGCTGGTCGCCGATCATGGCTTCGACGGTCTCGTAGTGCACATCGCTGTAGCCGGGATTCACACGCGAGCGACGGAGCACGGAGAGGTGATGCTGAACGTGGGAGCGGGTGAAAACTGGGACGCTCTGGTGCAATACACTGTCGGCCGCAATCTGGCCGGTATGGAGTGTCTTGCCGGCATTCCCGGCACCGCCGGAGGCACGCCAGTGCAGAACGTGGGTGCCTACGGGCAGGAAGTGTCCGAAACGATCCGCGCCGTGCGCTGCTTCGAAACGCACACTTCCACGTTTGTCGAACTCTCGAACCGGGACTGCGGCTTCGCGTACCGTACCAGCCTGTTGAACACGAGCGAACGCGGACGCTACATCATTACGGGCGTCCACTTCGCCCTCCAGCCGGGTGCCGCACCCAACCTCACCTACCCCGACCTTCGCAAACGCTTCCCGTCAGGCATATGTCCTACGCTGCGCGATACTGTCGAAGCAGTCCGCAGCATTCGCCGCGCCAAGAGCATGGTGATTGACCCCGCCGACCCAAACACGCGCTCCGCCGGCTCATTCTTCCGTAATCCTATTGTCTCGGCTGACCTCCTTCTGCACGCAGCGGAAGCGGCCGGTGTTCCTCCAAGTGAAATTCCTCACTGGCCTGCCGGTGAAAACCGGATCAAGCTGCCTGCGGCATGGCTGCTTGAGCGGGCTGGTTTCACACGCGGCTACACCATGGGCCCGGCAGGCATTTCGACGCGCCACACCCTGGCTCTGATCAACCGCGGCGGTGCTCGGTACGCCGACGTGGCAGCTCTGCGCGACCGCATCGTCACCACAGTTCAAGAGCGCTTCAACATCACGCTGGAACAGGAACCGGTTAGCGTAGGCTGATGCCAATCCTAAGCAACTCTGGGTGCCCCATTCATGTTGGGGCCCCATTTACGCTTGGGTGCCCCATTCATGCGCGTTCTTCGCGCATGAGTGGGATTTAGAGATCCCCGAGACGTTCCATCCACACCCTTCGCTCCGCGGCCAGCACCGCAGCCGCAGATCCCTGCTCGATGACCTTCCCGTCCTCAATCCGCAGCACCGCATCCGCGCATTCCATAGCCTCCACGACATCATGCGTTACGGAGAGAATCGCCATGCCGCTCGCCTTCGTCCACGCCCGCAACTCATGGACGATCTCCTCGCGCAGCGCACGCCCCATGCCGGTCAAGGCTTCATCCAGCAGCAGCAGCCGCGGCCGCGACGCGACGGCACGGGCCAGCGCCACACGCTGCTGTTCACCGCCGGAGAGGACACGCGGATACTTTGTCATCAGCGCCTCCGCATGAAAGAGCCGCAGCAGGCGGTCAGCTTCTGCATTGCGCTCCGAACGCGGCACATCGTTGCGCGCGCGGAGGCTGAACAGTACATTCTCCCTCGCGGACAGGTGCGGAAACAGCGATGGCCGCTGTGTGACAAGCGCAAACCTCCGGTGTCGCGGAGGAGTGCGTGAGAGGTCAACCCCGTCGCAGATCACCTGCTGCCCACGAAGCTCCGTCAACCCGCACAGCGCATGAAGCAACGTCGTTTTACCGGACCCTGACGGTCCAAACAGAACCGTCCAACGCGCACGCAAGACGAAGGAAAGGTCCACGCTCAGCGTGCCTGCTGTTCCATGGAGGTGTGCGGTAAGGAATGGCTCGGGCGACGGCGCGACATCTGATCCGTTCATGCGTTCCGTGTACCCTGCCGCAGGCGCAGCACAGGACGCACATAGATCAGCAGCAGAGCCGCCGCGGACCCCAGCAGGAGCCACAACGCGATTTGGTTCGCGCTCCCAAACGCTCCGTCCTCCACAAGGTCGTACAGTGCGATGGAAAGCGTGCGGGTCTGCCCCGGGATGCTGCCGCCCAGCATCAGCACCACGCCAAACTCGCCGATGGTATGCGTAAATGTCAGCACTGCCGCCGTCAGAACAGACCCTCTTGCCAGCGGCAGCGCCACCGAGAAGAAGCGGCGCAGAGGGGATGCACCCAGCGTTGCCGCGACCGTTAAATAGCCCCGTTCCACGCCACGCAATCCCGCCACAACCGGCTGCACGGTGAACGGCAAGCTGTAGATCACTGATCCCACGGCAAGTCCCGCAAAGGAGAATGCCAGCGTGTGTCCCAGGACATGAGTCACAGCGCGCCCCAGAGCTGTTCGCGGACCTAATCCTACCAGCAGATAGAACCCCAGAACCGTTGGCGGCAACACCAGCGGCAGCGCAACCAGGGACTCCAGAAGGTAACGCCAGCGTGACCCGGATAGCGCAATCCAACCCGCCAGCGGCACGCCAATGACCAGCAAAACAGCAGTGGTGACAGCGGCCAGTCGAAGCGTAAGCAGCAGAGCCTCGGTATCCATAGCTTCCAGGCGCGCTCCCGCACCTGAGTGTACGCGAACCTGGCAGTGTTATTGCGCCGGCTGCAGGCCGAGTTTCGGCAGGTTCTGCTGCACCTCGTCGCTCAGCATAAAGTTCAACAGCAGATGCGCCCCTTCGCGGTTCTTTCCGTCTTTCAGGATCACGGCGCACTGCCGGATCTCCGGGTACTGCGACAGCGGAAACAGTACAAAGTCGCCTTCCGCTTTGTACTGCGGCGACATGGCAAGGGTCTCTGAGATCAGTGCCAGTTCCGCGTTGCCGCTCAGCGCAAACTGCGCAGCCTGCGCCACGCTCTCTGCCTGCACAACATGGGGCAGCACATTGCCATATAAGTTCATCTTCTGCAGAGCAGAGACCGCCGCACGCCCATACGGCGCGCGATCCGGGTTTGCTACCGCGACAGACTTCAAATCCGTGCGTTGCAGCACGTCAAGATTGAGCGGCTTGAACCTTGAATCCTTCCGCGCCCACAACACCAGCAAACCCTTCGCGTACGGCGTGGGAGACTTCGTTTCCGTCAAGTTGTCCGCAACCACCTGCTCCGCAAAGTAGTAGTCAGCTGAGAAAAAGATATCTACAGGCAGGCCCTTTTGAATCTGCTGAGAAAGCGCCGCGGAAGATCCAAAGCTGACCTTTAACTTGAGTCCGGTCTTCTTCTCAAAGATGGGCCCCGCGACCCGTAGCACCGGCTCCATATCGGCTGCCGCCGCCACTCTCACAACGTTTTCCTGAGCCCTGACCGGGTGCGGAATCAGAACCGAAAGCGCCAGCAGCAGAAGTGTAAGAAGCGGCACGCGCCGCGGTATGCGATACCCTTGAGGTGTCCATGTCATTGCGTTCACATCAGCTTCGATGCGTACTCACAGGGGAGCGGATTGCTCCCGAAGCGGTGGGCAGCGACTTCCGCGATCCCGCAACGGGCGAACTCTACGAGGTGGAGTATCCATGGAGTGAAACGCGCGGCGCAGACGCGGCGGCCAACCGCCCTAACGCGCGCGCCCTGCGCCATCTCTGGGCAGAGCGGCGGGATTCGACAATGCCCATCGACCAATCCGGTGTGTGGCGATATCGCGAATTGCTGCCCATTCTTGCCGATGACGAACGCGCCACTACCCTGCGCGAGGGCAACACGCCGCTGTATGACCTGCCCCGGTCCGCCCGTCTGCTTGGCCTTGATTTCCTGCTGGCCAAGCACCAGGGAATGAATCCGACTGGTTCCTTCAAGGACACCGGCATGACCGCCGCGCTTTCGGTTGCAGCTGAACGCGGATTTGGCTGGGTTGCCTGCGCCAGCACCGGAAACACCTCTGCTTCCATGGCGGCTTATGCTGCACGCGCGGGACTTCGCGCCATCGTGTTCATCCCCGAGGGCAAGATTGCATGGGGCAAGCTGTCGCAATCCATGGACTACGGCGCGCTCACCGTGCAGCTTAAGACCGACTTCGACGGCTGCGTCACCATGCTGCGCGAAATCGTGCGCCGCCACCCGGTCTATCTGCTGAACTCCGTCAATCCCTACCGCCTGGAAGGCCAGAAAACTCCCGCGATTGAAATTTGCGAGCAGCTCGACTGGCAGGTGCCGGACCACGTCATCGTACCCGGTGGCAACCTGGCGAATGGATCTGCGTTAGGCAAGGGGTTCAGCGAGCTCCGCCACCTCAACTTCATCGACCGCATTCCCAAGATCTCCGTCATCCAGGCAGAGGGCGCAAACCCGTTGTTCCAGTGGTTCACGAACGAGGAGAAGATGCTCCGGCCTGTCACCGCCGACACGCGTGCGACGGCCATCCGCATCGGCAATCCCGCAAGCTGGCGCAAGGCAGCGCGCATCATTGAGGCTACAGGCGGCTGGTGCGAGCACGTCACTGAATCCGAGATCGCGCTGGCCAAGGCACAGATTGGCGCGGAGGGTATTGGTTGCGAGCCCGCCAGCGCCGTCACCCTTGCTGGGCTGAAAAAGCTGATGGCGCAAGGGCGTGTTCAGACCTCGGAACGCGTCGTCCTTCTGCTCACCGGACACACCCTGAAGGATCCCGAGTACACCATCGACTTTCACCGGGATATGCTGGCGAGCGATCTGCCAGAGTCCGCTTTCTACCGCAAGCCGCCGATGGTGCTCGAACCCGTCGAGAGCATCGTCATGCGGGCTCTCGAGGCAGAAATGGCCGTAACGGCCTGACATCGATGGCCCCTCCGGTTCGTTTGCGCCTGCCCGCGACCTCGGCAAACCTTGGCCCCGGCTTCGACGCACTCGGGCTGGCAATGGACTTCGCTCTGCACATTGACGCACGTGAAGCCGGAACCTTCTCCATCAGCGCAACGGGCAGAGACGCCGCGCAATGCGGCGACATCGCGGACAGCATGGTCATCGAAACCTACCGGAGCGTACTTGCCGGCCAACACATCGACCCGCGCCCGCTCCATCTGGACCTGCATAATGAAATCCCGCTGGGCATGGGCTGCGGCTCATCGGCTGCCGCGCTCGTGGCCGGTGTCGCGCTCGCCTCCCACTTCGGCGGGCTGCGCTGGACCCCGCAGCAGATTCTAACGGAAGCATCCCTGCGCGAGGGCCATCCGGACAACGTAGCCGCGTGTGTGCTTGGAAACCTGACCGTGTCTTCCATGAACACGGCCGCCGGCGCTCCTGTAACGGTGGATGCTCTCTCCATTACGCCCCCTGAGCAATGGCCGCTGCTCGTGGTGATGCCGGAAACATCGCTTTCCACGAAACAGGCGCGGGCGCTCTTGCCTGACACCTACCCCAAAGCCGATGCGATCGCCAACATACAGCGCGTTGTCTTGTTGACCACGGCGTTCGCGCAGGGCAGGGGAGACCTGCTGGCGCGCGCCATGGAAGACCGTATGCACCAGCCATACCGCCTCCCGGCATGCCCGCTGCTGGAGCATCTGCTGCCGCTTGCAGGCAAGCACGGCATCCTGGGCGTTGCGCTCTCCGGTGCGGGTCCATCCGTGTTGTTGATCCTAGAGGATGACGTTTCAAGTGAGCAGGCCGAGATGGCCACTCGCGAGCACATGACAGCGGTTGTACCAATGGATATCCAGTTTTTGCACACCCGGGTGGGTACAGGATCTGTTCTGGAATAGACACATTACTTTTTTGTTACTCAAGAGCAGTGTACGGTGGCCGTCTGCGATGCTAACGTTTTCTTCGTGGACAGCCCTGGGGGAGGGTTGCTCTACGGACGCCCGTTGACCTCTTTGTGAGGTCCGGGCGTTCCACCTTTATGGCATCGTTACCGCTAACGCGGGTCATCGCCGCGGATCGGCCCAGTCGCGCAACGCATCTCCTAGAAACGAAAACGCCAGAACGCACAACATGACCGCCACCGCAGGCACAATCACCGTATGCGGAGCATCGAACAGGTGGGCGCGCCCATCGTTCAGCATCGATCCCCAGCTCGCCGCCGGTGGCGGTACACCCAATCCTAGAAAGCTGAGCGTCGCCTCCGCCATCACCGCGCCAGCCATGCCAATCGCCGCCTGCACAATCACCGGCTGCATGATGTTTGGCAGGATGTGCCGCACAGCAATGCGGAGATCGCTTGCGCCGAGCGACCGCGCCGCCTCCACAAACTCGCGTTCGCGCATTGCCATCACCTGCGCCCGGACCAGCCGCGCATAGTTCACCCATCCGGAAATTGTCAGCGCCAAGATCACGTTGCGCAGCCCCGGCCCCAAAAACGCCACAAATGCAATTGCCAGCAGGATGCCTGGCATCGCCATAAACGCATTCATCACATAGACGTTCAGCACGGCATCACGCCAGCCGCCGTAGAAGCCTGCCACCGCACCCACGACCAGTCCCAGCAGCAGCGAGCCACCGACCACCGTTACCGCGACCAGCAGTGAAAGCCGCGCGCCAAACAGGATCCGCGAAAAGATATCGCGTCCTAGCTCATCGGTGCCCAAAAGAAACACGTGACCGGGAGGAAGCAGGCGCTGCGAGAGGTGCAGCGCCGCCGGGTCGTATGGCGCTATCCACGGCGCAAGGACCGCAGCGAGCGAGAACACGATCAGAAGGCCAACTGCTACCCAGCCCAGTGGAGAGCGCATTTCCTTATCCTAGAGCGCTTCATGGAGTGGCGAACGCTCGCCCACTATCATGTACTTGGTTTACCTGTTCCGCCTGGAGCCCCTCTGCGCATTCTCATTCTCGGTCTGAACTATGCGCCAGAACTGACCGGCATTGGCAAGTACACAGGTGAAATGGCTGCGTGGCTCTCTGCGCGCGGACATCAAGTGCGTGTCGTCACCGCGCCGCCCTACTATCCCGCGTGGCGCGTCAGCGATGAGTACCGCGGCCGTGGCTATGTCGTGGAGGGCGGGGGTCCACGCCGCGATGGTGCGGTCGAGCCACTGGTTCTCCGCTGCCCGCTCTATGTGCCGGCTAAAGCAACCGGACTGCGCCGCATTGTCCATCTGCTGTCTTTTGCTGCCAGCAGCGCGGTTCCCATGCTGCGCGAGTCGCTTGACGCACCAGACATCGTCTGGACCGTCGAACCAGCCTTTTTCTGCGCACCGTTCGCTCTCGTGGCCGCGTCTGTGGCCGGCGCGCCGTCCTGGCTGCACATCCAGGACTTCGAAATCGACGCCGCCTTTGACCTCGGCCTCTTGCCTGCACGCGGCGTTATCCACTGGTTCGCGCAGACGATGGAACGCGTCTTCACCGCAGCCTTTGCGCGCGTCTCCAGTATCTCCGTGCGCATGGTGGAGCGGGCCTATCTGAAGGGTGTGCCGCCGCGCCGCGCCATTCTTTTTCCCAACTGGGTGGACATCGAGCAGGTGCAGCCCGCGGCGCGATCCGCTCGGAACTGCTTCCGCGACGAACTCGCGCTCGGGAGCAAAATTGTCTTTCTCTACTCCGGCAATATGGGCAATAAGCAGGGTCTGGAGGTACTGGCACCACTCGCCAAAGCCTTTGCGAATGATGAGAACGTCCACTTTCTCTTTTGTGGCAACGGCACCTTCCGGCCGCTGCTGGAGGAAGCCGTACGCGGCCTGCCCAATGTCACATTGCTGCCGCTGCAGCCCATGGAGCGGCTCAACGATCTGCTGAACGCAGCCGACATCCACCTCTTGCCGCAGCGCGCTGACGCAGCCGACCTGGTCATGCCATCAAAGCTGACCGGAATGCTGGCCAGCGGACGCCCCGTGCTGACCACGGCACAGCAGGGCACCCAGGTCGCGTCTGTGGTGGGCGGCGATGGCACCTTCGGCACGCCTTCCTGCGGCACCGTGGTTCCTCCAGGCGATCTGCCGGCGCTCATCGCTGCTGCAAGAGCACTTGTCAAGGATTCCGCCTTACGGAAGGAACTGGGCACCGCAGCGCGTGCCTACGCCATACGCTTTCTCGGCAAAGACCAGGTTCTGCTCCGCTTCGAAGCTGACCTGCAAGCCGTCGTGGATGAACATCGTGGCATCATCAATGCCAGCACACTGGCCAACGACGATGAAGGCTAATTCAAAAACATCGTCCGGTAGAGCGTATCGCGCTGCGCTGGCTTGAAACCGGCATCGCGAATGATGCGCCGCAGCTCTTCTTCTGTCGTGCAGTTCGCCGTGCCCGCCGCTTTGACAACGTTCTCCTCCAGCATCACTGAGCCGACATCGTTGCCGCCAAAGCGCAGCCCCATCTGCAGCACCTTCAGCCCCTGAGTCACCCAGCTGCTCTGCACATTCTCGATGTTGTCCAGGTACATCCGCGCGATGGCAAGCGTTTTCAGG
>CAXTXE010000037.1:0-21298 GCA_964248165.1 uncultured Terriglobus sp.
TATAGTCAAGTAGATACAACAGCCTCGCGTACTTTCACGGCGGTAACACGGGTTCGAATCCCGTCGGGGACGCCACTCACAGTCAGCCGCTCGCTTCCCGATGCGGTCGCTACTTCACTTTCGTGGCCAACCACTGATCGCGGAAGAACCTCTGCTCTGATGAGAGAGTGGTCCCTGTGCTCTCTACCGTAGCAATCTCCATTTCTGGTGATTGCCCAAGCGTCGCTGTAGCGCGCACTTCCTGCCCGCGGCGGCGGAAGACGATCTCGACACTTTCCCCGGCTTTGTGGCCCGTGAGTGCTTTCCCCAGGTCTTCGGGCGCGGCCAGCGGCGTGCCCGCAATGGCGATCAAATCATCATCACGGTCGAGTCCGGCGTTATATGCCGGTGAGCCGATGATGGTGGAATCCGTGACGCGAAGAGCGTCGCCGGTCTTTGTGAGCCGCAGGCGCCCCAGCGATGGCGGACCTGCCTTTGCACGCAACACAAAGCCGGCTCGCAAAAGCAGCGGCGCGTAGTCAACCTTCTCCGTTCCGACGATGTAACGCTTTACAAAGTCGGCGGCAAAGGCACGGTCTCCGCTGACAGCGGCGAGTTGCGTTTCCACATCGGCAATGGTGTATGGTTTGCCGACGAGGCCGGGCGCGGGGCCGCCCGGTTTGCCATACGCGCGCCACATGGCACGCATAAAGTCGTCCAGCGTCACACGTGAGTTGGAGCGGGCGCGCAGCGTCAGGTCAAGGCCAAGCGCGGTCACGTCGCCATAGGAGTAGTACGACACGAAGTCGTTGCTCCAGTACTTGGGAAAGTCATCGCTGCTGCCGTCCACCAGCGGAGCGAGGCGGCTCATGTCCATGGCGGAACGGTACTTGCTCCCGGGTGCGTACAGGACGTACGAAAGATCTCCCGCAAAGGCCCCGAGGTCGCCTGCCGGCGTGATGCCGCTCCGCAGCATCGCCAGATTGCCGTAGTACTGCGTAAATCCTTCAGCCAGAAACATCTCACCGGACATATTTACGTCGCGGAAGTTGAACGGCTCCAGCCCCTCGGGACGGATGCGCTCCACGTTCCAGTTGTGGAAGTATTCGTGCGCCACCGTTCCCAGGTTGAGCCTCTGCCCGGTCATGACGGTGCTGTTGCGATGCTCCATGCCGTCACCTCCATCCCACGGCAGGGCGTCCGCCAGAAAAGTGTACGAGCCTGGTTCGTAGTCAGGGAGTTCGCCAAAGACGGCCTGCTCCTCGCGGACCAGCTTCTGTACGCTCGCGAAGTACGCGTCAAACTCCGCGTCCGTCGCCTGGGAGTGCGCCACCACGCGGATGGTCTGCGTCTTTCCGCCAGGTTGCAGCGGGGCGACCTCGAAGGTGCGCATGACAAAGTGGCTTAGTTCCGCGGGGCTATCCATCAGATACTGAAAATTCGGCGCGGTAAAGGTCTGCGCCTGGGATGTGGGATAGAGTTGTGTTGCAATCTGCCAATCCGAGTTCTGGGGCAGGGTGAACGTCACCCGCGCCGGAACGTCGTCATAGCCATCCGCCCACATGACGGTCGCGGGAAAGTTGATGTGCGCGTGCGTGGTGTCGACGGCAAGAAAGGTGCCATCGACCCTGTCGCCAAACAATTTGTACGAGACGTGGACGGTGCCGTCGCGGCTGGTCAAGGCCCAGGAGCGCGGGTCAGGCCTGGTCACGGCGAGTGGCTCACCCTTGCCGTCGGTAAAGCGCTCCTCGAAGACGTTGGAGGCAAACTCAAACGCGGCATAGCGGCCGGGCGACGACCGGCTCATCTGCACGCGCAAGGGCCCCCGCGGCACGTTGTGGAAGGTGGCCTCCACCTGCATAACATGGTGTACCGCGTCCGCGAACGACAGGTTGTACTCCGTGGCGGATTGGGCGTGTGCCGCCGTGACCGCAAGTGAGAACAAGATGGCGGCACAACGCAAGGGGCGCGCAGAGTGAGAGGTTCGGGGCAGAATTGTCACAGTGAGCCGATGATACGTCCCTGCCCTGATGGATGGAAGGGCGGCTTCTTTCCAGCGGCCTCAGCGTGACGCGATACACTCAAGTTGGAATGCAAGCCACGACGAAGTTTGAACCCAGGACCGATGCGGTTGCCATGGCGGCGGATGATGAGCGGCACGAGACGCTGCCCGAGTCAATCGCGGGGTTGGCCTATGTTCTGGTCATTGGTCTCTTCGTCCTGACGTTTCTGTTTCAGAACTTCGCCATCCCATCCGGATCGATGAAGGACACGCTGCTGGTGGGCGATCACGTGGTGGTGGATCGCGTCACCTTGGCTCCGCGTACCACATGGATGCCGCTCGATCACCAGCGGCCGGTGCGGCGTGGAGACGTGATCGTCTTTGTGAAGCCTGCGGGGCGCGATCCTATCCCCGATCTGATTCTGGTAAAGCGCGCCATCGGCCTGCCGGGGGATCGCATTCACCTGGAACACGGCATCCTTTACCGCAACGGCGAACGTGTGGATGAGCCGTACATCTCTGTTCCAGCCGACGATGGCAGTCCCACGCACGCGTATCAGACGGCGCGCGACGATTTTCCCCGTGACCTGGAGGGCATCGCCGCGGAAGCTGCTGCCAACAATGCAGCAAGCTGGTCTGTAGAGATGCGCAACTTTGTGCAGAATGGCGAGATTGTGGTTCCGCCCAACTCGATTTTCGCCATGGGTGATAACCGGCTGGAAAGCCTGGATTCGCGCTTCTGGGGTTTTGTTCCCATGGCAAACATCATTGGACGTCCCATGTTCGTTTACTGGTCATTTATCACACCGGACGATCAGGAATATAAGACGGGCACCGCCAATACGGTGAGCTGGATACTGCATGAGGTGACGCACTTTATCAGCGACACCCGGTGGAAGCGCACGCTGCACCTCATCCGGTAATCTTGGGCGTGCCGCGCAACATGGAACAGACCGCACGGGAACTCCGGCCGGACGCTTCGCGAGAGCGGGATGCGCCCATCTGGACGGCAGCCGTGCACCGCCGCGTAATTCTTGCGGTAATCGGCCTGCTCTGCCTTGTGCTGCTGGTGGTGCTGCCCCCGTACATCAGCGTCAGCCGGTACCAGCGGCGCGTGGCCGCCGCCATCTCCGTCGCGCTTGGCCGACCTGTTCACTTTGACAGCATCTCGCTGCAGCTGCTGCCGGTGCCTGGCCTGACCATCCAGAACTTCGTTGTGAATGAGGACCCGGCCTTTGGCGCGGAGCCCATTCTGCGCGCCAACACGGTCACGGCACGGCTGCGCTTTGCATCCCTGTGGCGGCGGCGCATTGAGGTGTCGCGCATCAGCCTGGACGCGCCCAGCGTGAACCTGGTCCACCGGCCCGGGGACGGCCGCTGGAATCTGCAGGGCATTCTGCAGCAGGCGTCTCAACTGAACTCCGCGCCTACGGCGCAGGCCC
Organism: uncultured Terriglobus sp.; assembly: GCA_964248165.1. GTDB lineage: Bacteria > Acidobacteriota > Terriglobia > Terriglobales > Acidobacteriaceae > Terriglobus. The sequence continues at coordinate 3,424 of CAXTXE010000037.1, forward strand.
GCCCCAGTGATGCGCCGCGCTTCCCGTATATCGAAGCGACCGATGCGCGGATCAATTTCAAGAACGGAATCGACAAGCTGCCGTTCTCCATACGTGAGGCGGAGTTCTCCCTCTGGCTGCCGCAGCCGGATCAATGGCACCTGCGGCTCTCCGGACGGCCCGTGCGCACGGACACGGACGTGAGTGACGTGGGTCTGCTGCGTGTGGAGGCGACCCTGGGCCGCGCCGCCGACATCGAGCACGCCCCCATTGACCTTTCCGCAAGCTGGAAGCGCACGCCTCTGGGCGAAGCCGCGAAGCTGACCGCCGGCTACGACATGGGGTGGCGAGGCGATGCGTCCGGGGAGGCGGCTCTGCACGGCACCATCTCAGAGGCAAAGCTGACCGCCGATCTCCATCTGCTTGGGCTGCGGCGGGCGGAGTTTTTCCCGGAGCGGCCGATGGGAGTACAGGCGCACTGCGAAGCAGTCTCATCCGGCATTCTTCGCAGCCTGAGCGATCTTCGATGCGCCATTCCAACGAGCAACGAAACGTCTATCTTCAACGTGATGAACGCCCTGCGGTCTCCTCCCGCTGCCACCAGCGGCAGCGACATGCCAGACAGCACGGCGAAGCCCGGCGTCCTTCTGCTTCGGGGTGATGTACCCAACCTGCTTGACTGGCACACCATCTCCGGCAATGCCTCGCTTACCGCCGCATCGCCGAACTACGCGCTGGCCTGGATGCGCATCTTCTCCCGCCGCATTCCGCTGGGCATCAGCATCGGCGGCACGCTGGACCTCTCTGCCTCCGCGGCGATTGACGGTCAGTCAGCAAATCAGTGGGATGGAACACTTACGTGCGCGTGCATCCTGCCCGGACTCCCCGCAGGGCCAACCGCCACCATCGCGGCCAATGCAAACCCCGCGCCGCAGCAGATGTCTCCCGTTCAGGAGGGGGAACAAGACATGCACGCAGCCACACCGAACCGTTGGCTCCTCACGGTCCGGCACGACGGCGCGGACGGACGTGTACCCGCGAGCGTCCTCTCGATCACCGCATATTCAGAGCCATCCCCGGCAAAGGACGAACCTGAACCGGCCGTCCCCCGGATGCCGGCGGAAACGGCGGTTTCCGGACAGATCAGCCAGGAGGGCTACACGCTCATCTACGGCTCACGTGCTGTTGCCGTGCAGATGGCTGCACTGCTACCCCCGCTCCGCGACGAACTTCCCGCCGAAGCTGGGGGCGCGCTTCAATCGCAGCGCACCTGGAACGGCCCGCAGAGCTGGATGGACATCGCGCCCGCGCCTCGCCGCACTGCAACCCGGCACCGCCGCCGCAGATAGCCCTACGGCGCGGCTGGCAGGTTGTTTATCCTCCGCCGGTGCTCTGGCGATCTCGCTTCGGGGACGCTGCCATCGTTTACCAGCACCTCTTCCGGTGCCGCCTCAAAAGGCACGCGGACCGTGGCACGGCTGTGCGCGGCAATCCGCAGAGGCAGCGTATTCGTGAGGCCGCCCGCGCGCACCGTGACGGGCACCTCTGCCTCGGCGGATCCGTTGTTCTGCACCTCCACGGCGACCAGCCATGAACCGGCCGCGGGTGCAATGCCACCACTGCTGCTGCTGGATGATGCTCCACCATCGGGCAGGTCGCGCGGGTCAGGAGCCATGGGTTCCGCACCGATGGGTCCGGCGACTGGCTTGCGTTGTTGCGGAAGGTAGTTGGCGGGAGCGGAGCGTTCAACCCGGCGAGGAGCGACGGCGACGATCGTCAAGTCTGGGAGACCGCGATTCTCTTCGATCCAATCGCGTAAAAACCAGTGGATGTCCGTCGGAACAGCCTCGATCACGGCTAGCTCAAACCATGCGGTTTCGCTCTTCTGCACCTCGCTGACGGAGTCAAGCAGCGGCACACCGGCAGGTTCGGCTTGATTTACGCGGAAGCGCCATCCGGAGAGCGCCTGTTGCAGGCGCTCTCCGCCCATCATGCCGCGCAGCATCTCAAGGACGTACGCAGCTTTGCCGCGCGCACATGGGGCGTCGCTGCAGGCAGCCAGCGGCGGGTCCGTGGCCGGGTTTGTGCTGGATGAAGCAGATGCATTTGCCGCGTTAGCCAACAGCCACGCGAGTGCGGCCGCGCGGCCCTGCGTACGTTCGATCCACACCGCCTGCAGGAATGCTGGAATGCCCTCGCGGAGCCACGGCGCATGGAGATTCCCGGGCAGCCACGCGGCTGCCAGCGGCTGGACAAGGGATGGCGCAAGCGCCGCCTGGGAGCCGGTGAGGAGCGGCGCCACGAACAGCGTTCCGTCCGCAAACCCCGCTGCTCCGGGTACCGGGAGGTCGATCAGGTCGATGGGAGATGCGGGTGCGGCACCAAGCCATTCCGTCAGCATCGGCCGAATGCGCGTGACTGCCTCGCCTATCGCGGCTGCGGTGTCCGCGCGTTCTGACACCACGCGCAGCAGCCCGCCAGCGGCCAGATGCGGCCCCGCGTCAACGATGAAGAGCGACGGCGTGTGCGGCCCAAGCGCCGCGCGTGTCCATTCCGCCGTAACCACGCCTTGATCCGCCGGTGAAGATGGGCCTGAGGAGTCCGCGTTCGCGGCCAAAGGCTTCAACACCTGACGTTCACCCGTGAAGAACGCCGCGTCTGGGCGCGATCCGGCGTACTCCAGCGTAAGATTGAGGCGGAACTCGGCTTGGGCATCGCGGACGCGGCTTGCCTCTACCGTGCGTGTCACAGCATCTCCGTCGCGCAACTGTGCCGTTGGCCCCGCGACGGGGTACCACAGGACGTTGCCCAGGCCACGCAGGCCGGTAAACGTGTCTGACACGGTGTCCCAGTCTGTCAGCGCGGCGCGCCCGGATGGAGCGCCGATGTCCGTCAGCCGTTGCGTGCTCCCTGCGAACGTGCCGCTATAGTACAGGTCCAGTTGCAGCGTTTTGCCCGGCAGGAGCGGCTCCGGGAGCGTGAGCGCAATCTCCGTCGCAGTACCGGTGTGATCAAGGCCGTCAGGAACGCGATATTGATCGATGGAAAAGCCCTTGCCCGCCGGAGGCACTGGTGCAGGCGCAGACCCAAAGCCGAGCCCGCTCATGACCAGCTTTGCGCTCTCCCACTGCAAGGCACCCGAGATACGAAGAGGAAGCCTGGCTAGTGGCACCGCGCCGCTGTTCTTCACCAGCAGTTGCGCCCGGGTTTCCACCGCGCCGGTATGCGTATTCAGATGAATGTCAAGGTCGTACCGCAAGACGCTAACGGCTGCGCGGTCCGCCTCTGTCATGCTCCTTGCTTTGTCCCGGTCTTCAGGGGAGATTGTGACAACGCCTTGCGGATCGGGGGATGTACCTTCGTTTGAGCTGCTGAGCGAACTGGAGGGAGTCCGTGGCTCCGAACGCTGCGCATCCAGTGCACCGGCTTCGGCGGCTGCGGCATCCGGCACTGATGCATCGCGGCGATGCAACGTGGTTCGTGCACGGCGCTGACTGGAGGACGTACCCTCACCGTACTTTCGCGGGTGGGGATCGGGTGCTTCGTCCGGTGAGTCTCCCGCCGCGGTTTGCGGGGTGCTGTCGGTCAGGGCGGGTTCGTGGCGCTCAAACAGCACCTTACCCTTTGGCGGCGCTTGACCGGGCGGCGGGGTGGCTTGAGTGGATTGCTGGCCGAAGCACACGGCCCCGGCAAGCAGCAATGACGGCACGGATCGCGATACAGCGCGTTGCCGTCCTCCCTTGAACATCACGCGCATGAAACAACGCATTCGCAGATCTATGACCCTAAACCCTTCCGAGGTTTGGACGGCTGCGGTGCAGGTATGGCGTCTGCCTTTACAGAAGCGCGGCGGCGCTGGCGGGCAGCTTCAAACATCACGACCGCCCCTGCGACTGACACATTCAGCGAAGGCACCGCACCGGCCATGGGAACGCGCAGGAGGAAGTCGCAGGTGCGGCGGGTCAAATCGTGCAGACCCGCGCCTTCACGCCCAAGCACAAGCGCGACATCCCCCGTGAAGTCGAAGCCGTCGTAGTCCACGGACCCGCGCTCATCCAGGCCAACCATCCAGATGTTCCGCTTCTTCAACTCCTCCATCGTGCGAACCAGGTTTGTGACGCGCGCCACGCGCACATGCTCCGTTGCACCCGCTGAGGCTTTCGCGACGGTGCCGCTCAACGGTGCAGAACGCCGCTCCGGTAGAACGACGCCGTCCGCGCCCGCACCATCGGCGGTGCGCAGCAGGGCACCCAGATTGTGCGGATCCTCAACACCATCCAGCAGTAGAAGAAAGCGCTTGCGTCCGCTATCGCCTTGCAGAAGGTCTTCAAGCGTGAGATTCTTCTGCTCCCGGACAAACGCGGCCACGCCGCCATGATTTTCCGTCCGTGTCATGCGTTGCAGATCGTCCCGGCTGCCATGCGATACGCGCACCTTGGCAGTCCGGCAAAGGTCAAGCAACGCCGCAAGGCGCGGGTTGGGCGTGCCCGCCAGGATCGCAACATGGTCCAGGTCCGCCGGACGAACCCGCACCGCCTCCGTTACCGGGTGGACGCCGAAGATCACCTGCATGGAAACCCCCGCGCGTGGATGGCATGGTGCGTTCTATTCACTCCTTGAAGTTTACGCGGATGAACCGGGCCAGGCAGTGTTCGGCCGCCAGGCACTGCGTCATGGTGCATCGGCTACACTTCAATGCATTCATGCCTGTTCAGGAAAACGTCTTCCCCGGCTTCAAGGACACGACAGCTTCGCACCAGACCGTTTCACACACGCAGCGTTGGATTGACCACGTCACCGTCGCATTTGTGGTGGTTTGCAGTCTTTGGAAGTTCTCTCTGCCGCTGCGTTCGCACGGTCTGTTCATGGGATATGCGCAAGACGACTTTTACTATTACCTGAAGGCCGCGCAGAATCTGGCGAGCGGCCACGGATCGACCTTTGACGGAATCACGCGCACCAATGGGTACCACCCGCTTTACTTTCTGCTCTTGACCGCTGTTTCGTTTGCGACGCATGATCTCCATGCGGTTTTCCGCTGCCTTTGGCTTCTGGACGTTGCGAGCAGCACGGCTATCTTTCTTGCGGCACGTGTGATCTTTTCGCGGATTACTCCGAATCCATACCTTCGCAATGCGTTTGCGCTGTGCGTTCTTGTGCCCTGCATTGCCACCATCAGCTTTCAGATGGAAACCACCCTGGCGCTTCCGCTGGGATTCGCGTTTCTTGCGACCGCATTCGTACCGCCCTCCGGCTACACGCCTGCTCGCTGCGCCCTCATGGGATTGCTTGCCGCGCTGACCATGCTGGCAAGGCTGGATGGTGCGTTTCTTGTTCTTGCGTTCATCACCGGCCTGCTCTCGACGCGGGAAGGCAGGCGTGCCTTCGTTCCCGCGAACGTGGGCGCGTTTGCCGCGGCGGCGCTTCCGCTCCTACTGTTCTACTTCTGGACTAACCTCCACTTCTTTCACGGTTTGCTGCCGGTTTCCGGTGCGGCCAAGCAACTTCGTCACACCTGGGTGCCAGACCGCTCGCAGATTTTGGTTTCATTCGCCGGATTCACCCTGGTGCAGTTTGCTCTGGCTGCGGTCTGCCTGGTGCTTGCGGCTTTGATCTGGAGATATCTGCGTGCGGAAGAAAAGCTATCGTGCGTAACATGCTTTCTCTTTCCGGCGTTGTTCTACACCGTGGAAATGCTGGTCAGTGATTGGAAGCTGTGGGGCTGGTATATGTACGCGGTCCGCTTCTCCACCTTTGCGTCAATTTTGGTTGTCGCAATCCTGCTGGTTCGCGTGTTGCCCGCACGAGCGCCTGGCCTTTTGCGACGCGCGGCGGAGCTGCCCTGGCTTGCGCCCGCATCTCTCGCGGCCGGCTGCATGTCGTTGATCGTGACGCATTACCGTCTGGAGAACACGATGTTCTCCATAGAAAGCGCGGCGCAGCAACTGAGCGCCTTCTCGCAGTCGCATCCCGGGCTTTATGCCATGGGAGACCGCGCGGGAATGTTTGGCTATCTTTCGCCGTCTCCCGTGCTGCAGAGCGAAGGTCTCATGATGGACTACGCATATCTGAAACACCTCCGCCGGGAGGACGACCTGCGGTCAACGCTGTTGGGGTACGGTGCCCGGTACTATGCGGTGTATCTGGGACCGGAAGAAGTGGGGCAGCACGAACAAAACGGCTGCTTTCAGGCTGCGGAGCCGGCCATTGCCGGTCCTGACGCGCTGCGTATGCGCGGCGAGTTCTGCCAGCCGCCGGTCTACGCCTTTCACCTTGGACCGGGCGAGTACCGCGTCTACCAACTGCAACGGTGATTGCTCAGAGGGGTGCGTCGGCATTGGTGCTGAGAGACACTGCTCATCTCCTTGAAATCTAAGAGGAGATGCATTGGCTCCAGCCCGCGAGAGTCTTTTCCACGCATGACACGTCTAAAGTGTGTGGTATTCTGTGCGCTGCTGTGAAGTGCGCCTTGTGGTTTGTGCCCTTTAAGGACGCTTGCCGTGCGCCAGCGGTCTTTGTCACCGCGCTAATGCTTCCAGTTCCTGCACATCCGCATCCATCCGTACAGGGTGCCATAGCGGGACCGCGTGCGCGCCTTGCAGTTGGCGTGCCGTTCCGTCATCAGATTTTCCAAACTTGGGGGCCGTTGTCACCGTGGCTGAAGACTTAGAGAAGTACGAAGAAGACGTTGACCGGATGATCGATACCGGCAAGGAAAAGGGTTACCTCACCTATGGCGAGGTTAACGATTTGATCCCGGAAGGCATCACCTCCGCCGACGATCTTGATGACCTGCTGACGACGATCAACACGCAGGGCATCGATGTGCTGAGTGGCGAGGAGGACTTCAAGCCTCGCGATAAGTATGGCGAGGAGCCGGAAGAGAACGAAGACGTTGAACTGGACCTGACGCCCGGCCAGCTGGAAAAGACCAACGATCCCGTGCGCATGTACCTGCGCGAGATGGGTACGGTTCCTCTGCTGACGCGGGAGGGCGAAGTCGAGATCGCCAAGCGCATTGAGCGCGGCCAGATGCGCGTAATGAAGGCTCTTTCGCGATCCACCATCGTCATTCGCGAGATCGTCGCCCTCGGTGAGGACTTGAAGCGTGGTGTCCGCAACGTGAAGGAAGTTGTCACGTTTGATGAGGACGAGCTGACGGAAGAGGTGCTTGCATCGCGCGTAAAGGCCACGGTCAAGCGCATCGATTCCCTGGCCAAGCACCTGAACGAGGCACTCGCTTCAGAAGAAAAGCTGGCGGACGGCAAGGCAAAGTCCCCGAAGGAGCAGCGCAAGCTGCGCTGGGGCGGAGGGCGCGAACGCGTAAAGGTCACGCGCATCATCCGCGAGTTGAAGTACACCAACGGCGAGAAGAAGCGCCTGCTGGACAAGGTCAACAAGACCGTGGACGGCATGCGCACGCTGGAACGACAGATCAAGAATCTGGATACCAAGTTCGACGCCTCCCGCTCAGAGGAGCTGAAGAAGGAGTACCGGCGCCAGCAGAAGAACTGTCGCACCGACCTGGAGCGCCTGGAACAAGAAGCCGGCCTGACCGTCGACGTCTTGAAGCGCACACAACGCGAGATGATCCAGGGCGACATGGACGCGGAGCGCGCCAAGCGTGAGCTGATTGAAGCCAACCTGCGGCTCGTTGTCTCCATCGCGAAGAAGTACACAAACCGTGGATTGCAGTTTCTGGACCTGATTCAGGAAGGCAACATCGGCCTGATGAAGGCGGTGGACAAGTTCGAGTACCGTCGCGGCTACAAATTCTCCACTTATGCCACGTGGTGGATCCGGCAGGCAATTACCCGCGCCATTGCAGACCAGGCACGCACCATCCGCATCCCGGTACACATGATCGAGACGATCAACAAGCTCATCCGCACGTCCCGGCAGCTGGTACAGGAGCTTGGCCGTGAGCCGTCCTCCGAAGAAATCGCCAAGCGGATGGATATTCCTGTCGCGAAGGTGCGCAAGGTGCTCAAGATCGCGCAGGAGCCTATCTCTCTCGAAACGCCGATCGGCGAAGAGGAAGATTCTCACCTGGGCGACTTCATCGAGGACCGCATGGCGGTCTCGCCATCGGACGCCGTGATTTCCGTCAACCTGAAGGAGTACACCAGCCAGGTGTTGCGCACGCTGACGCCACGCGAAGAACGCGTGGTCAAAATGCGCTTCGGCCTGGAAGATGGCTCGGAACACACGCTGGAAGAGGTCGGCCAGAGCTTCCAGGTGACACGCGAACGCATCCGCCAGATCGAGGCCAAAGCGCTCCGCAAGCTGCGCCATCCCAGCCGCAGCCGCAAGCTGAAGGCGTTTGTAGACGGCGTCAAGGAGTACTGAAATACGAAAAGTACATAGGGAGGCCCTGCTTACGCAGGGCCTTCTTGTTTGGGCGAAGATCGGATGCGCGGTCCACAGCAACAATCTGCATAACCTGCTAATCGAAAGCTAGCTACACGGACTCAGAGACAATTTGCCTGCACGGTCACAATGTTAGCCTTGCGTCTCCGGCATCCAGCGATACGGCCGCAACTCTTCGGGATGCTGCCGAACATAGGTAAGAACGTGGTGCCGCTTCTGCGTTCCGCGATGATTCAATTCGCGCGCAGTTCCAGCCTCATGGAGCACATCTGGGAGCACATTCTCAAATTGACTGAATACAGATTGCCAGCGCTTTTTCACGGATGGGATGGCTAGGTGGACGCGTGCTGCAATCTGTACGTCATCGCCGCCTCTCAGCGCCTGACTCAGTAATTGCTTCTCAGTGTCTCGCAGGCCTAAGACAGGCGCTTTGTAGTCAAACAGTTTGGCTGCAAGAGATCCAGAGACGCTGCGAGCCGATGACTCATTCATCATCGTCAGTGCCCGCTCTCCGTCAGGGTAGCTCCTGATCCGTCGAAATACCCCCGCTGACATCTGAAACTCGTGTTGGAACTGCGTGACCGTCTCCGTCAGGATGCGGTGCAATGGGTATCCTGTGTGACACTCCACAAAATTGAAAGGGAGTAACATCTGCACCTGTTTCACTTGTTCCGGGGTAATGCCCTGCGGCAACCAGCTGCCGCCTAGAATAATGACATCCATAGGCTTAGATACGTTCGCGTTTGTCACCTCTTCATCGGAGAGTATGGCTGGTCGCGGCGACGACAGGCTTGCAATCAAGCGGCTTTCCAACCCCGGTCGGGGTTCGCTTAGTTCATCGTCAACAAATTGCGTAGTTGCGAAGACGCTTGCGCCAAAGGCGATGGGCCTCCGTCCCCTTGCCGTGTCATCCTCCACTACGATTGAGTTGAAGCTGCGCCGGTTGATCAGTTCACTCCAGTTGGCAAACGCCTGCTCGCTGCCAACGAGTGCATTCCCGAGATGCCGTGGTTCTATCTCCAGACAAGCCGCCAAATTCTCCCTGCAAAGTTCGCGGCAAATCACTGGTTAGAGCCTCCGGTTCATATTCCCATGAAATCTATCTTTTTAGGATATTGTTCGCGCTTGCATTCTTCACTACCTTGGCGTCGAGGAACTACGGACCACTTCTAACGCGCCCTACGCTGCCTGTTCTCAGGATCGTTCCCGCTAGATCTGAAAAAGAGCTTCTCCACGAATGTTCCCCGGAGGATACACAATGGATCAACCTACCATCTTTACCTTTTCTCTCGTCAACTTCCACATCAACACCACTCGCTCCTTGCGCAAGGACACGGATTACGTTTCGTTTACCATCGTCGTCAATCCTCAGCATGGGACCGGGACACCGCAGACACTTACCAAAGCCATGGGTGACGTCGATAACGGCACACACACGGTGAACCTGACGTTCTCCAACGTCGTGCTGAAGCCGACCGATTCTGTCGTTCTAAGCTACCTCATCGTCAATACCGGGGCCAAAGGCAGTGGCACGGTAACCGCGATTGAGAGTGCGCTCAAGACAGCAGCGACCTCGCTCGCCACTAAAGGTCTGACTGCAGGCGGTGCGGCGTTGGGTGGTGCCATCGGCTCCATTGTGCCCGGGCTTGGTACGCTGATCGGATCCGCTGTGGGCGCATTTGGAGGCTGGGCTGTCGGCGAGCTTAAAGGCTTCTTGAATGCAAACTGCGACGGCCTCGTAGCCGCCGAGAAGGTTAACCTCGCCTACCATGACATGGCTGTCAAGACCGACAACGGCACCTTCTCCAATACCACCCACCATCCGGGTACGAACTCACCGCAGGGTTGCGGGTACAACTCAAGCTATAACGTCACCTGGACGATACAGTCTCATCCGTAGATGTACCGGTAAGTCAGTGTCTTAACTATCTCTTTGTACGAGGGCAGGAGACCGTTGTCACCAGCGGTCTTCCTGTCCGAGCACGTCGCGGCCGCCCCGTGTTGGTGGAGTACTCCACGTCGCTCACAAGGAACTTACCAATTTGCATGAGCCAATTCGCAGGACATCGCTTCCTCCTTCAGGTCTGGGTAAGGACGGTGTCTTGCTAAAGCATGCAAGCGTGGCATAGTAGGAGCATGAGACACACTTCGCGTGTTCGCGGACTTCTGTTGATTTTCTTTGCCGCTGGCTGTGCGTTTGTCTTTGCCCAGCAGCCGGTAACGTCCCGTATGCGAACCGGGTTCGAGGCAATTGATGAAGCTCGCATGCGTGCGGATCTGACCTTCATTGCGGGGGATGGGCTGCGTGGCCGCATGTCACTGCAGCCAGCTGATGACGCGGCTGCGGAATGGGTGGCCGCGGAGTTCGCGAAGGCTGGCCTGCAACCGCTTGCGCGCGATGGGTCCGGCAAGCCTTCGTTTCTGGTGCCGGTACCGCTCATTGAATATCAGCCTGACCCGGCATCCACGCTACTCCAACTCACGCGAGGCGGCGGCGTGCAGCGAGAGTGGCGCGCGCCCGTCTTCAGCAGCAGTTTTCGGGAGAACGTGGATGTATCCGGCGGCGTCGTGTATGCGGGGTATGGCATCACCGCGCCCGAGCTCGGCTATGACGACTACGCCGGAATCGATGTCCGGGGCAAGGCCGTGCTGATCATGGAGCATGAGCCGCAGGAGAATGATCCGCGTTCCATCTTTAACGGCCTTGGCAACACCCGGTATGCCACGCCGCGCGTGAAACTGCTGAACGCGCAGCGGCACGGCGCGGTCGCAGTGTTGCTGATGCCAGAACCGAACGCGACTCACGTCACCACCGCAACGCGGCTGGCCGCTGTGTATGTTGGCGTCACCTCAAAGCGGCTTACCCCGATTCCTCTCCAGGCGATTGCGGATGACGAAGTTCACATTCCGCTGGCGGCGATCCCGCTCAACGTTGCAGCGGAGATCCTCGGTGACTTGTCCTCTTCGGACACAACAGCAAAGGAGTTGCAAGCCTCGATTGACCGCGACCTCAAGCCTCGATCGCACGAACTCACCGGAACCGCCGTCCGCCTGCAGACGAAGAACATCGCAACGCGCGCAGGGACAACCTATAACGTGGCGGGCCTGCTGCCAGGAAGCGATCCCACGCTCGCCAGCGAGACGCTGATTGTGAGCGGGCACCACGATCACAACGGTGCCTCCGAGGTGGAAGAACACGATGGGCGGCGGCACCTGGATATCTGGCACGGCGCGGACGACAACGGTTCCGGCACTGTGGGGGTGGTGGAGTTAGCGCACGCATTCGCGGCCAATCCGGTGAAGCCGAAGCGCTCGATTCTGTTCGTGGTCTTCGCGGCGGAAGAGCGCGGCCTGTCTGGTTCGTATTACATGGCGCAGCACCCTCTGAGACCACTTGCCACCACGCGCGCCATGGTCAACTTCGACATGATTGGCCGTGACGAAAAGCCCAGCGCCCAGACGGACGGTATCGTGACCATCCCCTCGGACACGTCGAACCGTCTGAATCTGGTGGGAACGTTGTACTCGCCAGACTTTCTGCGCACCGTGGAGCAAGAAAATGAACACGTTGGGCTGACACTGGATGACCGCTTTGAACATGAGGCGGCGCTCGGTATCTTCTTCCGGTCTGATCAATTTCCGTTCATTCTGCACGATGTGCCGGCGATCTGGTTCTTCACCGGATTCCACCCGGACTACCACCACACAACTGACACGGTGGAGAAGATCGACTTCCCCAAGATGACAAAGATCGTGCGGCTGGCGTATCTCACGCTCTTTGCCATTGGAGATGAAGCACGAGCACCGAAGTTTGTCGCCAATCCCGCGCTGGGCCGGTAAGGGGCGTCTCACAGTCGTGCGGTCTGAGTGGGGAGCAAGCCACAGCTTCATCGCCGGTGCTATGCTTCCGGTATTCGTATGAAGAACATGATGAATCGCCGAAACTTTGTTGGAAGTGGGGTCGCCGCTGCCGCTGTTCTTGCCGCGCCGCGTGTGCTCTATGCCGATCCGCTGGGCTTGCCCATCGGGTGTCAGACGTATCCGGTACGGAAGACGGTCAACAGCGACTTTGCTGGAACCATGAAGGGATTGCGCGCTGCCGGGTTTCAGAGCATTGAGCTTTGTTCGCCGTATGGTTATTCAGACTTCTCAAGCCTGCAGCAATATAAGCCGCAGGAGTTGCGGCGCATGATTAACGACTTTGGCCTGACATGCATCTCCGCGCACTGGGCGCCCAAAGAGCTGTTTGACAAGGCCGACCAGAGCATCGCGTATGCCAAAGATTTTGGCATGACGCAGATGGCCGTGGCCGCGCTTGGACCATTCAACTACAAGGGCACCGAAACGGTTGACGACGTGAAGCGCTATGTCGAACCGTTCAATACCTTCGCGGAAAAAGCACATGCGGCAGGGATCACGGCGCTTCTGCACAATGAGGGTTTTGTCTCGGCATACATTGATGGCAAGCCGGTCTACGACATGATGATCGCGGAACTGAACCCGGCCACCACAAAGCTGCAGTTTCAGGTTTCGACCATGCAGGAGGGCTACGATCCCGTGGTGTACTTCGATAAATATCCGGGCCGCTTTCTCTCCATGCACTGCCAGGACTGGGTCAAAGACCCCACCACGAAATCCGGCTTCCGGCAGGTACCCATCGGTAAAGGCCTAGTCGATTGGAAGCCGGTTTTCCGGGCGGCAAAGGTGGGTGGCGTAAAGAACTACTTCGTCGAACTTGAGGAAGATCCCGCGCTGATGCCGCCAAGCGTGCCGTATCTGAAGAGCCTCAAGGTCTGAGGAGCGCGTTCGTCATGTTGGGTCAGCAAGGGTATGCAGCATGGCTAGCGTGCCGGGCGGCATCGCCTGTGCCGTCTGTTGTTGAGCCGCACGCCAATCAGGCAGTGCCCTGCGGAGCGTTGAGACACCTTGCCGCGTCAGGCTGTACTGCACCTGACGGGCGTCCTGCGTATCCGCTACGGCTTCCACCAGCTTGCGCCGCAGCAGCGGACGCAGATTGCGTGAGACTGTGGCGGCATCAATCCCGACAGCATGTGCGATCGCTCGTCCATTGCAGGGACCGCCGTGCAGCAAGGCAAGCAGTTCAAACTGCGGCACGGAGAGGCCATGCGGTGCCAGCGCAGCCTCATACCGCACGGTCAACGCACGCGCCGCACGGCGTGCCGACGAGCAAAAGCAATCCTGTAGAACCATGTAAGCAGCTTACGGTTTTGCGGCAGAGGATGTCCCGCCCGGCTGCGCACCCATCAGGAACCGCAACGGCGTGAGAGGACCAAGCGGAATCAGGTCGAAGCTCATGATGTGCGCCTGGCCCAGCGGCAGCTTTTCCAGCAACGCATGCGCCTCCTCCACGGTGGACACATTCATGAGGAAGACGACGCCTTGGCCGTCTTTGCGTACGTACCACTGGTCGATCTTGCCTTGCAGGTAGAGGTCAACGGTGCCGTGTACTTCTTTCGGCATGGTGTCACGCCAGGTAGCGTCGCGCGGTCCGCTCAGCTTACCAATGGCCAGCACGCGGGTGGTGGGCACGTCTTGCATTTGCGGCTGTTGCGCGGTCATTGCGGCCGCGGGCAGAAGAAGCGTGAATGAGAGAAGAGCGGAAGCGAGTCGCATGAGGTTTGCCTTTCGAAGCACGAATCGTTGCATATGCAACTAATGTAACAGCAAGTGTTTGCGTGTGCATCTAAGCTGCGCGCGATACTCTGAAATGGAGCCGCAACCCTATGCCTGACCAACACTTCTTCGACATTGCCGCTTTGGCGGCCACGCTCCCCGGCGCTTCTGACACCGTGCTGCGTGACATGCGCCTGACGGACGAAGCGTCCGCAAGCTGCCGCATCTTTCGCACCTACCAGCCCGCGCCCATGCACTTCCACACCTCGTGCGATGAGTACCTCTACGTGCTGAGCGGGCGCGGCGTCTTCGTCATCGAAGGCGTAGCACCGCGGGAACTTGGCCCCGGCGACCTGGTCCACTTCAAGGCAGGAACGGTGCATGGGATGCCGCAGATTGTGCAACATCCATTTGTGGTACTGGCTATCGACACGCCGCGCCGGCCGCCTGAGGACGTGCACTTTGTGAATCCTGAAGATGGCACTCCCCAGAGCTTCATCGCGACACAGACAGGAGACCGATGATGCACTTTTGGACACGCCGGCATCTGCTGCAATCCGCAACCTTGGCCTCAGCCGCAGTGGCGCTGCGCGCTAACGCGCAGGATGGCCCTTCCGTGGATGTAAGAACACCATTAGGGAATTTGCGTGGATTTACTTCAAGCAAGGGCATTTACGTCTTTCGCGGCGTCCCCTTTGCAGAGCCGCCGGTGGGTCTGCGGCGCTTTCGCCCGCCCGTCTCAGTGCGCCCATGGAGTGGTGTGCGGGACGCCACACAGTTCAAACCGGCCGCTATGCAGCCGAATCGCAACGATGTAAGCGAGGATTGCCTGTACCTGAACGTCTTTGCTCCACAGGGCAGCGGACCCTTTCCGGTCTTTGTCTGGATTCACGGGGGCGGGTACACCGGCGGCAGCCCATCGGACGCGATCTTTGACGGCACGGGCTTCGCGAAGCAAGGCATCATCGTGGTCACGGTGGCGTACCGTCTGGGCGTCTTCGGATTTCTGGACTGGTCGCCAATGCTTGGCCCGGATTATGCGGACAGCGCCAACAACGCTCTGCGTGACCTGATGACCACACTGAAGTGGGTGCATGCAAACATCAGCAGCTTCGGTGGCGATCCCTCGCGCGTCACGGTCGGCGGTGAGTCGGCCGGAGCGAAGTTGACAGACACGCTGATGGGGATTGAAGAGGCGAAGCCGCTCTTTCAGGCGATGATCTCTCAGAGCGGCGGTGCGGAGCGCATCCGTACGGAGGCGAACTCCGCCGAGGTGACCCGAGTCTTCGCGGAGCAACTTCGGCCAATGCTTGACGAGCAGATGACTCCTCGCATTGCTTCCGGGCAGACTCTGCTGAACGCGCAGCAGGCTCTGATCGACGCATGGGATGGCAACTTCCCGCTGCGCGTTGAGAGCGGAGGTGTCTTGTTGCCGCAGCGCCCGCTCCCAGCCATTGCGCGCGGCAGCACCCGCGGCAAGCGCCTGCTGATCGGCACCAATCGCGATGAAAGCGCCCTCTTCCTGGGCGATCACCCCGCGGCTCCCCTAACTCAGCGCAATCTTGGCAACACCACCCTGGCGAAGTTTGAGCCGGTTCTCGCGAAATACAAGCAGTTGTACCCGGAGATGACGCCCGCGCAGTTGAACATTCGCGCGCTGACTGCGGAAGAATATTGGGTCCCATCCATGCGGGTGGCAGCGGCGCATGTGAGCGGCGGCGGAAGGGCATGGTGTTACCGGCTGGACGAGGAGGCGGCGAGCGGCCGGTTTGCCGGCGAGGCGTATCACTCGTTCGACCTCGGCTTTGTGTGGGAACGGCTGGCGAAGTCTGAACCCGCAGCCGCGCAGCACCTGACCGTGGAGATGCATGATGCATGGGCCGCATTTATTAAAGGCGCCGCACCCTCAGCCAACGGCTTGCCGGCGTGGCCGCAATGGAATCCGAAGACCCGGCCAACCATGCTGCTAAATAGCGTCAGCCGTGTGGAAGAGCAGCCGTTTGAGGCTGAACTGCGCCTGTGGGACGGCTTTGCGTTCGACTAAGACACTTCGTGCGCTTCCCGCAAAACCTGCGTTTCGCACGAAGGATGGCTCTGGCTCACCCTGCACGGTATCATCCAGAGTGATGCCGCCACGCCCGTCTGCCCTGATTGACACACGCATTATCTATTGCGGCGACTGCCTGGACCAGCTAAAGCGGCTACCGGATGGGTGCATCGATCTCTGCTATATCGATCCTCCGTTCAACTCAAACAGGAATTATGAGGTGTTCTGGGGCGAGACGAAGGAGAAGCGCGCCTTTGAAGACCGGCATGAATCTACGCGAGCCTATGTGGACTACATGCGACCGCGCTGCGTGGAGATTGCACGTGTGCTGAAGAAGACCGGGTCGTTCTACTACCACTGCGATTGGCACGCTTCCCACTATGTGAAGGTAATGCTGGATCAGATCTTCGGGGAGAGTAGCTTCCGCAACGAGATTGTGTGGAAGAGGACGTTCGCTCACGCTGCCACACGGCGTTACGGCCCAGTGCACGACGTACTGTTCTTCTACGCGGGGAGTGATAAGTACACCTGGAACAAGCAGTATCAGGCATACGATCCAGAGTACTTGGAAACCTTCTTTGATCAAGAGGATTCCGATGGGCGGCGCTGGATGCGTATGGACCTGACTGGCGATGGCGTGAGGAAAGGTGAAAGCGGAGAAACTTGGCGTGGAGTAAACGTGACGAAAAAGGGACGTCACTGGGCAATTCCGACAGAGGCTGTTTCTGAGTACTCCCTCAGCGAGAATGCATCTTCGAAGGCCAAACTCGATGCGCTTGACGCGGCCAGAGCAATTCACTGGCCAGCGAAGGAGGGTGGCGTTCCCCGGTTGAAGCGATACGCCGATCGCAGCCCAGGCGTCCCGCTTCAAACTGTGTGGACAGACATTCGCCCCATCCATAATCTTTCGCCAGAACGTTTAGGTTATCCGACACAAAAGCCCTTGGCGTTGCTGAATCGTATTCTGGCCGCGAGCAGCAACGAGAACGATATAGTCCTGGATGCCTTTTGCGGCTGCGGGACGGCGCTGGTTGCGGCGCAGCAGATGAAGCGGCAATGGATCGGCATTGACATTTCGCCCACCGCGTGCCGTGTGATGGCCAAGCGGCTGCGGGATGTAAACCGGCTTTCAGAGAGCGAAACCCTATGGCGGACGGGCCGGGGTTTCGTCGTGCGCGACCTGCCCCAGACAGAGGAGCAGTTGCGCCGCATGCCGCCATTCGAGTTTGAGAACTGGGCAGTGATTGCGCTTGGCGGCATCGGCAACAAGACGCAGGTGGGGGACATGGGCCTGGATGGCCGTATCTACCCTGTATCCGTCACGCCCGCGATCAAGTCCGGCTCGCTGGACTTCATGGATGCGTGGTACCCGATCCAGGTGAAGCAGAAGGATAAGGCGGGGCGGCCGGACATGGACAGCTTCGAAGCCGCCATGATTCGCACTGAGCGTATGAAAGGCTTCTTTGTCTCGTTCGACTTCACCAACGATGCCCGGGAGGAGGTGCAGCGCTTCTTTACGCAAACAGGGCGCATCATCGTGCTGCTGACGGTGAAGGAGATACTGGAAGAAGAATTAGCCATGCGCCTGGCCTGACGCAATTCGAAGACTGTTCCGCTGCGTACGAAATTACGTGCAAACGAGACCACCCAATCGTTTCGTCTAGTAGAAGACGAAACCCTTACAACTGCGGGAGATGTGGGCACCCATGTCATCTGCAGCCATGTTGTCTCCGCATGAGGAAGAGGAGTGGATGTGGCTCACTCGGCAGGCGCATGCACTGGGCTAGTGGACGGTGAGCGTAAGTGTTGCGGTGTGTTGGAGGTTTGGGCTGTTGGTTTCTGTTG
>CAXTXE010000038.1:0-19999 GCA_964248165.1 uncultured Terriglobus sp.
GTTTCGGTGGTGGTGAGGGCGGCAGTTCCGGTGGCGGCGGCGCTGGTGGTGGTTGGTAAAAGGTTTAGGAGCGAGTTGACATGGCACAGTTGCTTGAAGGAAGTGGAAGTCGAGGGTCTATGAAAAAAGGTCTGGTAGGAATTGTCATTCTGGTTGTCGTGCTGCTGTTGATTGGCGGTAGCTTCATCTCTGCGCGGAACTCGATTGCGGTCAAGTCAAACGGCATTGACGCGGCATTTTCAGCGATCGATGTGGATCTGCAGCGACGGGCGGAGTTGATTCCGAATCTGGTGGCGAGCGTGAAGGGCTACGCCAAGGTGGAGACAACGGTGCTGACCAACATCGCGGAGGCCCGCAGCGGCCTGTTGCAGGCGCATACCCCTGATGAGAAGTTGGCGGCGAATGATCGTTTATCCGTATCGCTGCTGCCGCTCACGCGGATGCAGGAGGCTTATCCCGATTTGAAGAGCAACCAGCAGTTCATGCGGTTGGAGGATGAACTCGCCGGCACGGAGAACCGCATTGCCGTGGCACGTAAGCGGTATAACGATGCCATTTTGGACTACAACAACACCATTGCCGTTTTCCCCAACAGCATGTGGGCGGGCATTGCAGGGTTCAAGCCGCGAAACACGTACTACCGGGCAAATCCCGCATCGCAAAGCGCCCCGAAGGTCAGCTTTGATTACCCCCCCCCCCACATTCATCGGGGCGTTTAATAAAAAACCCCCCCCCCCGCGTCTTGTACACCAAGAGACGGTTGGAGCCTAGCGAATGAAAGACCCAACCGCGCTGGTCTCGTCGTCTTTCACGTCGAACACGGTGTAGAGCTTGGTAATCTGCAACAGGTCCTGAACCTTCTTTGTCAGGTTCAGCAATTTCAGATCTCCGCCCGCGTTCTTGACGCTGGTGAAGGCGCTAACCAGTTCACCGATGCCGGAACTATCGATGTAGCTGACATCGCCCAGGTTCAGCAGGATGTTCTTGTCGCCCTTGGCGAGCAGGTCGCGGACCGCGTCCCGAAGAACGACGCTGCCTTCGCCGAGTGTGATGCGGCCGCTTAGATCGAGAATGGTCACGCCATCCACCTTGCGAGTGCTAACCTTCATGCTCATTTCGTTCTCCTGCCGAAAAGTCGGCCCTGGGTAAGTTAAGCTGCGTTGTTTCCCTGGGTACGGTGCTTGATCAGTGTCAGTTCCGTCCCTTGCGTGAGTTGCCGAAAGTGTACTTCATCCATGAATGTGCGCATCAGAAAGATGCCCCGGCCTGATCCGCGCAGGATGTTTTCCGGTGAGAGCGGGTCAGGGATGTTGTCCGAATCGAAGCCGCTGCCTTCATCGCTGACGCGAAAGATCAGATCCTGGTCCGTGGCCTCGAAGTGTGCCCGCACCTGCTTGCCGCGCTGATACGCGTTGCCGTGAATTACTGCGTTTACCGCAGCTTCGCGCACCGCCATGGCGACGTTTCCCACCTCGTCCTCGCTGAAGCCGAGCCTTTTTACGAAGCTTTCTGCTTCCTGCTCAAGCCGGTCCACGCTCTCCAGGGTAGAGGCAAGCGTCAGACTGGTCCGGGTTAGAGAGGAATCAGGCAACGGGTCTCCCATGCAGCAGGACAGGCTCTGTCTTCCATCGCAGTGTGCTTCTCGCAGGATTGATTGTCAAGAGACCGGCTCCGCAGCCGGGCGCACTCGCGCCGCGATGCCGCGCTTGGGTAGACTGCGAGTAGCTGCACGCAGAGGAGGGGAAGATGACCGGACACAGTATCCGCAGAACGTCACTCTCCTCCATGCTGGGGAAGCCTGTCCATGACACGTCCGGCAGCGTGACGGGACGCATTGCGGAGTTTGTGCTGGTGGCAGAGGATGCGGGAACGCACGTGAGCAGCCTGGTGCTGTCACAGAATGGCAAGGTGCACGGCAAAGAGGTGTTCTGTGTGTCACTGCATGGTCTGTTGTTCCATGAGAACGGCAGCATGCAATTGCGGAGCGACGATGAACGGCAGCCCGCGTGCATCTCCGCTTCCTCCGTGCTGCTGGAGCGCGATCTGCTGGACCAGCAGATTATCGACGTGCACGGCCACAAAGTTGTCCGGGTGAACGATGTCGATCTTGTGTGGGAGGTAGAAGACGGCTCCGTTTGCAAATTGCGCATCGCGGAAGTGGAAGTGGGGCTGCGCGGTGCCGTACGCCGCCTGCTGAAAGGCTTGCCGCGTCCGATGGTGGAATCTCTGGCACACCGTTTTCAGCCGCGTGTGATTCCCTGGGAATTCGTCGATCTGATTGACCGGGACCCTGCGCGGCGGGTGCGGCTAAAGGTGGAGCATGACCGGCTCTCGCGCATGCACCCCTCGGATATCGCGGACATCCTGGAGGAGCTTGCACCGGCGGAACGGGATGCGGTGTTCACGTCGCTGAATGAGGAGATTGCGGCTGAAGCGTTGGAGGAGGTCGAACCCAAGCTGCAGAGGTCGTTGCTGGAGCACATGGAGTCTAGCCGGGCAGCGGATATTGTGGAAGAGATGGACCCGGGTGCGGCGGCGGACCTGCTGGCAGAACTCCCGGATGACCGCTCGGAAGCGATTCTTCATGCAATGGAGCCGGAAGAGCGAAAGGAAGTGGAAGACCTGCTGGAGTTTCCGGAAGACTGGGCGGCAGGCAGCATGACAACCGATTATGTCGCGGTGCCGGAGGACAGCACGGTTGAGGATGCGATTGCGGCGCTGCGCGGTTTCGAGGGCGATCTCCAGACGATCAGCGAAATCTTCCTGCTCAATAGGGAGCAGCACTTGACGGGCATTGTGAGCCTGGCGCGCATTGCGCTGGCGGCCGGAGCGACGCCGCTGGCCTCCATCAAAGAGGCCCGCATTCACTGCTGCACGGTGGATGCAGGCAGCAAGGTGGTTGCTGAACTGTTCGATAAGTACAACCTGCGTTCGCTGGCGGTACTGGATCATGCTGGTGTGCTGACAGGTGTCATTTACGCCGAACACGTCATCGCGCTTCTGCGGGCGGAGCACTAGGGCCATGAAGATACTGTATGTCTCACAGCTGGAAAGCTTTGATTCCGCGTTCTACCGCGTGCTTGCGTTGCGCCGCGAAGGGCACGAAGTGGAGACGATCAACACGCTGGACTACATCCACGCGAATCCGTTGCTGCGCAAGTTGGAGTTTCACGCTGTCGCGGGGCCCAGGGTGCAGCGGCTAAACCATGATGTACTGGCCCATGCGCAGGCCATGCGGCCCGATGTGGTGTGGGCCGACAAGGTGTTGGGCATGAAGCCGGGAACATTACAGGCGTTGCGATTACAGGGAATCACCACCGTGTCGTACATGATCGACAACTTCTTTGGGCCGCGGCGCGATCCGGGATGGCGCTTGTACGCGAAGACGATCCCATACTACGACCTTCACTGCACTCAACGCGATGTGAACGTCCACGACTACCGTGAGGCCGGAGCGCGTGACGTGATCAAGATACAGACCGCATACGAGCCAACGGTGCATTTCCCGCCACGTGCAGGGTGGAGCGATACGGACCGGGACCGCGATGTGTCGTTTGTGGGCACGCCATACGACCGTCGCGCGGAGTTTCTGACCCGGCTGTGGAAAGAGGCCGGACTTGCCGTGCAGGTGAACGGGGGCCTGGTCTGGAAGGCAGCTCTGGGACCGGAAGCGACCGCTGCCATCTACCGTGGGCATGGTGAGCTTCGCAATCAGGAGTATCGCGAGGCGATCTGGCGGTCGCGCATCAATCTCTCATTTCTGACGCATTCGAATCAGGACGAATTTGTGCACAAGAGCTTTGAGATTGCGGCTTGCGGCGGATTCCTTCTGGCGGAGCGGTCGCAAGGGCATCTCCACCGCTTTGTTGAGGGCGAAGAGGCAGTCTTCTTCGCTGATTTCGACGAGTGTGTTGCGAAGATCCGCCGCTATCTTCCGCATGCGGCGGAGCGCGAGCGGATTGCACGCAACGGATTGGCACGCGCCTTGTCGTCCGGCTACGACAATGACACACAGGTGCGTCACATTGTGCAAAGGCTCCAAAGCATTATTCAAGCAAGGGCTGAGGCGGTGCATGCGTGACGTTTGACCTGGCGGAGGGCGCGCTTCCGCCAGAGGGGAACTACGACGTCTGTGTGGCAGGCGCGGGGGCGGCGGGCATCACGCTGGCGCTGCTGTTGCTGCGCGCAGGAAAGTCAGTGCTGCTGCTGGAGAGCGGTGGCCGCAGTTTCGAGGAAGATACACAGGAACTCTACCGAAGTGAAGTAGCCGGACACCGGCACACGGGTATTCATAGCGGGCGATTCCGCACATTTGGCGGCACCACCACGCGCTGGGGAGGCCAGATTCTGGAGTTGAAGGACATCGACTTCGAGCGACGCGACTGGGTGCCACGCAGTGGATGGCCACTCCCAAAGCATGAGCTTGCGTCCGCGTACAAAACCGCACTAGAGCTGGAAGGACTGTCAAGCGCGCTGCTGGACGATGACGCAGTGTGGAAGGCGGCGGGTGAGACCGCGCCCGATCTCGGTGGAAGTTTGAAGCCGTACTTCACGCGCTGGTGTCCGCAACCGGATTTTGCGAGCCTGCACGGTCCGGAACTAGCCTCGGCGGCGAAGCTGACCCTGCTGCTCCATGCCAACGTGGTCGACATTGACTTGGCAGAAAGCCGTTTGCAAGCTCTTATTTGCCGCAGCTTGAACGAGCATGAGACGAGCGTACGTGCGGGCGAGTTCGTACTGGCAATTGGGGCCATCGAGACATCGCGGCTCCTGCTGAACCTTGAGCGGCAGCATGGACCGGTTTGGAATCCGAATGGCCTTGTGGGCTGCGGCTTTCAGGACCATGTGGATTGCGACATTGCGCACGTGCGCCCAGTGCAGCGGGGCCGCTTTGCGCGGGCATTCACGAATGTGCTGCTGCGCGGCTACAAATATCATCCCAAGTTTCGCCTGAGCGAAGCCGAACAGCGCAGGCTTCGCGTGCTCAATGTGGCGGGAACAATTACCTTTCACGATGATTCGGAGGAAGTCTCTGGTGCGGTGAAGGCCACCGGGCGGCGGCTGCTGCGCCGCGGGTGGAGTGAGGTGGACATGAGACAAGCCGTTCACCTGGTGAAGCACCTGCCATTGCTGCTGCGGCAAATTTGGACCTACACGGTGAAGCACCGGGTCTACAACAGCCCGGAAGCAACGATGTCTTTACGCGTGCACTGCGAACAGCAGCCAGATACACGGAGCCGGGTGACGCTGGCAGAAGAGAAGGACGCGTTGGGCATGTTTCGTGCGCGTCTGGACTGGCGAATTTCACCTCTGGATCTGAAGACGATTCGCAGCTTCTATGAGGTAGTGCGGCAGAGCTTTCGTGAGCAGGGCCTGGCGGAGGTCGCGGCCTCCTTCGATCTTGATGATGACGACGCGCTGCGCGCGCGGTGCGATGACGGCCTCCATCACATCGGGGGCACGGTGATGTCGCGTGATCCACGGGATGGTGTAGTCGATACCGGTCTGCGGCTGCATGGCGTAGAGAACCTCTCGATTTGCAGTGCGTCGGTGTTTCCTACCGGCGGCTATTCGAATCCGACGCATACGGTGCTGGCACTGGCCGTGCGTCTGGCGGAACGATTGGCGGGGCAACGCGATGCAAACGGTTGAGTTGCCCGGTACCTCTCGCAGGACCAGCCGGCTTGGGTTCGGCTGCTCCAGCATTATGGGCGCGCTGAACCGGCGGGATTCGCTGCGAACACTGGACTGGGCCTTCGATGCGGGCATCCGGCACTTCGACGTGGCTCCAATGTACGGCTATGGCGAGGCAGAGTCGTGTCTGGGTGAGTTTCTCCAGCGGCACCGGGGCGAGGTCACGGTCACGACGAAGTTCGGCATACCTCCAGAGCGGAGGAGCGGATGGAAGCAGCTTGCACGCAGCCTTGGGCGGCCCATCCTGAAGGCAGCGCCCGGGTTGAAGGCGCGGGTGCAGGGTGCGGCGAGCGCAGTGGCATCGGCTGCTCCTGCACGGAATCTGAGTGCAGGCATCGCCCGGCAGTCATTGGAAGAGAGCCTGCGAAAGCTGCGCGTCGACCGCATCGATGTATTTCTGCTGCACGACGCCGCGCTGGATGAGGTGAGCGGAAATGATGCATTGCTCCACATGGTGGAGCAGGGCAGGGCTGACGGCAAGATTGGCGTGTATGGCGTGGGAACGGAGCGCAAACACGCGGAAGCGATCCTGCGCGATGCACCTGCGTTTGCGCCGGTAGTGCAGCGGGAGTGGTCGGTCTTCGATCCTTTGGATCAGGATGCTGCCTTTCACATTACGCACCGTGCGCTTGCAGCCAACCGGAGGCGGTTGCAGGCATATCTGGAAAGCGTGCCTGATGTAGCGGCAGAATGGTCAAGCTCTGCAGGTGTGGACTTGCGCCGTCCGGAGGAACTAAGTGCGCTGATGATGCGCGCTGCGTTCTGGGCAACACCTGCGGGCGTCGTCCTGTTTTCCTCAAAGAGCGAGGCTCATATCCGGTCGAATGCGCAGCTTGCGATGGGTCGCTCAGAGGATATGCAGGCTGAAGCGCTGTACCGGTTGGTGCAACGCGACCTCCACAGGATTCCTGCTCTGCGGGGTTCCGCGTGACGCCGCTGAAGCGATGGCGTGTGCGGCTCCTGTTCTTCGTGGCCGCCCTTGGCCCGGGGTTCATTACCGCAAACGTTGACAACGACGCCGGCGGCATCCTGACGTATTCGCAGGCAGGTGCGCAGTACGGATATTCGCTTTTGTGGACGATGATTCCCATCACCCTTGCGCTGGTCGTGGTACAGGAAATGTGCGCGCGCATGGGCGCGGTGACCGGCAAGGGGCTGAGCGACCTGTTCCGGGAGGAGTTCGGGCTACGCCTGACGTTCATCATCATGCTGCTGCTGATCGTGGTGAACTTTGGCAACGTAATCGCCGAGTTTACCGGGATTGCTGGCTCCATGCAGCTGTTTCACGTCAGCAAGTACGTTGCCGTGCCAGTCTGCGCGGCGCTGGTGTGGGCCATGGTGGTGAAGGGCGATTACAAGAGCGTGGAAAAGATCTTCCTGTTCGCGTCAGTAATCTACCTGGCGTATATTGTTGCGGGCGTGCTCGGGCGTCCGGACTGGCATACCGCGCTGCTGGAAACGGTGAAGCTGCCGCGCCGCAGCGCATGGCACGACTCGAATTATGTGTACATGACAGTGGGTGTGATCGGCACGACGATTACACCATGGATGCAGTTCTATCTGCAGTCGTCGGTGGTGGAGAAAGGCGTCACCATGCGGCAGTTTAAGGCGACGCGGCTGGATGTGATTATCGGTTCCATCTTTACGGATGTGGTGGCGTGGTTCATCGTAGTGGTATGCGCGGCCACGCTGTGGGTGCACGGCGCGGGGCAGATCAATGTTCCCGCCGATGCGGCAGAAGCCCTGCGGCCCATCGCGGGGGATTACGCCTTCATCCTGTTCGCGGCTGGATTGTTTAATGCGTCACTGTTTGCCGCATCCATTTTGCCGCTTTCCACTGCGTACACCGTGTGCGAGGGGCTTGGTTTTGAGAGTGGACTAAACCGGACGTGGAAGCAGGCACCCGTCTTCTACTGGCTGTACACAATCCTGATCGCGGCGGGTGCGGCGGTGGTGCTGCTTCCGAACTTCCCGCTGATCAAGATGGCGATCCTGTCGCAGGTTCTTAATGGAGTATTGCTGCCTGTGGTGATGTATTACATGCTGCGGCTGGTGAACAACAAGGATCTCATGGGTGAGCATGTGAACTCGCGATGGTTCAATGGGATCGCCTGGGCGACAGCGGCAATCGTGACAGCCTTATCGCTGGTTCTGGTGTGGCAATCGGTGCGCGGATAAGAACCATCGCGTCCTCCGAGTCGAGGCCCGCCGTTATCTATGGTTTGAAGTACTTTGGCTGCATACCGGGTGCCCACGGGTCGTAGTGCGCGGCGAAGGCTGCGCGGCGGCCGATGGATGGGTGCGAGTAGGTCCAGAACTCAATGAATTGGGATGGATTGGGGTCGTCGTAGCTGGTTGCGCCCAGAACCTGAAAGGCACCGCGCGCGGCATCCTGCGGGTTGGCAACAATGCCGTGAACGGCTTCCTGTCCATAAACGTCGGCAGCATGCTCCTGCACGCGGGTGAACGAGGATTGCAGCGGCTCAAGCACGATCGAGAACAGGGCAAAGGCGAGCAGGAGTATGGCAAGTGCTCCCCAGTCAGTCTGCGTGGAGATGCCCCATGCAGGTCCGTAGCGCCGGAGGCACCAACGCACAAACAGATAGCCCAGGTAGAGCATGACCAGCAGCACAGCCAGGGAGATCACGGTACCTCGAACAATGTGACCCAGGACATAGTGTCCCGATTCGTGCCCGAAGATGAACAGGATTTCGTCCGGTGTGCCTTTTGCGATGGACGTGTCCCACACGACGACGCGCTTGGACGCACCGAAACCGCTCACGTAGGCGTTTAGCGTGGTCACCTTTTCCGATGCTTTCATCAGGAACATGCGTTCGGGAGGAATGTTCATGTGGCCGCGCTGGGCCACCAGTTCCAACCGCTGTACAAGGTCCGGGTGCGACTTGGCCAGCGGCTCAAATTTGTTGAACAACGGCGCAATGATGTATGGCTCAATGAAGATTCCGGCCACGGTGATGGGGATGAGCGCGGCCCAGAACACCAGCCACCATCGCTGAGGAAAACGCCGGATCACGGCGAAGAGCAACATCACGATGAGGCCGCCGATCAGCCACGACAGAAGGAAGCCTTTCCCCTGATCGCCAAGCCAGCTAAGCCATCCTTGGACAGAAAGACCGTAGCGGCGTCGCAACACTTGCCCGTATAGATCGAGGGGCAGGCTGAGGAGCGTGGTTGCAAGCGAGAAGAGGAACAGGAAGCTGAACCCCTGCAGCCATCGGCTGTGGAAGCGGCGGACGACGGCATCCTGAAAGCGGCGGACGAAACCAAAAGCCAGCAAGAAAAGCAATTGAAGCACGCCCCAGATCATGTCAGCAAAGTGCAACAAGTTGTGCACGGATTCAAGATGCTGCGCCTTGCTTAGGTCTGCGGGAGTGAGAGTGTAGAACGGCGTGTTGCCATTTGGAGGGGAGTTATCCAGATCGTGCTGCGCGGCCGCGTTAGCCGCAGCTTCAGCAGCGGTGGTGCTGCTGTGTAAGGGTGTAGCGAAGAGAGCGAGCAAAAGCAAAAACGGAAGCAACCTGCGCATGACGAGGTTATAGCAGAGTGGAGGGTCAGGCCGCTCCCGGTATGGCCAGCGTTCCGCTGGCGAGATCGCGGATGAGACCCAGGTCGGCGGAGAGGAAGTCGTACTGCGGCAAGTCGTTGAAGGTGGACCAAAGCATCTGCTGGAAGATGCGGTTGTCCAACTCGCCTGTGAAGCGCCTGACCGTGAAGAACTGCAAGTCTACCGCACCGCCATTGCGATAGTTGTGGCGAACGCGGGCCACCGCAGACCCGATTTCGGCGTGAATGCCGAGTTCCTCGTTCAGTTCGCGCCGCAATGCCTCTTCCGGTTGCTCGCCATCTTCAATCTTCCCGCCGGGAAACTCCCATTTGAGTGCCATGGGCTGATCGGGCTTGCGCTGGCAAATCAAGACTTCCTCTTCGCCTGAGGGTGCTGTGCGCACGATGAGTGCTGCAACCACCATGCGCAGCATCTTGGAGCGCGGGCCTGTGGCCTTCTTGCCTTGCCCATCGAGCTTGCGAATGCCGTGCCTGGTCACCGTCACAGCAGTTTAGACGCTCTTCTACTTCCGGGCGAAATGACGGGCATGCAAATCAATGTTCGCCGGGGTAATAGACCGGCCATCCCCGGCGAGCGCATGCATCAGCAAGCGCCGGTGTGGGGTTCACCGGGAAGGGAACCCGGGCCATCTGAAGCATGGCAAGATCATGCACGCTGTTGCCAAAGACGGCGCTGGGATGAGGGATTCCCACACGCCGCAGCGCTGCCGCCTTGCCTTCATCGCTGGGCACGTCCATAAGCGTTTGCGTGGCGATGCCATGGACCACATCGACACATGCGGCAAGCACGCGCTGCGGAGGTATGCCCATCCCCCGCACGCCTTCTTCGATCACCCACTTGCCCGTGGAAGAGACGGCCCATATCTCTGTTCCGGCGGCTTGCAGATCGTGAACCAACGAAACCATTTCCTGGAAGAAGTTCGGTTGCACATGCTTGTGGAAGTAGCGTTGCGCGCTCTCCCGCAAGTCAGCCTCGCGTATGCCGCTGTAGATCTGCACCATCTCGCCGCACATGCTGATCTCGTCCACTTCGCCGCGATGGTAGCTGGCGTGACGCTCCAGGATGTGTTCCGCCTCGGCCTTCGCCAGCAGTCCGGTTTGGATGCTCCAATGCATGAAGCCGGAGCCGGCGTCGCCCGGCCAGAGCGTGCCGTCGAAATCGAAGACTGCCGTAGAGGGTTGCAGATCGCGCACAGTTTGCAGGAATTCTTGCTTGGAAAGGATGGCGGGCAATGCTTCGTTCATGCTTCCATCATCTCAAGTTCTAAATCGTAACGGTACCGCGTGGGGCAGATGCAGGCATGTGAAACTCTTTATCCACGCCTGCATCTATTAGGGTGGACATCACCAAGTTCAGGCGGGTGTCAGCAGAGGAAGGAAGAGCCATGGCAGGACAGTTTGTCAGCGAAGTGAACGATGCCGATTTCGAGCAACAGGTGCTGAAGAGCGACCAGCCCGTTCTGGTGGATTTTTGGGCGGCCTGGTGCGGTCCGTGCCGTGCGCTTGCCCCTGTCGTGGATCAAGTGGCCAGCCAGTACAACGGCCAGATCAAAGTGATGAAGATGGACGTGGATCGCAACAACGCCACTCCGGGCCGATATGGAATTCGCGGCATTCCGGCTCTTCTGCTGTTCAAAGACGGCAAAGTAGCGGATACGATCGTCGGTTACGTACCTAAAGACACGATCGACAAGAGCATCACAAAGGTGCTTGCAAGCGTGACTGCGTAGTTGGAGATAAAGGCGGCGTGGAGGGAACTCAACGTCACCTTTTGCCTTCGCCTAAGATCAAGACATGGTGCAATCGGCCTTCTTCCGGCTGATGTCGGTGGCGGTGCTTATCCTCGCCACGGCATTTTTTGTTGCAGCTGAATTCGCGATTGTCTCGGTGAGGGAGACTCGCCTAGAGCAACTTCTGAAGCAGGGCCGCTCAGGCGCAGAGACGGCGCTTCAACTCAAGCGCGAGATCGGTGATTTTCTTGCAGCTAACCAGCTGGGCGTGACGCTCTGCTCCATGGGTCTCGGCTGGCTGGGCGAGAGTGCGGTGGCACAGGTGCTGCAGCAACTCTTTGCAAGGGCCAGTTTTGCCGCACGCGTGCCATACCTGTCCATGCACTCGACGGCTTTGGCTCATGGCAGCGCCGTCATCGTCGCATTTCTACTGATTACATACTTTGAAGTGCTTCTGGGTGAGCAGGTGCCGAAGTCGCTGGCGTTGCAGCGCAGCGAACGGATAGCGTTGGCAGTCGCCGCGCCGATCGACGTTTTCATTCGTATCACGCGGCCGGCGGTGCGTCTGCTGCGACGGTCGTCCGCTGCGGTGCTGCGCGTCTTTCGGCTGCCGCCTCACGGCGGTGAAGCGGAACCGCACTCACCGGAGGAATTGAAGCTGATTGCCACGGCAACGCGCCGCAACGGCCTTCTGCCCGCCTTTCAGGAACGTGTCATTCACCACGCCATTGACATGAACCACGTCACGGTGCGTGAGATCATGACACCTCGCGGGAGCATCTTTGCCCTTCCCGCAGACATGCCGGTGGAGCTTGCCTCTGCGCGCATCGTGGAGGAGCAGCACTCGCGCGTGCCCGTGTACGACCCCGCGCTTGGCACCGAACACGTAATCGGCGTGGTGTATTCCAAAGATGTGTCACGGCTGATGCACTTTCGCCGAGATGAACGGCTTCCAGCTGCTCTGCGCGAACCAAGTGTTACGCTGCGTAACATTGCGCGCGATGTGCTGGTGGTGCCGGAGACCAAGCTCGCCGTCGACGTGTTGCAAGAGTTCCAGGAGCGGCGGCGGCAGATTGCGATTGTGGTGGATGAATTCGGATCCACGGTCGGCCTGGTAACGGCGGAAGACGCGCTGGAACAGTTAGTCGGAGAGTTAGAGGACGAATTCGATGCGTCCGCGCGATCACTCTCCGCGTACCGTGGGAGGCAATCAGTAGACCTGGACGGGACTGTGACGCTCCGCGATTTGACCACGCAGATGCAGTGGCATTTTCCGCGTGAGCCGGGAGTGGAGACGCTTGCCGGATTCCTGCTGACGCAGCTCGGTCATCTGCCACGTCCAGGCGAAGAGGTGCGGTACGGAGGACGCAGCTTTACTGTCCTGGAGCTTGCGGGTCGGCGCATCAGCCGCATCCGGGTCCGCACGCTTGCGGAAGACAGACGCGTCGATGCCCCGGACAACACCGGGGTCCTTGCATGAGGGAACTGCTCACCGTCGGACGGCGGCTGCTGCTGACCCTCCCGGTGCTTTGGATTGTGGTCTCGGTGGTCTTCCTGCTCATTCATCTGGTGCCTGGCGATCCCGTCGCGCAAA
This sequence comes from uncultured Terriglobus sp., assembly GCA_964248165.1. Lineage (GTDB taxonomy): Bacteria > Acidobacteriota > Terriglobia > Terriglobales > Acidobacteriaceae > Terriglobus. The sequence continues at coordinate 12,604 of CAXTXE010000038.1, forward strand.
TGATGGGGGAAGGCGCAAGCGCCACCGATCTTTCCGCGCTGCGTCATAGTTATGGTCTCGACGCGCCGCTGTCCATTCAATATGTGCGCTACTGGCGCGGTCTGCTGCATGGCGACCTGGGGCGGTCGTTGCGGCTGCGCGATTCAGTGCTGCACCTGATCATGCAGCGTTATCCATATACGCTGGTGCTGTCGTTCACGGCGCTTACACTGGCGGTTCTGCTGGCTGTTCCCGCTGGATTGACGTCGGCGCTGCACAAAGGGCAATGGCAAGACCGCTCATTGGGCGTTCTGTCACTTGCCGGACTTTCGCTTCCGAATTTTGCGTTGGGGCCGGTGCTGATCCTTGTCTTTTCCATCGGCTTGGGATGGCTGCCGGTTTCAGGCGCGGGTGCGGGCGGGCTGTTGAGTGGAAGCATGCTTCTGCATCTGATTCTGCCTGCCGTAACGCTAGGGCTTTCGCTGGCCGCGATTCTTACACGCATGGTACGCAGCGCCATGCTGGAAGAGATGTCACAGGACTACATCCGTACCGCGCGAGCGAAAGGTCTGCCCGAACGCACGGTCATCTACCGGCACGCATTGCGCAATGCTCTGGTTCCAGTGCTGACGGTGGTGGGCCTGCAGTTCGGCTCGCTGCTGGCCGGGGCCATCGTGACGGAGACCATTTTTTCGTGGCCGGGCGTGGGACGGCTGACGCTGTCGGCGATCTCAAATCGCGACTATGCCTTGGTGCAGGGATGCACGCTGACGATTGGCCTGACGTATCTTGCGGCAAATCTCTTGACCGATCTGGCGTATACGCTGGCCAATCCGCGATTGCGCCGCTCGTAACCACATTCTGCAGCGGTACACTCGTTTAATGCCGGTCTATTGTCGAATCATCTGTTCCGGCCTTGCCATGTTGCTCAGCGTCAGCGTTGCGAAGGCACAGCTTCCGGAAGTCAACAACCCAATAGAACCGGACGAACCGGCACGTACTCTGCCGCCAGCCACGGACTTTCGCGACCGTACGTTCGGCGTCACGCTGCACATCCCGTCCGGGTGGAACTTCGAGCGCAAGGATGGCGTTCTGTCCAACTTCGGGGTGGATGTGCGCAATACCAACCGGCGATTGATGGTGCGCGGGGTGGCGTCGCTGAACTACAACCCGTATCCGTATTCGACCTTGGCGGGCGCGACGTTTTACTACTCGGTGCTGCCGCGTTCCAATGTGGCAGCGTGCACGGCACAGGTCAGCACCGGGCCGATGCAGCCGGAACCCGATCTGAACATCGGGCAAGTTCCATTTAAACATGGACACGACCAGCACGGGACGATCTGCACAGAAGCACGAGACCAGGTATTCACGACGATGCGTCGGGCAAGCTGCCTCAGGTTCGACTTGCTGGTGAACACGTTCTGTTCGCAGACAAGCGGCGCAATGGACCTCTCGCCGAAACAATTAGGTGACATCGAAGGACGGCTGGGAGACATTCTGCGCTCGGCCACGATCAACGGCGTAGAACATACACGGTAGCAAACTATGCGTCGAAGCGCAGATGCTCGACAGTGACATCCCCATTCTGGATGAGCAGATACGCCATCGCGACGGGCAGGCGAAAGCGGCGCGGGCCGGTACTTCCAGGGTTGAGGTAGAGCACGCCATTGCGCCACTCCTCTGCTGGTTTGTGCGAGTGTCCGCTGATCACCACGCGAACTCCCGCGGCATGCGGATTGATGTCCAGGTCTGCGCGCGCATGCACCATGTAGATGACATTGCCGCATAGTTCGACAATATCCGTCGCCGGAAGATCTGCGCAGGGACCCGTTGTATCGATGTTGCCGCGAATGGCGGTGACGGGCGCGATTGCCCTCAATTGTGTAAGGATCACCGGGTCGCCGACATCACCTGCGTGAAGGATATGATCGGCGCCCATGCAGGCGGACAGCACCTCAGCGCGCAGCAAGCCGTGCGTGTCGGAGAGTACGGCGGCTTTGAAAACGGCTGTGCTGCGTGCCATGCTGGCGTTTGATGCTGGAACACAGCACGCGAAGGAAGCGTGACTACCTGGGTTCCAGCGCTCCTCCAATTGGGAGGACGGCAACATAATGAAGAGGCGATGTCCGGCTCTCTACCGCAGTCAGGCCAGCTTGCTCCCAACACGGAACTGGTGCGCGCGTACTTGATGTGCCTGCGCGTGGAGAGGGGACTGCGACCCCTGACATGCGAGGCGTACGGGCGCGATCTGCTGCAATTCTGCGAGCACTTGGAGAACACCAATGGTCTGCTGCAAACGGCCCGGCAGCACGACGTCAGCCGCTGGCTGGAGCATCTGCGCCTGCATGACCGCACGGGCCGCTCGATTGCGCGCAAGCTGAGCTGCCTGCGCGGCTTGTACAAGTGGATGCTGATCGACAAGCGCATCGCGCACGACCCCACGGTGAACATCGCGTCGCCCTCGACATGGAAGGTGCTGCCCAAGTCGCTGGCGGAGATTGAGGTAAGCGCCATGCTGGAGTGCAGCTCTGTATCTGCGAGGCACCCCGAGGCGGACGGTTTGGCGCTGCGAAATCACGCGCTCCTGGAACTGATCTACGCGGGCGGCCTGCGCGCGGGGGAGGTTGTGGCGCTCCGGGTGGAGGACCTGCACCTGGAGCAGCACCGTGCGCAGGTACGCGGCAAAGGCGACAAGGAACGTATCGTTCCGCTGGGAGATGCGGCATGCGCGGCGCTGGTCCAGTATCTGCAGCACGGCAGGCCCTCGCTGGTGAGCCGTGGACTGCAGCGTGCGGTATTCCTGTCGGTGCGTGGCAAACCGCTGACTACGCAGGTGGTGTGGTCGATTGTGAAGGCGGCCAACGCGAGTGCAAGCCCGCACATGCTGCGGCATAGCTGCGCCACGCACATGGTGGAGCATGGCGCGGACCTCCGCAGCGTGCAGACGATCCTTGGCCATGCGGACATTGCAACGACGCAGATTTACACGCATGTGGCGCTAAAGCGGCTGAAAGAGGTGCACCGGATGCATCATCCACGTGGACGTCTGCGGGCCGCGGCTGGTGAGGCTGCGTGAGTGGACTGTCTGCATTAGCGGAGCAGTTCCTGGCCGTACTTGCCCGCGAGCGTGGCGCATCCGGTCATACGATGCGTGCCTACAGGCGGGAGATCCACGGGTTTACGGCGCACATGCAGGACAGGTTGAAGCTGGAGAGTATCCGGCAGATCAAGCATCAAGATATCGGGTTGTACCTGGGTATGTTGTATGACCGTGGCCTGACCCGTGCGTCCGCAGCCCGTGCGCTGGCCGCGATCCGGTCGTGGTTTCGCTGGCTGGCAAAGGAGGGCCACGTGGAGCAGAACCCCGCCGCGCTGGTCGCTACGCCAAAGTTGCCGAAGCATCTGCCGCGCGTGCCTTCCGCCGAAGAGGTGAATCGCGTTCTGGACGCGATGGAGCGCCAAGAGGACTCCGGGGCTGCTGGGCACGTGCTGCGGCAAAGCGAATACGCGTATACCGGCTGGCCGGAGCGTGACCGCGTCATATGGGAGTTGCTCTACGGGTGCGGGATCCGCAATTCAGAGCTCGTGGGCATCGACCTGCGCGATGTACAGTGGGCAAACGACATCATTCTGGTGCGAGGCAAAGGGCGCAAGGAACGGTATGTGCCGCTGGGCGATGCCGCCGCACATGCGATGCGCGTGTATCTGCCGGACCGAGAAGCCAAGCTGCGGAAGGCGCACAAGTCTGTCTTGATCGTTGATGGCCCTCTGCTCATCAACGTGACCGCACGCGGAACCGCGCGGCTCACAACGCGGTCCGTGGGACGCATCGTGAAAGCGATTGCTGTGGCACGCGGTCTGCCCGCCGACGTGCATCCTCACACTCTGCGCCATGCTTTTGGCACGCACATGCTGGAGGACGGGGCCGATCTCCGCTCCATTCAGGAACTGCTAGGTCATGAACGGCTCTCCACCACGCAGCGCTACACCCAGCTTAGCGTGAGCCAAGTGCAGCAAGTGTACGACAAGACGCACCCGCGCGCGTTAGGACAAATCATCGAGTAGCCGACCGCCGTTTGTCGCGAGGGGCAACATCCCCGATAATGGAAGATGGTGGCCGATAGGCCTGCGCCGGGGTGCGCTCCAGTGGGGAGCAGCGGGTTGGCGGCGCGCAAAGGACGAGAGTTTTGATTAACAAAGTTTTTACCAAGGTGTTCGGGACCAGCAATGACCGCGTAATCAAGCGTATGCAGCCCGTGCTCGACCAGATCAACGGGTACGAGTCGGCCATGGCGGCCCTCACGGACGAGCACTTGCGCGCCAAAACGTCCGAGTTCAAGGAGCGGATCGCCTCACGGACTGCGGACATCAAGGATCGCGAGGAGCGCATCGCGGCGGAAAAAACCGTGCTGGACGAGATTTTGCCGGAAGCCTTCGCCGTCGTGCGCGAAGCAGGCAAGCGCGCCGTCGGGATGCGGCATTTCGACGTTCAGATGATTGGCGGGGTGGTGCTGCACCAGGGCAAAATCAGCGAAATGCGCACAGGTGAGGGCAAGACGCTTGTGGCCACGCTGCCATGCTACTTGAACGCGCTGGCTGGGCACGGCGTTCACGTCGTCACGGTGAACGATTACCTGGCCAAGCGTGACGCGGAGTGGATGGGTAAGATCTACGGCTTTCTGGGGCTGACAGTGGGCGTCATCGTACACGACCTAGACGACCGCGAGCGCCGCGCCGCCTACGCCGCCGACATCACTTACGGCACGAATAACGAATACGGTTTCGACTACTTGCGCGACAACATGAAGTTTGAGCTGAGCGAGATGGTGCAGCGCGGGCACTACATGGCCATCGTCGACGAAGTGGACTCCATCCTCATCGACGAGGCGCGCACACCACTCATCATCAGCGGACCCACCGACCAGACTACAGACAAGTATGAACGCGTGAATGTCATCATCCCACAGCTGGAACTCGGTGAGTTTACCGAGACGATCGAGGAGAAAACCTACACCGGCGATTACGTCGTGGATGAGAAGACTCGCTCCATTACCGTGACGGATGAGGGCTGGGAAAAGATCGAGAAGCTGCTCGGCATCGGCAACATCGCGGAGCCGGAAAACTGGGACCTGAAGCACCATGTGGAAGTCGCCATTAAGGCACACTCGCTATACAAGCGCGACGTGGAATACGTGGTGAAGGACGGGGAAATCATCATTGTGGATGAGTTCACCGGACGCCTGATGCCGGGGCGGCGCTGGTCTGATGGTCTGCACCAGGCGGTGGAAGCCAAGGAAGACGTCAACATCCGCAAGGAAGACCAGACGCTGGCGACAATTACGTTCCAAAACTACTTCCGAATGTATAAGAAGCTGGCTGGCATGACAGGCACGGCTGAGACGGAGGCGGCGGAGTTCGACAAAATTTACAAGCTCGACATTGTCGTGATCCCGACGAACCGCACCATGCAACGGACGGAGTATCCGGACGTGGTCTACCGCACGGCGAAGGAGAAGTACTTCGCGGTCGCGGACGAGATAGAACGCCTGCATGACGCGAAGCAGCCAGTACTGGTGGGTACAACTTCGATTGAGAAAAGCGAGTTGCTCAGTGACATGCTCAAGCGGAAGGGCGTTCGGCATGTTGTGCTGAACGCTAAGTTCCACGAGCGCGAGGCAGAGATCGTCGCGCAGGCGGGCAGGCTGGGCATGGTGACGATCGCCACCAATATGGCGGGCCGAGGTACGGACATCCTGCTGGGCGGCAACGCCGATTTTGTTGCGCGCCAGGAGTTGGCAAAGAGCGGCACGGCAAAGGCTCTGAGCACCGTGGAGGGTGAAATCGAGCCGGTGGCCGGGCCCGGCATGTACCGCTTCTATTACCAGAATCAGGAGTTTGAGTGCACGCAGGCGCAGTGGGATGCCAGCTTTGCGCGATTCTCAGAAGGTGCGCAGCGCGAGCACGATCAGGTCATCGAGGCGGGCGGGCTGTTCATCCTGGGCACGGAACGGCATGAGAGCCGGCGCGTGGATAACCAGTTACGTGGGCGCGCGGGCCGTCAGGGCGATCCAGGCGCGGCACGTTTTTACCTGTCCCTGGAAGATGACCTGATGCGCATCTTTGCGCGCGAATGGGTCAGCACCCTGCTGCAGCGGCTGGGCATGGAAGAGGGTGTGCCGATCGAAAGCGGCATGATCACGAACCGCATCGCCGCCGCACAGAAGGCGGTGGAGACGCAGAATTTCGAAAGCCGGAAGCACGTCCTGGAGTACGACGACGTAATGAACAAGCAGCGCGAAGCGGTCTATGGATTACGTCACAATCTGCTTGAAGGAATTGACCAGAAAGAGCTGATTCTAGAGGACTACACCGCTACGTCCCTTTCGTCGATTCTGGATGAAACGGCACCCGCGAACGTTCACGCCGACCAGTGGAATGTGACGCTGATGAAGGAGAAGCTGCGCGACCTGTTCGGGACGGACTTCGCCGACGTGGACTTCTCCTCGCTGAACCGGCATGAGCTCGGCGAGACGCTATTTGAGAAGCTGAAGTCTCGTTTTGAGGTGAAGGAGCAAATTCTCGGTCCGGACACGCTGCGCTATCATGAGCGCGTGGTGATGCTGAGCGTCTTGGATGGTTTGTGGAAGGACCATCTTTTGGCAATGGACCACCTGAAGGAGGGGATCGGCCTGCGCGGCTACGCCCAGCAGGATCCGCTCGTCGCGTACAAGAAGGAATCCTTCGACATGTTTGGGGCAATGATGCAGCGCTTCCAGGAAGACACGCTGCGCAACCTCTTCCGCATGCAGATTCTGGCACCGGACGGTTCGCCCATTGACTCGCTGGAGCAGCTTGCGACGCTGCAAGCCGCTGCGGCACGTCCAGTGGCTCCGCCCCCGCCACAGTTGCCGGCCGCGCATCCTGCCATGCACATGAGCGGCGGTGGTTCGCAGCGCGAGACCGCGCAGGCACCAAAGGTGATTGAAGAGCCAGTCACTGTGCCGAAGGGACCGCAACGGCAGCAGTACGCTCCGGTAAAGGCTGCCTCCGGGCAGAAGCCGAAGCGGCGGCGTTAGCGCTTCGCGCAATTGCAGCAAGTCTCCGCACTCACACCATCATCCGAGGACTTCGTCTAACAAGACTTTTGCCTTGGTCGCGAGAGTTCGGGTGCCTTCGATGTCGAGCTTCTTCCATGCTTCGTCTGCCTCGCGGAGGAACACGCGTGCCTGCTCAATCTGCTGCGCGTGAAGCGCTATGACAGCTGCCGGAATCGCAGCCATCCGCTTCTGCTGCGCACGCAGGAGGTCTTCTGTCTGCTGCCGGAGCGTGCTGTTTACAGCTTCGCCGCCGGTGGTGAGCTGCCCCAGGGCCATGGGTTCAGGCGTTGCCATCGCGACTGTTGGCGGCGGGACGGGGG
>CAXTXE010000039.1:0-19397 GCA_964248165.1 uncultured Terriglobus sp.
CAGGGCATACGAGATGACGGTGCCCAGGACGACACCCAATGGACCGATGCGCTGTACCAGGTAGATGGAGAGCGCCAGGTTGAGCGCTGCCGCTATCAGCGAGAGAATGCCCTGCACGCGCACAGCATCCAGGGCGGCCAGCAGGCAGGCTTCAAGATCCATCCACGTACTAAGCAGTGTCCATCCACAGATGGCAACGAGAAGCGTCCAGCCTGGGACGGCAGGTGGACCGATGTACCAGCGAATGATGGTGCGTCCGACGATGAGCAGCAGAAGCATGGCTGCGCCGGTGATCCCCATGGCGGAACGCGCGGCCAGCCAGAAAGTTCGCCGCACCCAGCTGTAGTTGCCGTTGGCGTAGGCCTCAGTGTACGCCGGCCAGAGTGAGGGAAAGATCGCTGTTTGCAGCATGGCGGCAAGCCCAGCGAGCTTCCAGGTGATGCTGTATGGCATCACGTTTGCAGCACCCAGGTAATGCGTTATTACCAGATTGTCGGAGTTGAAGACGATTAAGCCCGCAATCTGCAGGCTGAAGAAACCACTGCCGGATCTGAGCAGTTCCAACATGCTGTCACGCCGTACGGCACGCGGCCAGGGGAAGATTTCGCGCCGCCGGTGCAGCGTGAGCCATATATTTAGCAGGACACCGCATCCGGTCAGCGTGCCCGAGTAGGTCAGCGTCAGGCCCAGCAATCCGGCGTGAGAGGCGATTGCAGACAGGATTGCCGCCAGACCGACGACATTGCTGATGATCAGGAAGTAATTGACGATCTGTGTTTCCTGATATCCGCTGAGCACTTTGTGCGACAGGTTGAGGGGGAAGCCGAGCAGAAAGAAGCAGTAGGTGACTGCTACGGAAAGCGACGCCTCTCGCGCCAAAGCCGGGTTGCTGACCTGCAGCAGCTTCGGGATGGAGAGCCAGTGCCAGAGGGCCATTCCGGCAAGCGCAAGCACGAGCGCGATGCCGTTGCTGAGCCAAAAGGCGCTTGCATAGTACCTCTGGGCAATCCGGTCGTCCTCCGCGGCAAAGGCCTGTGAGATGCGATTGGTGAGGCTGCTTGCGATGCCGAGGTCTAACACCGTCAGCATGGTGACGGAGGTGCTGATGGTGACCCAGATACCGTAGCGTTCCGGGCCCAGGTAGCGCGTCGTCAATGGCAGCGAGATTAGAGAGGTAACGAGTGCGATGGCGCGGTAGAGAAGGGCGGAAGCACTGCCGTGCAACACTCGGCGAAGCCTGCTGTCATTGCGGAGCGCCACTTGGGGGGTGTGTTGCTCCGGCTCTTCCACGGTCTGTGGCATGGTCTCCAGTGTATCCGGTGGGCTGGAATCCATGCTATGCTCACTAGTAGGAAGTACACTGCTTCCAAGGCATTGCGGGAACGGCCCTGAGTGGATGGGGCTGGCCAGAGACCGCACTGTGTACTCTGCCACGCTGTATGCCATCCCCGGCTCGATACGGGGAAGCGTTGGTTGCTCTGGCTTGACTGGTCCCATCGTGAGACCTCGCCGTGCAGCAGCCGGGCTATTGGGTCCTGCTGAACCGAACGAATCCATGGTGCCTTCCCGACGCCAAACGGGCCAACAAGGCAATCCTGCAATCTCTTACACATTGGCAGGCAGGCCCGCCGCGTGAGCGCGCCGCCCAGCATATGAAAGATACACTTGACTTCGAGCAATACCGCAGTTCTTGAGCCCACGAGCTCTTCCGTTCCCGCCTCAGTTAAAACCACTTCCGAACTTCATTTCAACGATTTCGCCATTTCGCAAACCCTGAAAGACCGCCTGGCAGCCGCGAACTTTGCGATACCTACGCCGGTTCAGGCCGCTGCTATCCCTCCCGCGTTAGAGGGCCGCGATGTCCTCGCTACCGCAGCAACTGGCACGGGAAAGACGCTCTCGTTCTTGATCCCGATGATCGAGAAGATGGATAGTACGCCGGCAGCTGCGCCGCCGGTTTCTTCCGCAGGTAAGCGGCAAATCAAACCAATCCGTGCACTGATCCTGCTGCCGACCCGGGAGCTTGCCATGCAGGTCCTGGAGAGCTACAGCAAGATCGTCTCTGGCGTTAAGTCAGACGCTGTGCTGGTCTGCGGAGGTCTGTCAGAGGGCGCGCAGCTCGACGCGCTTCGCCGCGGACCACGCCTGGTCGTCGCCACGCCTGGCCGTCTTGAGGACTACCTAAAGCGTGGCGAGATCAGCCTCCGCAACGTGGAGATGCTTGTTCTTGACGAAGTAGATCGCATGTTGGACATGGGCTTTCTTCCGGCCATTCGCCGCATCGTGGGCGCGCTTCCCAAGACGCGGCAAACCATGTGCTACTCCGCCACGCTTGACGCGAATATCACGGAAATCGTGCGCGATTATGTGCAGAAGCCTGTACGTGTCGCTATCGGCACCACCAGCAAGCCCAGCGACCGCGTGGAACTGCGTGCCTATACCGTGATGCAGGATCAAAAGACAAGCCTGCTTGACAAACTGCTGAACGAGGACGCTGGAACCTACCTGATCTTCTCCCGCACCAAGCACGGTGCAGACCGTCTTGGGCGCAAGCTGGAGAAGCTGGGCCATAAAGTTGCGATCATTCACGGCGACCGCTCACAATCGCAGCGCACTGCGGCTCTGAAGTCGTTTGCCACCGGCAAGAGCCGGATTCTTGTCGCCACCGACGTTGCCGCGCGCGGCATTGATGTCTCTGACATTGCGCACGTGGTCAACTACGACCTCCCGAATGCCAGCGACGATTTCATCCACCGGATCGGGCGCACCGGACGCGCCTCGGCAACCGGCGTTGCCACGACCTTCGTGATGCCGCAGGAACGCAGCGACGCGCGCAAGATGGAGCGCGAGTTAAAGATCACCTTTGACTGGCGCGAGACGGACAAGAACCTCCCCAAGGAGGAGCGCAACTCGCCCGTCGATCTAACCCAGGTCAACGACATGATGCAGCTGGAGACGCGCGCCTGGAAGACCAACTCAGCCGGTACAGGCCACGAGGAGACCGCGGTGCCGCAGCGCCGTGGTACAGGCGGAGCAGGCCGCCGCCGTACCCCGGGCGGTTCTGCAGGCCGCCGCCGCCGTGGCTAAAACAAGAACGCGAACGACGCGAAGGTTTGCGCAAAAGGACACGACGGCCTTTCCGTCCCTCGCGAAGCCTTCGCGTTCTCGCCTTTATGGCAGTGAGAACGCCACGTATTTCGCTCCTTGCGGAGCTTTGGGGTTACGCGCGCTGCTGGTCGCAATCACGACGTACTGCTTGCCGTCTACCATGTACGTGGCAGGCGTTGCATTGCCGGCAAAGTCCATGGTGCACTCCCACAGCAGTTTGCCGGTATCGTTGTCGAAGGCGCGCATCTTCTTATCAAAGTTCGTCGCACCAATGAACAGGAGACCGCCCGCCGTAACAATGGGACCACCATAGTTTTCACTCCCCGTATCTTTCATTCCGCCTGCGGCAAGCTCAGGATATTCGCCGAGCGGGATCTTCCAGACATACTTGCCGGTGTTCAGGTCAATGGCGTTCAGCGTGCCCCAAGGCGGCGCGACCGCCGGGTACCCATCTGGATCCAAAAACTTGCGATACCCCGTAAAGCGGTATTTCGCAGGTGGCGCGGTGCTGGCACCAGACCCGGGCGGCAGCTCTTCCTTATCGCTGCGATCAGGCTTTGGTGGAGAGGGATTGCCCCAGAAGGCTGCCTCGCCACGGTTTATGCCTGCCGCTTCCTTGCCGGTGCGCACATAGGTCAACAACGCCTGCAACGTGTCCCCGCTCAGGTTGGGGAAGCTGGGCATGCGGCCACGTCCGTTGTGAACGACATCCGCCATCTGCTCCGCTGAGAGATGTTGCGTTGCATCAATCAACGACGGAAAGACGCCGGCCTGCCCCTTGCGGTCCTGTCCGTGGCAGGCGGCGCACTGCGTGTTGTACGCCGTCGCGCCTGGGCCGCCTGCCTGCACTTCAGCTAGCTCGCCCGTCCAAGCAACATCATTCGCGTTGATGTAGATCACGCCGGAGTTGGGATCAACGGCATCGCCGCCCCACTCCGCACCGCCGTCGTATCCCGGAAAAATGATGGTGGGCTTTCCAACGCTGAGTGGAATGAACTGCCCGTTGCTGATAAAGGTGCCGAACTGCCTTTCTGCCCAGGCATGGGCTTCCGGCGTGCGCGTGGTCAGCATGTCTGCCGTCAACCGCTGGCGCGCGTACGCCGCAGGTGTCGTGGACATCGGCTGCGTGGGCGAGGTCCATTCGCCAGGCACGGTGCTGGCGGGGAACGGGACTTCCTTAACGGAAAACAGCGGCGTGCCGGTTGCTCGATCGAAGACGAAGACCTGTCCATGCTTGGTGGTCTGTGCGACGGCGTCCACCATCTTGCCGCCATGCTTCACCGTCAGCAGGATGGGCGGAGCGGGGAAGTCGCGGTCCCAGATGTCGTGATGCACGGCCTGAAAGTGCCACAGCAGCTTGCCGGTATTTGCGTCAAGAGCAAGCAGCGTGTTGGCATACAGATCATTGCCCGCCCGGTCTGCGCCATAGAAGTCCGTCACAGCGGAACCGGTTGGCACGTAGACGATGCCGCGTTTCTCATCGACCACGCTGCCAACCCAGTTGTTTGCCGCGCCAGTGTAGGTCCACGCGTCTTTTGGCCAGGTCTCGTAGCCCGGCTCCCCGGGGTGCGGAATGGTGTGGAAGCTCCACCGCAGCGCGCCGGTGTGCACGTCATAGGCGCGGATGTCGCCGTGGGGTGCGGGCGTCGCCTCCGCTGTGCGGAAGCCCATGATGATAAGGTCCTTGTACACCGTGCCAGGCGCAGTCAACGCAACGGTGCCGGCGGGCGATTCCGGCCCTAAGTTGTTGCGGAGATCAATCTTGCCGCCGTTGCCAAAGCTCTCGATGGGCTTGCCCGTATCCGGGTCCAGCGCCCAGAGCGCGTAAAGCGTATTGGCAAACAGAATCTTCTGCCTGCCGTTGTAGTAGAAGGCAAGGCCACGGTCGGGCTGGCCGGATTTGATGCCGCTGTCGAAGCGCCACTGCTCCTTGCCGGTGGCGGCGTCAAGTGCGATCACCTGCTGGCTGGGCGTGTAGGCATACAGCGTGCCGTCCACTATCAGCGGATGAGTTTGCAATCCGCCGGTCTCGCCCGTGTCGAACGTCCACGCGACCTTCAGTTGCTTCACGTTGCTGCGATTGATCTGCGTCAGCGGCGAGTAGCGTTGCCCTTCATGATTGCCCCCGTAGACCAGCCAGTCCACGTCCTTGCCGCCGCTCTTCGCAGCGGCCTGCACTGAGGGATTGCGGAACGACTCTGTAGTACAGAGTAAGGCTGCTAGCCAAACGCCCAGTAAGGCCAGCTTTGAGGAACGAAGTTGCACCATGACAGCCAAGATTGTAGCTTCGTACATGAGCGGTGAGCGATGATCAGACGAGAAACGGGATTTCTTCTGATCGGATTAGGTGCAGGCCTGCTGCTTTCAGTGCTTGCGTTACTTGAACTCGTGTTTTGGGCTCACCACATGTTCATCCTTGGAATCACACGAAAAGGTGGCTTGGTGGTGTTTGGCTTGCCAGCTCTCTTGATAGTCGTTGGTTCTGTTCTTCTTTACGGAACGAGGCACGGTCGATGAAGGTAAGTCGTCAGCGTCTCTCCCACGGGTTCAATAGCGCCACTCCGGTTGCTTCAAAGTCAGCAGTGTTCCGCGTGACGACTGTCATGCCGTGCACCAGGGCAGTCGCCGCGATGAAGGCATCACGCTCAGAGCGCGGGTCCGGCACGTGGAGGGGTGCGCAGCGTATCGCCACGATCCTATCGACGGGCAAGGTCCGGTCACTGAACTCAGGCAGGACGTACTGTTCCATCCACGTGCGAAGTTTGCCCCCTTGTGCGGGGTCACGTCTTTCGAGCCGAAGGATGCCACGTTCAATTTCCAGGATAGTGATGGCTGATAAATATAGAACGGTGGCATCAACACTGGAGAGCCAAGCAACTACATTCTCATCGGCTTTATCAGTGAGAGCTTTCCGCAGTTCAGAAACCACATTCGTGTCGAGCAAGAACATCATGTGAAATCGGCTGGTCGGGTCAGTATCTCTAACGAGGGCGGGTCAAATTCCACGTCAGGCATTCCTGGCATCGTTAAAGCTTCAATGATGTTTCGCGGTTTGCCGGTCAAGCGCTGGTATTCCTTCATGCTTAACAAAACATGCTCAGGCCTGCCGCGGTCCGTGATAAATACCGGCCCTTTGGAGGCAGCCTTCTTGGCCCGGCTTGTGTCCTGGTTGAACTCGCGGCTGGAAAGTGTGGTGGTCAGCACATCTCACCTCCTGTAGACACGTTACTACAAAATTCTCTGAAATCAGCCGACGCAAGATTCAAGAGTAACAGGGACCTGCAAGTCCGGTCCCCAGCCCATCTCAGTCGCAAACGGGTTCCAGAGCTCCACCGGCAAGGCGCCGCCGCTGGCCTGATCATGTCCCCCGCCAAAGGTGCCGTCCGCACCGATGGGCGTGTGAGCGCGCAGAAACTGCACGAGGTTGACATTCTTCGGGGCGCGTCCGGCGAAGTGTACGAATCCCGAACGGAAGCCAGTATTGACGCCAAAGATCACCGCCTTGGGAAAGCGTGGACGCCAGATCTGTGCGACCAAGGGATGTACCTGGCAGGGTGTGTCCATGCGCACAGCAATCATGTCCGCGCCAAGCTCGTCGCGCCACTTGGTGGAGAAGCGTGGCGGAGCCTTGCGCGCCTCGGCCAACGCCGCGTTCACCTCGGCCTTTGCGGAACGCAGTGCATCCAATTCCGGCGAGGGAGACGCAAGCGCCTGCTTGGGAGTCTCTGCCCTTAGCAGCAACTGCATCGCCACAGATGCGTCGCCGTTGGCTGTCCGGCGCGGCGCATTCAGCAGCGACGTCAGGTCTTTCAGCGCCGAGACACCAAAGCGCCGCTTCGATTCCGCAAGCTCCTCGAACGGAGCCTTGTCCCCAAGATCGGACAGCAACGACACGCCAGCCATCCATTGCAACCGGTCTGCCGCTTCCGGCGCGATGGCCTGTGCGCACCACAGCGCCAGCAAGCCGCTGGTCGCCGTTGGCTCCGTGCCATAACTGGTTAGCAGCGTGGCTCCGGGAGGCGTACCAAACGGCGCGTGATGATCGATCAGCAGCGCCGGCGTGCCAGGCAGCAGATCGTCCGGGCGCGTGCCCAGATCGACAATCAGCAGGGCCTGTGGCGCGCGCAGCCGCAGCCGCTCATGCACGGACGGCATCCACGCATTCTCAAACTTGCCGCGCGTCTCGACGGTCAGGTTGCTGTAACCCGCTGCGCTCAAGGCCCGGAGCAGCAGCGCGCCTGCGGGCAAGCCATCGGCATCTGCGTCCGTCAGGATGTGGATGTCTGTCGCCGTGCGATGCGGCAACCCCGCCAGAAATCCGCCAAACAAGCCGCCTGCAATCTCCCGGTTCACATCTCGTTCTGATGCAGGAACCTAAAAAGGAACCTCGTGGCCTGCCCATGCGTGTTTCGTTGTCGTTGGGAACGGAAGCGCATGACAGAATCAGGAAAACAGGAATGGGCAATGCGAACCCGCATTCCCGATTCGCGTTGACCCAAGGAGTTCTTGCCATGATGCCCGACGACGACCTGCGCATTCATTATCACGACGACATGCCGCGCGGCGCACGCATCAAGGTGATCGGCGTGGGCGGCGGCGGCAACAACGCCGTCAACCGGATGATCGCAGCGGGTGTCGAAGGTGTCGAGTTCATTGCCGCGAACACCGACGTCCAGGCGCTGAAGACCTCGCAGGCACCGGTTAAGCTGCAGCTTGGCGTCAAGCTGACCAGCGGCCTGGGTGCGGGTGCCAACCCTGATGTTGGCCGACGCGCGGCACTCGAGGATTCCGACAAGATCATTGAAGCGCTTGAAGGCGCGGACATGGTCTTCGTCACCACCGGCCTTGGCGGCGGTACTGGTACCGGCGCCGCACCAGTCATCGCATCGCTGGCCAGCGAAATGGGTGCGCTGACCGTCGCTGTTGTAACGCGGCCTTTTGGATTTGAAGGCAAACGCCGCATGTCGCAGGCGGAGCGTGGCTTGCAGGAACTGCTGGACGCGGTAGATACCGTCATCGTGATCCCGAATGAAAAGCTGCTGGCCGTTGCCAAGGATGCAGGCTTCTTTGAGAGCTTCCGCATCGCCGATGATGTCTTGCGCCAGGGCGTGCAGGGCATCTCCGACATCATCACAATTCCCGGCATCATCAACCGCGATTTCGCCGACGTAAAGACGACCATGGCCGGCATGGGCTACGCCGTTATGGCCACCGGCATCCGCAGCGGCGAGCATCGCGCACGCGAGGCGGCGCAGGCCGCCATGGCCTCGCCTCTGCTGGAGGCGGGTGCGATCGACGGCGCGCGGGGCATCCTGATTAACATCACCGGATCAAGCTCGCTCAAGCTGAGCGAGGTCAACGAAGCCTCCATGCTCATCCAGGATGCCGCCCACGAGGACGCCAACATCATCTTCGGCGCGGTACTCGACGAGCGCCTGGGCGACGAGGTAAAGATCACGGTCATTGCTACGGGCTTCAAGGCACCCAAGAAAGACGCCGACGAGCGCCGTGAGCGCATGTTGGAGCAGAGCGGCCTCCAGCGACCAGGCTTCGTCGCGGAACCCTTCTTCGACCCGCCGATCCAGCCGCGCTACGTCGCTCCTCCGTCGAAGTCTTCCGCGAAGCCGGAGACACCGGTGCCGGTGCAGCAACATCGCGGGCCAGCCGAGTATTTCGATGACATTGCGCAAGGACCACCCGCTGGAGCCTCGCGTGCCGCCTTTGACGTCCCTGAATCTCCCGAGAGTTCTCCCGCCGCGTTGCAAACCAGCCGACCGTCATCTTCGACCGTGCGCGACACATCTGTTTCCCCGCCTCCCATGACGCCAGTCTCAAACCGCACCTCTGATGAGCCTTCCGCCAGGACCTTCATGACGGATGTGGAGCTTGCCGCAGCGAAGGCACCGTCTAAGCTCGTGCCCGTACCAGCTTCGGCCTTTGATGACGATTTCTTCCGCAAGGACCGCCGTCACCCGCCACCTGCGGATGCCGAAGAGCCAGTTCTGAGGCAGGATGTGCGGGTGCCGACCTTTGCTGGGTTCGCCCCCGCAGAGCCAGGCAATGAGCACGATGAACTGGATATTCCCGCTTTTTTGCGGCGCGGCGGCCGCTAGTGGGTGTCCAGTCCATCGCGGGCGGCGCTTCGTTCGTCTAACTGAATAACGCCCCGGCGGGATCATGGGCGCAAGCGGGATTTTGTACCTGATGCGAGAGGACACGATGACCGATACAGGATTCCATAGACTCCGCGCCGCGGTCGTTTCGCTCGTAGTTCTCTTACTTGCGTTACACGCAAGTGCCGCCAGGCGCACCGCGAAGCACGCTCCCGTGCGCGCTTCATCCCCGCGCAGGGCAGGTGCGGCCACTTACAACACCCACATGCGTGCTACGCACACTGCAACCGCAGGTGCCCGTTCCCGGCGCGGAGAGACCAGGCGGAACGTTGCCAGGTTTGTGCGCGGACGCCACGGTCGTGTGGTGCGCGTGCGGTATGTGGAGCACTTCTCTGCGCCGTCGTTTACAACAAACACCAGCAACACGGTACTTGGCGATCAAACGGGTGGAGAAGACCCGTTGGTGCGTGCCTCTTTATTGGAGGCACTTGGTGCCTACAACGGAACAGCGCTCGCTATCGATCCCAAGAACGGCCGGATTCTGGCCATGGTGAACCAGAAGATGGCGCTTGGGCCGGGCGCGGAGCCGTGCTCCACCATCAAGCTTACGGTTGCGCTGGCTGCGTTGTCGGAAGGTATCATCACCAAGGACACAGAGCTGAATGTCGGTGGCGGCTACCGCCTGAACCTGACGTATGCGCTGGCGCGGAGCATTAACCCCTATTTTGAGACACTCGGCAGGCAGCTTGGGTTTGAGCGCGTCAAGCACTACGCCAACCAGTTCGGCCTGGGAGAGATGGCAGGCTACAACATTCCAGGGGAGCAGCTCGGCGTCTATCCTGATACCGAACTGCCCGCGTGGAAGGGCGGCGTTGGAAAGATGTGTTCCTTCGGAGAGAGCGTATCCATGACTCCCATGCAGCTTGGCGCAATCGTCAGCGCCATTGCTAATGGCGGATCGTTGTTCTACCTGCAGCATCCCACAACGCCCGATGAAATTGCGGCATTTGAACCTCGCCTGAAGCGGACGCTGGATATTCAGAAATATATTCCGGACATGCTGCCCGGCATGGCGGGTGCGGTGGAGGCAAACTACGGCACCGCACGCAGTCTGCGCGCAAACTTCAACGAGTTCCCCGTGCTCGGCAAGACGGGAACCTGCTCTGACGCTGGCACGCGCTTCGGCTGGTTTGCAGGCTACGGCGACGGTCCAAGCGGGCGCATCGTAACGGTGTTCTTTCTTACAGGAGGGCGTCCAACCTTTGGTCCAAAGGCTGCGGAACTCACCGGGATCTTCTATCACGCACTGGCAAATCGCAGCTATTTTCAGCAGCACACCGTTCCGGTCACGGATACAACGGTAGCCTACCCCGCACCAACCGTCACGCCGCCAGTTTCGAGCGGCATTCCCGCAACAGAGCCGACAGCACGATAGGCGACCCGTCTCACGCCGCTTACGTCTGGGTGCCGTGTCTCGCATGTATCACATGGAACATGTGGGTGCTGCTAGGACTGTTCGCCCTCGTCCAGGACCTGCAGGTCTTTACCAGGTTTGAAGCGCACGGCGCGCCCCGGTTCGATATCCACCTCGGTACCCGTGCGGGGATTGCGGCCGATTCCGGTCTTGCGTGGCTTGACGCTGAAGACGCCAAATCCCCGCAGCTCGATCCGCTCGCCGGACGCCAGCGCCTTCTTCAAACCCCTCAAGATCTCTTCAACTGCCTGCTCCGCGCGCGTCCGCGGCAGTCCGGTGCGGTCCACCACACGTCCGATCAGATCTTGCTTGATCACGGCTGCTGCCCCTCTGCCTCTTGGCGGATTGGATGGATTCTCGTTTCTTGATGGTAGGAACGCCGTGCTGCCCTGTCAACACGATCCGCCGGTGTGTCCGGCAGAAACCAGTCCACACCCGTGCACTGTCGTAAGATGACACCAACCATCGTCACAGGAGAGTGATGTCGATCAAGAGTGACAAGTGGATTCGCGCTCAGGCCGCCGCGCACGGCATGATTGAGCCGTTCAGCGAAAAGCAGGTGAGCGCGGGCTGCATCTCCTACGGCCTTTCATCTTACGGCTACGACCTGCGCGTCTCCCGCGAGTTCAAGATATTCACCAACGTAAACAGTGCCATCATCGATCCGAAAGCGTTCGACGAGCGTTCGTTTGTTAGCGTGGAAGCGGACAGCGTCATCGTTCCGCCGAACTCCTTCGCGCTCGCGCGATCAGTCGAATACTTCCGCATTCCGCGCGACGTGCTCACCATCTGTGTTGGCAAGTCGACCTATGCGCGGTGCGGCATCATCGTGAACGTGACCCCGTTTGAGCCCGAGTGGGAGGGCTTTGTCACGCTTGAGATATCAAACACCACGCCACTTCCGGCGAAAATTTATGCCGATGAAGGGCTTTGCCAAATTCTCTTCTTCCAGTCTGACGAAGTATGCGAAACGAGCTACGCAGACCGGTCAGGCAAGTATCAGCGGCAGCAGGGCATCGTGCTGCCGAAGCTGTAACCCCGGTGCCGGGTGCTGCAGCTGCGGCGATCGCTGCACCGGCGCGCCTGCGCGTTGGCGTAGTGTGCGCGGATCCGCTGCGCGTGGAAGGCCTCCGCGCATTGCTGGAAGAGTACTGCGATCTGCTGCCTCTCAGCGCTCCGGAGACGCTGCGGGAAAGTGATCTGTTCATGGTGATTATCGACACGCCAGAAGAGGATCTCTTTCACATGATGGCCACTTTCCGTCGCGGGCGCCCCGGTCTCCGCCTGATTGTTCTGGGAAGCAAGGCAGACCCCACGTACGTCCAGAAAGTGGTGGCCAGCGGTGCGAAGGGGTACCTGCTGTACACGGCGAGCGCACGTGAAACGCAGATGGCGATTCAGGTGGTAGCGGATAATTCGATCTGGGCACCGCGCAAGGTTCTGGCAAGCCTGATTGACACCTACTCGACCGCAGCGCCGAGGCCGCCGCAGATACGTCTGACACCTCGCGAAAAGGAGGTGATCGATCTGCTGATCGCCGGCCGCGCGAATCGCGAGATCGCATCCACCCTTGGCATGGAGGTGAAGACGGTGAAGACGCATGTGGGACGGCTTCTACAGAAGTTTAGCGTGCCCAACAGGGTGGCTTTGACCGTACGTGCTTTGGAGATGCAGATGGGCACCGGAGGCCCAGCGTGAGCGCTAACGTTTCCCAAATCGAAACAGCCTTTAGTGACTTTTACGTGAGTCGTAGGTCCTTAGTCACTTGAACGTTACGGCAGCTTCCGGCACTCTTGACTTACGTAACACAGACCTGGGAGAAGAGGGGCTGGTGGCGAGGGCGAAAGCCTAAACCTCAGCCCCATTTTTTTCGGCCGTGCGCCGGTACAACGTGCCTGTTTTCCGCTTCATCAGACTTACCATGAGCGTCCGGTTTACCGGTTCGCCAGAAAGCGGGGAACGATGAACCGGATTACGACAGTTTTTTGTGCAGTTGCCCTCAGCATCACGTCTTTGCCTGCGCTGGCAGCTGATGACAAGTCGAAGATTGAAGATCGCCTCACGGACTCTCAAAACATCCTGAATGAAATCATGGCGACGCCGGACAAGGCGATTCCCACACAAATTCTTTCTGGCGCAAGCTGCGTCGTGGTGATCCCCGCCTTCAAAAAGGCTGCGTTCGTTGTCGGAGCGCAATATGGCCAGGGCGTGGGAACCTGCCGCACCGGCCATGGCTGGAGCGCACCAGTGTTTGTGAAGCTTGAGGGCGGCAGCTTCGGCTTCCAGATCGGCGGCCAATCAACTGACCTCGTCCTTGTGGCGATGAATCAGCAAGGCCTCCAGCATATGCTGCAAAGTAAGTTCAAGATCGGCGCGGATGCGGCAGCGGCAGCCGGTCCCGTTGGACGTAACGCGCAGGCGGGCACCGACTGGAAGCTGAATGCCGAGTTCCTTACGTATTCACGCGCAAAAGGTCTATTCGCCGGAATTGATCTTGACGGATCTGTGCTCTCCCAGAATCAGGACGATACGCGCGCATTCTACGGTACAGCACAGCCCTTCAAGACAATTCTGGACGGCAATGTACCCACCCCGGCGGAGGCGCGTCCATTTGTCAGTACGGTTGCGAAGTATTTTGTCCAGGCTCGTAATAAGTAAGCGGTGCTCAGCGAAGATGCCCCGCTTTGGCGGGGCATCTTTCTTTCTGTCCAAGTACACTGAACAGGTTGGTAACTTCCATTCAAAACGCGTGCAAGAAACCCTCCCTCCGGCATAGAGCCGAGTTTGCCGCTGTCGTCTGCGTTGTATCTATTTTGCGTGTGCTCCCCAGGAAGTTCGCTCGTAAGCTTGGCGGCGTTGCAGGCATCATGATTGGTCACACTGCCGTGAGACTCCGCAGTGCAGGCGAGCAGAATCTGCAGATGGCAATGCCCTGTCTCTCGCGGGTCGAGCGGTCGCGAATCGTGCGGCACAGCTTTAGGAATCTGGGCGTTCAGCTTGCCGAGTTCTGCCAGATGACGGGGTATTCGGCAGACAGAGCGGCGCTGGAGATCTTCCGGTACGACGGACTCGAGAGCTATCTTGCTGCGCGCGAGAAGGGAAGAGGCGTGCTTGTCCTTACCGGCCATCTTGGCGCGTGGGAGTTGTCCAGCTTCCTACACTCTCTGCTTGGATACCCGATGGGTATGGTCATACGCCGGTTAGACAATCCTCTGCTGGATCGTATGGTAAATAGCATCCGATGCCTCCATGGCAATCGCATACTTCACAAAGACGATTTCGCGCGCGGACTTTTGCGTGCCATGAGCAAAGGCGAAACGGTGGGAATCCTGATGGATACCAACATGACGCCACCCCAGGGTATCTTTGTTCCATTCTTCGGGATAGACGCGTGTACTGCCTCCGGCATGGCCCGTGTGGCGCGCAGGACGGGCGCGGCGGTGGTCCCCGGATTTCTTTTGTGGAACGCGGCAGAGGACCGCTATGTGCTGCATTTTGGCGAGGAATTGTCCCTGCGGAAGACGCATGACGAAGAAGCGGATGCGCTGGCCAACACGACCCTTTTTGCACGCGTCACGGAGCAGTACATCCGGCGCTATCCTGACCAATGGTTGTGGATGCACCGTCGTTGGAAGACGCGTCCGGCGGGCGAACAGCCCATCTATCAGGTAGCGCCCTCAGCCGCACGCGGCAGGCTACCTCTCCCCACGGAACACACGACCACCGCATAGATGGCAACAGCGCAGCAGATTGCGGAATGGAGTGGAGGGGAAGCGTCGGCCGAGATGCCCGAGGTTTGCATCTCCCGGGTTGCGGCACCCGAAACGGCGACGCTGGATGCGGTGGTGTTCGCGGCATCGCCCTCCGCGCTGGTTCAGGCGCTCGCCTCCCAGGCCGGTTTGATACTCGCGGAGAGTCAGGCTGCAGCGGGCATCGCTGATCCTCGGATACTACCCGTCACGGACGCGCGGCTTGCCTTTGCGCTGGTTGCGGCACGGCTCCATCCGGTGCTGGAAGGGTGGGTTGACCCAGGTGCTACGGTCTCGCCGGGAGCAGTAGTTGGAAATGGCAGCTCCATCGGTCCGGGTGCCGTTATTGCGGATGGAGTCCGCATGGGCGAAGCGTGCGTCATTGGAGCTCGTGTAGTTATTGAAGCGGGTGTGCACATTGGCAATCGCGTTCATGTGCAGGCCGGAGCGGTGCTTGGCTCGCTCGGATTTGGGTACGCCCGGCGCCCGGACGGCACTTATGTGCTATTCCCGCAGCAAGGTTCGCTGGTGATTGAGGATGACGTGGAAATCGGTGCCAATACGACGATCGACCGGGGCGCACTTGACGAAACGCGCATCGGTGCTGGAACAAAGATCGACAATCTGGTGCACATCGGCCATAACTGCCGCATTGGACGGAACGTGATCATCGCCGCGCAAACAGGCATCAGCGGTTCTAGCGTGGTTGAGGATGGCGCGATCCTCGGCGGCCAGGTCGGCCTGGGTGAGCATGCCGTTGTTGGCCCTGGAGTGATCCTGGGCGGCGGCGCGGGCGTGCTCAGCGGCAAGAAGCTGCGCGGCGCAGGTCAGGTCTTCTGGGGACGCCCTGCACGCCCGCTGAAGCAGTACCTGCGCGATCTGGCTCGACTGAGCCGCAGCCGCTAGATCGCGTTAGTTTGCAGCGTTTGTTGAGGCATCGATGTAGGCCACATCGTTCGCGACGCCCTGCACGGTGATGTTTGTATTGTTGATCTCGGATCCATCCGCCGTGTTGAAGGCGTGCACCTGACCACCATAGGCCGTGTAGACCTTGTTCAGGCCTTCCACCCAGCACAGTCCCGTCAGGCTGCCGTAGTAGTATGGGTCAAGATTCTCATTCGGGTACGGCACGGTTGCGGATCCGCCCGGCGTTACTGCGGGAACAATC
This sequence comes from uncultured Terriglobus sp., assembly GCA_964248165.1. Lineage (GTDB taxonomy): Bacteria > Acidobacteriota > Terriglobia > Terriglobales > Acidobacteriaceae > Terriglobus. The sequence goes on from CAXTXE010000039.1 coordinate 15,613, forward strand.
GCGGCGGCCTTATTAGTGATGTCATACCGCGTGAGGCAGTTGTAATTCTGGTTGTGTGCCGCCCGCTCGCCGCTGGCGCAATTGCTGGAACCGATCCACAAGGTGTTGTTGTCCGCAAACAACAGCTTGGTATGCGTGCCGTCTGAGATGGGATACGTTGCGGACACAGTATGTGTCGAGAGCGGGATCAGCGACAGGTTGCCGGTGTAGAGGCCATCCGGCTGCAGCGATTGGCCCGCAACGTACACCGTGGCGCCGTCAGAGAGCGCAACGGTCGCCCCGCCTGGCACTGCGGTTGTGCCTGCCACCGGCGAAACGTAGGTTGCGCTTGGCGGGTAGTAATCGATCCGCAGGGAGTTCAGGTTGGCGAAGTTCACGCCGGGCGTATCGTCACCCGTGGCCGCCGTTCCGCCACACTCCCGGCCGCAACTCATGAAGTAAACCTGCGACCCGTCAGGCGAGAAGTACGCATCCACGGGGCGGTGAAAGGCAGGCTCGCTGACGCTGCCATCCGGCTGGGTCGATCCCACCGGCAACAGGCAGTAGACAGGCTTATTGACCGGCTGGCAAGTCAGCGCACCGGGCGGCGAAACCTGATCGCTATTCAGCAGCAGCAGCCGGTAGACCATGTTGGAATTCCGCAGCATCAACAACACGACGGTGTGCGCCGGATTCGCAACCACCTTGTACACGCTGGGCACAGGAAAGGTATAGCTTGCGGTGAGAGATGTTGACGTGGCGGAGCCGCTAGCAGGTGCAGCGATGGTGAACGTTCCGAAACGTTCCACAGCCGTGTAGACAGCCTGCGTATCCTCCGGCACGAAGAACGAAGATGCCGATCCCGCTGACGCTGCCGTCGTACCCTGTGCCGCTTCGGTCGAGTAGTTAATCGTTGTCACGGAGCCGTCGGCGCTATAGACAAAACCGCGCAACTGCTCTGGATAACTGATGATCTGCTGTGCCTGGGCCGCAAAGGAGCTGATGCTGAAGGTGCTGTTCGCCGTGAACACGTTAGACCGGATATCCCGCTTGGCATCCAGAAGTTCCAGCGAACCACCGGCGAGGCTGGATTGCGAGATGCCCACCATGACGCGTTGCGTAAGCTGCGAGGGCGGCACAGGGCGGCCCGCAAACTGGTTCACGGTGGTTTTGTAGGGACGGGATCCGCATCCCGCCAGGAGAAACAGCACGCATGCGGACAACAAAGCAGTTGCCAACCGCGCAACGGAAACACTTTTCAACGGAAACCTCAACAGTGGCGCGGCAAATCTCCCTTTCCGCAGCTTGCCCGAAGTATACCAAAGCATCCCCGCGTCACCCTGTGAGCGGGGCACGAAGTACGATAGAACAACGCTTCGCCCGCCCATGCCGCAGACCGTCTCCAATCCACTTGTCACCTCCGCGGAACGTCTCTTTGGAGCGGCCCCAACGCTCTGTGACGGTGCCATGGGCAGCATGATTTATGCGCGTGGCGTCTTCATCAATCGATGCTTCGACGAGCTGAACCTGTCAGAGCCGCAGATGGTCCGGGAAATTCACGAGGAGTATCTGCTTGCGGGAGCGGAACTGATTGAAACCAACACGTTCGGTGCGAACGCCATCCGCCTGAAGCGTTTCGGCCTGGAATCGAAGGTGGCCGAGATCAACTCTGCCGGTGTCCGTCTTGCGCGTGCTGCGGCTGACGGCATGCGTGAGAAGCACGCGCACCACGCCTTGGTGGCGGGTGCCATGGGATCGCTAGGACTGCCGGAAGCGGAGCGCGACTCCGGCGAGATGCTGGCGGCGTATGCCACGCAGGCCGATGCGCTGGCCGAAGCAGGTGTGGACTTGTTTGTGGTCGAGACGATTACGTCGCTCGCTGAAGCAACGGCGGCTTTGCAGGCTGCGAGGGATGCTGCCCCGCACCTGCCCGTGATTGCGATGATTACCGTAACGCACGAGGGAAACGTCGCCGACGGCACACAGCCGGAGGACGCCGCCCGCGCCTTGGAGCAGGCGGGCGCGCGAGCGATTGGCTGCAACTGCAGTGATGGTCCGGTGCTTGTGCTCGACACGATTGCGCGCATGCGAACGGCCACATCGCTGCCACTGGCAGCGATGCCAAACGCCGGTGTCCCAAGCTGCGTCGATGGCCGCAGCATCTATCTGTCGTCGCCGGAATACCTGGCCAGCTTCGCGCGGAAGGCGATTCGCCTGGGAGCGACCATTATCGGCGGCTGCTGCGGCACCACGCCCAAGCACATCAAGGCCATGCGGTCGTCCGTAAAGGCCATGCAGGCACAGGCGGACGGCGTGGCGAGCGCTGGCGAAAAGCAAGCCGCCACCACGCTGCAACCTCTGCCGCTGTCAGATCGCTCCACGCTGGGCCGCCGTTTCACGCACCGTGAGTTCGTCACGATGGTCGAAATTGTTCCCCCAAAGGGCATCGATCCCAGGCGCGAACTGGAGGGCGCGCGCATGTTGAAGCGGCTTGGTGTCCACGCCATCAACGTGCCCGATTCACCGCGCGCCAGCGCCCGCATGAGCGCGGGCAGCCTGTGCCTGCATATACAGCAGCACGTTGGCCTGGAAACGGTGCTGCACTACACTTGCCGGGATCGCAACCTGCTGGGCATCCAGAGCGACCTGCTGGGTGCGGCGTCCTTGGGTTTGCGTAACATCCTGTGCCTCACCGGCGACCCGCCGAAGATGGGGAGCTATCCCGATGCCACGGCCGTCTTTGACGTGGACGCCGTGGGACTCACGCGCATCGTTCGCGATATGAATCACGGACTTGATATTGGCGGAAACAGCATTGGTGCCAGCACCGGCTTTGTGGTGGCTGTTGCCGCAAACCCCGGCGTTCCGGACCTGGATGCGGAGGTCCGCCGCTTTGCCGCAAAGGTGGAGGCAGGCGCGGAGTTCGCCATCACGCAGCCGGTGTTTGATCTTCGCCTCCTGGAGATGTTCCTCAAGCGTATCGAAGCCTTCCGCATCCCTGTCGTCGCCGGTATCTGGCCGCTGACCAGCGTCAAGAATGCGGAGTTCATGAAGAACGATCTCAAAGTCCGTATGCCGGACGCGATCCTGGCGCGCATGGGCCGCGCCGCCGGTTCGCCTGAAGCATCGCGGGCGGAAGGCGTGCGCATTGCCCAGGAGATGCTGGCTGTAGCGCAGCCCATGGTGCAAGGTGTGCAGGTCAGCGCACCCTTTGCACGCTACACCGCAGCCGCGGAAGTGCTGGAAGCACTTCTACAGCCAGCGGCAGTTGAATGACAGCAACGTCAAGGAGAGTTACCGTTGCCAACCTTTGAAGAGCAGTTGAAAACACTGGAAAATGTCGTTGCAAAGCTGGAGCGAGGAGATCTGCCGCTGGAGGAGTCGCTGGCGCTGTTTGAGCAAGGCGTCAGCCTCTCCGATGCCTGTAAAAAAGAACTCGACGCCGCGGAAGGCAGGGTGCAGGTCTTGCTGCAGCGCGGCAACACGCGCGAGCGCGTCGCAGAGGATTTGGCTCTGGAAGAGGAGTAAACTTCCCTTATGAAACGCGATATTCATAAGTGGGCTGACTGGCTGGCCAAGAATGCCCGTGAAGGTGTCGTCATCGAGAACAAGATCCTCGAATGGAAGCTGGCGGAGCAAGGAATCAAGGAAGGCAAGACAGAACAGCCGGGGCAGACCGCAAGAGCGAGTTGATGCCGACGTTTACAGTCATCGCCGGACCTAACGGCAGCGGTAAAAGTACGCTTACCAAATGGAACCGCGAGAGCCTGCAAAGCGCGGCAATCCTTGACCCAGATGCGATTGCC
>CAXTXE010000040.1:0-14178 GCA_964248165.1 uncultured Terriglobus sp.
CAGTTTCGGGATTTCCGCTAAGTAGTTGAAAAGATTTGGCGTCCCCGACGGGATTCGAACCCGTGTTACCGCCGTGAAAGGGCGGTGTCCTGGGCCACTGGACGACGGGGACGTGGGACTCACTTTAGGGTAGATGGCCCGGGAGGGGATGTCAAAAAAGATGGACCGCGAACACCACCACGAAGTCCACGCCGAGGAAAGAGCGCCGGTTCTTCACAAGCTCGCTTGTATTGCGAGCGGTGTGATCAACATTCGGGGCGTCGATCTTCACTGCGTCAACTCAGGCTCAAATAGCCTGTCGTGTTTCCTAAAATGTTTCACGTGAAACATTCCGGCTGACGGTGCGCCGTTCCGTTCATGCGGTTTCAGGGCACTGGAGCAGGCTAGCCTCTCCCGCTGCCGCTGAACTTAAGCGGCCGCGAAGCTCAAGCGGAAGACTCGGCACCGCGTCTTGCGTGCGCAGGCGTTTTGCCGTGCGTGGGAGTGGGATAATTCCATGGAGCGCATGAACGACCAGACACCTCCTTCCTCCTCAGTGACGCATGCCGTGAAGTTTGGCACAGACGGATGGCGCGGCATTATTGCCGGCGACTTCACGGAAGCGAACGTTCGCGTTGCGGTCCGTGCGATCGCGCACTATATGCTGCGCCATGAGGATGCCGCGAAGGGCGTGTGCATCGGCTATGACACGCGCTTCGGATCGCCGCGGTTTGCTCGGGTGGCAGCGGAGGTGCTCGCAGGGGCGGGAGTCCCGGTGCTGCTCGCGGCGGGCGTGACGCCGACTCCGGCGCTGTCCTACGGCGTGCGGCAGCGGGGTGCTGCGGGCGGCGTGATGATTACAAGCTCGCACAATCCGGCGGAGTGGAATGGCGTCAAGTACAAGGCAAGCTACGGCGGATCAGGATCGCCTGCCATCATGAAACAGATTGAGGGCTATCTGGGGCAGCCGCTCCCAGTTGCCGCAGGGGCCGCGGCGACTACCGAAACGGATTTTATGCCGGACTACATCGCCGCTATTACGGCCTTCGCAGACTTACCGAAGATTGCGGCATCCGGCTACCGTTTCCTGATCGACAGTATGTACGGCGCGGGTGCGGGTGTGCTGCGTGGCGTCTTCGAGCGTGCCGGTGTGCCGTGCGTGGAGATGCGGGCGGAGCATAATCCGCTCTTCCCCGGCATCAATCCGGAGCCGATCCTCCCGCATATCGCGGCGACGCAGAAGCGCGTTGTGTCTGAACGCTGCGATGCCGGTCTGATTACGGACGGCGACGCAGACCGTATCGGAGCCGTGGACGGGCAGGGCAACGTGGTTGATGCGCACAAAATTTACGCGATTCTGCTGCGCTGGCTCTTGGAGCGCAAGGGCTGGCCGGGCGGTGTGACACGTGCGTTCAACACGACAAAGATGCTGGACCGCATCGCCGCGAAACATGGCCGTAAGCTCTACGAGCACGGCATCGGCTTCAAGTATGTCTGTGACCTGATGCTGACTGAGGACATCCTGATCGGCGGTGAGGAGTCTGGCGGCGTTGGCATCAGTCGCCATCTTCCGGAGCGCGACGGCATCCTGAATGCGCTGCTGATCGCCAACGTCATGGCTGACGAGAAGCAGACGTTAGCGGAGCTGGTGGCTTCGTTGCAGGCGGAGTTCGGAGAACACCAGTACGGCCGCATCGACATGCACATCGACGACCGGCTAAAACAATCCGCCATTGCACGCGCTTGTAGCGGCTTGAATGAGATTGCTGGGTATCGAATGCTGCGGACCGAGAACATGGATGGCATCAAGTTTTTTCTTGAGAACCCAGACGCCGCCGCCATGCCAAACGCGGCAGAGACCTGGTTGCTTCTACGCGCCTCGGGAACAGAGCCGCTGCTGCGCGTTTACTGCGAATCGACGTCACAAGAGGCCGTCACCCGGATACTTAAGGCCGCTGAGCAGTTTGTGCTGAAGGGATGAACACGCGCGGCACAACTGCCTCGTAGACTGGTTACATGGCTACCGTTGACATACCACTTGCGACGCAACGCATCACTACCACCACACAGGGCATCCTGTTCGATATGGATGGCGTGCTGCTCAGTTCCATTGGCAGCGCGGAGAGGTGTTGGAAGCGATGGGCGGAGATTTACGGGATCCCCGACTGGCAGAACTTTCAATTTCCGCATGGCGTTCGCGCCAGCGAAACCATTGCGCGGCTGCGGCCCGATGTGGATCAGGCCGAAGCGCTGCGCGTCATTGAACAACTGGAACTCGACGACGTTCAAGACCTTACGGTTCTGCCGGGGGTGCGCGAGTTGCTGAACAGCCTGCCACCGGAGCGCTGGTGCATTGTCACAAGTTGCACACGTCCCCTGCTGGAAGGCCGCCTCCGCGCGGCGGGTCTGCCGCAACCGGAGAACCTGGTCAGCGCTGAAGACGTTCTACGCGGCAAGCCCGATCCCGAGCCGTACCGCCGCGGGGCAGCGATGCTCGGCTTCTCGCCCGAGCAATGCATCGTCGTGGAGGACGCGCCGCCGGGTGTGTCGGCCGGCGTCGCAGCCGGATCGCGTGTGCTGGCCCTGCTGACCTCCACGCCCCCGGAGCAGCTGCAACACGCAACCTGGATCACACCATCGCTCGAAGGCGTGCATGCCGCAGTGTCTGCCGGTGCATTGCAGTTGAGCTTTGTGCCGGTTTCATAAGGACACAGGGCATCGGGATTCGGCTTCTCACTGCACGCCGTGCCGCTCCCGCAGGAGCGCTTCCACGCGCGGGATGTCAGCTTCCGTGTCGACGCCAACTGTGTCAAAGCTTACCGGCTCGACGTAGAGTGAAAGTCCGTTTTCCAGCAGGCGAAGCTGTTCCAGCCGTTCGGTGATCTCAAGCGGACTTGGCTTCATCAGGCCGAAGCCGAACAGTGCCGAGCGGCGGTACGCATACAGGCCCAGATGCTTCCAGTACGTTGCCGCGCCGGTGCCGTCACGATCATATGGAATGGCGGCACGCGAGAAGTAAAGAGCGCGGCCATCCGTCGCGGTCACAACTTTAACGGCATTCGGATTGTGCACGTCGTCTGGCGCGCAGGGTGTCTTGACCGTTGTGACTTCCACATGTTCGCCGCGCGCAAAGGGCCGCAGCAGAGCTTCGATGTGCGCCGGTTCCAGCAGCGGCTCGTCGCCCTGGATGTTGACGTAGATGTCCGCCGGGCGGTGCAGCGCGGCGGCGCGCATCCGGTCGGTGCCGCTGGGCAGGGTGGGATTGGTCAATGCGAACTGCCATCCATGCGCGTAACAAAGATCAGCGACCTCGCCGGAGTCCGTGGCAATTACCACTCCATGCAATTGAGGACAGCGCTGCGCCGCTTCCACCACCCATTGCAGCATGGGGCGGCCCAGCAGCGGGCGCAACACCTTGCGCGGCAGCCGCGTGGAGGCCAGCCGGGCCGGGATCACACCAAGAACGCGAGTCTCATTCATGCAGGAAGCGCCTTGCTTTCAGAGCGGCCCGTCTTCCAGTAAACTACAGCGAGTGCGCTCCCGCAGCCTCCCATTGCCGCAACGCGGCGGCCACGCTGCATCAAGGGAATCGCAACGGCGGTGTAGCTCAGATGGTTAGAGCGACGGACTCATAACCCGTAGGTCACTGGTTCGATCCCAGTCACCGCCACCAAGTACCAAATGAGAACTCTGAGTTTGTGAGTTTCGAGTTGTGAGTTTGATGTGCGCGATTTACGCGCGTGCCACTCGCTGCGACTCACAACTGAGAACTGAGACTAAGAACTCCAAACAGGTAATTCCCAACTCACAACTTGACGACGGACAACTGACAACTCCAAACTGACAACTCCAAACCCCGGACCAGGCGTATGCTATCCAGACCAGAGTTACGTCTAACCCGAAGAGTCCCTCCGCCGAGGTTTATCCTTCCGATGCCAAAGTCGCTGAAGCTGTCTGTGCTTGCCCTGTCCGCGGTTCTGCTGCTGACTATGTTCCTGGGCGCGAACCTGCACCGCGTCCGCGCGGCTACTGAGCCGCAGGAAGGTGCCTACCGGCAGATGGAGGTGTACAGCGAAGTGTTGCGGCATATCCAGAGCGACTACGTGGTGGACCCGAACATGTCGAAGGTGACGAACGCCTCCATGCGCGGCCTGCTGGAATCGCTGGACTCGCAATCAAGCTACCTCTCTCCCGAAGAGTACAAGCAGTACAAGGCGCACAGCGCAGGCCGTGCGCAGGTGGGCATCAACATCGCCAAGCGGTACAACTACCAGGGATACGCGACCATCGTCTCCGTGGTGCCGGGCAGCCCAGCGGACAAGGCCGACCTGACCGGGGGAGACGTTATTGAGCAGATTGCCGGCCGCGAGACCAACGAGATGTCGCTGGAAACGGCAAAGCTGCTGTTGCAGGGGCAGCCAGGTTCGACGGTGTCGATGACGATCATCCGTCCGCGGCACCCGGTACCATCGAAGGTGGACCTGACGCGTGCCGACATCGCCGTACCGCCTGCGGGTGAAGTGTTTTATGAGGGTGCCAGCATTCTCTACATCAAGCCCGGCGTGCTGGACCGCGAGCATGTGCAGCAGGTTGAGGCCAAACTAAAGGGCATGGGCCGCACCAACACCAAGAAGATTCTGCTGGACCTGCGTGATGTCAGCGCGGGGGATAACGCCGAGGCGCTGCGCATGGCAAACTTCTTTATCAAGAGCGGAACTCTGGCCATGCTGGAAGGGCAGAAGGTTGCAAAGGAAACCTTTACCGCCGATCCCGGCAAGTCCATTGATCCCGCTGGTCCCATGGTCACGCTGGTCAATCACGGCACGGCTGGACCGGCGGAACTGGTTGCCGGTGCGTTGCTCGACTCCAAGCGCAGTGAACTGGTGGGCGAGAAGACCTTTGGCGAAGGTTCGCAGCAGCGCATCTTTGAACTGCCGGATGGTGCCGCGCTGATCCTCTCCGTTGCCAAGTACGAAACGCCCAGCGGGAAGAAATTCCAGGATGAAGGGCTAACCCCGCCTGTCGCAGTAGCCTCAACCCAGGAGCTTGCCGCGGCGGATGACGATGAGGATGACGAGGGCGACGCAACCACGACCAGCACCGCCACGGTTAACTCGGCCAAGCCAGCCGTGCCCACTGTGAAGTCCGGAGCAAAGATCGACGAGCAACTCAATAAAGGTCTGGACATGTTGAAGGCAAAAGCAGCGTAAAGTGCTTCTATGGGTGCAATAAGCTGGTCGCTGCTCACTTTAATTCTATTTAGCTGTGATACTGCAATCGGGCAAATGAACTGCCAGCGGTTTAGCCCCGTTCCAGCAACTGTATCTGATTCAAAGACCGACTTTGGGGCTGCAATAGACCTTTTCAAGGGAGCATTTTTAGGCTCAACGAAAGTACCACCTGTGTCTGCATCTGCTCAATACAAATCGCGAGATGCTCAGATTGAAGTTCTTTCTAAGTTTCCGAACGCAGATGTTCTTGCTTTGCGCCAGCAGGAGCTCTACTACGTATGCCAGTTGCTGAATAGTGACAGTAAGATGGGCACTAAGGAAAAGCTTGACTACCTCCATCGGGTTTCTAGCGGACTCACAGTTTCCGCAACGATTCGTACCAAGGCTTCGGCAAAAGCCAGGGCAAGTAACGACTCGAACAGCCACATACCTATCGTCTCGTCTCCCATCACGCAAAGCTGTCCCAATGGAATATGCATAAACGGCTCGGGAACTATCAATAATCCGACCGTCATAAACAACGGTCCCCCACCTCTTTCAGTTTCTTGTGGACAGACCGAGGAAGAAGCAATGAATGAAGGCGGTATACAGTCATACCGTCGGATTGTGGTTTGCACTCCAAATGTTAGGTGGGAACCAGTAGCCCTAGTCATAAACGCTTCCCGCGCGTTGCTGTCCGAGAAGGTTCTTCGTCCTACGTACCAGATGATGGTTCGAGATCACCTAGTAGGTTCGCAAGCGTTTATAGATTTTCAGCAACCTGCGGTTCAAGCCGGTAGCCCGCTTGCCGTAGAGGTTCGCTCCGCAGACCATTTTGTTATCTTCAAAGCCGAGCCAGCAAATCCCTCTGATCCGTAAGTGAGAAGTGATCCAAGTAAAGGTGATATCAACATAGCCGCCATGCTACCGTTAAAGTGCTGTGCCTAGCCTGTTCACGCGCGACGAAGAGACGGCGAAGGAGCGTGTTCCACGGAGCACGCTCTCCATGCGCAGGTCCGAGGTGCGCTGGTGGTGGTCGCGGCAATTTGCCACGCGAGCCAAGGCGCGGCGCACCATCTTCTACCTGCTGCTGGGTGCGTCCGCCATCTTTGGCTGCCTGTTCGGTCTGACGCTGGTCAACACCGCGGACATGCCGCAGATGGAGGAACTGGAACACTACCGGCCCTCCACAAAAACCGATCTGCTGGATGTGCATGGGCGGCCCTTCGGCTCGTTCGCGTTGGAGCGTCGCGTGGTCGCTCCGTATGAGGAGTTCCCGCGCGTTCTGCACGATGCCATCCTCTCCATTGAAGACAAGAGTTTCGAAAAGAACGCCGGTATCAATCCGTTCCGCGTGGCCGGCGCGGCCTATGTCGATCTGCGGTCAAAGGGCAAGCGGCAGGGCGCGTCCACGTTGACCATGCAGCTGGCGCGCAACCTCTTCCTTTCATCGGAACAGACCGTCGGGCGCAAGCTGCAGGAGATACTTCTCTCCATTCAGATTGAACGGCACTTCACCAAAAAGCAGATCTTCACCCTGTATGCGAACCAGATCTACCTGGGAAGCGGTGTCTACGGGTTTGAGGCTGGGTCGGAATACTACTTTTCCAAGCACGCGCATGAGTTGACGCTGCCGGAGGCGGCCCTGCTTGCCGCGCTTCCCAAAGGCCCCACATCGTACTCGCCGATCCGGCATCCTGACCGCGCGCTGAAACGGCGCAACCTGGTTCTCAGCGAGATGCTGAACGATGGCAAGATCACGCGCTCGCAGTATGAAGAGGCAAAGCAAGCCCCTCTGGTCCTAAAGATCGAGCAGACGCCAAACACCGTTGCGCCGTACTTCGTGGAGGAGGTGCGCCGCCAGTTGGAGCAGGAATACGGTGCGGATGCTGTACATGGTGCTGGCCTGAAAATCTTCACGACCATGGACCTGGATCTGCAACTGGCAGCGAACAAGGCACTGTTGGACGGTACTGCGGCGTTCGAGCGGCGGCACGGGTGGAAGGGCAAGTTACTGAACGTTGCGGATGCCGGTGCCGATCTGGAGACCTACAAGCATCCCGATTGGAACGATGCCATCCAGACCGGAGCGTACCTTCATGCTCTGGTGATCGAGGCAAAGGCGCAGCGCGTCATCGTCCGCATCGGGCGGCGCTACGCGGAACTCCGGCCGGCGGACTGGGCGTGGACGCAAATCTACTCCGGCGCGAGTCTGCTGACACCGGGCGACATCGTCTATGTGCGCATTGAGGACGCGGCGTCTGGTTCCGCGACCATGCACGCATCGTTGCAGCAGGACAGTGGCGTCCAGGCGTCCATGATGGCCGTGGACAACTCCAACGGCGAAGTTCTGGCCATGGTTGGCGGGCGCGACTACGACACATCGCAGTTCAACCGCGCCACACAGGCAGAGCGGCAGGTCGGGTCGTCGTTTAAGCCGTATGTCTACACGGCGGCGGTGGAGCAGTTGCACTCCAAGCCAAGCGACACCATCGTGGATGGGCCGACGAGCTTCTACACGCCCAATGGTCCGTACACACCGCATAATTACGAGGCAAACTACCGCGGCACCATGACGCTGCTGAACGCCTTTGCCGAGTCGCGCAATATCCCCGCGCTCAAGCTGGCCAATCAGGTAGGCATTCGCAAAGTGATCGAAGTGGCGCACCGCTTTGGTGTGACGTCGAACATCCCGGCGTTTCTGCCGGTCGCGATTGGGTCCGCCGGGATCAGCCTGCAGGAGCAGGTGGGTGCGTACTCGGTGTTTCCCAATGACGGCATCCTGATTAAGCCGCACGTGATTCGCCGCGTTGTGCAGGCCGATGGATTGCCGTTGCAGCAGGTGGCACCGCAGGTGAAACAGGTCATCACCGTCGAGACTGCGCGCACCATGATGAAGCTGCTGGAAGCCGTACCGCAGTTCGGCACAGCAGCACAGGCAGGCGCGGTGCTGAAGCATCCGCTCGGCGGTAAAACCGGGACGACGAACAGCTATACCGACGCGTGGTTCATCGGCTTTTCGCCATCGATCACCTGCGGTACGTGGATCGGCTATGACGACCGCAAGTCGCTGGGCGACAAGGAAACCGGCGCAAAGGCCGCTCTGCCCATGTGGATCGACTTCATGAAGGTCGCCATCGCCCGCACGCCCGTGGAAAGCTTCCCACGCGATGACGCTCCGAAGAAAACCTTCGACGTCAACACGGATGCAGCACCCGCTCCAACGAGGAAGCCCGCTGACAGCGATGACGATGCGGACGACGACAACGCGCCTGGTGCGAAGACGCCCGCTGCCGCCCAGCCGCAATCAGCGCCCTCTCCATCCGACACAGGAGTCATGCCGGACGATGCGCCCGCGACCGGCACACTACGCGCCGCAGCACCCGCTCCCGTGCCACCTGCGCCCAAAGGTTACGTGAACTCACCCGTCGGACCCTACCGCCCCTACACAGGACCCACGCGAGATTCGACTCCCGCTTCAAGACCCGCTCCAGCTACTTCACCGGCGCGCTGAGACAGGCCGCGTCGCGTGAGTGGAGCAAGTTATCGATTGGTTCAACGATTTCGTGATAAGTGATGAAGACGGCGTTTAGCAGGACTCATCCGCGTCCGTTGTAGATCATTGCTGGTGAATTGTGCCCTCGCCTCCAAATTTTGAGAACCGCTACTCTAACACCAGCCTTCCGGAGTTTCGCGTGCGCTCTGTCGTCCTCTTTGCCCTGTTTTGCTGCGTCACTTCAGCCCAAACTCATCCGTACTTCCACTTCACCGAGCAGCCCGGTCCCAATGCCGTCGGCCTGAGGGTTGTCGAGCAATACGACTACACCCGCACCTTCCACTCTGCTACAGACGTTCTTGGCAAACCTTACACTGGCGAGCGAGCTCGTCCCATCCAGACCCTTATCTGGTACCCCGCCAAGCCTTCCAAAGCAAAGAAGATGACGGTTGCGGACTATGCCAAGCTCCTCGCCAGTGAAACGGATTTTGCCAATCCCCATATCTCGTCCGATTGGCAAGGCTGGGTCAAGTCCCTGACCCCTACCCTGAACGACAGCCTTTGGGCTGTTCTGAACGCCGCACCCGTTGAAGGCCGCTTCCCCGTCGTCATCTATGCACCCAGCTTGTCTGCTATGTCTTGGGAGAACGCCGACCTTTGCGAGTACCTCGCCAGCCACGGCTACGTGGTCATCGCAGCACCCAGCATGGGTGCCGCTACCCGCAATACAACCACTGACATGCCCGGCACTGAAGCGCAAGCACGTGATATCTCATTCCTGATCTCATACGCGCACGGCCTTCCCAACACCAACCTGTCCGAAACTGCTGTCGCCGGGTTCAGTTGGGGCGGCATCTCCAATCTTTTCGCTGCTGCGCGCGACTCACGCATCGACGCTCTTGTTGCTCTTGATGGCTCCATGCGTTATTACCCCGGTCTTGTAAAGCAATCCGGCTATGTCCACCCTGACGAAATGACCATACCGCTCCTCTTCTTTACGCAAGGCAATTTCACTCTCGAAGAGCAGTCCCGCTACCTCACCAGCAAAGACTCCGAGGGTCCAAACGTCCTCAACGCGTGGACTCATGGCGACCTCCTTACCGTTCATAACATGGCGCTGATCCACCTTGAACACAGCTCCATGTTCCAGCGCAACGAGGACCTATGGAAGACTTACGAGAACGGGGACTATTCGCGTGCGGATGGCGTCGTCGGCTATGCGTGGGTCTGCCGTTACACCCTCAATTTCCTGGACGCCTACCTCAAGCATGACTCGGCAGCGATGGCCTTTCTCAAGAAGACACCCGCCGAGAACGGGGTCCCTTCACACCTGCTCGCCACTAGTTTCCGCCCCGCCAAGGGCACGCCGGCTTCCTTTGAAGCCTTTCGCTCCCAAGTAGGTCAACAGGGTTTCGACCAGGCTGCGCCCATCTATGCAGCGATGCAAAAGGAAAAGCCAGATTTCAAACTCGACGAAGCTTTGCTCCATTCCTGGGCCTCCGGGTTGGAGGACCAGCATCACCTTCCCGAAGCTATCGTCATCCTCAAGCTCACAACCCAGATCTATCCCGCGTCGAGCGACGATCAAGAGTTGCTCGGAGAGGCATACGTGAAGAGTCGCCAAAACCAACTCGCCACGGACGCCTTTAATCAAGCGCTTAAGCTCGACCCGGGCAATCAGGACGCCAAAGATAAGCTCAAGGAGCTACGCAGCACGGCACCGCCGGCAAACTAGATGACGCATTCGTGCTTCGGGAAAGCTCCTTGGCCCTTACCAGTCGCATTCTCGTCAGTGATCGTCTTTGCTCTCGATTAGCTGCTGCCGGGGCTTGTGGTTAAGGATAGAAGGACTCTGCGAAGATGGAACCAGCGTTCTGCGCGGGTTACGTCGATGCTGATTTGCTGCTTCAGAGCTTCGGGGGAGGGCCACTTGCGCTCTTCGCGGAGACGTTTCAGGAAGGTGAGGCGCAGGGGTGTGGTTTCGTCGAGCGGGATGGGGTGAAAGCGGAGGAGGTAGGTTTCGACGGCAAAGGAGTCCGTGCCGAAGGTGGGCCGGTTGCCGATGTTGGTGACGCCCTCGAAGCTTTCCGCGGACGGACCTTCGCCGATACGGAGGTCCGTGACGTAGACGCCGTTGGCGGGAAGCAAATCGTCGTACGGTGCAAGGTTGATGGTGGGGACGGCGTACTGCGTGCCGTAGCCACGGCCACGCGCGGGTGTGCTGTCCACGCTGAAGGGACGGCCCAGCAGGCGGCGCGCGGCACTGACGTTGCCCTCCGCGATGAGGGTGCGGATACGGCTGGAGGAGACCGTCTCCTTGCCAACGCGGAAGGGCGAGAAGATGCTCGCGGTGAAACTATACTGAGCGCCTAAGGTGGCCAGGCTCTTCATGTCCGCTGCCGCGCCATAGCCAAAGCGGAAGTCTTCGCCCTCATGCACTTCCAGCGCGTGCAAAGTGTCACGCAAGACGGTGCTGCAGAAGTCCTCCGCAGTGGTGCGGGAGAAGTCCAGCGTAAAGGGCAGCAGAAGGACGGCATCCAGTTCTGTTTCATGCAGCAGTTCCAGCTTGCGCGTCAACGGCGTGATGAGGCGGAGAGCGTGATCAGGCCGCAGAACGCGCGCGGGGTGCGGGTCAAGCGTGACCAGCACGGCGCGTGCCTTTCGCTCCTGAGCGCGGGTCACGACCTCGCGGATGACACTTTGGTGCCCGCAGTGCACGCCGTCGAAATTGCCGATGGTGACGATGCTGGGGCCGAAGTCTGGCGGAACTTCAGCCAGGCTGCGAAAGACGATCATGCGGCGTCTCCGCAGAGCGCGTCTGGCGGCGGCGCGATGTCGAAATCAAGCCGCAAGCCGTCGTATGCCATGTGGATGCCCTCGGGCAGGCTGTCTTCGGTCGCTGTGTGTTCCAGATCGTGCGAGATGTGCGTAAAGTAGGTTTGCTTCGCCCCGATGCGCTGGGCCAATGCGATGGAGTTGTCGAGGTGCGAGTGGCTGGGATGCGGCTCGTGGCGGAGCGCGTCAAGAACAACGATGTCCAGCCCGCGCAGACGGTCGAAGCTCGCCTCCGGGATGTCGCTCATGTCCGTGAGGTAGGCCGCGTTTCCGAAGCGGTAACCCGCGATGCTGTGGCGGCCATGAATGACAGGAATCCTCTCAAAGCAGGCTCCAAACAGCGCAAGCGATGTACCGGGTTCGGTATTTAGGCGGTGCAGATCGACACGTGCGCTGGTGGGATAACGCTCCTTCTTACTAAAGGTGTAATCAAAGACGCGCCTGATGATCGCAGCAGTTGCGTCGTCGGCGTAGAGCGGAAGATTGCCGGAGCGGCCAAAGGTCAGCGGTCGCAGGTCGTCGAAGCCGAGCACGTGGTCGGCGTGGCCGTGGGTATAGAGCACAGCATCCACTCGGTCAATGCCAAAGCGAAGCGCTTGCGTGCGGAAGTCCTGACCGGTATCGACGAGGACGAGAGCACCGCTGTAGCGGATGGCGACGGACGAGCGCATCCGGTTGTTGCGCGGGTCGGTGGACCGGCACACATCGCAGGTGCAGCCTAGCGTCGGCACGCCCATGGAGGTGCCGGTGCCCAGAAAAACCAACTCCGCCAGCAGCGGAGTTGATGGCTGCGTTTCTGCGGCATCAGCGGACAATCCGGGGACCGGCTCCAGTAAAGCTGGTGGAGGGGTTCCCGCCGAACTTACCGGCCGCGCCTGGTGTGGCTGCGGGTGCGGCTTGCTTCGCGGCTGCCTGACGCGCCAGCAACTGGGTGATTTCCAGGAATCCCATGCGCAGTTCAAACAGAGCGGATTCCAGCAGCATAGTCTCCTCACCCGAAAGATTGCCCGCAGCTTTTTCTGAGATCACGGAGAGCATGTCGATGCTCTGCTTGGCTCCGATCAGGTCCACGCGCGCCTGCTGGCCCTGCTGCGTGCCCGCTCCAAGCTGGATCATGGCAGACATGTAGATGGACTGAACCAGGCGGTTGAAGTCCATGGGAGGCAGGTGCTCTCCGCCAAGATTCTGCGAGCGCATCATGGTGTCCAGGCGCTCGGCGGTCGCCTCGTAGGCTGCGCGGACCTGCTCGATCTCCTCCTGCGTGGGCGCGGGCGGCAACTCCGGCTGCGCACCAGCCTCATCCGAGAGTTCGTTCACCACTTCGGCGTAATCGTCAGCAGAATCGGCAGCGGGCGCGACCAGATGCGCGCTGCTAGTCACTGGAGCCGGACCGCCTGTGGGTGCTTCCTGCTTCGTGGGCACCGGAAAGGCTACCGGGCCGGGTGTTGCTTCGGAGGCAGGCGCGGCCTCCGTCGCGGCCGGTTCCCCTTCAGTGCTGAATCTGCGGCGGCGGTCGTTGATGACGAACGGCTTGTCTTGCTCAGGCATGTATCGTGTCTCGTTTTCGCGGAATCTTCAATGGTTAAGATGCAGTGGCCGCAGTGCGGGGTTCGGCGTACCCGCCGGTATAGTTCAGGGGCTCGCCCCGCTCCAGCGCCTCGCGGCGAACGAATCCCAGGGCGAGCCTCTGGCCGTCAATGTCTTCCGTAGCGATGCTCGTCATCTCGCCCGCCGGCTTTCCGCCAGCTTCCAGCGGTGTGCCGGGCGGGGGCACGTCACCATGCAGGATCAAGCCCGTGAACGCGCGATGAACGTTGCCTCGCGAGCGGATGCGCTCCACGATCTCCTGGCCCAGGTAGCACCCTTTGTTGAAGTGCAGCGCGCGGGTTTGGCCTGTTTCCTGCGGCAGGTCCCGGTCACGGATGTCCGTGCCAAAGCGCGGGGTGCCCTCGGCAATGCGCAGCAGTTCCAAATCCCTCGCGCGACAGGTTGCCACACCGTTATCGACTAGCGCCCTGCGCAATGTGTCGAGGGTTGTCGAGTCGCGTGACCACACTTCAATACGCGGCACCAGTGGACCATACGCCATGACGACGCTGAACTCTGTGTTCCCGTAGGTTGCAGGCACCTTCTTAAGCAGCTTCGAAGCGCGCACCGGCAGGCCCACGTTCGTGAGCTTCTGTGCCGCTAGCGGGCCAGCTACCAGAATGCCGTGCCAGCGCGCACTTTCATCTGAAAGTTCCACATCGTCCATGATGATGAAGCGGTCTAGGAGCGCCAGCATGGGTTCCACCTGCGCTCTGCTTGTTTGCAGCAGCAGCAAATCCTGCTTGGCCCATATGGTGCAGTCGCCCTGGATGCGGCCCTGCGCGTTGAGCAGAAAGCTGTATGCGCCGTCACCCGGGGTGAGCGCCTGGACGGAATTGGTGACCATGCCGTTCAGCCACCGGACCCGGTCGCTGCCCGTGACGGCTATCCAGCCGGTGCCGTCTGCTCCGGGCGCAAGCGGCAGCAGCCCGGCAGACTGGCGCAGAGCGTCTATCTGCGTGGGGGTGCCTTCCTCAATGATGGACATCGTCAAGTGATATGCCTTCGTGGACAGGTGAGGGAAGCCGCCACTGCCCGTACACTGTGATTATAAGTTCCCCTGTTCGCAGA
>CAXTXE010000041.1:0-12489 GCA_964248165.1 uncultured Terriglobus sp.
TACAGGTCGAGGCAAACGCTCCGAAGTGGCGTGATCTTGTCCGCATGTTGCTCCGCCTGGAGGCGCGGGGTGAAGTTCGCGGTGGGCGCTTCGTACATGGCTTCTCCGGCGAGCAATTCGCTCTGCCCGAAGCAGTTGAAAGCCTGCGCGCAACACGCAACCTTGCACATGATGACGTAATCACGCTGGCGGCAAGTGACCCTGTGAACCTGATCGGCATCGTCGTGCCGGGCGAGCGGACCTCCTCGGTCGCTGGCAAGAAGGTTTGGCTGCGCGGCGGCGTGCCGTGCGACAGCAACGGCGAACCTATCGATGCGGTTGCCACGCCTGCAGGCATTCGCCGTCGCGAGGGTACGCCTTCCACGTCCGCTGAGATTGCATCCGCGCAGGAGCCGCCGCAGGCAGGTCTTTTCGCTTGAGCAGCGCTCCACAGCAGCAGGCACCGGAAGAAGACTTCTACTACGACGGTCCATTCGTTGTATTCACCGCAGCATACCTGCGCAGGCGCGGCACCTGCTGCGGCAACGGCTGCCGCCACTGCCCGTATGACGAACACGGCAACCCGTCTCCGGCAAATGCAGCCGGTCAAGAGAAGAGGGTCCCGTCTAGTCTAGGATGTGCGTGAGCCGCACGAGACGCAGATTGCCACGTTGGGGCGACCGCATGGATCCAAGTATGCCGAAATATTGAATTCGCTTACGCTGCAGGCGGCGGATCTGTTCCTATATGAAGGACTAGCCGCCTTCGCTTTACAGCGGATATCCTGCGAAGATGAGTACCCGATATCGCCAGCGACCCCTTGGACAACAAGCGGCTGCTGCTTTACAGTTACATGTTCAAAACGAAGGCAAAGCCTCACGTATTGCAACCGCAGCGCTCCCGCGTTTGAAAACGTGGGGTGTGCCCGGTGAGGAGCAGAAGCTGTTTCGTTTTCCGCTCGCCAAAGACCAGAGTAAGAAGTTTTCCCTGAGGGAGCTTTGGGGGCAAGGAGGGAACTTCTCTGTTCAGTTCCTTCTTTCTCGGCCAGGCTTTCGGCTCTCTCCCCATGATGAGCACGGATTTACGGACGATAGGACTCAGGGCGATTCTCATCTCCTGTTTAGTGGTGACTCGAAAGCATTGGGCACGAAAATCTCGATTGAAGTACTAGGTCAAAACTCTGAATCGGTGGTTCTTCTCGGTCATGCAAACGAGCAAGGTCGCCTAGGCAAAGTAACAGCAACTCTCAGTGCAAGAAGTTGGGACGAGGCGGAGCAGCGCGCATATAACGCACTCACACCCTGGCTAAGTATGTGGTCCTTACGCCACGATATTCCGCTAAACGTCGAAACTGTTCAGGTTGAACATTGCGGAAGTAAAGTCTCGATGCTTCGGGTACATGCTACTTCATCGGAAGTGTTCCTGAAAGATCACGTGCTCAATGCGAGTGGTAATCAGTTCAGAGAGTTTGCAAGCATATATCGCGAAGCAGTAGTTTCGGATACACCCTTTTAGAGGTTTCTCTGCTTTTATCGAATTCTGTAAGGCGTCCTAAAAAGGCGGAAAGATAACGGGCGACCGCTACGGAATCCCACTGAAGATGCGCCCTCTTCAGATGAAGAGTTCGAACATATCCTGCGACGCGTTTACCCATGGGTTGAACGGTTCGATCTTGAAACTGCTAAGGAGCAAATCCTCCCTCCAGCAGCCCGCGGTAGGAAGTTAGGCTACATAAGCCGAAGGCTACTCGAGCCGATTCGCAACGCCATAGCTCATTGTCTCTTGAACACTGGCGAAATACCCGGCGTGGCGGACGACCTCAAGGTCAGGCACAAAGTGAATATCTGGCTACCCTTCTGCCATGTTTGGGCACGCCTTCTGATGCTTAACGAGTTTCCGTTTGACTGATGTCGCGAGCGGAAAGCGTCGTTTCTGCATTAGCGACTCTGATGGTTTGTCGTACCGCCAGTTAACTTCGTTTGGGTTGTTAGGTTGAGCAGGGTGCAATGCAGCCGTACACAGAGTGTTGTACGCCCTCACCGCTTGATTTGTGCGGCGCCGATCCGAGTACAAGCTGGCAGAGTGATGCTTTTGCCCGTTGCGAGCACTACCACGAAGCCGGACTTCTGGAAACCAACGGCGGAACCCCAGGCCCAACCGCTGCTTGTTTTGCGAAGCTGGTGGATATCTTTCACCACATCGCCTACAGCCACCGTGTCATGCTGGCCAGACGCGCTGTAGAAGGTGATGAGCGGATCGGACGGTCTAACGTTCTCATCTAGAATGTTGCCGCCGTCGTAGACGGAAGCGATGCATTGCCCGTCGTCTGAAAGGATTGGTAATGAGAGGTACTTGGGGACTGACCAGAGTAGGGTTTTCGATTGGGCTGCCTTAAACACTTCTGTGCGCTGTTGCTTCAGTTTTGAGAGCAGATAGAAGTGGCGGTTTGAAGAGAACTGCTTCCGATCCGCTGGCGCGACTCTGGGGCTGTCAGCTCGCGTGGTTGCGACGCAGCAGAGCAGCAACATAACGACGTACCCGCGCGAGTTGGTTGCCGTGTTTGGCATGATTGATGGAGGTTGGAGTAAGTGATTCGGGAACCTAGTCTTCGGCCTTGTCGTCTTCGGTGAGCATCTGCAAGGCGAGCGGTGGTTCAAGCATGGTGGGCATGGCGGCGATGCGCTGGACCGCAGCGGTAACGGTCGAGCTGAGGCAAGGTTCCGTGGTGACGACGAACGGCAGGGCTTCTTTTGGGTAGCCCGGCCGTTGCAGGATGCTGTCGATGTTGGCTCCGGCAGCGGCAAGCGCGCCGCTTATGGCGGAGATGATACCGGGCTTGTCGCGGACAATGAAGCGGAGATAGTGCGGCGCGAGGAACTCGCCGGTGACAGCGCACTCGCGCACAGGCAGCGCGACGGAGTTCGATCCATGAATGACGGCAAGCAGGTCGCTGACGATCGCCACCGCAGTGGGGTTGCCGCCCGCACCGTGGCCGCTGAAGACGACATCGCCGCCAAAGCTGCCGGTGGTCACAACCATGTTCTGCGTGCCATGCGACCACGCAATGGGTGACGTCCTGGGCACCAGCATGGGGCCGACGCGAGCGTGCACGAGACCATCACAAAGTTCGGCCCGTGCGATCTGACGAACCGTGCAGCCGAGTTCGCGGGCGTACTGGAAGTCGATAGCGGCGACGGTGCGCATGGTTTGCGTGGCGATACTGTCCGGGTCGATGCCGGCCTGCATGGCGGCGCGGACCAGGATGCAGAGCTTGGCCCGCGCATCATAGCCGTCCACGTCAGCAGTGGGGTCGGCTTCGGCATAGCCGTGGGCCTGCGCCTGCCGGAGCACCTCCGCGTACTCTTCACCCTGTTCCATGTGCGAAAGGATGAAATTGCAGGTGCCGTTCAGAATGCCGGAGACGCGTGTGATGCGGTCACCCTGCAAGCCGTGCAGCGTAGCCGGGATGACGGGCACGCCACCCGCTACGGCCGCGTTAAAGACAAGAACGCGATTGTTCTCACGGGCGAGTTCCGCGAGTGCCGGGCCCTTGTACGCGATGAGCTGCTTGTTGGCGGTGACCACGTGCATGCCATTGTTTAACGCCTGTTTCAGCCAGCTTTCAATGGGATCGAGGCCGCCGATGGTTTCGATCAGGACGTCGATGTCACTGTTCAAGACATCGCCAATATCTTCGGTCCAGATAATGTCTTTGGCTAGATCCCGGGCCGCCGGGCTCGTGCGCTTGCGGGAGATGTCGCGGTTGTAGATGTGCGTCAGTTCGATGTTAGGGAAGGCCTGTGCCCGCAGCAGCTGCGCCACGGCAGAGCCGACGGTGCCAAATCCGAGGATGGCGACTCGAGTGATCTTGGGTGGGTCTGTTCTGCTCTTTGGCATGACTAATACATGATCTTATCCATGCTCCGCCGCCACACGTCGAAGGAGGCGATCGCCTCCTCGCCGAGCAGACGCGCGATGGGAATGCGGCGTTTGTCATACGGCCGCTGAATTTCTTCGTAAAGGAAGCTGTCGTCAAAGCCGGCGGCAGCGGCGTCCGCTGCGGTGTTGCCGTAGAAAATGCGCGCGCAATGCGACCAGTAGAGCGCGGCCAGGCACATGGGGCAGGGTTCGCAGGAGGTGTACACGTCGCATCCGTCCAGCTGAAACGTGCCGAGCTTCGCGCACGCGGCGCGAATGGCGTTGATCTCAGCATGTGCGGTGGGATCGTTGCTGCTGGTGACAGTGTTGGCCGCCCCGGCAATGACTTCACCGTTGCGGACGATGACGGCACCGAACGGTCCGCCCTTGCCGGTGCGCACGTTTTCCGTGGCAAGCTCAATGGCCATGCGCATGAATTTTGCATCAGGTTGCAGGTGTGCGGCAGACATCCGGGTGCAGTATCGCATGTTGCGCGGCATACTACTTCCATGCGGCAGGCGTGGATATCGCAGCGTGTGGTGACTCCGCAGGGGGAACATGCGGCTGCGGTGATTGTGAACGACGGTGTGATTGAGCAAGTCCGCGGGATCGCCGCAGTGCCGGACGATGCAGTGGCGCGCGATGTGGGCCAGCTTGCACTGTTGCCCGGGTTGGTGGACACCCATGTGCACCTGAATGAGCCGGGGCGGACGGATTGGGAGGGCTTTGAGACGGGAACGCGCGCAGCCGCTGCCGGAGGGTATACGACACTAATCGATATGCCGCTGAACTGCCTGCCGGAGACGACGACGGTGTCTGCTCTGGAGGCCAAACGCGCGGCGGCTGCGGGCAAATGCCGTGTGGACTGGATGAGCTGGGGCGGAGCCGTGGGTCTGGCCGGACATGGCAACGCGGCGCATCTGCTGCCGCTGGCTGCTGCGGGAGTGCCGGGATACAAGTGCTTCCTGGTGCATCCCGGGTGTGAGGGCTTCACGCGCATTGATGCTGCCAGCCTGGAAGCCGCCCTGCCGCTCATAGCCCAGAGTGGGTTACCTCTACTTGTCCATGCGGAGATGCAGGGACCCATCGACGAAGCGATGTCTGCCTTGCCGGATGCCGTGGACGACCGGTGGCGTAACTACCGGACGTACCTGGCATCCCGCCCCGATGAGGCGGAGCTTGCCGCGATTGCCATGTTGCTGGACCTGTGCCGGAGATACCGGTTCCGCCTCCACATTGTGCATCTGGCCACGGCGTTAGCCGTAGAGATGTTGCGTGCAGCGAAGGCTGAAGGTTTGCCCGTCACCGTGGAGACGTGTCCCCACTACCTCCATCTGTGCGCGGAGGAGATTCCGGACGGCGCGACGGAATACAAGTGCGCTCCACCGGTGCGCGGACGTGCGCACCGCGAGGCGTTGTGGAACGCCTTGGCCGCGGGTGTCATCGACCTGGTCGCGACAGATCATTCCCCATGTCCGCCGGAGATGAAGCGCCGGGAGGACGGCAGGTTCAATGTCGCATGGGGTGGCATCGCAAGTCTGTCGACGGCGCTGCCCGTCATGTGGACAGAGGCGCGTGCTCGCGGATTTGGGCTGCGCGATATTGCGCGATGGATGAGCGGCGAACCGGGGGCGCTGGCGGGTTTGCGGCAACAGGTGGGTGCCATCGAAGCCGGATGTGTAGCGAACTTTGTTGTCTTCGATCCGGATGCGGAGTTTACCGTCACCGGGGACGTGTTGCACTACCGGCACAAGATTTCGCCGTACATGGGAGAACGGCTTCGCGGCGTGGTGCGCGAAACTGTTCTGCGCGGCCAGACGGTGTATCGCGACGGCGGGTTCCCGGGTGAGAACACCGGACGCGAGCTTGCGCCGGGACCCGTTCGCCAGATCTGACAACAGATGTATGCTGAGGCTCTGCATGAGCTATCTGGATCACTGGAATGCGATACCCGCTGAGCGTGCGGCAGAAGAGATATTGCCGTGCTGCGGATCGCGTGCGTGGGCGCGCAGTCTGGTGGGGCGCAGACCTCTGTCCACGCTGCCGGAACTGCTGGCCGCGAGTGATGCGGCGTGGTGGTCCCTGTGTGAGGGAGATTGGCAGGAGGCTTTCGATACGCATCCCCGTATCGGAGAGCGCCAAGCGGCGGGTCCGGCAGCTCCCTTGTCGCTGGCCTGGAGCGCGGACGAGCAGGGTAGTCTTCACCAGCCGGGTGTTGCCGTAACGGCGCGGCTTGCGGAAGGCAATCGTGCGTATGAGGAGAGATTTGGACGCACGTTCATTGTGTGCGCCACCGGCAGGAGTGCGAGCGAGATGCTGGCGATTCTGGAACTGCGGATGCGAAATACGCGGGAGGCAGAGTTGCAGGAGGCGGCGGAGCAGCAGCGCGAAATTACACACATACGCTTGCAGAAGTGGCTTGCGGAGCGTGAGGTGTTGGCCAAGGCATGAGTATTTCGACGCACATCCTGAACACATCGACAGGCCGGCCGGCCGGAGGCGTGGCGGTGGAGCTTGACCGGAACACGGAGGGCGAGTGGCAGACCTTAAACGCAGCGCAGACGGATGCAAATGGACGCGTGGCGCATCTGCTGCCACCAGGCGAGCCGATGCTTCCCGGCGTCTACTGCGCCCGGTTCGCCACGGGAGCATACTTCCAGGGCGAAGGTGTTGCTGGACTATACCCCATCGTGGAGATTACGTTCAGCGTGATGCCCGGTGAGTGCCACTACCACATTCCCCTGCTATTGACGGCAAATGGATACACAACATACCGGGGCAGTTGAGCTGCTCCGAAACGGCTTAGGAGACCACCGTTTTTGGCGAGACTGGCAGAAAACTGTTACGGCAAAACCGGCGTCCGGCTGATGAAGGTGACGCGGCGCGACGGCGTGCACACGGTGTGTGAGTGGACCGTCCGCGTGCTGCTGGAGGGCACCTTTGACGCGGCTTTTACGCAGGGCGATAACTCGAGCATTCTCGCCACAGACACCATGAAGAACACCGTCTACGCGCGGGCGAAAGAATCGGACGCGGAGTCGATGGAGGCATTTGCGGCGGAGCTGGTGGACTTCCTGCTGCGGCGCAACGTGCAGGTGTCGGCTGCGGAGGTGAGCATTGAACAGGCCATGTGGAAGCGGCTAAGCATAGATGGCGGGTCGCATCCCGACAGCTTTATGCACGGCTCGAATGAGGTGCAGTCTGCAACTCTGCGGCGCACGCAGTCAGGCGAGGAGACACTGACCTGCGGGTTCAGCGGCATGATTCTTTTGAAGACAGCGCGCAGCGGCTTTGAAGGCTTCATCCGGGATGAATTGACGACCCTGAAAGAAACGGCGGACCGTCTGCTCGGAACATCGGTCACGGCTTCCTGGAAGTACACCGGAGCGGTTAGTTCACATAACGAACTTCGTCGCCGTGTGCGCGAACAGATGCTTAAGACGTTTGCGACGCATGAGTCAAAGTCAGTGCAACAGACCTTGTACGCGATGGCGGAGGATGCGCTGGCCGCTGTTCCCGAGTTGCTGGAGGTCACGCTGACCATGCCGAACATTCACAACATACTTGTGGATCTGAACCCATTTGGCCAAGATAATCCCAACGAGATTTTCATGCCCATCAGCGATCCAAGCGGGTACATCGAAGCACGGGTGACGCGCGCGTGAGATCGCAACCCCGAAGCGCGGAGGAGATCATCGCGCGCTGCCGAGAACTGGCCGCGATTACGGACGTTTCCGGTGAGACAACGCGCACCTTTCTGTCACGGGCCATGCGGCGTGCGACCGAAGTTGTTGCCGGATGGATGCGGGAATGCGGGCTTGCGGTCTCCATGGACTCCGCTGGCAATCTGCGTGGGGTACGGTTTTCGCAGACAGCGGGGGCGAAGACCTTGGTGCTGGGCTCGCATCTGGACACCGTGCCAAATGCGGGAGCGTTCGATGGCGTGCTCGGCATCGTCCTGGCCCTGGCTGTAGTGCAGGCAGTGGGCGAGGAGCCGCTGCCGTTCGCGGTGGAGGTGGTCGCATTTTCCGAAGAGGAGGGCGTGCGCTTCGGCGTTCCTTTTATTGGTTCGCGCGGGCTGGTGGGCGCGTTGGACGAAGCGCTGCTGGCGCGCACGGACCGTCACGGCGTGAGCGTGCGCGACGCCATGGTCGCGTACGGGCTGAACGTCGCGGAGTTGCCGGATGCCGTTCTGAAGAACGCGCTTGGCTATCTTGAGTTCCACATCGAGCAGGGTCCGGTGCTGGAGAATGAGGGTCTGCCGCTGGGCGTGGTGAAAAGCATCGCGGGGCAGAGCCGGTATCAACTGGTCTTTAGCGGACAGGCCAATCATGCGGGTACGACACCAATGCGCTTGCGGCACGACGCCCTGGCCGCCGCTGCGGAGTGGATCTGCGAAGTGGAGCGGTATGCGGCTGATACGGAGACACTCGTTGCGACGGTTGGGTCTGTGCGGGTGGAGCCGGGCGTGAGTAATGTGATCGCGGGTTCCGTAACGGCCTCGTTGGATGTGCGTTCGGGGAACGACGCCGCGCGGCAAGATGCGGTCATGCATCTGTTGGAACGTGCGACCGCGTCCGGTGCGCAGCGTAGTGTTGCCGTGGCCGCTGAACTCCAAATGGAGCAGGCGGCGGTGCCGATGGATCACAGGTTGCTGCGGGTCCTGGAGGATGCGGTGGATGGAACGGGAACGCTCGTGCGGCGCATGGTGAGCGGAGCGGGTCACGACGCCATGATCGTGGCATCGCACATGCCCGCCGCGATGTTGTTTCTACGGACGCCGGGTGGGTTGAGCCACCATCCTGCCGAGACGGTGTTGCCGGGCGACGTTGATCTTGCGTTAAAAGCAGGTGTGGCATGTGTGCGGGCACTTGCCGCCGGCGAGGTTGCAGCATGAGCTTGCACCATCTTGGCCTGACGCGCAGCCGACGCTCGCACGATCATCTGCTGCAGACGCCAGACACGTTTGTGTGGGCACCCTTGCCGGGCATGAGGAACGCGACAGCATGCGTCCACTGCGCGCCTGCGCTGGACGCGGATTTCGCAATGTACACGGCAGCGTTCGACCCAGGTGGCTCGATGGAGCCCGCGCCGGGATCACGATTTATCTACGTGCAGGAAGGCTCGCTGCTTCTTCGCATGGAGGGCCGGGAGCAGACTCTGACCACGGGAATGTATGCGTTTCTTCCAGACGAATGCTCTCACGTTTTAACAAGTGTTGGAATGAAGGCGAAAGCGACTCTCGTGGAGAAGCCGTATCGCGTTCTCGCCGGAGTGCCAACACCCGATGTGCTGGCCGGTTCCGAGCGGGAGATTGCAGGCGTGTCTCTGCTTGGCGATGATGCGGTGCAGGTAAGAAGCTTGCTCCCTGACAACCTTTCGTTTGATTTTGCCGTAAACGTCATGGAGTATCAGCCCGGTGCATCGTTGAGCATGGTGGAGTCGCATGTGATGGAGCACGGTTTGATGATGCTGGAGGGCGAAGGCATTTACCGGCTTGGCGATGCGTGGTATCCGGTGGCGAAAGGCGACTTTATCTGGATGGGGGCGTTCTGCCCGCAGTGGTTTGGGGCGCTGGGCAAGGTGCCTGCGAAATACCTGATCTACAAGGATTGGAACCGGCATCCGCTGGAGAGGAGTGTTCCGCGATGACGCTCTACGTGGATGGGGAGCGGCTCCTGCGGGAGATGCAAACGCTGGCGGAGTTCACGCAGGTGGAACAAACCGGACGACCGGGCGAGCGTGCGGTGACGCGCGTGGTCTTTAGCGACGACGACACGCGCGCCCGGGCATGGCTGAAGACGCTCTATGCGGAGGCAGGCTTAAGTGTGCGCGAAGATGCGGTGGGCAACACCTTTGCGCGCTGGATTGGTTCGGAACCTGAACGATCCCCGATTGGTACAGGCTCACATACCGATGCGATTCCACACGCCGGCATGTATGACGGAACGTTGGGGGTGCTGGGGGGGCTGGAGGCGATCCGCGCGCTGCAACGCGCGGGTGTGCGGCCGCGCCGCTCGATGGATCTGGTGATGTTTACCGCAGAGGAGCCGACACGGTTCGGCATGGGATGCCTGGGCAGCCGGTTACTGGCCGGTGTGCTGTCCCCCGAGCGGGCGGACGCCATGCGGGACAATGAGAATCGTACGCTGCGGGCGTTGCGAACGGAGGCGGGCTTCAGGGGTTCATTGGACGATGTGGCGTTGCCGGCTGGCTTCTATGAAGCGTGGCTGGAGTTGCATATTGAGCAGGGACCGTTGCTGGAGCGGGAGAGCATCAACATCGGCGTGGTCACACAAATTGCCGCACCTGCCAGCTACTTGATCACCGTGGAAGGTGCGGGCGGTCACGCAGGAGCAGTTCTGATGGGCGACCGGCACGACGCTCTGTGTGCCGCCGCGGAACTGATTCTTACCGTGGAACGCGCGGCGCTGGTGACAGGCGGACCGGACACCGTCGCGACTGTTGGCACAGTGCAGATGCAGCCCGGCGCCATCAACAGCATCCCCAGCCGTGTCGAATTGGGATTGGACGTGCGCGACATACATCTTGAGCGCCGGGAGCAGGTGATGGCGGTGGTGCGGCGGGCATGCGAGGATATGCAGGGTCTGCGCGGTGTCCGCGTTGCGTTGCAGGAGATCAATGCGGACGCGCCCGCGGCGTCTGCTCCGTTCCTGGTGGAGACGGCCGTGCAGGCAAGTGAACGCTGCAAGCTGTCGTACCGGCGGATGGTAAGCCGGGCCTACCATGACTCCCTGTTCATGGCGCGTATTGCGCCCATGTGCATGATTTTTGTTCCATGCCGTGGCGGTGTCAGTCACCGGCCCGACGAGTTTGCTACGGTAGAGGCGATGGCGAACGGCGTGCGCGTGCTGGCGGAGACACTGCGCATGCTTTCTGCCTGACGGCCCATGCCTCTGCACTCGACCAATCCGGCAACCGGAGAGATACTGCGCAGCGTGAACACGCTGACGGAGGATGGGCTGCGCGACAGAATCAGCCTGGCAGCGAAGGCGGCGGAGGAGCAGCGCGCCATTCCCGTAGAGCACCTTGCCCTGGCGTTGCGCAAATTCGCCGCTCTACTGGAAGACGAGTGCGAGGATGCCGCGCGCACGGTCACGCAGGAGACTGGCAAGCCAATTCGCGCGGCGCGGGACGAAGTGGCGCGCTGCGTGGATGCCTGCCGCTACTACGCCGAACATGGACCTCAGATGCTGGCTCCAGATCTGCTGCCTGGCAGCTCGGGGAGCGCTTATGTGCAGTGGAGTCCTGTTGGCGTGATACTGGCGGTACTGCCCTGGGAGTCACCGTTATGGCGCGGTGTGCAGTATGCCGCGCCGGCCTTGTTGGCGGGCAATGCGGTCCTGTTGAAACATGCGGCGAGCGTGCCGGGGAGCGCGCTGTTGCTGGAGGCGCTGGTTCGCCGCGCCGGGTTCACACAGGGTGCGCTGGCAGCGTTGATCGTTGACGACGCGTTGGTGGAAGCCGCATTGCACGATGAGCGCGTGGTCCGAGTGGCCGTTTGCGGAAGCGAGACAGCGGCCCGCGCCCTGGCTGCACAGGCGGGCTGGTTGCTGAAAAAGGCGACGCTGCACCTTCCTGGAAGTGATCCGCTGATCATCATGCCATCCGCCGATCTGGAGGCGGCAGTCGCATCTGCGGTCCATGCGTTGGCTGCGGCCGCCAGCAGCGCGAAGCGGTTGATCGTGCATACGGCAGTGTATGAGGAGGCCGCCAAGCTGCTGGTCCAGGCACTGGAGGCGCTGCGGGTAGGCGATCCAATGAAAGAAGACACCGACGTTGGACCTGTCGGTACGCCGGACGCGCTGGCGGCATTGGAAGAGCAGGTGCAGGCTGCGGTGAAGGCTGGCGGTCGCGTGCTGACGGGTGGCACCCGGCTGATCGGAACGGGAAATTTCTTTGAGCCAACATTGCTGGGGGACGTACCCCGTGCGTCGGCTGTGGCCCGCGACGCCTTTACCGGTCCACTGGCGCTGATCTTCCGGGCGGATGACCTGCAGGATGCAGTTGCGTGTGCCAACGAGACGCCGTTCAATCGAAGTGCGTCCTTGTGGACGCGTGAGCCTGGTGAACAGCAGCAGTTGATCGATGCGGTGCGGGCGAAAAGCATCGCGCTGAATGCGCTGCCTTATGAGAGTGCGCCGCCCCCGGCTGATCGCGGGGAACGGCATACGTATCAGGCTGGGCCGGTAGGCATTCGCGAATGGATGCAGGCGAAAACCGTGCTTCTCCGCTGACGAGCCGCGGCGCAGCCGCGTGGCTGCGCCGTCGCCACGCTGCGGTGAGCTTCGTCAGAAATTGAAGGTGGCCAGCAGCGTGATGGTCCGCACGGCGGAACTGCCGCCGCCTGGCCCAAAACTCTGCAATGAGGTGGAACGCCCGAACAGGTTCTTCGACGGGTCAGAGTTATATGCGGACAGGCTGCCTACGGGCGTGGAATAGGGAACATAGTTGAAGAGGTTCTGAATTTGCGCGCCCACGTTCAGGGTGTACTTGCGGCCGGAGTTAACCCCGCCACCAAAGCCGCCGCCCCCGCCTCTTCAATTCTTAGAGAACAAGAACATCCCACGC
>CAXTXE010000042.1:0-11282 GCA_964248165.1 uncultured Terriglobus sp.
GCTCACGGCGACAGCATTCCTGCACTCCGTGATGATGCAGGAAAAGCGCGGCATGATGAAGAAGTGGAACGTCTGGCTTATCTTCCTGACGTTCATGCTGACGATCTTGGGAACGCTTCTGACCCGCTCCGGCATCGTCAGCAGCGTCCATGCCTTTGCGCAAAGCTCCATTGGCGATTGGTTCACCGCGTTCCTGGGCATCGTGTTCGCTGTCTGCCTCTTTACCTTCTTTAAGCAGAGCGGCCACCTCTCGAGCGAGCATAAGCTGCAATCCATCGTCTCGCGCGAGAGCTCGTTCCTCTTCAACAACCTTGTCCTTCTGGTCGCCTGCTTCACCGTTCTGTTCGGCACGCTGTTTCCTGTGTTGAGCGAGTATGTGCAGGGATCGAAGGTCACGATGGGCGCGCCATTCTTCAACCGCGTTGCCGTTCCCATTGGATTGTTTCTGCTGATGCTGACCGGCGTTGGCCCGCTGCTGGCATGGCGGGCGACGTCTTTACGGACAGTACGGCGAAATCTTGTCCTCCCCTGCGTTGCGATCGTGGGCAGCGCCGCAATCCTGATTGCCAGCGGTATGCATCCGTGGAGCGCTCCGGACAGCGATGTGGAAGGCCAGCTGTATGCGCTGGTCTGCTTCTCGATCGGCGCAGGCGTGTTGACAGCCATCACTGCCGAGTTCCTGCGCGGTGTCAACGTGGTGCGCACGCAAACTGGCAAGAGCGTGCCTGCGTCGGCGTGGGCGCTCACCATGCGGAACAACCGCCGCTACGGTGGATACCTTGTCCACTTCGGCATTGTCGCGCTGTTTGTGGGGCTTTCAGGCTCTGCCTTTAACCAGTCGCGCGAACTTGAGATGGGCTTTGGCGACTCGCTTACCATCGGCAACTACAAGCTGGTCTGCCAGAGTTACACGCAGGATTCCAATCCGAATTACGACACGGATTTCGCGCTGCTCGAGGTCTATCGTGGCGACAAGAAGATCACGCAGATGGCACCGGAGCGGCGCTTCTACAACGCCAGCCAGACGACGTCCACCATCGTCGCCATCCACTCGAACCTGCTGCGTGACCTGTATGTCGTTTTTGAGGGGCGAAACCCTGAGACGAACCGGCCAATCATCAAAGTCTTTCTGAACCCGCTTGTGTCATGGATATGGATTGGCGTCGCCATTGTGTTTGCTGGAACGGTTTTGGCGCTAGCACCGGGCGCAAGACCGCTGCTGAAGGACCGTGTGGCACCCGTGCTGCCTGCCCGCGAGCTGCAGGCCGCGGGAGGCGATTAGTGCTTGGATTGCTGAACATGCTTCGTCACCGGACTGTCCAGCTTGTGCTGGTGTTCACCTTGGCGCTTGTCACCATGGGTGCGAGCGATACGACGGCGAAGTTCTCCAACCTGGGCCACAAGATGGTCTGCATCTGCGGTTGCGGGCAGATCCTGCTGGAGTGCAACCATGTGGGCTGCCCGAGCTCTGACGGCATGATCAGCGAACTCCGCGCGCAGGTAGCCGGCGGCGGGTCAGACACCAGCATCTTTAACTGGTTTGCCGCGAAGTACGGCCCTACGGTACTTGCCGCGCCCATCCGCGGCGGCTTCGATAATGCCGCATGGATTGTGCCTGTTGCGGTCTTCCTGCTTGCCATCGTTGGCACGGCGCTGCTGATTCGCCGGTGGAAGGGCCGCCACATGATTGCCGCCGCTGCCGGACCGGCATTTACCTACCCCGCCGAAAATGATCTGCGTGAACGTATACGGCGCGACACGGAGTTCTGACATGGGCCTGATTGCTGGTGGTGTTCTGCTCATCGTGCTCTTCGCATATACGTTCTGGCCGGAAGACAAACCGTTCGTCCAACGCGCAAATACAAGAGCCGATTTCCTGCGCGAGCGGCGCGATGTCGTCTACGCCAACCTGCGCGACCTGAACTTCGAGTACAAGGCAGGCAAGTATCCCGAAGAAGACTATGCCGCGCAGCGCTCCATGCTGGAGGACGAGGCCGCTGGGCTGGTCTCTGAGATCGATACGCTGGAACGTGTATAGCTCTTAAGAACAAGAGAAAGCGCACACGACGTCAAGGGTTAGCGCAAAGGGCGCAACAAGCAGGCAGTCGCAGCGCCGGTTCTATACCCTTAGTGCCCTTAGCGTGCCCTTCCTTGGCGTCCTTCGCGTTCCTAATTGCTGAAAGATGCAAGGGTGATATTCTGGCGCAAGTACCCCCACATCACTAGCGCTTTACGAGGAGCCTGATGCCCGCGCGCCGCCTTTGCTTCATCGTTTTCGTTCTGCTCTTCAGCGCTGCTCTGACGGCGTGCGCGCAGCCGTACAAGCCGCAGCACGGCTCTGAGATCCTTTGGGATAAGTGGGGCGTGCCCCATGTGTTTGCGAAGTCCACGCGCGACATGTTCTATCTCTATGGATATGCGCAGGCCGAGGCGCATGGCGACCTCCTGATGCACGCGATGGCGGGCAGCCGGGGCAAGTCGAGCGAAATCTACGGTCCGGGTGAGAATGACCGCAACCTGAAGACGGACCGGTGGGTGCTGCTGAATGAAGTGCCGGGCCGCGCGAAGATGTGGCTGGCCGCGCAGACGCCGGAGTTTCGCGGCTACCTGGATGCCTTTTCCGCCGGGATCAACGCGTATGGCAAGGCGCACGGCGACAAGCTGAGCGCTGAGTCGCGTGCGGTGCTGCCAATTTCCGCGCTGGACGTGATTCAGCATGAAGAACATTTCGTCAATTTCGAGTTTGTGGCTAACCGCAATCAGATGGAGCCGCGCGGAAGCGGCACGGCTGCTGCGGCTGTGACTTTGTCCGATGCACCATTTACGCCGGACAACATGGATATGCAGGACGGATCGAACGGTTGGGCCATCGCCCCCGCGCACACCACCACCGGCAATGCCATGATGCTGATGAACCCGCACCTGGCGATGGGCGGCGAGCAGACGTACTTTGAGGTGCAATTGAACGCACCCGGCATCAACCTGTACGGTGCCACATGGATCGGTCTGCCGGTACTCCGTTTTAGCTTTTCCGATTATGTGGCCATTACGAATACCGTAAACACCAACAACGGCGCGCTGCAGTTCCGCATTACGGAGAAGGATGGCGGATACCTTTACGACGGCAAGGTGCTGAAGTACGAGACCGCGCAATATCCCTTTCGCGTGAAGCAGAAAGATGGAAGCTTTACGACAGAGATCGTGCAGGTGCGCAAGACTGTGCACGGCCCTGTCGTAAGGCAGGAGAATGGGCAACCGGTCGCGCTGCTGGTGGCCGGCTTGGACAAGCCGTTCTTCCTGGAGCAGTACTGGAAGATGGACACCGCCCATACCTTTGCCGAGTACCAGGCACAGCTGCGGCGGCTGGAAGTGCCGATGTACAACATCCTGTACGCGGACCGCGATGGGCATATTGAGTACCTGTTCAACGCCAACGTGCCGCGCAGGACAGGCGACTGGGCGATGTGGTCGAAGCCGGTGGATGGCTCTGTCAGCAGCACGATGCCGCATGGCGTGTTGAGCTACGACGAGCTGCCCAAGCAGGTGGATCCGGCGAGCGGCTACGTGCAGAACTCCAACGAGCCGCCGTGGGATGCCGCTTGGCCTACGATGACGGACCGCGCCAAATACCCGGCGTATATCTCCTCGTATTTCCCCTTGTTCCGGTCCGACCGTGCGCTGCGTATGTTGACGGAGGACGGCAAGATCAGCTTCGATTCCTTGCTGGAGAAGAAGTTCTCCACGCGCATGGAGATGGCGGACCGCGTCATGCCCGATCTGCTGAAGGCGGTGGATCAGTACGGCTCGCCCCGTGCGAAGCAGGCTGCGGCGGTGCTGAAGGAGTGGGACCGGCAGGCCGAGGCCGGGTCGCGCGGTGCCCTGCTCTTCTACACATGGGCGCAGCACTTCATCGGGCCGAGCGTGGGCATGCTGACGCCGGAGTCGCAGAAGAACTGGGCCGTGCCGTACCGTGTGGATCAGCCGCTGACTACGCCGCGCGGCATCAAGGACCCGAAGGCTGCCGCGCAGATGCTGGACGATGCTGCCGTTGAGACGGAGAAGCTCTACGGATCGATGGACACACCGTGGGGCAAGGTGATGCGGTTCCAGATCAATGGGCAATCGGATGGTGACACGAAAGCTCCACGCGGTCCCGCGCTGAACGGCGTCGACCTGCCCGGCAACGGCGGCTATGGCAACTTGGGCATCTTCCGCGTGATCACGTATGGTCCTCTGCTCGATGGCATAAAGACGCCAGTGCATGGCGACGGCTTCACCATCGCGCTGGAGTTTACGAAGCCCGCCGTGCGCGCGAAGACCTTCGTCTACTATGGAGAATCGTCGCAGCCCGGATCGCCCTTCCACACGGACGAACTGCCGCTGGCGGAGAAGAAGCAGTGGCGCGATGTGTGGCGCACGCGGGCTGAGGTGATGGCGAAGTTGAGTTCAAGGGAAAGCTTCTGACCGGAAACACAGATCACGTGTGCCGTTTCGCTTTCAACGACGACTGAGACGAAGTTAGATAGTTTTACTCCGTCGAGATGCCGTTTCTTCCTCTTCTGAGTTTGTGACCAGGTGCTGGAGCAGGTTGTGCAAGGGCTTCCATGACGAACTCAGGGTCGTGCGCAATCACCACGAGCAATGCGCGCGCCGCAGCTTCAGGACTTCGGCGGCCTGACTCCCAGTGACGCACAGCATCGACGGACAGTCCGAAGGCGTCGGCAAAGCGGTGTTGGCTTAAGTGGAGACGTTTTCTTATCCCGCGGACATCCACGGTGTCTGGCAACTTCACTTTGAAGCCGTTACGCTCGCCTTCCATATAAGCGCGCGCCTCTGACGTTCCCTGAACCATCTCTTCGAACAACTTGCTCACAGTTTCCTCCTGTAGTCCTCGAAGAAGCTTTTGACCATCTTTGCCAGAGCGTTCTGTTCTGCTTTGCTCAGAGTGCCCTTCTCCGTCTTGGCATACGCGGTGATGAGAAAGATTGGAAAGGAATCTCCGCCGTATAGGTATACGACTCGTGCGCCTCCGCGCTTGCCCATGCCTCACGAGCAAACCGCCGCTTTCGATAACCGCCTGCGCCGGGCATCAGATCGCCTGCCTCTGGATCTGAAGCGATGGCTGCAACGATGTCACACTCCGCTCAGTTTCGCTGAAGATCAAAGTTAGCTGCCTTCAGATAGGCCGGCGTTTCGACGACCGTTTGCATCGCTCAAGTATATGCCATTGGCATACTGATGCCGAGTACCGGCATCATCTTCTCTGACCGAATTTACACTTGAACCTGATGCGAATCTTTCGATCTTTGCTTCTTGCCACGCTTTGCGCATTGCCTTCTTCCGCGTCTGCGGCTAGCACCATCACGGGCGTGGTCACGAATGGCACCACCAGCAAGCCGTCGGCGGCCGACACCGTTACGCTGATCCGGCTGGCGCAGGGCATGCAGGAGGCGACGCACACCACTACTGATGGCAGGGGGCGTTACTCCCTGGACGTGCCGGATGACGGCCTTCACCTGGTGCGGGTGACGCACGAGGGTGCCAACTACTTCAAGCCCGCGCCTCCGGGAACGGCAAATGTCGATGTGGATGTCTACTCCGTGGCGGCAAAGGTGCCGGGCGTGCGGCTTGAGGCCGACGTGATGCGCGTCCAGACGGAGCCGGACAACAAGAGCCTGCGTGTGGTCCAGCACTTCTTCCTGAAGAACGAGTCCGCGCCACCCAAAACGCTGTTTTCTGAC
Source organism: uncultured Terriglobus sp. (assembly GCA_964248165.1). Lineage (GTDB taxonomy): Bacteria > Acidobacteriota > Terriglobia > Terriglobales > Acidobacteriaceae > Terriglobus. The sequence continues at coordinate 5,742 of CAXTXE010000042.1, forward strand.
GCGACGTTCGACTTCACGCTGCCGGATGGCGCTGTGATCGAAGGCGCGGCGGCGCAGGGCCCGGGCGGTATGACGGTGCAGTCGCAGCCGGTTCCGCTGAAGACGAAGAACCACTACAGCTTTAACTTTGCGGTTCGGCCGGGCGGGCAGACGCAATTTCAGGTCAGCTACAAGTTGCCATACGTTGGCACGCTGAGGCTGGCACCCGCGACTGCCATGCCAGCGGACAACATGGTGGTGATGCTGCCGAAGGCGATGAAGTTCGACGGCGGTGGCGGACAGTGGGTCAGCGTGACCGAGGAGACGGACGCGCAGACCTACGTCGCCCGCAACGTCGCCGCAAGCGCACCAGCCGCGTTTACGGTCAGCGGACAAGGGCAGCTGCCGCGCCAAACCACGACGGCAAACGACGCCAGCCAGCAGGATCAGGGCAACGGACCACCTACAGGAACACCGGCCACGGGTGCCGATCCCAACGCGGATCCCGGTTCGAACACCGCGACAGACAAGCGGCCTGGTGGCGGGTTGGGCAATCCCATTGACACGCCGGACCCGCTGAGCAAATACAAGTGGTGGATCATCGCCGGGATCGGTCTGGCGCTGGCGGGCGGCGCTGGGTTTCTGCTGTCTCGTCCGCAGCCCGCGGCGGCCAACGTCCCGCTGGCGGCAAATGTCCCGGTAGCCGCTGCAACGGCAGCAGTCGCGCAACCTGCATCCATTTTGAGCGCGCTTCGAGATGAGCTGTTTACGCTTGAGAGCGACCGCCTTACCGGCCGCATCACGCAGGAGCAGTATGCCCACGTAAAGCCCGCCCTGGAGATCGTCCTGCAGAACGCGCTGCATCGGGGCAAAAATACCGCAAGCTGATCCAGTGCCGGGTGCCCCACCTTCGCCGAAGGCTAAGATGGGTTTTCTGCTCCGATCTCCAGCAAGTTTTGCCGGGCACAAACCCAGGTTAGCTTCGCGAACCTGGGGCACCTGCCTAATCCCTGCGCCCCTACACATTGGGCTGGCCGTGATCCTCGCATCAGCGAGTTCGCTTGAAAGAGGTCGAGTTTTTGGTTGGGGTTGCAGTGCCTCGGGATCCTTCGCTCCGCTCAGGATGACAGCTTAGTCAAGTGGTTAAAGTCGCTTGATAGCTCAACGGACCCTGGACACCCGGGTTGGCGCTCTACACTGGAGGCATGGTTGTTACAGCACGAATTCTGCGCCTGCTTGGGTTCGCTGTGTGGATGGGCGCGCTTGTCTTCTTTGGCGCGGTGGTTGCGCCCACGGCGGCGCATACCTTTGGCACAACGGAGCAGTTCGCGGACTTCATCGGACGGTCGCTGCTGCTGCTGCACAGCATCGGCCTATGGTGCGGCGTAGCGATGTTTATTGCTCTGCGGATGCTTGGTGCGCGGGCGTTCAAGCCGTACACGCAGATGGCGCTGGTGTTCCTGATGATGCTGCTGACGTTCTGCTCCAACCGCTTCGTCATCATGCCGATGGAGCATGACCGCGCGCTGGCCGGCGGCAACATCAGCATCCTGATTCCTGGCTCACCGCTGCGCGAAGACTTCGACGCGCGTCATGCGTGGTCCACCAAGATTGAGGGTGTGGTGATCTTCGCAGGACTCGGGCTGGCCGTGCTGATCGGCATGGAAGCGGGGCTGCGGGAGCGTCTGCCTGCCGGACCCCCGAAGAAGGTGTTCGATTTATCAAACGACGCCTAAGCTGCCGAACCAACATCTCGGAGCCAGATGTTGGCGACCGACACTACATTTGACAATAAAAAGATGAACTATAAGTTACGAACGGCGGAACCAACGGATGAGACGTTCTTGCGGGAGATGCTGTACCTCGCGATCTTCGTACCTCCGGGTGAGTCCCGTCCGCCGCGATCTGTGTTGCAAGAGCCCACCATAGCAAGATACGTCGACTTTTGGGGAACCAGAACCGGCGACTCAGGTTTGCTTGCTCTCGTAGATAGTGCGCCTGTCGGTGCAGCGTGGCTCCGGCGTTTCTCTGCGTCTACTCCGGGTTACGGATTTGTTGACGAACAGACGCCAGAATTGAGCGTTGCCGTCCTGCATGCTTATCAGGGGTACGGAATAGGTTCTCACTTAATCAAGGCGCTGCTTCAGGGCGTCTACTCAGTTTCACTGAGCTGCTACCCGACAAATCCGGCCTGGCGACTCTATTTGAGCCTTGGTTTCAGACCGCTACCAGATGGACGGACCATGCTACGTACAAAGCTCTGAACAAAATAGAACTTAGCCCCGAAAGATACCTTTCAGGGAAGTGATCCCTTGGCCGCAGAGCTTTAATTCCTATGCGTTATTCCACGGGATTTCTCGCGCGGTAGCCGTCGCGGGCTATGACGGAGTACTTTATCTTCTTTTGCTTTTCATCGACCATGGTTAGCGGCTGGCCCTCGCGGTCGACTAACTCGACTTTGATTTTGCGGTAGGTGCCGTCCTGCGCGGTGTTGGTGGGGCGGTAGGTCAGCACATATTGGTTGCGGATGGAGGCGTTGATGGAGTTAAACACGTCAGGCAGCGCGCCCTGGAAGATTGGGAAGTAGGACTGGCCGCCCGTCATCGACGAGAAGGTACGCATCTGGTTGTCGGCTTGCAGGTAATCCATGCGGGCCATGTTGCCGCCCATGCCGCCCCGTGCGTCTGACATCTCGCGGGCAAGGCCGCCGGTGCTGACGGTGTAGATGGTGATGTCCTTCGAGGCGCGAACCTTCTTGAGAATTTGATCCAGATTGAGCTTCGAGAAGGTGTCGCGGCCGCTGGAGACAAGGATGATGTACTTGCGGCCCTCGATGCGGCTGAGCCGGTCAATGGTTTCGTAGAGCGCGTCAAATTCGTTGGTGTCGCTGAAGCCCGGGATGGTGAGCGTGTTGAGCGCCTCCGCGGTAATGTTCTTGTCCTGCGTAAAGTCGGTCAGGATGCGCGTGCGCAGGTCATAGGTGATGACCGCGATGTAGTCCTCCGGCTTAAGTTGCTTGAAGAAGACGTAAGCGCTCTGCCGCATGTCGCGGATGAAGGCGTAGCTGTTGGCGGCGAATTCGAGCAGCATGACGGCAGTGATAGGCTTTTGCTGCATGCGGACGTCTGTCACCTTCTGCTCGACGCCGTCTTCCGTGACCTTGAAGTTCCCTGCCTTCAGCCCGGGCACGAACTGCCCCGACTTCTGCAGTTGCACGCTGACATCGACGGTCACGATAGGCACATCGACGCGGATGGAGTAGTCCTCCAACCCTTTCGGGTTCTTGACTTTGTCCTCGGCGGGAGCGGGCGGGGGCGGCTCCTCGGCGTTGTCGCGCTTTTTCTTCAGGATCACAGGGCCGCCGTCCTGATTGGGACCGGCATCGTCACTCTGTGGGGGCGGCGCGGGCGGCTTTGTCTGTTGTTGCTGCGGCAGCGCTGTGCTCGCCAGCAGGCAAGCCGCGACTGCGGTTGCGCCCAGAATCCGGATTCGTGTCTTCAAGCGTCCTTCTCCTGTTTCTGTAAGGGTAAACTTCGGGGCGGGGTGGCGCTGTGTAACGCGCCCGAAACTTGGCATAAGTTGCCCGCAGCCCCTACTCTGGTAGACGTGAACCCTTGCGGAAAGGCTACGCCGCTTCTCTACGCTCTGCTTGCGGCGTACCCCGCCCTCGCTCAGGCTCCGGCGTCGCCGCCGCTCCATGCAGAGCCGTTTCCGCTGTCTGAGGTACACCGCGGCCTGCATGGCACCGCATGGACCGTCTTTGACGGCACCACCCCGGAGCCGATGGATGTGGAAATCCTTGGCCGCCTGAAGGATGCGATCGGTCCAGGGCAAGACATGATCCTTGCCCGTCTGCATGGCACAAAGCCGGAGTTTACCGGCGTCGTCGCCGGGATGAGCGGATCGCCCGTCTACATTGACGGCAAGCTGCTGGGAGCGCTGGCGTACCGCATTGGGCAGTTCAGTAAGGAACCAATCTGCGGAATTACGCCCATCGGCTCCATGCTGCAGGTGCGCGACCTGCCCGTGATCGATCCCGCACTTGCCACGCCCTTGACCAGGCAGGCTAACGCGGCGGTCGCTCAGACGGACGGGGAGATCCGCGCGATTGACACCCCGGTGGTGTTTACCGGCTTCGCCGCTGACGTGGTTCAACGGTATGGCGGTAGCTTCCGTTCGCTGGGTCTGGAGCCGGTCAGCGGTATTGGATCCGCGTCCCCGGATGCCCGTCAGCCGGAACCTATCGTTCCCGGTTCCGCCGTTTCAGCCGTGCTTGTCCGCGGCGACCTGAACATTGCCGCAACCTGCACGGTAACCTACGTGGATACGCATCAGTTGCTGGCGTGCGGCCACCCCATCACACAGTTTGGCGATATCTCCATCCCGATGACGAAGGCGGAGGTGCTGGCGACACTCCCCTCGCCCTTGAATGCCTTCAAGATCGTTAACACAACAGAGACGGTCGGCTCATTTACGCAGGATCGCGCCAACGCCGTGGCGGGAACCTTTGGCCGCGACGCGCGCATGATTCCCGTCTCGGTGGAGATTGCGCCGGAGACGGGCTCCGGTCTGCCCGCGCAGTCGCTGCATTTCGAGGTGCTGGATAACCGGCAACTGACGCCGCAGGTAATGCTGGCCAGCATCTTTCAATCGCTGAACCAGACCAACACCAGTGCGAATCAGATGAGTCTGCAATTGACGGGTGACATTACCCTGCATGACAGCGGAACGATCCATCTGAACGACATCTTTTCGGCTGCGGATGGCGCGCCCGCAGCCGCGGCTGCCACACAATACGTTGCGCAGCGCTTTCTAGCTGTCTACAGCAACGAGCTCGCGCAGCCACGAATTGACGGTGTCCGCTTGCACGCAGTCGCGCTGCCGCGCCGTGTTTCCGCCGAATTGGAGGCTGCCCGTCTCAACACCAACGAGGCGCATCCGGGCGACACAGTGATCGTGGAAGCGACGTTGCGCCCGTTCCAGCAGGATTCGCGTACGCTGCGCATACCCGTGACGTTGCCGGGAACACTCAACGACGGTCCGCTGCGTATTCTTGTCAGCGATGGGGCATCGTTGGATCGCCTGCTGACGCCGCCTCCGGCTTCCGCCTCGCGTCCGCTTGACCTGGCTGACACGGTTGCGCAGCTTAACCGCAGCCACCCCAACGACCGCGTCTATGTCACCCTGCTGAATCACGAAACGCAAGCGGTGACCGCTGCCGCCGCCCTTCCTTCCCTGCCCCCATCCATTGCCAACGTGCTGCAGCCCCTGCGCGGATCGCGGGAGATTTCCTTCACTTCCGAGACGGCCGCGGAAGCAGGTTCCGCGCGGGCCGGAGCTGAAGTCTCTGGATCGCAGGTTCTCACCATTCGAATTCGCTGAGGTCTCTTGATTCGTTCTGCCGCTACACGCTCCTCACTTCTTGCACTGCTCACCGCCGTGGCCTTGCACGCGCAGGGTACGCGGCAATGGACAGTCAGCCACTACGACGAGTTTGAACGTGGCACTCCAACAAATGTGGCGGTTGGGGGGGGGGGGGGGGGGGGGGGGGGGGCGCCCGCG
>CAXTXE010000043.1:0-8224 GCA_964248165.1 uncultured Terriglobus sp.
GTGCCGTCAACGTGGTGACCTTGACCGGTTGAATGATTTTTTTCGCCGTAACGGTTACCAGCAGAGCGAGCAGAAGCGCAACGCCGTTGATGACGAGCGACGTGGCAACGGAACCCCTGCTCTGTTTCCCCGTGTCAAGAATGCCGAAATCTTTGAACGCCTGACCGGAAAACGGTGCTGCACGCACCGGCTCCTCCACGGGTGAGGGCTGATGAGCGGGGGATGCGATAAGCTCGTCCTCAAGCTGCTGGTTCGACATATTCGAGTGTCATCCTCGGGTATTCAATTCGACTACACAGTTCGACGAGGGAAAGGTCGTGGTGGTCACAGCCTGCCCGGATGCGTGTCGGCGAGCAGTGCCGGTTTGCCGTCGCAACCGCAGCAAGGCAGAAGAAAGAACGTGGCGCTCTCCCAGATTTGGATCAACGGGCGCGAACTCTCCAGCAAAGGGTGCTCGAATCCCCGCTTCAACCATGATACTCATGTCAGGTTAGATTCGCCTCAGGCTTGAGAAGAAGCGCCATTACCTTCAGCACGTACGACGCCATCGTGACCGGGGCGGCTGCAGCGTGCCGTGCGAAAATGGCGTGAACGCTTCCAATCTGGAGCGCAGTGAAAGATGGACCGATGAACCTTCTCATCACCGGCGGCGCGGGATACATTGGCGGGACGCTCACACGGTTGCTCCTCATGCAAGGACATGCCGTTACCGTCTATGACAACCTCTGCCACAGCCGGCATGAGGCCGTCGCGGAAGGAGCCACCTTTGTGCACGGCGATGTTGCCGACCGTGCGTTGCTGACAGAGACACTTTCCGGTACCCATTTCGATGGTGTTTTCCACTTCGCCGCGTTGATTGAGGCGGGCGAGAGCATGAAGTGCCCGGGCGTCTACTTCCGTAACAACACGGCGGGAACGCTTTCGTTGCTGGAGTGCATGGAAAAGACCGGCACAAACCGGCTGGTGTTCTCCTCCACGGCTGCCTGTTATGGCGAGCCGGAGCGTACACCGATCCTGGAAACCGATCCGCTGCAACCGACCAACGTGTACGGCGAAAGCAAGCTGCTCTCCGAGCACATGATGCGCTGGTTCAGCAGCCAGGCGGGTTTGCGCTACGTGGCGCTGCGCTACTTTAATGTCGCGGGGGCTATTCCCGGCTATGGCGAGAATCACGAGCCGGAGTCACATTTGATCCCGCTGGTCCTCGACGCCGCGCTCGGCTTGCGTGACAGCATCCAGATATTCGGCCAGGACTACCCCACAAAGGACGGTACCTGCATCCGCGACTACATTCACGTAGAGGATCTGGCGGACGCGCATTTGCTCGCGCTCCACTCACTGGACCGGCAGGCGCAGGCGGTGTACAACCTCGGCAATGGGCACGGCTTCAGCGTGCGCGAGGTCATCGAGAGCGCCCGCCGCGTGACGGGGCGCGAGATCCGCGTGATCGAACAGCCGCGGCGGCCCGGTGATCCCGCGGTGCTGGTGGCAAGTTCAGAAAAGGCAAAGCGCGAGCTTGGCTGGCAGCCGAAGTTCACTGAATTGGACGGCATCGTCGCCACCGCATGGGAGTGGCACAAGCAACTTCGCGGCAGATAGTTGGCGCGCTTGCCGCGACGCAAATTACTCTAAGCCCATGTTGCATAGCATGTTTCATCTCTCCGTCCCTTTACTGGAGAAGGTCCTCCGTCCGTTTATCGTCTACCTCTGCCTGATCTTGTTCTTGCGGTTCTTTGGCAAGCGGGAGCTGGCTCAATTGAACCCGTTCGATCTTGTGGTTCTGCTGTGCCTCTCGAACACTGTGCAGAACGCGATGATCGGCGACGATAACTCACTGTCAGGTGGATTGATCGGAGCGTTCGCATTGTTGACTGCGAATTGGGTACTCAATCGTTTTCTCTATCACCTGCCGAAGCTGAACCAGGTACTGCAGGGCACTGAAACGGTTCTGGTGAGGGACGGCATGGTAGACGAGGCGGCCATGCGCCGCGAGATGCTGACCCGCGAGGAACTGATCGGCGTGCTGCATAAGCAGAATGTGCGCGGCCTGAGCGATATCAAAGAATGCACGCTGGAGCCGAACGGCACCTTCTTCATCGTAAGCCCGGAGGACAGCTTTCCACGTACCCGTCATGACGAGGTCATGGCGCGGCTGGACGAGGTCATGAAAGAGATTCAGCAGATGAAGACGGCGGATGGTTCAATATTTCCGAGTGTTTCGTCAAGCTAGTTGTTGACGTAAGCGGCCATCTGCATACGAAATCCGGTAGAGCTCAACAGAGCCACCCTTCGGCGCACCTTGCTATCAGCGAGGAGACGGCAAAGCCGAACATGGTGTGAGGCTATCAGCTTCATTCGGCCATGCTTGCAGTGCGGTGAAGCGGATAGAATCGCTGCGACGCATTGTGTCAGGGTCACACCGGCACGGTTCCGCTTCGCAGAAAAGAGAGAGTACGATTCGCATGGCCGATACCCAGACCAGCACCGCCTTTACCTCGTCACTTCGTGAAGACCGCCTCTTTCCGCCCCCGCCCGAGTTCGCGGCGCGCGCGCATATCCGTTCCCGTGCCGAGTACGACGCGATGTATCGCCGTTCCATTGATGAGAACGAGACGTTTTGGGCGGAGCAGGCGCGCGAGTTGGAGTGGTTCACCGAGCCAACGGCGGTGCTGGAGTGGAACGAGCCTGAGGCGAAGTGGTTTGTTGGCGGCAAACTCAACTTGTGCCACAACGCGGTGGACCGCCATGCGCTGGGTGCGCGCAGGAATAAGACAGCGCTGCTGTGGGAGGGCGAGCCAGGCGAGGTGCGCTCGCTGACCTACGCCGAACTGCACGCCGAAGTGCAGCGCTTTGCCAATGTGCTGAAGCGGACGGGCGTGCGTAAGGGCGACCGCGTGGCCGTCTACATGGGTGTGTGCCCGGAGATCGTGATAGCGGTGCTGGCGTGTGCACGTATCGGTGCGGTGCACAACGTGGTCTTTGGCGGGTTTGCTGCGCAGGCGCTTGCGGACCGGATCAACGACTCCCAATGCAAGCTCCTGATCACGCAGGACACCAGTTATCGCCGCGGGCAGGATGTGCCGCTAAAGAGGATCGCGGATGAGGCCCTGGAACGCTGCGCGGGCGTGGAGCATGTCCTGGTGCATCGCCGCAGCGGACGTGAGATCACGATGCAAGAGGGCCGCGACCACTGGCTGCAAGACGAACTCGCGCACGTGGGCGCGGAGTGCGCGGCTGAGCCGATGAATTCCGAGGATCCGCTTTACATCCTGTACACCAGCGGAACTACCGGGAAGCCCAAAGGCCTGGTGCACACAACCGGAGGCTATGGCGTGGGCACGCTGCTCACGACCAAGTACATCTTCGATCTACAGGATGACGACGTCTACTGGTGCACCGCGGATGTGGGCTGGGTGACGGGTCACAGCTACGTGGTCTATGGCCCGCTGCTGAATGGTGCCACCGTGATGCTGTACGAGGGCGCGCCGAATTGTCCGGAGAACGACCGGTTCTGGCAGATCGTGGACCGGCACAAGGTCAGCATCTTCTACACCGCGCCCACGGCAATCCGCGCGTTTATGAAATGGGGCACGGAGTGCGTGCGTAAGCACTCGCTTGCCTCGCTGCGGATGCTTGGCACGGTGGGCGAGCCGATCAATCCTGAGGCATGGATGTGGTATCACCGCGAGATTGGCCACGAACGCTGCCCCATTGCCGATACCTGGTGGCAGACAGAGACAGGATCGATCATGATCGCGCCCATTCCCGGTGCGGTGGCGACGAAGCCAGGATCGGCGACCCTGCCGTTCTTCGGCGTGGAGCCGGAAATTGTCACCAAGGATGGTCAGCCGGTACCGGCGGGTCACGGCGGTTTGCTGGTCATCAAGCGGCCATGGCCGGCGATGGCGCGGACCATCTTCGGCGACCCTGAACGGTACAAGCAGGCGTACTGGAGCGAGGTGCCGGGCAGCTATTTCACGGGCGATGGCGCGCGCCGCGATGAGGACGGATACTTCTGGCTGATGGGCCGCGTGGACGATGTCCTGAGCGTGAGCGGACACCGTCTGGGTACGATGGAGATCGAGTCAGCCCTGGTCGCGCACGGCAAAGTGACGGAGGCTGCGGTCGTTGGCCGACCCGATGAGATGAAGGGTGAAGGCATCGTTGCATTCGTCTCGCTGGAAGATGGCGTGGAGGTCACGCCCACGCTGAAAGACGAGCTGAAGAAGTTCGTCGCCAAGGAGATCGGCGCACTCGCCCGCCCCGACGAAATCCGCTTCACACCCGCGCTGCCGAAGACCCGCTCCGGCAAAATCATGCGCCGCCTGCTGCGCGAACTCGCCGCAACCGGCGACGTAAAGGGCGACACCACGACCCTCGAAGACTTCACCGTCGTCGCCCGCCTGAAGGAAAAAGACGAGGAGTAGAGTCCAGGCAACAGGCGTTCCGGCCCGGGTCAACGGGATGGATTAGATCTGCCTCCAGCCGATTGCGTTATGCTGCGTCGCGATGCACTGTCTTCACATGAACCATGCGTCTTCCCAGCCGGCGTGCGGTCGCGCGCATGGCTTCCAGCGTATGCCGCAGCGTGCCGGCATCTTCATCGGTGGCGGATACTGTCTGCGGGGCTCCAGTCTGCGGCTCCTCCTTGGCGTGGCAGCGTTGGACCTGGAAGAGCAGATCGCCGGCCTTGCCCTGGGCGGCGGGGGCGATTGTTCTGGGTGCGGTGAGCGCGCAATAGGCCTCCACTGTGAGGAAGTCAGCGGGTGCAACCGCGACCTGCACGGGTGCTGAGCGGGCAAACTGCGCCTGGTACCGTCCTTCGGAATCAGTAAAAACGGTCAGATTGCCGGCGCGTACCGCCGCTCCGCGCACCGGTTCACCAGCCTCTGAAACTACACGGCCTTGCACCGCGTACTTCGGCATGGCGTGCGGCGTGTCGCGTGCCCCGCCTCGGTAGCCAAGACTGTCGCCGTAAAAACCGTTCATGGCAACGTCGTACATCGTGTGCAGGCCGTGTCCACTGACCTGATCGGCGGAAATGTCAGTGCTGCCCAAATGCAGGTGTATGCCGATGGAGAGGACACGGTGGAATCCGGCGTCAATGCCAAACGGGACAAACGTTTCGCGATGGCTGATCGACAGGCTGCCAAAGCGGTTCTCATACAGTCCGCCCGCCGTGAAATCCGGTGTGGTGCCGGCGAAGATGCCTCCCTGGGTTAGGCGGAAATGCTGGCAAATCTGTTGACTGCTCTCGATGGTGGTGGATCGTGTTGCGCTGCTTCCCTGGCTGGTACTGCTGACGCTGGTGGAGCGGAGACTCCAACGCGTCGTGTTCCACGCTGCAATAAAAACTTCTCCGCTGTTTACCTGCGGCCCGCTGCCAGAGTGGAGCAAGCGGACGCCAGCTTCAAGATGTCCCGTCCGTACCGTTCCCCCGCCCTCGTACAGTGTGGAACGAGCCGCGATGACACCGGCAGAGGCAGCATCCGGCGCGTCTGCCGTGTTGAACTGGTAGCGTGCGCCATCCAGAAACAGCCAGTTGCCAATGCGCTTGCTGATGCTGCCGTTCAGACCCGTGTGCTCCAGGTTAAAGGCGGAGATCGACGGATCGGGCTGCAGTTCCAGCGCACCGGCGGTGTAGTTCACGCCAGTCTGCCAGCTGTTGCCATGATCACGCAAGCTGGCGCGGAAGACCGCGTGCCCACCGCTCCAACCGGTGGTGATGGCAGCCACTGTGGATGCCCGTGGTATCCACGCGGCGGATGCCAGCACAGTGCTGCGTGACCCGGCAAGCGCGACTCCTGAAAATTCAAGCCGGGGTGAAAGGGCCGTGTGAGCTTCCACCAGGGCGACCCGCTTACTTGGCTCGATGGAGGAAAAGAACGCGTTCTGATAGGCCGAGCCAGTCCATCCCGAGAAGAAACGTCCACCAGACCGGGTGCCACCTGTCGCGGGTGTGACTGGACCCTGCGTTTCGCCCCCGTCGCGTAAAGTCTGCAGCAGGGCACCACGGACGCGGATGCTCCGGTATTCGTCGGCGACATCTGTAGGCAACGACAGAGAAAGGCTGCTGTCACCCAGGGTTACAGACAGCGGACCGCTGCGGACCTCCCGCGAGCCGCCAAGGTGCAGGCCCTGGGCGTACCCAATGCTGGATTGCGTTGTGGTGTCAGCCTCAAAGAGCGTGATACCGGCACCCTCACTTGCCGCCACGGTGCTGGTTCCGCCATTCAGGAGCAGTACCTGCGCCGTGGCGGCGAGCGCCGCCTGCCCCATGAGAGCACACAGGATGGCACGGTGCGGAATGGTTCTCAAGGAAGGCTGCCTTCGGCGGTATAGCGGCCAAACTTTATACGAACGCGGCTTGGCGTCTCGTCTGCTTTCAACGGCAAGCTGAGTTGCCGGCTGCCGCCTGGAAGCAGGGGAAAGCCGCCCTCTTCGCGCTTCTTGCCGTTGCCATCGATCACCTGAATCGATTGCAGGCGCACGACGTTGCCACTGCGATTGCGTACTGTCCCGTGCAGCTGGCCATCTTCACGGCGAAGATTTTCGACCTGGATGGCATCTTCCCCGCTTTTGCCTTTACCGAGGAGATAGACCGTGTGCGGAAGTTCGAGTTCCACGTTCATGAAGCCGCGCCGGGGCGTGCCCGCGAAATTGGAGTAGATGCAGAACCACGCTGGATAGGCGTTCGCCGTGGCGGTGTAAAAGATGGTGCGGGAACTGCGAGGCGGCAGGCGCAGCGAGTTTTGACTCAGCTGGAGATGGATGCCTGGGTCCAGCCTGGTAAACTGTGCCGTGCCCTGCGCATCAATGGTGAAGCTCTTCGGCTCGATGGTGATAAACATCGGCAGCAATGAGTCATTGACCACATCGAAGCGGCCTTCAGATGGAGAGGTGTACTCCGCAATGGCTGGCCGGACGGATTGAGATTGGGCGTGGCCTGTGATTAGCAGGAATGCCGCAAATACAGCAAGAAGAGGGCGCATGGACTGTCCCATTCACATTGCCTGCGCCTGTAGATGGAGAGTTCCGGCGTATGCATCGGCCATCAGCGACGTGTTGCTGGTCAGGTTAAGGGTGAGTGCAAGTGAATCGGTACGGGTGTTTACTGCATTTGAGACCGTCAATGGGACCGAGTACAGGGTCGCCGCGGTGCTGCCGCTGGTGAACGGGCTGGCACTCGTAAAGCTCTGTGCCGCTCCGCCGTTGAACGAGGCGCTGACCTGGGACGTGGGTATTAAGCCGCCGTACGCCACACCCGTCAGAGCCGAGGTTGCATTGTCGAAATAAGCGTACAACTTGACGGTCTGACCTGGATTCAGGTTCCAGGCCGAGGTGATCGCCAAATTCTGACCAAGCGGCGCCGCGTTTGTGGTTCCCGGTGTGATCGTGCCAAAGGCCACGGCCACGTTGGGAACGGTGATGGTCAAGGTCTGCAGTACCGTGGCCGTAAGGCTTACATCGACCCGGTTGCTGTTGACGGATGCGTCTGCCACGGCGCTCGCGGCGCACAGGCACACACTTGAAACTAAGAGATAAGCAGTTTTTTTGTGGTTCCGCAAATAAATCCCCCGCCGACGGTGTCAAAGACCGCGGCGGCGGCAAGGACAATGTGTCGTTACCACACATATCGTCTTGTTTCTTCGTCTCTTTACGAGATGTACAGGCATCCGGTCGTTTTTCTGCCCTATCCAGCAACACGGAGGCAACCGCAGATGCTGCCGGAGCAAGCGAGCCGTTCTCAACAGCTATCCAAGCCCACGACACACCTGACGGCATACGGCAGGTGCTGACGTTAAGGTTTGGGGAGGGCGCAGCAGTCGCCTGCGGCGGGCGGTTCGTTGGCGCTGGCGTCCAGGGCTACTTTCCAGATGTTCTCCCGCATACGCTTCCAAACTGTGATGTAGCGGCCTGTCGTGGCGATGTCGTTGCCGTTGCGGTCTTTGGCGTGGCCCTCGTAGTGGCCCCAGGTAAAGCCCATGTCGCCGGAGGGTCCCATCTGGCCGCCTTGTGGCTGCCATTGCAGCTGGTACTGTTTGGGGTCCCACGCGGCGTCGGCGGAGATGGCGGTCTTTCCGAGCACGGGAGGTTTACCGTTGTTCAGGGCGACAGCATCATCGGCAAACCATCTAGCGAAGGCCTTGCCGCCGCCCTGCAGCGTGTCACGGCTGAAATCAGCGTCCAGCTTCATCAGTTCCAGAACGCCGGGGGATAGGGC
>CAXTXE010000044.1:0-7091 GCA_964248165.1 uncultured Terriglobus sp.
CTTCAGGGCACCACCAAGCTCCACACCGGTGATGTCGTCGTTGGTATAAACCCGCAACGAATCAGAGGCAAACTCTGCCTGCAGGTGGCGCGCTACATCGCCGTCCGCAGCTGCCAGCACGGCTGCGGTGGGCAACCCTGCAGCAACCTCCCGCGCAAACGATGGTCCGCCAAGTACCCCAACGGAGACAGGCGTAAGCGCGCCGACGACTTCGCTCATGCGCCGAAAGCTGCCGTCCTCAATGCCCTTCGACGCTGAGACGAAAAGATGGCCGGAACGCAGCCATGGCAACATCGCCTCCACCGTTGCGCGAAGATGTTCCGACGGCGTAACAGAGAGAAGCACATCCGAGCTTTGTACAGCGTGGGAGAGAGAATCCGTTACGTGAAGACCTGGCAGGAGGGTGAAGCCCGGCAGATAGCGAGCGTTTTCACGGGTTCGCTCCATCTCACGTGCGTGGGCTGGCGTGTGCGCCCACAGCAGAACCTGATGCCGTTGTTGCCGCGCCAGTGAGAGCGCAAGCGCTGTTCCCCATGCACCTGCTCCAAGGACCGCGATGCGGCTCATGCGGCAGGCTTGACGCCAAACTTCGGCTCCGTATGCGCCAAGAGGCGGCTCACATTGCCATGGTGCTTCACGATCACGAGCAACGGAATGACGAGATAGACCAGATCGACAATCAGCCGGTGCTTGCGGTCACTAAGGATCGCGAGGGCTGCCATGGCGATTGCACCCGCGATCGACGCCAGGGAAACATAGCGGGTAACGGCAAACACCGCAGCGAAGATCAGCACGCTGAACAGCGCGGTAAGCGGCGTAAGCGCAAGAAAGACGCCAAGCGCGGTGGCGACACCTTTGCCGCCGCGAAATCCCAACCACACGGGAAAGACATGCCCAAGTACCGCAACCAATCCGGCAACTGCGGCGAGATCGTATGCGTTCGGAAATCCGGTGCGCAAACCAAGATGCTGCGCGATGACGACGGCAACCAGGCCCTTCAGCGCGTCCAGCACCAGCGTTGCAACTCCAAGCCCGCTGCCGCCGGAGCGCGCGACATTTGTGGCGCCCGTATTGCCGGAACCGGATGCGCGGACATCCTCGTGCCGGAAAAGGCGGACCAGCAGGTAGCCCGTCGGAACGGACCCGATCAGATAGGCAATGGCAAGCGTAATGGTCCAGAGAGCGAGCGGAGTCATGGCGCAGATGAGTCTATCAGCCGCTGCGCAAGCCACTGCCGCAACATCACCAGCGCGTGCTGCGAGGCGAACCAGCGCACGCGTTCGCGGTCGCCCATCAGGGTGAACTCGCGTACGGTTGCTCCCTCTGGGCTGGCCAGCGCGATGTACACGCGGCCCACCGGCTTTGCCGCCGTCGCTCCTCCAGGACCGGCAATGCCGGTGACCCCGATGGCGAGGTCCGCGCCCGTGCGCGCACGAATGCCTTCAGCCAGCGCGCCCGCAACCTCTTCGCTTACCGCGCCATGCCGCTCAATGATCTCCGCGGAGACATCTGCGAACGTTGTTTTGAGGGCATTTGCATACACCACTGCACCACCTAAGAACGACTCGGATGATCCAGGAACGCCAGTCAGCCGTTGCGCAATCAGGCCGCCGGTGCAGCTCTCCGCCGTGGCCAGTGTCAGGTGATGAGCCGCAAGCTGCTGCAGCACCACCTGCTCCAGCGAGTTACCGTTGGACGAAAAGACGAACTCCGCGACTTGCTGCTGGCAGCGTGTCAGAAGGTCTGTGACACGTGCCCCGGCTTCAGCCTGCGTTGGCTTGGCGCACAGAAAGTGCAGTTGGATTTCACCCTGCGTGCTCAGGATTGTTGTCTGCACATCTGCGTACTGCGTGTAAATGGGCGATGTGCGCGCGTCCACCTCGCTCTCCGGGACGACCGCCATGCGCAGCTGCCCCGTGGCTATGTGCTGCTGCGGCACCACACGCGCAAGCCGTGGCCGCACCTGCTCGGCGAAGAGCGCGGTTAACTCTTTCGGCGGCCCTGGCAGCAGCGCGATGTAGCGCGGCTTGCCTTCGAACTCGGTCGCGATCCATTGGCCAGGCGCGGTGCCGTTGCTGTTGGGCAGCAGCTCGGCTCCATCGATCACGTCACCCTGCTTGTAGTTGATCTCGCGGATCGCGATACCGCGCTTCTCAAAGCGACGCTTCAACGCTTCGACAACCGTCAAATCGCGTGTCAAACCCACGCGGAGCGCGGCAGCAACAGCCTCGCGTGTCAGATCATCCTCGGTGGGTCCGAGCCCGCCGGAAAACAAGACGATGTCTGCCCGCCGCAGGGCAATCCGGCATGCATCAGTCAGTTGCGGGAGCGAGTCGCCGAGGATCGTCTTAAACGCGACCTCGACACCCAGACGGTTCAACTCCGCCGTCATCGCCAGCGAGTTCGTATCTTGGCGGTAGGGCGTCAGCATCTCGCTGCCAACGGCAATAATTTCAGCAATCATCCGAAAAGCTCGCTGTGTGTACCCAGGCGGAGCAACGTAGTATTTTTTTGGCCGTCGTGCCTGTAGATCAGAAGTAAGTCAAGCCTAAGATGACACTCGCGGCAACGGGTCCAAATTCTTTTGAGCGGATGATCCAGGAGACTTTCGGGAAGAGAAGTTCCAGCCACGAAGTGCGATACGGTTTCGTCTAACGTCTCGTCGAACCTCTGGTAACGTGGAACTTTGAGCATCTTTTTGAAATCAGACTTGAAGCGAGACAATTTGCTAATCGCCCTCACGAAGGGACCTCATGAAGCTCTTCGCATCTCTGTATCTCGGCAGCGTACCGGACTCTGCCTCGCGCAGGGCGGCCAGCGTGGTCTCGTTCGGAACACGGTAGACCGCAGGGATGGTTCCATCATGTACAACCATCCGCAGGAACATATCCACTGCTTCTGTCAGCGTGAACCCCTGATTGGCAAGCACCTGCTGAGCGTTGGCCCGGAGTGTCTCATCGACCGGTATTTCAATCATGCCCATGTCTGCTTTCCTCGCATTTTTGGTATGCCGTACTCACCGGTTGAGCCGTCCCTCAGCCTGTAGATCCACCTGATACAGCGCGCCATTGGTAGCCAGCGCGGCAGAGCCATCCTCCAGAAAGGCAAGTCCTACCAGACCGTTGCCGCTGACCGCGACACTCGCGTCCTTCCTGGGCGTAATGCGGATGATACCGCGGTCGCCGTGCAGCGATGCCGCGAGATACACATTGCCATCCACGTCCAACGCCATCCCCTGCGGCCGCCCAAGCCCGCGATACCATGTGCTGACATCACCCTCCGGCGAGACAGCATAGATTGCCTCGTTGCTGCTTGTGGTTGGGCCTGTGACCAGAAGTGTGCCCTCATCCGTAAACGCAAGATGGTAGGCCGATACCGACGGCTCCAGCGTGGCAAACACAAAGACCGCCCCCTGGGTGTTCAGCTTAAAGATCGTGCCGCTGCGATCTCCAACATACAGGTTGCCGTCGTCATCAAAGGCTAGGCCAGTCGCGATGCCCATGCCTTCAGCCCACTGCGTCATGGCACCATCCTTGCTGATGCGGTACACCGTGCCCTCTACTCGCGACGAGCAGTACAGATACCCGTCCGGGCCGAACGCCAGGCCGCTGGCATTGGCCAGTCCGCGTACAAAGGCACGCGTCTGGTAATCGCGGTCGATCCGAAAGATGGAGACCGGCACCTCCTGGCCGCGGGAGCCTGAAAAAGTGGCATACAGATTGCCGTCAGCATCCACCACTGGATTCGCGATTGGGTGCAGATTTTCAGCCATCGGCAGAGCAACGCTGAGAGGAAGAGCGTTGGAGCGGTGCTCGCCCAGGCTTAGCGTCACATCGCCAGAGATGGTGCCGTCCGGCACACGGATGGTGATCCTGCTGCCGGAGGTAAACGTGAGCGGTGCCAGCGTATCGCCCACGTAGACGGCTGGACGCTGAGCCCCGCTCAGGTGTTCGCCGCGAAGATCAACGAAACCGTCCGGCATCGCGGCAGAAGGCGAAAGCGAAAGAAGATGCGGCGTGGACGAGCCGCCACGCAGGTGGTCGAGGAGAGCCATCAAATCTCAGCCTATGCTTTTCTCCGGCACCGGCGCAAACTGGCCTATCCCGCTAATGCAGGTGCTGGTTGTGGTACATCAACTGCTGCACCAGAAACATCTGCTGCACGGCCGTTTGCAGGATCAGAGCGTAAACACCGGCAGCCAAGTCGTCCACCACAATGCCAACACCCTCCGGCAGCCGCTCAAGTCTGCGGATGGGTGGGGGCTTCAGGATGTCGAACACGCGGAAACAAACCAGACCGAGCACGGCGAAGGGCATGGCTGGAAGACAGAGTGTCAGCGTAAGCCACTGTCCGGCAACCTCGTCGATGACGACAATCTGCGGATCCTTGCGCCCGCTCTCACGCGCAACACGTGTGGCGGCAGGGATGCCGATGGCGGTGGCCGCCGCAGCCATGGCAACTGTGATCAGTGGAAGCCAGTGAAGTGGCACATGCCGCGAAACGGCAAACCAGATCAATGCGGCAACAATGGAGCCATACGTGCCAGGACCAGGCTGCAGATACCCCGCGCCAAAGAATGTCCCAACAGCCCATGCCCACCACGTCTTCGTTGCGGCGGGAGAGCGAAGTTCAGCCACGGGTCTAGATCTCGCGTCCGCGAGTCTGCTCGCGTTGGAGGTCTTCCAGCAGATCCGGATCGTGGACCGGTGACGAAATGCGGTATTCGCCGCTCGCCCACTTGCCTAGGTCAATGATGCGGCAGCGGTCGCTGCAAAATGGAAACTCCGCATCCGCGGCGGCAACCAGCTTCTTACAGGTGGGGCAATGGAGTGCTTTGTCTGGCATCGGCTTTCGAATCCAACTAGGCTTTGGTAGCGGCCATCCGCGCACGGGCGGCCTCAACGTTCTTGGCTCGATCCGCATACATCTGCTTGATTGACTCGCTGCTTTCGACCAGCTTCAGCGTTTGCGGCATAAACGTGTTGCCGGTCACGGCTTGCGACATATCCGCGAACTTCGCGCGGACAAAGAACGCTTCACCCTGCGTATCCGCGAACAGCGCGGCATCCACGGCACCATGCAACGCAAGCGTCGAAGCCATCTCCCAGTAACTGATCACCTGCCGCCAATAGGCATTCTGCTCCGTGCCGGGGTGATGCACCTTTGAGAACTCTTCCTTCGTCTCCGGCCAGAACTCAAGCGCCACAAAGGCACGCGCCTTGCGCATCACCGCCTCGCGGCGAAGATCGTACAGCTTCAGGATGATGTCTGCGTCTGCTGGTGTTGCCATGTGCTTCTCCAATGGTGGAACTTAGTTCAGAATGCGGGCTACTACGTCGTAGTCGTGAGCTTCGGTGATTTCCGCACGGTAGAAGGTGCCGGGAACGAGAGCTTCGCGGTCACCGAAGTCGTTGATGAGGACATGGCCGTCGATCTCGGGTGCCTGCTGCATGGTGCGCGCCTGCCACAGCAACTCGGTCTCCTCGGATGGTCCCTCAACTAACACCTCTACTTCACGGCCTACCTGCGCGGCACGTGCTTTGGCGCTGATCTTGAGTTGCGTGCGCATCAAGCGGCGGCGACGCGCCTCAATGGTGCGCTTCGGAACTTTTTCGCCGAGATCGAAGGCAGCTGCCCCTTCTTCATCGGAGTACGAGAAGACGCCCAGCCAGTCGATCTTTGCTTCGCGGACAAATGCTTCAAGCTCCGCGAACTCCGCGTTCGTTTCGCCCGGAAAGCCAACAATAAACGCCGTACGAATTGCAATGCCGGGGACAATCGCGCGTGCCTCGTCTAGCATGTTGAGGAAGATCGCTCCGGAGCCGCCACGCTTCATCCGCTTGAGAACGCTTGCAGACGCGTGCTGCAGTGGCACATCAAGGTACTTCGCAATGTTGTCATGGGCGGCGACCGTTTCGAGCAGGCGCGTCGTGACCTTGTTGGGATATGCATACAGGAACCGCAGCCACTTGATCCGTCCCGCGCCTTCGACATGCAACGATGCGAGGGCCTCCAGCAGCGTGGCAAGACCGTTCTTCAAGCCCAAATCCTCGCCGTAGCAGGTCGTGTCCTGGCCGATCAATGTGATCTCGCGAACGCCCTGCCGAAGCAGATTCTCCGCTTCGTTCAGGATGGATGAGATGCGCCGTGAGCGGAACTTTCCGCGCAACTGCGGGATGATGCAGAAGCCGCACGGATGATCGCAACCCTCAGCAATCTTGATGTACGCGGACGCGCGCGGCGTGGTCAGGATACGCGGCGTCTCGTCGCTGTACAGGTAGCTGGGCAGCGCGGCAGTTGCGCCATCCCACGCATCGCGGCTGAAGCGCCCGTTGCGTTCGCGCAGATCGCCCTCCGGCCGTGAGGTTTGCTCGGGCACTTCGAGTTGTGAATGTTTGCGGACAGCGCTGCTGGCTCGGTCGATGAGTGTGGTTGCGGCATGGATTGGATCTGCCGGAGAAAGCAGTGCTACCTCACCCAGGTTAGCTTCGCGAACCTGGGACACCCCGTTGTGGAACGTTCCGGTGAGGATGCGGAAAGGCGAATCTTCTGGTACCAGCTTCGGCTGCAGACCCGCCGCGGCAAGGATGCTGTCCAGCTCGCCCGTGCCCAGCACCGCATCCACTTCCGGGATGTTCTTCTGTATCTCATCGCGGTAGCGCTCCACCAGGCACCCGGTGACGATCAGCCGCTTCGCGCGGCCGCCGGCCTTGTGCCCGGCCATCTCCAGGATGGTGTTCACGCTCTCCTGCTTCGCGCTGTCAATGAACGAGCAGGTGTTGACCACAATGATGTCGGCGTCCTCCGCCGCAGGCGTCAACTCCGCACCGGCGTGGTGCACCATGCCCATCATCACCTCGCTGTCCACCAGGTTCTTGGGGCAGCCCAGCGACACAAAGCCGATGCGCGGACGCGCCGGTGGGTTTGCCACCTTTGGCGTGATGGTATTCAGGTCGTTGATGAGTTCTGCAACAGGCACCTCATCCAGTCTATCGCGCCTGCGATGCTAGAATCACGAAGTGCCGGGTCCTACGCGACGCAATCCCGCCAACCCCGCCAGGTCCGGAAGGAAGCAACGGTAACGGGCTAGT
>CAXTXE010000045.1:0-6106 GCA_964248165.1 uncultured Terriglobus sp.
GCAGGGCATTCTCTCGCTGCTAGCGCCAGCGCTCAACCTGGCGCTCTCCATCTCCCTGGTCCAGCGCATCGGTCCATTGGGTGTCGTCCTGGGCACCGTCATCTCGTATGCCCTGGTGCTTGTCGGCCCACAGACAGCGATTGTCTGGCGCAAGCTCTACCCCCGCGAGCCGCCAGCCATCAAGCTCATAGAAGAACATGCCCGGTAACCTCCGGCGGAGATTGCAGTCCCCGCTGCGCACACTGCACGCACTTGCGGAGTTCCTGCTTCGTCTTTGGGGGCCTCGCGTCTTTCTCGCTGCCGTCCAATGCACGAGATCCCTGCGTGTTCTGCCACACGCATACCAGGCTGGCCGGGATTCTGAAGCCTTCCTCGTCTGTTCGCTGACGCCGCACCTTGGTGACGCCATCATGCTGATGCCAATGCTTCAGGCTCTCAAGCGTGCGCACCCGGACACCCCAATTGACCTGGCAGTGGAGCAGAACGCTGCGCCGCTGCTGGAGCATATGCCGGAACTGCGATCTGTCTATCGCCTAAGGCTCGGGACCGAGCCGCCGATCGGCAGCCTTGCTTCCATCCGCCGAATCACAGCCGTCTTGCGCGAGTACCGCCGGCACATGCTCCACTGCCGTCCAAGTGTCTGCGTCAATCCACGATGGGGTGACGACCTCTTCCGCTCCTCGTACCTAGCAGTGCTTACCGGCGCGCCGCGGCGCATTGGTTTCGCGGGTGCGGCAGGTGCTCCACAGGACAGGCTGGCGCACCACCGTGACCGCCTGCTGACGGAGGCGGTACAGGCCGGGTCCGGCATGCATGAGCCGGCGCGTTTTGTTCTCCTGCTGGAACGCGTTGGCCTCGTTCAAAGCGGATTGCATCTCTCCGCGAGTACATCGACGCTACAGCCGCTGGAGGCGCTGGCCGCACGGGCTGACTGGAATGCCATCGCGGAACGTCTTCATCTTCCCAGGGCAACCCCGTTCGCGGTCATTGCTCCGGGAGCAAGTCAGCCGAAAAAAATGTGGGACGCGCAAAAGTGGTGCCAGGTGGTTGACCGTTTGCGGCAGATGGGACTGCCAACAGTCCTGCTCTCTGGTGCACAGGATGCTGCCGTTGCTAACAGCATTCATCTCCGGTCCACGGCAGCCACCATCCTAGCCGCTGGCAGGACGACCCTTGCGGAGTCTGCCGCGTTACTGCAGCATGCCGAGATCTTCCTCGGCAGCGACTCCGGTCCCGGACACATCGCAGGTCCACTCGGCACGCCCAGCGTCATCCTCTTCATTGCGTCTAGAGAGTCGGACCCTGACAACCCTTTCTCACCCGTACGCAACCGCCCAATGGGGCCACAGGTGAGGGTTTGCCAGATTCCTCACACGCTGCCGCCCTGTGTTGCCGTCTGCTCCGCTGAGACTTCGCATTGCATCCAGGAGATCGTTCCGGACGATGTCATGCAGCACGTGCAGACACTGCTTGCGAACGGAGTGTTCGCGTGAGTACAGACAGTCTGATCGAAGTTCTGCTGGCCACCTACAACGGCCAGAGCTACCTCCAGGAACAAATCGACTCCATCCTCAACCAAACCCATCAACCAACCCGCATTCTGGCCCGTGATGATGGTTCGAGCGACGAGTCGGCGAGAATACTCGTCAACGCAGCGGAAACGCATCCAGACCGGGTCGCACTTCTGCCTGGCGACAAGGGCAGCGGCCATGCCACATGGAACTTTCAGATTCTGATGAGCGCCTCAACGGCACCCTATGTTGCTCTGGCAGATCAGGATGACGTCTGGCTGCCCGGCAAGCTGGCTGACTCGTTCGCCGCCATGCAGAAGTTAGAAGAGCGCTACGGCAAGACGGTGCCACTACTGGTATTCACTGACTTGCAGGTGGTGGACAAAGACCTAGGCGTCATCGCACCATCGTTGTGGCAAAGCCAGCACCTCGACCCTCGCCGGGGCCGCAGTCTGTGCCTCCTGCTCGCCGATAATGCCGTCACCGGGTGCACCATCCTGATGAATCGGGCGTTGGTTGAGCGCGCAAGCAGAATGTCAAGCGTTGCCGTCCTGCACGATTGGTGGATCGCGCTGGCAGCGTGCGCCTTCGGTCATGCTTACGGATTGAACCAGGCAACAATGCTTTACCGCCAGCACGCCGGCAACGTGACCGGTGCTGCCCTGCAGCAGCCGCGAACACTGCTTCCAAAGCCGCGGCTGCACGTGCATCGCCGCGCGCATTGGGAGCGCAGTGTGACCATGGCGAAGGCATTTCTTTCAGTGTACGGAGCGGAACTCGAACCCGCGCAGCGAGCCGTGCTGCAAGCCTTCCTGCGGTGCGACAGCAAACCAAACCGGCTGCTCCGCGTGTCGATCTGGTTTCGCTACCGCCTGTTCCAGAAAGGCCTGCGCGAAAACTTGGCGATGCTGTGGTATCTCTGGGACATGAAGGCTGCCAAGCGCACCGACGCTCCGGTAACGGCGGGCTTATGAGTGTGGCCCATGTGACCGCTGTTCTTGTGCTCTATCGCATGACGACGGAGGAGAGCCCCTGCTTCCGTTCGCTGCGGGATCTGCTTCAGGAAACTCCGTTCGACGGCTTCTGCTTGCTGCTCTACGACAATTCGCCTGATGCATCTGAAGCCCCTGCCTTTCCAGCTCCGCTGCTCTACCGCCACGATCCCACCAACGGGGGCGTAGCCGCTGCGTACAAGACCGGCTTGAATGAGGCGCGCGCAAACGGCTCTGAGTGGCTGCTTCTGCTGGACCAGGATACGACCTTGACGGCGGGCTACATGGACGAACTGCGCACCACGCTGCCCACCGTGCCAGGCGAAGTGGTTGCGGTTGTACCCAGGCTTGTTGAGGGAGACCAAACGCTTTCGCCTCAGTTTTTGCCCCGGCTCTCACATCGTGCTCTGCCGGAAAACATGACAGGCGTGCTGCGCGAAACGGTTTCGGCGTTTAACTCCGGTGCATGTCTTCGGGTGAGCGCACTGACGCGCTTTCCAGACAACTACCGGATGGATTTCCTCGACCACGTTACATTCCATCAATTGCAGGCAAACGGTGGGCGCCTTTACCTGACCCGCGCAAGGCTGGAGCACAGCCTCTCCACGCATCAACTCGCTGGCGAGGAGTCGCTCCGGCGATACCGCATCATGTTGTGGGCAGAGCGCGATTTCTACCGGGAGTATGGCTCCATCACGGTGCGCATCTTCTACCATCTACGCCGGATCAAGCAGACAGCGGGCCACCTCATAAAGGTCCCAGACAAACGATTCGCCCGGCTCAGCGCCCAAGCGGCTTTTGGCCTGCTCGGTCCCAGCCCGTCACGTATGCAACAACGTTGATGTCGATTCGCCGTTGCACCGGTCCGGCAACTCACTAGCCACCCTGCAAGTTTGTGGCTGGCTGGAACGGAACTCTAAGCCACGGAAGCCTGGCCGGACCCAGGCTGGATGACCTGCTGACTGAACCTCTCCATCTCTTCCATTTGCGGGCTGAACTGGAGAAGGAGCAGATCGACACCCGCAGCTCGAAACCGTTCTACCTGATCCTGCACGACACCCGGCGTCCCGATCAAGCCGGAGCGCAGACCGCGATTTGATACGGAATATTCCTGAAGCGACATCTTCTGCTCAAGCTGCGTGCCCTGCAACCACTGCTGGTAGTTCGCGAAGCCCTTGGCGCTGGCCTGCACGTCCGTGATGCGAGCCACCTCGGCTGCAACCTCGGAGTCCGTATCGCGCACAATGGCATATCCTGCGATTCCGTACTGCATCGGACCGAGCCCGAAGCGCTGCCTTCGGTCACGCATGTCGGCGATCTTCGCAGCGATGTGCTCCGGGGTGTCGCCATGCATCACGTAGGCATCGCATTTCTGCGCGATGAGGTTCTTTGCGGCCTCCGACTCTCCTCCCGCGTAAATTGGGGGTCGTGGAGTGCGCATAGGCTTGGGCTCCAGCACGGTCTGCTCGGTCTTGTAGTACTTGCCAGTGTGCGTGAAGCGCGGCTGATGCCATAGACCATCCACCACGTCCAGCCACTCAGAAGTACGGCCGTACCGGTCATCATGCCGTTCAAAATCGACACCATACATCCGCGCCTCCTGCTCCCACCAGGATGAGACGACATTCAGTGCGAGACGGCCATTGCTGATCAGGTCGACGTTCGCTGCCTGCTTGGCAAAGAGCGCGGGCGAGTGAAACGTGGGCCGGACCGCAACCATCAACTCAAGGGTTTCCGTGACGGCGGCAAGCGCGGCTGCTGTTGACCACGCGTCAAGGCTCGGTGCATCAACGCCTTTGATGTCATTCAGATTGAGTTCGGCGATGAGGGAAAGATCGAAACCGAGCTGCTCACTTCGACGCGCCAGCTTGCTGACATATGCCCAGCTCGCCTCCATGCCCTCGTCTTCGACATTGCGCAGCCATCCTCCGAAGACCGGCATCCAATAGCCGAAACGGATGCCTTGCTTAGCCGGCACGCCGAACCTCTGCTTCAAGATAGTCGGCAAGGTTCTCTACCGGATTGAAGCCGATTACTCGTGGAGCGTCCGCCACAAAGTTAGAAAGCGCGTTGATGTCGTAGTAATAAATCTCGCCATCACGATCATCGACGAGGTACTCAATGCCGCCAACGTCGATGCCAGCGGCCTGTACGATGCGCTCGATCGTTTCGATCACACTCACCGGCGGCGTATAACCTTCCACTTTCAAGCCAGCCTTCACGGCCTCCACGACACATGCATTGTTAAGGCTTTCTCCACGTGCCGTCTGGCAGATGTCCGCCGGGCATAGATCGAATGTCTCGCCAGAGGTGTGGACCTTTATGGCATAAAGGTACTCACCGCCAAGCGTCTCAACACGCGTGATGTAGCCTCCGCGAGCGGGCACAAACTCCTGCACAAGGGCGATGCTGTCGTACCCAAGATCAATCTCACCAGCATCTGCCGCGGCCTGCAGGGCAATCTTTGAGTTGTAGCGGACGATGCCCTTGCCGCTGCCGCCTATGTTGGCCTTTACGATCACCGGAAATCGAAGCCCCTCTGCTGCCGGAACAGCCTGCTCCGCGCGATGAATCACGCGAGAAGGCATATAGCGAATACCAAGGGACCGGAGCAAGGAATGCTGCGCGGCCTTCGAAAGCTCGTTCCGAAAGGCTTTCGCGCCATTGATGACACGCACTCCGAGCAGTTCCAGATGCTCCAGGAATGCGAGGGTGTAGAAGAGCCCTGAGCCGTTTCCACGGCTGCTCGCCGAGGGACTCATCCGGTTAAACAGTACTTTACAAGGCAGGCTGGGACCGCCGATGTCGTAGAACTGGTCAGGAATATACAGTGCGTCGAAAGGCTCTCCGCGCGCTGTCAATTCATCAAAGAGCGGCTGAAACCACTGCGGATGCTCATAGAGAAACGCAAGCGGTGCCTCTGCTCGCGTTGAGGACGTAAAAGGCTGGGGAAGCGTGGAAACCGCCATGTCTTACTCCGCTGGAGATGAGACGTTCTTCGGCTAGACAGGATGTACAACGATGGGCACGCGTTGCAGACATGGGACTGGAAAGCACAAGGCCCCACTCCGAGGAGTGAGGCCTTTAGTTTATGCTGGCGACCACCTAATCTCCCACACAGCTGCCCGTGCAGTACCATCGGCCCAGCGAGACTTAAGTTCCGTGGTCGGGATGGGAACGGGTGTGGCCCTCGCGGTATTCTCACCAGCAAATTGTCGAAACTGCTCGCACCTGCGAGGTTTCACGACTGAATAGATTGAGTAGACGTTTACTTCTTTGTTTCGTCTTCACTGCACCTGAATCGTATCTCGGGGCAGCGGGTAACTACTTGGCCTGTATTGAATGTCTCTGGTCAGATTGCTCTGCGCAGAGTAAATTCTATGATCAAGCCGAACGGGCGATTAGTACTGGTAAGCTGCACGCATTGCTGCGCTTCTACCTCCAGCCTATCAACCTGGTGGTCTTCCAGGGCCCTTCATTTCCCTTTTGGGTTGGGAGATCTCATCTTAGGGCATGCTTCCCGCTTATATGCATTCAGCGGTTATCATAACCGAACTTCGCTACCCAGCCGTGCCTTTGGCAAGACAACTGGAACACAAGAGG